>NZ_CP121650.1:6355000-7798616 GCF_029714405.1 Bradyrhizobium sp. CB82 | reverse complement strand
GCCATCTACTCGGCCTTTTCGATTGGACGAATGCAGCTCCCGTATGCGGCATTGGCACCATTGCTTGGCGCAAACGTGCGGGTGGGGTTGGAGGACAACCTGTACCTCTGCCGCGGGCGACTGGCGAGTAACTCCGAGCTCGTGCAGCGGGCAATAGAAATTCTCGACCGGATTGAGGTGCGGGTTATGAGCGCGGATGAGGTCCGCGAGAAGCTCGCTCTCAAAGTTCATTCCTAAGAGATCAAAGTTCATGCCTAAGAGTTCCTTCCTGTTGCTGCAAGGGGAAATGCAAGACCACGAGCGGCCGCTCGTTCCGCACCCGTTCAAGCCGGTGTATCTGCTGCCGCTGGTTAAACTGTGCGCCAGAGAGCGCGCCGCGCCCGAGATGCTGACCAGGGGGGATCCTCGCGCGATGCGCAAAGACGTGGAGGTGTTCATCGCAAACCGACTGCCGCAGTCGATGTTGCGCAACGCGTTGTGGTTGGCGCACGACGATCTGGACGCGGTGCAGGAGATACATGGCACGGTCCGATGTTCCTTCGGGCTGGGCCGGGCGCTCATTAGTCCCTTGCGTATCGGCAGCAACGGGACGGCCATCCACCAGTTCATCGAGAAATGGGAACCCCAGCTGAAGTGCTCATGGTCGACGCTCACCGACCGGCCCGAACTCACCGATGCCGTTCTGGACAAACTTGCCGAGCAGTCAGGCGTTCGAGCCGAGAACCTGTCTTCCCTAAGCTCGAACAGAAGCGCCACGATTGCTTGCTGGCCGTGCTGCGGGGCCTCCACTCACAGACATACGGCACGGGCCAGACGCTCGGTGCGCGGCCGCTTTCCGCAGCTCCCTAATAGCCCCGGCTCGCTGTGGATGCCAACGCGACTGATACCGTCTGACGGGATCGACTACAACGGCGGCCTGACTGAGGGCTGCTGTCTCCGGCTCTGCGGCATTGCCACCGACACTCTGCTCCTTGCATCGGCGTCGACCGCGAGTACCGCTCAAATTTCGGCACTTACCACGCGGTCGAAACGCAGCTTTTCCTTCCGCGGGAATTGTGCGCCGGCGACCGCATCCAGGTACTCACGCAGGTCCGCGAACGACAAGCGCCGTCAGCTCTTCCACCTGCTCACGCGAGCGGGTGACGAAGGGCCTGCGGCCCCCGGGCGAGGAGATGCTGGTCAACATCAACGCCGGCAGCGGACCGTGTATATGCTATGAAATGGAGATTTTGTGAGCCTGCGCGCGTTCTGCCGCGCGATATGGCGTGCCATCGATAACATGCGGCTTGAATATTCAAGAAGAGGGAATGATGTCGAAGGATGGATTGTGCGCGATCGTGACTGGTTCGGCGTCGGGGCTTGGAGCGGCAACCGCGGGCCTCTGGGCCAAAGGCGGGGCGCGCATCGTAGTAAACTATTCGAACAGCCGGAAGGCAGCGGAGGCCACAGCCGAAGCCTGCCGCAAGTCGGGCGCTCCCGAGGTCGTGGTGGTGCAGGGCGACGTCTCGAGCGATGAGGATTGTAGGAAGATCGTCGCGGCTGCCGAGCCCTGGGGGCGGCTCGATGTGCTTGTTAACAATGCTGGGATCACAAAACATGTCCCGCATCAGGATCTTGGCGGCCTCTCGGCGGAGGATTTTCAGCGCATCTATGCCGTCAATACGATCGGGCCATACCAGATGATCCGTGCGGCGCGATCGCTGCTTGAGGCCGGCGCCAGAGTGACCGGACGGCCGGCCGCGGTAGTAAACGTCTCCTCCGTGGCAGCCATCAGCGGTGGCAGCTCATCGGTCGCGTACTCGGCGAGCAAGGGCGCGCTGAATGCCATGACGCTGCCGCTGGCGCGGGCGCTGGCGCCCTCCATTCGCGTCAACACGGTTTGTCCCGACTATATCGATACCCCCTGGTTCACTAAGGGCCGTGGCGAGGCAGGTGCCCGGCAGGTCCGCGATGCAGTGCTGGCGCGTGTGCCGCTTAAGGTTGTCTCGACCGCTGAGGACATAGCACAGCTCGTCTGCTTTCTCGCCAGCCCGGCATCGAGCAACATGACCGGCGAATGCGTGCGCATTGATTGCGGCATGCATCTCATCTTGTGACCACGCGAGGCTCTCCCTTTGTCATGCAATTGGTGTCCTGACAGAAATCCGCGAGATTACGATGCCTGGCGAACTGGCCTTTCAAATCGTTGACACGCAGTCCCGATTGGGTTGGTTCCCGTACCAGACATTTGCAAAGTCTGCGTCGTGACCCATTTATGGACGCGATAGATTGCGGATGAGTAAAGAAATATTGCCATTGGTCAGCGATGACGATGAGATAGCAGATTTTGCTTGCTGCACTGGTCACTACATTTGTCGCGTGCCTTCTGCTGGATCGAGGCCGAACGCGCCGAAGGTCTGTCTCAAACATTGATCGCCAAACGCCAAATGTGGAGAGAAGATGATCGATCTGCTTAGCGATACTGTAACGGTCCCCACCCAGGAGATGCGGCACGCCATGTTCAAAGCGGAGGTGGGCGACTCCGGTTACGGGGAAGACCCGACGGTAAACCGCCTGGAATCATTGGCGGCGGACATGCTCGGTAAGGAAGATGCAGCTTTCGTGTCGAGCGGATGCCAGGGAAACCTTACCGCGTTGCTGGCGCATTGTCACCGTGGCCAAGAAGTGATCGTCGGCGATCGTTCCGATCTATACGATTTCGAAGCCGGTAGCGTTTCGGTTGTGGGCGGCCTCGTTCTGCACCCGGTTGCGACAGAATTTGACGGGCGGCTATCGTTGGATGAGCTGCGCGCGGCGATCCGCGACAATAGCGATTACCAGTGCGCGCCGCCGGGCGTCATCGTGCTGGAAAATCCCCAATGTCAACGCGGCGGGCGGATTCTGCCTGCGTCTTATATCAAGGAGGTGCGCGCGCTTGCTGACGAGCATGATTTGCCGCTCCATCTTGATGGCGCCCGCATCTTCAACGCGGCGATTGCCTCGAAGAGGATGCCAGCGGAAATGGCGGAGGACGTCGACTCCATCATGTTCAGCCTATCGAAAGGACTCGCCGCGCCATTCGGCTCCATGGTGTGCGGAACGCGACCCTTCATGGAGCGAGTGAGGCGCTATCGGAAGCTCCTGGGAGGCGGCCTTCGCCAAGCCGGCATCATGGCCAGCGCAGGTGTCGTGGCGCTTCAAACTATGGTGGACCGGCTGATCGAAGACCATCGGCGTGCGCAGCTGCTGGCAGAGAGGATTAGCGCCATTCCCGGCATCTGCCTCGACCCTCCGGTCATCGAGACGAACATGGTGTTCTTTCGGCTTGAGCGGGACGACCTATCGACCCGAGAATTCTTGTCTGCGCTGTTGCAGAGCGGCGTGCGGATGGGCTCGCTCCGCCAAGGGATCATTCGAGCTGTCCTCCACTATCTTATTAGCGATGACGACGTCGATGAGGCCGCAAACGCTATCCGATCGGTCCTGCAGGCGGCAAACCATGATGATCTGGTACAAGAACTTCATTGAAGCCTGCGAAGCGCCCAGGGGTCCAAGCAGGGTTGTCGCTGCTTTCCGAAGAGCGGCGCTCGCTAATGACTGAGCCGTACAAGACACGCTCTCTATCGGGCTTGATTCGTAAGCGGGGGGCCTTACATGCATAGCGTTGAAGCTTTCCAAGATCTGCGACGCGAGGCAGTGGCGTGCGTCGCTATGTCCACGAAAATCGCGAGCACGACTATTGCGGTCACGCGTGTTGGGGCTTCGAGGCACGACTTTGGCGTGACACAGGGGAGCCTCGCCGGATTTGCCGTACTGATGCGGCGTAATGCGCTGTGTGCGCTCTACGAGAGCACGGGCAATCTCGGATGTGTGCAGCGCCGCATTCTACGATAGGAACAGAAACTAACAGGCTTCACAAAGTAAATCGTCAAGGACATTTCGCTCGCCGAGGCCGAAATGCTCGGCCTGGTGGCAATCCGAGAGTTTGGTCCGAAGCAGCCGCTCAAGGGCGCGCATATCGCCGCTCTGCACATGCCAATTCAGATCGCGGTTCGATACCCTGGTTGAGCTCGGCGCAGACATCGGCTGGATCTCCTGTAAGTCTATTCGACGGAGGACCGTGCCGCTGCCGCGATCGCCGTGCGCGCATTCCGGTGGTCGCCGCGAAGGGCGAGGCGCTCACCGAGAACTACCCAGGACTACTCCGATAAGCTGTTCGACTGGAATAACGGCGGCGGCCCGAACATGATATTCGACGACGGCGGCGACCCCGAGGAATGCCGGCGTGCGCGCCGAAAACAGCGATATCGCGTTCCTCCAACCCGGCAGAAGAGGAGATTTTCTACGCGCCGATCAAGCGCCTCTTGAAGCAGAAGCTGAAGGGCTGGTTCGCCGAGTTCTTTCCCGATCCGACGGATCATCCCCCTTGGTGCCCAGCCGTCCGCGCTCAGCACGAAACCATTCCGAAACGTCCTGGCTACACTCCATCTACATTCCTTGAAGCATTGCGGAACTAGCTGGACAACGGCTTTCCTAAATTCAAAGTTTCGTGCGCTTATGGGTGAGATGAGTACACGCGTGAAGAGTTGCACATTTGCGTCCCATGTAGAGTCGGCAGATTGTAACACGGTTTCTTTGCAATTTGGGGCGCATGTGGGGAACGCGTTTGACGCGATCGAGATGACGAGCGGCGCTCTGTGCACTTGTCGTGTACGATGAGCGCGACCCAATAGGCGGCGGTGTGGGGGACCAGACGGGCCAAGCTGGCAAATGTCCAGCGGCAGCTGGAGTCGATTTGGCACTTGTACAGGTTGATCAAGTTTTCGGCCTGACCGCCTGCGCAATAGATCCGTTGAGCCAGGCCAGCGCAGGCCCCCGCCGCGGTGCGCGGCGCTATTGTAATCATCACAATCCCGTCATTTGCGGTGATCGCCTCTCTTGACATCGCCGAGGTGTTTCTGAGAATCGATCCGCGATGCCGACGCGAGGGGCGGACTCGCTGCAAAGCCTTTTGATTAGAGCGAGCGTCTCTGTCACTGATGCCGTGCGGAGCATTACGCCGCCTGCGCGGACCGAAAGACAGGCTGGTGCCGCTTCCTTTGATGTCTCGGTTGGCCTGACAATTGCGGCGGCTGTCTACGCAGCCCTGATCGTCGTGCGTCTTCAGCTACTGTGAGCAGGCTAGGCTCGTCAGAGCTGATATTTGAGCAGGTATACGTACAATGTTGTACAAAAGTCTCGGTTCGAGCCCTTGAGACGCTGCGTGCCGCCAATTCGCGTTCTCAGCGGGGCGATGCTCCGAGATGGTTGCATGATATAGATAACTTCAGCTGTCGCGGGCTTCGCGGCAGAGCTTCGGTATTGATCTCCGCTCGCTCACAGCGCGTGGTACACCCCGCAGAATCGCGCATGCATGATGGCGCACATCGACGCCACATGTTCGCGTCGAAGAGCATTTGATCTTTATCGTCTCGAGCGAAATCATGGGCGACAGCGTGTGGTGAACTCGTCGAACTGGACCGACGACATCATCTGGCCCAAGCTGCGCCGACCGGCTCCACTACCGCCCGGGAGCGCTCTGCCGCCCTATTGTATTTGCTACGCGCCAATATTCCTGGAATACCGGGGGCCAATATTCCTCGCCAGAGTAGGTAGGTTTCCATCCATTGTTGATGCTGTAACATCAGTGAGTAAATCGCCGTACCAATGCAGCTCGTCCGCTATAACAAGGAGCAGCAATGACAAGCACAGTTAATCCGCTGCATTCTACAGAACAATTCATGAAGTTCATCGAAGGGACGTTCGTGGTTACCAATGATGAACTGAAAGTCAACAACATCACGCGGCATCATGTCACAAGAGCTTACCACGAACAGATTACCACCGGCAGTTACTACGACCAGCTTAAACGCATTGTGGAGCCATCAGTCGAGGAGTTTGAGAGTCCCGGCAGTCTGGATACGAGCGGCGAGTACGACAACACGGTCATGCCCGGACTCCAGCACAAATACGCTCAGACCGCGTTGTTGCTGGTGACGGATCGTTGCGCTTCATATTGCCGTTATTGCTTTCGCAAACGTATCGTAGGCAAGGACTCCGATGAAGCTGCACCCGATTTTGCTCAGGTTGCGCGATATATCGGCGGCCATATCGAGATTACGAACGTGCTGCTATCAGGAGGTGACCCTTTCGTGCTCAGCACCATTAAGCTCAATAGAATTCTTGATTATCTGCTGCCGATCCGACATTTAGAATCAATTCGATTCGGCACAAAAATGATCGCCTTTGCCCCAAACCGGTTTGAGGATTCCGCTCTACCGGCTTTGTTCCAACGAATCCATGAGGCAGGTAAGACTGCAGTAATCGTCACACATTTCGATCACGTTGGTGAGATTTCGATCGATGCCGAGCGCAAAGTGCGCTCTTTACGTGCACAGGGCGTCCAATTCCTCAACCAGTCCGTGCTTCTCGCGAAAGTCAACGATGATCCCGAGATCCTGGCGGCGACCTTTGCCAAATGTCACCAAATTGGAGTGCGCCCTTACTATCTTTTTCAGGCGAGGCCGGTGAAGGGCGCATCGCACTTTCAGGTTTCACTCCGCCGCGGACTGGAGATTACCCGCGGAATCAATCAACGTCTCAGTGGAATCCAAAAAACATTCAAATACATTATGTCTCATTACACAGGGAAGATCGAGATCCTCGATCTTGGGGACGATGACCGCGTGTATATGCGATATCACCAAAACAAAGCTCTCGGAAAGGTCGGAAAGATCTTCTCCCGCCCGCACGTGGAGGCTGCCTGCTGGTTGGACGATTTGCCCGAAGGATGAGATCTAAGGGCACGCAATGCTGATTACCGACTCAGAGCGCGTGAACTACGAAAGCCCCGCCGCCTCATTGGCACCACCAAGGGGGCGGTGGCGGCCATTCCGGCTCGACACCGCAGTCCTCGGTGGATGGCGCCGCCGTTCCTCCGGGTGTGGGAGCCTGCCGAACTAAGATTGTCGCGGCACACTCCGCACTCGAGACCGATCTGTTGCTCGACCGCGGTGATCTTTGCCCGCCGCGCGCAGGCCGCGCCGGGCAAGCTTCCGAAAGAATCCGGACCAGAACGTCTCGGACTCGGACGTGGCAGTGTCCATGCCGAGAATCGACAGCGATGACCGTTAACTCCCACCGCGATCGAGACAACGCGGCTGACCTTGCCGCAGGGGCATAACCCAGTTTGAAGTTCGTTCTGGCCCACAAGGACCAGAGGATGGAGCGCAGCCGCTTTTCGGATGAGGAGATCATCGGGATTTTGAAGGAGCATGAGGCCGGCGTGTCGGTCGCCGATCTGTGCCGCAAGCAGGGCGTCAGCGACGCCCAGCATTTACAAGTGGAAGGCGAAGTTCGGTGGGATCGAGGTGTCGGAGGCGAAGCGGCTGAAGACGCTGGAGGACGAGAACACGCGGCTGAAACGGCTGCTGGCCGACGCCATGCTGGACAACGCCGCCTTGAAGGACCTTTTGGGAAAGAAATGGTGACGCCCGCAGCCAAGCGGAAAGCTGTCGCGCATCTCCGAGGCGCCTTCAGGATGAGCGAACGGCGGGCGTGTAAAGCCATCGGCTGCTGCTGCATGTCCATGAGGTGCCAGACAACCCCAGGCGGACGAACCCGGCCTTCGCCAGCGCATGAGGGCGATCGCCCAGGAGCGCCGTCGCTTCGGCTATCGGCCCTCCACGTTCTGCTCAAGCGGGAAGGCTATCTGATCAACCACAAGAAGCTGTTCCGGCTCTAGCGGGAAGAGAGGCTTGCGGTGCGCCGCCGCGGCGGCCGCAAGCGGGCGATCGGGACCCGGGCGCCAATGACGGTGGCGATGGCGCCGAACGACCGCTGATCGCTTGACTTCGTATCGGATCAGCTCACCGATGGCCGCCGCTTCCGTATCGTCACCGTGGTCGATAATTGCACCCGCGAGTGCCTGGCGCTGGTAGCCGACACCTCGCTCTCCGGCACCCGCGTGGCGCGGGAGCTGGACCGGCTGGTGATGGAACACGGCAGGCCGAAGATGGTAGTCAGCGACAACGGCAGCGAGTTCACCAGCAACGCCATCCTGACACGGGCCGGTCAGAGCCGTGTCGCATGGCGTTACATCGTGCCGGGCAAGCCCATCCAGAATGCCTTCATCGAGGGGTGCAAGAGGTTTTTACAGCATTCTGGATATCGGTCGGGTGCGTTCATGTATACGGCCTGTCATTGCGACCGATAGCATGGCCGCTGGCCCTGATGGAGATCGCGGATCGAGGCCTCATCAACGGGTCGCGCTTGTTGCGCTTAAAGCTCTTCGGGCTTTCTCGATCCCCAGCTCCGCCGGTTTCCATCACGCTGTCATCTGCCCTCACACCTTAAGGTGGCCAGAATTCGCGGCAGCTCAGGCCGCGAGCTTAGGCCGATAGAATTCACCGGTCGTCATCATTGCCCAGATGATCCGAGCCAATTTGTTGGCGACAGCGATAGCAACGATCATGGGCCGACGCCGTTCAAGCAGAGCTTCGATTGAGCCACCTCCAACCCGGGACCGGGCCTTTGGATACCGAACGACGTTGCGTGCTCCGATGACAAGCAAGTGCCTGAGATAGGAATCGCCCTGTTTCGTTATCCGGCCGAGCCGGTCCTTCCCGCCGGTGGAATTCTGTTTGGGCTTCAGGCCAAGCCAGGCCGCGAACTCTCGCCCGGAGCGGAATATGGTCGGGTTCGGCACGGTCGCGGCGAGAGCCGTGGCCGTTATGGGGCCGATGCCGGGAATAGAGGAAAGTAACTTCGCCATCGGATTTGCACTATGGATCTGAGCCAGCTCTCGCTCGATGGCTTCGACCTGCCGGTCCAACTCTTTCAGTTGGTTCACAAGAGCAGCCAGTGCCATACGGGCAGTGGTAGGTAGCGCCAGCTTCTCGTCATCCAACAAGTCCACTAGACCATCCACCCTTTGACGGCCCTGTCCTACAGTGATTCCGAACTCAGCAAAGTGAGCTCGAATAGCGCAAGCCGTCATGGTTCTTTGGCGGACCAGCAGGCCTCTCGCACGATGAAGCATCAAGAAACCCTGGTTCTCGACGCTCTCGATGGGAACAAACCTCATGTTGGGGCGGGTAACTGCTTCGCAGATTGCGGCCGCATCAGCGGCGTCGTTCTTTGCTCCTCGCCGCACATAGGGCTTCACATATGCTGGCGGTATCAATCTCACGTCATGCCCAAACCGCTGAATCTCGCGTGCCCAATAATGGGCGGTGGCGCAAGCCTCTATCCCAACCAGGCAGGGCGACAGCGAGGAGAAGAAGCAGACTATCTCGCCGCGCCGGAGGCGTTGGCGATCGGTCACCTGCCCTTGGGCATCAACTGCATGAACGTGAAATACGTGCTTCGAAATATCCAACCCAATTGCCGCGATTTCCATGATGATTTGCTCCTGTTAGCGCTACGGATATCGCCAGCATAGCGCCGGCGCCGAGGGAGCGGGGCCGTCTTCCCCATCAACGGCCGGCTGCGGGATGAATTGTTGAACGAGACGCTGTTCAGGTCGCTGGCCCAGGCCCGCGTCACGCTCGGATGCTGGCGGGCCGATTACAACGATGCACGACCACTCGCGGCTCGGATGGAAAACGCCGTTGAGTTCGCCTTCACATGCCATCCGCGCCGGGATCTGGCGCTGCGCTATGCCGAGGGCTCCGCGCCAGCTCCCGTCGCTACTACCGCCGAATCGGGCAAATCCAACAGCCGGGGGCGAACCCAGGACTGGATAAAACTTGGGGGCAAGGTCACGGCCATTCTGCGTCTGCGCACCTTCACTTAGCGAACCACAAAATGCGGGCCGTTTGCACGAGACGAAATTGTGGACCATTCGGAACTAGAGTGTTTCGCCTCTGATCACGTTGGCGGCCTCGTTGCGCCAAACGTGAATTTGCAGCAAACCCGGCGGGCGATTGCCAATCGCCCCCTCTGGCCGTTCGTCGTTGTGGTATTTGCGCCAAGTCTCCGCTTTTTCTGGACGTCAGCAAGGACACAGGAACTAATGAGTGTGGAGGCATTCGCCCGAAAGCGTCCGTAAGGCTTCAATGAACGCGTTGCCGGGCCGAGAGAAGTCCGGCGCGGCGCCGCGTTGATACGTCAAGATCGCGCGGCAGGAACTCGCTGCTCGGATCGAGCTTGTGACCGGTCGCCCCGGTCGTCGTTCCCTGATCGTGGACGAAGTCCATTGCCCACGTCTCGTTCTATCGCGCGCCAGGTTGTGGTCGTCATACAGCTTCGCCTTGACCCGGCGCGCCGGCGATTTGTTGCGCAATGCAGACCGAATTCGCGATAGTCCTGACGTGGTGTCTTGTTCTGGCCGTGCCGGCATTCCCTCGCGCGCAGAAGAACGTGCCCGAGGGTGAGAGAGGTGCCCCGTCCGGTAGTCCATTGAACCCAAACAGTCGCCTGGGCCGCAAAGTGCGAGGCTCGATTAGGCAAAGAAGGCTTGCCATGGATATCATCGAAATTGGTATCAATCTGGAGGTTGCGGTTCATGGTTCATCCCAGCGGACGAGGCGTTTGTGGTGGATTACGCACCGGTGCGGTGGGGCGAGAATTGCGCAGTTCCACCGCGCCGCGAGTCTGCCAATCGGGTCACGGGAGCCAATGAGCCGTGGGCGCTCTTCTCGCCGTAGGTCGCACAGGTCAGTCCAGCGAGTTCCAGCCCACCGGCGACGTGCTGCAAAGCTAATCATCTTGCGCAGCACGTCGGCGTCTGGTGGCGTTCTCCACGAGAGCACGGAGGTTCACCGTCTCGTGCTACGTGGCGTCTCGAACCAGTTTGGTGACAGCCAGTCATCCGACCCTACTAGCGAGTTGCCGGTCACCATCGCAAAGACCGCCCGCCACGGCGCGAGGACGCGAACAGCCAAGCCTTGAGATGTGCCATCCTCGCAGCAAAATGAGAGCCAGCGGCTCCGTCCCTGTCGATCACAGCTCGCGCCTGTGCGACTTCTGCAGGACATGATTATCGAATGCTACGAGATGTGCTTCGTTGGCAGCCAACGCTTCAAGCGCGCGACTCCCGCGCTTGGCCGCGATGAGTTCCACGAGACACTCGGCCGCAGCGAACGAGGGGGTCATGGTATCGAAAAATGAAGGCGTTTCGGTCCGAACGCGAATCAGGACTGCAGCAAGCTGGCAGATCGGAGAAAGTTCACTATCCGTCAACGCGACCAGTTTTGCACCGCGTGAAACCGCGAACTCGGCAGCACGAACTGTATAGCGCGTGTACGGGCTAACTGTAACCGCCAGTAAAACCTCTCTTGGACCGACAGACCGGAGCGCATCATTGGGCGTTCCGCCCACTCCCTCGATCAGTACCGTGGGCAAGCCGAGCATTGAGCCGACATAATGTACCAGATAAGCTGCGGGAAAGCTTGAGCGGAGGCCGAGACAAAAAATGTTTCGCGCCTCTACCATAACATCGGCGGCTGCTGCCAGCGCCGCAATCGTGGATGGATTGGCGAGGTCGCTCAAATGGCCATTCAAGGCATCGATCGTATCACCAATGAGGGCGGCATCGCCCTCGGCCTCGCATCGTGCCAGCAGCTCCTCTACACGCCCAGCGAAGCTTTCTGGCCGTTCTCTAATGGTGTCTGCGAATTTCTCCTTCAACCTATCAAAACCATCGAAGCCGAGTCGCTGTGCAAGACGTGTGAACGTCGCGGGAGATACGCCGGCTCGGCGCGCCTGCTCCCTCATGGACAGCAACGCGACCTCCGTCGGATGATCGAGCAGCCAACGTGCGACGACCTTCATCTGCCCTGGCATCAGCTGATAGTTGTCCTTAATGACGCCTGTGACGGGCGATTTCATTGCGATACACCTTGCGCGATGGAGCCGAGAAGCGCCCAAAATGCGCATCTTCGCTTGAACTCACAATGAAGATAGGATCGATGATATATTTTGCCGCTTCTCGAAGTTGCGTGCTCTCGAATGGTCTTCTCACCGAAATTCGCTTGGAAATCTTGAAGATTCTCGGCATCTCTCGACGGAAGCTCAATTGAAGAGCCAAGTTGTGCCACGTGTCCTTGCCGACGACATCCCCGCGCTGCGACGGACCACGATGCCGGTCGCTTCGTTCATCTTGAGAGGGATTTTGAGCGAGATCACGGATGCGGATAGGCGCGCTCGGGGTGACACGATCAAGCAAATGTGTGATGCCGTTGGAGGTGACGACCACCTGCGCCGAGAATAGCTCCGCAGTGGACCTCAATTCCGGCCTCGCTGGGGCGCGCGATGTGAGTGGCTGCAAGAATTTAGACAACTAGGAATCCAAGAATTTAGACAACTAGGAATCATCGACCCAGTCTGCGAGACTGGCTCTATCAAAGCCTTGGCGATCGTCGGCGCATCACCACTTCGCCGCCATCGGAGAATCCCCGGGGGCGGCAGAGTGACGGCCCACCGGCCGCCTACGGCCGAACACCGGTCGCGCTTCAGCGCGCGTTCTGCCTTGAGATGCCGATTCCGAAATACCGCGTGTGGGCGAGATCTAGGATGTGATTGACCAAGGTTGAGAAGCTGTATCCGCCGGTCGTCGCAGCCCGGACGTAAGAGTGCTTATCATAGAGTGACGGGCTGAAATTGATCTCGAGGACAAAAGGCTGGCCGGAGCGGTCGATCCGGAGGTCAACACGGGCGAAGTCCCGGCCAAGGCAGGCGCGGAAGGTCGCAACCGAAATATCCCGGAGCATCGTCGCAAGCCCACTCCCGATTCGCGCTGGGCAAATCTTCTGTGGTCCCGCGACCGCCATATAATGCTTGTCTTCCGAGGTGATAAGACGAGTCTCGCGGTTGCCGAAGTCGTGCTCCACCGGAGGCAACACTTCGAGCTCTTCGTTTCCCAGCAGGCAGATGCTGATTTCCCGCCCCTCGATGTATTCTTCCACAAGTGCATCCTGCGCATATTGCGTGACGATGGTTTCTACGGCTTGGCTCAGACCGCTAGGCTCATTTATGAGTTGTAATCCAAAGCTGTTGAACCCGTGACGTGGCTTCACTATCAGCGGGAATCGCAGGTCACCGGTGCTTTCGGTGCCGCAACGCATCACCCGAAAGTTCGGCGTCGGCACGCCGTCATCGCGGATGAGCTTCTTGGTGATGACCTTGTCGAGCTCCAGCGCAGCCCCGAGCGGACTCCGTCCGGTGTACGGAATGCCGGCCATCTCAAGAAGGGTCGGAACCTGGCTGCAACGCCACTCGCCCTTACTTCCGTATGCCATATTGAAGACCATTCCGGAGGGGCGGGCTTGCGGATCGGGTGGCATGAATCGCTCGAGTGTAGCGAGCATTCCTTTATCGCCCCCGCACAGCAGCGTCTCGTGGCCACTCTCTTGTAGAGCGGCCACTACGCTTTTAACCGCCGCGCGGTGATCTTCCAGAGTAGGCCGACCGGGTAGATTGATCTCGATCGGCTCCTCGTTCCACACGACTGCTACCCGCATGAGGTACTCCCTGGATGTTTGCCCATTGTTAACTTCATTCGCTCGGATCTGGGGAGCAGCTCGACTGGATTCTGCGCGCCCGCCGATCGGGGCGGCCAGCTTGCGAGTGGATTTGCTCCCTCGAAGATGCGAAAATCAAAACACTTATTGATCAGTAGGATTAGCCGGCAGCATCTAATGGCACGCGACCAACACCGTCCAGCGCGAGTACACCACTGCCGTGTCCAGTTTAAGCACCATCTGGATGTGACCAGCCTCGCAGCCTGCCTCCAGACGCGACTAGGAACCAAAGCCGCTGCATTGACTTCGATCGTGCGAGCAAGGCTCATATGACCCCCTCGGCCGAAGGCCGTGAGAAGACTACGGTCGCAAGATTCTTTCCGGGTATCAAGCAATCGGCGTGCCAACAGAGGAGGTGCGAGCGAGACGGAAAAAACGATGTGTTTCGCGCCGGCACGGCGGAATACCTGCGCCCTCAACAGTCGGGTTCCGAACATAGACGTCTTAAACACGACAGGCTGAACACAGAACGTCGCACTACGACAGCAGGTCGACGAACTCCCATCTCGGTAAGGATGCGAGTCCCGTCGATGATCTTCGTGACCTCCGAGGCCGCGGGAGCGCGCCTGCAGCTTCAGCGTCTATGACATTAATCTGGATCATTCGAGCATGCTCATGCGAACACCCAGTCCGGAGACTGGGTGACCGCCAAATATGAACATTTGCTCGACTGTGATATTGCCTATGGCGATTTGTCACTATCGATGCGTTCGGCAACGGAGGATCAATAGCCGGTGAGCGATTTTCGGGATAGAATAGCGCGACAACCTGGGTGGGAAGCCGCATTGCGTCGCCCGAAATGTTCCTGAATGCTGAGTTGTTGCCTCACGTAAATTGCTGCCCAATCGCAAGGGAGCGCAGGGGCAACGATGAGGCGATTGAGCATGGCGACGCGCAAGGAACTGAGGTCTGCTTTGGCGCCGCGCTACAGGACATCGAGCCGCGTCGATAAGGGGCATATTCTCGACGAGTTCGTCGCGATTACGGGCCTACATCGGAAGCATGCGATGCGGTTGCTGCGCTGCGATCCAGGCGAGCAGACAGCGGGCCGCCGTAATCGTCGGCGGATTTACCAAGACGCCGAGAGAATGCGCTGATACTGCTTTGGGGGGCCGCAGACCGGGTGTGCGGCAAGCGTCTAGGTCCTGCTGCCGATCTTGATTGAGTCGATGGAGCGGCACGGCCATATCGACCTGACGCCAGAGGTTCGGGCCACACTATCGTCGATGAGTGCGGCGACGATCGACCGGGCGCTTCGAAGTATCGTGAGCAAAGCGGCCGGCTGCGCCGTCGCTCTGTAGCAAGTGCTCTGCGACGCAGCATCCCTGTTCGTACTTCAGCGGATTGGGGAGATCCTGCGCCCGATTTCGTCGAGGCCGATCTTGTCGCTCACAGCGGTCCTTCGGCGCGGGGTAGCTTCGTCCAGACGCTCGTTCTCACGGACATCGCGATCGGCTGGACCGAATGCGCGCCACTTCTGGTGCGCGAACAGAGGTTGTTGAGCACGGTTCTGGCCGAGCTTCGTAAACAGCTACCGTTTGCGCTCCTGGGTCTGGACACCGCCAACGACTCTGTGTTCATGAATGAGACCAAGAATATTGCGAACAGGCTGACATCGTCTTCACGCGCTGTCGCCCCTATCGCAAGAACGATCAGGCCTTTGTCGAGCAGAAGAACGGCGCGGCGGTCCGCCGAATGGTCGGCTACCCTCGATTCGAGGGGCTCGAAGCGGCTGCTTTGCTGGCGCAGCTTTATCATTCGGCCCGCTTGTTCGTGAACTTTTTCCAGCCATTGTTCAAATTAATACGAAATGAGCGCGACGGAGCGCGTGTCCACAAAACGTATAGCGTCCCCGCGACCCCACATCAGCGGCTGGTTGCCGAAGCAAGAACACCTGATGCCGTCCGCGCCCGCGTCAATGAAATTTATGCCCGATGGATCCGGTCGCCTTACTGCGCGATATCGGAGCCGTGCAGGAGAAGTTGGCCAGTCTCACCGACGCCGCCCCAGCAAGCCATCCAACTGCGGCGCCACCGATCGAACAGTGTTTGTCGAGCTTGCGAATCGCGTGGAAAGAAGGAGCGGTCCGCCCGACCGACAGGCCAATTGCGAAGCCGAAGCGTGAGCGACGACGCCCTGATCCGCTCGTCAAGGCTACGCGACAGCTGCGCGAATGGTTCGAGGCCGAGCCGTGGCGAACCGGCAGCGAACTCCTCTGCAAGCTTCAGGCAGAATGCCCTGGGTCTACCCGAGCAAAGTACTCCGAAGTCTTCAACGTCGTCTCAAATCGTGGCGCAGCGAGCACTGTTGTTTATCTCCCGGGAAAACGCAGCACAAACCGACGTGATCGAATCATCACCGGTCTGTTGGCTTTGCAAGCGCTCGGTCGAGGACCGAGCGCGACATCGGCGCGCTCGAAATGCCCACCAGTTGCGCGACCGTCTTCGCTCCCTGGCTGGGGAGCAAAATAGATGAGGCAACAATAGGTCGATCGGGAACATCGCTACATGCGGCAATACGCGATTCCATCCTGATTGCCGCGCGGCAGCGTAGGATCGAAAGGTACTGGCGTTAGCCAAGCACGCCGCCGCCATATCGAGCTTGCTGGTCGCATCTACATGATCTTCGAACTTACAAAAAGATTGCCGTCCATAGGATCTCGACTAGGTCGCCTTCGAGTGTAGGCCAGCGTTTGCGAGAACGAGATAGTCAGTACAACCTATGGTGCGCCTAGAAATCGCGTAGCTAAACCACAAGGATTTCCCACAGATGAGAGTTGGATTCGGTTTTGGCTAGACGCAATAACCTTTTCTAGCTAGTTCCCCATCCCGCTGCGTGCGACCGCGAGACCAGAAGCGGGTTGGATTTTTTTCGTCCGCTGCGGCATATGCTGGTGCTGGCGGGAACGAGGTCGGCCGTTGCTTGGTGCTATGAGCCCGTTAGCTAGTTGGACCCGAGGCCCTGCGAGCACCGCGAATTGTTGCCATGGGCCAAGGCCCCGGAGCACGGTTAATAGATTTCGACGACAGGGGTCTCTCCCGCCGCCAGACGGTTATGGAGGGAGATTCATGGAAATACTGTATCCGCGCTGTGCAGGGTTGGATGTGCACAAAGACATGGTGATGGCGCGTGTGCGTTGCGTGAGCGAGCCGGCGGTGGATGAAACGCGCAGCTTTGCCACGACGACAGGGGCCTTGATCGAACTTCAGGAGTGGCTGAGCTCGCACGCCGTCACCCACGTGGCGATGGAGGCGACGGGGGTGTACTGGAAGCCCGTGTGGCATTTGCTGGAGGAGCATTTCGAACTGGTGCTGGCCAATGCGCAGCACATCAAGAACGTACCGGGGCGCAAGACCGATGTGAATGATGCGGCCTGGATTGCGGACTTGTTGGCCCATGGGCTGATCAGCGCGAGCTTCGTGCCGCCCAAGCCGATCCAGGAATTGAGGGACCTGACACGGACCCGCAAGCAACTGGTGCGCGAGGTCTCGCAACACTCCTTGCGCAACCAGAAGACGCTGGAGGATGCCAACATCAAGCTTGGGAGCGTGCTCTCGGATGTCCTGGGGCACAGCGGCCGAGCGATCCTCAACGCCCTGATTGCAGGGGAAACCGACCCCGAGCGCCTGGCCGATCTGGCACGAGGGAACGCGCGCAAGAAACGCGCCGAGCTTATCCAAGCCCTGCACGGCCGCATCAGCGCGCCTCACCGACGCTTGCTCAGGCTGCACTTGCGGCTCATCGACTCGCTCCAACAAGCTCTCGCGACGGTGGATGCCGACGTGGGAAAAACCTTGGCGCCGATCGAGGAGTGCGCCCGCCTGCTCACGACGATGCCGGGGGTGAGTGAGCTCACCGCGCACGTCTTGGTGGCGGAGATCGGCGTCGACATGGCGCGCTTTCCCACTGCCGGGCACTTGCTGTCCTGGGCGACAATGTGCCCCAGAAATGACGAGAGCGCCGGTAAACGGCGCTCGACTCGCACCCGCAAAGGGACACCGTGGCTCAAAACCGCCCTAGTCACAGCCGCCTGGGCCGCGGTCCGCGTCAAGGGTAGCTACCTGCAGGCCCAGTTCCTCCGCCTCAAAGCTCGCCGCGGCGCCAAAAAAGCCATTCTCGCGGTCGGCGCCTCAATGCTCAATGCCGCTTGATACATGCTCAAGGATCGGGTCGAATACAAAGATCTAGCTAATTTCTTGTTGCGTATTCCATACGCGTGATCCTCGTGCCAGGGAGCGCGAGTTCGAAATGGCTCGGGCACGATGTCAACCCCGATAGACAAAAATGATCCGCTGCCGGGTTCATGGTTCTTTCCGCGGTCGTCTCTATGCCGGAGCGCCGCATGATGGCGTTCAAGAGGTGCGGCATCCCGATGTTAAGAGCGCGGTGCGTAAAGCCCGCAGGGACGACTTCGAGATTGCCCACACCATCGTCCCGGCAGGGACGCTTGTTCCGCCGAAGGCGGATCCGGGTTGGTTTAAGACTGGTTCATGCGGTGCGCATCTCTGCCTGGAATTCGGTGCCATCAGTCCAGATGGCATGGAGGATGACAGCCATTTTGCGAGCGACGGCAACCTTGGCCTTCTTGGTGCCGATGCGTTTGGCCAGTTTGCTGCCCCAGCGCTTGAGCGCAGAACCTCGCCTGACAACGGTCAGCAGGACGTTCGCGGCCTCGAACAAATAAGTTCGCATCTGGCGGTTGCCGCGCTTGGAGATGCGGCCAGTGCGATCCATCTCACCGGATTGATAACGTCTTGGTGTCAGGCCTAGATAGGCGCCCACGTCGGCGGAATGTCTGAAGCGATTGGGGTCGTCGATGGTAACGACGAAGGACAGGGCAGTCAGGGGACCGACACCGGGAACGGTCATCATTCGCCGAACAATTTGGTCGCCTTTTGCCACTGCCATGAGTTGTCGATCGAACTTCTCGATTTGTTCAGTCAAACAGGACTGGGCAAGCGGCAGCGGTGCGAAAATATCTTGCAAATCCGGCGCTTCAGCAAGCACGGCGTCCACTTTACGAGCCAGGTTGGTCGAGCCGGCCTTGCCGAGTACTATTCCTAACCCCTTGCACAGACCGCACATTTGGTTGTCAATATCTCGCCGTAGATTCACCAGCTTGGTTCGTGCCGCCAGCATCGAACGAGTTTTCCAGCTCTCCGCCCCCTTTCACGGCAGCTTCCCGGTACCATCCCATGCGGGCCATTTCAGCCAACCCCTTGGCATCGTTCTGATCCGACTTGTTGATGCACATCGATAACGCCGCGTTGGCGTGACGCGCATCAAGGCAAATCACCGGAAAGCCCAGTGCCCTGAGTTGATGCCAAAACCAATTGGATAGCGAGCCCGTTTCAAAAACGATTCGCTCAGCATTGCCTGCGTGACGCCGCAGGAGCTTAGCGATCGCCTCCGGATTGGTCGGCGCACAACCTTCGAATGTCACGCCGCCGGCCTGATCCAAAACGCAAATGCTGGTTTCTTCCATAGAGATGTCCAGACCAACGTACTGCTTCATAGCGCGGCTCCTTTTCGATTTGCTGACGCCGATCGTACCGATCCTCGTGTTCTCAAGAAGACGTCAGCCGCGATTACACCATGTGAAGAACGTGGATTTCAGGCTGGAATGAACTGAATTCGAGCGGTGAGTTGGACGAGGAGTTGGCGCAACAAGAGCGCCAGCCACCGGATGATGCGGCGGAAGTTGTAGCCGGCGGCGGCGAGGATGGCATTGATGGCATCGCCCTGGCGGTGCCACAGGTAGTTGCGGCCCATCCGGTGTTCGGATTTGAGATGGCCGATGACCGGATCGACGGCAGCCCTGCGGCGCAGTTCGCGTTTGATCGGGGGCGTCATTCCTCGCTTCTGGCCGAAAATGAAAACCCTGAACGTCACGTTCTTGGGCTGGACCGTGGTGTCGACGATGACCCGCGACAGTTCGGAGGGCTTGATCGCCTTGGTCTTGGTAGCAACCGACAGGCTCTCCTGGATCAGCGCGGCCAGCCGCTTCTCGCCGTGCGGTTGCGCCAACGCGTCAGCGACGAGCGATCGAACACCAACCGATGCTGGAAGAACTCCTCGCCACAGAAGTATTGGTAATAGGGGTTCTCGACCCAGCGCTCGCACAACATCTCGTCGGACACGTCGTAGGTGTGCTTGAGGATGGCCGGACCCGCCATCAAGCGCGCCGCCAGCGGCGGGCGACGGGGATCATCCGTGTAAACCTCGCCGAACCGCTTCTCCGGGAAGCTCCAATCCACCGTGCGTCCCAGCGCCACCAGCGGATGCTTCATGTCAATGATCTGATCGAGCCGCGACCGAAAAAGATTCTGCTCGACTGTCGCTCCGCTCCCGTGGCCGCATCGACCCTCTCGCCAAAGCTGTCAAAGGCGAGTGAATCACAAATCAAGTTTGCAAGGGAAATCTTGAGGGTTCTATGAGGTCGCGGGCAAAGGCCAGCCGCGCGCTCTGTCGTAGCGTGCGACCTCATAGAACCCTCAAGATTTCCCAAATCATCATGTTTCTGATTCACCATGCTGGCTGGACGGAGGCCAGCATGGATGGGCAAGCCTTACTCTCTGGATCTTCGCAAACGCGTGGTGGCGGCGATTGAGGGCGGGATGTCCCGCAATCAGGCAGCCAAGCAGTTTGGGGTTGCGATCAGCACCGCAATTGGTTGGATCAAGCGGGTCGATGAGACCGGCAGCGTTATTCCGGGCCAGATGGGCGGTCACAAGCCGAAGGCGGTTTCGGGAGATCACGCGATCTGGCTGTCGCAGCGGATCAAGGACGGCGATTTCACCATACGCGGTCTCGTTGCCGAGCTTGCCGGTCGCGGCCTGAAGGTCGACTACCAGTCGGTGTGGGACTTCGTGCATGCCGAGAAGCTCAGCTTCAAAAAGACCATCTCGCATAGCGTCCGCCTGTGGGCGTAGGAACGGCTGAGGTCTATTCTCGTGGCGGAAGGGAGGGGCCGGCGGCTTTTTGGTGGCAGGTTACCCCGCAAAAAACATGGTCCATGGGTTGTTGCGCGCGTAAGAGTGGTGACGCCATCAGGCGATCCCGTTTAGGAAATTGATCATCAGCACAGCCCAGCCCTTCCGTTCTCACGGGAGGATTGGCAATGCGTCGGAATAAATCGAAGAACCAGGGTCGCGGCACGATGTCGGTGGTGCATCCAAATGCGGCCGCGATCGACGTCGGGGCCACGATGCACATGGCCGCCGTGAATGCAGATCGCACACCTGAGCCGGTACGCAGCTTCGGTACCTTCACAACTGATCTGTATCGGCTGATTGACTGGTTTGTAGAGTGCGGCCCTTGCTGCACAGAAGATGGGGGTGGGCCCCTCGAACTCGGGTTGCAGGATCAGGGTTCAAATCACCGGCTGCTGCTTCGGCCCAATGGTCGAGGTGGTGAGCGAGACCGGAAAAGGCAGAGCAAGACTCTGTCAGGTAAGGATCGAGGAGACGAGCGCAAGCGAACCACCGAAGAACTGTCGAAAGCGTAGGGAAGACGTCAAAACCAAGGGGTAGTCGTTATCTTGGGATCAGTCTGAGCGATACCTGTTTACGGCTCAGGCGGCGTCCGGCAGGCGAGGTGGCGTGACCTCGGTTCAGGCTTCTGTGCGGAACGTGGGAACCTGTATCGCGATGCCAAGGGAATGGTTCAAGTGGAAGCCCCACAAGAGTCTGAGTACCAATGCACGATGCAGGGACGGAGCCGTGTGTAGTAGTGACGAAGACACTGTAATGGTGGCGGAGCGAAGGCACGGCACTGTCCCGCTTGATTGGAAGAACAACCGGAAACGGGAGGACTCTTTTGGGTCAAGCAAAGCCGTATGACATCCCCAAGCGCTGGGTTTGGGAGGCGTACAAACGGGTTAAAGCAAATCGGGGCGCAGCCGGTGTGGACGAGCAATCGATCGAGGTGTTCGAGGCAGACTTGCAGAGCAATCTGTACAAGCTCTGGAATCGAATGCCTTCGGGCAGCTACTTTCCACCGCCGGTCAAGCGTGTGCAGATCGACAAGCGCGACGGCGGGAAGAGGCCGCTAGGAATTCCTACGGTGTCGGATCGCGTTGCTCAGGCGGTCGTCAAAGGATATCTGGAGCCGGATTTGGAGAAACACTTTCATCCAGACTCGTTCGGATATCGACCCGGAAAATCGGCGCTCGATGCCGTTGGGGTTGCTCGCCAGCGATGCTGGCGGCATCCCTTCGTGCTCGATCTCGACATTCGGGCATATTTTGACTCGATATCGCATGAGCTTTTGCTCAAGGCGATTCGGAAGCACACGGACTGCGCTTGGGCGTTGTTGTACATTGAACGGTGGCTTAAAGCTCCCGTTCAACTGGAAGACGGCACCCCTGAACCCCGAGAGAAGGGCACGCCGCAGGGCTCGGTGGTATCACCGCTGATGGCGAATCTCTTTCTCCACTATGGTGCGTCAGGCCAAGCCTGATGCTTCCAGCGGGTGAAATTCCCGCCCCGCCAAGGGGAAGAGCCGCCCCACCGGGAATCGAGCCTTGGGCTTATGGAGGTAACGACATGAGCTAAGGTAGGCAGAGCGACGCGCGGGCCGTAATGCAAGTGAAGCGGGTCAGCCTCATAAAGATAGGAATCCGCAGGCCGACAGAGTCGTAGTGGCTGGAAGGCAAAAGTAGGTCACCGTCAAAGGCGAGGTGGCTGGAGACTGCGGCGGGGTCAGAGCGCACGGCACGTTCGGAGAAGGAAGTATCAAGGAACCTGAGATATCCACTGTGGTCTCGGTGCGCAGCGGAAGCACGCCGAGTATGCCGGACGATATGGATCATTACTGAGAAAGGCAGACGCTGCAGTGGAAGTCGGATTCGCTGGTAGTACTCGGAGCGCGGGAAAGCCGCGTACAGGCGGAAGCGGCGAAGCAGATGAAGACTGACCGCAGGGAAACATTACCCGCACGCACAGAGGCAGGATTCTGATGTCAACGAAACTGGGTCAGATAGCGAAGAAAGCCAAACTGGACCGAGAGGTGCGTTTCACCTCGTTGGCCCACTTGCTGATACCGGCGTTCCTCAAGGAAACTTGGCGAATGATGAACCGGGACGCAGCTAGTGGCGTCGACGGGCAAAGCACCAAACAGTTTGCGAGAAGCGGGTCGAGGAGATCTGTGCACAGCTCAAAGAAGGCACGTACCGCGCGCCGCCGGTTCGGCGGGTCGAGATACCCAAAGGGCCGGGCAAAGTCGGAACGCGACCATTGGGGATTCCCACTGTCGCTGACCGGCTGCTGCAGCGGGCGGTCGCGCGCATTCTCGAGTCTGTGTTCGAAGCCGATTTCCTCGATTGCAGTTACGGCTTTCGACCAGGGCGAAATCCTCATCATGCCTTGCAGGCTCTGCGCCGGCATATCGTGACAAAGAAGGTTAGCCATGTGTTCGAGGCCGATATCCGCAGCTACTTCACCCGCATTGATCATCAGTGGCTACGCCGGATGGTGGCTCACCGGATTGCCGACCCGATCATCCTTCAGCTGATATCAAAATGGCTGAAGGCCGGGGCACTGCAAGACGGGATCTTCCTTCCAGCCAGGGAAGGGACTCCGCAAGGGGGCCCGATATCGCCTGTGCTCAGTAATCTGTACTTGCACTTTACGCTCGATCTTTGGTTTGCGAAGAAGTTCAAACCACCGTGTCGAGGCGAGGCATATCTGGTGCGTTTTGCCGATGACTTCGTGGGGTGCTTCCAGTTCCAGGACGATGCGCAGAACTTCCAGCGCCAGTTGGAGGAGCGGTTCGCGCAGTTCAATCTGGAGCTGGCCGAGGACAAGACTCGGCTGCTACTCTTTGGACGCTTTGCTGCCACCATGCGGGGCAAGCACGGACAGAGGCCGGAGACATTTGAATTTCTTGGCTTCAAGCATGTCTGTGGGGTGGACCGGAGCGGGCGGTTCGCCCTGATCCGTATCCCCAGCACCAAGAGCTGCAGAAAGTTCCTCGCTCGTACCCGCGAGTGGCTGCTCGAGCATCGGCACTGGAAGAGACGCGAACAGCAACAACACCTAACGGTGATGCTGCGAGGCTTCTACCATATTTCGCTCTGCACCACTGCGACCGTAGGCTGAGCTGGATCCGCATTGAAACCCAGCGACAGTGGAAGCAAGCCCTACAACGCCGCGGCCAACGCCGCCGGCTGAGTTGGGCACAATTGGGCGACCGCCCGTGGTTCGAGCTTCCGTTCGCTCGAAACTTGCATCCGACGGTGTGATGAGGCGCTCTTCGCGAATGATCATCTGGGGAGCCCGGTGCGGGAAATCTGCACGCCGGGTTCTGCTTGGGTTGCGCCTTGCAAGCGCGTTGAAGTCTGCCGTCTGCGATGACGGCCGCGGCAAAGCCTAGCGAGCAGCCGCGAACCGAGTCTTGCGTGGCGTCCGGTAACGGCCGCTACGAAGCGTAGACAGGGAGGTTGCAGGCCGGAATCAAGTGAACGGGAAGATAGCCCCGAAATCGAACGTGATCGGAGTAGCCGACCCTGTCTCTCAAAGGGGAAGGCGGAATCGCAACCCGCGTCATCGCGAGCGGGGCTGAGGTGCTCCCGGGGTTCGTACCGCCAGCATGCAACCAAAGGAAGCAACGTGAACAAGGGAGATCCATCCGGTTCAAGCGCAAACTTGTAGGACCTGCCAAGCCGATGAGGTGAGAAGGGTCTGATGACCGGGTGGAAGTCAGACTGACTGATAGTGTGCGCTGGGCAGCGCATGAATCATTGGGGTTGAAGTCCCCTCGGCGCTCGGATGAGGGGCGCTGTATCCAAAAGCGGGGGTAATGCCTCGCTGGCCGGGAGAGCAAGAGGGTATGGAGAAGTCTAAACGGGCACGCAGGCGAAAGCCGGAAACAGCCAAGACGGACCTGGAGCCAGTTGCTCGGCGTATCCCGGAGGACAGGGTGTCCGGAGCGATCCGGAATCCGAAGGGTTTGAGGAGAAGTATCGGGCTGTAATCAATGGGGGCCACCCCGACGATGAACAGGTCGGCCAAAGATGGGGCAAGGTCGAGTCCGCACTATTGGGACGAAGGCACTACTCATTCACCCATCGCACCAAGGTGTTTGCTGGCGGCACGATACGGAAGATTCATGTGTGACCCCAGGAGACCTGCATCAGTCCCGGCCCAAATCCGGGTAAACGACCCTATAAGCGCAAACGAAGTGGGAAGTGATGCTGAGGCAGGAGTCGGAGAACGTAACGGTACCTGAAGCGCGAAACGAATAACTCGCGTGACCGGAAACGGCGGATCGAGAGTGGTCCGGGGAAGGACGTTCGTGAATGGATCGAGCAAGGATCAATTGAGGCTGATGAGAAAGGAGCGTGCAGATGGAAAGTTCCCTTTGTGAAAAACCCGAACGACACGCTTCCAGGAGACTGTCCGATTATCTGACGCTCGAAGGTCAGAAGCAGAAGGTCCACTCTCTGGTGGACAAGGTTTACGCACGCAAGAACTTGCACCTTGCGTGGGAGCGCGTTCGCGCCAATCGAGGGGCAAGCGGAACCGATAGGATCACGATCGAAGAATTCGAGGCCAATCTGGAAGCAAATCTAGAACGGCTGCATCGAGAGCTCCGCGACGACACCTATCAGCCGCTGCCTGTGCGACGGTTGGAGATCCCGAAAAGAGGAGCCCCCGGCAAGACCAGACCTTTGGGCATACCCTCGATCTATGATCGAGTGTGCCAACAGGCACTGGCCAATCGCTTAGAGCCGATCTTTGAGAAGGTCTTTGATCCCAGCAGTTTTGGGTATCGGAAGGGTCGAAAGACAGCCGATGCGCTGACCAAGATCTGGCGCGAAATACAGGCTGGAAACGAGTGGATCGTAGATGCGGATCTGAAAGATTATTTCGGGTCTGTCGATCACGACAAACTCCTGACTCTGGTTGGAAAGCAGATCGCCGACAGCAGAGTGCTGAAGCTAATTCAGCAAACTCTCAAGGCAGGCTACGAAGACAAGGGCCGGAGGTTTGAAACGCCACAGGGAACCCCGCAAGGGGGTGTCGTTTCGCCGATGCTGAGCAACATCCTGCTGACTCCCTTCGATAAGGAGATGAGGCGACATGGATACCAGCTCACGCGATGGGCGGACGACTGGGTTGTGACCTGTCGGACTCGAGCTGAGGCGCAAAACGTCTTGGCCCGAGCAGAAAAGATTCTCGAAGAGCTCGGTGTGACGCTCAACCGGGAGAAGACCCGGATTGTGCACATTGCGCAAGGCTTCGAGTTTCTCGGATTCAAAATCCAACGTGGGAAAGGACAGTTTAAACTGGCCCACGACCGGATCAAATCCAAACTGAACCGGCAGAATCTCTATGCCATTCCCACACAGAAGTCGGTGGACCGATTCAAGGATCAGATCAGGGCCTTGACCAAGAGGCGTATACCTCTGCGTCTGGGCGAATTGATCAATGCGATCAACCGATCATCCGAGGATGGGGACACTACTACTGTCGCTCCCGGGTCAGGACACGCTTCCACCAGCTGGACGGGTGGATAGTCCGCCGGCTGTGGTCGCACCGCGCCAAGCGGTGGCGGAACGCAGGCTGGAAGAAATATCCCACCCAACGGCTGCGTGCGGAGTTCAAGCTAGTTGGCCTTGTCTCACTGATCCCTTCACTTCAGATCACGAAAGCCCATTCATGAAAGCGGCTTGCGGGAAAACTGCACGAGCCGTTTGAGCGGCGGGCGGAGGCAAGCCCTTCAATGGGCGCCTCCCCCGACCCGACACTCGGAGGTCGGGAGAGCCGACTACATGGGGAAGCGGTCAGCGGTAGTTGAATTGTTCTTGGGCGACATGGGCTCCATTCAACGGGAGTCACGGCCTTCTATTCTAAGAGAAGATCAGCTGACCATGGAAACGAAACTTGAACAAATAGCAGTGAAAGCTCGGCGCGAGCCAAATCTTTGCTTCACCTCGTTGGCCCATCACATCACGCGCGATCGAGTGCAAAAGAATCTATTACAGATTCCGAAGCGCTCCGCCGCCGGGGTGGACGGACAGACGGTGGAGGCGGCGAGGAGAGCTTCGACGGATGGATCGAGCCGATGCTCCAATCCATCCACCGACAGGGATATCGGGCGCCGAACATTCGGCGTGTCTATATCCCCAAGCCCGGTAAGACGGAGAAGCGCCCCTCGGGGTTCCAACTGTCGCCGACCGGGCGCTCCAGCGCAGCACGGCTGCGGTGTTGTCCGCCATCTACGAGCAGGACTTCTTGCCCTGCTCGTTCGGCGGCAGGCCGAAGCTCAGCGCCCATCACGCCTTGGCGACCCTCAATGAGGTCATCGCCGGCGGCATGATCAGCTGGGTGTTGGAGGCGGATTTGAAGAACTTCTTCGGGAGTCTCGATCATGATTGGGTCCTCCGGTTTGTCGAACCGCGCCTGATCAGCTTGATCCGGCGCTGGTTGAAAGCGGGTGTCTTGGAAGACGGAGCGGTGCATCCGAGCGAACAAGGAACGCCACAAGGCGGATCGATCAGTGTGCTTTTGAGCAACCTCTACCTTCATTACGTTCTCGACCTCTGGTTCGAACGCGTGGTGAAGGGCCGGTTGCGGGGCGAAGCCCGACTGGTGCGCTATATCGACGACTTTGTGATCTGCTTCCAATATCGATCGGACGCCATCCGCGTACAGGAGGCCTTGCGTCTTCGGTTGGGGAAGTTCGGCCTCACTCTAGAGCCGACCAAGACCAAGTTGGTCGAGTTTGGTCGGTTCGCGCAAAGACACGCGGGCAAACGCGGCAGAAACCGCCCGGAAACAATCTACTTTCTGGGTCTAACGCTCTATTGCACGCGAAACCAACGAGGCAACTTCAAGGTTGGGATGCGTACCGAGAAATCTCGGCTAAAGCGCAGCCTTATGTCTCTGCAGGAGCTGATGCGGCGAATACGGCATTACAAGATCAGTGACCAGGCCGATGAAATCAACGTCGTCCTGCGCGGCCACTATGGCTATTACGGTGTCGCCGGAAATCTCCGGAGCCTCGTAAAAGTCTATCGGGTCGTCGAGCGTTACTGGCGCAAGATGTTGTGCAGCCGCAGCTGGGCGGGTCGTCGCCTCACTTGGGACGCCTTCCACCAAATCAAAGAACGGACACCGGTGCTGAAGCCTAAGCTGCGCTTATCGGGAGCTGCAGGCGCTTGCAGTGCTGTGAACCAACTGTCGAAGAGCGTCGGTGCGGGAAATCCGCACGCCACGTTCTGTGGGAACCGGGGGCGGGCGACCGCCTCCGGTGACCCGGTGCCGGGGGTGAAAATCCTCCGGCCTACTCACCCCTGGACCAGGCCCGACATGGCTCCCTTGCGGGGATGGGCACCGCGCGCGCGCAGCCTCCCTGCCAAGGTGCCCCACGGGCGCTGGAAGACCATGACCTTCCTGGCAGCCCTGCGCCATGACCGGATCGATGCGCCATGGTTCATCGAGGGGCCGATCGACGGCGTGAGCTTTCGGACCTATGTCGAGAAGGTTCTTCTGCCGACCCTTCGTCCCGGCGACATCGTGGTCATGGACAATCTCGGCAGCCACAAAAGCAAGCTCGTGCGCCAGCTCATTCGTTCCGCCGGCGCCAAACTCTTCTTCCTGCCAAAATACTCGCCCGACCTGAACCCGATCGAACAGATCTTTGCCAAGCTCAAGCACCTGCTCCGCAAAGCTGCCGCGCGAACCGTCGATGCGGTTTGCGCCGCAATCGGCCAGGCACTTGATACCTTCACCCCAGACGAATGCGCCAACTATCTCAAAAAATTCAGGCTATCGAACCTAATGCCATCAAGCTTTAGACTGCGCTCAGCAAGAAAGCGGCGCTTCTGCCAAAGTTTGGCTGTTGCGATGTGGGCGTCGCGATGCATGGGAACCGGCAGAGCAAAGACGGCGCTGCGGTCCGCTTCGACCATCAAAACGCGCGCCGACTCGACTTGAGTTCTCATTCCACACTTGCGTAGCCAAGAACTGGATTGTTGCTCTCGCGCGGCTCGACTTCATCGGCCACAACGAGGTGATCCATTTTTGCTTTCCAGCCGGCCAACGCCCGCTATGAACGCAGCGCTATGGCTAGCGGACATCGGATTTGCCGAGTAGGCTGAGGAATTCGGCGATGCCGCGGTCACAACCGCTGCCACCACGCCAAATCGAAGGCTCTATGGCTTCGCCAGGGCAGAGCACGGATACTCAAAGCTATTGCCGCGCCAATCTCAGCACAAGCGCCGCGGGACGGCCAACCCAAAAATGGGAAACAAGATCATCTCACGCGCTGATGCGCCGAAACCCGCCTGGTGAAGTATACCTCGTCATATCTGAAGAAATTCGTAGCGGCATTCACAGCTTATGTGTGTTCCGCCGTCTCAAACCCTAAGGCTCACGTTGTAATCGGTCAGGAAATCCTGAAGGGCCAGGATACGCTCCACCTGCCAGATGTTTGCGTCGAGCAACGCACGGGAGCCGTCGACGGACAGCAGTGGTGCTACCGCCGCAGTGCGATCATTTAGCAGCGCGGTGAACCGTCTGCGCAGCATTGTGGCGTAGATCGGATCCTGAATAGCCGGATACCCGCTCTTGACCCGCTGCACCACCGACCGCGGCAGCAGATTCGCGGTGGCGGCCCGCAGGAGGCTCTTCTCGCGCCCGTCGAAAGTCTTTTGGGCCCACGGGATAGTAAACACGTACTCGACAAGGCGGTGGTCGCAGTAGGGGACCCGCACCTCGAGACCCGAAGCCATACTTAGCCGGTCCTTGCGGTCGAGCAGCATCGGAAGGAAGCGTGTGAGAGCGAGGTAGCAGACCTCGCGCATGCGACGCTCATGCGGATCGGTAGAGGCCGGCCCGGTCAGGGCGGGTACTTCTGCGAGTGCCTTGCGGTACTGCTCGTCGAGATAGCGTGGGAGGTCGAGGTTCTCGACGAGGTCCGGGTCCAGATATTGGTCAGTGTCATACCACGTGCCGCCGGACCATGGAAATTTGTCCGCCTGAACGAACGCGGGATCGTGAAACCAGCAGTAACCGCCGAAAAGCTCGTCGGCCGACTCCCCGGACAGAGCCACCGTCGCATGTTGCCGGATTGCCTTAAACAGGAGATAAAGAGAGCTGTCGATGTCGCCCATGGTGAACGGCAAGTCGCGGGCATGGAGGGTGGCGGCTCGCACATTCGCGTCCATGAGTTCGTCCGCGGACAACGTAATGTCCGTGTGGTCCGTACCAACGAACTTCGAGACCTCCTGCACGTACGGCCCATCGGGTGTGGCGCACATCGGGCCGGGGATAAAGTTGTCGGTGTAGCCGACGAAGTCGAGGGCGAATGACCGGATCCGCTCGTCGCTGAAGCGCGCGGCCAGTGCGGTCATGGCCGAGGAGTCAAGCCCGCCCGACAAGAGCGTGCACAGCGGTACGTCCGCGATGAGCTGCCGTTGGATCGTGTCGTCGAGCAGCTCGCGGACGCGCCGAACGGTGGTAGGCAAGTCATCGGTGTGCCCGCTGTCGCTGAGCTGCCAGTAGGCCATCTGCTGGATGCCATCGCGGCTCACGCGGACGATATGGCCGGGCTGTACCTCATGCATGCCCCGGAAAACGGCGTTGTGCGGGTCTGCGAAGGAGCATAGGGCGCGACGAAGCCCGTCTGCGTCCATGATTCGTTCCGCAAGACCATTGGCGAGGATTGCCTTTGGCTCGGAGCCGAACAATACTCCATGCTGTGTAGGGTAATAGTAAAGCGGCTTGATGCCGAGCCGGTCGCGTATGAGAAGCAGTTCGCGTTTGGCGGTATCCCAAATTGCGTAGGCGAACATCCCATTTAGTTCATTCACGGCGCCGCGCGGATCTCGGTGGCCCCACTCGCTGTGGGCGTGCAGAACCACCTCGGTGTCACTGCTCGTGTCGAATCGATGACCTAAGCCGGCGAGCCGTTGACGCAGCTCGCTGTAGTTATACGTCTCGCCTGTATAGACGAGTACCAACATGGGTCTGCCGTCCTCCTGGAGCGTCATTGGCTGGCTACCGCCCTCGATGTCGATGATTGCTAGGCGGCGGTGTCCCAGCGCCGCAGGTCCGTCGATCCAAGTCCCCTCGTCGTCCGGGCCGCGATAAGCCATGGTGGCAGTCATGTTAGCAAGCTCGCGTCGCGCCTCGGGACCTCCCAGGTCACGATCGAAGTCAATCCATCCACAGATGCCACACATAGTTTGGCTCCTTATAACGCAACTTCGAGTTCCGGGGCACTTCGCGAACACGTGATAATGCGTTATGCCGCCTCATCGGCTTAAATAGGGATGAATCGTTAAAGCTCATTGCCACATGTTGGCCTGCTAGCACGACACCACGCAACGAGCACCGACCTGTTCTGGTGGTCGTGTCAATCGTTGTGAAGTTCCATTTCAAAGAGATAATATCGCGCGATGTCTAACTTTTGTGCTGGCGACTCGATCTCTGGCAAACAGGGGCACAGCACCAACCTGTAGCCAGCATCGTTTAAGGGGCGTCACGCTGACGATCTCATTGTGGAAGCAAGCGAAGGCATTTTGGTTTCTCAAGCAATAGGTGAATTGCAAATAGGTCCTGAGCGTGTCTCGCGACCACGCGACCGAGCCCAATGGTCGACGCACCGCGCGGCGCAATGAGGCACTGCTTCTGTATGGAGGGCACCAACTCGATCGGTGACCATGCACGCATTTCTAGGCGCCTTGTCATTTTACCAGTGCCTCGCTCTCAGGGTTCTGAAATGAGGTCCTGACGGACCGCAGGTTTGATGGATAGTTCATGCGTGAGTCCGAGCTTACATCAGACCGGAAACGGTTTCTGCGGAGATGCTGTTAGGTGCCACAAGTGCACTGCGTCAGAGCGTCCGTGTGATGTATCGAAACTAAAAAGTCGTCCGTGAAGAACCCGCACTTCAGCTCGGGGCGAGGTGAAGTCGGAGCATGAGCAGGACGAGGATTTGGTGCAACAAGAGCTCCAGCCAGCGGATGAGGCCACGGAAGTGAGCTGGCCCCGGTTGTCTGAACAGCAATTCCGCGTCGATAAGTGGAGCTTCTGCCAGAGTTAGGCTGCCGCGCGGAACGGCAGCGGGCTGAAGTAAGCTTGATCCGGGGTGCCGCCGTCAAGGCTCGAGTGGGGACGCCGGCCATTGTAAAAGGCGAGGTATCGGCCGATCGAGGCGCGGGCGTCGGACACGGTGTCGTAGGCGCGCAGATAGACCTCTTCGTATTTGACGCTGCGCCACAGCCGCTCGACGAACACGTTGTCGCGCCAGGCGCCTCGGCCGTCCATGCTGATGGCGATGCCATGACTGGCGAGCACGCCGGTGAACGCGGCGCCCGTGAACTGCGAGCCCTGGTCGGTGTTGAAGATGTCCGGCTTGCCGTGGCGAGCGAGAGCGTCCTCCAGCGTCTCGACGCAGAATGCGGCTTCCATCGTGATCGAGACGCGCCACGACAGCACCCGGCGGCTGAACCAGTCGAGCACCACCGCGAGATAGACGAAGCCGCGCGCCATCGGGAGTGGAGTAAGAAGCGCGAGCGCGCTTCTCCTCCCCGAACCGTACGTGCACCTTTCAGCGCATACGGCTCTCTGTTCAAGCTTGGCCCATGGCCATAGCAACATCATGATAGTGCGAGGTGACAGTGCTGCGGGCTTCCTTTCGGAGGATGTATGGATTTTCCTCCGGATTGCGCCACCGGAACTGCGCCTTCGGGCTTGAGACAAGCCGGTAAAGTGCTTTTCCGTTGGTCCCGCCGCGTTCATTCCGACCAAACACGAGCCAGGTTTTCGCCTTGCCCGGTTCCGGGGTTCGGTACCATTTCCGCATCAAAGGTTTGATGCGAGATCGGTATTTGTGCCCCAGCCAATGTGCCATTTTCCAGAATACGACATGGTCGATGTGCCGGAATACGTACGCGGTGAAGTCGGTGAACTTGTAGAACGCTGCCCATCCCGCCAGTTGGCGGTTCAGGCCTGCGATCATGTCGACCGTGCTGACACTATGATTGCCGGAAAGGGTTTCAGTGAGCCTGCGAACAAACCCCTTCGCCTTTTCCTTGGGTATCGTTGTGACAACGGACATGCGTCCGTGCGACCCTCGCTTGCGAATGATCCTGTGCCCCAGAAAGACGAAGCCGTCATTGACGTGGGTGATATGGGTTTTCTCCATATTCAGCATCAATTTCAGCTTGCCTTCCAGAAAGGCGCGGCATTCCTCGCGGATTTCCTCTGCTTGAGCTTTGGTCCCTTTTACGATCACGACAAAGTCGTCAGCGTATCGGCAATAAGCAACCGCCGGCTTCCATTGCCGGTTCTCTCGAACCGTAATAGGGCGGCCCAGCTTGATGCCAAAGTTCCATGCCCAGCGGTCCTTGCGGGCCTTGTCGCTCAGGTATTTCGCCTCCAGCCACGCATCGAACTCATGGAGCATGATGTTGGACAAGAGCGGTGACAGCACGCCACCTTGCGGAACACCCTCGCTGGAGGCTGTAAACAGGTCACGGTCAATGTGACCTGCCTTCAGGAACCGCCAGAGAAGATCAACAAACCGCCCATCCTGCACTCGTCGCCGCACGCATCTGATAAGCAGCCGGTGATGGACCGTGTCGAAGTAGCTTGCCAGATCACCTTCGATGATCCAACGGCCCCTCGTCGTGTCGGCTCCATCCTGAAGCTGTATCTTCACGGTGCGGACGGCATGGTGCACGCTCCGTTCAGGCCGGAAGCCATAGGATAGGCGATGGAAGTCGCTTTCCCAGAGTGGCTCTATGGCCATGAGCATGGCTCGTTGGACGATGCGATCCGTCAGAGTCGGAATACCCAGTGGGCGTAGCTTGCCGTTGGTTTTCGGGATATAGATCCGCTTCACCGGCTGGGGGCGATAACTCTCGTCCAGCAGGCTTTTCCGCAGGTCATCCAGATGCTGATCCAATCTGACCTGCAGTCGTTGCTTATCTATTCCGTCGATGCCCGATGTTCGTGCGCCACTTGACGCCAGAACAATCCGAGCGGCCTCGGCAAGCCATTCCCGGTTGGCAATCAGCCGAAGGAGGCGATCGAACCTTCGGTTCGGATCGCTCTCGGCCCATGTCGCGAGCTTGTGCTGCATTTCACTGATTATCAAAGGTCTTCACCTCATTCGGTCAGGTAGTTTGCACTCCAAGCAGTTTGAACTGTTCCCCTTCGCCATGTGGCAGGTTTTCCCTGCCGCGGACTACTACGAGAACTCCGCCAGCATGATGGACATCAGGGTCAACTCCCTTGCGACGCAAAGCATCGTGGGCATTCCATCATGCCTTCCCTCGTTCATATGCTGGACGTCATCGTATTGGTGAGGCTGCCGGTCGCAGTCTTTTCCCTTGCTTTCCGCAAGTCGATGCCGATGCCATGGTCTGGCTGCGTTCTCCCCATGACCCCTCGCGAGCGTCTTACATCTGGGCTCGCGTTCGGATGCACGCCGTCATAACTGTCCGGCGACATCATCAGCATTCCACCTGTTAAGCCGTGTAGACGGAGGCGACATTTCAGCCCTTAGATGCGGGTAAACCGGTTCGTGTTCCTCAACCTTCCAATACTTCAGCCTCGGGGACCATCTCGGCTTAACGGCTTCGCCTCAATCCCCTTTACCTGCGGGCTACGTCACCCTGCCAGTTGACGACAGGTCACCGCCGCTTGGGCTCATGTCCCCTCACAGCAGGGAACAAGTCATATTTTTTTTTCTCAGTCCTCCTTTCTCTTTTGCATTCCAGTCATACGCTTCCCCAACTGTGGGGCGAGGCGCACTGTAGGTGATGTCCATCGCCCAGACCTGGTTTGGGCGTGTGATCTCCATGCCGCGCAGCAGATACGGATGGATCTTGTGCCCGGGTTCGGGCTTGGTGGTGCGCGGCCGGCGGTAGAGCGCCTCTATCCCCATCCGCCGCATCAGCGTTTTGACATGCCGGCGGCCGATCTTGCACCCCTCGGCAGCCAGCAGGTCTCGCAACATTCGCGAACCGGCGAAAGGAAACTCCAGGTGCAGCCGGTCGAGCCGTCGCATGATCGCGAGGTCGGCGGGCGACACCGGACGTGGTAGATAATAGACACTGCCACGGCTGATCTTCAAAACTTCCGCCTGTTTCGTGATCGGCAGGTCGTGCTCACGGTCGATCATCGCTTTGCGCTCAGCAGGCCGGCTTTGCTGAGCGCGCCTTCTAAAAAACTAGTCACGGCGCCGCGCGCCCCGTGTAGGGGTAGAAACGGGTTGACGCTAGACTGCGCCCGGAAGGGAGCGGCCGTTATGATTTTGGAGGCAATTGCACCCCGTTAAAAAACCTGGTCCATGGGCTGTTGCGAACTTGACAGTGGTGACGCCGTCTCGGCGATCCCGTTTAGGAATCTGAATAATTTGCGCAGCTCAGCCCTTCCGCTATGTCAGCAGGAGGATCGGAGATGAACTACAAAAGATCGAAGTCCAGGGCGGACCGTACGATGCCCACCGTGCACCCGAACGCGGCTGCCATCGACGTTGGCGCAACCATGCATATGGCAGCCGTAGGGGCAGATGCCGCACCTGAGCCAGAACGCAGCTTTGGCACCTTCACGGTCGATCTCCATCGGCTGGTAGACTGGTTTACGGAATGCGGCGTCGAGACGGTCGTCATGGAATCGACCAGCGTCTACTGGATTCCGATTTTCGAACTTCTCGATGCCCGCGGGTTTACGGTATTCCTTGTCAACGCGCGCGATGCCAAGCACGTGCCCGGGCGCAAGACCGATGTCAGCGATGTGCAGTGGCTGCAGCGGCTCCATTCGTTTGGGTTGCTGCGGGCCAGCTTTCGGCCCAAAGGGCAGATTGCCGAGCTGCGAGCCTACGTGCGTCAACGCGAGCGCCTGCTGGAGCACGCTGCCTCACACATCCAGCACATGCAGAAGGCACTGACCGAGATGAATCTTCAACTCCACCACGTCGTCGCCGACATCACCGGCGCGACCGGCCTGCGCATCATACGCGCGATCCTTGCTGGCGAGCGCGACCCCGAGGCGCTGGCGGGCTTACGCCATTACAGTTGCCGCTCCAGTGCCGAGACGATCGCGAAGGCCCTCACCGGGAACTATCGCACCGAGCATCTGTTTGCACTCGAGCAAGCACTCGCCCTTTACGACGCTTACCACGAGAAGACATCTGCCTGCGACGAACGGATCGAAGCCGTGTTGAAGGAACTGAGCATCCATCGCGGGCGTGGTCATGGGACAGTTCCGTCGGCCTCGCGGCGTCAGAACAGAACCGATCAGGCGAACGCTCTGGCTTTTGACGTCCGCGCGGCGCTGTTCGCGCTGCTCGGAAGGGACATCACTACGATCGACGGCCTCGGTCCTTACGTCTCGCTGAAGCTGATCGCTGAATGCGGCGATGACCTCACCTCATGGCCAAGTGAAAAACATTTTACCTCCTGGCTGGGGTTGGCTCCGAGCAATAAGGTCTCCGGCGGGAAATTACTCTCGTCACGAACGCGCCGATCCGGCGGTCGAGCCGCGGCTCTTCTGCGCCTCGCTGCCGTCACCGTCGGACGCACCGATACGGCGCTCGGCGCCTTTTACAGGCGACTCTCGTCCCGCGTCGGGAAAGCTAAGGCAGTGACCGCTACAGCGCGCAAGATCGCTGTGCTGTTCTACAACGCTGTTCGGCACGGAACGGAGTATGTCGATCCGGGAGCCTCATCCTATGAGACACGCTACCGCACGCGGGTCGTCAACAATCTGCATCGGCGTGCCAAGGCATTCGGGTTTGTTCTCCAGCCCTTGGAGCCCGAAGCTGGCGCTGCTGCCGTTTCTTAGGAATCGTTCTCCAGCGTCAGCTCCCCGATCTTGGCGTGCAGCGTTTTCACGTCCACCGCGGGCTCGCTCGTTCTGTTGCCACCGCCAGGACCAAATACCTCGGCCGCCGCTTCCTGAAGCTGGGACTTCCACTGCGTGATCTGGTTCGGGTGCACGTCGAAATGCTCAGCCAGCTGGGCCAGCGTCATCTCGCCCTTGATCGCCGCTAACGCCACCTTGGCCTTGAATGCCGGTGCGTGCTGCCGGCGGGCTCGTCTGCTCATCGTCTCTCCTGATTCGCGGGACAATCTTGCCCGCCGTCAGGCAGAAACTCCACTTATCGCCCTGTCCAGATTTCCGGAGCCAGCTCTGAAGTTGTAGCCGGCGGCGGCGAGAACAGCATCGCCCTGGCGGTGCCAGAGATAGTTCCGGCTCATCCGATGTTCGGATTTGAGATGGCCGATGACCGGCTCGATGCCGGGCGACGGCGCATCTCGCGCTTGATCTTGGGCGTCACTCGCCGCTTCTGCCCTGAGATGAACACCGTGAACTTATACTCGGGCGGGTCATTGTGACCGCGGTAGCCTTTGTCGAGCAACATGCGTTCGATGATGTTGCCGATCGGCGCCTCCATCTCCGGGATCACAGTCTCGAGTGTATGGCCATCATAGGGGTTGGCAGGCAGCGCCTTCACATGGGTGACGAACGGGCGGCCTTTGGCATGCATGCTGTCAACGGAGCGAACTTTCCGTGAGAATGGGCTTTCAAATTTCCCTATGTGACGGCGACTATGGTTCGGGGATCAGCCGCGTATCGGGATCGGGAGGTAGGCAATCTCGTCGAAGACAAGGAGGGAGGGAGGGCGAGGAACCGCAGGTCTCGCGCTTCGATACCGGCTGTTCTCGCTGGAAGCGGCGTGACTCGCGATCTTTAAGTCGACCGATAACTGACTGCAGCGGCGTACATAGACTGCTTCAGTAACTCGCTCGACCCGTGTTTGCTGCAAAGATGCGAACAAAGCTGGAAGCAAAGCACTCGTTGATCTGAATGAATTGGAAGATAATGAGATGGTGAGCTGAATAGCGACAATCCTTTCGTAAGGTTGCAAAAGCCGAGGTCAGAGCTGGCTCCGGAATTCTAGACAGGGCGATAAGTGGAGTTTCTGCCTGACGGCGGGCAAGATTGTCCCGCGAATCAGGAGAGACGATGAGCAGACGAACCCGTCGGCACCACGCACTGGCATTCAAGGCGAAGGTGGCGTTAGCCGCGATCAAGGATGAGATGACGCTGGCCCAGCTGGCTGAGCATTTCGACGTGCACCGGAACCAGATCACGCAGTGGAAGTCACAGCTTCAGGAAGCGGCGGCCGAGTTATTTGGTCCTGACGGTGGCAACAGAACGAGCGAGCCCGCGGTGGACGTAAAAATGCTGCATGCCAAGATCGGCGAGCTGACGCCGGAGAACAATTCCTTAAGAAACGGCTGCGCTGGCTGTCGGCTCCATGGGCTTGAGAACAAAGCCGAACACCTTGGCGCGTCGATGCAGATTATCAATCACCTGCGTGCGATAGCGGGTCTCATAGAACGATGCGCCGGGATCGACGTACTCCATTCCGTGACGCACAGCGTTATAGAACAGCACGGCAATCTTGCGCGCTGTGGCGGTCACCGCCTTGGCCTTGCCGATGCGTGCGGAGAGCCGCCGGTAGAACGCGCCCAGTGCGGTGTCGGTCCGTCCAACAGTTACGGCGGCTAGGCGCAGGAGCGCTGCGGCCCGGCTCCCGAAACGGCGTGTTCGTGACGAGAGCACCTTCCTGCCGGAGATCTTATTGCTCGGCGCCAAGCCTAGCCGTGAGGTGAAGTGTTTTGCACTTGCCCACGCGGAGAGGTCCTCCCCACATCAGCGATCAGCTTCAGCGAGAGATAGGGGCCGAGGCCGTCGATCTGGGTGATGTCCTTTCCGAGCAACGTGAAGAGTGCCGCGCGGACATCGAAGGCCAGTCCGTTCGCTTGATCGGATCTCGCCCGGCTTGGGGCAGCAACGAATCCCATCTGCGACCGCGACAGATGCTGAGCTCCTTCAATACGGTTTCGATCCGGGCGTCGCAGGCAGACACCTTCTCGCGGTAAGCGTCGTAGAGGGCGAGTGCCTGCTCCAGCGCAAACAGGTGCTCGGAGCGGTAGCTGCCGGTGAGCGCCTTCTCGATCGTCTCAGCACTGGCGTGGCATCGGTAATCGCGCAAGTGCGCCAGCGCTTTGGGGGCATGCTCGCCGGCGAGGATCGCGCGGATGATCCGCAGACCAGTCGCCCCGGTGATGTCGGCAACGACGTGGTGGAGCTGAAGATTCGTCTCCGTCAGCGCCTTTTGCATATGCTGGATATGTGAAGCCGCATACTCTAGCGGACGCTCGCGCTCACGTACGTACGCTCGCAGCTCGGCGATCTGGCCTTTGGGCCGAAAGCTGGCACGAAGCAGACCGTAGGAATGAAGCCGCTGTAGCCACTGTGCATCTCTGACGTCGGTCTTGCGTCCGGGCACGTGTTTGGCATCGCGCGCATTGACGAGGAACACGGCAAAGCCACGGGCGTCGAGGATTTCGAAAATTGAAATCCAGTAGACGCTGGTCGATTCCATAACGACCGTCTCGACGCTGCATTCCCTGAACCAATTCACCAGGCGATGTAGATCGGTCGTGAAGGTTCCTAAGCTGCGCACGGGCTCAAGCGTGCGATCTGCCCTTACGGCAGCCATGTGCATGGTCGCCCCAACGTCGATGGCCGCCGCGTTCGGATGGATCATCGGCATCATGCGGTCGATCTTGGGTTTCGATCTTTTCCGGTTCATCTCCAATCCTCCTGCTGACGACAGCGGAAGGGCTGGGCTGCGCTATTGCTCAGATTCCTAAACCGGATCGCCGGATGGCGTCACCACTCTCAAGTGCGCAACAACCCATGGACCATGTTTTTTAACGGGGTGACATGCCACCAAAATCATAACGGCCGCTCCCTTCCGCCCGCAGTCTAGCAGCCACCCCTTTCTATCCCACAGGGGGTGCGCAGTGCCGAGACTAGTTTTGTAGAAGGAGCGCTCAGCAAGGCCGGCCTGCTGAGCGCAAAGCGATGATCGACCGTGAGCACGACCTGCCGAAACAGGCGGAAGTTTTGAAGATCAGCCGTGGCGGTGTCTATTATCGACCACGCCCGGTGTCGCCCGCAGACCTCGCGATCATGCGACGGCTCGACCGGCTGCATCTGGAGTTTCCTTTCGCCGGTTCGCGAATGTTGCGAGGCCTGTTGGTTGCTGAGGGATGCAAGATCGGCCGCCGGCATGTTAGAACGCTGATGCGGCGGATGGGCATAAAGGCGCTCTACCGCCGGCCGCGTACCACCAAGCCAGAGCCTGGACACAAGATCTATCCGTATCTGCTGCGCGGGATCGAGATCACACGCCCGACCAGGTCTAGGCGATTGACATCACCTACAGTGCGCACCACATTTGGGAAGCGCGTATGACTGGAATGCAAAAGAGAAAGGAGAAAACAATGACTTTTCCTCTGCTGTGCGGGGACATGAGCCCAAGCGGCGGTGACCTGTCGTCAACTGGCAGGGTGACGTAGCCCGCAGGTAAAGGGGATTGAGGCGAAGCCGTTAAGCCGAGATGGTCCCCGCGGCTGAAGTATTGGAAGGTTGAGGAACACGAACCGGTTCACCCGCATCTGAGGGCTGAAATGTCGCCTCCGTCTACACGACTTAACAGCTGGAATGCTGATGATGTTCCCGGACAGATAGGACGGCCGGCATCCGAACGCGGGCCCAGATGTAAGGACGCTCGCGAGGGGTCATGGGGAGAACGCAGCCAGAGCATGGGATCGGCATCGACTTGCGGAAAGCAAGGGAAAAGTCTGCGACCGGCAGCCTCACCAATACGATGACGTCCAGCATATGAACGAGGGAGGGCATGATGAAATGCCCAGGATGCTTTGCGTCGCAAGGGAGTTGACCCTGATGTCCACCATGCTGGCGGAGTTTCCGTAGTAGTCCGCCCGTAGTAGTCCGCGGCAGGGAAAGCGAAGGGGAACAGTTCAAACTGCTTGGACTGCAAACTACCTGACCGAATGAGGTGGCTTGCCGAGGCCGTTCGGATTGTTCTGGCGTCGAGTGGCGCACGAACACCGGGCATCGACGGAATAGATAAGCAACGACTGCAGGTCAGATTGGATCAGCATCTGGATGACCCGCGGAAAATCCTGCTGGACGAGAGTTATCGCCCCGAAAACCAACGGCAAGCTACGCCCACTGGGTATTCCGACTCTGACGGATCGCATCGTCCAACGAGCCATGCTCATGGCCATGGAGCCAATCTGGGAAAGCGACTTCCATCGCCTATCCTATGGCTTCCGGCCTGAACGAAGCGTGCACCATGCCGTCCGCACCCTGAAGATACAGCTCCAGGATGGAGCCGACATGACGAGGGGCCGCTGGATCATCGAAGGTGATCTGGCAAGCTACTTCGACACGGTCCATCACCGGCTACTTATCAGATGTGTGCGGCGACGAGTGCAGGATGGGCGGTTTGTTGATCTTCGCTGGCGGTTCCTGAAGGCAGGTCACATCGACCGTGACCTGTTTACAGCCTCCAGCGAGGGTGTTCCGCAAGGTGGCGTGCTGCACCGCTCTTGTCCAACATCATGCTCGATGAGTTCGATGCGTGGCTGGAGGCGAAATACCTGAGCGACAAGGCCCGCAAGGACCGCTGGGCATGGAACTTCGGCATCAAGCTGGGCCGAGGAATGCCGCGCCTTTCTGGAAGGCAACCTTAAATTGATGCTGAATATGGAGAAAACCCATATCACCGACGTCAATGACGGCTTCGTCTTTCTGGGGCACAGGATCATTCGCAAGCGAGGGTCGCACGGGCGCATGTCCGTCGTCACAACGATACCCAAGGAAAAGGCGAAGGGGTTTGTTCGCAGGCTCACTGAAACCGTTTCCGGCAATCAGGACGGTCGACATGATCGCCGGCCTGAACCGTCAACTGGCGGGATGGGCAGCGCTCTACAAGTTCACCGCCTTCACCGCGCACATGTTCCGGCGCATCGACATCGTATTCTGGAAAATGGCGCATTGGCTGGGGCACAAATACCGATCTCGCATCAAACCTTTGATGCGGAAATGGTACCGACCCCCGGAGCCGGGCAAGGCGAAAACCTGGCTCGTGTTTCGAGCAGTTCCGCGGCGCGATCTACCTCGTCACCTCCGGCGGCGGCGCCACCTCGATCGAAACGGCGCGGCGCTTTAGGTCGAAGAGCGCTGCGAAGTTGCGCTTGCCTGCGCGGTATCGCCGACATCGTCGCTGCGGCGCTCGGGCGTGACGATGCGGGAGGGCGTGTTCACTCGTTGCCCCGCCGGTACTTGTTCGGCAGCAATTCGCCGATCGTCACCACCTCCGGCTCGCGGCCATTCTGCGGCGTTTGGTCGAAATGAACGCGGTGGGCCACACGGAAAAGCACTTTACCGGCGTGTCTCAAGTTCGAAAGCGCAGTTCCGATGGCGCAATCCGGAGGAAAATCCCGACATCTTCCGAAAAGAAGCCCCCAGCACTGTCACCTCGCACTACCATGATGTTGCTATGGCCATGGGCCAAGCTTGAACAGAGAGCCGTATGCGCTGAAAGGTGCGCGTCCGGTTGTGTGTCCAGCGAAGGCTGGCATGTTCAGCAGGAGACAAACCTGCCGGGGTAGAAGTCAGAGCCCCGTAGTTTGGATAGCAGAAGTGATGGAAACTGAAACTCTGAAGCCTATCGACAAAGTCTCCCCAGGGGAGGCTACGAGTCATCGGGCCGTAATAAAAGTGAACGCGTTGTGGCCTCGAAAGTGAGTATCCCCGGGGGCCGAGCCTTCAACCGGAGGGCGAGGGCAGCATGAGCAACTGAACACTGACCGATACGGATGTTCACCTCGGCGGGGTGGAAGCGACAGCACGGTGACAAGGACATGCTGAGCAACTGGAGAAGCCCTCCTCGTCCCGACGCGAAATCGTCGGAGCAAGGTAGGCCGTATAACCGGCGAAACCGGGAAGTCGGCCGAAGACGAGAGGGTGGCGGCCGGGTCCGGAGTAGCAATGAAGCGGAGTAATATCCGTGGAGCCAAGGAACCCTGCCATTTGCAATGTCTCCAACATAGGGAAGGCAAGGACGAGATGACAAAGGCGTCCATTGATTTGCAGGACCTGAGGCGGAGAATATACGTCAAGGCAAAGGCTGAACTGTCCTGGCGGTTCTGGGGACTATACGTCCACGTCTGCAAGATGGAGACCCTGCGCGCTGCGTATGAGATGGCCAAAGAGAACGATGGAGCACCGGGAATAGACGGCGTCACCTTCGAGGCCATTGAGACGCAAGGCGTGGAAGCTCTGCTTGAGCAGTTACGGGACGAACTGATCGGGCGCACCTACCAGCCACTTCCCGCGCGGAGGCAGGAGATACCGAAGGACGGGGGCAAAGTCCGTGTCCTCTCGATTCCGGCGATCCGCGACAGAGTGGTGCAAGGGGCGCTCAAGCTCATCCTCGAGCCTGTGTTCGAGGCTGACTTTCAACCGGGGTCGTATGGATATCGGCCCAAACGGACAGCACATGGCGCCATCAAGCGTGTGGCTGAAGCGATAGTCCAACGGAAGACGCGGATTCTCGACATTGACCTGCGGGCCTACTTTGACCATGTCCGGCATGACCGGCTGTTGGAGAAAGTGGCGCGGCGGGTTGATGACGCGCATATACTGCATCTCCTAAAGATGATGCTGAAAGCCTCAGGCAAGAAGGGCGTTCCGCAGGGCGGTGTGATCTCGCCTTTACTCAGTAATCTCTACCTCAATGAGGTGGACAGGATGCTGGAGCGAGCGCGGGAAGTCACCCGCAACGGCAAGTACACCTACGTCGAATACGCGCGATTCGCTGACGACCTGGTGGTCTTGATCGACGCCTACAAGCGTCATGACTGGCTGATTGGAGCCGTGACCAAACGACTCCGGGAGGAGTTCGCCAAGCTGCAGGTGGAAATCAATGATGAAAAGAGCCGCACAGTGGACCTTGAGCGCGGTGAGTGCTTTGGGTTCCTGGGCTTTGAGTTCCGCTACTTCCGCGGACTAAGCGGAGCGATGCGGCCGCATTACACGCCCAAGCTAGCTCAAAAGCGGACGGCACTGGTGCGGGCGCTCAAAGAGGTGTTCCGCCGACACCGGTCGCAACCGGTTGAACGAGTGATAAACTTGATCAATCCGATGCTCCGGGGGTGGGTGAACTACTTCGCGGTGGGGCATTCCAGCGAGTGCTTCAGCTTCATCAAAGACTGAGTGGAGAAGAAGGTCAGGCGCCATCTGGCGCATGCTCAGAAACGAAAGGGCTTCGGCTGGGAACGATGGAATAGGCGGTGGCTGTACGACACTCTCGGGCTGTTCAACGCCTACAGAGTGCGACGCGACGGGCCGAAAGTCGCCCCAGCAGGATAGGTCCCATAAGCGTTGGTGTGAAGCAAATGGGAGCGCGCAGTGCGGGAAATCCGCATGCTGCGTGCGACGTGGAGGGGACTGGAAACGTGGCGCGGTCGAGAGGCCTGTCGGCGCGCCAGTCTTCGACCCTACCGACGAGCGGGATGTGGAAACGGAGCCAAGGGTGAACCACTAAGGCACCGCCAGACGAAAGAGGCGGCAAACAGATATGTTCAGCCTACCGCCACCGCGCCACATCTCGACTCTACCGAATTGAGCCAAATCGAGCGGGACGAACTGACGGCGATGCGCGGCGGCGGCAAGCATGCCGCCCGCAAGCTCAAGCGGGCGCAGATTCTGCTGGCGGCCGATGCCGGTAGTTGCGACGCGGAGATTGTCCGAACCGTCCGGGTCAGCCTGTCCAGCGTCGGCCGGACCAAGCGCCGCTTCGTGGAAGGCAATCTGGAGCGGGCCTTGAGCGAGGAGCCGCGTCCGGGCGCAGAGCGCAAGCTGACCGGCAGGGAGGAGGCCCTGCTGGTGGCGACGGCATGCGCCAAGCCGCCCGCCGACCGCAAACGTTGGACGCTGACGCTGCTGGCCGACACGATCGTCAAGCTCACCGATCATGACAGCCTGTCGGGCGAGACCGTGCGTCGCCGGCTGGCCGAGAACGACCTCAAGCCATGGCGCAGGGACATGTGGTGCATCCCCCATGTCGATGGCGAATACGTCGCCCGCATGGAGGACGTGCTCGACCTCTACGCCGAGGCGCCGGATCCCGTCCGGCCGCTGGTCTGCTTCGACGAGACCCCCGTCCAGCTCATCGGCGAGGTCCGTCAGCCGATTCCAGCCGAGCCGGGACAGCGCGAGCGCTACGATTACGAGTACCGCCGCAACGGCACCGTCAATCTCTTCGTTACCTTCGACCCGCATCGTGGCTGGCGCAACGTCAAGGTTACAGACCGCCGCGCCGCCGTAGACTACGCGCACTGCATGCGTGAACTCGTCGACGTCCATTATCCCGACGCCGCCTGCATCCGTGTCGTTCAGGACAATCTGTCGATTCATACCGCCGGCGCGCTGTATCAAGCATTTGCGCCTGCCGAGGCCCGTCGCATCCTGCGCCGCCTCGAATTCCACTACACCCCGAAACACGCAAGTTGGCTCAATATGGTCGAGTGCGAGATCAGCGTGCTGCAGCGTCAATGTCTCGGCCGTCGCATCGACGACCCCAAAAGGCTCCGAAACGAGATCGCTGCATGGCAACGGCCGCGAAATAAAACCCGACAACGCATCAAGTGGATGTTCACGACCGACAAAGCCCGCGCCAAACTCCGCCGCGCCTATCCAACGACCTCCAAAGAGTCAAAACCACTGTGATAAACCACTAGGTAGTCCCTGAAGCCCGTCACGCCGGGGATCATGCGCTGACCCTCAAGATGCGCTCGACCGGGCGCTCCGTCTCGAGGCGTTGCTCCATCTTCGCAGCGAGGCAAAAGACAATACGCGCGTTTCACTGCTGAGCTCTTTCGCCCTCGTCGATCGGTTGAGGTTCTGGCCTGTCGAGACTCGCGATCGCAGAACGGAGTTCTTCTTGAGCGCGGCGCCAACCAGCCCCCATATCGCGCAAAAGCGTAGCCGATCGATTGGTATGCATTTCGAGCTCGTCGAGGGCTGCGGCAACCGCTTCCGGAGCGGACCCTCCCCCTGCTCGAGCCGTTCTCGCAATGACGTCTGGCGCCAGCGCGGCCTCGACGCTATCGAGTAGTCGGCCGCTCTGCATGATGCTCAAGAGGCTTGGTGCACCACATTCGACAGCGATAGTCACGAGCTGCCCGACTTCATGATGAGCGGAGCGAAAATCGAGGCCACAGCCGACGGCGAGCCGCGTCGCCGTTTCCATGGCGTTCACGAACGACCTATCGAACATCGACGAAGCATCTTCAGCGACGGTCAGGCCAGAAAAACACAATCGGATGAGGCGCACCGACCCAATGGAATTGGCGATACCGGACCAGATATGGCGAGTAGCTTCCGTTCCGACGGCCACACAGTTAGTGAACGGCGTGCTATGCATGCCCGTGACTGCGGCGACAAAACAGCCAACCAACGCGCCTGCCTTTCCCTGGACATGCTCGAGGAGGAAAGGATTTCGTTTGTGGGGCATCGCCGAGCTAGAGCCAACCAGTTCGTCCGGAAGATTAGCTAACCCTGCTTCGCCCACCCAGAGCAGCAACGTCTCGGCGATGCGACTTAAATTCGATCCAAGAATTGCCGAATTGGCCAGCAGGCGAAGGATCAGATCGCGAGATGCCACGCTGTCGATGGAGTTGACCGGCGGAGTCGCGAAGCCGAGTAGCCTTGCCGTCAAGTCGGGTAGGATCGGCAAAGTCGAGCCACCCCCAACGCCAGCACCGAGACAGGAACGGTTGAGGAGCGGATGCACGGCCAGAAGCGCATCCAAATCGCGCGCTAACGCGCCACCGAACGCCGCAAGATGGTGCGCGAAGGTGGATGGTAAGGCAGGGTGACGGTGCGTGTGCAGCGGGAAGACCGTGTTAAGGTGAGTGCGAGCCAGTCTGCATAGCACGCGCAGAAGTTCGAGGAGTTCGCCGGCCAATTCTTGATACGGCTCTCTGAGCTTGAGCTTCACGAGAGTCGCGTTGATATCATTGCGGCTCCGGCCAAGATGTAAATTACTGGCTTCCTTGCCGATCACTGACCGCAGATGGTCCTCATAAGCGAGATAGGAGCCGCGAGGTGCAGGCGAAAGAGCGAGGCTGTGGAACTCCTCAGCCTGCAATCTATCGAGCTCGACGAGCACTTTCTTGGCGAGACGGCGGTCGATCAGCCCCACTCGCTCAAGCATAATGGCCTGGGCTCGATCGATTTCGGCGTAGAAGGGTAGCTCGTCACTCACTGCTCGCCGAAGATCGGCGTCAAAAACGACGGAGCTCGCTTCTGGATGGAGCGTGGATTTGATGCGGCCTGTCTTGTGCAAAGTTATCTCCTGATCCCTGTCGGATGAAAGCAACCGCAGCTTCGGCACGCGAGGCAGCAGCCGCCGCATCGTCGTCAACCGCGATGACGTGACCGATTCGGTCGCGGAAATCGTTCGATCGCCTAAACTCCGTCGGCAGCGTGCGATATAGCGCGAACTCCGTTAGTCCGAAGCGGTCGACAAGGCGCTCGCGGGACTGAGGGAGGTCGAAAAAGCCTTCGCGCTCCGGCAGGATGAATCGGATCGAACCGTGCGCGCCTGCGCCCGGAGTCGTGGGGGCACCCCCAGTAGGCTGCATAGGAATGCGAGGACCAGATCGAAGCCAGTCGCGTGACGGAAAAGGGTGGGGATCGAGCCGCCGGCGAGGCGTGGATTAACTTCGATAATCGTGATGCTGCCCTGGTGTACCCGGAGTTCTACATGAGCTGGTCCCCGCGCATGACGCAGGACCGCTATGGCGCGAAGGGCTTCACATACGATTTGCGCTCGCAATTGAGGCGACATCATTGCCGGCGCATCGTGCCCGATCTCGACGAAATGCGGTAGATTTCCGAGATGTTTGCGCGTCACGCCGATGACCCGACTGTCGAGAATCTCGACGGAAAACTCGTCGCCCGCAATATACGACATGATAAGGGCGCCGGATTGGATAGGGCGGCCGCGCACGTCCGTCGTGGTTCCGAGCAGGTTGCGCAAAGCCTGGATCGCGTCGGTCTCAGTTTCCACCAGGGTGACACCGACGCTACCGGTACCGCTGATCGGCTTTACGACTGCAGGTAAGCCGATCCGTGTAATGGCGTTGCGGATATCACAGTCCGCACCCACGACGGCGCTATAGGGGACCCCGACGCCCCCCTCACGCAGGGCGGCAGCCTGGCGAGCCTTGTCCCTACAGAGTGCGATGGCATCGGGATCCGGGCCGATGAGCCCGAGCCGCCTTGCTTGCAGCGCGGCCGCGTGAAGATAGAGATCGCTCGAGGTGGTTAGCAGCTCAATCGGCATGACCGCGGCGACATCATCGACGACGGCGGAAATAGCGACGTCTGAGGACGTATCGCATATGCGTAGGTCGAGTTCCGGACTGCCGTGCAGAAAGCTATACCGCTCAGGCGAGGCGGTGACAAAGACTGTAACGAGCCCCAGTTCTTGGGCGCGCAGAATGAAGTCGGCACCCGAGCCGGAGGTATTGGACTCGATGAAAATCGCGGCGGAGATCGCCATTGCAGTAGCCTTCACTTTGCGGAACGCGAAGCCTCCATCACGCCGGCTAGCGAGCGGCGGTTCCAATCGAAACGACACCAGCCGCGCTTGGCGCAAAGGGGATGATTGACGAGAATAGGCTCGATCGCGGCAAGCTCGGTCCGATAGTTGTGCTCGCCCAGCCACACTGGATCATAGACGTTGTGCTCGTAACGAATGCTGTCATCCGGGAACACGGCGAGCACCTTGCTTTGGGGAAAACGCTCCGCGTACCACTTGGCGACCATGTAGGCTGCCCCGCTCGTGGGCCCGCGCTTTAGCGAAGTTTCGCGATGAAGTCGATGCGCAGCTTGGTATGCTTCGTTGGCGCCGAGCCAATGGATTTCATCGAATGCCTCGTGAAACAAATTGCCAGGGAGAATGCTATTGCCGAGACCGCGGAGATCGCGGCGCCCAGCGGGTTGGCCAAACAATACGCTACCAAAAGTGTCGATGCCGACGAGTTTCATCTCGGGAAAAAATGCGCGGCAGTAGTGGGCAAGACCGCAGGATGAACCGCCCGAGCCCACGGTTGCGACGATCATGTCGATCTTGCCGAATTGCCTGATCGCTTCCTCAGCTGGACGTGCATAGGAAAGGCGATTGCCGAGGTTGTCGTACTGCCGTGACCAGGTGGCGCCAGTGTGGTCCATGAAATCAAGCAGCGCTCGTTTCCGGATCAGTTGGACGTTCGCTTCGGATGCCGCGGCCTCGACGAGATGCACTTCGGCTCCCAACTCCTCCATCGTGCGTTTGAGTGGCGGCTCGATGGCGCGATCACCAAAGATATGCAATTTGAGCCCGAAGTGCATGCAAACGATGGCAAGACCGAGGGCCATGGTTCCGCTCGATGTTTCGACGACCGTCGTGTTAGGCCTGATGTCGCCGTTGCGAACACCTGTTTCGATAATGTTAAACGCCGGAAAAACTTTCATCATCCTGAAGTCGATGGCCGCCAAGTTTTTAGGCCGCAATGAGACGATTTTGAGGGGCGCATGAGCGCCGATGATGTCGGAGAGCGTGTCCGGCATCGAATGCATCCTCAATACGGGGTCGAGAACGTACGAAGGCGATCGAAGCCGAGGCGGGTGATCGCGGTGCTGGCCTCACCCACTCGGGTGCGAAGGTCTGGCTGAGCCGGGTCGAAGATCAGGCCTGCGACAGTACCGCTATGGGCGACGATGATACCTGCCGAGCCGGTGCATTCCTTGATACGGATGAGTTCGCTAAACTTCGGCTTCTTGAGTGCATTCTGCATGGCGGTCTCGCTCGTCATCGCGGAAAAGGTCGCAACCCGACCGGCGAGCGCAACGCTCTGCTCAGCAATTGCCCGCTCCAGGACCGCTATCGAGCACCCGAACGCGGCTATCTGGTCGCGCGAGTAGCGCGCTCGCGGTAATCGGTCGGTGTCGATACGGCCGTCGGCCGAGTTGGTGTCAAACCCGAGAACATGCATTTGCGGAAGAGGACCGTTGAACGTCCGGACAATCTTGCCCATGCGTTGGGCGAACAAGATGGTAGTGCCTGTGCAGTCGAACATAAGCGAGTCGCATGCATGCTCGACCGCCACAGCAAGCTTCGCTTGCAGATGAGGCGCCAGAATGATGGGCACCCCCCGATGGGCACTGACAGCGTTGGCGACTGCGCGGATGGAGGCTACCACGCCCGTCGTAGAAGAGCCCATTCCGACGCCTAAAGGGATGACCGTGGTCACTTCGAGGCTAGCAGCCATGCTCCTCAACCCGAACGCATCGAGGGCAAGCCGAGCCGCGATCTCACATTTGCGGAAATGAGGCGGTCTCACGCGGATTCCCGTGTGGCCGGCCTTGAGCAGAAACTTCCCCCTGCGACTTGGTTCCAAGGTTATGCGGGCGACCGATCCATCGGCATGCGGCATGTGAACTGAGACCAGCGCACGTATAGTCCGGCGGCGCCCTTCTTCCACGACGTCGAAGGCACCCTGCAGCAGTTCGCCGAAATGCGGATGGCAGGTCGCTACGCCGGATGTATTCACCTGCCGGCGCTGAAAGGCGGGTGGACCGTAGGCCGGAAGTTCCAGTTTGCTCTCGATCATGTCGCTCGCCTGCCGTAATGGCGCAGCCAAGCCGCAGTTGACTTGATTCGCAAGCAGCATCGAAGCCGATGAAAGTAACCGTCCGTATTAGGGGATGCTATCCAATACCGAACGACCACATCGTCATCGGCTAGCGTCCTCAGAGATTCCAACTTGATCTGCATCAGGAGCGAGGTCCGTTCAATGTGTGCGCAGAAGCGGTCCGGCGTAATCCGCTCCGCGGCTGAAAGTCCGGCGAAATTGTTTGCAGGACCTTAGCTAGGCGCAGATTTGCACGCACCTACCCGGATTGGGAGTGTGCTTAATCAGCTGAGTCGCTGGTTCCGAGCAGCAATCCAGTCATGTGCTGCGCCGGCACAACAGCGTCCACCACCGTTCGCGCAAATGGGCAGCCACTTTGGGATAACGGCTGAAGTCCGAACGGCGATCTATCAGATGCTAAGCCTGTCGCGCACAAGCGCGCCAGCTGCAAAGCTCAGCAGTCGAGGGGGCTTAAAAGCATCTATACGACCGCAAGTTCAACGCTCTCAATAAAGCCTTACGTTTCATAAGAGACTTACCCTTCAACTTGCCGAGGAGCTCTGCGTCCACTACTTTCGCAAAACAAAAAGTACATCTCTGTCGAATAAGAAGGTCGCTGTATAAGCATACGGCGGCAGAGGCGGGCGCGCAAACCGAGACGGGACCCGAGCCGGGCAATGACAATGCTCAGGGGCGCGGCAACGGACGGGGCGCAAGGAATAGTCGGGGAAGTGAGGCCGTTCACTGTCAACTACCGATCCTGTGTGGTTGAGCACGCGTGGTGAACCGGGAATGGTTTCGTGCATTTGTACGTGGACTGCGGGGAAGCCAAGAGAAAGACTAATAGGAACGCTTCAGACGGATGCCCGCTGACAAAGCGTTCACGAAGTCGTCCGCCTCAAGCTCTTGAATGCATCTTCGTGATCTGCCGCCCCGATTTCAGCTCTTGTTGGAGAAGAACTATGACGGCACTTGACTGCGCTTCTATCACAACGATCCCTTGCGCTCCATTCTCCCAAATGGAATACGAAAACCGTGTCGAGCAAGCGAGGCGTTTAATGAAACGATACGCTTTCGACGCACTTCTCGTGACATCAGAACATAACTTGCGCTATTTTGTTGGTGAAATCGGCCCGACGCCGCATCAGACCACCCGGCCGCGCTTTCTTCTCATCCCTTCATCTGATGAAGCCGTCGCGATCCTACCATCGGGACTCGATGAGTTTTATGGTGAGACTACCTGGTTAAAAAATTATCGAACTTGGTCAGGTCCGAATCCAAAAGATGAGGGTGTTTCCACGCTTGCGAAAACATTGCGCGAGCAATTGCCAGACCATGCGAATGTCGGGACAGAGCTTGGCGCGGAAAGCAGGCTTGGCTTCCCAGTAGGAGACTTTCTGCGTGTTGTGGATGCGATCAAACCTCGGACATTTGCCGATGCGTCGGACACGATATTTACTCCCTTGAGAATGATCAAGTCACCTGCGGAGATTGACCGAATTCGTACTGTGTGCGGGATTGTCTCAGAAGCATTTATTAATTTGCCAGAAAAGCTGCGTTGCGGCATGACGGAACGAGAGGCGTGCCGCCTCTTTGAGCTCGAATGCTTTATTCGTGGAGTGGATAAAACTACGAGGATTAACAGTGCTTCTGGGCGAGGAGGTTGCACGCGCCCCTACGGCGTTCCAACTGACAAGCCTCTATCCGATGGGGACCTCCTGTTTATCGACGCCGGCTGCTTGTTCGACTTTTATTGGAGTGACTTCAATCGAAACTTTGTGTTCGGCGCGCCTGATCCGCATACCGAAGGTGCCTATCAACTCGTTTGGGATGCGACTGAGGCAGGAATCGCCGCAGTTAAACCTGGTATTCCGATCTGCGATATTTGGAGCGCAATGTCAAATGTACTAAATAGGGGAAAGAATCGAGGTAACCCTACAAGCATCGGGCGAATGGGGCACTCAATGGGTTTGTGGATGCCTGAGTTACCTTCTGTTCAGCCTGATGATAAGACGATACTAAAGCCCGGTATGATTATCAACGTCGAGCCAAGTACGAATTATCCTTCGCATTTCGATGGCTCGCCGAAGTTGATGCTTCACGAAGAGGTTGTTGTCGTCACGGAACTCGGAGCCCAACTGCTTACGTCTCGTGCTTCTCGAACGATACCGGTTGTTGCGACATGAAACGAGGGCAATAGCTGCCTGACACGGGGAAATGACTGCGCGTTGGTGAGCTTCAGCCCGTGATTATTCCCTACTAGCATTACAGTCGTAATTTTTGTTGCGCGCTTTCGCGAGTTCTGACTCGATGCATCACCATGATTCGATCTCAATCATGGACGACGGGCGCGCCGATCGAAACGGTGCTGGAGTTGTGGGCGTCGTCGCTTCGGGACGTGAAGCGACGGATACGTCCATTGTTTGCGCAGGAGCGTACGGCGGCGAGCGCGGGCACGTTCATTGATGGATTGCTGAGCGAAGAGCGGCGTAAGACAGGTTGGATGCGAGCGGAGGCAGCGGGCGATCCTGGCCCATGGCGCCAGCAGGAGCTTTTGGGCCGAGACCGATGGGACGCAGACGAGCTGCGAGATCTGGTGCGCGATTACGTGGTCGAGCATCTCGGTGATGAAGGCGCGGTGCTGGTTATCGACGAGACTGGCTTTCTCAAGCAGGGCAAGGCCTCCTGCGGAGTGGCGCGACAATACGCCGGTTCGGCCGGGAAGATTACGAATTGTCAGATCGGCGTGTTCGCGACCTATGTGTCGCGTCACGGCCATGCCTTCATGGACCGCGCGCTCTATCTGCCGAAAAGCTGGACGGAGGATCCGCGTCGCCTGAAAGCCGCTCATGTGCCAGGCGATGTCGGCTTTGCGACGAAACCGCAACTTGCCGCGAAGATGATCGCGCGCGCCATTGCGGCGCGCGTCCCATTCGCCTGGGTTGCGGGCGACAGCGTCTACGGCGTCGGCGACATCGAGCGAGATTTGCGCCAGGCCGGCAAAGGCTACGTGCTCGGCGTCGCCGCCAATCACTGGTTCGGATCCTGGAGCCAGAAGCGGTTGATCAGCGGCTCGGCGGAAGAGATCGCCAGAACGCTAAAGCCGGCCGACTGGCAACGCCTGTCGGCTGGCGACGGAACCAAGGGGCCGCGCCTGCATGATTGGGCCTACCTTGAACTCGCCGATCTCGAGGCCGGCGAGTTCAACGAGGAGCGCAGCGGCCTGTGGACGCGCGGCCTGCTGATCCGACGCCATATCGTTGATGGCGACCTCGCTTACTTCACCACCTGGTGTCCAGCCGGAACTTCCATCAAGAAGTTGGTCGCTGTAGAGGGACATCGCTGGGCGATTGAAGATAGCTTTGAGACCGCCAAGAACGAGTTGGGCCTTGATCACAATGAAACGCGATCCTGGCATGGTTGGCATCGTCATGTGTCGCTTGTCATGTTGACCTTCGCCATGATGGCCGCCATTCGCCGAAAAGCTAACGCGCCGCCCCAAAAAAACACATCGCGCGCTCTCCCAACACGCAACACCTCATCCGTTGGTCGGTCCAGGAAATCCGCAGAGTAGCGCAGCGGCTCGCGCGAAAACGAATTCGACCTGGCTATGTCATCGCATGGTCGCTGTGGCGACGCGCTCACCAAGCGATTGCTCAAAAAGCCCACATCAAACAAAAATTACGACTGTAATGCTAGCACTACAGTTGCTATTTTTGGATAGTTCTGAATCCATGGGCGACCATGATTCGGGATCTGATGATTGGTGGCGCGTCGGTTGAAGATACGCTGACGCTGTGGGCTTCGTCGTTGCGAGAGGCCAAGCAACGCATCCGTCCGCTGTTTACGCAGGAGCGGGTCGCGGCCGCGGCGGGACAGTTTCTCGACGGACTATTGGGCAACGAGCCGCGCAAGACGGGTTGGATGCGGGCGGAAGGGGCCGGCGATCCAGGCCCGTGGCGCCAGCAAGCGATCCTGGGTCGAGGGCAGTGGGACGCCGATGCGCCGCGCGATATTGTCCGTGAATACGCGCTGCAAACGCTCGGCGATGAGGACGCGGTTCTGGTCATCGATGAGACCGGCTTTTTGAAACAGGGCAAGGCCTCATGCGGCGTCGCGCGCCAGTACACTGGCTCGGCGGGTAAGGTCACCAATTCTGATGTTCGTTGTCCAGGGTTATCGGCATGAGAGTGCGATCTCCGTTTGTGCCGGAGTTGCCAATGGATGATTGTTACGCAGCGCAGGAGGCAGAGCCGCTGAGACGACGGTTTGCAGACTCTGATACGCGGGTCGGATACCGCATTTCCGTTTGTTCGTCCGGGGCTGCCTCGATCTGCCAGCGGGCATCGACAATGTCGGCCACACAATTGGTGCGAGAGTTCCCCAACCGGGGCTCTGCCCCCAGCGATGCGCAACAATGATGTCGTGAAATGGACCCGCGGAGCGGGACCGCTTGAACCGGTTTGTTAGTTGGAAACTGACCGCTCCTGATCCCTTTCTATCACGCTGCCAGAGACTCTGTCTGCTGCAGTTGCTGTGGGCATGTGGTCAACGCGTCAGCGTTGTCCACCATGTCCACAGCCTTCGCGGCCTGCATCCGTTCTCGCCAGACCGCCATCGGCGTGCGATAGCCGTGCGCCTGATGAAGGCGGCGATCGTTGTAGAAGGCGATCCAGCTCGCGATCCCTGCCTTGGCCTCGCGGCCGTCGGCATAGCCCTTGAGATAGATATCCTCATGCTTGAGCGACCGCCACAGCCGCTCGATGAAGACGTTGTCCATCCAACGACCGCGGCCATCCATGGAGATCTTGATCTTTGCGCCCGCCAACGCGCCGGTGAAGGCCGCACTGGTGAACTGGCTGCCCTGGTCGGTGTTGAAAATCTCCGGCGTGCCGTACTTCGCCAGCGCCTCGTCCAGAGCCGCCACGCAGAACGAGACGTCCATCGTGTTCGACAACCGCCACGCCAGAACCGCACGGCTCGCCCAGTCGATGATGGCGACGAGATAAAGAAAGCCGCGGCCGATGGGCAGTGGAGTAAGAAGCGCGAGCGCGCTTCTCCTCCCCGAACCGTACGTGCACCTTTCAGCGCATACGGCTCTCTGTTCAAGCTTGGCCCATGGCCATAGCAACATCATGATAGTGCGAGGTGACAGTGCTGCGGGCTTCCTTTCGGAGGATGTATGGATTTTCCTCCGGATTGCGCCACCGGAACTGCGCCTTCGGGCTTGAGACAAGCCGGTAAAGTGCTTTTCCGTCGGTCCCGCCGCGTTCATTCCGACCAAACACGAGCCAGGTTTTCGCCTTGCCCGGTTCCGGGGTTCGGTACCATTTCCGCATCAAAGGTTTGATGCGAGATCGGTATTTGTGCCCCAGCCAATGCGCCATTTTCCAGAACACGACATGGTCGATGCGCCGGAATACGTACGCGGTGAAGTCGGTGAACTTGTAGAACGCTGCCCATCCCGCCAGTTGGCGGTTCAGGCCGGCGATCATGTCGACCGTGCTGACACTATGATTGCCGGAGAGGGTTTCAGTGAGCCTGCGAACAAACCCCTTCGCCTTTTCCTTGGGTATCGTTGTGACGACGGACATGCGCCCGTGCGACCCTCGTTTGCGAATGATCCTGTGCCCCAGAAAGACGAAGCCGTCATTGACGTGGGTGATATGGGTTTTCTCCATATTCAGCATCAATTTCAGCTTGCCTTCCAGAAAGGCGCGGCATTCCTCGCGGATTTCCTCTGCTTGAGCTTTGGTCCCTTTTACGATCACGACAAAGTCGTCAGCGTATCGGCAGTAAGCAACCGCCGGCTTCCATTGCCGGTTCTCTCGAACCGTAATAGGGCGGCCCAGCTTGATGCCGAAGTTCCATGCCCAGCGGTCCTTGCGGGCCTTGTCGCTCAGGTATTTCGCCTCCAGCCACGCATCGAACTCATGGAGCATGATGTTGGACAAGAGCGGTGACAGCACGCCACCTTGCGGAACACCCTCGCTGGAGGCTTTAAACAGGTCACGGTCAATGTGACCTGCCTTCAGGAACCGCCAGAGAAGATCAACAAATCGCCCATCCTGCACTCGTCGCCGCACACATCTGATAAGCAGCCGGTGATGGACCGTGTCGAAGTAGCTTGCCAGATCACCTTCGATGATCCAGCGGCCCCTCGTCGTATCGGCTCCATCCTGAAGCTGTATCTTCACGGTGCGGACGGCATGGTGCACGCTCCGTTCAGGCCGGAAGCCATAGGATAGGCGATGGAAGTCGCTTTCCCAGATTGGCTCCATGGCCATGAGCATGGCTCGTTGGACGATGCGATCCGTCAGAGTCGGAATACCCAGTGGGCGTAGCTTGCCGTTGGTTTTCGGGATATAGATTCGCTTCACCGGCTGGGGGCGATAACTCTCGTCCAGCAGGCTTTTCCGCAGGTCATCCAGATGCTGATCCAGTCTGACCTGCAGTCGTTGCTTATCTATTCCGTCGATGCCCGGTGTTCGTGCGCCACTTGACGCCAGAACAATCCGAGCGGCCTCGGCAAGCCATTCCCGGTTGGCAATCAGCCGAAGGAGGCGATCGAACCTTCGGTTCGGGTCGCTCTCGGCCCATGTCGCGAGCTTGTGCTGCATTTCACTGATTATCAAAGGTCTTCACCTCGTTCGGTCAGATAGTTTGCAATCCAAGCAGTTTGAACTGCTCCCCTTCGCCATGTGGCAGGCTTTCCCTGCCGCGGACTACTACGGGAACTCCGCCAGCATGGTGGACATCAGGGTCAACTCCCTTGCGACGCAAAGCATCGTTGGCATTCCATCATGCCTTCCCTCGTTCATATACTGGACGTCATCGTATTGGTGAGGCTGCCGGTCGCAGTCTTTTCCCTTGCTTTCCGCAAGTCGATGCCGATGCCATGGTCTGGCTGCGTTCTCCCCATGACTACTCGCGAGCGTCCTTACATCTGGGCTCGCGTTCGGATGCCGGCCGTCATATCTGTCCGGCGACATCATCAGCATTCCACCTGTTAAGCCGTGTAGACGGAGGCGACATTTCAGCCCTTAGATGCGGGTAAACCGGTTCGTGTTCCTCAACCTTCCAATACTTCAGCCTCGGGGACCATCTCGGCTTAACGGCTTCGCCTCAATCCCCTTTACCTGCGGGCTACGTCACCCTGCCAGTTGACGACAGGTCACCGCCGCTTGGGCTCATGTCCCCTCACAGCAGGGGACAAGTCATTTTGTTTTCTCCCAATCCTCCTTTCTCTTTTGCATTCCAGTCATACGCTACCCCAACTGTGGGGCGAGGCGCACGATACGTGATGTCGGCCGCCCATACCTGGTTTGGCCGGTCGATCGTCATGTTGCGCAACAGGTAGGGATAGATCTTGCGGCCCGGCGCCGGCCTCGTCGTGTTCGGCCTTGGTCCCAGCGCCGCGATGCCCATCTTGCGCATCAACCGCTGCACGCGCTTGCGATTTACGGGAAGCCCCTCAGCCTTCAGCATCGCGGTCATTCGCCGCGAGCCCAGGAACGGCCAGGCGGTGAACAACTCGTCGAGGCGCCGCATCAGGGCAAGGTCGTTGTCGTTGGCTGGCCGTGGCGGCCGGTATACCCCAGAGCGCGCGATGCCAAGCAACATGCATTGCCGGCGGATCGACAGCGCCATGTCGGCGCGATCGAGCATTCCTCGACGGTCCGGCGTGCTCATCTTCCGGACCTCCGCGCTAAAAAATCGCGCTCGACTGTCAGTTGTCCAATCTTGGCGTGCAGCTTCTCGATCTCGCGTTCGCGAGCGTCCTCGCTCTCCCGCCCGACACCCGCGTCAAAGGCCCGGGCCGCCTGGTCCAGCAGTTGCTTCTTCCAGGCATAGATCTGGTTCGGGTGAACCTCATAGCGCTGGGCCAGATCGGCCACCGTCGCCTGCTCCCGCACGGCTTCCAGAGCGATCTTTGCCTTCAGTGCCGCGTCGATCTTGCGTCTCGTCTTCGTCGTCATCATGCGCTCCGTCTATCAAACGGAGCAGCCCCTTCCAACTAAGCACGTGGTCCCAAAATCGGGGTCCATTTCAGTCGCTCCTGAGAGTCCTCCTGTGTGAGGTGGAATGAAGTGTTGGCTAATTCGGCAAGCGATCAGGTTGCGCTGTGCGGCTCCACCTCTCGGCCGATAGCCCAGAGGAAGGCGGCCATTTCCCGGGCGATGGCCACGGTGACGACTGCCTGGCGTTTGCCACCTGCCATCAGCTTGCGATAGCGAGCGCAGAGTCTGACTTGGGCTTTCCAGGCAATGGCGCACACCTCTTGCGTTAGGCCGGCCTGCCGCTCCTGCAGCAGGCGGCTCATCCGGGCGGGAAAACGGTAAGTCCAGGCGCCCTCAATGAGCACGCGGCGCGCCCGGCCATTACCAGCTTTGGTGATGCCGCCGCGCCGGATGCGTTCCCCCGTGGAGTTTTCGCAGGGCACCAGGCCGAGATACGCCATCAGTTGGCGCGGGCTGTCGAAGCGGCGCACGTCGCCGATTTCGGTGACGAAGGTGACCGCGGTCAGGAAGGCGACGCCGCGTAGCGCCTGGTAGGCTGCGATCACTGGAGCCATGGACCAAGAGCTCACCGCCTCGGCAACTTGTTCGTCCAGACGCTTGAGCCGGTTCTCGGCGGCCTCGATCGCTTGGCGATACTCGGCCAGCACGAGATACTGCGCCGGATGCTCGAAACGTTGCTCGCACAGCCATCGTGTATGCGCCTTGGTCCACGCTTGACGGCCGGTGAAGACCCGGCCGTGACGCAGCAGGAAGGACTGCAAGTGCTGACGGGCCCGCCGCAGATCTTCGCGGCTTCCCGGGCACGTACCAGTTCTCGCACCGCCTCGTGCTCCGGATCCGGTACCCAGACCGCGGTCAGCTCTCCCGCACGATGCAGCTTGGCCAGGGTCAGCGCATCACGGCGGTTGGTCTTGACCCGTTCTCCAGGCCGCTTTGGGATCAGTGATGGTGCAACCACGATGCAGTCGTGGCCAAGCCGTGTGATCTGACGATGGAGACCGTAGCCGGTCGGGCCGGCTTCGTAGCAAAAGGCGAGGTCCCGGTGCCTTTTGGCGAGCTTCGTAACCAGTCGCTCCACCGCATCAGGCGCGCTATCGATCTCACCGATGAAGCGCACGTCGCCATCGCGCCCCGCCTCGGCCACGGCTACCGAGATCTTCAGCTTCGACGTATCCAGTCCCACGTAGATTTTGCTATCCTGCCGCACGGCTCGTCCTCCTATGCGAGAGGCTCGGTGCCGGCCCACCCGGCGCAACCCTCGCTCATCGCATACTGCGGACGAGCCACCTCTCGGACAACGAACATACGGTCTGCCAGATCGGAGTGTTCGCCGCCTACGTGTCGCGGCATGGCCATGCCTTCATCGACCGGGCACTCTACCTGCCAAAGGACTGGACGGACGACCCCGCTCGCCTGAAGGCCGCGCATGTCCCGAGCGATGCGGGCTTTGCGACGAAGCCCAAGATCGCGCGTCACATGATCGCTCGCGCGATCGCCGCACAGGTGCCGTTCTCGTTCGTGGCGGCGGACAGCGTGTATAGTACGGGCGAGATCGAAACCCAGCTGCGCAAGGCGGGCAAGGGCTATGTTCTGGGGGTTGCTTCCAATCATGTGTTACGGTCCTGGGGCAAGCCGCAGCCTGTCGCTGGCACCGCCGCCACGATCGCGCAAAACCTTCCCAAGAAGGCCTGGCGCCGCCTGTCGTCCGGCGGAGGGACCAAAGGTCCGCGCTGGCACGACTGGGCCTACGTCGAATTGGCCGACCTTGACGGCAGTGAATACGATGATGGCCTCGCCAGGGAATGGACGCGAGGTCTTCTGGTCCGACGCAACATTGCTGACGGCAGCTTGGCGTTTTATTCCACGTGGTGCCCCAAGGGCACGTCCATCCAAAAGCTGGTGTCAGTAGAAGGCCATCGGTGGGCCGTCGAGGACAGCTTCGAAACGACCAAGAACGAGCTCGGTCTTGATCACAACGAAACCCGCTCCTGGCATGGCTGGCATCGCCATGTCTCACTCGTCATGCTGGCCTTCGCCATCATGGCCGTCATCCGTTCTCGGGCCAACACCGCGCCCAAAAAAACGCGATCGCGGCCTCGACTGAAGCATCGTTCTTGATCCGCTGGTCGATCCAGGAAATCAGGCGCATCGCAATAAAGCTTGCCCAGCGACGCATCTCGCACGCTCACTTACTCGCTTGGTCGTCCTGGCGCAGGGCTCATCAAGCCAACGCGCGCAGGGCCCATCTCAAGAAAAAATTGTTCGCGGTAGGGACGCTCATTGCTGAGCGCCCACCGGGTCGCGGGAGGCGGTCGCCCGCCTCCCGCTCCCACAGAACGTAGCGTGCGGATTTACCGCACTACGCTCTTCGGCAGTTGGTTCACAGCACTGCTAGTGCCTGTAGCCTCCCGTATGGGAGGCGCAGTTTTGGTTTCAGCAACGGTGTCCACTCTTTGATTTGGTGGAAGGCGTCCCAAGTGAGGCGACGACCCGCCCAGCTGCGGCTGCACAACATCTTGCGCCAGTAACGCTCGACGACCCGATAGACTTTTACGAGGCTCCGGAGATTTCCGGCGACACCGTAATAGCCATAGTGGCCGCGCAGGACGACGTTGATTTCATCGGCCTGGTCACTGATCTTGTAATGCCGTATTCGCCGCATCAGCTCCTGCAGAGACATAAGGCTGCGCTTTAGCCGAGATTTCTCGGTACGCATCCCAACCTTGAAGTTGCCTCGTTGGTTTCGCGTGCAATAGAGCGTTAGACCCAGAAAGTAGATTGTTTCCGGGCGGTTTCTGCCGCGTTTGCCCGCGTGTCTTTGCGCGAACCGACCAAACTCGACCAACTTGGTCTTGGTCGGCTCTAGAGTGAGGCCGAACTTCCCCAACCGAAGACGCAAGGCCTCCTGTACGCGGATGGCGTCCGATCGATATTGGAAGCAGATCACAAAGTCGTCGATATAGCGCACCAGTCGGGCTTCGCCCCGCAACCGGCCCTTCACCACGCGTTCGAACCAGAGGTCGAGAACGTAATGAAGGTAGAGGTTGCTCAAAAGCACACTGATCGATCCGCCTTGTGGCGTTCCTTGTTCGCTCGGATGCACCGCTCCGTCTTCCAAGACACCCGCTTTCAACCAGCGCCGGATCAAGCTGATCAGGCGCGGTTCGACAAACCGGAGGACCCAATCATGATCGAGACTCCCGAAGAAGTTCTTCAAATCCGCCTCCAACACCCAGCTGATCATGCCGCCGGCGATGACCTCATTGAGGGTCGCCAAGGCGTGATGGGCGCTGAGCTTCGGCCTGCCGCCGAACGAGCAGGGCAAGAAGTCCTGCTCGTAGATGGCGGACAACACCGCAGCCGTGCTGCGCTGGAGCGCCCGGTCGGCGACAGTTGGAACCCCGAGGGGGCGCTTCTCCGTCTTACCGGGCTTGGGGATATAGACACGCCGAATGTTCGGCGCCCGATATCCCTGTCGGTGGATGGATTGGAGCATCGGCTCGATCCATCCGTCGAAGCTCTCCCTCGCCGCCTCCACCGTCTGTCCGTCCACCCCGGCGGCGGAGCGCTTCGGAATCTGTAATAGATTCTTTTGCACTCGATCGCGCGTGATGTGATGGGCCAACGAGGTGAAGCGAAGATTTGGCTCGCGCCGAGCTTTCACTGCTATTTGTTCAAGTTTCGTTTCCATGGTCAGCTGATCTTCTCTTAGAATAGAAGGCCGTGACTCCCGTTGAATGGAGCCCATGTCGCCCAAGAACAATTCAACTACCGCTGACCGCTTCCCCATGTGGCCGGTTCTCCCGTCCTCGGAGTACTATCAGTCAGTATGACTTCCACCCGGTCATCAGACCGTTCTCACCTCTTCGGCTTGGCAGGTCCTACAAGCGTGCGCTTGAACCGGATGGATCTCCCTTGTTCACGCTGCTTCCTTTGGTTGCATGCTGGCAGTACGAACCCCGGGAGCACCTCAGACTGCTCGCGTTGACGCGGCCTTTGGTTCTGCCTTCCCCTTTACGGGATAGGGTCAGCTACTCCGATCACGATCGATTTCGGGGCTATTTTCCCGTTCACTTCATTCCGGCCTACGACCTCCCTGTCTACGCTTCGCAGCGGCCGTTACCGGACGCCACGCAAGACTCGGTTCGCGGCTGCTCGCTAAGCTTTGCCGCGGCCGTCATCGCAGACGGCAGACTTCAACGCGCTTGCAAGGCGCAACCCGCGCGGATCCGGACGAGCCCAATTAAGGCATCCGGCTCTTACCTTGGGTATGTGACCACGAAGCGCTGCTGTGGCCAGGGATGGAGGATGCGGGATTGTGGGAGCCATTCGTCCGCCAACCTCGTCATACGGTCCCACGTGAAGCCGCCTCGTTGACTTCGCCGCCGAAGCGTTCGACGCCAAAGATCGACCACACAGTAGCGGAACGCTGAGAGCGCCCGCCCATTTGTAGGAACCCATAGTATGCGAAGTGGCCGGTGACGACCTGTCTCAGCCATGCACCCTGGGCACGGATCGGTCGGTGCATCCGTCGTCGCGGCTCTTCCTTGATGTCCTGAAGCTTCCTCCGCAGACGGTCGCGACGGGTCTTCCTTTCGAGCAGGAAGTTCCCCCGGCGTGACTTACCGCAGATGTGGGTGAAGCCCAGAAACATGAAGGTCTCCGGTTTGCCAAGGCCGCGCCCTTTGCGTTTGGCCGCCGCTCGGCGGCCGAACTCAATCAGGCGGGTCTTGTCTGGATGGAGCGTCAACGCGAATGCTTCAAACCGTTCACCCATCGCATCAAGGAAACGGCGAGCGTCGTCCTCATGCTCGAAGCCAACCACGAGATCATCGGCATAGCGCACGATAATCATGTCGCCGTGGGCCTCTTGCCGTCGTCAGCGTTTGGCCCAGAGACCAAACGTGTAGTGCAGGTAAGCATTGGCGAGCAGCGGCGAAATCACCGATCCCTGCCCCGTGCCCCTGTCGTCCACAGTTACGACCCCGTCTTCGAGAATGCCCGCCTTCAGCCATTTACGGATCAGGCGGATGATGCGCTTGTCGCCGATGCGGTGTTCCAGAAACTGGACCAGCCAGTCTTGGTTCACACTTCCGAAAAAGTTTTGCACGTCGGCGTCAAGTATCCAGTTCACCTTCCGCGTGGTGATCGCTACCGCCAGGGCGTCCAACCCATCATGTGGGCCTCTACCGGGTCGAAACCCGTATGAGAAGCCGACGAAGTCGCCTTCGTAGATGGCGTTGAGCACCATGACGGTCGCGCCCTGGACGATTTTGTCCTCCAAGGCAGCGATCGCCAACGCTCTTTCCCGGCCGTCAGTCTTCGGGATGTACGTCCGACGTGACGGCTGGGGACGGTACGCTCCTCCGTGGACCCGCCGCTGCAGATCCGCAAGCCGAGGCTCCAGATCTGTCTCGAAGTCCTGCCATGTCACACCATCCACGCCGGGGGCTGCTTTGCGCTTGAGCGCATAGAAAGCCATACGGAGCGTGTCTGTGTTGATATGGTGGAGAAGCGCGGTGAACCGCTCCTTCTTCCTCTGCCTTGCGGCTTGCCGTACGCGATCAAGCTCCTGGATCACACGATCCCGGCCCTGTGTCCGGAGTGTGCTTTGCTGTCTCGCGTTTCCCTTGGTCCCCGCCCCTCGCTCCATCGCCTCCGCCACCGTACCTCCGGCATTGTTCGGCGACTTCATAGCTACTATGGCGGAGTCAGACTTCTCCTGATCGTTCATCGGCGGCTACAGCTCCTCGCCTTCCCGCCGCGGACCAGGCTGCTTCCATGAGCATCTGGCCGACCAAGAGAGCTCCCGGTTCCCGTACAAGAAGCTTCTGCACATGGCAGGGTCTGCGACCACGCCGAGACGACCGGGCGCTCGCGATATCGCGCCCCTTCGTGTTGCCTTCCGCTCAGTTGATAGCGTCGGCTCTCGGGAAAACATTCTTTCGCGGCTCGATGGCTGGCCTATGCGCTCCCCTGCCGACGCTTCGCCGACATCCTCGCGGACGCCTGCGCACGGCTCGGGGCCGATGTGGATCGCTACTTCTTCATCGCAGTGGACTTCCACCGCTTACTCCTTGCCGGTCTCCCGGCGCACCAACTGTAATGCTAGTAGTTCATCACAGTGATTTTGACGTTTTGATGCCGAGCCATTCGAGGATGAGCAAGTTTTCGGGTGGCAAAAGAATCTCGATGCTCCGGGGAACACCGGGCTGACGGCGAATGAAGCCGTTTCGTTCGAGGGTGACGATCATCTGGTGGACCGACGGCGGGCTGACGCGGAAATGGCGCTGCATGTCGGTTTCGGCGGGTGGGCGTCCGAACATGTGCGCGTAGGTGTAGATAAAGGCCAGGTAGTGCCCCTGCTTCTCCGTGAAGCGCGTGCCTGATTTTTGACTCATCGCTGGATTCGTCCGGGCCTCCGACAAGGAGGCGAAGCATGAATGTACGTTATCGGGTCGAATTGAGCCAAATCGAGCGGGACGAACTGACGGCGATGCGCGGCGGCGGCAAGCATGCCGCCCGCAAGCTCAAGCGGGCGCAGATTCTGCTGGCGGCCGATGCCGGTAGTTGCGACGCGGAGATTGTCCGAACCGTCCGGGTCAGCCTGTCCAGCGTCGGCCGGACCAAGCGCCGCTTCGTGGAAGGCAATCTGGAGCGGGCCTTGAGCGAGGAGCCGCGTCCGGGCGCAGAGCGCAAGCTGACCGGCAGGGAGGAGGCCCTGCTGGTGGCGACGGCATGCGCCAAGCCGCCCGCCGACCGCAAACGTTGGACGCTGACGCTGCTGGCCGACACGATCGTCAAGCTCACCGATCATGACAGCCTGTCGGGCGAGACCGTGCGTCGCCGGCTGGCCGAGAACGACCTCAAGCCATGGCGCAGGGACATGTGGTGCATCCCCCATGTCGATGGCGAATACGTCGCCCGCATGGAGGACGTGCTCGACCTCTACGCCGAGGCGCCGGATCCCGTCCGGCCGCTGGTCTGCTTCGACGAGACCCCCGTCCAGCTCATCGGCGAGGTCCGTCAGCCGATTCCAGCCGAGCCGGGACAGCGCGAGCGCTACGATTACGAGTACCGCCGCAACGGCACCGTCAATCTCTTCGTTACCTTCGACCCGCATCGTGGCTGGCGCAACGTCAAGGTTACAGACCGCCGCGCCGACGTGGACTACGCGCACTGCATGCGTGAACTCGTCGACATCCATTATCCCGACGCCGCCTGCATCCGTGTCGTTCAGGACAATCTGTCGATTCATACCGCCGGCGCGCTGTATCAAGCATTTGCGCCTGCCGAGGCCCGTCGCATCCTGCGCCGCCTCGAATTCCACTACACCCCGAAACACGCAAGTTGGCTCAACATGGTCGAGTGCGAGATCAGCGTGCTGCAGCGTCAATGTCTCGGCCGTCGCATCGACGACCCCAAAAGGCTCCGAAACGAGATCGCTGCATGGCAACGGCCGCGAAATAAAACCCGACAACGCATCAAGTGGATGTTCACAACCGACAAAGCCCGCGCCAAACTCCGCCGCGCCTATCCAACGACCTCCAAAGAGTCAAAACCACTGTGATAAACCACCTCGCCGGCGATCGCCGACCGTGATCCAATGGCTCGGACTGAGATTCGGGGATGGTGCGCGCGGGGCGGCGGCAATCGAACGGCCGAGTTGTTCAGCTACGTTGACGTGGAGGCGTGGGTGCGACGTGATCATCCGCTGCGGGCGATCCGGACGATGGTGAACGAGGCGCTGGCAGTGCTGGAGCGCGAGTTTGCCGCGCTCTATTCGCCGATTGGGCGGCCGTCGATCCCGCTAGCGAGCTGCTGCGGGCGATGCTGTTGCAGGCGTTTTATTCGATCCGCTCCGAGCGGCTTCTGATGGAGCGTTTGGAATATGATCTGCTGTTTCGCTGGTTCGTCGGAATCGGCGTTGACGACGCAGTCTGGGACCATTCGGTGTTCTCGAAGAACCCGCGACCGTCTGAAGGCGAGATCGCGGCGCCAAGTTCCTGGCGGCCGTGCTGGCGCAGCCCAGGGTGAAGAAGCTGCTGTCGAGCGATCACTTCTCGGTCGATGGAAGGCTGATCGAGAGCGCCCTTCCTACCGAATCGTGTATCGCTCAGATCGCGGTAGTCAAATATGCGGACTGGCTGCCCCTGCACCGGCGGCAAGCGATCTGCACGCGCGACGGCGTCGATCTCGAACGCAGGTGCCGCCATGGATGCCAAGGCCGCGTGCGAATTGCAGCCAATGGCCGACTATGTGCTGGAGAAGATCAAGGGCCGACGAGACGACGCTGCCTCGGGATGTGGCGAGACGCAGAAGACCTGGCTGTGGGCCCAGGCGCGGGGCGATCGGCCTTTGGCGGCAGCGGCCCGCCGATGGTGGCCTATCGCTTCGAGGACCGCCGCGTCGGCGAATGGGTCGAGCGCCGCGGCTTGCGGCATCCTGCAAGTCGAGGCTATGCCGCCTACAATCGGCTCGCGAGGTCGCCCCGCCAAATATGCGGCTTAACGCTTGTAGCCTGCTTTGCCCACGTCAGGCTGCAGACCGCGAAATGAATGACGTCGATCTGCACGCCTCGCCACAAACTCTAGAGCGGATTGCACAGGGTGGTCGATCTCGCAGATGAATGCTATCATGAGCTCATGACCTGGAGCTCAAAATGAACGGCCTCAGCTTGGCGCTTACCTATAACGACCTCTGCATTACTTCAGCAAACTCGATCACGGGGCCGGCAGCCATTGCTCGGGCTCCCATCGCTCGCTTGCCCAATAGCGCAGCGTGGCGAGCAACGTTGTCGAAAAGAGCGGCCATCTCTTGGTTGGCTCGCGTATCGTCTCAGGCTGCCTGATTTTTTCTTGTGCTCCTTCCGGCGGATACGAAGGAAAACGGAGACTCACCCATGAGATGATGGCGTGAGCTACTGCACCATCGCGCCTGTCTAGGAAGCAATATCCAAGCCAAGTGACGTGCATCAATATCCTATTGCTGTGGTGTTATGGAGTACAGCGAGAGATCCAGGTTGGGCAAGATCTGTTGCAGTAACGGGCCCGTGCGTCCGCCACTTAGTAGACTCGTCGTCCGTTAAGAAGCGCATTTGAGCGCGGCCTGGGCGGCAAGCAGCCGCATCAAGGCGTTCAGGATTAGGCACAGCAGAAGCCTCAGCCAAGCCAGGACGAGGCGGAGATTATGGCCAACGGCGGTTAGGACGACGTTGGCGGCATCGCCGCTGCGGCCTTTGAGGTAGCAGCGGCCGAGATGCCCGTCGGTCTTCAGGTGACCGATCACGGGCTCAATGGCTGAGCGACGCCTGAGCTCGCGTTTGATGACACCGAAGACGCCACGCTTCTGACCGGAGATGAAGACGCGGCGCGGGTTTTCCGTGTTGTGGCCGCGATAGCCCTTGTCGACATACGCGCGCTCGATCGCACAGCCGGTGAGCGTCTCGGTGGCGTCGATGACCTCGCCGAGGGTGTGGCCGTCATACGGATTGCCCGGCAGCGCCTTGGCATGCAGCACGAACTGGCCGCCCGGGGGCCGACCATTGGTGGTGACGATGGAGGCCTTGACGCCGAACTCATAGGGCGCTGCGGCCTTGCCTTTGCCGATGCACTCGACCTCAGGCGCATGGAAAGAATAGAGCTTGTATCCGCGCTGGCGCTGCTCCTGGGAGCGGATCTGCGCGGCGCGCGAAAGCGGCAGCTCGAAGACGGCCTCGAGCTCTGGCTGGCCCACGATCTTGCGGCGGATGTCGCGAATGAGGCGGCCGAGCCGCGTTCGCAGCAGGCGCAATTGCCCTCGGTGGCGCTTGAACTGTTTGGCGTGGGCGTAGCGCCCGGCCATCATTGCCGCCCGCTTGGCGATCCGCAGATAGGACTGCCGCAGCCGCACGCAGTGCTTGCGGGCCAGCCGATTGAGCCCCTTGATCGCCGCATGGACCAGCTTGGCATCAGTCGGGAAGGTGATGGCCTTGGGCTGAACGGTGGTGTCGACCGTCACCCGTTTGAGATCGCGCGTCCGCACCGCACCGGTCTCGTGCGCCACCCTCAAGCTCTCGGCCAGCAAGAGTTCCAGCTTGTCGCCAAGCCGCTTGCGCCAATGGCTCAGATCGGAGCGCTCGTGCGGGAACTCGTGCTGGAAAAACTCGAAGCCGGTGAAGTGCTGGAAATACGGGTCATAGATCCAGCGCTCGCAGACGTCCTCGTCGGACAAGCCGTAGATGTATTTGAGTAGCAAGAGCCCGATGACGAAGCGGCTCTCGATCCCCGGCCGACCCTTGTCGCTGTAAAGTGGCGCGATCTCGCGATCGATCCACTCCCAGTCGATCTTGCCGCCGAGCTGCACCAGTTCGTGCTTCAAGTTGATGATCTGATCCAGCCTGGCGCGGAACAGATCGCCTTCCCCCGTCGTCTCCGGCTTCTTCGGTCGCATCGCTCCCCTCCGCTGCGACCACGGAATCACGACTGCTGATTCGAGGGAATCTTGAAGATGAATTTGCAAGCTTTCGAGGCCTCAGCTCCCGAAAGCTTGCGATCTCAAAACCGCCGCTGCGTCAAAAACCGAATCTCGCTCAACAGCTTGGACTCTCTTCACGGACGACTAGACTCTTTGGACATGTTTTGAGCGTACTTACGACAAGAGCCGAGATCCCACTTACGTCTATTGTGGTGCCAAATAGGAGATATTACTCGGTCCAAATAGTCGAAATTGAGCTTGGCTAAGCGCACGAACGGCCTTCGAGCGCATCGGCAGGTCGCCGACGCTGGCATGTGTCGCCGTAACGCAATAAGTCGGTACCATGCACGAGCGGGCTATCAGCCTAAGCGTAGATTCCTTTGTCAGCATCCCCGTTCCGGAAGCGTCATGATCGGATCGTCCGGCATGCGCTCCCAGCGGATAAGGTTAGTTCAGGAATTTACCTGGAACAGCAGTATGCAACTACAACTTTCATCTCGGACAGTTTGTCGGGACCAAGAGCAGCCACCTGAGAAATGCGAGTTAGATCCTCCAGTCGATAATTCTTGAAACGCGAGTTCGCTCGTCCGCCCGCAGGTTCGTGGGCTCCAACGTACGAGGAGATTGGCCGGACAAAGTCAGTGGCGCCTACTTGTTCTCAGTTTCGAGAAGATCGTTTGCCGCGGCCACAAGCGATGCTGTGGCCTCCTGCACTTCGCGCTCGGAAATCGTCAAAGGCAATAGTAGCATCGCATGATCGCCTGCTTCACTTCCAGCGCTACCACTACTGGCGTAGATGACCAACCCGCGTTTGAGCGCTGCTCGCTGAAATCGATCACTGTAGCGACCGGTCGAAAGGGCCGGCGGATTCTTGAATGCGGAGGTGTTGATGTCGAAACCAACCATCAATCCCATGCCGCGGACTCTGCGGATCAGTTCGCTCGGCAGCTCCTTGCGGAGCGAAGCTCGCAGTACTTCCCCCATGCGCGTCGCGTTTGCAGCGACGCTCCCATCCGCCAATCGATCCAACACTGCCAATCCCACAGCCGCGCCCGCCGGACTGCAAGCAAATGTCTGACCGTTCTGAAAATACTTGTCGCGCGCCAGCGGCCCCTCAACCACCCGCTGATTCACTAGAAGAGCCGACAGGGGGTAAAAACCAGCGCTGATAGCCTTTCCGCAGATAACGATGTCAGGTTCGACGCTCCAATGCATGCTCGCAAACGGACGTCCGGTACGGTCGAAACAAGTCATAACTTCATCCGCAATGAGCAGTACATCATAGTGGCGGCAGATTTCCCAAACCCGCGGCAGATATCGCGGGTCTGGCGGCGCGGCACTCAGCGCGGCACCGACGATCGGCTCGACGATCACCGCTGCGACATTCTCCGGGCCTTCCTCAAGGATCGCATCCTCGATCGATTGCGCACATTGTAGCGCGCAAGTCTGCGCCTGAAGTCCGAACTCGCACGCGACACAATGCGCGTGCGAAGCCTTGGCGCACGGCGCAAGCACGCCCTCATAAGGCTTCCGGCGCGCGACGAACCCTCCCGCGCCGAGCCCAGCGATCGTATTTCCATGATAGGAGGCATTGCGTCCCAGGATCTTGCGTCGTTGCGGCCGCTTGGCGGCGAAATGATGTTGAAGCGCCAATTTGAGCGACGCCTCGACTGCGTCGGAACCGCTGCTGAAAGTGATTGCCCGCGACATGCTCGGCGGACCGAAATCGAGCAGTTGGCGAGCGTAACGCTCGACGATTTCGGAGCTGAAATGCCGTGAAGGGAAAAGCGTCAACTTGCGGCTCTGGTCGTGAAGCGCGTCGATGATCATCTCGTCGCCATGACCGAAGACGAGAGATCCCGATCCACAGGACGCATCAAGATAGCGCGTCCCATCGGCGTCCACGAGATAAGGACCCTCGCCGCCCACTATTCTCACGCCAAGTTCACCCGGCGTCGAATAGGCGGTTCGTGAAGGGAGAACACGGATCTCTGCCAAGCACCCTCCATCGCCACTTGAATTTGATGGCCCAAATTTGCACTCAGGTAGAACCTTATAAGAGAAGTGCTGTCCACGGTAGATGGGGGCCGCCAGTAATCGACCAGCACTCGACAATTTTTCTTGATATCCTGCGTTCCTTCTTGCCTAACTAGGGTCTGTTTGGATTCATCGGGAGTTTATCACGGCTGCAGCGAGATGGATCATTGCGGCGAAGCTCTGGTCGGTTTTGTCAGCGCGTAGCGCGATGCGTTTTGAGGTGGTCTCGGTTGTCTGAACAGCAATTCCGCGTCGATAAGTGGAGCTTCTGCCAGAGTTAGGCTGCCGCGCGGAACGGCAGCGCGTTGAAGTAAGGTTGATCCGGGGTGCCGCGGTCAAGGCTCGAGTGGGGACCGGCCATTGTAAAAGTCAAGGTATCGGCCGATCGAGGCGCCGCCGTCGGACACGGTGTCGTAGGCGCGCAGAGAGACCTCCTTATATTTGACACTGCGCCAAGCCGCTCGACGAACACGTTGTCGCGTCAAGCGCCCCGGCGGTCCATGCTGATGGTGATGCCATGACTGGCGAGCACGCTGGTGAACGCGACGCCCGTGAACTGCGAGCCTTGGTCGGTGTTGAAGATTTCCGGCTTGCCGTGGCAGGCGAGAGCGTCCTCCAGCGTCTCGACGCAGAATGCGGCTTCCATCGTGATCGGAACGCGCCACGACAGCACCCGCGCGGCTGAACCAGTCAAGCACCACGGCGAGATAGACGAAGCCGCGCGCCATCGGGAATGGAGTAAGAAGCGCATAAGCGCTTCTCCTCCCCGAACCGTACGGGCACCTTTCAGCGCATACGGCTCTCCGCTCAGGTCTGGCCCATGGCCATTGCGACATCCTGATATCGCGAGGTAATGGTCTTCCTGGGCTCCTCCCTGAAGATGTAGGGATTTGCTTCCGGATTTCTCCATCGGAACTGCCCCTTTGGGATGGAAACCAATCGGTGCAATGCTTTCCCGACACGATGGCCTCGTTCACTGACCCCGTGGGCAAACCAGGTCTTGGCCTGCCCAGCGACTGGTGCTCGATACCAGCTCCGCATCAATGGTTTGATGCGGCTCCGACACTTTCTCGCCAGCCAGTGCGCCATTTTCCAGAACACGACGTGATCGACGTGCCGGAACGTGGTCGCAGTGAAGTCCGTGTACTTGTAGAAGGCCGCCCAACCCCGCAGTTGGCGGTTCAGGCGGTCCACCATATCGACCTTGGCAAGATGATGGTCACCAGAGAGGACCTTCGACAGTCTGTGCACGAATGCCTTGGCCTTCTCTTTGGGTACGGTCGTAACGACCGCCATCCGCCCCCTTGATCCCCGCTTACGAATGATCCGATGCCCCAGAAAGACGAAGCCGTCATTGACGTGAGTGATATGGGTTTTGTCCATATTCAACGTCAACTTCAGCTTACCTTCCAGAAAGGCCCGGCACTCCTCGCGGACGGCCTCGGCATGGGCCTTCGTCCCTTTGACGATGACGACGAAGTCATCGGCATAGCGACAATAGGCTACGGCAGGTTTCCACTCGCGGTTCTCTCGAACCGTGATCGGACGACCCTGTTGGATGCCGAAGTTCCACGCCCAACGATCCTTCCTCGCTTTTTTTCAGGTATTTCGCCTCCAGCCAGCAATCAAACTCATGGAGCATGATGTGGGATAGGAGCGGCGACAGAACACCGCCTTGCGGAACGCCTTCACTTGCTGCGAAGAATAAGCCACGGTCAACGTGACCGGCTTTGAGGATTCGCCAGAGCAGATCAATGAATCGCAGGTCCCTGATGCGACGACGCACGCATTTCAGGAGCAGCCGATGATGGACAGTGTCGAAGTAGCTCGCCAGATCACCTTCGATGATCCAGCGGCCCTTCGATTCAGCGCCATCCTGCAACCATCCTGCAACTGCATCCTCACGGTGCGAACGCATGATGAATACTGCGTTCGAGACGGATGCCGTAGGAACCAGAGTGGAAGTCGCTCTCCCAGATCGGCTCCATGGCCATCAGCATCGCCCGCTGGACAATACGGTCCAGCCAGGATCGGTATACCCAGTGGTCTCAGCTTGCCGTTGGCCTTCGGGAGTGGATTCGCTTGACCGGTGTTGGACGGTAAGTGCCGTCCAACAGGGCCACGCGCAGCCGATCCAGATGACGCTCAAGAACGGCAGCAAGTCGTCGCTTGTCCATTCCTTCAAGACCCGGTGTATTGGTGCCTTTCGACGCCAGGACGATTCGGGCCGCCTCAGCAAGCCAATTCCTGTCGGTGATGAGCCGGAGCAATCGATCAAACCGGCGGGTCTGATCGACCGCGGCCCACGTCGCGAGCTTGTGCTGCATTTCACTGATTATCAAAGGTCTTCACCTCATTAGGTCAGATCACGTGCACTCCAAGCAACTCAAACTGCTCCCTTCGCCATGTGACCGGCTTTCCCGGCCTCGGACTACTACCAGCGCATCAGTGAGGTTGCCGGTCGCAGTCTTTTCCCTTGCTTGCTGCAAGTCGATGCCGTTGCCTCAGGTTTGGCTGCGTTCTCCCCTCGGCCCACGCAAGACGCCTTACATCTACGCTCGCATTCGGGTGTCTCCGGCTACATATCCTTCACCATTCAGCATTCCGCCTGTTATACCGTGTAGGCGGAGGGGACATTTCAGCCCACAGACGCGGATGAACCGGTTCGTATTCCTCAACCTTCCGATGATACTCAGCCTCGGGAACCATCTCGGCGTAACGGTTTGCCTCAGTCGCGTTTACCTGCGGGCTACGTCACCCTGCCAGTTGACAGCAGGTCACCGCCGCTTGGGCTCATGCTTCCCCACAGCAGGAAGCAGGCTCGTCAAATTCCTCCTTTCTCAATGCATTCCAAACATATGCCTCCTCAATTTCTGGGAGCGAGGCGCATTGTAGGTGATGTCCATCGCCCAGACCTGGGCGTGTGATCTCGAAGCCGCGCAGCAGATACGGCTAGATCTTGTGTCCAGGCTCGGGCTTGGTGGTACGTGGCCGGCTGGCAAACAGATCCGATCGAGCGCCAGCTCGACGCTACGAGATCAAGTGCCTGCCGCTTGTAGTCGTCCGTAACGACCGACGTTGAGGTCCTTCCATCCGACAGCTCCTGGCTCTTCGAGCCTACTACAGGTGTCCATCAATTCGGAGGAGGTTCAGGGCGCACCTAAGCAGGAACTCTTGCCCCTTGGCTCGGCCGTGTACTTTAGCCGGATTCTTGGCGGACCATCAGGTCGCGTAGTCCGGGCTGATGCGATCGAGGCGGCGTTTGAGCGCCGCCCAGGGGCGCGGACTCTGATTGAGGCGATTGTGCTTGGACTGCGCGGCCGTGTGCGCGACAACGTCGTCGGACGGTAGAGTGATCTTTTGCCCGCCTTGCGTAGCTGCGATCTGGATGCGGCAGGAGTGCTCCAGGTGATACATGTTCAGGAATGCTTCGGAGACGGTGCGTCCGACCGTGAGCAAGCCGTGGTGCTTCAGGATCATGAGGTCCCTGTCGCCGAGATCACGTACCAGGCGTTCGCGCTCGCCGAGATCGAACGCTACGCCTTCATACTCATGATAAGCAATGCCGCCGTAGAATGCCATCGACTTTTGGTTCAAGGGCAGGAGCCCCTGGTCCTGCGCGGCCACCGCCATGCCAGCCAGAGTATGCGTGTGGATGACGCACTGGGCGTCGTCCCGATTCATATAGATGGCGGAATGGATCTTAAAGCCAGCGCTGTTTATCTTAGACTCATCTTCATCCTCGATGGCATGCCGCTCGGGATCGACGACGACGAGGCTCGAGGCCGTGATTTCATCGAACATCATGCCATAGGGATTAAGGAGGAATCGAGGTCCGCCAGGCAGGCGCGCCGATAGATGAGCGTAGATGAGGTGGTCCATGCCAAAATGGGCGATCAACCGGTAGCCTGCAGCCAGATCACAGCGGATGTCCCATTCCCGGGAGCCCTTGTTACCCATATCTCTTTCCTCCTCAAACATTTCGCGCAAAGCGTCGATCTCGGGTCGCCCGGCAACCGAAAACGCGCACCGGCGTTCTTCATCTGCAATGCCGAGCGATGCTGCCATCTCTCTCTTTCTCTATGGGATTCGGTCCGTAGTCTCGCTTGAGGTCGAGTACGTTCGGTCCCTTCTTCAGAGGAATGTCTAGTCGACCGCGCGAACCCACAAGCTATGAATGCTGGTAGGCCCGTTTCCAAGGCACCTAACTCCGACGGAAGCTTCGGCCGGGATCATACGTGCGGGGTCGGCACAGCCGTGCCGACCTCGCGCAATTCCTCCTCTCGGCCGCATTCTTTCAAATAGCAGCTCAAGCCACGGGATCGTCGAAGGTGCGCGCCTGACGCGCGGCGCCAAGAAACGCCACCTGGCCAGCAGCGAAAGGAATTTGCACGTGTTGCAGAAAACGGCGGAGAGGACTCACTTCGTCCATCGTAAAAGTCCTTGTTAAGGGTTTCTGTTTTAAGAACCTTCATTCGTCTCAAACAGGAGGCGGGTGTTACCTCCTCCCCTCGAATGCAGTGCCAGGGTCTTTCTTCCATCTCAGCCGTACGCCGTGTCGAAAGCCGACGCCTGCTCAACGGCATCGGGATCTTTTTTCATTACACCTGCCTGCGCGAACCGATTCGGTGGCCGCTTGAGACCAAGGTTCTCTCTTAGTGTATGTCCGGAATAGCCGGATCTGAATTTGCCTCGTCGACGCAATTCGGGAACGACGAGATCAACAAAGTCCTTGAATCCGCCGGGAAGGGTCGCCGGGATGACGTTGAAACCGTCAGCGGCACCTTGATCAAATGTTTCCACCATAGTGTTAGCGATTTCGTCCGGCGTTCCAACAACCATGAGATGGCCTTTGGTGTCCGATATAAAGCGGATCAGTTGTTTCCACGTGAACTTCTGGCGTGCCGCCACGTCGAGGTACAGTTTTTGACGGCTCTGTATGAAATTCGTCTGCGGTAAAGTCTCGGGCACCAATGAGTCGAGGTTCAATGAACGCAGCTCGGCGACAGACCCCAGCCCACGACTGGCCATTCCGATTTGCACGTCGATGTGCTCATAAGAATGTAACCTTTCGAGCTTCTCAGAGGCTTCTTGCTTGGTCCTCCCAACGATCGGGATAAAACCCGGCATGACTAGCACCTGATCGTCTTCCCGCCCGAGTGCGCGCGCTTTCTCTTTGAGAGCCGCGTAATATTTTTGGCCATATTCCAAGTAAGGTGCAGCGGTGAACACGACCTCGCCGAATTCTGCAGCGAACTCTATTCCCGTATCGGATGCGCCAGCTTGAACCAATACGGGATACCCTTGCAGCGGCCTTGCGACGTTCAGGGGACCTCTGACTGATAAGTAGTCCCCTTGATGGTTAAGCAAATGCAGTTTCGTGATGTCAGCGAAAATACCAGTTCGTTTGTCGCGAATGAAGGCGTCGTCTTCCCATGAGTCCCAAAGACCCTTGACGACTTCGACGAATTCTCTCGCTCGAGCATAGCGCACGCGATGATCTGGAAGTTCTTTTTCGCCGAAATTTGCGGCTTCGCGCTTAAACCCGGACGTGACGATGTTCCAGCCGGCACGCCCCCGCGATAGGTGGTCAAGCGACGCGAACATGCGTGCAAGATTATAAGGCTGATTGTACGTCGTCGTCGCCGTCCCAACAAGACCGATTTCCTGTGTTCTCGATGAAAGCGCCGACAAGAGCGTGATTGGCTCGAACCCATCGTTTCGGCTTGAACGAGCTATGTGAGCATCGTCCAATTCGGATACGCTTGCGGTATCGGCAAGAAATACCAGGTGAAATGCCGCCGCCTCCGCAAGGGCTGCCAAATTAGCATAATGGCCGATATCAACTCCGCAATTAGCCGGCGCGCTCGGATCGCGCCATGCGCCTTCATGATATCCCGCATCCCAGAGGAAGAGTCCGAGCTTCATTTCATCATTGCGCTGCATGCCGTATCTCCTTTGACTTTGACTATCATCGCATCGCATTCAGCTGGCGGGTCGAGGTCATTGTCGTTGCGGAAGAGCGCGCTCCAGGAGATGCGCATCGTCGGAATTTCCAAAGCCGCTAATCAGCCGACCCCCGCTCGTCGATCGCGCCCAAGACCCCTCATTTGTGCGCGTTGCGCAGAGCATTTTCTGCTGGCGAGGAGCTAACGCATATCGGGGCTTGGGGCGAGCTGATTGTCCATGATGTTGCATGCCAAACTGCTTTCAGATGTTCGACCGACCCGTCGCTCAGCGAGCCATATGTAGACATGCTTCTGCTATCTAGATCAAACACCAGCATTGGTAGTTGACCGATACGAAAATCGTTACACCCCGCAACAACTGCCGACATATCGAACTTCACTTCTCGTGTCGAGCATCACACGTACTCATGCCGCACGGCAATTGAGCGTCAGTTGACGCAGGGCGCGCCGGAACTGGCGCGGGCGCTTTCACAGCGCACGCTGCCCTCGCCAGGCTCCGGACTCATTGATCCAGCAAGTCAGCGCGGCTGCCAAGAGGGTGGCGGATAGGAAGTTGTCGGCTCGCTTGTCATAAATCCTTGAGGCGGCAGAACATGCGCTCAATAAGGTTACGGCCTTTATCGGCTTTAGCGTCGTATGTGTGAGGGTGTTTGGGCGTTCGTCAAGAAGGCGATTGGAACTCCTTATCCTCGGTCAGCGCGTGGAATTTGGTGGTGCGCCCGCGAGTGATTGCGCTATGCGGGCGACCGCGTACCGGTGATCGTCGACCGTCTCACCGGGAAGCGGCGAATGGCACAGATCTTCGTCGCAGTCCGCGGCGCCTCGAATTTCACCTATGCGCAGGCGACCTGGACCCAGGGGCTCGCCGATTGGATCAGCGGCCACGTCGGTACCTTCGAGGCGATCGGCAGCGTGCCGGCACTATTGGACCGGACAACACCAAGGTCGCCGTCATCAAGGCGTGCTTCTACGATCCGAAAATCAACCGCAGCTACGCCGAGATGGCGGCACATTACGGCACGGCGATCCTGCCAGCGCGGCCACGCCGCCCGCGCGACAGGGGTCAGACTCATAGTGCACCTCGTCAGTTGCGTGAGGATGAAGTTGCAGGATCGACCTGGTAATCACGCTTGTGGGAACTTCGACGGCAGGTCCTCTGGCGGAATCTCATAGAGGAAGTCGCCACGATCGGAGACCGGATGTGCGCGCAGTAGGCAACGTCGGCGCCACATGTGGAAGCAGGACTTCCGGTACGTGGCGGCGGAAGACGTGTACATTTGTCCTGCCGGACAAGAGCTGACCTACTTCTTTACGACCGCGGACAAAGGTTTGGTGTTACGTCGCTACCGGACCGACGCCTGTCAGAGTTGCGCTATCAGGCTCACCTCTTGGGCCTTGCAATGATAGGAGAGCTGCAATGGAGCGCTATGTCGGACTTGACGTTTCTTTGAAGCTAACAGCGATCTGCAACGGTCGAGACCACAACATTGTAGGGAGCCGCGACGTCCTGCGAAGTCAGCAGTCCCTGCGCGAGCAGGCGTGTCTGCCGATCGATGAGTTGGTAGCTATGGCGAAGCCGCCCGATCCCCACAGCTGTCCATGGCGTGCTCGCGACGGTCCGCACGCCTCGTTGAGCAGATCCGCGATTTCTTTGTCCGTATAAGTATCGATGACGTGGTCGATCTCTTCGATCACGGCGGCATCTGTTGTGCGCAACTCGACACACGAGTTCGGCAGCGGCAGATCCAACGAGCGCGTCGCGACGCCGACGAAGCGGATATCCACATGGAGCGTATCGCCCTTGCTGAGCGTCACGTCCTCGATCAGCAGGCGCAGCATGCGCTTCTTGTCTTTCATCTGCGAGCGCGGATTGCGCCAGAGGCGGCGGAAGTCGGTGGCGAGGGTCATTAGCCCGGTACGCTCGGCATCGGTCACGACGCTAACATCGGCAGCCGAGGCTTTGTTGTATGCTTCCCGGAACGCACGGAGCTTCGTATTCCAGTCGGCTTCCAGGGCGTCGGCGACCAGACGGTTGTCGGGATCGACTTTGAGAAAGCGAGGTTGCGCGAGTTCTGCGTCAAACTTCGCTCGTTCCACGTGCTGACGGCGCAACCGATCTTGTTCCTCCTGACGGCTGGCGAGCTCCTGCTGGACGCTGAGAGCGACTTCGACCACCAGTGGAGTCATCGCCTCGATCAGGATATCGCCGATCGCAGCATCGAGTGCGCCGCCATGCACCATCTGACACAGACCTATCTCGCCTCGGAACATCGGGCGCCGGCCACACCAATAGGTCCGCACTTGCTGGTTGCGGTCAATGTGATAACCACCGACATGCGCTCGCCGCAGCTCCCGCAGATCACAAGACGGCCGTCCTCTCGCGCGCCGGGCCTTGATGCCGCTCGGTGCTCCATGCCGGCGCATTACCCTTCACACGGTGCGGGTTCGATCGGTACTCCTCCGAGCTGATATAGATGGGGTAACGGGCCGGCCGCCGGCTCGCTACGGCGCAATTTGGAAGCGCGCTCGCGAGCGGCCTGTTGGTTGAAAGGCGCTCGTCCCTCAAACTCATGGTGTCAAAAACGGAGTCGGGCAAGCCCGCTCCAAGCATCATCGAGGGACGACCATGTACCACTATGCAGGAAGCGACGTGTCTTTGGAATTGCTCGAGCGTTGTCTTGTCGGTGGGACGGGCAAGATTTTGCGCGAGGCGAAGGTTGCGAGCGAGCCGGAGTGCCCAGCTGCTGCGGTTGGGCTGGTTCCGGCCGGTGCACTGCAAGTCGATCGCAGCGCAAGAGACCCGCGCCATTCTGACCGCGCGCAAACTGATGCAATCCAAACTACGCGACAACGAGAACTGCTTGCGCGGTGTGCTCCGCGGCTTTGGTCTGAAGGTCGGCGACGGCACGATCGCGCAGTGCATACTGGCGCTGCGTACTCTCGGTGTTCTCGAAGACCTGTCGCAGGGTCGACTGTCGCACATACAGGAATGCCATGCGCGAGAGATGTGTGGTCGTGATCTTTTGGCCTCACTATTCATTGGCTGATCGATATCCCTCCTTCGGTATGGGGCGTTCGACACAATGCGTCGAGAGAACCAGACTGGCCAGAAGCGCAGTCAGATCGCGGTGCCGCACGCTGCTGAGCCACTCCGGCGCAGACCCGTACGCACAGGAGGTCCGGCCGCCGGCACCTCCGCGGCGTGTGCGGTGCGCAGTATGCCTGACGCACGGATAACGCCCTCCAGTGCCTTTGAGCCACCCGGCATCCCTTCGCGAAGCAGCAAGGCGAGACTCACGTCGCGGGGCTGACCTGCGGCGCTCGCCCCGCCGAGATTGGCTCCCGCGCCGATGAACTGAGCAGCTCGTAATTTGCTACGTACTGCGCGGCATCAACTGCAGCCGCTTCGGCGATCGTGAGCGTTTTTTCCTGCCGTTTCAGATAGGGCAGCAGACGTCGCAGGATGCTGCGTGGGTGGCATGAATGCCGCACGTTGGGCCAAGAGCTCGGCCAACTCTGCACCGCTTGGCATGCGTTCGGCCTCGCGTGCAAGGGCCTCCTCGGTAAGCTTGTGCGGGCGCTTCGGCCCGCGTTTCCGTGGTAACAGGCCCGGCAGACCTTCTCGATTGAACAGCTCCCAGGTCACCATGTGGAATTGGCGGCTGTCAAAAAAAACGGAACCGGCACCGATATCGACCCTCAACTCCACATCACTGTGCGCTCCACTTAAATCGAGGATCAGGAGATCGAACCGATCGGATAGAGTTCGCGGCGAGCCACCTGGAGCTTCTGCACGAGATCGGTGGTCCGGCGAACAGGACCCGCCATCCGTTCTCGATGAGAACCGGGCATATCGCAGCCACCAAGTGGCTCTTGCTGCCGCCGGGCGGCATCGGCGCGCCCGCATGGCTGGATCTGCCAGCAGAAGCGCGGGCAGCGCTCACGAGCCTGATGACGCAGTTGATCCTCGACCATGCTGCGATGACGGTGACGCCGCCCGCGAAGGAGGTCGATCATGATCTCTGACAAGGTCAGGCCTCATCATCTGGAGCGCAAGGCGATTCTTTACGTGCGTCAATCTTCGGCCTATCAGGTGTTGCACAATCGCGAGAGCAGCGCGCTGCAATACGCCATGCGAGACCGGCTGACGGCACTCGGGTGGTCAGAGATTGAAGTGATCGATGATGATCTCGGTCGTTCAGCCGCCGGCGGCATACAACGCGCCGGATTCGAGCGAATGGTGGCGGAGGTTTGCCTCGGCAAGGTTGGTGCGGTTTGCGCCCGCGAGGTCTCGCGCTTCGCCCGCAACAGCCGGGATTGGCAGCAACTCATCGAGATGTGCCGCGTGGTCGATACCGTTCTGGTCGATCAAGAGACCATCTATGCGCCAAGGCACGGCAACGACCGGCTGCTGCTCGGGCTCAAGGGCAGCCTCAACGAGTACGAGCTGGATCTGTTGCGCCAGCGCTCGCTCTCGGCCCGCTACGAGAAGGCGCGCCGGGGCGAGTTGGTTGTGACAGCGCCCGTCGGCTTCGTGAAGGCCGGCGACCGTTATGAGAAAGACCCGGATCGGCGTGTCCAGGAAGCGATCAAGCTGGTGTTCGACAAGGTCGAGGAACTGGGCAGCGCGCGACAGGCGCTCTGCTGGCTCCACGAGTACAATCTCGATCTGCCGGTGAAGCAGACCAACGGCGACACGGCCTGGCGGCGACCAAACTACTCTGCCATCCACCGGATCATTGAGAACCCGGTCTACGGCGGCGCCTATGCCTATGGTAAGACAGCTGTGGCGGCGGGATACAGCACCGCGGGCGTGAGCGTGAAGATCCGCCGCAAGGCGCGGAGCGAATGGCTGACGCTGAAGCCCAATACCCACGACGGGTATGTGAGCTGGGACAAGTTCGAGGCGATTCGCACCATGGTCAGCAGCAATGTTCCCAACAGTCGGCATCACGGCGCGCCCAAGCATGGTGACGCGTTGCTGGCCGGTCTGATCCGCTGCAAGCGCTGCGGTCGCAAGCTCACACTCCGGTACTCCGGCATGAAAAACCATATCCCGCGCTACAGCTGCAACCGTGCCTGGATGGACAATGGCGGGGCCCACTGTATCGCCTTCGGCGGACTGCGCGTCGATGACGCCATCGAGGAAGTACTACTTGGAGTCGTCGGTCCGGGCGCTGTCGCCGCCGCAACCGCTGCCGCCAAAGGAGCCAGGGAACGGCGCGATCGGGTACGCGATGCTCTCAGTCGCGACCTCGAAGCGGCGCGCTATGCCGCCGACAGGGTTTCCGGCAATACGATGCCGCTGATCCCGCAAACCGGCTGGTGGCCAGTGAGCTGGAAGCCCGCTGGAACAGGGCGCTCGCTCACGCGGCAGAGGTTGAGGCCAAGATTGCCATGCACGATGCTACGACGCCCGCACCCCTTGCTGATCCAGTCTCGCTCGGCGTTCTGGCCTCAAACCTCAAAACGGTCTGGGATGCGCCGACGACGGATGCTCGCCTCAAGAAGCGCATTGTGCGCACCCTCATCCATGAGGTCGTGGCCGATATCGACGACGCGGCCTCGGAGATCGTTCTCATCGTCCATTGGGTGGGGGGCGCCCACAGCGAGTTGCGCTTGCCGAAGCGCCGGCGCGGACAGCGCAACAGCACCTCTGCCGATATCGTCCAGGCCGCGCGCGTCAACTGGTGCTGATCGCCATCGACGATCTGATTGCCGGCCTCCTCAATCGCAACGGCCTCAAGACCGGTAACGGCAATCGCTGGACCCGCGAGCGCGTCACATCAATGCGCTCGAACTACGACATCCCGGTGTTCAAGCCCGCCGAGGACGGGATCGAGCCATGGCTCAATCTTGGCAAGGCCGCAAAGCTCCTGAAGATCGCACCCAAGACGCTCCGGCTGGCCGCTGAAGCCGGCGAGATCGAATCCATCCATCCTCTGCCGGATGGTCCTTGGATCTTCGCCCGCACCTGGCTGATAACAACTGCTGCTCAATCTATCGCCGAACGAGCGCGACAGAACCCAAAATACCCCACGGGATCGCATCCCGCTCAACAAAATCTCTTCTCTTCAATTACATAGCCAGATGGGTGTTCTGATGCGCAGTTGTAATCGGCCCGCCAGCATCCGAGCGTGACGCGGGCCTGGGCCAGCGACCTGAACAGCGTCTCGTTCAACAATTCATCCCGCAGCCGGCCGTTGATGGGGAAGACGGCCCCGCTCCCTCGGCGCCGGCGCTATGCTGGCGATATCCGTAGCGCTAACAGGAGCAAATCATCATGGAAATCGCGGCAATTGGGTTGGATATTTCGAAGCACGTATTTCACGTTCATGCAGTTGATGCCCAAGGGCAGGTGACCGATCGCCAACGCCTCCGGCGCGGCGAGATAGTCTGCTTCTTCTCCTCGCTGTCGCCCTGCCTGGTTGGGATAGAGGCTTGCGCCACCGCCCATTATTGGGCACGCGAGATTCAGCGGTTTGGGCATGACGTGAGATTGATACCGCCAGCATATGTGAAGCCCTATGTGCGGCGAGGAGCAAAGAACGACGCCGCTGATGCGGCCGCAATCTGCGAAGCAGTTACCCGCCCCAACATGAGGTTTGTTCCCATCGAGAGCGTCGAGAACCAGGGTTTCTTGATGCTTCATCGTGCGAGAGGCCTGCTGGTCCGCCAAAGAACCATGACGGCTTGCGCTATTCGAGCTCACTTTGCTGAGTTCGGAATCACTGTAGGACAGGGCCGTCAAAGGGTGGATGGTCTAGTGGACTTGTTGGATGACGAGAAGCTGGCGCTACCTACCACTGCCCGTATGGCACTGGCTGCTCTTGTGAACCAACTGAAAGAGTTGGACCGGCAGGTCGAAGCCATCGAGCGAGCTGGCTCAGATCCATAGTGCAAATCCGATGGCGAAGTTACTTTCCTCTATTCCCGGCATCGGCCCCATAACGGCCACGGCTCTCGCCGCGACCGTGCCGAACCCGACCATATTCCGCTCCGGGCGAGAGTTCGCGGCCTGGCTTGGCCTGAAGCCCAAACAGAATTCCACCGGCGGGAAGGACCGGCTCGGCCGGATAACGAAACAGGGCGATTCCTATCTCAGGCACTTGCTTGTCATCGGAGCACGCAACGTCGTTCGGTATCCAAAGGCCCGGTCCCGGGTTGGAGGTGGCTCAATCGAAGCTCTGCTTGAACGGCGTCGGCCCATGATCGTTGCTATCGCTGTCGCCAACAAATTGGCTCGGATCATCTGGGCAATGATGACGACCGGTGAATTCTATCGGCCTAAGCTCGCGGCCTGAGCTGCCGCGAATTCTGGCCACCTTAAGGTGTGAGGGCAGATGACAGCGTGATGGAAACCGGCGGAGCTGGGGATCGAGAAAGCCCGAAGAGCTTTAAGCGCAACAAGCGCGACCCGTTGATGAGGCCTCGATCCGCGATCTCCATCAGGGCCAGCGGCCATGCTATCGGTCGCAATGACAGGCCGTATACATGAACGCACCCGACCGATATCCAGAATGCTGTAAAAACCTCTTGCACCCCTCGATGAAGGCATTCTGGATGGGCTTGCCCGGCACGATGTAACGCCATGCGACACGGCTCTGACCGGCCCGTGTCAGGATGGCGTTGCTGGTGAACTCGCTGCCGTTGTCGCTGACTACCATCTTCGGCCTGCCGTGTTCCATCACCAGCCGGTCCAGCTCCCGCGCCACGCGGGTGCCGGAGAGCGAGGTGTCGGCTACCAGCGCCAGGCACTCGCGGGTGCAATTATCGACCACGGTGACGATACGGAAGCGGCGGCCATCGGTGAGCTGATCCGATACGAAGTCAAGCGATCAGCGGTCGTTCGGCGCCATCGCCACCGTCATTGGCGCCCGGGTCCCGATCGCCCGCTTGCGGCCGCCGCGGCGGCGCACCGCAAGCCTCTCTTCCCGCTAGAGCCGGAACAGCTTCTTGTGGTTGATCAGATAGCCTTCCCGCTTGAGCAGAACGTGGAGGGCCGATAGCCGAAGCGACGGCGCTCCTGGGCGATCGCCCTCATGCGCTGGCGAAGGCCGGCATCGTCCGGCCGGGTCGTCCGGGCGCTGCACGGCTTCGGCAATCGCTTCGGCATCATTGAAGTCGTTCTTCTGTCCCTTGCTATAGGGGCGGACATATTTGGCTGGCATCAACCTGGCATCGTGACCAAGCGAGGTGAGTTTGCGGCTCAGGTGACGGGCGCCGACGCAGGCTTCCATGCCGACCAGGCAAGGCGGTATATTGGCGAGCCGCGCTTCCACTTGGCCACGCGACCACTTTTGCCGCAGCACGATGGCGCCGCGCGCATCGTGGCCCACGACGTGGAACGAGTTCTTGCCGATATCGATGCCGATCACGGCGATCGCGGTATTGGCTGTCTGAGACATGGCGTGCTCCTTGTCTTTGACGCCCCTTCCCAGCTTCGCTTGCTAGCGGGGCAGGAGCACGGCCAGACCATCCCATTATGTAATATCTCATGGTCATGCGGCAGCAGCCGATGGCTTTACACGCCCGCCGTTTCGCTCATCCCGAATGCTTCCCGCAGATGTACGACAGCTCTCCGCTTTGCCGCGGGCGTCACCATTTCTTTCCCAACAGATCCTTCAGCGCCGCATTGTCCAGCATGGCGTCTGCAAGCAGCCGCTTCAGCCGCGTGTTCTCGTCCTCCAGCGTCTTCAGCCGCTTGGCCTCCGAGACCTCCATCCCGCCGAACTTGGCCTTCCATTTGTAAATGCTGGCGTCGCTGACGCCGTGCTTGCGGCACAAATCGGCGACCGAAACGCCGGCCTCATCCTCCTTTAAAATCCCGATGATCTGCTCTTCCGAAAAGCGGCTGCGCTTCATGCTCTGGTCCTTGTCTTGGGCCAGAACGAACTTCAACCTGGATTAAGCCTGAGGGGCAAGGTCAGTAATCACCCGTTTGAGCGTGGGCTGACTCGATTGCCCATTCTCATGGGCCATACCGCGATTATTGCGGGAAGATCGCATGCTGTAATAGGCGGAGAGCCCTCATATCGCCGAGCCGGATCCGCGTTGCGGTCGAGATTGCGTGTTTCGGCAATTTCCGGATAACGATTTCGGTAATTCGCGGACATTTGTGGGGGTTGGTTTTCGGGAGCGCCGCTGAGGCAACGTTTCCTCTCAAGCTGAGTTTGAGAGGGGCAATGGCGAGACGGAAGCAAGCGAAACGAACAGGACCTGCGATCGATCCTGAGGCTGACATACGAGCAAGGCCTGTCGGTGCGGGCGATCTCGGAACGGCTGCAGATCAGTTGCCACCTACCTGCTGCGGGCGCGTGAAGCGGGCTTAAGCTGGCCATTACCGCCGATTTACGAGAGCGAGGCGGCAGCTGGAGTGAGCCAAGGATTGCCTTGGTCGACGCGAACAACCATCCGGACGCTATCGATCGCCGCGGCCCTCAGGCGGACGGCTTCCGAAATCCGTAAGCCGGCCGCGTAACAGGGTGGTCAGGATCACCCGATCCTTGCGGCAGTCCGCGCAGTTCAGGAAATGCACAACTTCTTCACGGCTCAAGACGATGGTTGCTTTTGTGGCTTCTGGAGAAGCGGGATGTCTTCTGCAAAGGTCCACTCTTTCTTGAGCGTAACTGTGTAAAGGAAGCGAAGCGCCGCGATAGCCGTATGTATCAAGTTGGGGGCCAGCTTCTTCTCGTTCGTGTGGCAGAGTTTATAGGTCCGAATGTGCTCTGGGGTCAAAGCATCCGGCGACGTCCGGAACTACCGTGCGAACATGCTGTCGGCGAAGCTATCGAGGCCTCCAAAGCTGAAAAGTGGAGCAACGGATAGGCAGAGTCGGAAAAGGTGGCTGAGCAACCTTTACCTCCATCATGTGCTCGACCTCTGGTTCGAACGCGTCGTGAAGGGCCGGTTGCGGGGCGAAGCCCGGCTGGATGACTTTGTGATCTGCTTCCAACATCGATCGGCCGCCATTCGTGTTCAGGACGCTTTACGCCTTCGGTTGGGAAAGTTCGGCCTCATTCCTGAGCCGACCAAGACCAAATTGGTCGAGTTTGGGCGGTTCGCGCAGCGACACGCGAGTAAACGCCAGGAAACCATCTACTTCCTGGGACTGACGCTGTATTGCACGCGAAAAAGGCAACTTCAAGGTTGGGTGCGCACCGAGAAATCTCGGCCGCGGCGCAGCCTTTTGTCACTGCGGAGCTCTACGGCGAATACGACTTCATACGATCAGTGACCAGGTCGGCGAAATCAGCGCCTTCCTACGCGGCCATTTTGCCTATTACGGTGTCGCCGAGAAAGGCCGCAAAGATCGATACGCGATGCTCTCGCCGATGCTGCTGGAGAGCCTACGTAGCTACTGGAGAGCCGTTCGCCCTAAAGATTGGCTGTTTCCAGGCATTCATGACAATCGGCGGATCATGGACGACGCCGTAGAAGCGGCCTGCCAGAAAGCACATTGTTTGTCTGGTTTCTCTAAACTCCCCCGCATTCGCTTCGGCACGCATTCGCCGTTCATCTCCTCGAATCCGGAACTGATCTGCGGACCATTCAACTCCTGCTCGGCCACCGCAGCCTCGCGACCACCGCCAGGTACTTGCGCATCGCGACCAGCAAGGTCTGCGCGACGTCCAGCCCTCTGGACCTGTTGCCGTATCCTGTCCCGCTGAGCCACTGCCGGCACCGCCAAAACGCTTCTGATTTTCAGACCGATGGCCCGCTCGGGGCCGGAAGTGGCGGATATATTCCGCCGCTACGGCGCAGCCTATCGTGAGACCCATGACGCCTCGCTTTGCAGTGCACAGCGTCGTGTCATGAGCGCGATCGAACTGTGTCGAACTGCGGCACTTGGTGGTCACGTCGAGCGCTGCGACCGCTGTGACCATGAGCGGATTTGCTACGACACCTGCGTGATCGCCACTACCCCATATGCCAGTCGTTGGCTCGAGCCCAGTGGCTGGAAGACCGTCGATCCGAGCTTCTCGAGGCCCAGTATTTTCACGTGGTCTTCACCGTACCGCAGCCCATCGCCGCCATCACCCTGCAAAACAAGGAGACCGTTTACAACATTCTGTTCCGGTCCATCGCCGAGAAGCTGCGCACCATTGCGGCGACCCCAAGCATCTGGGCGCACAAATCGGATTCTTCGCCGTGCTCCACACTTGGGGCCAGACTCTTTCTCAGAACCCTCACTCATGATACCAGGCATTATCATCTCCCTTGATTTCAGTGAACAAGGCAAGCTGGTCCTCCGCGCACCCCCCTGCAGAATTAGCTTGCCAGTGCGGTGGAGGCGCTCAATGTTGCTGCGAATGGCTTCGGCATCCAAATCACTGCGGCGAAATTCCCAGGTGCACGAGGAGTTACTTGTTCGCGCTTCAACAGGCCGGCTTCCATCATCCTTTGGATCGTGTGGTGACTGACGCCGCATATTCGCGCAGCTTCGCTCAGACTCACGCTCTGCGGATTAGGCAGAGCTCGTTGTTGACCGGCAATGGAATGGTTGCGCCGGGCTGTCGCCACACGAGTCTGATTTCACCGCCTCCCTTTGCCCGTGGAGTAGCCGCATCGCAACTACACCGCTGTGCGGTTGCGCCGGTGGTTGCGCTCCAAGCACAAGGTCAGGCGACGCAAGGGCGGGACTTATCCACTCTCGCACCTCTACGGGCACTTTGGGCTCGTACGCCTAACCGCGCTGGGCCGCTACGTGCCGTGGGTGAAGGCGTGAAGTCTTGTCCGAGAGCCGGATGCGGGGTGTGCTGCAGATGCACACGGAAGGGGGTTTGCAATGAACAACTGACCGTGGGGATAAGCTGCGCGAAAGATGAGGGCGGGCCCCTCGGGATCGGCTTTCAGGAGCAGGTCCCAAACCAGTCCAAGCTGCTACGTTCAAAAAGCGTGGTGGTGAGCGTTGGATCAAAAGTCCGAATAAAATTCGGGCAGGTGAGCATTCGAAAGACGAGCGGAAGCAAACCCTCGGTGACGCGTCGAAAGGCTTTAGACACTGCCAAAACCAGAGGCGCTTGCATCCTCTGGGACAAATCTGTCGGTTACCTGAGTACTGGGCAGATGGCAGTCGGCGTATAGGGGGCGTGAAGCGGATGCAGGCTTTTGCGTGGAACTGCAGGAACCAATCCCTGGATGCCAAGGGAGAAGCTGAAGCGGCTAAAACTGCGAGGCGAGAGTACCGAAGCCAGGGCTTGGGGCGGACCGACCCGTACGAGCGGTGAAGGCCCTGTAATCGGGCCGGAGCAAAGGGGTCGGGTCAGGACAAATCGTATTGACGTACCAACTGGAAACAGGATGACGACGACGATCACGACAAACAAGCCATTTCATATCGATAAGAAACGTGTGTACGAGGCTTACAAAGCGGTCAAATCCAATGCGGGTTCGGCCGGTGTGGATGGACAGACGATCGAGCAATTCGACTCCGACTTGCAGAACAATCTCTACAAGCTTTGGAATCGCATGAGCTCGGGAAGCTACTTTCCACCACCGGTGCGTGCCGTCTCCATTCCCAAGAAGGCTGGAGGCCAGCGGATTTTAGGTGTGCCAACCGTAGCGGATCGAGTGGCCCAGATGGTTGTCAAACAACTCATTGAGCCGGATTTGGACCCAATCTTTTTGGCAGACTCCTATGGCTATCGGCCGAGAAAATCGGCACTCGATGCTATCGGCGTCACGCGCAAGCGGTGCTGGAAATACGATTGGGTTCTCGAGTTCGACATCAAAGGTCTGTTCGACAACATCGACCACGAACTTTTGCTACGGGCTGTCCGGAAGCACGTAACGTGCAAGTGGGCGCTGCTCTACATCGAACGATGGCTGACGGCACCTATGGACAAGGACGGAATAATCATCGAGCGAACCCGCGGCACCCTCAGGGTGGCGTGATCAGCCCGATTTTATCCAACCTTTTCTTGCACTACACTTTCGACCTCTGGATGGGACGGGCGCACCCTGACCTCCCATGGTGTAGGTATGCAGACGATGATCTAGTGCACTGCCGGAGCGAGCAAGAAGCGGAAGCTGTAAAGGCCGAGCTACAAACTCGCTTGGTAGAATGCGGACTTGAGATGCACCCCACCAAAACCAGGATTGTCTACTGCAAGGACAGCCGGCGGAAGGGGAGCTATTCGAACGTCAAGTTTGACTTTCTTGGCTACTGCTTCCGGCCCCGACGGGCAAAGAACTCGCAAGACGCCTCGGTGTTCTGCAGTTTTCTGCCTGGGGTCAGCGCTTCGGCGCTGAAGTCCATGCGGGCGGCAATCCGGGATTTGAACCTCCGAAGACGGACCCATGTGTCAATGGCTGACATCGCTCGGCAGCTTAATCCACTCCTGCGGGGATGGATTGAGTATTACGGTCGATTCACGCAGGCGGCTCTGGGGCCAATCCTTCGATACGTCAATCAGACAATCGAGGCTTGGATGATGCGGAAGTTCAAACGCTTTATGGGTCGCAAGGCAAAGGCCGGCCGCGTTCTCGAACGATTATCTCGAGAACGACCCTGGTTGTTCGCACACTGGAAGATCGGCATACGCGGCTCGTTCGCCTGATGGGAGCCCAGTGAGGCGAGAGTCTCACGCTGAAATCTATGAGAGGCCGGCGGTGAGATTCCGCTGGCCTACTCGCCAGATCTGCCTGTCCGGTTGTGTGTCCAGCGAAGGCTGGCATGTTCAGCAGGAGACAAACCTGCCGGGGTAGAAGTCAGAGCCCCGTAGTTTGGATAGCAGAGGTGATGGAAACTGAAACTCTGAAGCCTATCGACAAAGTCTCCCCAGGGGAGGCTACGAGTCATCGGGCCGTAATAAAAGTGAACGCGTTGTGGCCTCGAAAGTGAGTATCCCCGGGGGCCGAGCCTTCAACCGGAGGGCGAAGGCAGCATGAGCAACTGAAGACTGACCGATACGGATGTTCACCTCGGCGGGGTGGAAGCGACAGCACGGTGACAAGGACATGCTGAGCAACTGGAGAAGCCCTCCTCGTCCCGACGCGAAATCGTCGGAGCAAGGTAGGCCGTATAACCGGCGAAACCGGGAAGTCGGCCGAAGACGAGAGGGTGGCGGCCGGGTCCGGAGTAGCAATGAAGCGGAGTAATATCCGTGGAGCCAAGGAACCCTGCCATTTGCAATGTCTCCAACATAGGGAAGGCAAGGACGAGATGACAAAGGCGTCCATTGATTTGCAGGACCTGAGGCGGAGAATATACGTCAAGGCAAAGGCTGAACTGTCCTGGCGGTTCTGGGGACTATACGTCCACGTCTGCAAGATGGAGACCCTGCGCGCTGCGTATGAGATGGCCAAAGAGAACGATGGAGCACCGGGAATAGACGGCGTCACCTTCGAGGCCATTGAGACGCAAGGCGTGGAAGCTCTGCTTGAGCAGTTACGGGACGAACTGATCGGGCGCACCTACCAGCCACTTCCCGCGCGGAGGCAGGAGATACCGAAGGACGGGGGCAAAGTCCGTGTCCTCTCGATTCCGGCGATCCGCGACAGAGTGGTGCAAGGGGCGCTCAAGCTCATCCTCGAGCCTGTGTTCGAGGCTGACTTTCAACCGGGGTCGTATGGATATCGGCCCAAACGGACAGCACATGGCGCCATCAAGCGTGTGGCTGAAGCGATAGTCCAACGGAAGACGCGGATTCTCGACATTGACCTGCGGGCCTACTTTGACCATGTCCGGCATGACCGGCTGTTGGAGAAAGTGGCGCGGCGGGTTGATGACGCGCATATACTGCATCTCCTAAAGATGATGCTGAAAGCCTCAGGCAAGAAGGGCGTTCCGCAGGGCGGTGTGATCTCGCCTTTACTCAGTAATCTCTACCTCAATGAGGTGGACAGGATGCTGGAGCGAGCGCGGGAAGTCACCCGCAACGGCAAGTACACCTACGTCGAATACGCGCGATTCGCTGACGACCTGGTGGTCTTGATCGACGCCTACAAGCGTCATGACTGGCTGATTGGAGCCGTGACCAAACGACTCCGGGAGGAGTTCGCCAAGCTGCAGGTGGAAATCAATGATGAAAAGAGCCGCACAGTGGACCTTGAGCGCGGTGAGTGCTTTGGGTTCCTGGGCTTTGAGTTCCGCTACTTCCGCGGACTAAGCGGAGCGATGCGGCCGCATTACACGCCCAAGCTAGCTCAAAAAGCGGACGGCACTGGTGCGGGCGCTCAAAGAGGTGTTCCGCCGACACCGGTCGCAACCGGTTGAACGAGTGATAAACTTGATCAATCCGATGCTCCGGGGGTGGGTGAACTACTTCGCGGTGGGGCATTCCAGCGAGTGCTTCAGCTTCATCAAAGACTGAGTGGAGAAGAAGGTCAGGCGCCATCTGGCGCATGCTCAGAAACGAAAGGGCTTCGGCTGGGAACGATGGAATAGGCGGTGGCTGTACGACACTCTCGGGCTGTTCAACGCCTACAGAGTGCGACGCGACGGGCCGAAAGTCGCCCCAGCAGGATAGGTCCCATAAGCGTTGGTGTGAAGCAAATGGGAGCGCGCAGTGCGGGAAATCCGCATGCTGCGTGCGACGTGGAGGGGACTGGAAACGTGGCGCGGTCGAGAGGCCTGTCGGCGCGCCAGTCTTCGACCCTACCGGGGAGGAGGTGGGGGCTTGTCTAGCCGTGCAAGTGAAGAGATGAAGGCGCGTGAGCCAATCGCGGAACAACGGCCGTCTGTTGTTCAATGATAAACTCCACGGCGACAAACAGGTGCTGGGTAAGAGATTTCACTGGCGAGCAACGATGGAAAGAGCAGTGCGAGTGCATGGCCTCACTCCGTCGAAATGCATGAATCTTGTGGCGGATGGGGATCTGCTATTTTGGGTCATCGGTCCGAAGATATCGCGCTTCGGCACGGACGAGTTCGTCGTACCCCAACAGTTCGAAGACCTCGTCGAGCGTCGCAATATGCGGCTCAATACTCGCAATGCCCTCTCTAGCCATGATGCGAGCGCAGACCCTGCGCATGGCTACTATTGCAGCTCGCATGGAGTGATTGGCCCAGATCACCGTGGAGATGCGCGCGTCGCGATAAGCAGAGACGGGCGTTCGATAGAACTTTGTCGGGATAATCACGATGGGCAGTCGGTTCTGCCAAGCACTTGCAAATTCAAGGATCTCGTCCGCGGTGCTCTTTCGCGAGTGAATGAGAATCGCGTCGGCTCCCGCATCGGCGTAAGCATGAGCGCGCGAAACCGCTTCGTCCATTGGACGACCGGCAATCAGCGCTTCGATACGCGCCACGAGAACCAAGTTTTGCCCAACTGTATCCCTGATTGCCCGCAGACGGCCCGAGAACTCATCGATGTCGGCTATGGCATGCCGCTCACCAACGAATGAGTTCATTTTAGGAAAACGGCTGTCCTGCAGCGCGACGCCCGCGGCCCCACGTTGCCGGAGTTTGCGTGCGAGAAGACGTGCATTGTTAAAATTTCCGAAACCGCTATCGCCATCAACGAGCACCGGCAGCTCGGTCGAGTCCACGATGCGTTCGACCACGTCGACGAGTTGGCTCCATGATGCCTCATTGGCATCGCGGTAGCCGAGGGAGGAGGCAATTGATAGGCCCGAAGCCCACAGACCTTTGAAACCCGCGCGTTGGGCGATTGCTCCCGAAAGCCCATCATGCGCTTCCATGAGAAAGGAGAGGTCGTCGTTGAAGCAAATCTGAGGTCGAAGTCTATCGGCGGGCAGCGTTTTCACGCTTCGATCGGGCAGCCCGTTTCCGCGAACAGATTTGTGTTGCATGCCGAATTTCCTGAGGCGCGAGCTGCGTGCCTTGATCAAGCACTGATTGGCACGTCTCTGTCGGCTCGATCAATTGCAAACGTTAGTAGTTGACTGGCGCGCAAAACTGCGGATGTAGGCAAGCCTGGGGCATAGAATTTTAGGTTTCGTGCTAATCGGTGCCAATCGTATTGCGAGATCCTAACTGGGCCGGAAATGCATTCATCGTCCGGCGCAAATCGGTAAAATATTCGGCCGCTCGCGTGCGTGTAGCCGTGTTTGCGCGTTCAGCTTTTCGTGCGAGCATGAAATCTTATGCCGTCCCATAATCACGAGATTCCTTGATCTACGTCGAGTGCGTCGCGGCTAGTACAAGCAGCCCTGTCGTAAATCCGACGTATGTCGCAGTGCTTCAATTCGGTTAAGACCCGTCAATCTCTTCCAAGTGCTTGTCTTGACGACTGAGTTTCCCACGGGCGCGACTGGTACGACACTTGCTGTGCTCATTTCGTCCCTTGCAAACTTCTCGGAGAAGCGGATGCTCAGTGTCTTCTACATCAATCGGGCTCCGGGGCTTGCCCGTACCGGCGCGCGGCTTCTCGCCAATGTCATTGGGCGCCAGGGCGGTGATCAGTATCAACCGGGTCGATCGGTTCGCGCCGAAGGGAACGATGTGCCTGGGCGAAGAGCTCGACGGCAACCACAGCGTTCTTACAATTGGCACAGCAAACGGGCCCTATTCCTTACCGAAAGTCGGATCGGCGATCGCCATGTATTTCAAAGGTCGGGTCTTCGCCGAGTTCGGCTCGCTGCCGGTTATGCATCCGTTGGCAGTCGTAATACGCGACGATCAATTGGCGATCGAGTCGGGACGAACTCATATTCGCTACCAAGCGTATCGATACCAAACAGCTGGAGCCCGGCACCATCGGGCCGATCTGCGCAGTGCGGCTTAATTGCCTGCCCAAGGCCAGAATTTGGGATCTCTGCCTACGCCCGATCGGAGAATTGGCTGGCGCGCGTTTGGCGTAGCGAAGAGACCGACAACGCTATTCAGCCTAGCGCAAAGTATCGGCGCGGGCGTCTCCCGCGCGATCCCCCATCATTTGAGCGCGCGCCGAAGCAATTTGGACACTGCCATGCAAATCGGCGAAAACACGCCGTCGGTCCGACTTTGTCCATATGGGCAAGGAGTGTACGTCGCCCCCTCGCTGACAGCCCTTTTCGCCCCGTAGCTATCGCCCCACTAGCGCGACTGCGTTGCGAGCTGGAGCATGTCAGAAATTCAGCGAATCTCCGCCTGAAACCGACTCAATCGAACGGCGCACAACGGCCCTTCGGCTCGATCACGTGAGGCGCCTTATGAATCTCTTTAGCTTCGTCGAATGCGCGAATCAAACGCAATCTCTCAAAGCGCTGTTTGATTTACTTGTGAGCTGTGCGAGCGAAGAGGGGTTCACTGAGGTCGCTTACGGAGCACTTACCTTCGCGGAGCCGCTTCGTCTACCGGGGTGTCCACCGCCTCTGGTAGCTATAAAGGTTCCGCCTGACTGGTGCCAGCGCTATTTGGAACGCAAGTACTACATTGTCGATCCGGTCGTCCGGCGGACACCGATGTTTGCGGGGCCATATCTATGGGACGAGCTCGCAAAAGAACATCAACTGCAGGCATGTGAACAGCGTGTGCTACAGGAGGCCAGAGAAGCAGGTCTGAAGCACGGTGTCAGCGTGCCATTGTTTGGGCCATCAGGGCGAATATCTGTGATATCATTCGCATCCCGTTGTGATGATGCCGATCCTCAGAGGAATGTGAAGCATCTCAACGCGCTGGCTTGGCACTTCCATATTGCGTTTGCGGAGATCGCAAGGCCGTCGGATAGGGTCTCGAACAGAAAAGTGAGCCTATCCGAGCGCGAAAAGGATTGTCTGCGATGGGTCGCGGAGGGCAAATCGTCCTGGGAAATCGGAAAGATACTGAACGTCAGCGAGAATACGGTGAATTTCCATGTGAAGAACGCAATACGAAAGCTGGGTTCGTCGAACCGAACTCAAGGTCTTGTAAAGGCGATCCGTCTTGGGCTCATTGAATTTGCGGAGCCTGCGTTGGTAACGCCGATGGTGGCCTAACTGGTGTCGCCTCCGCTTCGCAAGGATGCGGCCACAAACGTCCCAAGCTCTGCGGAAGAAGCGAGCCGGGCGCCCGTGTGACCTCAAAAGCCTGTGCTGGTTGGCATTGAGTCCTCGACGGCTAAATCCTTGTGACATCGACGATTTGATACTGCTACTCAATAGGTCGTCGTCAGCTGACCAGAGGTCGCGTAAGCTGACCAGCTATGCTCGTGTCGCTAGACACCTACGCTGGATGGCACTTAGTCAAAGATATGCTTTGGACGGCCTTTTCCTTAGCGTTTCGCGCACAGGATCAACAGCGACGTGATTGTCATACAGATTGTTAGGTTATTCCAGGCTTGCGGGAGAGCCGTCTTCTGCAAAGGCAGAAGCTTTAAAAAAAGCGGTATACTTTGCCGTCGGTGCTACCGAACTAGGCGTCAGCATGTCTCAGTACGTAGAGGTAGTGAGTAAGCTTCGGCCAACGCGAATTGATGCAAGTCGTCGTGCACAAACAGCAATGTCTGCCGATGCACGTTAACCGTCGTCGTCAGGTATAAAAATGCGTGTGGGCGAGATGGGACTTCGCGAGGCTGCGCTGGTCGCTAATGACGTATAGTCATGCCCGCGAGCTCGGCCTCTCGCGGCAATCAGCGTCGCTAACGTGCTCCTCACATCAATCGGGGGCGAGCGGATAATCCAGATCTCACACATCCCACTTTGCTGTCGCCTTGGAGAGGTGGTGCAGTCTTACCTCGCAGGCCTGATGGAAACGCCGTCTGCTGTGTTCAATGACTGTCGAAAGCCAAAGCATCGGGATTAATGCTATCAAGGTAGCAAAAGGCCGTACGTCTTGGGTGAGAGTTGCTTTAAGGACGCCGGATTAACGAAGCCGAGGCTCTTGCACAGTCCGTCAGTGACACACTCGAGTGTTGTTGTGCGGCGGTTTACACTACGCCGTGCACACTCGGTGCGCCTCAGCACATCCGACAGGCCGACGTATCCCTGAAGTTTCAGAACCGACACAAGGACGATAGAGCGGGCATTTTTCGGTAAATAGAGGCACCGAAGTCATCTTGCGCTATCAAAAGAGCCCCGGCCGCCACAGGACCGGAGCTCTCGATCGCCATTTAGAGAGGAGATCGTTATTTGAGAACTACGGGCCAGCCAAACTTGTAGTTAACTCGCGCGGTGAGGAGATCGAAATCCTGGCGGATGCGATCATTCCCAAGCGAGCCACCACCGGCGGCGGTGAAGTTCACGTCGCTGGTCGGCATGAACACATGATCATACTCTAGGCCAGCTGACCAGTTGGGCGTGAAGTTGACCTCGAGCCCGGCACCAACGACGCCGCCCCAGCGTGTCGTGTCCGCGCTCCCAAGCTGCGTGCCTGAAGCAACAGAGTTGACCTGATAGTTGCTGCTCACGACTGCAGTGCCTCCCTTGGCGTAAAGCAGTACGTTGCTGATGGCATACCCGATCTGGCCAGTGATCAAGCCGAACGATTCGATCTTTGTTTGGTTCCTGTTGGCCGGAAAAGCAGTGCTGACATTGGAGCCGTCGAAATCGGCCCAGTTGCCCTGGCCTTCGACGCCAAGCACGGTCTGGCCGAGCTGCCAGCGATAGCCGATCTGCCCGCCGACCGTGCCGCCGCTTGCGTCGTGGGAGCCCTCAGGGGTCGTGCCTGCAAAATCCCAGGAGTTATGGCTCGAGCCCCAACCGCCGTTGATGCCAGCATAGAAGCCGCTCCAGTCGTAGAGCGCGACCGCGACCGGCGGCGGTGGCGCCTTGGTGTAGACGGGTTGTGCAGCGAGATCCGCGGCGAATGCAGGCGCCACAGCCGTGAGTGCGACGATGCTCGCAGTCATAAGCAACAAGTTCTTCATTTCGAGCTTCATTTCCTTTAGTGGCCCCAGCCTCGCGCGTCATAACAGCGCCAACGCGAATTGCTGTAACTGCAGCGCAACATTTGCTCTCAAAGATTCGGCTTGATTCTGACGCTGCGTAAGGTTGTACGCTTAAACGGCGCTACATCGAACGCATCGAGCTGTATCCGATGCATGCTGCAATTCCGACAATGGCGGAGGTGGCGCCGTGCGTCGAAACGCCTTGATGAAGGATAATCGCCAACATGCTTCCGCCGATCGGACCGACTGGAGCGTGGCACGAGTGCATTTTGACGCACAGCGACACCAAATGTGCCTTCCCGAAAGTTATCGTATCCATCAGCAGGGATAAGCGGCGAAGGATGCCGCGCTGAATGGTCATCGATCCATGGAGAGTCGCGCGCTATTTCCTCACGGGTTCGAGGGCACCGAGACGGGCGCGGGCTGAGACAATTCGCTACGCTGAGCCGGACTCGCTCGGCGATACTTTGCTGCATGCGTAGCACCGAATGTCAGGGTGCCTAAGGAGCGCTCCGTCTTCGATTGCTTCAAGCATAAGGGCGCCTGAGGTGGATCGTGGGCCGGTCTTCTAGGTTGACTGTGAGCCTGCGATGCACCTTTTCGTGGTGAGTTCTAATTCTCCATCTGATCCCTGTCAGCCCAGTTTGCGCCACGGGATAAGCATCCAGGCTTGTCTTTTGTATTCGCGGTACTGCTCCCCGAACAGCCGGAGAAGATCCCGCTCTTCGAAGAAGATTCCGACAAAGATGTAGATGGTTGTCACGGCCGCAAACAGTAAATGCCCGATTGTCATGACCGGCGCGGCCCAGAACGCGATGATGAAGCCGAGATAGATCGGATGTCGCACAAACTTGTAGTACAGCGGCGTTTTGAACTGCGGCGCAGGTATGCCGCGCCCCCTGAGATTGGCGGTGACGTGACGCAGTCCGAACAATTCGAAATGATCGATAAGGAACGTGCTGGCGAACACCGTCGCCCAGCCGATGAATGATAGCGTCGCGATCATGACGAATATGTCGGGATCCTCGACCCGCCAAACAACTGTCGGAAGCGGCCTCCACTGCCAGAATAGAAACATGAGGCACAGGCTCGCCATGAGCACGTAAGTACTTCGTTCAATGCAATTCGGCACATATCGCGTCCACCAGTTCTTGAACCCCTTGCGCGCCATACCAGAGTGCTGGATAGCAAACAGAGCCATCAACAAGGTGTTTATGGAAAACGCATCGATGGCCGACGCCTCAGGCCCCGTGTCAATCGTCTTCGGCACACCTAAGCCGCTTACGAAGCCAATAGCGTAGACAATCGTGAAGAGAAATATCCCGTAAGCCACCAAACCGTAGAGGAAAGCGATCAATCGTAACGATCGTATCCGGGACGATGCTCGTCTTATGGAGTTTACCTTAAGCATGGAACGACTCTGTTTTGGGGCAACGGCTCGCTCAAGGCCGTGGGTGCTGAGGAGTCAGGACAATCATCCAATCAAAGCCTTATGATCCTGCACACGTGCTGAAGGTGCAGCCCATATGCAGCGCAGCGCCGACCAAATGCTCGATGATCATCGTCACCAGCAAAGAGCCGCCGACCGTGTGCCCCGCCGCTGAGTGATGCGGATTAGGGAAGGCCTGGGCGGATTAGCCTCAGAGCGGTATGACAACGAACAGGTCTCATCGTGAACACCTGGCGCATTTCGCTGCCGGCAACATTGGTTGCGAAGCTCCCGTCCTCATCCTTGCAAACTGCATGCCGATCGCGGAATTGGAGGTACATCTTGCATGACCGGAGAACATCCAAACGGCGGGCAGCCCAACGGGAGCAATGCTGAGGCTCTTGGGAATTCTGACATCGGCGTAATCACCGGTCGGCTGGCATGACGAACGCCCATGTGATGCAAGGCACTCCTCGCGCCGCTTGCGCGGATCTAGACGATGTTGTGTCTTGCGACTTGATGCCGCAATTCTCGGATGCCCATTGAGAGCCGGACGCCTGGGTCGCTCGGACTAGGTATGTCCGGGCACCGAGCACCTCGAAAGGTGACGCCGTTAACGCGTCCAGCCGCAGGGGCAAACAGCCAGCTTTTCGTTTCGCTGATCGCGGTCGACTACGCCCCGCGGCATGGCGCTGCGGTGCGCCCCTGTCGAGCATTGGGAGCGGATCCATGGTTGCTGCCGCGATCTTTCCGCTTTCGGGAACGGAAGTCTGCTGATTCCAAAAGAAGTCACCGTCAACCGGATCCCGATCATATGTTGAGGTCCCGGCGTAACGGAATGACTGAGGCACGGCAGCTGCTTGATCAGCTCGACAAGACCGAGACCCGTACGCCGCGATCGTACACGCCAAGGGCCGCAATGCGTCTCGAGCTGGCTCGCGGCACTCCGGCTGCGGCAATTGCGGGTCTCATAGCCGCCGGACCAGCGGCTGATCGTCGCATTCGAGCGCAAGGGGTGCAAAGCCTGCCGCGCCTCCTTGGGGCATGCCCGCAAGTCATCCGTTTACATGAAGCGGCGGTCTGAACAGCGATTATAGGCTGCAATCCTCTCCTGCTGCGCGGAAGTCCAGCTCATCAGGCCGTGCAAAGCCCTGTGTCACCGGCGATTGCAGCCTGTTTGTTCGAAACAATGAACTTGAAGTGACTAGCGCGTCAGGTTGTAGGCTGGAGACCATATGTTGCTGGCTTATTGAAAGCGCAGCGTCGCTAATACGGGAGGGAATTGTGGCTGCAGCAAGCTCGTCGACAGAAGTGGGCGGTGAAAAGCCAACGCTCTCCGCCCCTGATGATGATCCATATCTCTGGTTGGAAGAGATAGAGGGGCCGCAGGCGATCGACTTTGTCGAGCAGCAGAATGGCAAGACTCTGCAGGTGTTCGGCGGAGCGACATTCACCAGGGATCGCGACGAGTTGGCGTCGATATACGACCGGGCGGACAATATACCCTACGTAAGCCGGCACGACGACCATCTCTACAATCTTTGGAAAGATGCCGACAATCCGCGGGGCCTCTGGCGTCGGACGACTTCAGAAGAATTTCGAAAGTCGATGCCGTCATGGGAGGTTTTACTTAATGTGGATCGGCTCGCGGCCGCGCAAGGCGAGGACTGGCTTGTAAGCTGGACCGCCATGCTGCCTGGTAGGCCGCAAGTGATTCTCGCTCTGTCACGGGGCGGCAGCGACGCCGTGACGCTGCGCGAGTTCGACCTGACGACGAAGAATTTTGTGCCTGATGGTTTTGCGCTTGGGGAGGCGAAGAGTAGTGCCGCTTGGGTCGATCAGGACACACTACTGTTGTCCAGCGCCTACGGCGAGGGCATGTCGACATTGTCGGGCTATGACAGGACCGTGCGATTGTGGCGCCGCGGTGAAACAATCGAACGAGCAGCCGTGGTGTTTGAGACGACCACCGATCGCATTGGTGTCGGCTGCAGGATCGATCGAACCGGCCAAGAGAGACGCGTCTGGTTCACCGATCAGCTGAATTTCTTCAACTCCCTTACATGGTTTGGAACCGAGAAAGGAGCGCTCATCAAGCTCGACCTTCCTACCGATATCTCGCTAGAGGCGCATCAGGATTGGTTGGCCGTGAAGCTCCGCTCGGCTGCGACAATTGCCGGAGTAATCTACCCGACAGATACCCTGATCGGCATATCGTTGGCCGCCTTTCTCGCTGGGAAGCGCAATTTCGCGGTGCTTTTTTTGGCAAACCCGCGGCGAGCACTGTAGGGGTTCTTCTGGTCGGGCAGTAAGCTGTCCTCTCCGTCCTAGACGAGCTGCGGCCGGTCTTTGAGAGTTGGACGCCGTCCACTACGACTTGGAACCGCGAGCAGCTGAGCATGCTTCCCGATATGGGCCTCGTTGATGTCTGGCCGCTTGATCGCGATCCATCCGAGAGCAACGACGATCTTCTTGCGAAGATCGAGGATCCGCTCACGCCCCCGTTACTGATGCTCTTGGAGCAAGGAGTGGCAAGTCCAGCTGTGCTGAAGGAGGCGCCAAAGGCCTTTAGCATCGATGGTCTGGTGGTGTCACCCAGCACGAGGCGATCTCGGTCGACGGCGAGCGCATCCCCTATGTGCAGACCGGGCCGAAGCGTGAGACCGGCGAGGCGCCGGTCCATATGAGCGGCTATGGCGGGTTCGGCATCTCAGTGAAGCCGTACTACAATTCCGCGCTCGGCAAGCTGTGGCTCGAGCTGGGGGCACCACGGTGCAGGCGCATTTGCGCGGCGGCGGCGAGTTCGGCACGCGATGGCATGATGCCGGGCGGCTTGCCCGCAAGCGGCTGTCGCATGATGATTTCGCGGCGGTCGCCGCCGATCTCGTGCGCCGCGGCGTCACGCAGGCCAAGCGCATCGCGGCGCAGGGAGGATCGAACGGCGGCATCCTCATCACCAACATGCTGACGCGGTACCCCGAGCGGTTCGGCGCGCTGTTCTGCACAATCCCGCTGATCGACATGCGCCGCTACACAAAGCTGCTCGCGGGCGCGAGCTGGATCGCGGAATATGGCGACCCTGACAAACCCGAGGACTGGGAGTGGCTGAAGACCTATTCGGCCTATCATGCCGCAAAGCCCGGCCAACCCTATCCGCCGATCCTGATCGCCACCACGCGGCGCGACGATCGCGTCCATCCGGGACACGCGCGCAAGATGGCGGCGAAACTCCAGGCGATGGGCTACGAGGCCTGGTTCTACGAGCCGGCCGCTGGCGGTCACGGCTATGGCCGGGACAACAAGGAGCGGGCCGGCTTTCAGGTGCTGGGCTTCCAATTCCTGAAAAGCAAGATTGGCTGGCTTGACGAAATGGTCTGAGCGAGCTTCGCCCGTACTCGCAAACACCAGCCTGGAAATGCTGACCGGATGTTTAGCGATCTGACCTGCGAGAGATCGGAATAGGCCATACGCAACGTCATTACTTTCAAACTTGGGCTGCGTTCGTACAGGATCAGTCTATAACGTGCAGATTCCTGCTTATCACTGACATATTCGCGCGGGCCAAGCCGCGAGATTGGCTTCTAAGTTTAGCCGTGAGCCGTCCTTCAGCTTGGGCGGAAGGGGTATCCGATGGGTTCAGAGGCCTTGCGTATGCAACCCACGCATGCTTGGCAGCTCCACTTCGGCCCTGCTAGATGTGTGCACAGAATCCTAACGGAGTTGTTATGCCCAAGACGCTGAACAAGAAGATTGTACGTCGCGAGTACACTAAGACAGACGTAAAAGAACTGCGCGCACATTCGAGGGCGAAGACACCCGTTTCGAAAATCGCAAAGCTTACAAAGCGAACAACCGGATCGCTGCGTCAGAAGGCGCGAAAATTGGGCATCCCGCTCGGACACCGACGATAGTCAGGGCGCCGCGCGGTAGAAGCACCGCGCGGAAGCACCGGAGATCAAGTACATTGGCGAGAGGGAGCTCGGTTCCATCTGAGTTTGGTGTCATGCACTCACCGCGTGATCGACCGGCTGTGCGCCGAGACCACCTTGTGCGGAACGCGAGGTGCGCCGGGCAACCGTATGGCAACACGTTCGGCGACATGAAAAGCCGCCGGGATACACTGGCCACATGATCGAGCGCGCATGTGTCACTTGGAAGCTACTTTATGGGACCTGCGCCGTGTCTTGATTTTAAGGCCGTATGTCCGCCTCTTCCGGTGAGGTGGCTCGCGCCTACACTGCGCGTCCGAGGGTTACTCAGGCGTACTGAGCTCCGATACTCATCAGAGGAGGACGAACCGTGGCAGATTATAGGGAAGCCTTTGTCCGAATCGGCTCGCGCAGCTGAGAAACGGCATCGTGATCGCGGAAAGGGACCAGAACGGGAGATTCGCTTCTTCGGTGAGGTCGACGCTTCGGAGACTGGCATGCGCCAGGTCGTAACGGATCGCGAGCCAGTTTGATGGTGTGCATCTCTGTTACGAGGCCGTTCCCACTATGAATCTTATCGCCTGATCCGGTCGCTCGGCCATGGCCTCACCGCTACAATTGGCATCGTCCTCATGGAGCCTCGGCTCAACAGCCGATCAGCGGGCTCGGACTGACCGGGAACAATTTCTTGAGGCGCTACACTAGTTAATTTCAAATACTGGTTGCAGTCAGTCCGGCGGTCGCCTTCGAAGAAGGCGGAGCGTGGCGATGCGAAGTTCGGAGCAACACTCCAAAACTTCCACAAAGAACGCTTGCAGCGTAATGAGGGCACATGTGCGGCCGCAAAACCTAGCACAAAGCGAGCTTGAAACTCTCCGCTCTGGAATAAGGCGGTTCGGGACGGCCGTAAGTCTGCGGGAGCTTATCGATGACCGAAACGACGGAAAGTTTCCGACCACAGGTTTGTCCTTGAGCACCTATTGCTTAAAACGACATAATTAAGAGGGCTCGTTCAACGAGCTCTTTTCGCATTTGGTGATCGGCCTGATCCGGCGCAGCACCGAATTGGCATATTCCTCGCGCTCGCGCATGAAGCGCTCTTGATAGGCCTTGAATCCCTCGACCCGCTTCCTGATCTGATCGCGTTCGCTGTCACCATAGTCGGGCACGCTGCGGCCATCCTGTCGACGACTTTTTTCGTTTGAGGCCGGGGCCTTGTCGATCTCCACCTTCAGCGATCCGGCGAACGCCATCGCTTCAGCGACAAGCGCATCGAGCTCGCTTTTCCAATCACGCATTGACGCTCTCCCGAGCAGTACGTCTATTTAGACCAGCCAGTCATCACAAGCTAGGCCGCGACGTGGCGGAGACGCTGGTCGCAACATAGGAACGCCACCCCTCGTCCGCTTCCTTGAAGGAGCGACCGGCAACATTGCCGGCCGCCCTTGGGTTCAAAATACTCATTGTGAAATAATGCAGTCCAGCCCCGTGCCAGAGATCTTCTAGAGCCAAAACGCATCGTCTCCTAGTTTTGCCGTTCGGGACGCTTAACGTGCCCGATTCGGTTTGCGCTGGACCGCGAAGCGCCACATTAAACATACGCCAGGATTCGATTTATGGAACCCTGCCGGCAATAAGGCACTTCAGTTCGACTTCGGCGTGGGTTGCTGCGGCGGGCTGTGCGGCGGCCCACGGCGTCCGACCGACGATCACGGTCAGGAGGCCCTGACCCCACAGCCGCTTCGCCGCCTGCCTGGCGTCGTCCAGCGTCACGGCATCGACGATGGCGTTGCGCTTCTCGATATAGTCGATCGGCAGCTTGTCCTGCTGATACTGCAGAAGCGTCTGGGCGAGCTTGGAGGAGGTGTCGAGCGCGAGCATCTGCGAGCCCTTGAGGTACGATTTGGCCTCGTCGAGCTCCTTCTGCGTCGGTCCCTCCTCGGCGATGCGGCGCACCTCCCTCTCGATGGCGTCAATGGTATCGCCGGCACGGTCGGCGCGCGTGCCGGTGTTGCCGATGAAGACGGCCGAGTGCTCCATCCACAACAGCGATTCACCCACCGAATAGGCAAGCCCGCGCTTCTCGCGCACCTCGCGAAAAAGCCGGGAGGACAATCCGTTGCCGCCCAAGATGTGGTTGACGACGCAGGCGGCCATGAAGTTCGGATCGCTGCGCTTCACGCCGGGGCCGCCGAAGGTGATCGCGGTCTGCGGCACGTCGAGCGACACGAAGGCGCGCTGCGGCGGCGCGGTTGCCTCGATGTCGGAAACCGCCGTGAGGTTCGCTTTGGCCGGCAGGCCGCCGAACGTCTTGTCGAGCAGCGTGCCGAGGGTTGCCGGGTCGACGTCGCCGACGACCGCGACCTTCAGCGTGTCTCTGGCGAGGATGCGGCCAACATAATCCTTCATGTCGGCGACCGTGATCGTCGGCACGCTTTCCAGCGTCCCGTTGGTCTGCCGCCCGTAGGGATGATCGCCGAAGGCGACCTCGAGGAACTTGCGTCTGGCGAGCGCGGTCGGATTGGTGGTGTCGCGGCGCAGCCCCGAGATGACCTGGGAACGGATGCGCTCGACGTCGGCGGTGTCGAAATGCGGCAAGGTCAGCGCCATCCGCAACAGGTCGAACGCCTCGTCCTTGTTGTCGCGGAGCATGCGCAGGCTGCCGCGGAAGGTGTCGCGGGTCGCGCTGAAGGAGAGCTTGATGGCGCGGCGGTCCAGGCGCTCGTGGAAGGACTTGGAATCGAGATCGCCGGAGCCTTCGCCGAGGAGGTCGCCGACGAGGTTGGCGACGCCCGGCTTGTCCTTGGGGTCCTGTGCCGCGCCGCCGGCAAAGGAATACTCCATCGCGATCAACGGCACGGTCGCATCCTGCACGAACCAGGCTTCGATACCGCCGGGCGAGGTCAGATGCTGGATCTTGGCCGCGGCCTGCGACGGCGAGATGGACGCCAAGGAGAGCGTCACCGAGGTGACGACGGAGAGCGCGATGCCGCGCACGCGGGGGAAGGGATAGGTCACGAACGCTTCTCCTCGCGCTTGGTGGTGGTGTCCTTGATCAGGTAGCCGGTGACCGAGCGCTTTTTATCGAGCCATTTTTGCGCGGCGGCGCGCACCTGTTCGGCGGTGACGGCGCGGATGCGATCGGGCCGCCTGCGGATGTCCTCGACGGACTGGCCCGTCGTCAACGCGCCGCCATACCAGTACGCCAGCAACTCCTGATCGTCCCGAGCATAGATCTCTCCCGCAATGAGCTGGGTCTTGACCCGCTCGAGATCCTCAGGCCGGATCGGGTTCCGCACGATGTCGGCGATCACGTCGTCGATTACCTGCTCGACCTCTGCGAAGTTGACGCCCTGCTTGGGCGAGGCCGAGATCGAGAACTGGCTCGGGTCGAGCGAGATGCTCGAATAGCTGGCGCTGGCCGAGACCGCGAGCGGCTTGTCGGCGACGAGCGCGCGATAGAGATAGGAGTTGCTGCCGCTGCCCATCAGTTGCGCGAGCACGTCGAGCGCGGCGCTCTCGCCGGCAGCCGCTGTGGTCGCCGACGGCACGAGGTAGTACCGGCGTACGCCGGGCTGCTCGACGCGCGGATCGGACAGCGTGACGGTGCGCGGAGCGGCGGGCTCCGGCTCCTGCGGGCGGATGCGTCGCGCGGGGATCACCGGCTGTGCCGGGATCGGGCCGAAATTGCGCTCGACCAGCGGGCGCACGTCGGCGGCCTCGACGTCGCCGGCGATCACCAGGATCGCGTTGTTCGGCGCATAGAAGCGGCGGTAGAACGCCAGCGCATCCTCGCGATTGAGCTTCTCGATTTCCTGGTGCCAGCCGATCACCGGCCGGCCATAGGGATGGTTGAGATAGAGCGCGGCCATGACCTGCTCGTTCAGCCGCGCCTCGGGACTGTTGGCAACGCGCATGTTGTACTCCTCGAGCACGACGTCGCGCTCGGGCAGCACGTTCTCGTCCTTGAGCACGAGGCCGGTCATGCGGTCGGCCTCGAACTCCATCATGGTCGGCAGCTGCTCGCGCGGCACGCGCTGATAGTAGTTGGTGTAGTCGACCGAGGTGGAGGCGTTCTCGTTGCCGCCGACGCGCAGCACGGTCTGGGAGAATTCGCCGACCGGATGTTTCTCCGTGCCCTTGAACATCAAATGCTCGAGGAAGTGGGCGAGCCCCGATTTGCCGGGCGTTTCGTCGGCCGAGCCGACCTTGTACCAGATCATCTCCGTGACCACGGGCGTGCGATGATCGGGGATCACCACGACCTGGAGGCCGTTACCGAGCGTGAAGCTGCTGGGTGGTGCGGAGCTCGCAGGAGTCTCGGCTGACATGGCATCTGTCAAGGAGACCGAGCTCAAGACCAGCGCTAGAAGGCAAATAACCGGTCGTGATGACCGGCGCCTTGACCGCACTCGAGGCAGAATTTGCAGAACGAAAGCAGGTGGCCGGTGGGACGCGGCATTGTTCTCGACCCGGTGCGTCAGCCGCTGCATTGGGATGACTTTTTGCAAGGTCCAGTGCAGCTGGTTACGGACGAGGGATGAGATCATGATCGAATTCATCTATCTGCTGCTCCATGACTTGCATAATCGATGGACAGATCGGCTTGCTCGAGGGGTATTATCGTGGTCCGCCGGGTTCGCCGGCTAACCCAAAGCATTGGTCGTGCCAAAGAAGAAACTCTTTGAATTACAACGTGGTCGCCCAAAAACGCCTGTTCGCATATTCACACGTAGTCGTACATCGGACACGCTGGGCGCTCTTTGCGACAGGTGTGGCTATCGATGCAGTATCGAGAGGCCTCCTTCTGCGGAGCGGGGTTGCACCCGCGCAGCGACCTACGGCAGCGTCATGATAAACATTCTGCTGTCGATACGCCCAGCCGGGCCTTGCGCGATCGGCTGGCGGCCGTTGTCATCACTGGCGGCGAAGTGGAGGCCAGGATTGCTACGGTCGCCTCGTCAAATTTCATGCAAATCCGGCGAACGCTTGCGCCTGATTTGGCAGAAGCGCTGTGACTTTGGCGCGATCAAACGCGAGCTCAGGCGCCATTCGTGAATCAAGCCCGTGGAAGGTGGTGAAAGCCGACCGTTATTTCGGCCGCTGATCGCGACGAGGCCGACCCGGGCAATGGATACTAGCCGCGCGCGGCCAAAGTCCCAGCTTAGTCTTCGCCTAACTGGAGCTGCTGTTGCAGCTTAGTTTGGATTTTTCGTTCGGCTGGTCGCGCCCCAACGGCGCTCATAAGGGAAAACTATCGTTACCAGACGTTGCAAGCCATCCCTTCCCTTAGGGAAACATTTTAGACCCCATGACACGCATATTGATGAATGCCACTTCTCAGACTCGCCGACGTATTAAGCCGGAGTACAACTGCTAGCTGGACACTCAGATATGTCACAGTTCCAATCGACCGTTTTCGGCGAGCGTTCGTATCGATCTCACATGCAGCTTTGCCTGCAGCTTATCCAATCTCGCTAGTCCCTCCTCGATGACGTTCGTCGGGAGGTAGCTAAAGCACAAGCGTACATGGTGGCCACTTCGTGGGCCATAATGACGGCCGTGCACAAGGTGCACGTCATGTTCACAGCGCGCAGCCTCAATGAAAGTCTCAGCCTCAATTCCGCCGGCAAGCCGTACCCAAAACGAGAAACCACCGCTTGGAAGGAGATATTCTGGCGCGCAAAACCGGCTACGCTGCAGTAGCGTGTGGAAGCTGTCCCGCTTGGCACGATAATGCCGGCGTAATCGCACAATGTGCGTATCAAGTGCGTCCGACTGCAGCAACGACAAGACGATATTGCTGACTATAGGGCTGACACCGCCGTCGCATTTGAGGCGCGCCAGGCTGTTGATGACATCTGAATCCGCGAGCACCCAGCCCACTCGCAATCCGGGTCCCGCGATCTTGGAGATGCTGTGGACATTTATGACGTTGCCACCCGGCGGCAGCCAATCAGCTGGACCGTCATACGGCAGCTCCGAATAGACGAGATCCTGCACCAACGCCACACCATGCCGGGCTAGCATCCCGGCAACGCGCGCCATATGGGCGCGCGATATTTGGCGCCCGGTCGGATTATGAAATGCTGGCGCCGTGTAGAAAAGTTTCACGCGGGGCTCGCGGCGCAAGGTCGTTTCAAGCGCGCTCAGATCGACGCCATCGGCATTCATCCCAAGCTGGAGGATGGTCGCTCCCGTGATCGAAAAGATGCGCAGTGCACCCAAGTAGGACGGGTCCTCAGTCAGAACGATATCGCCTGGGTCGAGCAAGACGTCGCCGATCAATTGCAGAGCTTGTGAAGCACCAGCTGTAAGAATAACCTCCTCATGCTGCACATTATAGCGTTGTGCGAGACGTGTCCGGAGCTTGGGCAAACCCACCGCGTCGGTATACTGAAGCAGATCGGCCGTGGCGACGCCGGTATTTTGGCTTAATGCGTCCGGCCAGGCCAGCTCTGAGAACATCGCCGGATCGGGAAGCCCATAGGCAAAATTGATGCCCTGCTTCGCACTCGAGTAGCTGAACGGTGCAAACCCCTGAGCGAGAGAGCTGCGCGTGGAGACAGTCGAGTTCATGGCTTCTCGTTCATCTCCCGCTATTTTGCTTGGCTTGGCGTTTGCGAAAACGCTCGTTGTACGCTGCGATAAAATGTGCAGGTACCGCGGCGTTGATGCCTGGGAAGTCTATCTTCGGGGGCAGGGTAGCTTTCGCTGCCAACTTGAAGGACGGCTGCCAGGCTGCACCGAAGAAATGTCGCCCATATCGCATCGCTAGTTCGGGTACCACAGGATACAGCAGGCTCAGGAATAGCGAGATCTCCATGGCGTTCCACATGCCGCTGTTGTCACGCGCAAAATTGGCTGCCTCGAAGTACCTATCGACAAAATCAAGCGCGTCCCAGAAACGGAGTTCCTCGATTGCATCCGCGTAACGCTGAGCCAGGATGCGCAGACGAGACCGCAGACGTCTGCTGTCCAATGTGCGTGCGTTGCCTGCATATTGGCGCAATGCATCTTCAAAGACCCGAAGGTGTGATGCCGCCGCGACCAGCCCGTCAACATCGAATTCGTTTTCGTCTCTGCCGAATGGCCGTGCGATTCGAGCGAGCGCGTAACGAATGACGTTGGGATCCACGTCGCGCGCAACCTCGTCGGCCCAAAGCGCATGGTCGCGACCGGTTGAAAACTTTTCACCTTCGAGCTTGTAGAAATCCTGGACCGAGTGATTTGTGGGAATTGGATAGCCGCGCGCGAGCAGGACGCCGGCCACACCTATCGTGTAGTAGAAGCGGTTGTCCTGGCCCATGAAGAACACAAGCCTGGTGCGAGGGTCGTGCATGGTTGATCTTGCATCCCGAAAGTCGTTGGCGCATTGCTCCCGAATTCCGGTGTCAAAGCACCACAAGCCTTCGAACCATGTGAGCAGGGTTTGGCCGAACAAAGCTTCAGGCTCAAGTAGCTCCACACCATGACTGAACTGGCGCGACATCGGCAAACCATGCTTATCACTTGCCAGCCAAGCCCGCGCCTGGTCTCGTATCGACTCAGGCCAGGCGCTTTGTCCAATAGCTGTGTCCAGCGCCTGGGTGAGGCGCGGCGTATCGAGCACGGCTTGCTCAATGGACCTTAGCCCAAGCTTGTGGCCGCACGTGGCGTGCCGGGCATTGCGCAATGTGTCATGCCGAATTGCCAGGCCACAGGTCTCACACAAATTACTGTCGGTAGCCGAGTTGCATGCCGGACAATTTCCAGTGGCAAGCGAATCCGCGACAAATTCTTCGCAATGCTCGCAATAGAGTTGGACACCATTTCGGACCTTGACATAACCGGCCTCCTGCAGCTCGCGGAAAATCGAAAGAGCGTTCTCCTTGTGTATCTCGCTGGACGTGCGAACGAAGACATCGGGCGTGATCTGCAGCGCACGCAGGCCCTGCAGGATCTCGTCAATGTGCTTTTGTGCGACCTCGCTAACGCTCTGCCCGAGCTTTCGCGCCTTGACGAGCGTATACGTGCCGTGCTCATCCGCGCCGGTGATATAGTGCGCGCGATGGCCGGCCATACGCTGAAAGCGTACGAAGATGTCGGCGAGCAAGTATACGCCGCCGACGTGACCGAGGTGCAATTTGCCGTTAGGGCAGGGGGGAGCTGGACATACGAAATAGGTACGCACGTCAATCCCACCAGATAGACAGGAACTTGAGGGGGCGCTGCTGGCTAAGATTGCGGATCGCGTGCATCTGATGTGGTGGCATGTAGAATAAAGTCACGTCTTTCACCGAGCGGGTCTGCCCGCCAGCTTCGAATTCTCCTTCACCAGAGATCAGCACCCACAATTCGTGCTCATGGTGTGCGTGCAGATCGACCGCGCCTCCAGGTATGACCTCAACGACCGAGGCACCGAACTCGGGGCTGAGATCATCCGGCAAATGCTCCAGCAAGCGACAAACCAGCGCGCCGTATTCGGTTCGCATCAGAGAGCGATCGATCTGCTTTGTGTACACGTCTTTCCTCAGGAGTTGCGGTCATCACGATAAAAGATGCCGTTAGGCTTCTTCAGATCTTCAAGGTCAGATACCTTGCCCTCAGGCGGGTTATAGGCACGTTTCATCCGGTTGTACTCGGCACGATCAGGGCCGCCGGTAGATGCCCGCTGAAACACCAAATAAATCACGCGGCGAGAGCGATCGCTCTTGTTCGGTAGTGAGTAGTGGGGCGCGTAGTCGTCGAAAATAAAGACGTCGCCCGCCTTCCACGGTGTCGGTTCCCATTCAAAGCTCTCGGCCACGTCCGGGTTGATGACGCCGCCGGCATCCATGGGAAAGACCCCCTCCTTATGCCGCCCCGGACTGAAAAATAGACCTCCGTTGTCGGGAGCCGCATCGTCGATTGCAATGGCTGCTATGGCATGCACCATTCGCTCCGGCAGCTTGTGCGGGATATGATAAATGTCCTGATGTGGGCGGTATCCGCCGCTATCGGGGTATTTGAAGATCAGCAGCTCCTTGAGCATCCGCGTGTCTTCATCGAGTAGCGTCTCGATCGCGGTGCGAATGCGACCGTCGTCCAGCAGCGTCTGGCGTAGAGCATCATGGTAGTCCAGGAAGTTTTCGACCTTTGAGATAATCTTACGATCATCGGTGGTCTTCTCGAACCACTTCATCCATTTGTCGGTGCTTACGTCCCAGCGCGCGACCTCCTCCACGAAATCAGAGATCCTGTTACGCGTAGGCGTATCAAAGAAGCCTTCAAGCCGAAGATATCCATCTTGATGCCATTTCGCCTTTTGTGCGTCGGTCAGCATTTTGCGAACTCCTTTCTCATGTTACAGAGAGCCAATTCTTGCCTTTGGGCGGAGTGCGGTTGCCAATACTCCGTTAAGTACGGTCGCACCCAATAGCGTGAGCAACATCGCATTGATGCCGAATTCTCTGATTATCTGCCCTCCAAGCACCGGAAAGGCGAACGATCCGATAAAATAGGCTAAGGTGAAGATCTGTGAGGCAACTGGTACGGAGAGGAGATGCTCGCCGGCGAGATTGACGGCTATTCCGTTGAGTGTGGAATAGCTGAGCCCGTAGCCTGTGGCGAAGATTGCGGCGGCCAGAATATAGAGCAGTTCGTTGCCAGGATTGACCATGAACAAAGCCAATGAGGCACCGGTCGCGATAATGAGCGTGAGCGCAAGCTGCTGTACGGGCACTCGATCCAGCATATGAGCGACCGAGAAGCGGAGCGCCACGCTGGTCACGGTGAATACCAGGAAGAAGAGGTCGGGATTGAGGTGACGTGATACCGCATAGGCGCTCTGATACGTCGAGAGCCCTGAGAAAACGCAGGCCGCAACCGCGATCATCAGGATCGGCGCGGCCGTCGCGTGTCGTAGCAGGGCGATCGTCTTGGCCAAGGTGACCTCGATGTGAGGCATGGGCACAGATGGGATCCTCAACATGGCGTGCCGTGCTACGCCTATGCAGATGGCCGCGATGACGCAGGCGATTGCGAACAATGCGTACGTGATCGCCATTGAGCCCGTGTATTCCGTTAGAAAGTGGCCGAGCGGAGCCGCTAGGCCAAGCCCGGCCATTTGTGCGCCAGACAAGATCGTCAGATGTTGGATACGGGCCGTGGGGCGTAGATGGCGGATGATCTGCAGCGGCGACAGGATGAACAACACGGACCATCCCACACCGACGAGCATGCCGCCTGCATAGGCTAGTCGCGCATCTAACACTGCGGCGGCAAAGGCTGCCATCGCCAGCGCCATCACGACCGAGGCGGCAACCATCGTCGGCATGATACCAACACGCTGAGCCAGGCGACCAGCCAGGCAGCAACACACGATCGTCGCAACCATGCCACTGGAGATAATGAAGCCCGCGACCTCGCGCTCCAACCCAAGAATTTCCATATATTCCGGCAAGATGAAGCTCGAGCCATAGGCTGCAGCGATGATACTCGATGCCAGCAAAAATGGCCCGGAGGCGCGGTAGGGCAATCTGCAAGCGAGGCGGTCCGCAGCTCCAGGCGGCACATCGACAATACGCAAGATAGAAGACCGTGCCGCGCTCATGTGATCGCGCTCATGTGTTCCGCCGATGTCGTTGCCTCCGATACAGCGTCCAGCTCTGCAGGGTCCGGACTCTCATATCCGTCGAGCGAGTGCTCAGATCGATCCAGATAGAACGGCTGTCCGAGGAGGCTGTTGATAATGAGGCTGTTGCGGTACGCCACCAGCGACAGGTTTACACTCTGTAACCCGTGCTGCAGGCGGCTTTGATTCTGCAAATAGACCGGTCCTGGCATTTTCTGGGTGAAGCTGACGGCGTAGTCCGCCCCCAGCACGGGCAGGTTATTCTCCATGTGCGCGCTGCCGAGGAGCGATCGTAGAAACAGGGGGGTGCGCGGCTGAAAGCCCGTGGCGAGCACGATGCGATCAACGACGATGCGGCGATGCTGCTGCCTGGTGAGACCGTTCAGTTCTACTTGCCAGCGCTTGTTGAGGTGCCTGATGTGCTTCAGGGTGACGTTGCAGAGCAAATGGAAGCTCTCAGATGGCGCGCCTTCCACGTCTCGTTCATACAACATGTCGTAGAGGCGATTGCATAGTTCGGCAGAAATGCCATCGCTCGTCAGCTTTTCACGCGCGATGATAGCTCGGCGGCGCGCAAGCGGCAGGGCGTGAAAGCGCCGGCTATAACCGGGTATATAGGCCTCGTTGACGAAACTGGTGTCGTCCATTGCGAAAAGGTTTGAGCGCGCCGTGATCCAGGTAATCCGAGTGGTATCGGGGCGATTGAGCATGTGCTCGACAATCTCCGCGCCGCTCTGACCACCTCCCACCACGAGCACATGCTCGTCGCTCCGAGGCGAACCCCGGTCTAGATAGTCAGCCGCATGGTAGACCGTGTCGCAAATGAGGGGCTTGGCGCACCGGGGGATCTTTGGCTCGACACCCACTGCAATCACCACGGCGCGCGCCAGATATGTGGTTGTGCCCGTACTGACGCGATAGGCGTCCCTGAAGGCGGCCACATCCAAAACTTCTTCGTGGAAGCGGAGCGTGCCGAGTTGTCGTGCGACCCACCGGTAATAGTCGGTGAACTCCCGCCGCGAGGTCGACGCGTTGCGTTTGTTGACGAAATTGTAGAGCCGCCCGTTTACTGCGAGGTAATTCAGGAATGAATAGGGACTGGTGGGGTCAACCAAAGTCACGCAATCCTTGAATGGCGATACTTGTAACCGGCTGTTGGGCAACGCCAATCCCGGATGCCAGCAAAATGCGCCGCGCTTCTCCAGGAACAATGCGCGCAGAGGTGTCGGTTCAATCAGCGCCGCCAGGCTGAGATTGAACGGTCCGATCCCGACGCCAATGACATCCAGCGTATCCACGAAGCCTTCTCTTGCACTTGCGTAAGGTCGTCCCCGCTTGAAGAGGGCGGCCGGTTGCTGCACATGGAAACCTACAATCTGACACTACGTGAGATACAAGCCGTTTTATCGCCGCACTTAAGAGGATGTTTTGAGTAAGGTTGCATCTCCTCGCTGACCGCAAAGGTGCTGGAGCCCGTCTTAAGGACAGCGAAAAGATGGGCGGATGGGCGTAAATCGCGCGGTTGTGGGTTATGTGGAGACTGGACGTGCCCTGAGCGACGTAAGCTCCCCTCGCCTAAGATGAAAGCGCGCTCGATGGGCTGCCGACGGAAAACCGTGTGCGACGACTTGAAGCGTCGGGAATGCCGCTGTTGATGGTGGAGGCGTACGTATTCATGCTCGAAAGTTCTCTGCCAATCGCAAAAAGTTTTTTAGCAGAGCGTCTCCTTGTGGGGTCAGTATCGATTCGGGATGGAACTGCACCCCGAAGGTCGGTTGATCGCGGTGCGCAAGAGCCATGATCTCGCCCTCGTCCGAACGCGCGGTAACCATAAGCGGCGACGCATTTGATGGATCGAGCTCAACGACAAGGGAATGGTAGCGCCCCACACAAAGAGGAGAAGGGAGTCCTTCAAATAGCCCTCTGCCCTCATGCCCGACATGTGAGGACCGACCGTGCATGGGACGACGTGCACGTGCCACCCTTCCACCGAAAACACTCCCGATGCACTGGTGCCCGAGGCAGATGCCTAAAATCGGGACACGACCTGAAAGCTCGCGAACAATCGAGGTAGATGTTCCCGCTTCTGTCGGGGAGCAGGGACCTGGGGAGATCACCAGGGCGCGCGGCTTGAGACGGACGATATCGCTGGTGCTGATCACATCGTTCCGGACCACTTCCGTTGCTTCACCAAGCCGGCGGAAATATCGGGCAATGTTGAAGACGAAGGAGTCGTAGTTGTCGATGACGACAATCAAGGGGCACCGGACGAATTGGCGGCAAACGCATCAAACATTCGCTGTGCTTTGGCGAGTGTCTCATCGTATTCGGCCGCTGGATCCGACATCGCCGTTATCCCGCCACCTGCGTGAAACACAGCCAAGCCGTCGTCGATCGTAACAGTTCGAATCGCAATATTCGTATCCATGTGGCCGCTAAAGGCGATGAAGCCGATCGCTCCGCAATACACCTCTCGCGTTACTCGCTCGATCTCCGTAATAATTTCCATCGCTCTCACCTTCGGCGCCCCGGTAATGGAGCCGCCTGGAAAACAGGCTTGAAGAAGTGCGATGGCGTCATGGCTCTTTTCTAGATCGCCCGTAACAACTGATACGAGGTGGTGCACAGAAGCGTAGGATTCGAGATTGCACAGCGCAGGAACATCAACTGAATCTGGGGTGCATACACGTGACAGATCACTCCGCAGGAGGTCGACGATCATGATGTTCTCGGCGCGATCTTTGTCGGATGTGACCAGGAGTTGAGCCTGGCGCTGATCTTCCATGGGCTCAGTGGAGCGCACGCCCGTGCCTTTGATGGGGCGTGTTTCGACGACTCGTCCGTCGAGCTTCAGGAAGCGCTCCGGCGAGCTTGATGCAATTGTGAGATTGCCATGACGCAGCAGCGCTGCGAACGGTGCGGGGTTCAATGACCGCAGTTGGCAGTAGAAGGCGACCGGATCAAATGAGGTCGGTAGCCGGGCGCTGAAACGCTGCGCAATATTGACTTGAAAGACGTCTCCAGCCAGAATCAGGTCGATCACGCGCCGTACCGCCGCAATGTAGCCCGCGCGGCTAAAGTTAGAGTGCCATGGTCCGACCGTGCCGCAGGCGTCATTCCTCGCCAAGTTTGGGGTGGCAAGGAGAGCTGCAAACTCATTGGCCCGACCGCGGGCACGCACGGCTCGGCGCGCGGGATCCTGCTCCGGCCAGCCTGTCGAAACGATACAGCATCTGTTCTCGCGGTGATCGTAGCTGACGACTACGTCATAGAAATGCAGGGTTGCTTGAGGTAAGCGGTGTCCGGAGGCTGCCGGCACCGGCAATCGCTCCAATGTCCTGTTCAGATCGTACCCAAAGACCCCGGCTGCTCCGCCCTGAAATGGCGGCAGACCAGGGCGGTGCTCTTGCGGATACCTAGCAAGCAGCGTGCGAAGGGCTCCCCATGGGTCATCGCCAAGTTTTTGTCCGTTCCAACTCGCCCGTCCATCCTCGACCATATAAGTGCCGAAGGGGTCACAGGCGAGATATGAGTAACGCCCCAGCGGCTCCTGGCTTGCTGCGCTATCAAGGAACGTAAGATGAGCTCGATCGGCGAGGCGCCGCATTGCCACGACAGGAGTCGTCCATGGCAGTTCGCGGATGTGGATCGGGCAATCAGTCATCAGGGAATAGCGTCCGCATGCTGGCGAGGATAGCCCGCCAAGAGATCGAGGATAGGAGCCTGTAGGCTCGAGGAACTGAGGCTCAGTTTAGCCCCCGCCCTTGGATACGGCGCGATGAGTGAGGAACCGCACATCCGTCGATACATCGTAGTCTGCTGCGAACCGTAGCTCCCGGAGCGGACGTACCCGCCTGATCGATTCCTGGTACAGCTCATGCGCCTTGTAAGCTGCCAGTTTCGCCTCGCTCTCGAACTCGCCATAGACAATGACGTCGATGTCGTTGCCGAGCTGGTCGCTCTTGCGGTTGCGAGCAACCTCCAGCCGGCTTGCATGCGGGATGGTCGTCAGAACCGATAGGCCTTCGATGATCCGGTCGATATGCGCCTCATCCTTGGCAGTGAACAAAACAATATGACGGATCATGGATCACTCTAGGCGTGCTATGAGAGATGGCGCGCCTAACTAGCTTGGGATCGCGGCTTCCGCAACACAACTCTGCTGCATCGCTGGTTGATGATCGATAATTCGCGCTGTTGTGCCCACCAACTTTGCAACTCAGCTCGGGAGTGGCGCTTCTTAATCAGGAGGTCTGAAGGGCCAGGCGCTCGATGGTTTGAATGTGACGCGCGAGCAGGTTACAGGCTTGGTCAAGGTTGCGGCTTCGTAGGGCCTGCAAAATCAGACGGTGATCTTGGTTGGACCGTGGGCGCCAGCCGGCCGTTCGCGCCATCGCGAAGACCAGCCGAGAATTGGCAAGCTGAAGCTCATCGAGGCTTGCAAGCAGGCGCGGCATCGCACAGGGCGCAACCAGGGCGTAGTGAAAGGCCCGATTGGCCATCTCAAAATCCTCAATCGTCTGGGCATTGTCTCCTTCAATCAGGGCAAGTTCAATGCGTGCCATGTGGACCGATGAGAGTTTTGGAGCTGCATTGCGCAGCGCGACCACCTCTAGCGCAGCACGCATCTCGGCGATCTCCTTCACCGAATTCGCATCGAGCGGAGCAACCCGCACGCCTCGTCGAGGTGCACTCACGACGAGATGTTGAGCCTCCAGTTGTCGAAAAGCCTCGCGCACCGGAACGTGACTTGAGTTGAATTCTCGCGCGACATGATCCTGGCGCAGCGGGGAGTCTGGCTGCAGTGCGCCGTTGATAATGCGCTCGCCAATCGACTCGGCAATGCGTCCAGCAGTCGTCCTGTTCTCGATCATAGATTATCTATCGGAAAAATGGGTGCGCCCCGATATCGCATCGATTAGCATCGATGCAATGTCGCTGACGATAGATAATTTGCGTGATTATCTATGATTATGGATTCGAGCTCATGGACCCTTGTGATGGAGTTGACCGGAACGGAAGCTGCAAGCTCGCGCAAGCCGGCGGGACATGGGAACGTGCCGCGGCCGAAGCGCTCTATGATCTGCCCTTCGCCGAGCTGATGTTTCGAGCGCAAAGTGTTCACCGCGACAACTTCGATCCAAACCACGTCGAAACAGCTAGCCTGCTCAGCGTCAAGACGGGGGGCTGCCCGGAAGACTGCGGCTACTGCGCGCAGAGCGCGCACTACCAGACAGGGGTTAAAGCGACCCGCCTGATGGATTGCAGCGACGTCGTCACTGCCGCGCAGCGCGCCAAGGAGGCAGGCGCGACCCGCTTCTGCATGGCTGCAGCTTGGCGAAGCCCAAAGGACCGCGATCTCGATCGGGTCTGCGAGATGGTTAGCGCCGTCAAAGATCTTGGCATGGAAACCTGCGTCACGCTCGGCATGCTGACGCCGAAACAGGCGGCGCGGCTTTCCGTGGCGGGGCTCGACTTCTACAATCACAACGTGGACACCTCGCCTGAGTTTTACGGCAACATCATTACCACCCGCTCGCTGCAGGACCGAATTGACACGCTTGAGCACGTGCGCGAGGCGGGCATCAAGGTCTGCTGCGGCGGCATTATCGGCATGGGGGAGGGGGTTCAAGATCGACTCGACATGCTCGTCCTGCTCGCCAATCTCCCAAAGCCTCCCGAAAGTGTGCCGATCAATCTTTGGAACGAGGTCAAGGGGGTTCCTGTCGTTAATACCGCGCAGGCTCCCGATCCGATCGCGTTGGTGCGTCTGGTCGCAACCGCCCGGATCATGATGCCCAGAAGCGTGATTCGGTTGTCAGCCGGACGGCGTGACATTACTGACGAATTGCACGCGCTGTGCTTTCTGGCCGGAGCGAATTCAATTTTCATCGGGGACGTGCTGCTCACGACAAAAAATCCGACAGCCGACCGCGACGCCAGATTGCTAACCAAGCTCGGCATCACGTCTGCCCTTGCTAGCCAAAAAGAGGCAGCAAGCGAAGGGCGTGCAGACCTCCAAGATACGGTTGAGAAATGCAGATTACCTTGTTGAAAGGCAAAATCCACTGCGCATCGGTGACCGAAGCCGATCTGCACTATGAAGGCTCAATCTCAATTGATCGTGCGCTATTGGACGCGGCGGGATTCCTGGTCAACGAACGGGTCGAAATTCACAACGTCGAAACCGGCGCCCAGTTCGCCACCTATGTCACTGAGGCGCCGCGCGGCTCGGGGACTATCAACTTGAACGGTGCGGCTGCGCGACTAGCGCTACCCGGAGACAAAATTAGCATCCTTTCATACGCCTTACTTGCTGAGGCGGAAGCCAAGACATTCAGACCACGTGTTGTGCGGGTCGATCGAGAAAATCGAATATTGCCGGTTTGATCGCGATAGCTGCCAACCGAAGCCGCTTTTCTGCGCGACCGCCCAGAATTTTGCACAATTTCAATGCCCTCAGGTGCCACAATGAATCCAGTCCACGCGGGAAAAGCTGCCCCATATGCCTCGGCGTTGAATGTCCTGAAAGAGGACCACCGGTTGCGCAGTCTCAATCCGCGTGCGGGGATCGATTTCACGTCGAACGACTATCTGGCGCTCGCGAGCGCGCCGCGCATGAAGAAGGCTATCTTGGCCGCGATCGAGGCCGGCACACCGATCGGGGCCGGCGGGTCGCGGCTCCTGCGCGGCAATTGCGAGGAGCACGAACGTCTGGAAGCTGAAGCTGCCCGGTTCTTTGGTGCCGAGACAGCGCTCTTTTTTGGCAGCGGTTATGTCGCAAATTTTGCGGTCCTGACGACGGTGCCGCAGAAGGGCGATCTGCTCGTTCTCGATTCTCTGGTGCACGCGAGCATCCATGAAGGCGCGCGAGCCGGCCGCGCTGACTTTCGGATGAGCGCACATAACGACCCAGAGGCGGTTGCAAGCACGATTCGTGACTGGCGGACAAAGGGCGGAGTTGGGCGTGTCTGGATCGTGACCGAAAGCCTTTATAGCATGGACGGCGATTTTGCACCGCTCAACGAACTGGTTGCGCTCGCCGACCGGCATGATGCGTTCCTGATGGTGGATGAAGCTCATGCCACAGGCGTTTACGGTGAAAATGGACGGGGGCTCACCGCACCTTATGAGGGGCGAGAAAATCTGCTGGTCGTTCACACCTGCGGCAAGGCGCTGGGCGCTGCGGGTGCGCTCGTCACTGCGTCCGGCGTCCTGCGAGACTTTATGGTCAATCGGTGTCGCCCCTTTATCTTCGCCACCGCCCCCTCGCCGTTGATCGCCGTTGCCGTGCGAGAAGCGATGCTGATCCTGCAGCAAGAACCCGAACGTCAGCAGCGTCTCATCGAGCTGGTCGCGTTCACGCATCGACAGCTGAAGAACCTCGGTTGGAAAAGTTTCTCGAACTCGCAGATCATACCCTACATCGTAGGCGACAACGCGCGTGCGATGCGGCTCGCTTCTGCGCTGCAGGCGCGCGGCTTCGACATCCGCGGAATCCGCCCTCCAACCGTGCCGGCGGGCACGGCCCGTTTGCGAATCTCGCTGACACTTAACGTCGTGGAAGCTGACGTGCGTGCAATGCTCGATGCCCTCGTCGAGGAGACGGAAGGTATACTTCGATGAGTCGAAGGATCGTGGTAACGGGCACGGATACCGGAATCGGAAAGACCGTGTTTTCGTCGGGGCTCGCGAACCTCCTCGGCGCAAAGTATTGGAAGCCCATTCAGGCCGGCCTCGATGGAGAGACCGATACCGAGACCGTCGCGCGGCTGGGCCGCCTCTCAGCCGACCGAATCTTGCAAGAGCGCTACCGTCTTCGAGCGCCCGCCTCGCCCCATTATGCCGCAGAGCTTGACGGAGTTCGCCTCGAGGCAGATTCGCTCGATTTGCCGGATACTGGGGGACGGCCATTGGTTATAGAGGGCGCGGGCGGGCTGATGGTGCCGCTGAGCGGCGACACACTTTACATCGATGTGTTCGAGCGGTGGCGGCTTCCAGTCGTGCTTTGCGCGAGCACAAAGCTTGGCACCATCAATCACTCGCTGCTGTCGATAGAGGCTCTCCGAAAGCGTGATATCCCCATTCTCGGGATTGCCTTCATTGGCGAAAGAAATGCCGAGACTCAGACCGTCATCCGAGAAATGGGGCGGGTGCGTTGGCTGGGACGATTGCCATGGCTCTCTGACCTCACCGCGGACACGCTGCAAGCAGCGTTCAAAGCCTCATTCCGTGCAGATAGTTTCAAGTTGTATGCCAAAGAATAAGTCTCCGATCTGGCATCCGTTCACGCAACACGCTCTTCAAGACGAGATGACGCGGGTTGTTCGGGGCGATGGCGCCTATCTCCACACCGCGGATGGTCGCCGTATCATCGATGCAATCTCATCTTGGTGGGTGGTGACGCATGGTCACTGCCATCCCCATATCGTGCGCGCGATTCAGGAACAGGCAGGTAAGCTCAATCAGATCATCTTTGCCGGGCATACCCACGATCCTGCGGAGGAAGTTGCCGCGCAGCTCCTAAAATTCGCGCCCCCGGGGCTCAAGCATGTCTTCTTCTCCGACAGCGGCTCGGCAAGCGTCGAAGTCGCGTTAAAAATGGCGCTCGGCTATTGGCATAATATAGGCGAGCAGCGAATACGCATTGTTGTGATGCAACATTCCTATCACGGCGACACGATAGGCGGGATGTCGGTGGGTGCGCGCGGCGTCTTCAACGAGGCGTACGGACCCCTACTGTTCGACGTCACCTCAGTCCCGTTTCCCGCAACAGGTCGTGAGCAGGACACGCTGGACGCCCTAGAGTTGGCATGTCGAAACGAAATTCCAGCGGCCTTCATTGCGGAGCCTCTGATATTAGGGGCAGGCGGAATGCTGATGTACCCAGCCTGGGTGCTTAAGGAAATGAAGCGGATCTGCGAGGCTTCTAGCGTCCTGTTCATTGCCGATGAGGTCATGACCGGCTGGGGTCGGACGGGCACAGTGTTCGCGTGCGAGCAGGCCAACATCACACCAGATATCGTCTGCTATTCCAAGGGCATTACGGGAGGAGCTCTTCCCCTCGCCGTAACACTCTGTCGGGCGGATATTTTCGATGCCCACTATTCGAAAGATCGGACGCGCACATTCTTTCATTCGAGCTCATATACTGCAAATCCCGTGGCCTGCGCCGCCGCAAGAGCCAATCTGGAGCTCTGGCAAGATCCCAATACTCGCCAACACGTGGCGGCGATCGCCGTGATGCAAGAACAGGCGATTGAGCCATTCCGGGCCGATGCACGCTTCGGAAACGTTCGTCGAACCGGCACGATTACAGCGCTCGATCTGAAGACGAGCGATTGCGGCTATCTGGCGGACATAGGTCCGAAGCTCCAGGCCTTCTTTAACAATCGAAATCTGCTGCTTCGGCCGCTCGGCAATACGATCTACGTGATGCCACCGTACTGCGCAACAGCGGCAGACCTTGATGAAATCTATGCTGGCATCTGGGATGCAGCCAATGCGCTGGCTGGAAAGGACACTCTGCGGGCTGAGAAGCTGGGAGTGAGCGTTTGTTAACTTTCTCGGTGGTGTTGCGATGATCGCGATTCCCCGAACCCTAACCGGGGAGACTGGGGTCGGTTCAAATCCTCTCCCTCGGACCAAATTCAGAAGATAAATCAGTGCATTAAATTGCGTTCCTTTCGAGGCCCGTTTTGTTGTCGTCGCCGTGTAAGCACGGTGTCAGCACCGGAAGATTTTTGGACGACCGACGCTCTGCCCACCGTGTTCAACTCCCGTGCGAATCCCTCCTGGAGTTTGACGTGGAAAACGGCAACGGGAGCATGCACGGCCGATGTGGCGCGTGTACTGTCGACCCGCACAACCGGGGCAACTCATGACGCGCACACGGGTCACAGAAGACCTGTTTAGGGTTGAGGAAAACGAGGTCATCCACGCGCCGACCAACGCCCGCTGGACGGCGTACCCCGGCCGGCCGGTGCCGGCCAACTATTCTGCCGGCATGTTGGGAAGCGTCCTTCCGAACGGCGACGAGTACTGGCGCGAAGACGTCGAGCCGATCGCCCTGAAGTTTCTCGCCGAGCGGCCCATGGCATCAGAACAACCATGATCCAGCTATCCGCTGAACGCCTAAAGGGGACAGAATGAACCGGCTACAGAAATTCGTCGAACGAGGCGCCTTCGGGGAGGGGCCCGGCCGCGCCGCGTACGTGCTTGATCCGGCGAAGCTCCCCGAGCCGAGCAGCGGCTTCGAGTGGCACATCGTGGGCGACTTCCTGCCCGGGGATGCAATCCTCACGGACCCCAAGCTGAAGCAAGTCTTCGAGGCCGCGCTGAAGCGCGGCTGCGCAGTGGTCGCACGATGAAGTCTGACCGCTTTCCCCATGAAACATCCCGCCCTTTCTGTTGAACCCTCGCCGCTATGACCCGCAAGTCTCCATCCGCTCCACTGCCCACGCCTAAGATAGTTCAACAGCTGCGCCAGGGAATTGACAGAATTCAGCGGCGCATTTCCGAACTTGAAACGTTCCAACCCGAAAGCGTCAAAGAGCGATGGGCTCCGGAAACGAAAGCCCTCGAGGCGGCGATCGCAGACACGATCGATGCTGTTTTTGGACACAATTCATCACGCGGGCGTCGCTTCAGCGCCGCGGCCAATCTCGATCGTGGCGCCCTTATCTTGGGCGGCGGGTCCGATCCGCTTTACAAAATTCACCAATGGTTGACCGAGGGGAAAGCAGACGCGCTCGCGCTACTCCGGGAGGCCGTTCGCTCGCTCGAAGAAGATTTGGTGGAGATCGAGGAAGAAGCGGTTACGCCGCCTCAGCCACGACAAAACGCGGCGATCTCAAACGACGAGATTTTTATCGTTCATGGACGAGACACACCAGCCAAGCACGAAGTTGAACTCCTCATCGAGCGCGCTGGTCTAAAGCCGATTGTCTTGCACCGACAGCCTAACGAAGGCCGCACGATAATCGAAAAGTTCGAAGCGCATGGCGGCGCTGCGGGTTTCGCGGTGGTGGTTTTGACGCCGGACGACGTCGGCGGCCTCGACCCCGATAACCTTCGGCCGCGCGCGCGACAGAACGTAATCGGGGAATTGTTTTGGTTCGCGGGGCGTCTGGGCCGCAAGCGCGTCTGCGCCCTCAAAAAGGGAGATATCGAGATGCCCTCAGATTTCGCTGGTATTGGCTACACGGACATGGACGATCGCGGCGCTTGGAAGGCTGAGCTGCTTCGTGAGCTGCAAACTGCGGGCTACTCAAATCTCGATTGGGGGAAGGCTCTCGCCTAACCAGCTGGCGCCACGTCGCCGCGGCTAGCGTGATCGGGCTGGGTTTGGACGATCCTTCACAAGTAGCCGTCGGTGGACAATAAAGGATACCGAGAGGGTCAGTAGATGGCATACACAGCGACCGTCATCCCTATTATGATTGCCTCGCCTGGCGATGTTCTAAACGAACGCACGAGGTCCTGTTGGCGCTCGATCCGGATGAACTAGGACTTCGCATTCTTCAAGTGCTCCGCAGCATGCCGTCTCACCAACGGCAGATTGAGCTAGGCCTTCACAAACACTGTAATTGGCCATCCCCGAACGCCCAACACCGGACCCTATCCGCCCTTCCGCCGGGCAGAGATAAAGGAAGCCATTCGAGAGGCATGGGCGTGGTTGGAAGGGCAAGGACTGCTTCTTCCTGACCCTGCTTACGTCGATCGAACGGCGGGGCCGCGGGTGCTTACTCGGCGCCGCTCAACTCGCCGAAGAAGCAGACCCACGCCGCGCGCTGAGCGCGCAGCGCCTTCCGAAGGATTTACTGCATCCAAAAATCCGCGAAGACGTTTGATTCTTTATCATCGCGGCAAGTACGACACTGCGGTTTTCGAAGCTATGAAGGCCGTCGAAGTCAGCGTCAGGAATGCTGCAAGCTTGAGCGACAAAGACATCGGCGTCTGGCTCATGCGCAAGGCCTTTGATCCTGAGAATGGTCCACTCACAGACAAAGCAACCGAGAAAGCGGAGCGCGAGGCACGTTCTAGCCTCTTCGCCGGCGCGATAGGGTCCTACAAAAACCCTCACTCGCATCGAAATGTTGCGCTCGACGATCCGGATGAAGCCGCGGAAATTATCCTGGTAGCCAACCATCTGCTGAGGATCGTCGATGCCCGCTCTGAAACTATCGCATTGACCACGCGACTTGATGTCTAGCCATATTTTCGGTGTGTTGAAAACGGCGGAAAGCCCGGAAAGTAAAGGTATTTTCGACCTGCGCTGGATGAGCGGAAAGTCCGTCGGAAACGCGCCGGGGCCCGATAGGCCCTAGTTTCACAGTCGGCGCTGGCGTGGCTTGGCCGGTGCCCTGCCGCCGGGCGTTGTAGGCCTTCGTACGGCCTTCCGCTAGCGCCCGACGATTGCCGCGTATCCCCGTCGTGCCGTAGTGACGCTGGCGCGCAGCGGTTGATTGACTTGATGCAGCGCTGTGTGTCGGCAAGCCAAAACTGTAGCTTCATCGTTTCCACGGGTCGTTGCCGATCTTACCAGCAGCAAAGTCATCGAGCGTCTTCCGGATCGCATCTGCCGACTTCTGCATCTCCTCTGGTGAGCGCTCGACGAGCCGCGGCTTGGGCGGTCCATCCACCGCACTATCGTTCAAGAACGTTTTATACTTGTTGAGCGTTGCGACCATCTCAGCTCGCAACACACGACGGCTCTTGGCTCTCGGCTCGCGATCCGTCCAATCTTTTTTTCCATTTTCCTCCTCTTTGATCGCAGACATCAGCTCGCGACCATAGTGCAGACCTTCTACCTTTGCACCCAGCAGCTCAATGCTTTCGCCTGCGCTCAAGAGCGCAATCGCATGATCCAGGGCTGCCATCACCATGGCGCGTGTCTCACTCCACTTGCCCTCCTGCTGTGCACGCACTAGCTCGGTGGTGCTCAAGAAATTCAACCGGCCACCAAAGTCCAACTCACCCCAAAAGTGTTGCCACTCCTCCGGCTCCATCATACTCACTCCTCACTATCGGTTCCCGCTTCTGGCAAAGCGGGGACATCGATCTCGCGTCGAAGAAATCATTTACGATGACCTTATGCAAGGTAGCGAGGTCCGCGTAGCCCTTCAAGTTCACTTTGATACCCGGCCCCCGGGCCGGGGCTCGTGCGGGGGCGACCGCGCGACCTCGACCGTTGAGGATATTTGCCATCGCGCATTTCGCGTTTAATTTTATGCGAGCCAGCACAAAACGGAGCGCGGGAGGCCGCAAACCTTATCGACGCGGCGTAAGCGTTCGCAGCAAACGCGCCTTAATTTTCTCAATGCGAGTAATGATGCTGCTGTCTGGCTTCCGTCGCCGCGCGAACTCTTGTAATCCTTTTAGCACATTCAAAATTCGGTCGAGCCCGTAGACCTCTTCTCGGTCTCCGGTCAACCCGGGAAGTGTCTCCATATACAGCCGTTTAGGTAGCGGCCGCTTCCAAGCCTTCCTCTCAAGCAGAAAAAACGCAACACCGCCGCCAATGGTGAGCCGATGATAGCCGAGTTCTCCCAAGAACTTGTTCAGCGTGATCACGGTGACCATAGGGGCGTCCTCGTCGCGGCGTGCGGAAGAGAGAATATCTCCGGGTTCCGCGACTTTGGTGGCGCGAGTTTCTGGGACGAGCCTTCTAGCGTCGGCCAATGAAGAAATCACGTCATCGTACAAAGCAATACGATCAGCTGTCAGGGATTTTCCCGTCAGCGTGGCCGCGACGTCGAGCGGGTCATCGTGAAGCGCGAGCGCGCGCTGCAACGGCGGAGCCTCTATCAAACCGCGCCGGTAGCGGTCCGCAATGCGAGGATCGGCGTCGAAAACGCGCCGCAGGGTAATTTGTAGAACCGGCCAATAGCGCGCTTCAAAAGCTGCGAGCTCTTCTGCCCGATTTGGATCGAGTGACGTCATTGTGACACGTCAAAAGTTGGATTGCCGACCTCAAGAACTTTTACCCCTGAAATCGCATCTGTGCCATCGGCCGTGTGAAACGATACTTGATCGGCTTGACCTATGACTAAGGTCTGCCTCGCTACCGTTACGGGACCTGCCACTACGTCGTAAGGGCCACTGCGATATGCAAGGTGGGCATGCGGGTCCCCGCCGTCGCGACAGTATGCAACGAAGGAGTAGAAGTTATCGCGGTCGCTTGGAAAAATAAGCGATTGAAGATTTGCGAAGCGGTTTCGCGCAAGGCGCATAGTCAAGACTACAGCCTTCGCGCCGGGATGCCGCCCGCGCGTTTTGAAAACGCGGAGGTTGGCCCAATTCTTGGCCTGATGAAGCCAAGTAGTCGTATAGAAACCCGGCCCGAAGTCGGGCCGCAATGCTCCCGCAGCGTGCGAAATGTTGTGCGGTCCACCATCGACAACAATTCCCTGCTGATTGATCGGAAAAAGCGATTGGTCACTGCAGCCATGGTACAGCACCATGTCGTCATTTATCCACCCCAAGCCCCACCCCCAAAGTCTGCCGGGGACATCCTAGAATTGCGGAATAAGGCTGTGCAAGCTCACGGTCTACTCCGCTGTCGGATCGCCCACAGCCGGTAGGCTTCGTCCTCGTAGGGGGCGGCGGCTGTCGGCGGCGGTACCAGCTTTGGGCTCTCCGTGCGGAAGTGGAGACCGCGCCCCAGCTTCTTTCCGACGAGGGTGTGCTGATCATTGGCCCAGTCCGGGATCGTCGGCATGAAGCCTTCGAGCGACGACCGCAGGCCGATGGCGGCGGCGAAGTGACAGCCCGCGCGGGACTTCGGTGAACGGCACATCGTACGGACACACGCCGGATAGACAAGTCGCCCCTTAACCGTCTCGTTCAGGTACCATGGAAGCAGCCTGTCGAGAGCTGACAGCAGCGCCGAAGGTTTGAAGAGCTTCCCTATAGCCTCTTTGACAGAAAGACGGACCCACCTTCTTTGATCGCCCCCATCGAAGCATCGAAGTTGCCCCGGTCATGCTGCGCTGAACGCCGATTGCGACGGGGCTTTCCTAAAGACGCAAGGCAGCCGAGTTCTTGCCGAGCGCGCCGGTATGCCGCGCTCCAGTGTCATCCCGTTAAATCCATCATGTTGATGCAAAATGTTTCGCCGGACTCAAGCGCGGCATTAAGCAGGGCCTCAGCGACGCCGCCGGCCAGCTGCTGGCTAACAGGCAAAGGTTGAGATCAAAAAAGGCGCCGGAAAAAACGAAGCGTGCCCGCCGCGATGAGTGTTACCGATCTCGGCGACATGAATCCTGCGCAATAGCGCCTAATATCGCGTAATTTAGGCGCTGGCTGCCGCCTGCACCGCGAGTCTGCAGCGCGAGGGCATGATATGCCGATGTCGTAACCAGTCTTTCGGCGGTCGATGATCGGCGAGTAAGCCGGTCGGCCGCGCAAAGCAAGCCGAAGGACAAAGAACGCAAAAGAACCGCCTGCCCGCGCTTACCACGGCATACCCATCGAGCCCGGTCTCTCCGTCAATCTCGTGCAACAACCCAAATTAGAGGCTGCGAATGGTCAGCATCTCGCCGAGCCATCGTTTCGAGCGTGCTGGTCAGAAACGGCGAAATGATGATGGATTGATTGGCAATCTGATGCTCGCTTCAATCATTGCGCTACGGCTCATATTACCAATTCTTCGGCCTCGACCAAGCCTGCGAACCAAGATTGCCATGCTTGGAATAGGGGGCGTGCTCGTCACAGGGACGACTTGCATCCTAGGGCTCAATTATGTTGCTCAGGTTCAGCGGGAGGCAGACCAGAGCATTCACCTTCGTGCTCACTTGGCGGCGATTTCAGAAGCGTTTCTTGAGTCGCAGCAGCTTGCACTGGAGTTTTTGCGCAGCCACGATGAAGCATTGATCGCGCGCCATGCAGACGGCATCAGGAAGGAGCTGGCCAGCCTCGATCAGATCGAGGAGTATGTTGCCTCCTTGCCGGAGGGCGATCCTCTGAAAGACGTGTCTTTCCTGCGTGCCGGAATCGGCCTTTATGCAACACGTTTCAACAACATCGCTTCAGCGCAGCGCGTGCTCGGGTTCACTGAGAATGATGGCCTCCAGAGCAAGCTGCGCAATGCCGTGCATGAAGCTGAATCCTCCCTTTCGCAGATCAATCAGCCGCAGCTAACTGTGTTGATGCTGATGATGCGACGGCACGAAAAGGATTTCATGCTGCGGCGTGAGGAGAAGTACGGGGATGAGCTGGACAAGCGCGTCGCCGAGTTCGAGACCGCCCTTGCTGCTTTGGAGTTGGCGCCAGCCGCCAAGTCGGAACTGAAGAAGCTTATCGAGTCCTACCGGTCGAGCTTCGTGGCGTTCCTGGTTGCGCAACAAGCATTGGACGAGCAGGTTGATGATCTCGGACAGATCTACGGCCGAAATCGTCCTCTGCTGTTGAAAGCGATCGCGGCAGCTGATGCCAGCGCTGCCGCTGCGGAAGAGCGTGCTTCGCGGATCCGCCAGATGCTGGGCTGGGGAATTGGGTTTGCCACGCTCGTCATCGGTTTCGTTGCCATCGTTGTTGGGCAGACAATGGCCCGGCTGATCACACGCATGACCAAAGCGATGCGCCAACTGGCGGCCGGCCAGTTTGAGGTGACTCTACCCGGACTTGGCCGTTCGGACGAGATCGGTGAAATGGCGCGGGCCATGGAATCGTTCAAGCTTAAATTGAGTGAGAAGGCGCAGGCCGAGTTTGCAGCGAATCTGGAACAGGACCGCTTGGCGGGGATGCGACGGAAGGCGGAGCTTGAGAAGCTTGCCAGGACATTTGAAGATGCGGTAAGCGGCGTCCTCGACACGCTCTCATCCGCTTCGACCGAGCTGGAGGCTTCCGCGCGCAGCCTGGCGGATACGGCACACGATACACAGGAAGTCTCTGACAAGGTAGCTTTAGCCTCGGAGGAAACCTCAGGCGGTGTTCGGGTTGTCGCTGCACGTACCGCCGAGTTGATGGCGTCTGCTATGGAAGTTGGACGCCAGGTCGAGCAATCTGCAGAAATCGCGAGGGGAGCGGTGCGTCAAGCCGAAGAAACCGACCGAAGGATAAAGCACCTATCCGCCGCGGCGCTAAAGGTTGGTGGCGTGGTTGAGTTGATCGCCGCAATTGCCAGGCAAACAAACCTTTTGGCTCTTAACGCAACGATCGAGGCTGCGCGTGCGGGCAAGGCCGGCAGCGGCTTTGCCGTTGTGGCGCACGAGGTAAAGTCGCTGGCAAGGCAGACTACCAAGGCGACCTCGGACATTGCAGGACAAATCGCAGATATCCAGGCGGCCACTGAGGAGTCGGTTACTGCGATGGCAGAGATCGGCAGCAACATCGGCAGGATCTCGCAAATCGCCTCCACGATTGCTGCTGCCATCGAAGAGCAGGGTACAGCAACTCGGCACATTGCGCAGAATATTCAACATGCGGCAGAAATGTCGACGCAGGTCGCCACTAACATCCGGCAGGTTGCAGGGAGCGCCTCGAGCACAGGGGCATCATCCTCGCAGGTACTGACATCTGCGAATGCGCTAGCCCAAAGCAGCCACCGTCTCAAACTGGAGGTCGATGGCTTTCTCGCCGGGGTCAGGTCGTGACCATCTGAAATTCCTACAGAATTAGATTATGTGGTGTGATTATTTGCTCTCACTGGGGGTCTCATAATGCCTGCCTATCTTGCATCGTATGATTTGAAGGAGACCAAGCCTGATCCGCACCCGACCTTTTTGAAGCAAGCAGCGGCGCAGGGCTGGAAACTGTGGATCCTTGGCTCAAACAACGTTCGGTATCGGCTTCCAAACACAACGCTGATCGGCACATTTGACAATTTGGCCGTTGCCGAAGCCAGGCTCGAAGCAGCCCGCTTGGCAACAGAGAACGAAATGGGCGGCAACGTCACGACGAGCAAGTGGATCGTTGCGGAATACGGACCCGCTCGGTTCCATGCTGACGAACGGCAAAGCGCGTAAGACCGTCGGAGGGTGCATCCAATCCTTGCTCTTTGCTTCGTCGGCCTGGAGCCTGCGTCAGGGTCGGGACGCGGGAACGTCGGTACGCGGGGGATCAAGCGAGTTCGCTAACCACCTGCGGCGATGACGGCGCGGCGAAGGCAGCATAGGGAAGCGGCCGAATTCGGCATGCCCTGGATGCACCTTTCCGGCTTGAGGACAAAGCATATTATCTCCTCTTTAGTCTGTCGCGAAGCGTTCGGTGCGTGTCAAAATGTTCTTTGCGCACCTCGTCTCCCCTTTATGTGTGGCCCGGCGTCCGTGCCGGCGAGCGTAGAGACGGGCGCCGCACCCGCTAGGTTCGCGCCAGCGCGCGAGGGCTTGCGCCTTCCGGCGGACGGAAATCCGCGTCAGATCAGCCGATTGCATGGCCAGCGGATGTCGAGGAGAGATCAAGGCACACAAGAGCAGAAAGAAGGACTGATTTGAGAATAGGCATCCGTCCGTCGGCCATTCCTGTCCCGCGCTCGGGGTCTATTTCGGTCAGCTTCTCGAAAGCTAGCCCTGGTAGTTGTGATCCTTTGCGACGACCTTGTGAAGGTAAGGCTGGCGTGGACGCAAACAACGTTGATCCATTCGATGTGTCAGGCCGGCCGGAGGCTTATCACTTGTTGCAGCAAGAGCAAGCGCGACAGGCCGGGCAAGATGACTTTGAGCAGCGCTTGGCCGAGGCGCGCCAGGCTCATGCCGCTCCGGCCGCGGGCGCAACTCCAGAACCCCGCTATCCTCATCTAACTGAAAAAGACCGAACCCTCATCGACGCGGCAGCCGAGCATTTTGCGAGGAATTTACAATCAAACACGGTCGGCACTTATACTTGGGCTCTTCGCGTATTGGGAAATCATCTTGGGTCTCGAAACCAGACGATTGACGCGCTGGATCACGAATCGTTGGTCTGGCACGCTAATGCGTTCTTTCCGGCTGATGGATCCATGGTTACCGCATTGAATGCGCTTCGTAAGTACCGCGAGCCCAGGGCTTCAGATGGCTGTCGACGTTATATTCCTTCTGTAGAGGATGCGAGCCTGATCGAGGGAGCCATCCGCGCAGCTGCTGCACGTCGAAGATGGACACCTATTACCGCCGAGAACAATGAGAAGCTTCTTCGCAGATTGGCGAAAAGTCTCGAGTCGCGGGGGCGAGCAATTGCTGCGTGCGATCACGATTCGCTGGTCGCTTACGTTAAGGAATACTTCGGGGATGACGTGAAAATGCCCTCCGTGTTGGAGGTGCTTCGCGAGTACCGTGAGCCGGATATTTTAGCTGCTCGTGTCCCTCGTCGGGAGGATGAATATATTCCATCGAGGGAGGACAAGAATCTCATCGATACTGCGATTCTTGCCAGCGGGCGACCCGAGCATACCGTCAAACACTATACCGACAAACTTTACAGGTTTGCTGGAGTGCTCAAAGATGAGGGCCAAGGAATTGCTAAGTTAGATCACGAGTCTCTGATCAGGCGTGCGAAACGCCTATACTCAAAAAACAAGAATCTAATCACCGGGTTGAACATCATCCGCGATTACCGCAACGCGCAAGGCTCCGCCGTGGACAGCTATCAACACGCGGAGGCTCTGACCGTGCAGTCACCGGTGCCAAGTGTCAACTCAGAGGAGCTTCTGCGACGGCTGGATGATCAACCCATCCCCTCGCGGTCGATTTGCCTTTCTGCGGAGCTTCGGACTACCTCGGATCAAACTGGCCTGCTGCCAGCCGAAAATTTGGACACCGCAGAGCTTTTGGAGATTCTTGCTTCACCCACGCATTCGCCGGCGGACAGCGTTAATCAGCCAAGCCCAGCGTTACCCTTGCCAGTTCAGGCTGTCTCTCCCGAGGAGATTTGGCGGACAGCGGATAAAGCTAATCAGCTACCAACTGAAAGTTTAGACACAGCGGAACTCTTGGAGATATTGGCTTCACCCACCCATTCGCCGGCGGACAGTGTTAATCAACCGAATCCTTCTCCGCTGTGGGACAACGGGGCATCGACCTCCGATCCGGCATATCTCCCGGTTCACGCGCCGCTTGCGGTGCCGAATCTAAATTTGTACCTTCCCCAGGGCTGGCAGCATGGCGACCAGTGGGCGACGGAGGACTTCATTCACGGGATGCGCTTGCATAACGTGCTGCCGAGCGTGGCTGAGCCGCAGACAAATCTCACCATTCAAGGCGTGAACTACACGGCCTCTATCGGGAGTCCAGGCCGAGAGCGTGCGATTTTCCTCCGCCGAAACTGAATAGGGCACAGCCATCGTTGACGTTCATGCTACCGTTTCCATGGCTCGTATCGATAAAGAGCACTCCAATTCCGCAGCCGCGAATGGTTACAGCTGCGTAGGTGTCGCGATCGTAACAGTTCAGCTGGTACTCTCTATCTCGCCTTGATCAGCGCCAATAATCCCGATTACTGCCGGACAGGACTTTCGCGGTGAACCCCTGCCAGGCTCAAGGTCATTGATGTCGAGCTTGACCTCATTACGGCTGCTTTTCCACAACATGTCTCTTGAGCTCTTCATTGGTCATATTCACCACGAAAAATTCGTGCCTTCGCCCGTCATCGCTCCCTTTTCGCCTCCTTCTCTTTCCTTCTCATTCATCAAACCTCATGGCTCTCCTCCGCGTGTACGGCTACGGCAGATTCGTCGGAGTTTGAAGATGCTGTAGTCTCAACTCTCTGATTTGGTGGGCTAACAGTCACATCCATCTCGCACTCCGCGAATAGGTTTCGCACATCTCATACCGGCGACATGACTTCGCGGCGACGTGAGCGGCATTTGTGATGGGGACAATGCGTATGGCTGTGCATGGGCGCAGAATGCGAGATGCGAAAGTGTTTCGGCGGCTGGAGCAGAGTTACTTGCTACAGGCTGAGCACTCGACAGGAGAGCTCGAACGAGACAGCTTACTCAATCTCGCGCGAAGTTTCGGATATGCGGCCGAGCAAATCGAGAGACGCGCACTGGTTAGCAAGGCATTGGTGTTCTGCGCTCTTGCCGCGATCGTACTATTTGCAGTCTTCTGTATTCCTTAGTTGCGCCGCCGCTGCCGTGCCGAAGGCGCCCTCTTGCAGGCGCCAGGTGGGGCGCTCCTTAGTGGTGAGGACGGAACGCTTTTGCGCAACTTACCGGGCTTTGCTTTGACGCGATTGTGGTCGCGGCTGCGAAGCCTATAGCGGCGGGCAAAAAGGGCGCGCAGATAGGTTCCTGTGTCGACGGATGTGTTCTGCGGCACACCAGGCGCGGCATATCTTCTGGCAAGCTCGGTAATTTCCGGCTCTTGTGGATGCGGCCCGAGCCGGAGTGCATCAACGTAGTCCGGATCATGGAGGGTTCTCAGGACTGACACCAACTTGTCTGGGACGTTTTCAGTGGGCGATAAACTGGACGGGGATGTCCCGGGTTCTGTTGAATTTCTGAAGAGGTCGGCGTTGCCCACCTTGAGCCGGTAGGCTCGGGGTGCTGATTCCACAAAGGAGAGCAACGCCATGACGAGAGATATCACACCGGCTGGTTGGCCGGCGACCGGGGCTGTGGACGAAGCGTTTGCAGAAGTGCGGGCGAGCTTCGATCGGTTCTGCCTTGCGGCAGGGATCGAGGCGCTCGGCACGATGATGGAGGCGGATGTCACGGCGGCCTGCGGGCCGCGCCACGGTCGCGACGCGGCGCGGCGGGCGCACCGTTGGGGCCGAACGCGGGGACGGATCGGCTTCCACGGCGGCAAGATCGAGGTCGAGCGCCCGCGGGTCCGGGGCGTGGACGGCCGCGAGGTCACGATCCCGAGCTGGGAAACGGCGGCGGAGGAGGACTGGCTCGGTCGCTGGGCGATGAACCTGATGCTGATCAATGTGTCGACGCGCCGGTTCGGCCGCGCTGTCCGGCTGCCCGAGGGTGACGTGCCGGCACCGCCCGGATCGGGGGTTTCGAAGTCGGCGGCCTCGCGGAGGTTCGTAGCGCTGTCGGCGGCGCGGCTGGCCGACTTCATGGCTGCCGATCTGTCCGCGCTCGACCTTCTGGTGGTCCAAATCGACGGGCTGCATCTCGGCGACGATCTCGTGCTGGTGGCCGCGATCGGGGTTGACGGCGAAGGCAACAAGCATCCGCTGGCGCTGGTGGAAGGGGCGACCGAGAACGCCGCAACGGTTCAGGCCCTGCTGGACAACCTGGTCTCGCGCGGGCTCGACCCGACGGTGCCAAGACTGTTCATCGCCGACGGCGCGAAGGCGTTGTCGAAGGCGATCCGCCGCACCTTCGGTTCGGCCGCTGCGATCCAGCGCTGCCAGATCCACAAGGCGCGCAACATCATGGAACGCCTGCCGAAAGAGCATCATGCGGCCACCCGTCGGGTGCTGCGCCAGGCCTGGGAGCTCGATGACGCCGACAAGGCTGAAAAATTGATCCGCAATCTCGCGCGTCGACTCGACCAGCAATGGCCCGGCGTAGCGGCCAGCATCCTCGAAGGCCTCGACGAAATCCTGACTGTCGTCCGGTTGAAGCTGCCGAAGGAGCTTCGTCGATCGCTCGCTTGTACCAACATCGCCGAGAACATGATGGGCACCATTCGCCGCGTCACGCGCAACGTCAAACGCTGGCGGGATGCCGGCATGGCCTTGCGATGGGTCGCGGCCGGCATGATCGAGGCCAACAAGGGCTTCCGACGATTGAAGGCGCATAAGCAATTGTCGGTTTTGCGTGCGGCCCTTCAAGCTCGCCACAATCGCATGACGATCAACCCCGTTGCCCACGTCACGAGGGCCGCGTAACATTCATTCCGGCAACGTCGGCCCGACGTAGTTCAACAGCGATCGGGACATCCCCAACTGGACACCGGCGCGCTCTCCAATCCGGTCCGGATCTCATTGAGCCTATCCTCCACCTCCCTTGATGGCTTAATCGTTCCGGCCGCATTAGCGTATAAGGGCCCCAGGGCTGGTTGAGGCCGGTGTCATGTGTACGGTTAGCCAGGTCACGGAAGCCTCCTTCGTCGCCGCTCTCCAGCCGATGTGAAGCCCATGCTTTCATAGAATGCGACCAGCCTCTCAGCGCCGGGACGGTCGGCCAAGGGAAGAGACACCTCGATCATGGGCCAGCCCCGCGCCCGCGCCTCGCGGTTCACCGCAGCGAGAAGCCGTCTCCCATTTTGAGCCGAGCGATAGCGCGAATCGACCCAGAGCTCCTGCAGGATGCCATAGTGGCCTGACGCCCTTACCGCGGTGACCTGCGAGACGACCGCAATGCCGATCACTTCGGCGGCCAGCACATCCTCCATGATCAGGGCGAAGCCAAGCCGTGAATCCGTCGCGATTTGCCCAGCGACGCTGACCGCTGCTTGCGGATCGAATTGCGGCCCCGGTCCTCCGAGCTCCGTGAGAAGCGTATCGACACATTGTGCGATCGTGTTCCGGTCCTGGAGTGTCGCCAAGCGGAGACGATGTGCCGGATCGGGTACCGCCTCCTCGGCAACATCGTCATCCGTTCCATGGATCTCGACGCTATGATCCGGGTTGCCGGTGATACCCTCGACGATCGCACGGATCGGCTGGCCTGCCTTGAGGAGAATCTCTTCAAGGCAACGGATGCCCCATGAAAATGGGCGATGGATTGATGTCCTAAACACACGCCCAAGACCGGAACGGTGCTCCCGGCCAAAACATCCATCGTCGAGCCGACAAACTTGAGGGCTTCCTGGGCCGGGCGAGAGAATGATCCGGTCATGAGCTATCTTACGAATTTCGCTCCGTGGCACTGTGTTACACAAGACAATGGCTTCCCTACCGTTCCACTCTCCGACCATCTGGGCAATGTTGAATGTAAGGGAGTCGAAAGTTGTCGATCAGGATCATCGATCTCTCAAAGCCTCTCTCGTTTGCTGCCATCTTCATTGCCTGCTACGGGCTAATCCCATCCAAAGGAGGACTCAGCTGCGCTGAGGCAGCGGAATGACCGAGCGTTGCTGTAGCTGCCATGCTTCTCTGGGATCTTCCACCGGTCGAGAAGGCGCGAGCTCTTACTCCGCGGGATCGAGCCTGAGGTTTCTGCCGCTGGCACGTCAGCGCATCAAGTCCGCTTTCCGAGAGCGGACCTTGGTTGCTGCGAGATTCTTTGCACATAGGCTGGGTCAGCCCAACATTCGTGAACCGATTGTCCCCCTATGTTTCATCGCGATCAATCATTAGCGTTGGTAGTTGACGGGGGCGCAAAGTTACCGGCCTAAGATTCCGCCGTGTTGAACAGGCGGCCATTAGCACCCTCGTCGTGAAGGCGAAGTACAATCTCATTCGGCAGGAATGTCGGTGGAGAGTTCTCCTCGATCGTCCCCTTCGCGCACGGCCTCGACGATATCCGCACCTGCACCGATCCCGGAAGATTTCCCACAGGGTACCCGGCACTCATGACACGGGCCATCGACGCAGCATGAAGAAGATAATGTGCGGACTGGCTCTGGGGCCGACATTACGCGGAGCACAGGATCGCAAAGAAAATGCGCTCTTGATGATCCCGTAATCGCGGTTGGGTGGGCGCCTCAAGCAGGCGAGTGCTGGGGGCTTTCGCCAGCGGGCACCGCCGCGCTGGGTTGGGTGCGTTCGGCAGGCTTGGTTTGCTCTGCTTTCGGCAATCGTTTGATCTTGATTGCCGGCGCTCTCAGCTGGCTTTTGATGTGCGAGGCAGGAGCCCGATACCCCGGGATCGACGGTCACCGCGTTGCCGGGACCTTCCCGGTAATGGCAGGATGAGAACGGTCGTCCAGCCGGCAGACCGGCGCGCGCCTGCCGCGCAATTGGTCCGTATGTCGCTGACGACCTGGTAGGTCTTGTTCGATGATTGCGCGATCATTGGATGTTTCTGTGCGCCGGCCGCTAACTTTAGAGAGGCTGCGTTCTTTTTCCTCTTCGCCCTTGACAAATTTCTCTCGCATTCCCTAGGAAGCGGCGACTCTAGGTTATGTGGGTCAGTCGACAAATCGGACTTTAGATGAGCCATATTTCGGACGCGCCTGTCGAGCGCGTTACCATTCCAATGCTGCAGCGGTGGAAGGGGGAGGGGCGGCGTGTCGTAATGACCACCGCTTACGATGCGGTGACGGCACGCATCGCCGACCCCGTCGTCGACATCATCCTTGTCGGCGATAGCGTTGGCAATGTCTGCCTCGGATTCGATAATACGTTGCCCGTCAGCATGGCGATGATGAACCATCACCTCGAAGCCGTGGCGCGCACAAAGCCTCGTGCCTTGTTTGTAGCCGACATGCCCTTTCTAAGCTTCCATCTCAGCCCCGAGGAGACGATCCGCAACGCGGGAGGCTTCCTGCAGCGAGGGGCCGACGCCGTGAAGCTCGAGGGTGGGGCCAAGCGCGCTGAAATCGTACGTGCCTTGGTCGATTGTGAGATTCCCGTGATGGGCCATCTCGGTCTGACGCCGCAGAGCGTCAATGTTATGGGTGGATTCAAGGTGCAGGGCCGCAACGCCGACAATGCCTTGCGCCTGCTCGACGACGCCCACTGTCTGCAGGAGGCCGGATGCTTCGCTCTCGTCCTGGAGGGTATCCCGGCCGAGCTCGCCGCCCGAGCGACCAAGTCACTGACAATACCGACGATGGGAATCGGAGCGGGCCCCAGCTGTTCCGGCCAGGTGCTTGTATTCCACGATGTGCTTGGCTTAACTGAAAGTCATCGGCCAAAATTCGTTCGCACCTATGTCGAGGGTTTTCCGCTATTGCAGGAGGCGCTGTCACGCTGGGCCGCAGATGTCCGGAACGGAGCATTCCCGACGCCACAAGAATCCTATCGACTTCCCGAAGGGTTGAGCGATGCGATCGCAAACTGGGCGCCTTCCAATCCAACCTGATGTAAAGCTTAAACATGCAAACAATTACGACGGTATCTGAACTTCGTAGCACTCTTGCAAAAGCTCGTGACAAACGTGTCGGCTTCGTACCGACAATGGGCTACCTGCACGACGGCCACATGGCGTTGATCGAGGCGAGTCGTGCGCGATGCGACCTCACGGTCGTAAGTATCTTCGTCAACCCCACTCAGTTCGGGCCAAACGACGACCTCAGCACTTATCCGCGCGACTTTTTACGCGATGAAAAGCTGTGTCGCGAGGCCGGTGTCGCGATCGTCTTCGCTCCAGATGCGCGCGAGGTCTATCCGGCTCAGTTTGAGACCTTTGTCGAACCCGGCGAACTCGCAAAATCATTGTGCGGGGCGTTCAGGCCCGGACACTTTCGCGGTGTCGCAACCGTCGTCTGCAAGCTGTTCAACATGGTGCAGCCGGATATCGCATTCTTCGGACAGAAGGATTTCCAGCAATGTGCCGTTGTGCGTCGGATGGCAGTTGATCTCAATCTCCCGATCGAGATCGTCACCGTGCCAACCGTTCGGGAGCCGGACAGGCTTGCCATGAGCAGCCGTAATCGATACCTCAGTAAAGAAGAGCGCCAGCGAGCTCTTGCGATCAGTCGCGGTCTATTCGCTGCGGAGGCCGAATTTCGTGCAGGCGAGCGCCAATGCGAGAAGCTTATCGCAATCGCTAGGCGGCATTTGGATGAAGTCGACCGGCTGCAGTACATCGAGATTGTCGATGCCGACACGCTTGAGCCGGCCTTGAGTCCCTTGCGTCATCCTGCAGCCCTGTGTGCTGCGGCCTACGTCGGCTCGACGCGGCTGATCGATAACCTAATTCTTAGGCCGGAAGTGAGCACGGAATACGCGATCAAGCTCTAGCGACTACATCGAGCGCGGCGACGCTGCGTCGTAAAAAGGCATGACCCGCTAGGCGCGGCGCTTACTGCTGAGCACGACCGCGACGTCACAAGCGCATAGAGAAACAACGGCCGATTGAGCGACCGCCATCCTGCCTCTGCCCGGTTCGACCGGCCTCGTCGTGTGGTGGTTGTGCGTTGCCGGCCGCCCGCGCAACCCACCTTTTCTGAGGGGTGCGAAATCGAAACGCAGACACTAAAATATCATGCGACATGCCGTCCGCCTTCTTAAGATAACGCAGCACGTCAGCTCGCAATCAGAAAGGTCACACCTCAGCTGCCCGCAGTGGCCATGCTGATCGAACAGGTCGAGACGGGAACGGCTTGCCCTTTGGCAGTGCGAATCGGTGATAACGGTCCGGCAGCGCTGCCAAATGCGCGTCATCGGATCAATCCAGTTAGAATTCGTCAGAAATTGGCGGCAGAGCGCAGGATTTAGGCTTCAGATGGCTTTTGATTGCACTAATCAAGATTGAACTACGCTTATTGTGAGCAGCCTTGGCGAAGCCCTCCAATGGAGCGTTGCTTCGTCAAATCGGTGCACATCAAGTGATTTGCGCGGTGTCTGAACAAGCCGGACGGCTGGGCGCCGGCCGAAGTCGCATGCGCGCGCAGTGCTGCGCCGAGGGAAAAGCCAGGTAACGCCAACAGGAGGCGAGAATGCGAAACAGCTTCCATAATTCGGAGCATGGTTCAGCGAAGTGCTGTGCGATCTGTGGTGGAAGGTTTGGTCTGATCCGCTACTACTACTGGCGAACGGCTCTTTGTTCCAAGAAATGCATCGACCGTTTCAAGGCACGGCGGGAGGCCGATCAAAAATGGCTTCGCTGGTTGCGAGCCGCCTAATACCGCCGGATATCACACAGATCTTGAAGAGGATTGCATTGCATTCTTCATTTTGGATGCCTCTCGAGTGACCAACCCGGCCATAGTCAGTTGTGACTGCGAGTCCAGAAATATTCGTCGCATTCGGCCCGGCGCTTTCGCATGTGATCTGCGGTCGCCCGAGATTGGTGCCCTTTCGAAACTCGAATCGCAGGCAAACCTTCAGGCCGGACGGAGCACCTAACGGGCCTATGCTATGAAATTCATCCTGGTGAATCACCGGACGCCGCACGGCGAGCGAACCTGCACGACTTGTTCTCGGCGGTTAGGTCCTGGCTACCTGCGAGATGTAGTAACGCGGAGAGAATATTGCGGCTACGATTGTTACCGATGCTGTCAATTAGCCAACGTCGCCTTCCTTTACCGCAACCCGCGCGCCTTCCTTGGGCGCGATACGCAAGATCTCGTTCCTGTTGGGCTCGCAGCCTTGCTGACTGCCACGTCATGCTGGCTTCAGGTTGGGGTCGCCACAATGTCGTGGATCAACAGGGCGGCGCATTCCGGCGAGCCCTCTAGGTCTGAAAGACCTCCGTCGGCTTAAGCTCTTAAGGTTTCGTTCAGGCCGCGCGTCACCGCGGTGGTGAGTGCTGATTGAAGTTGGGAGCTTGCAGCATGGTGGACGGCGACCGGGCGGCAGTTAAGGCAAGACCTCGCCGGCAATACGATCCCCGCTTGATTTGAGCTCGCTTTGCGGTCTGCGTGGCAAGCGCGAGACTTCCTTCTTTTTGAAGACATAAATAACGTGTATTAATCCGTGTTCGCAACGTAAGCTAGTTCTTTCCATTCTTTATCAGTGGGGATTTTCCATGAAAACACGCTTCTGGATCGCGCTGGGCTGTGCAGTGCTCTTTGCGGCGCCCGCCAAGGCCTGGAATAATTTCGGACATATGGAGGCAGCTGCGCTGGCCTGGAATCAGCTGACGCCCGCCGCCAAGCAGGAAGCCACGCGCCTTTTAAAGCTCAATCCTCAATACGATGGCTGGATCCAGGGCGTGCCGGCGAGCCAGCGCGACCAAGTCGCCTTCGTCAAGGCAGCGACGTGGCCGGACCAGATCAAATCGCTCAGCGACTATCACAACGATGGTGACAGAAACGGCGATGTCGCGCCGCAGACACCCGAAGCGTCGCAGAATATCGGCTATGCCGATCACTTCCGCCACAAGTACTGGCACTTCATTGACGAACCGTTCTCGACAGATGGTACCGCATTGCAGCAGCCGCAATCGCCCAACGCGCAGACTCAAGTCGCTGTCTTTAAGAAGACGCTTGCGGACAAGACGGTATCGGACGACGTACGCTCATACGATCTTTCCTGGCTGCTGCATCTCGTAGGTGACCTGCACCAACCCCTGCACGCGACCTCCCGCTTCACGCACGCCGAGCAGGATGGCGACGCTGGCGGGAACGACGTGAAAATCAGCTGCACCAAATGTGGAAGCGCCAGGGAGCTCCACGCCTTCTGGGATGGGTTGTTAGGACCGACCAGCGCACCACCACAGGATGCCATCGACGCCGCGGCGGATCTTCGTGCGGCCGATGCCGGATCGACGGACGAGAACGACTGGATTCGGGAGAGTTTCGAGATCGCCAAGACGTCAGTGTACGCGCCGCCGATCCGCGGCGGCGACGGCCCCTACAAGCTCACGCAGGCTTACCAATCGAGGGCCCACAGGATCGCCAACCAGCGGATTGCGCTCGCCGGCGCCAGGATTGCGGCGATCCTGAACGATGCGTTCAAATGAGCATCTCCCTTGGGCCCCATCATAGATTGTTGTATGCGGTGGTCCGACATGAACATTGCTAAATGCTATTCGTGTTCACGGCAGGTTGCCTGATAATTTTGAGTAGGAACAAGCATGCAAGGACGGATCATTTTTCCATTGAGGCGTGTGCCAGCGTCTTCGGAACGAAGGCCGCCAATGATACAGTGACGGGTTTCCTGCCATTTGGCGGCCGCGCTGGCAATGGTCGCTCGCGTTGGGCGGGGCCGTCGCTTCTAGGCGGCGGCCCCTTGCCGCGAAGGCCCCGTTACGCGAAACATCGGCACCTTCGCGACCGTTACCAGAATGGGCGCGGTAAGTGCATGGCGACAAGGAGCTTTGCTTGTTAGTCTTACCAATCAAGTTTTTCGCCGCGCGATGCTCCGCGCGCTGTCCTGATCTGCTAGATTGAATCTTTTGGAGCCTTGTTTGTTTGGGTGATAGATGTCGCATTCGGTTGAGTTGATCGTCAACGGCTATGTCAGGCTGAACGATCGTGCCGCGCTGGAGAAGCTTCTTGCGCATCGGCGGGAGCTGCTGAAGCAACTAACGAGCGTCACCGGCATCGATCCAAGTCGAGCCGTCGCGCAAGTAAGCCAGGAAATCGCAATCATCGAAGATGGACTTGCGACGATCGCGCCAGAGTGAGGAAGGCGGACCGCTCAGTGGGAGCCGAGCAACTCGGATGCTGCCGTCGTCGGTCCAGGGCCTTCACGCCCAAGCGGGATAACTCACGGACGATTAGCGCGAGCAAAGTGATCCATAGACAGGCGAAAAAAACGCCGGAAAGCAGGCTACGTGCACGGGAACGCTTTTGGACCAAAGGAAGCGCCGCGCCGAATATATTGGCGCGACAGCTTCGCCTTGGGTGGATCCGGACGGGGCAATGTCCGGTCCGCCGAGCCTAGACACCGCGCAGCGCCACCGCAATCAAGCCCTTGTATTAAGCTTGATGTCGCCGCTGCGGGTTTAATTCTGGAACCGCCAGTTTGCGTCAACATTGGCCGAAGTTTCAGCGAGGGCGCGACGTTGAGGCTCGGCAACAGCACCCAGAGCGGGTCGTTGCTGGACCAGAAGCTCTACATCAGATTGTGCTGGGCCTTGGTCTTGCGTTCTCACTTGCGCGTCTGCTTAGGTCGATCAAGAAGGTCAAGCGCAGTGTTTACCTGCTCAAGCTGACGCTCGATCTTGTTGCGCTGCTCAAAGTCTTGGGTAGAACCAAGTTGCTCAATAAGCTTCTGCTTTCGGGCGAGCAGATTTTGAATGACTGTCGTCATCTGACCTCCGTTACCGCTCTCAGGTCGAAAGCGGGATGCTTGGAGATCACTTCGATGTGCCTGAATGCGGTCGAACTCGCGGCCGTTGCAGAACGCAGCAGTCGCGCCGCAGGTAAACTGTAGACAAGATCGACCCGACGCATAGCGATCCCATTGGTAGAAGAAAGACACTATCTGCCTAAAGAGGGTGCCGGCGTCTCCTTTGTGCGCGTGGGCAGTATCGGATATTCGATCTTGGGGAGGCGCCCGCTCAGTGAATTCAGAAACGCGACAATATCGGTGTTCTCCTTCTCGCTGAGCTTGGCGCCGAGCTGAACTTCGCTCATGATTCCCACGGCTTCCTTGAGAGTCCAAACCTGACCCGAATGGAAGTAGGGAGCCCGCAAGGCAACATTGCGCAAGGGGGCGACGCGGAATACGTATTGGTCGCTGGGGGCCGTAGTGACCGCGAACCGTCCCTTGTCGGCCGCAGGAAGCAATTTGGCATCAGGCTTTTTGATGACACCAAACGGGAAAAAATCCTGTCCCCCAATATTGATTCCGCTATGGCAGGAGGCGCATCCTTTGTTCATGAACAGCCGCAATCCCGCCTTTTGCTGATCGTTCAGAGCGTTGGCATCGCCATTCAGGTACTGGTCGAAGGGAGCCGCCGGCGTCGTGAGAGTCGCTTCAAAGGCCTCGAGCGCCTTCGCGAAATTGTCGAAGGTGACCGGCGGTGTATCACGCGGGAACGCCTGCTTGAACTTGCCGACATATTCCTCCATCGAATTCAACGTGCTCGTCACGTGATCCGGGGTCGCATTCATTTCGGCGCTCGCCTGAACGGGTCCCTTGGCCTGTGCCTTGAGATCCGGCGCGCGTCCGTCCCAGAATTGCGCGACATTGAACACCGCATTGTAGACGGTTGGCGCCCGACGCGGCCCCTTTTGCCAGCCGTGACCAACGGACGTGGGACCGGCGTCGACGCCGCCGGTGCCGAGATTATGACACGTATTGCAGCTAATGATCCCGCTCGCCGAGAGCCGAGGGTCAAAAAACAGCATCTTGCCGAGCTCGGCTTTCTCGGTCGTGACAGGATTGTCTTTCACCGCGGGGATAGCAGATGGGATCGGTTTGAAAAGTCGTTTGGCTGCCATCATCAAATCGTCGTTCGCGATCGCATGGGATGAGACGAGCACGAGAGCGGTAGCAATGGATACCTTGCGCATCACGTGAGACTTCCGGTTCTTTCGACGCCGCTAACGAACGACTTTTTCTTCAGAGCGGCACTCACTACCTGATACCTGCAACCATGCAGAAACTGAGCCAACTCTCGCGCTGTCAGTTTTCCAGCTCGATGTTGGCTTCGCGACACGTTGGCGATAGCCCGACACAAGGACGGCGGTGTCGCACGAAGCATCTCGTTTTACCGCTCTTCGAGAAGGAAGAACCGTCTCTCTAGCGGCACGTCAATTGCAGGACACCGCGACATCGCGGGCACCTGTCCCGCGAGGTCAGATGAGGGTTGCGCAATTGGATCCAAATCAATGCCACAGACGCTATGAAATGGATCCCGAAGCCTGAAGCTGTGCAGATCCGTCGTGCTGCCAAGCCGCGCTCCCAATCGCTTCGGACTCTGTCGCGTCTGGAAGCCAGGGGCTTTGCTTGTCACGTCGAGATGAGGCGTCGTGGAGCTCGATGATGGCTTCGCTGCGCTCGAATAAACTTAGTCAACTGACGGCCCGGATGGATTGGTGGCGCGCGTCATGAGCTTCCTGCACCACGACATCTTAGGTGACTTGCTACATCCCATGGCACGCCTTGCCGGCAAGCAGAAAGCGTAACGGGGTGCCAAGGAGAGCGGATGAAAAGGTTTCTCATGTCTAAAGCGAAGCTACCTGAAATAATCAACCCGCCACCGCCTTACAGCTCAGTTGGCCTGCATACGCGCCGTCATTGGAATAGCCTTGCGCATTGGAGAGAGCGAGGTGTAAGCGAGCGCTGCCTGGCAGCGGGCTGTTCAGTGGTCACCTACGGGACCGGGCTGCCTGATGGCGGTCACCTGGTTCGGTCTCACGACCCTTCTCCGATCGACAATCCGACAATTGCGAGGAGAACTATGAGGCATCTATTTCGACCCTGGTGCTTTGCGCTCTTGGGCGGCACGGCGTCGCTGTTCGTCGTTGCGAGCGCGTTCGCGCAAGGTCGCCTCACCGAGCCAGCCTCACGCGTCGTGTTGTGTGCCGAACACAGGAATAAGGATTGTCCAATTGATTTGCAAAGGGCAAGCTCGATGGAGAGCGGTAAGTTCTTCCCGGCTATCAAGGGAGGTCTGTTAGACTCGACCGCGCCGACCGATGTGCAGAACGCGGCGCCACCAGAGGACGGCCACATCGCCGGCAGCAGCGTACGCGGTGATGTGCCCTTGCTCAATGAGCAGACGCCGACGCGCTGGGAGAAGATTGTGCTGCACCCCGGCGCGAAGCAGAAGTTCAAGTGGGAATCCGGGGCGGTTCACCTGACGAGGCGTTGGAACTACTTCATCACACGGACGGGCTGGAATCCGTCCTCGCCGCTCACGCGCGCGCAGTTCGAAGTGAAGCCATTCTGCACGGTTCAGAATCCCGGCCAGCCCTTTTGGGATCCGAATGCCAACCTTATTCCCCAGGAGCCCAGCGAGCACATCTGCGACCTTCCAAAGCGCACGGGCTATCACATTATTTTGGCGGTGTGGGAAGTCGCCAGTAGCCCAATGGCGTTCTACCAGATCGTCGATGCGACGTTCGAGGAACGCAAGTCGTCGAGCGCCAATGGCTCCGATTGAGGAGGCGGAGTGTTGCCGCGGGCACATGGCCGACCTGGCGCTGACCCACCACAAACGGGCGGCGTCGACTTCAGGTCACTTCCGGTGGGTGATGAAGGTCAGGTGTCGTGCGCCTCAGTTCAAACTCAAGCTTCTTCTTGCGTTGGAAGAATAGAATCAGGCGGCGGAAATTTGGATTGAGGGCCTTTATGGGTCTTTTTCACATGACCCGATGAGAGCTCTGATTTCGGCCTTAAGCCGATTGCGAAAGCTTGATGTGCTAGATAAAGTCGATCGTAGGAGACTGACATTTTTCAGATAACGTCGGACAGTTTGGCTAGGATTGGGGGCGAAACGCTTAGGTATGCATGCGACGGCTTGTGCTCTCACGCCATGCGGGACGCCTCCTGTAGCATGATTTCCCGCATCCAGACGCTGGCCTGATCATTGTTGTGAAGAGCGGGCCATTGCACAGCCTCCGTAAAGGCCCGTAGCGGCAGTGGAAGATCAACGATCCGCAGCCGCATCGTCGTTGCGAAAAGCCGAGCCAGCCGTGAATGCATGGTCGCGATCCTTTTCAGTGCCCGCTAGCAGCGGTGGGATCATGCTGAAGCTCGGCACCGTCACCTCGATACGCCGTTTGTGGCCATGCTCGAGCAGGAGCCATGCCTCGATCGAAGGCTTGCCAGTTCGCCCGAACTGCGCCGCAACGTGCCCCATCGACATGTACCGTTCGAAAGTGAGCTTGCGTGAAAGGTGCTTGTTCGTGGGACAGCCAACGCATACCAGCGTCTCATCAAACAGCTTTGCCTTGGGGTGCGCGTTTGACATGTACATTTCCGGAAAGATCAGAAAATCCACCTCGCCGCGCCGTAGCGGTTCGTCCGGTTGGTCGTCAAACGGAACCAGTTCGAACGTGATGCCGGGGGCCTCGCGCGCGACACGCGCAATCACGGTCCGGAAGAACACCAACGCCATGAAGTCAGACAGAACGACCCGGAAGCGGCGATCCGATTTGGCCGGGTCGAACGTGTCATCGGCGGCAATCGAGAGCTGGATGTGGAGCAGTGCTTTGCGGGCCGGTCCGGCCGGCGCCTCGGCAAGTGGCGTCGGAACGAGTTCGCGCCCACGCATCGTGAAGAGATAGTCGTGGAAATAGGCTCGCAATCTTCCGACCGCCGCGCTCATCGCCGGTTGGCTCAAACGGATACTGCGCGCCGCCGCAGTTAGGCTGCGCTTGGTCATCAGCGCGTCGAGCGCGACGAGCAGGTTCAAGTCGAGACCTTTGAAGCGCATAATGGAGCATCCACGTCATCAATATGGTTCATAAAAACAATAAATTGTACCAATGCCTCCCAGTACCACAAGCTGCAAAAAATCCGGAAGGACATTCATGGCTCAGACAGACATCGATGGGCCATCATCGGCTACGGGCCGACGGGCCTGACGGTGGCCTCGCTCTTGCGGCAACTCGGCCTCCACGTCCGGGCCGTCGAGCGATGGCCGTCCTCTTTATGGTCTTCCGCGGCTGCCCACATCGACGGAGAGACCGCAAGGCTGCTCAGCTTCGCATGCGACATCGAGGAGGCGCTGCGCGATTCCTAGCCGAGTCAGTCCTACATTTTCTACAATGCATCCCAGCCTGGCGATGCAATTTCGGCGCATATTTCGGTTCGTCAGCCCGATACTGCGGCCGACCAAAGAACACACGGTTTATTCGCTGCGGGATAGCTTCAATGATCGGCTAATTGCGGCTGAAGCACCCGATAGTCTCATCGAGAGACTCATAGGCCACAAGACGAGCAAGCCGAATATGGCAAAGGCGTTTGGCTCGAATTGAGCTGAGTATCCTCAGCGGATCGCTTTCAAAGGCTCGGCTGCGCTGTAGGCAGTCAGCCGGCGGGAGCGCGCCTCGGGGTCTGTTCCTTGAGTTCCTGAAGCTCTGTCTCAAAAATAGGCGCGGCGCCAGCGTGCGTTCTATGCGCTCGATCATCGAAAGCCGCGATGTGCTGTCCCTGGGCATAAGCCCGAGTTTAGAAGAGGGCTACGGTCGAAATCCTTGTAAACGGAAGCGTAGCTCATTGGCAAAGTTTCCCAACTTACACCGATCTCAAAAAGAAAAGGTTCCGTGGTTGATAGAGACGCTTCACGTTCATGTAGCATTTTGCCGATGTCGTTCGGGTGATGTGACGAAGGAGATTCAATGCTGGACTTCCCAGCCAGAACGCTTCGAACTCCATCGCTCCAACAAATGCCGGGACCAAACACCAGAGGAACGGCGGACAGGGTTGCTGGCGGCGTCACGGCTTGGCGCGCTGATCATGGGCGCTGTCTGTCACCGGCTTGGCTGCCGACTGGAATATTGCGCCAAATGCTCTTTGAGGAAGTTTCGCGAAGTTGCAGAAGTATTCTCGATAGCAGGTCGGCCACAACGTAGGCCGACATATCGGTCGTCATTGCGTCGTCTCAACAATCAGTGCTGGGCACCACCGTTCATCGCTGCTCGCAGATCACTTCAATGCCTGTCAGTTGGCTGCCCGGTTCCCCAGATGCATTCATTCCTCCACGCCGATCAACCGCTTTCGGCACTGTACCCCAACGAGAGCCGTCAAAGAGGGGACCGAACCGTGCGGCATCACAGCCTAGGCTTTAATCTGAACAGGGAGAGCGGAATAACCGTGCACGAAGTTTGACGCAATTCGCTCGGGTTCGCCGACAACCCTGATCTCCAGCCGCGCATTCAAGATTTCCTCCCAGAGAATTTTCAACTGCAACATCGCAAGATGTCGCCCAACGCATCGATGGATACCATATCCGAAGGAGAGATGTTGCCGAACGTTCTTGCGGTCGATGACGAAGCTGTCGGCGTTCTCGATGACCTCTTCGTCGCGGTTACCAGAGATATACCACATGACGACCTTGTCACCCTTCCTGATGTGTTTCCCACCCACGACGATATCGGCCGCGGCGTTGCGCCGCATATGTGCGATCGGCGTCTGATACCGAATAATCTCCGACACCGCGCTCGACACCAGCTTGGGCTTATCGCGTAATTTTCGCAGCTCGGAGGGGTGCTGGTTCATGAACAGGAGACCCCCGGTAATCGAATTGCGCGTGGTATCATTCCCGCCCACGATCAGTAGAATCAGATTCCCGAGAAACTCGCTCGGCTCCATGTGTCGAGTTGCAGGTGAGTGTGCCATCATAGAGATCAGGTCCAGGCGGGCGTCGGCATTCACGCGCTCGTTCCAAAGCCGCGTGAAATAATCCAAGCACTCGGACAAGATCGTGCTGCGCTTGTCCCAGCTGTCGATCGCATGACCTACTTTCGGAACAGCAACAGCTACGTCCGACCAATAGGTTAGGAGCCGGCGATCCTCAAATGGAAAGTCGAACAACGTTGCGAGCATCTGCGTCGTCAACTCAATGGAGACCATATCCACCCAATTGAAGGTATCATTCAGCGGCAAGCCGTCCAGAATCGTTCTAACCCGAGAGCGGATCAAGCCTTCGAGCTTCGTCAGATTTTCCGGCGCGACTATCGGGTGCTTACAGTAGCGCGCTGCTCGCCATGTTTGGGAGGCCCCATCTTGATGAAACTTTGAGTCCAGTGCTTATCCGGCACATCGACAATTGTGACGCCTCGCTCTGACGAAAATGTCGCATGATTTGCATCTATCGCGACGATATCTCGGTATTTCGTTATGGACCAATATGGACCATAAGGGCTGTCTTGGCAGTAGTGAACGGGATCTTCCATTCGCAATCGCTCGAAGCAGCTCCATATGCTGTCATCCTGAAAGCGCTTGGCTTCGCTCACATCCAGATTGCTCAGCGGCATATGACACGCATTATCGCCTCTATAGCCTGCCAATCGCGTTTTCATGATCCTCTCCGCAGAATTTTCTCTCTCGAAAGCTTGCGGATCTACAGGTCGCGATTCATGGTTCGAACTGCCGCAGCCTTTTGATGCGAGCGGGTCGTCGCCAGAACAGAGTATCCCACAGTGAAGACAGTCTCTCCCTACTATGTCCGGCAGTAAGGACCGCATTGACTTTCTAAATCGATCGGCTGAGCGTTCAAGCAGCTCAGCAAAATGCGGGGCCTCTCAATCCTGGTAGCTGAACAGAATCCGAAGGTCGCGGTACGATTTTCGGCCCATGCAGTCGTCCTCTCGAACGGCCATAGCGTCCTGTCCGGTGCACCAGCGCACTTGCTTAACCGCGACGACATCAAGGCGCTTTACCTTGGCGGCTCACCGCAAACGGACTTCAGAGAGGAAAATGCTGACGCACGCCGCTGTTTGAATTCGTCGGCAAAGGATCAACTGACCATGGTTACAGCCGGGCTGGCACACAACTTCGAGCTCTATTCTCGGCTGGATGCTGCCATCGATGCGACCGTAAGGCGCAACGCCGACCGCAATGATCTCGAAAGCCGCTTTCCGAAAGAAAATTTGAAGGCGTTGGCGGACGTGGGCTGGACCGGCGTCTTGAGCGAAACCCGCTTCGGCGGTCTTGGCCTCGGTCATGTCGATTTCGCCGAAGCTGCTTATCGAATTGGTCAGATCGATGCATCGACCGGCCTTGTCTACGTTATGCACGTCGGTGCGGCTCAGACCATCAACCTGTATGGCAACGATGACCAGAAGGAGCGATGGCTCAAGGCGAAGAACGGCACCCTTCTTGGCACATATTCGACCAGCGAACGCGCGACCGGTGGACACTGGTGGTACAATCTGTCCGAAGCGTCACGCGACGGCGACGACTATCTGATTGATGCCAAAAAATCATTCACAACGAGCTCCGGTCAGGCCGATTTCTATGTGGTCCAGACACGCACGCCCGGCGCCAAGGACCAGGCCGACATTGTTTTCTTCATTGTGCACGGAAAGTCTCCCGGGATCGAATCGAAGCCTTGGAACGCCCTCGGCGTGCGCGCCAATCACTCAGGACCCATCCGCTACAACAACGTGCGGGTACCGCGGCGGGACCGGCTCGGCGCAGAAGGGCAAGGAAAGGAAATCATCTACAACGGTGTCTCGCCCGTCAATCTGATCGGGCTCGGCGCCGTCTGGGAAGGTTTGGCCCGTGGCGCGCTCAATGCCGCTGTCAAGCACACTGAAAGTTTCGTGCATAAGGATCGGAACAAGAGACTTGCAGATTATCAGGTGATCCGGCAAGAGCTCGGCGCGGCCAAGGTGCTCGTCGAGTCGGTGCGCCCGTGGCGGCTCGAATTGGCAACGAGGTTGGACGAACTCTGGCGCGCCGGCAAGCCGCAAAGCGAAATCCTGATCCCGCTAACCGAGTTTAAGGTGCATGCCGCCGAGGTCGCGAACGAGGTTGCAGGCGCTGCACTAACAGTGACCGGAGGTTACGGCTATCGCCGAGGGCCGATCGAACGTTTCTTCCGCGATGCGCGCGCGGCCAGTGCAATGGGCCCATCGAACATTATCGCTCGGGACTGGATCGGAAAATCTTTGGTCGGACTACCGCTTGAGCTCTTCTACGAAGGGGGAGAATAGGTCGAGTGCCCGGTTTCGAAACGCGTCCATGCCGCGGGAGATAAGGCTGATCAGATTCAAGGTGGCGAACGGCACGTCAGGGCGGCCAGCCCGGATCGCTATCCTTCGGATTTGCCTCGAGAACGAGAGCGCGCCAAGCTCGCGCGCCGCGCCGGCGCGGCGGGGAGGGCAGCGGTCCCGGTAGGGTTCTCTGCCACGAGCTCGAGCCATTCCGTGACGAAACGCTTCGCGGCCAGATTGCCCTAATGCGCTCGCCTGATGAGAAGATCGGGCTATCGGGTAACAGCTATGGCGGGCTCCTCGCGGCGTTAACCGCCATTCGCGACAGCAGTGTTCACGCCTGCTGTATCAATGGGGCGCCACCGCGCACGGAGGCGCCGCCGTTCCGCACGGCGCAAGAGCAGCTCGCGGCGATGTTCGGCTACCACGATCCGGATTTGCTGACTGAGGCGCGTTTCCGCGCTTGTCTTCGACGGCCGCCGCGTCCCTATCGCCTGCCCGACACTGGTGCTGGAGGGCGGCGCCGATGCCCTGGTCAAGTCTGGATCTCAATGTGCGTTTCTCGAAGGCAACACCGACCCGCGATCGCGCCTCAAGTCCTGGCCTGACGGCGAGCACACGATCTACAACGATGGGGACGAGCGATACACGCTGGTAGCGGACTGATTCAGCGCGGTGCTCACAACGTAGAGGCAGCTGGATCGGGATGCGCGTCGGGCCGAACCAGTTCACGGTCTGGACGGCTTGAACGAGGATGCTCGCTTACGCTTGTACGTGGTAGCCGACACGGGCCTACTGCCTTAAAGGTCGTGAACTTGCAGGAAGACGTTATCGTTCTGGAGGGCCAATACCTCACGTGAAGATCCTATCAGAAGGACGCCGCCTCAAGACAGCTGTCTCGCAGCGAGAGAGACCGCTGGTTAGCGCCGCGTTCGCCGCCATGAAAAAGCGGCCGCAGGTTGTCCCGCGTTATCGTGACAAGTCTTCCAACCTTTCCGCGGCGTTGAATAAGTATCGTCTGGAGAATGGACTGCGGCCGACCAAAGAACACGCGGCTTATTCGCTGCGGGATAGCTTCAAGGATCGGCTAATTGCGGATGAAGCGCCCGATAGTCTCATCGAGAGTCTCATGGGCGAAGGCGAGCCAATGCTGGACCTCCCAGCGCGTAAGCTTGAGAGGAACGGCGGACAGAGTTGCTGGCGGGTCACGGGGCGCGCTGATTATGGGCGCTGCCTGTCACCGGCTATGGTGCCGACTGGAATATTCAGCTAACTGTTCCTTGAGCACGTTTCGCGAAGTTGCAGAGTCATCTTCGACAGTAGGTCGGCCACATCGTAGGCTGATATATCGCTCATCATTGTCGTCTTCTTATTAATGAGAGGATCAATCAGTGCTGAGCACCACCGTTCATCGCTGCTCACAGGTCACTTCAACGCCGGTCCGACGGCCGCCCGGTTCCCGAGATCCATTCATTCCTTCACGTCGATCAACCGTTTTCGGTACTGTGCAGCAGAGCCGTCAAAGAGGTGTCGCAACCGTGCTGCTGGGCGACTCTCACGATCAATGCTGATGGTCGCTTGTCCGCTCATGTCTGCTCTCCTCGCTCTATAGACAACGAAGGGGTGAATAGCGAAACGAGGGAACCAGGTGGCCGAGGGACTGCCATTCGCGAACCGACATGTGCAGGTCATTGGCGTTCCTTTTGGAAGCCGGCTGGGGTCGAAGGTTTCAGGGGGTCCGAATTACCTTATACGTAGAATTCACGCGATTTTTATCTTATAAATGAATCAGCTTGACGGCGCTTACATTATCCTATACATGAATATGTCGTGGAACTTACCTTAAAAGATAAGCGATGGAACAGCGGGAAACCCGAGAGCGCTTAGGGGCGCAACTGACAGCCGCCCGTCGGAGCAAGGGGTGGACCCTGGCCGATCTGGGGCACCGGACCGCAAATGCGCCCAGCCGTCTGAGCAGCATCGAACATGGTAAGATCAATGCCACCGTCGACGCATTGGCCCAAGCGGGCGAAGCGGCTGGCCTGACGTTGACCTTTGTCCCTGCCGAAAGGTTGGAGGAAGTGATGTCCCTGATTGAACAGCCTCCAACCGAAACCGCCTATCCAGTGCCGGTTCGTAGCCTTCACGATGAGGTTTTCATCCCCGACCCCCCCGAGGATGAGGAGTCGTGAGTACGCATGGCGGTTCTTAATCGTCCCGGCATCCTCGGCATCTTTCTACGCCCCTCCGCGGACCGTGAGGTCCGCGTAGGAACGCTGGTGCGGGACGCGCCTGGCGTAATAACGTTTGAGGTCGACGATTCATATTTGAGACTTGGTCGAGAACGTCCGATTGTTAGTTTGGCATGGCATGGCGCCACCGAGCAGGAAACGCTGGCGCGACTTCGGAATAGAGGAGACAAGATCTCGCACGGGCGGATCTTGCCTCCGTACTTTGACAATCTGCTCCCGGAAGGAGCGCTTCTCGAACTCGTCGAGCGTGAATTCGGAACCGGCTCCTTTGACCACTACGATGTCTTGGCAAGGTTGGGTGGCGACCTTCCCGGCGCAATAGTCGCACGTCGAGAGGCTGGCGAGCCCCCACCAAAGCGACTGTCGGATGAGGCGGTGGAAGCGGCGGTAACCGGCAAGCCAATCAGCTTTTCGTTAGCCGGCGTGCAGCTCAAGTTCTCAATGCACGGCGACACTCACCGGCTCACCGCACCGGGCGCGGACGAGAGCGGTGATGTGATTGTAAAACTGCCGAGCAATAAGTTTCCCGGTCTTGTCGAAAACGAATACACCTCTTTGCAACTTGCTCGCTTTGCTGGTGTGAACGTTTCCGATGCTCGCCTCGTCGACATGAAAACGATTCAAGGTGTTCCGGAGAAATTTCGCGAACTCGGCGAGTACGCACTTTCTGTAAGCCGCTTTGACCGAGCCGCCGGCAATGTTCGCATCCATACCGAGGATTTCGCTCAAATCGCCGGAGCCATCGCGGACGACAAATACTTCAGGTGGAACCAAGAGACCGTTCTGCGCTCGATAAAGCGCTTTTCTAACGATCCGATCGGCGACATGTTGGAAGGGTTGAGGCGGCTTGTTGTCGACGTCATGTTAGGCAATAACGATGGACATCTGAAAAACTGGTCGTTCATTTACCCCGATGGACGCCATGCGCGACTAACGCCAGCCTATGATATCGTCTCAACCCTGACTTACCTCCACGATACCATGGCACTTAGGTTCAATGGCACCAAAGACCCGAAAATCGTGGACACTGCGCGCCTCCGCCGCATCGCTCCCTTCATCGAGGTGGACCTAAGGGTGTTGGAGCGTGAAATGCGGCAGACCGCAACACGCGCTCTAGATACCTGGCCAAAAGAATTGAAGGGTCTGCCTGCGTCGGATACCATGAAAGATGCAATCCTGTCCCGGTTCGGTTCGCTGGCACTCGTGCATGAGGTTAGGCCATCGATGGTGCGCGGCCACGACGCGAGCACAGCGCCTGCGGAAAAATCCAGCACCGCAAAGGTCGGCGAAACGGATTTGCCGGAATAGCAAGCTCTCAGGTGCCAATGCGGTCGATCCACTTGCGGAGCAAGGGCACCGGGAAACCTTCTCCATAGCCTTCGGCCACCGTCTTCTTTTCGTGTCCAAGCAGCGCCACCGATAGTCTTGCGGGCAGCTAGCGGCCCGCAGGCGATCCTGAGCTCGGCGTCGTAGAGAATGGACGACTTTGTCGGGATCATCGATGCCGCAATTGTCCAGAAACCGGTTTAGTCTTTGCCGATGCTGCCGGGATGCTGTCGGAGAAGAGAGGGCTGTTTATTCGCTTCGGAAGATAAGGAATCAGCAGTTTAGGGAAGGGGACCCACCTCTTGGAGGTCAACGACTTCTTTCCGACGGTAGTGACCTACAACCTCGTTCTTCGGACTCGTCGATCTCAAACGCCCCTGACAAGCGCACGATGCCAGAGCCAGGAACACGACCTGATCGGCTTCATCCAGGCGGCAAGCCCCGCGCCGCAAAGCTTCATGCCAGCTTCCGTGAGAGGAAGCCGTGTATCCGTCATCTGTGGCGAGCGGGCCTGTGTCATGTGAAGCATATGGACGATGTTGTGGATATCCGCGTAACGGACTTCGCAGAGGCCGTCACGGAGGCTTCCGCGCATCACCATCCCGCAAAGGACCTGCTTCGTCAGGTTAAAGACCGGTGCACCACTCATCCCAGTGATAGTCTCGTACTCTGTTTGGCCGTACCTAGCGCTTGCTCGGCGCAAGATCGGGTCGTTGGTCGCGCCTCTATCCCGCAAGGGCAATAGACAAAGGGCAAAAGTGCCGCCGGGGAGTAGTAGCGATTTCTCCTTTGATATCCCAATTGCGAATAAGTCGTGTTCTGCCTCACTACGTCCGACTGTTTTCTCTTCGATTGGATATTCGGTGCCTCCGAAAAAGTCAGGCGGCAAGTCATCAGCGAACTCTATGACGCATAAGTCACCTAAGTCTGAGCCCACCGCAGCGCCTCCCAAGTTGGTGGCTAGACCCAGGTTCTGTAGTCTGGCCGAGGTACTGCCGGGTGTCAGTTCCGTCCGCGCACTGACGTGGAGCATGTTGGGATCGAAGTCGCCGATGACATGCTTACACGTCACGCCGTGGGGACGCCCCCGATACTTCACAATGAACAGAGTTCCGCCGTGAGTCGCGTGGGGATACTCCGAGTGGTCGGTTTGAAAGAAAACCGCTCGCACTGAACTGGCTAGATGATGTCTTTGTAGTCGTTCCCAGTCCCAATTCATGCGAAGGCCACCTTAGGACTCCAGCGTAGGAGAAATACGATGATGCCTTGTAAGGTGGTAGCATTCGGTGGTAGGAAACGCCACGCCAGTGAAGTATATTTGCTCTGGTTTGTCAGTGCCTTCCCGAGTTAGCTTCCGGCTCCCTAGGGAGCGCCAAGATCAGCCGACTATTTCGATCGAATGCAGCGCGCACCAGTCGCGCAACGCCTGCTCCGTGGCTTTCGCTTCGAAGGCGTGCCAGTGATCAATGGCGCCTCGTCTGGCGAGCAGGGCCTTGAATTTCGGGTAGGCTCCCCGCCTGTCGGAGAAATAGCAGACGTCGTCGAAATTGTCCGGCAGGAACTCGCGAGCAAAATCCAGCACCAGCGGCTTGCCCAGCCGGAGTTCGCCCTTGTCCGGGAGCGCGACATATTTCTCCTCGTCGTCGATGTCGTCCGGCAGTTCGTCGTTCACCTCTGCACCGTCCGGAAAATCGGTTTGATAGTAGATTTTTCCCGTCCGCTTGCAGACGAAGGCGAGAAATTCTCCCATGTTGCCGCCGGTGTTGGCGAACTCGAAGGCCTCGACAATGTCTTTGATACTTATTGGCACGGCTTTCGGCTGCAGCTTGGTTGGGTGTGATACGGGCCCAGATCCTGGATATGATCCGTGATCCCAATCAGCCCCGTCAACAGGTAGAACGCGCTTCCATCCAATACGAATCGTAAGAATGCTCCGATCATGATGCTGGCGCCCGTTCTCACCCCGCGTGGTTTGTTGATTCTCAGGGAGACTGAGGCCGCGCCTGGGCTGGAGTCGGAAGAGCATCCTCGGCTGGCAGAAGCCTTCCTGAGAGGGCCCGGACATGGGCTGTTGCGCCTGGGCGCCGATGAGGTCGAAACGAGTCTACCTCCGGTGTTGTCGTATTGGCGAGAGTTCGGAGCTCGCTACGTAACCGCACTATGCGCCGTTCCCGGTATCGGAGATCGGTCCACCAAGCCGCCAGTTGCGGTTCCGGCGGATGGCGAACTGGACTACATGGCGGCGGCCGTTCCGCCCATGATCGGCGGCGAATACCTGACGACGGATGTCTTGGCCGATCTTTGGCGAGACATGGATGCAGCGTTCGATGCCGAACTGGCTGGCGCCGGGCTCTCCGTGCAGGAGTTCCTGAAGGGCCGACATCCTGCCTGGAACCTGATCGGCCGCGTCCATTTCAATCTTGCCGAGAACAGGAAGGACGAAGTTGCCCCGTTCGCGTTCCTGGCAACCTACACGACACGGCTTTCGGCCGAAGCCAAGGCCCAGCACGTGCCTCTCGGCAAGGCTTTGCAGGAATATGCCGGTGCAAGAAATCGCGAGCGCTTGTTGTCGCTATTGCTGCCCATCCAGCGCGCTGCCGAGCATTGCGCCTGGCTGAAGGTTATGGTCGACGCGGGCGAGATCTTTCATCCGCTGCGCTGGAGCCCGCAGCAGGCCCTGCAATTCCTGAAAGACGTGCCCACGCTCGAAAGTGCCGGGGTCGCGCTGCGAATGCCGGCGAGTTGGCGTCTGAACCGCCCCGCGCGTGCGCAAGTCAAGGCGACGATCGGGGGACGAGCGCCATCTCAGATGGGGATGGATGCGTTGCTCGACTTCCGGATGGAGGTGACGCTCGAGGGTGAAAAGCTTTCGGCTGCCGAAATCAAGCGGCTGCTTGCGCAGTCCGACGGGCTGGTCTTGGTACGCGGCAAATGGGTCGAGGTTGACCATGAGCGTCTGCGCCGGACTTTCGATGAATTCGAAGCGGCCGAACGGCGTGCCGCCAGCGACGGCCTGTCGTTCGGCGAGGCGATGCGCATGCTGGCCGGCGCCAACATCGCCGAGAAGGATTCCGGTGGACAAGCGGATATCGACTGGAGCCAGACCGTGGCGGGGCCCTGGCTGGCGGAGACATTGGCAGTCTTACGCCGCCCCGATGGGCTTGCTGGGATCGATCCAGGTAAATCACTTCACGGTTCATTGCGGTCGTATCAGCTGGCGGGCGTGCAATGGCTCTACTTGCTCACTCAGCTCAGGCTTGGCGCCTGCCTTGCTGACGACATGGGTCTCGGCAAGACCATCCAGGTCCTATCGCTTCTGCTCGTGCTGAAGAGTGAGACCAAAGACAGGCGACGGCCATGTCTTCTGGTGGCTCCGGCTTCGCTGCTCGCCAATTGGGTCTCGGAAATTGCCCGATTTGCACCGGACCTCAAGGCGCGCGTGGCCCACCCATCGGCTGCACCGGCCGAGCAGTTGAGCGCGAACGGCACGGGCAATCCAGATGCAGACATGCTGGCTGACACAGACCTGGTGATCACCAGCTACGGGTTTCTGGCGCGCTCGCCTTGGCTGACGACCACGCCGTGGCGATTGGTCGTGCTTGACGAGGCGCAGGCTATCAAGAATCCATCCGCCAAGCAGACCAAGATGGTCAAGCAGCTCCAGGCCGACGCGCGCATTGCGCTGACCGGCACACCTATCGAAAATCACCTCGGCGACCTCTGGTCGATCTTCGACTTCATCAATCCCGGACTGTTGGGATCGTCGAAGCAGTTTTCGTCCTTTGTCAAAGGCCTTGCCGATCGGCCGCATAACCCCTACGGACCGCTCCGCGAATTGGTGCGACCCTATATCCTGCGACGCCTGAAAACCGACAAGAGCGTCATTGCCGATTTGCCCGACAAGACCGAGGTGAATGCCTTCTGCTCCCTGAGCCGCAAGCAGGCGGCCCTCTACCAGCAAGCGGCGGAAGAGCTGGCGCGGCAGCTTGAGGACGTCGACGGGATGCAGCGAAAAGGCCTGGTGCTCGCGTTTCTGATGCGGCTGAAACAGATCTGCAACCATCCGTCGCAATGGCTCGGCGATGGCGGATGGACTGAGCGGGACAGCGGCAAATTCGAGCGGCTGCGTGACATCGCGGAGGTAGCGGCCGCCCGGCAGGAGAAAGCGTTGATCTTCACCCAGTTCAAGGAGACGACAGCTCCACTGGCGGCGTTCCTGGGCTCCGTGTTCGGGCAGGCCGGTCTCGTCCTGCATGGCGAAACCGAGGTCAAGAAGCGCAAGGAGCTTGTGCGCCAGTTCCAGGACGATGAAAATGTCCCGTTCTTCGTGCTCTCTCTCAAGGCGGGTGGCGCAGGGCTCAATCTCACTGCCGCCTCTCATGTCGTTCATTTCGACAGGTGGTGGAACCCGGCCGTCGAAAATCAGGCGACGGACAGAGCTTTTCGAATCGGGCAGACCAAGAATGTCCTTGTGCATAAATTCATTTGCCGGGGCACCGTGGAGGACAAGATCGATAATTTGATCGAATCGAAGAAGCAGCTTGCCGGGGATTTGCTCGGCTCCGCATCCGATGTGGTGTTGACCGAGTTGAAGGATGAGGAGCTGCTGAAACTCGTGGCCCTCGATCTGAACGCAGCGACAAGGGAACGCGGATGAGCGATTTTGATTGGCCCCCTTACGTGCCGGTGGCCGAAAGGCGTCGTTTGGCAGAACGCGAGCTGGCCAAGCTTCGGAAACGAGGGCAATCGATTGCTCCCGTGACAATCGAGGGCCGCACGATTGCAAAGACCTTCTGGGGCAAGTCGTGGTGCGTCAACCTCGAACGCTATAGCGACTATGCGAGCCGGGTGCCGCGTGGCCGAACCTATGTCCGCAACGGTTCCGTTCTCGACCTGACGATTGCAAGGGGGGAGGTCGCGGCGATGGTTGCGGGCTCTTCGTTGTACCGAATCAAGATCACCATTGCGCCGGTCAAGGCAGCGTGTTGGAAGGCCATCTGCTGGGACTGCGCCGGCGCGATCGACTCCCTGGTTGAATTGCTGCAAGGCCGTCTGGCCAAGGGGATCATGGACCGGGTCTGCCGCGAGGGCGACGGCTTATTTCCATCGCCCGAAGAGATCAAGCTGTCCTGTAGCTGTCCGGACGGGGCAGACATGTGCAAGCACGTTGCGGCGGCTCTCTATGGCGTTGGCGCCAGACTCGACGAAAAGCCCGAACTTCTTTTCGTTCTGCGTGGCGTGGATGAGAATGAGCTACTCGCCGGTGCCGGACATGACCTCGTGCGAACCAAAGCAGTGCCCGGCACCGCCAAGCTGCTCGGTGACAGCGATGTCGCGGCGCTGTTCGGGCTGGAGATGGCCGAATCCGCGGCCTTCGATGCCTACGCTTCCCCCGCGCCAAAGCGGCACCGGGGATCGGGGACATCAAGAGGGAACACGGCGACTGTCGCGACAAGCGCATCGGTGACGAAGAAAAGTAAACCATTTCCGGCGGTTCGGAAAAAGTTCAAGCGCAAGACAACATCTGCCAGCACCGCGAAGGGAGGCACACGACGCGGATCTTAGCATTCGGCTCAACGTGCGCCTGCCAGCCGGCGGCACCGAGGTGCGCCTGCATGTTCTGTCGAATATCGTCTCTGTTGCCGCTCTCGCATCATGGGCCAATTGATTGATGTGGTGAGCCGCCGACCCGGAGATCGCGATTGTCAACCTTCACGACCAGCCAAATATAGTGAACTTTATGGTCGCCGCGATATTCGCGCTTCTCGACCGCCGAGGACGGGAGGTGGACGTAATCCGACACGAAAATCGTAAGGTGCTCTTCCGCCCGGAAGCGGCTGCGACCGCTCGCTTTGACCTCCGTCCTCGTGGCATGAGTTGTTTCGTGTGCTTCACCCGAAAGGAGACCCGCTTGGCAGTATCTTCGGCTGCCCACGGATCATGGCCCACGACGGCAACGTTCGAGAGAATTTCTTGCCGATATGTCACCCGTTACGGCGGAATATTACGCGAGTGCGTTCGCGGGATCGTCGTGATGTTGTAATACAAGCAAGCGATTTCGATCGTTTCCGTTTGCAGAAAGACCGGTTGCTCCCCGTTGATGTGAAAATGGCGTAGATGTCGGCGCCGAGCTCGCTCTCCGAGATCAAAACCGTTCCCGTAAGACTCTTCCACGCCGTGCAGCGGCTTCCCCCTCTCCATCTTCGACATGCAACACCTTCCGGCTGCCTTCGTCCTCGCCCAGCAACACGCATCTGGTACATTGCGGCGGTCTTGATGCTCAGCAGGAACTCTGGCTATATCCCGCGCGTTCAATCTGGAGTTACTTTTGGTGGCAATAGGTATAGTGAAATGGTTCAGTCCGACTAAGGGCTACGGCTTCATCAAGCCAGATGATGGCGGCCCCGATGTCTTCGTGCACATCCGCGCCGTAGAAAAGGCCGGCTATGAGTTGGCAGAGGGCGCGAAGATCAGCTACGAGACAAGGGTCGGAGCTTCTGGCAAAATTTCTGCCGAAAATCTTCGACTTGGATAAGCTCGCTCGCGCATACATAAAGGCAGTCCTACCATTCGTCATTCTGGCTCCGCCCCCCGGCTTGTCCGCGAGGCGTAGGTACGGCCTCAGCATATCCCCCCGGAGCCGCTGAGGCCGTTTCCTTGTCTGACGCTGTGAGTAGGCGTGCTTCGCAATAGGAGGCAAATTGTGTGAGTGCTTCAAGACGATTACGTTATGCTTTTGGCTCGAATGTCAGTCCTCAGCCCTCCAAAGGCAGCCTGGTCCTTAACTCTCCAACGCATCGTCGGAATGATTTTCACAGCGTCATTCGTTTTTCTAATTCGAGCATTAGGTCCAGTTCATCGTGGCGTTCGCGCGCCAGTGACGCCAAGTTTTCAAGGGCATCATTCGCGTTTGCAGCTCCTGGCGAAAGCAGTCTAATTTAGGCCACTCTTCCAAGGCGTGCGAGCTGTTCTCTCGAACCTACTGAGTTTTGACTCGTCTCGTGCAGCGGAGGGCTGACGCTTAATCCGACGAAAAACTGCGCACGCGCGCGACCAAAGCAGAATTTCGGCGACACATGGCGCAATACCGGCAAGTTTTCTCCTGCGTTGCCAGGTACAATCTGCGACACGTGGAGCTAAGCTGGCATTCGCAGAACCGGCTATCCATTGAGATCCGCACTAAGGGGCGAAATGGGATGGACGGCGCTGCGTGGCCTCAGGTGAGGGGCGATCTTTTATCCACACGGTGGGGCGCCGCGGCGTTCCTCAACAATCTCGAAACTGCCTGCACAACCATAAGCCGAACTGAATGGGTCATAAGATGGCTAAACATCGGAGACGCCCACTGCGTTCTTGGTGATACCAATATAGAGAAAGGATACTTTGATGAGGTGGCAGAAGATTGGCTATGCGCGCTAACCGCCTTTGAAGTTGCCAGGCGACTAGCTTGTGAAGACGCTTCGAAAATTGAAAGCGTTTCAGCCAAGATCAACACCGTCATTCAAAAACTCGGAAAGCTGGGACCGAAGGTCGAGCGAGTACAAATCAAGTGCTGCGATCAATTTGAGATTTCAGCTCACTACTTGCCTGCTCGCGATCGCAGTTCAGCCGCCCCAGCAATTATTTGCATCAGCACGGAAGGGGAAACAGCAACGACACTGCTCGGAAGGCTCTTGCCTGTCGTGATGCATAGAGGCATGTCCATCCTTGTAGTCGCTCATGACGACCTCTCAGATACCGGACGCAGCCTATCGGACATGTTCTTGTCTTGCTGTGTGGACTACTTGTCAACCCGGTCTGACGTTGATGCGGCTCGTATTGGCGTATACGGAGATGGGCTGTCCGCTGCCCTGGCAACCGACCTTGCCGCATTTGACAGTCGTGTGGCCGCAGCGGTGTGTGACGGCGGTCTTTGGAATTGGGCTCGAACGCTGGCGTCTGTCGACTGGCTCACCGGAACCGCCGACGTGCAGGACGAGCGAGTGATTTCAGCCCGCCGCTTGCGATTGCTCCGGCAACTAAGATGCCCAGTTCTCGTGGTGGCTGGTGGGCGAGGCATCATCAGTGCAGCGGAAGCGATGAAACTACTAGGTGATGGCGCCGCTGCACCTATTGATCTACAGTTGGCGATACCGAGAATGCTGACGATTGACGGGGAAGAGTTCGAAAATTTTGTGACTGCCGACGACCGCATCTTCGGGTGGCTTGAGCATAAACTTGTGCGGAATACGCTCTCTAACCAGTGTTGAGTCGCATAGCAGCGGAAGCCTTTGTGATCCGGGCTGCTGTATGGCGATCAAGCCATAGGCGATGCCCTTATGTATCGCTCCGGCGTAGTTTCAATTACAGACATCCTCGAGCAGGCTTGCTCCCAATCTGAATCAGGCGTTGTTCTGTCCGTGACGCCGAATCAATGCGGCGTCATGTGAATGTTGGATCGGAGCTCGGCCCCGTCGGCTGGCAACATGCCGAGTCGGGGGTGGCGAGTCTTCAGGCTAAACGTAACGTCCTTCAACGGCGGATGCTGGAGCAGCTTTCCGGCGCCCCGAGTAAGCCGGTTCCGGCAACCTGCGGCGGATCGGGCTGCGACGAAGACGGCTTTATAGATTTTTCGACAATCCGCGCGTTACCGAACAGCGTGATGGCGGGATATTTCGCTGCGATTGCAGCGCGTTTCCAAGGAAGGCCTGTTCTGATCCTGCAGGACACGACCGAGTTCTCGCCCGGCAAGATCGGCTCCACAAAAACCATCACCGCTGGGCGTTACAAAGCCGGACAAACCAGCAGCCGCACCTTATGCAGTGTGTTGATGCATTCGAGTCTGGTCGTCACCACCAGTGGGACACCGCTCGGTCTGTCGGCCGTAAAGTTCTGGACCCGCAGCAAGTTCAAAGGAACGGCCGCGCTGGCGGCTCGTGAAGCAAACGCGCGTGCCGATCGAGATCCTACGCCCAATCCGGCGTCAACGTGCGCTCCACCGCCGCCGTCGGTTCCTGCGCCGCGCGCAAGAGCCGGCATAATCGAGATCGGGCTTGGCGGCTGTCGTACTCGCCTGACAGCGACGTAGACAAGGCCGGTGCCGACGCCAGCTGAAAAGCAGGCGTTGAGCTAGTCCATGCGGGGTGCCGAGAAGGACACCTCTACGCCTTCCAAACCGCAGGGTTCGTCAGCTTCTCGAAAGCTGGTCTCCCTATTAGAACAAGACGACCCAAGGTGGGAGACAGAATGAATAACGACTCATGGAGCCCGGCTGACTTGGCCCGACAGCTACCGGTCGACATGAGCGCGCAAACCAGCCCCCTAGCATGCCCGTTGCCTAATCAAGCGAACTTTGACCAGCAGCTAAGTGAGTTGCGGTCAGCCCATCATCCAGATTCGGCAAACCTCGAGTGGGAATCTCCTACGAATGTGACAAATAGCAATGCGCCACCACGCACTATCCCGCAGAGCGAACGATGTACCGCGGCAGTATTTGTCAGGGGACGCGCCGAACTTGCCGCATCGCTGGTCGGAGCGAGCGTTGAGGCGCTCAGCAACGAGATCGGGCTCGCTGAGCGACGAACAGCACAGTGGCCAACAACGGCTGAGTCTTCCGCCGGCAGCGTCGATGGCAGAGATATTCTAAATGATGTCTTGGCGTCGTCATATTCGCAGCTGCACCGCTTTCAGAACAAGAGTAGCCACTGCAAGCCGCGTATAGACGACGATGTGGCGGCAATGGAGCATGTACGTTCCATGGCGGATTTACGTTGTCACACTAGAGCGCATGTTGCTAAGGCGTTCTGCGACGACGACATCGACGAAATCGATATGGCACGCATGGCTGCAATGCACGCCTACGGTTATGCCAAATTGTCTTCTTTCGTGTCGTTGGCCCAGGACCCCTTACAACTGCTCGTTTCGGATGGCGATGCTCGTGCGAAGGCAATCGCACAGAAAGCTAAGGAGTTGCACACCTACACGGTACCGAAGGTTGCCGTTTGGCCAACCAGTCGAATCGACGGCGTTCTGGCGCGCGGAAGCGATCCCGAAGATTCGAAATTGCGGGAGTGGGTGAATGGAATACCGACAAAAGAGACGGAGGTCTTGTTTCTCGGCGGCAATCTGGAAGATTATCGGACGGGAAGCCAACCGAATCCCTACAGGATCTATCGCCCCGGCACCAATCAAGAGGCTCAATGATCGCCGGTATCTCTGCTGTCGGGAGTGCGCTTCTGCGCTGTTAGGGGCGGGTCAATGACCGGATGCTTCTTGCTTGTCAACGCTAGTGCGGTTTGCCCAGCCTTGACTTCGCTTGCCGAGACTATCGGGCTACGCGGCCCATTGGTTCCCCTCGTGATTCGTTGCGCAGATCGCTAAAAACCGCGCTCGATGCGGCATCACGACTTCAGTCCCTGGTCGGATGATTGATCCTTTTGGTAGGAGTATAGATTATGGGCTGCTGCATTTCACGACCGAGCGTACGGCACGAAACCCCTCGGGATGACGGACACGCCCTGGAGGCCGAGTTTGCCACTCAGCTAGATTCGGTGCGATCGAGTCCGCCTCGATCCAGTATTGAATCACAGCACGCGCCCGGATCATCTCGCGAGGCCGGTGGCGCAGCCGCTTCGCATCGTATTCCAGCCCGCGTTGACGAGAAGCTTCAGTTACTTGGGCAAACACTTGAGCGTGCCAACCAGGCGGGAATTTCGTCCGGTCTCATGGAATATGGTCAGCAGGTGGCCCGCTATATGTCTGCCGACAGACAGCCCGACCAGGAATTGTTGTCCCTTGATATCGCCAATCTTCATCGCCTGGCGGAGGGCTATAACAGGCGCTACCCGAAACTCAATCTTAAGTATATGGACTCGCCCGCCAAGTTACTTAACGCGTTGGCGGACCGGTCGTCGGACAGTTCTTGGCGTGCTGTCGTGCGGTTGGCGGACGGCGAGATGCACCACTTTGCTGCTGATGTGCGAACCCGCGCCGGAGCACCGCCGACGGTTATCGTGATGGAGCCGGCCGACCTCTACACCTTCCTGACCCCATACTCCGGATTGCGAAGGCAAGCGCTACAGCAGCTGGGGACAGAGCCGAAATGGGCCTTTATTGGAGTTGGTGCGCAAAAATCTTCCGCCGATTGCGTGATATTCGACATGCAGTTTGCGCTAGCAGCACACCAAGAGTCGTCCACCTTCGATGGCTGGCATAGCAATCTTCATCGGCAGGGAACGATTGCCGATGAGGGGGACGATTCCAACAACTACATTCCCTCACCCGACGCCATGCTGGAATTTGCCGACATAAGTCTGTTTCATGGGGAAATGTTTCTTCCAGCGTTGTTCTATAAGCACTCTCACTCGAAAGGAGTAATCGAGGAAGTCGCAATGTACCAAGCTGGTATTCAAGACGAAGATGTAAGCAACAGCAGACGCGATCCCAAAACGGAGTCGTTGGCCGAACGGCTCGAAGCCTTTGCTGTCCAGCGAGGCCCCCTTAAATATAGCGCCTCTATCGAGGCTTCGAGAGCAACCAAGATCCGCACGACTTTGGACAGGATGTTATCTGACTAATAGGATCTTTCGTGCTAAGGCACGCACGGATTTAGCCTTATCGGCTTTCGATGACTGCATCACTGCGGCCTTTGAAAGCTTCACGTCATCCTCTACGACCTCAACAGCCACAAGAAAACGAACATTGGCTCGAGGCCAACGTGCATTCCAATTCAGGCCGATAGGTGCGTCTGACCGGTCACTGAGCTGGTCCCGATTGTCTGAACAGATTCCCTCCTCGATTGGTCGAGGCTCTGCCGAGGCTAGCCTCGCCTTTCAATCCAATTGCGCTGCCGCGTCCATCGTCGCAGGACACCACGTGCCCATTACGAGATTGGGAGGTTTGCAGCCGCAAGGGCCTCCCCGTTTCAAATGGTGCCAGGCGAGCAAGGTGTGGTGCTTGCTCAGGACAGGTAATTTACAATATTCCAATGCTGAGCTTTTGAGATGCCAATCGGCTATTCTTCGCAATCAAGACGAGCCGTTTGTTGACGTAGCGAAGGGACTCCTCGTCCAGCCCATCAAGCATTGTGGCATTGAGGGATTGTCTTTTGATTGACAGCTTCGTGATTTCCGCTTGCGCCTTTTGAGTCAGCGATATCTGCAAGTATCTCGCATCATCGGGCGAGGTCACGCGGGAAAGGAACCCCATTGCCTCGAGTTTCTTTGTTTGGTTGGTGACGAAAGCGGGATGAATTCGCAGCTTGTTCGCAACCGCTATTCCCGAGACTCCTCGGCCTTCATCGAGTTCGTCAACAGCCATCAAGATCAGCCACTGCGGTTCGGTTATGCCTAATAGCTGAGCCCAAGTCTTGTGTATTTCCTCGAGCTGGGAATGGACCTCGACGATATTCCAGATGAAGTCACTAACTGCTCGATCGAGTTGTTCTTTTACTTGCATGGTGTTGTTCCCCGGCAAATCTAGATTGGCCGACACGCGCACAGTCGATGTTCACTCCGGCGGAAACGTACGTACTCTTCTTATGCGTTCGAAAATAGAGCTCACAGGACACACTACATCAAAAACAATTGAGGCGTGCAATTGATCTAAGTGCGCATTGAAGTTGGATGTCGCGCAAATGTCACTTTTGCGTTTGACTCGTCATTTAGGCGGCGTTCGCCTTCGTTCCGCTACCCTTATCCGCCAAAACTTCGTCCACGAAATCGTCTTGCGATAGAATAAAGTTGCTCTCATCGAATCGCGCACATGATTTCGATCTGACGCTTTATTGAAGCCGAGATTGCCATTCGGCAGGTCGTGGCGAGACGCCTGTGCTCAGGCGGGTTGCTGACTGCGAGAATTCGATAGATTTAGCTTCGAATTCCAAAGGGAGCTATAATGGCCGTCATCCTCAAGACATGACTCGCCTCTAACGTGATGGGTTGGGTGAGTTGATCCGTCTGCATACGACGTAGGCCGCCTGATTGACGCATGCGCGCTGGCACGGCGAGCTCTATGATGGCGTTGCGTGAAGGTCAGGCGGCCTGGTGATCGGCGGGCTTGTCGGCTTGGCGCAGGCGTTTCCATTCCCAGGGCAGCAGTTCGTGCAGACGCGAGGTGGGAAGATCGGCGATACGGGCGAGGACCTCGGCGAGCCAGGCCTTGGGATCGACGTCGTTGAGGCGACAGGTCGTGATCATCGTCAGCATGATGGCGGCGCGGTCGGCGCCACGCTGGCTGCCGGCGAAGGTCCAGTTGCGCCTTCCCAAGGCGATGCCTCTCAATGCGCGCTCAGCACAATTGTTGGTCAAGCAGATCCTGCCATCGTCGAGGAAGCGGGCGAAGTCGTCCCAGCGCCTGAGCATGTAGTTGATCGGCTTCAGGACCTCGGAGGAGCGCGAGAGGGTTTCGCGCTCACGCAGCAGCCAGGCGCGCATGTCCTCGAGAAGCGGCTTGCTCTTTTCCTGGCGCACGGCGCGCCGCTCGTCGGCGCCGCGGCCGTTGATGGCGCGCTCGATCTCGAACAACGCATCGAGGCGTCTGACCGCCTCCAGCGCGATCGGGGAGATGGGTTTGCCCTTCTGGCCTTCCCGAGCATTTTTCTCGATGTCGGCCAGCTCGAAGAAGCCCCGCCGCGCATGGGCGAAGCAAAACGCCGGCGTGATCGGCAGCGCCTTCTTTTGCGGATCGAACAACGGCTCGAAGCCGCTGTAGCAATCCGCCTGCAGGATGCCGGCGAAGGCGGCCAGATGCCTCTGGGGACGCTCGCCTCGTCGGTCGCTCGAGGCGTAATAGACCGCCGCCGGCGGCGCAGGCCCGGCGAAGGGCCGGTCATCGCGCACATAAGTCCAGATCCGCCCGGTCGTGCACTTGCCCTTTGCCAGGATACGGATGGTGGTGTCATCGCCATGCAGGCGCTCGGCAGCGAGCACATGGCGTTCGATCAAGTGGAAGAGCGGCATGACGGCGAAGGTCCCGTGGCCGACCTGGTCGGCCAGCGTCGACAACGGCAGGTCGATCCCCTCGCACTTGAAGCGCGCACTCTGGCGGTTGAGCGGGATATGCATGCCGAACTTGTCGAACAGGATCGTCGCCAGCAACTGCGGGCCGATGAAGCCGCGCGGCGTAGCATGGAACGGCGCCGGCGGCTGGGTGATCCTCTCGCAATCGCGGCAGGTGAACTTCTCGCGCACCGTCTCGATGACCTTGAAGCGGCGCGGGATCTCCTCCAACGTCTTGGTCACATCCTCGCCGATCTTCGCCAGCCGCGATCCACCGCAGCAGGCACAGGTCGTTGGAGCCTCAATGACGACGCGCTCGTGTTCGATGTCATCCGGCCAGGGCTTGCGAACCGGCCGCTTGCGCGTGAAGGCGCGCACGGCCTGCGCCTTTGCCGCCGCGGCCTGCGCGGCAAGCTCATCCTCGCTCGCCGTGGTGGCGAGGTCTTCGAGCTCCAACTCCAGCTGCTCGAGCAGCCGTGCCGTGCGCTCGGAACGCGGCCCGTACAGTTCGCGTTTGAGCTTCTCGATCCGCAGCTCGAGATGCGCGATCAACGCCTCGTTGTCCGACAGCTCCGCCCGCGCGTTGGCCGCTTCGGCTTGCCAATTGATGGCTTCGGCCTGTATCTGGGTGACCTTCGCCGCGGCCGCATCGCGTTCGACCTCGACCCGCAGCCGCGCTTCGCGTTCAGCCCGCAACGCCTCACGTTCGATCAACAGCGCCGCCTGGGCGCTGGCAAGATCCGAAGGAAGATCATCCGGCTTCAAACTCATGAAGCCAGTGAATCAGATTTCCCGGTAGGTTCAATCGCAGAATGCTATCCAACTCGCGTTGGACGCAAAGTTTCTTGAGGATTCCGCCAGTCGATCCCAGACAGCAGATAAGAAAGTTGCGCCGGAGAGATCGTCACCGCTTCACCGGCGGCCGAAGGCCAGATGAATCTTCCTCTTTCGAGTCTTTTTGTAAACAGGCATGCTCCCTGAGAATCGTGCCAAATGATTTTTATCAGGTCTGAACGGCGCCCCCTGAAGCAAAACAAATGACCCCCCAGTGGGTCATGCTTCAAGACCTCCTGCACCTGCAAAGCCAAGCTCGGAAAGCCGCGCCGCATATCGGTATGGCCCGTCGCCAGCCATACCCGCACGCCAGAGGGGATCGGAATCATCGCAGCGCCTTCAACACCGCCGACACCAGCAAGGGCGGCGCCGACCCGCAAATCCGGATCCGCCCGCTCCCCGTCAATTCCACCACGATCACTTCACCGGACGGTGCCGCTTCCTTGATCGGCTCCGCTTCCGTCGCCGCTTCCACAAAGCCCTGGTCAGCAAGGTCCTGGCGAAGCCGGCGCCGCCAGGTGTAAATCAGCCCCGTCGAAATATCGTGATCCCGCGCAACCTGCGCCACACACGATCCCGGCGCAAAGGCCTCCGCAACGATCCGGCACCGTTCATCCTCGCTCCAACGCCGCCGCCGTTCCGGCCCCGTCAGCACCGAAATCTGACCCATCAATGGCTCTTAAGCTCGCTCTTAAACACGTGCTTATGAGTGCTCAATCCGCCTCTCAGAACAAGGCGGCCGTCATCGTAGGCGTACGTTGATCCCTCAATAGGACGAGCGTAGAGGACGGGTGGGCCGTGCTGTGGCCCTCAGGAATATTACCGACGAGCGGCGAATTTTTTCCGCGTCCTCGGCCCTATGCGTCCGACAAAGACAAAGCTTTGAATGTTGCGTTCGGACTTGTCCGTGTGGCATCAGGAGCGTGCGCCGATGTCTTGAGAGTCTCATTCCAAGTACGCGGGGTCGTCGCGCCGAGACCGTCACTTCTTGAATGATTTGGGTCTTCCAGGCGCCACGATTGCAATCCACACGTTCATAGTGAATGCGCAGGGAGTGCGCGGGGCCAAATGCCTGGCGCAATATTGGCTGCGCTCGCGCGTTCAAACCGGATCGGTTCGCGCTCCGAGAAACGCTCTATTCGAGATTATGTTAGCCCGCGGCCAGAATTGCATGCCTGACCGCTTAGAAGTAGTCCGCTTCTCGAGGACCACGGTGGCCTCAAAGTGTGGCGGAAGCGAACGCCGAACGCGAGCCCCTTAGCAGCAATCTTCTTCAGTCCTCCCTTGATGTAAGAAAGGCGCGGTACGCCTGCTGGATGCCATCATTTAAGGAGGTTTTCGCGTGCCAGCCAAGCTCTGCGAGACGGCTGACGTCGAGCAACTTACGCGGCGTACCGTCGGGGCGAGAGGCATCGAACGCGATCTCGCCTCGATAGCCGACTACCTCCGCGACAAGCCGGGCGAATTCCAAGATCGTGACGTCCTCGCCAGTCCCTATATTGATCAGCTCCGCACCCGAATAGGTCTTCATTAGGTGGACGCAGGCATCCGCCATGTCGTCGACATAGAGGAATTCGCGGCGGGGTGTGCCGGTGCCCCACACCAGGACGCTTTTTCCACCGGAGACCTTGGCTTCGTGAAAGCGGCGGATTAGAGCTGCGACCACATGACTATATTCCGGGTGGTAGTTGTCGCCGGGACCATAGAGGTTGGTCGGCATCACACTGATGAAGTCACTTCCGTACTGACTGCGATAGGCCTCCACCAGCTTGATGCCGGCGATCTTGGCGATCGCATAGGGCTCGTTGGTCGGTTCGAGCGGACCGGTCAGAATCATGTCTCCGCGCAAGGGCTGGGGAGCAAGTTTCGGATAGATGCAGGAGGAGCCCAAGAACATCAGCTTCTCCGCACCGTTTAGATGCGCGGCATGGATGACGTTCGCGGCGATCGCGATGTTGTCGTAAAGAAATTCGGCGCGCAGTGTATCATTGGCGACGATGCCGCCGACCTTGGCCGCAGCCAAAAATACCACCTGTGGCCGCGTCTTGGCGAACCAGCCGAATACCTGGGCCTGGTCGCGCAGATCGACCTCGCTTCGCTCAATGGTGACGAGCCGGGTGTCTTCCCGCGCGAGCCGGCGCATCAGCGCCGCCCCGACCATGCCGCGATGGCCGGCGACATAGACCGTCTTGCCTTTCAGCTCAAACGGGGCGCTTGCCATTTTCGGCTTCCCGTTTCGCCTCGGCAAGATCGCCTGCGACCATCTCCTGCACGAGCTGTGCAAAGCTGCGCTTCGGCTTCCAGCCGAGCTGTTCGCGCGCCTTGCTGGCATCACCGATGAGAAGATCAACCTCCGTCGGGCGGAAATAGGTCGGGTCGATCCTGACCACGATCTTGCCGCTCTTGATGTCGACCCCAGTTTCTTCTACGCCCTTGCCGCGCCATTCGATGCGGCGACCGACTTCGGCAAAGCCGAGCTCGACCATCTCGCGCACCGACCGCGTCTCGCCGGTTGCGAGCACGAAATCGTCAGGCTTTTCCGCCTGTAGGATCATGTGCATGCCTTCGACGTAGTCGCGTGCATGCCCCCAGTCGCGCTTGGCTTCGAGGTTGCCAAGATAAAGTGTATTTTCGAGACCGACCTCAATGCGGGCGACGGCGCGAGTGATCTTGCGGGTCACAAAGGTCTCGCCGCGGATCGGGCTTTCGTGATTGAACAGAATGCCGTTACTTGCGAACATGCCATAGGCTTCGCGGTAGTTCACCGTGATCCAGTAGCCATAGAGCTTTGCCACGCCATAGGGCGAGCGCGGATAAAATGGCGTGGTCTCCTTCTGGGGGACTTCCTGAACCAGGCCGTAAAGCTCCGACGTAGACGCCTGGTAGAAGCGCGTCTCTTTCTCCAGGCCAAGAATGCGAATCGCCTCGAGCAGGCGTAGCACGCCGATCGCGTCGGCGTTTGCGGTATATTCCGGGCTTTCAAAGCTAACGCCGACATGGCTCTGGGCGGCCAGATTGTAGATCTCGGTCGGTCTAATCTGCTGGACCAAGCGGATCAAATTGGTCGAATCGGTCATGTCACCGTAGTGCATGAGAAACGGCACATTGCCGGCATGCCTGTCCTGATAGAGGTGATCGACTCGCGCGGTGTTGAAGGAAGATGACCGCCGCTTAATGCCATGCACGACATAGCCGAGCGACAGAAGATATTCGGAGAGATAAGCGCCATCCTGCCCGGTCACGCCAGTGATCAGAGCGACCCGCCTGTGAGAGTTTCCGTTAGACAAATTCTACCCTATGCAAACGAAGTGATCATTTTCCGTGCCCCTTGGTCACCGCCGTACGCACCCGGCCGGAACGCTATTCGAGGGAGCAAAACCGGCCACGGTGATAAACAAAAGGCTGGCCAAGGACAATAGACGCTTACGACAATGATTTTGCAAAGGTTTTTGCCATTTTCCAGATTTGGCCGTGCAAAGGCGGTCAGAGGAACTGCTCCGAGCGGGATGCGGCCTTAGATCCTCTGAATGAACTCTCTACCCGTATTCGGCAATCGCAGGCCCGCCACGATGTTCTTCATGCGCCGCAATCTCAGAGCGATAAAAATCGATCGAAATCGTGAGGATCACCGTCAGAGCAAGAAGGTGAAATCCGTCGAAAAATGCAATCACGCGCGGAACTAATGCGCCAATACACCACCCCTTGCATCAATCCACTTGGCTGCTGCGCAATGAGAACTCTTGCAGGTAGCTGAAGAGAATGAATCGGCAAAACCATATCAGCAAAGGGCGATAGGAGCACGACGTTGCTGGCGCTGTCCGCATAGGGGGGTGGGCAAAACTCCCTGGGACGGTTTGGGGCAGACGCGGATGAAGCAGTAATAGAAGCAACTGTGATCTATCCCACTTGAATTTAGGAACACGCGCTTCGTATTATCTTCTTCATGAGGGGACGGGGGATCTGCAAATGTTGGATACCGCTACCGCCAAGCTTCTGCGCGCTGTCCTCGACGAGGTCTGCGCGAGCATTTCTCGCTACGAAACAGGCGTCCGTGCACATGTGGCCGCTAAGCTTCTGGAAGCCGCCACCAGAGGCGAAACAACGCCCAGTCGCCTCAAACAGATTGGTATCGAAGCGCTTCGTGAAGCACCGACCATGTGGCGGTAGGCGCGGACAAGGTGAATCTCCAAGTTACCGTCCTAAAAATCCTTGTGAGCTATCCGGACGGCTTCGCGCCGATGGAGGATCTTAAGCGCGACATGGCGATTCTAGCGACGAGTGGTCGAGAGTGGGACAAGCGCACGACGAGAATGGCCGCCCGTGTTCAGAACCTCGACATCTTTTCCCAGAAACTCATTGAGCGGATGAACGGTGGCTGGCGTATCATTGAAGAGGGCCGTGCCGTCCTTGATCTCATGGAAGCGCGGCCGGTCGTTGCACAGCTGCCGCCCGAAACGAACGAATCTGCATCCGAGCAAAGAGACGACTAATCACGGATCGAGAAAGTCGTGCCGGTGTTGTGAACGCTAAAATTAGCATGCTGAGAACGATGCTTCCTCAAGTCTTTAGTCCCGTGCTCTATGTTCCTGGTGCGGCCGGACTGGATGCCGCGCCTCGTTCATTCCCGCTGACGAGAGATGGTAGGCCGCCCAAGTTGTATCGTTCCCTGCATAGGCCATCGGACCTGCCTTGCATGCAGACAAGCCAAAAAAGATCCAAGCCGATCTGATCTGTTCGGTCCCCAGCGTTTTCCACGCTGGGAGCATGTGTCGTCTCACGTATTCTACGCGCGCCGTTGCGCGCGCAACGCGGGTGACGGTGCCATAGATTTAAGAACCTGCGGAACGATTCGCGATGGCTTGTGCTCTCGCGACCAGAGCGTTCGCCTATTTCCGCTCGGGGCGTGCTCATGCGATTGCGGCATCCTTGGATTCCGCAATCATGCCTCAGCCTGGCCCCGCTATACGGACGATGACGCAAAGCAGGGCGATTGAGGCGGCCCACAGCGCCAAGTAGTGCCACCAACTCAACTCACGCTCCGACGTCTCACGTGCGATGGTGGCAGCCAAGCCCCCCAAGGTCATGCCGGCTATGACGGTTACGAACATATCAATGTCTTTCATAGGTGCTCCATTCAACCAGGCGCGCGCCGCGGTTTGCTCCCCACGTAAAGAGCTGGTTGCGCGTTGTGATCGATGCCGCGCCTGGCGTTGGCCAGACCGATGATGGGAGAGTCGAAACATAAATGTTCGGCCCACCACAGTCGGTGCGTGACAAACAGGAAAGCAGGATCATGCGTGGGCCCACACGGCGGGTAGCCGATATTCCAACTATGCAAACGAGTTCGTCCGGGCGAGAAAGCCCAGAGTGCGCCCCTGCACAATTGAGGTCGTGATCCTCAACCGGGAAAGCGACTTCACTGAACCATCCCTACAACTTGACGCTACGTACGGTTCAATCCCCAACGACATCCATGCGAAATTGTCCAAAGACTATTTCGCGCGCAGGCGCACTCCCGAATCGCAAGTGGCATCCTGCTGAACGATCTTCGCTATGTCACTGTTTGCGATGTGGTGTTTCGACCTTCCCAGCGCGGCGACACATGGCTCTTGAGCGACATCAATGCGCGTTAAGAACGTCTCTATCTAGTTTGTGGCAGTAGCCGACCAACCCGCGCTACCGTGCTGCTGAGGCTATGGGCTCGGATTGCTGCGCAGTCCGGGCCCAACGCTTCGAGAAGCACTTCGGACTGTACGTTTCCACGGAGCACGAATTGCTTCTTGGTGACGACGTACTGATGGGCTGTGAAAGTCGCAAACATTCCTGATGAAAACAATGAGCCGGACTGTCGTGGCTGCAGGCCGTAGCGAACCAAACGTGGGGGCGGTGGGGCCAATTGTTGCCTTGGTGACAATTCGAATGACTTGATGTTCACCAAAGCTGTCCTTTCGAAGATGCTCGCGCGAACTGCTTGTGAATGCAGCGCTCGCGGTCGCGGCACACTACTTGCTTTGTTCAACGTAGCATCGCCACCCAGTCTGGTGATGTAGGGGCGGGCCGGCGCGCCCCCGCTTGTTCGTCAGGCCCGCCCTGTTCCGTTCTAAAAACCAGCAGCGCGCATGCCTGGTGGTAATTCAAAAACTTGAGACGGCCTCAGATTGAAGGTCGCCCGAAGGGACAATCGTATGGAACGCCTAGACCGATCACGGCCGCACTATCACTTGTCGCATGCTGGCGCGAACATGCAAAAGCCATTGTGCTATCTGCGTCACATCGTCGGCTTTGCTGCGTCGCGGTTATCAACAATCGCCCGCAGTGTGTCCGCGCCAATTCATCTACATCAACGTCTGATTCTCGACGCCCGTCCACCGGTGTGAGATCTGCCGTTTTAGTCCCAGTTTCCGAGAGCTATTGGAGAAATAGCGATGCACAACGTCGTCTGCATAAAACAGGTTCCGGACTCCGCGCAGATCCGCGTCCATCCCGTAACCAACACCATAATGCGCCAGGGCGTACCAACAATCGTCAATCCTTACGATTTGTTTGCGATCGAGGCCGCCATGGAGCTACGCGACAAGATTGGTGGCGAGATCACTGTTTTGACCATGGGCCCCCCCGCCGCCGAAGACTCGCTTCGAAAGGCGCTGACCTTTGGGGCGGACCGCGCTGTGTTGCTCACCGATCGTGTTTTCGCAGGCGCCGATACGCTGGCGACGACTTACGCGCTGGCGGCGGCCATTCGTAAGATTGGAGAAGAGTACGGCCCGCCCGACCTCATCTTCGCTGGCAAGCAGACGATCGACGGCGACACAGCGCAGGTTGGGCCTGGTATTGCCAAGCGGCTTGGCGTGGTTCAGCTCACCTACGTGGCCGAGATCACGAGCCTGGATCTCGCGGCGCGCGCAATCGAGGTGGAGCGACGTTCGGAAGGCGGCGTGCAGGTGCTTCGAACCAAGCTTCCATGCCTCATTACCATGCTCGAGGCGACAAACGAGATCCGGCGAGGTGGCATGAAGGACGCGCTGCGCGCGGCACGTACTGACATCGTAAAATGGAACGCGCACGATGCAGGCATAGTAGATACACAGAAATGTGGTCTTAAGGGCTCCCCGACAATCGTTAAGCGCGTGTTCGCTCCCTCCAAGCGCGCCGAGAAAGCAATGCTTGTCGAGGGAGCCGATCAACCTGTGCCGGCATTAATCGATGCAATTTTCAAGCAACGGCCGAAGCTTGAAGCTGAACTTGCAGCGCTGGCGCGCGCTTCCGACGTGCGATCGGAGCGATGAGCCGTTGAAATGTCTCTCGATCTTCGCGTCGTGGTGTTGCCCATGAAGCCTTGGTACAAAATTCTGTACGCCCAGGTATTGATCGCAATTATGCTGGGCACCATCGTAGGATGGTTATGGCCCTCGGTCGCCACCAACGACTGGATCAAGGCGATGGGCGACGGCTTCATCAAGCTGATCAAGATGGTGATCGCGCCGATCATCTTCTGCACGGTCGTCTCCGGCATCTCTCACATCCAAGATGCCAAGAAGGTCGGTCGCATCGGCGTCAAGGCGCTGGTCTATTTCGAGATTGTGTCGACGTTTGCACTCCTGATCGGGCTCATCGTCGGCAATCTCGTCAAGCCGGGCGCGGGCTTCGGCAGCGCCGCGGCGAGCGCTAACGCAGTTGCCAACTACGCCAAGCAGGCCGAAGGGCAGAAAACCGTCGACCTCATTCTGCACATTATTCCCGACACCGTGGTCGGCGCTTTCGCGCAAGGCGAGATCCTCCAGGTGCTGCTGTTCTCGGTCTTGTTCGGCTTCGCGATCATGGGCCTCGGCGAACGGGGGCACGCGATCCGCAACTTCATTGACGATGCCGCCCATGCCGTGTTCGGCGTGATCTCGATCGTGATGCGCGCGGCACCGATCGGCGCCTTCGGTGCGATGGCCTACACGATCGGCAAGTTCGGCACCGGCGCGATCCTCAACCTCGTCGGCCTGATCGCGACGTTTTACGTCACCGCGGCGTTGTTCGTGGTGATCGTGCTGGGCATCATCGCGCGGCTCGCCGGCTTCTCGATCTTCAAGTTCCTTGCCTATATCAAGGACGAGCTGCTGATCGTGCTCGGCACCTCGTCCTCCGAGAGCGCGCTGCCGTCCTTGATGGAGAAGCTGGAACGTCTCGGCTGCTCCAAGTCGGTGGTCGGCCTCGTGGTGCCCACGGGATATTCGTTCAATCTCGACGGCACCAACATCTACATGACGTTGTCGACCCTGTTCATCGCGCAGGCGCTTGGCTTCGACCTCACATTGGGCCAGCAGATGACCATCCTGGTCGTGGCCATGTTGACCTCCAAGGGAGCCTCCGGCATCACCGGTGCGGGCTTCATCACGCTCGCCGCGACGCTGGCGGTGGTCGACCCGCGCCTCGTGCCGGGCATGGCGATCGTACTTGGCATCGACAAATTCATGAGCGAATGCCGCGCGCTGACCAATCTTTGTGGCAACGGCGTCGCCTGCGTGATCGTCGCCTGGTGGGAGGGCGAGCTCGACCGCAAGAAGCTCAGTGGGCGCGTCTGCCGAATCGATCCCACGAGCCTCAGGAAATCAGGATAGGCTAGACGGGCGTTAGGCGACGGACCTCGGGATAACCGGCTCGACCGTGGCGCCAATCGGTGCGGCTGACGAACCAGGCATGACCCGAGGGTAACCTGCCGATCTGAATTCCGCTGCCAACATAAAATGACAGGGGATCTCGAATCTGAAGGCCTCGGTCGAGTCGGACATAGCCGAGTGCTCTATAGCTCGTGGACATCCGCCGTTAGCTTGCGACGGCTATCTGGAGGCGACACCAATCAGCTGTAAAGTACGCAACGTTCCATGCAGCGACAGAAACGAGACAAAACTATCTCCGAAGGAGTTCTGTTAGTGCGCTAATTGAGTCTGCCGAGCAACGAATATCCCCAATGTCCCGCGATAACGCGAGCGCTCTTACCGCTATAGCCGAAAGATCTGGAATCTGACACTCAAGTTCATTCAGGCGTTGTTTCAGGTCTTCTAGCTGGGTCTGAAGTTGTTTAATCGCCGCATCTTTCTGTATTGCAGAGTTAATGGTCCAGTCCCGTAGCGCTTGCATGAGTCGTCCCCGTTTTCATCTCGCGCCATGTCTTAGCGATGTTCGTGGCCGGAATTGGGAATTCCTCGTCGAATGCTTGGCGGTTTAACGTCGCACCGGACCCGCTCTGCTATCTGGGCAGCCTTCGCAGCCGCCAGCGTCATGTTGACCAGCGGGCGCGGCCCTCCTGCAAGCGACTATGCTGGTAGTGGAATAAGGCTTAGCCCGGCATTGGAGTGGCTTGAATCTGACGTTGCGTCAGGTTGTAGGTCTTCAGACAATCGCGATCGACTTCACTGCGTCAACGTGTGTCGATTAGTCAGCTCTCAGGGAGAGTTGGCGGCCTCGCGGGGGATCAAACACATGTAGAGAGCGTTCGAATCAATGCGCGACGAAGGGCACAAGAAAGATCACGAACGCTATGGTTGCAGCGCTCGTATCGAAGCGCCCGCACGCAGTCGGCAATGGCAGAAGAAGCCTTTGAGAGTGGGCGCGGTGCGTCCGTTCCGTTTGCCTCCGATCATTGCCGACCTCGGATTGAAGCATCGGACAAGACCGACAGCGCCATCGAATCAAATGGAGCAGGTTCGTGTTTCGCTGATCGACTGCGCCATCACCATCGCTTTCCCTAAATTCTGCGAGGCGGGTTCTTTTGTCGAACGACGGCCCGCCGAACAGATTGTCTTATTCGGACCTAGGATCAACTGTTCACTTCAAGAGATGGACCGCTTGAAGGTTTGCAATCAGCTACGCCGCAGTGTGGCGTCACGGCCGCCGCTTGTCGCTTATCGGTGAGCTCGCGTTGCTTTTGGGAAGCTCGACCGGGTCGTTCAGCTCCGAGCCAATGGGGGTGGCGGCAAGCGCGGCATTCCCTCTCGCCTAATCTTAAGGCATTTGCCCAGGTTTCGACGTGATCGGGCCTTGCGCCGAATCAGCACGAGCGCGGCAGAGCTGAACGCGTGGAACAGCGACGTATTTCATGAATGCAGAAAGTGAACAGATGAGGAAGCAGAATGGTCATTGCTCGGCAGTGCTCGAGGAAGCGTCTGGGCAGAACATGATCTACGTCAGTATCTGCGCGGCAAAGGAGCTAGCATGAGAGCGCAAATTGGGGACCAGCTCGAGGGCGGTCGCGTACGATATGGAGAGTTCGCCAGCGCACCGGGATCAGGTCCTTGCGGTCTCTTCATCGTGCAGGGGCCCTGCGGCGCTAACCTCAAGATCGTTGGATCGCTCCACCCGCGCTGGGAACATGTCTCCGTTTCGATCCCGCGGCGCTGCCCGAACTGGCAGGAGATGTGCTTCGTCAAGGATCTATTTTGGGACGAGGAAGAGTGCGTGATGCAGCTTCACCCGCGCCGGTCAGAATATGTAAATAACAATCGTTACTGTCTGCATCTCTGGAGGCCGACGAATCAGGAGATTCCGACACCACCCTCGTGGTTCGTCGGGATAGTCGGGATCGGTCCATCTGAAGCGGCTAGGCTGGCTGCACGAATACCGGTCGGATGACCCGGCCCAGATCTTAAGGGAGAACGCGCGATCAAGCATTGAGGCTCATCATCCTCGTGACGGATGGTGCGCTGCAGGCGGGTTCGCGGGCGTGAAGCATGGAACGGTGCATCGGTCCATTTTATGGGCCTTTAGGAACTAGTGATGTCGATCGGCAACCCGTAGTCGTCCGCTAGCTTGTGCCCGTGACGAAGGACCCATCCACTGTTCAGATATGTTCCATCGATACAATCGATTTTACGAGCGACCGCGATCGGTCGATAAGAAAAACGCTTCGACAACATTAATTCAGGTCTATCAGGATGGCACCGAGAAGATTCTCGGGTTCGCCTCGAGCATCGAGGGCGGATGCCAGTCAAAGCCATGTTTTCGGCGACCGTCTCGTCGAGGGCTGCCGGCAAACCTCCGTATAAATAGTCCAACCATTTCGATGTCGGCTACCTACTTCCGTTCGATTGAATCACCGCTAGCTCCGGCCGTAGCCTCGCGGACGAGAACTGTCGATTGCAGGTGTTGAATGCTGCTTCAGAAGGATCGAGTGCAGTGCGGTCAGGTCGCCTCACAAGTGCAGAAGAGGTCCCTCCTAGATTTAGTCCGAATGGCCCACACGCTCAATATCATCTCCGTCGTGTGCGACGATCAGTCGGTCCGTGAACCACTAATGGATATGCTCATTTCGGCCGGATGCGTGGCCGAGCTCTTCCGGAGTGCAGATGAATTCCTGAGCTCAAAAGGCTATATCAGCACGTCTTGTTTGATCGCTGACACGCAGTTGCCGAGGGCAAATGGGCTCGACTTATACGAGCAGCTCATTTTATCCGGAAACGTAATTCCCACAATCCTGCTTGTGACTGGCCCCGACGACAATCGTGCGCGCGCGCTGCAGGCCGGCGTGTCACATTTCCTGCGTAAGCCGTTCAACAATGGCGAACTGCTTGCGTGCATCAAATCGGCACTGAAAGACCGAACGATGATTCGAGGTCGCCCTTGAATATAGGGTATGCCTGCTTGGAGATCCCGTCCTGCGGGCTCCAGTTGAGCCGGTCCTGGCGGCGAATGTGATGAGATTATTTATCACGCCGACCTTAATCGCTTGGCAGTAACGATCCCGCTTTTTCAGCGTATTGAAAAAGGGGATCAAAGGCACGGGCCCAAAGCGTCGGGCGATAGTCGCACGGCAGGAGTCGCACGTGCATTTAACCAAAGGAGAGGTTTGATGAAGATTACGCCCTTGTTCAGAGAGGGTCTGCCGACGCTGTTAACGCAGCCCATGCTTGAGGACTATAGCGCATGCTAGAATCGACCTCGAAGCTAGATGTACACGAGCAGCTTGTTTCGCTTCTGGGAAATCAGAGCCCCGTTATTCTGGATATCGGCTGTAACGATGGAACCGACACGAAGCGGTTTCTGGAGTTGCGTCCCGAGGCGCGGTTATACTGTTTTGAGCCGGACCCCCGTGCTGTGGTCCGCTTCAAGAAAAATCTACATTCGGCCCTCGACAAGGTGAGGCTGTTTGAAATTGCGATTAGCGATCGAAATGGAAAGATTGATTTCCACCCAAGCAATGGGGATGGGGAGGTCGAGGAATGGGACCTCTCTGGCTCAATACGCCGACCAAAGAACCACCTTGCTGAATATGAATGGGTTCGATTCGATAAGCCGATCTCGGTTGAAACTCGAAGGCTGGATGACTGGACCAGTGAAGTTAGCGTGGACAAGATTGATTTGATTTGGATGGATGTTCAGGGAGCGGAGTCCGATGTCATCGCCGGTGGTAAACGGGCTTTGAGCAATACGCGGTTCATCTACACGGAATATAGTGACCGCGAGCTTTATGAAGGCCAGCTGTCCCTAAACGCCATCCTTGAGCTTTTACCATCATTCGAAGTGGTAAGGCTCTATCCCCGCGCAGTGGAGGGCGATGTATTGCTTAGGAATACGAACTGTTAGCGCGGTCCTTAAGCTTTCTTTGCAACCAGAGAGCCGCATCACGCGATCCGCGTGATGCGGCAGCGCAGTTCAGCCCGGATGGTTCTTTATTAAGTTATTCGTTTCGCTATTTGCGATAGCGCTTGCAGATTAGTTCGCGCGCGACTATTTGATCGATGAAATTTTCTCGCGCTGGCAGACCGCAATGAAGATGAATGACCTGAAGTCAATGAGTGTGGACGAGCTGTGGAATCTCCACGAGAAGGTGTCCGCCGCTCTAACTCAACGGATTGCGGCGGAAAAGGTCAGACTCGAGGAGCGGCTGCGAAGCATCGGAGCGTTCGATAACCCACCTCGGCCCACCCGTGAGCGCCGACCATACCCGCCAGTGCGGCCAAAGTATCGAAATCCGAAGAACCCGGCGCAAACTTGGTCAGGACGCGGGAAATTGCCCAGATGGCTCGACCCGCAACTGCGCGCCGGCCGAAAGTTGGATGACTTCCTCATTGACCGATCTGCGCGTAAGCGTCGCCACAAGGCCTGACAGGCGGGTCAACAATCCTGATTCGACTTTATATGGCAGCGCCTGTTCTGAGCTGTTGCTTCTGACCAGCTACGGCTTTCGTCACGCGTGTCTCGCAAATGCTCGACGGCTTCGCTAGAGCCTTCGGCTCTGCACGTCCACACGTTCCAGGCCGCCAATAGCTCAACCTGAGCGGCCAACGCCGTCTGGTGCGAGCCGATGGTCTCAATTTCCGGACCTTTTTGACAAATTGTCTCCACAAAACGATTTCGGCATCCTCTTTTGCGGCCAGCCCTTTCAGTGAAGCGATCGGCTTGGCAGCGGAGCAACGTGCCACGCATCATCGCCTGACCAAGAGCTGGTCCGTCTCCTTCCATCCGTTTGCGTTCGCGGCCAAAAGCACCTGGGCCGCAAAAAAGAGGCCGTCAGGTGCGTCGCAAGGTCTTTGATGGCGAGGACGAAGCAATCGATGGCCTAAAGCCGGTCAACGTCATCCGTTTCTGAGGACCTATTGGATTGCGAGTACAGGTCCACATTTTGGACCGAGCAACCTCACTCCACGAGCTATATAGCTACCGCGCGGCGGCTCAACATAGTCGACGCCATCGATCCAAAAGGACATATCGTCGATCGCAAGCTGCGGATTGTAAATCCACCCGGTCTGGACAGCCTTCACCACGGCGAAGGCTCCGTGTGGCGAAAACGAGTCCGGGATAACGACATCAGCATCCTGTTCGCATCCTGATAGAACCTCAATAAGCTCTTTCACCTTCATTTCGCAGCCTTAGGATCGCATTTGCGAGGAGTATTCATCTATGACTTCTGTAGGATCAGTAAACCCCACGTCAAGCTGAAGCTGCCAATCGCGATCAAGCCTCGGTGCGTTCGCGCGCAGCGCTAGCTCTAGGCCGGTCAAAATGTCGACGCACCTATGACGTTTTCGGGTGCCTGTCATAACTAATCCGCGAACGGTCGATCCGGTTGCCGCCTGAACGCTCAGCACGCTCAGCGCCGCCGCACAAGCCCAGCTAGGCGAGAGTCGGGCGAGCGAATGCCGACGTTCCACGAGCAGGAAGCTGGCTCAGCGCCCAGCTGATTCTTTATGACCTTCGAGATAGTCCAGGCGAGCGGCTGAGCTATGTCGGCGGATATCATCAGTCCATCTTCGGCGATCTGGCCTTGAGCGAAGCAGTGTCGCCTGCTGGCTTCTCCAGCAGCATAATATTACGTCGCAAGAACCGTCGAGGGCTTGAACCGGACCCAGCGTCAAGTTGTAGAAGCGCAAACGGATGACGACACAAACAACGAGAAGGGCCGTTTCATGATCTCCTCGCTGTTCCGCCGGGAAAGCGCAACCGCTTTGGAAAGAGAGACTTCTTAATGATGCTGTTTCTAGTTCTGCTTCCTATCCTGTTCGTGGGGTTCGCAGCTGGGTACGCTATCCGCGCATGGCGCTCTCGGAAAAGGCGTGAGCGCTATCGTCTGTACGGGCCCTACCTTCGGACAACATCGCGCATGACCGAACGTCAGACCGAATTGTCTAAGCGCAGAGCATTCTGACGCTTTATAGGAGCGTCGGCATGGAACTGAGACGGAAAGCCGAAAGGTGCGCGTAGTCGGCGGTTCAGCGGATAACGCGCATCTTCCGTCAATCGAGCTCATCTTATCGACGATACTGCGATCATAGACGTAAGGCGCTGGTGCGGACAAAGAAATCCGAGCTAGCCGCAGGTTAGAGCGTCCAATGAGTTGCGGGTCCTTGATGCGACACCTCGTTCGCGAGCCTCGCGTCATCCACCTGCAGAGCCCCCGCCGACTGCCCCGGCGGGGGTGTCTTTTGAACGCCGAGGCGCACATCGAGCTCGATGCGTCACGAAAAAAGCAAGGACCTTGATAAGAAGATGCTGAAAGGTGAGTGAGTTCGTCAGGTTGAAAGGCGATCGCTTATCCATTTCGCGATCCCGCGTGTCTTTGATGCGCGTCGGGACCACGCGCCGAGACGATTTGACGAGAACGGTTACGGTTCCGCTCCGGTCGCGTTCCATCTTGAGATTGCACCCTCGGCCCCTCGATCATTGCCATTGCTCCACCATGGACCAGCGGCGCTGGCCATCACCGCTGTTGGCAGGCGGCTTTTCTCTGTTTGGACCGCGCGTGTCGCTGCTCAATCGCGGCCGCGGCAAAGACAAGGTCCCGTAGGGGCGAGCGGAACGGCGTCGAGGTAAGTCGTGTGGCAATGTTCGCCGGGCTGATGCACGCCGTTGTTGGCGAAAAGTCCGCCTGCGTTTGTGAGTGTGTGGCCTCAGGTTCGTTCACTAAATCGCTTGAAGTTATCGCAGCGTCAAGTTGTAGGCTTCAAAGATCGATCGCGACTAAAAGCGACTGCCGCGGCAATGATGCAGCTGCGCTCGCAATTCGCGCGAATGCTGATGAAGGTGGGCTGTGGTGGAAGCGAGATCTGGAGCATGTTTCAGTTGCCGCGCGCTTCTTTGGATGGCGCAAGATAGCAATTGCCCAGCGTTCGTCGAGACCAGAAGCGGCGCCGAACAGGCGGAAAGCCGTAAGGAGTCAAAACTCTAGTCTCGTCGGCTCCAACTTTGGGAAACCGGCGCGCGTTGCGCGATCCTCCGGCTCTTGCCCAATTGTTAAGCGCTAGCAACACACTCCGACCGGTCCGAGAGCAGGCGATGGATCTCAAATTGATCATGGGCAAAGTCGCGAGCGGCGCCCTGTTAGATCAGCAGGAAATGGCCTTGGCGATCGACAGTATGATGTCGGGCAAGGCGACACCCTCGCAGATGGGCGGGTTGCTGTTGGCGCTGAGGGTGCGCGGCGAGACAGTGGAGGAAATCACCGGCGCGGTTTCCGCGATGCGCGGCAAAATGCTGCGGGTCGATGCGCCCGCCGAATCGATCGACATTGCGGGCACGGGCGGCGACGGTTTGGGTTCGGTCAACGTCTCGACATGTTCTTCCTTCATTGTCGCGGGCGCCGGCATTCCTGTCGCAAAGCATGGCAATCGCGCACTCTCCTCACGCTCGGGCTCCGCAGATGTACTGGCATCGCTCGGCGTCAAGATCGACTTGAACGCGGAAGGTGTCGCTCGCTGTGTCCGAGATGCCGGCATCGGGTTCATGTTTGCGCCAACCCACCATCCGGCGCTGAAAAACGTGAGCGCAACCCGCCTGGAGCTCGCGACCCGCACAATTTTTAATCTCGTCGGGCCGCTTTGCAATCCTGCGGGGGTGAAGCGGCAGATGGTCGGCGTGTTTTCGCGCAAGTGGGTGCAACCGTTAGCGGAAGTCTTCCAGAGGCTCGGCGCGGAATCGGCCTGGGTGGTCCACGGCAGCGATGGGCTCGACGAGATCACGCTCACCGGTCCTACCTTTGTCAGCGCCCTCGACAAAGGCCAAATTCGCAGCTTCGAGGTGACGCCGGAAGAAGCCGGGCTCCCCCGTTCCGGAGAGGAGGGTCTGACGGGTGGCGACCCCCATACCAACGCGCTTGCACTACGAAGCGTGCTCGAGGGTATGCCAGGCCCATATCGTGATGTTGCCCTCTTGAACGCGGCAGGAGCCTTTATAGTGGCGGGTCGCGCCACAACTTTGAAGGAAGGAGTGGGGATCGGGCAGGAATCACTTGGCAGTGGCGCCGCCGCCGCGTGCCTGAAGCATCTGGTCGCAGTCTCCAACGCCGAATAGACAAGATGACCGACCTCGACATTCTGACGAAAATCGAGACATATAAGCGCGAAGAAATCGCAGCTGCAAGGCGCGTGCTTCCGCGCGCCGAGCTCGAAGCGCACGCACGGCGTGCGCCGTCTCCGCGCGGTTTTCTCAACGCAATTCGCAAAAAGCACGCCTCGGGTGGCTATGCCCTCATCGCTGAAGTCAAGAGAGCATCCCCGTCGAAGGGGCTCATTCGCACCGACTTCCATCCGCCGTCGCTTGCCAGATCGTATGAAGCAGGGGGTGCGGCCTGCCTCTCGGTCTTGACGGACAAACCGTCCTTTATGGGTGACCTTGACTTTATGGAGGCGGCGCGCACCGCCACCAACCTGCCAGTCTTGCGCAAGGATTTCATTTTTGACACTTATCAGGTGATCGAGGCTCGCGCCCGTGGCGCCGACTGCATTCTGCTGATTATGGCGGCGCTGGATGACGGGGCTGCCAAGGACCTCGAGGCTGCGGCCTTAGCGTACGGGATGGATGTATTGATCGAGATCCATGACCGCTCCGAGCTTGATCGCGCCCTCAAGCTTCGCTCGCGGATGATTGGCATCAATAACCGCAACCTGCGCACTTTTGTGACAAATCTCAAGTCGAGTGAAACGTTGGCACCACTCATTCCGAAGGATCGACTGATTGTCAGCGAAAGCGGAATCTGTGCGTTCACTGATCTCGAGCGGCTCTCACGTGCCGGTATCGCAACCTTCCTTGTGGGCGAAAGTCTAATGCGTCAGTCCGACGTGACGGCGGCAACTCGCGCGCTACTCTCAAAGAACTAAGCTGCCACCGGGGCATATCAATGACACACAAAACCTCCAACCAGTTGATTCGGAACGCTCAGATCCACGACGAGAACAGCAGCCTTTGCATGGTCTGTGGATCGGGAGCACGCGTCAATGTGCAGCCCGCCAAAGCAAATGGTTCTCGTGCGACGAGTTCGAAATCGGCCCTTGGACCGTGGCGGCGTCCGCGAGTGTTCATCGCACGTCGAGCCGCGACCAAGACAAGGTCCGCAGAGCGCGCGGTCAACTTGCACGTTGCCCCACCGGCCGGCTGCCGTTCCTAGGTTTGAATTGCCGATGAGTGAGATTCGATCAATCGAGGAGGCCGAGTTTCGCCAGGCTATGCGAAATTTGGCCAGCGGCGTTGCGATCGTGGCGACGGGAACGGCGCTTGAACGGCGTGGGCTAACGGTGAGTTCTATTACCTCGATTTGCATAGAGCCACCCTGTTTGCTGGTTGGCATCAGTATCAGTTCTGGAACACACGATGCGATACTTGCGAACGGCAAGTTTGGCGTGAGCCTCCTTGCTATTGATCATCAGGATATCGCTCTGCGATTTGCCGGCCGGGATGGCTCCAAAGGTGTCCAAAAGTTCGATACGGCTCCTTGGGATCAGGGGGTCCTCGATGTGCCGCTATTGCAAAGCGCAGTCTGCGCTCTCGAATGCGTTCTACACCACTACCAAGTCGTTGGCACGCACGGGGTATTCATCGGCCGAACCGTTGCGGCGCGCCCAGGAGATGGCAGTCCGCTTGTTAACTGTCGCGGCGAACTCCGAACATTGCCATAGGGTTGAGCGCCGCTTTTTCCGGTTGGGTTTCGACACTGGTGGCTAGACTGGGCGTCTGCGAGGGCGCCAAAAAAGGAAAAGTGTGGCTGGTCGGCCCTCCTGCGCCACTTGGTCGACCGGGGGCGTGGAATCGGTCATTTCCAACGCCCGCAGAGGTCTTATCGAGAGCGGCGCCGATTTCCTGCCTGAGGCGCGCTATCAACGCTGCACAGGTCCACTTTCACCGCAACGTCTTCAGCCGTGTCTCTTCGACCAGGATTTGCGAGGTGATCCGCATGCTCAAGGCGATTCAATGACAACCCAAAGAACGAGCGACACTGCGCTAGGAGGAGCAAGACAGGGTGTGAAGTGCAGCTGAGCAATGGTTGAGGTAGCCGCCAGCGTTGGCATTTAGGAGGCGCCAAGAGAGAGCAGGTAACCATTCCTAGCCAGCGCTGGCATGGCCAGCTTCATCTTCGGCCAGCTCCCACGATGGACCGAATGATGATCGCCGTATTCAATGAAGCCTCCAGGGGGAGATCCCCAAATGCGAGCTGACAAAGAAGATAATTGGCACCCGCCTCTTCCAGATGACTAAGAAGCGTTTGCTGTATCGAAGCGGCCGTGCCGGCGACGCACAACTCACTCTCGATTGCTGCATCGAAAGTCAAGGGTAGGTTCGGTGGAGTGGGGATGTTGTTGCGCTCATAAAGGAACTTAAAGCTTTTGAGCCAGCGGTCATAAGCAGACGCAGCGAGTGAATAGGCATCCGCTTCAGAATTGCCAGCTACGACCATCCGCAGCAACCCAAGAAACGGCGACGATTGATCATTCGTGTCTGAGCGTATTTCTCGACGCGAGCGGTAGGCATCAGTGACCTTTCGAACAGACGATGAAGGTCCGATGCTTGCGATGTTTGCACCAATCTCAGCGGCCCAACCTGCCGACTCGGGTCGATTTACTGCGATCCATGTCGGGGGATGCGGTCGCTGATGAGGCGTTAGCGTCAATGGAACGTCATCGAACTGGAAATGATCGCCTTCGTAGCAAAGCGAGCCGCCTTGCATGGCCTTAACAAGGATTTCGCTGGCTTCTGCATAACGGCCCGGTGCCGCGTCCGCACTGACCCCGAAATAGCTCAATTCGGCGGGAAGGGAGCCGCGCCCGATGCCAAGCTCAAGTCGGCCGCCGCTCAAGTGGTCCAGCATACAGGCCTCTTCAAATGCTCGCAGGGGATGATGCAGGCTAAGCAGCATGACCATCGGGCCGATGCGAAGATGTGTTGTGCGTTGTGCGACGCTGGACAAAAACAGATTCGGTGCGGGGCTTCTCCCATGCGGGGTACAGTGGTGCTCTGCCAGATGATAAGCATAGAATCCCAGCCGATCGCATGCCTCGGCGAGTAGGAGGCGATCGTTATACTGCTTGGCGACATCATGGCCGTCAGCGTCGAGGTGATCGAAGATGCCGAACGCTAATTTTGAATGTTGGGTAGTTGTCACTCGATCACCTCATGTAGTGAAGCTGGATAACGATCAGTTCGGGGTTAGTTTGACGATGAAGAAATGCGGCTTACGTTCGAAAGAAGCACATCCATTTGCCTTTCTGTACCGATCGTAATGCGTATAAAATTCTCGAGGCCGTTTTCGGGGAAGAACGCGACAAGCACGTTCTGCCTCTGCAATGCGGCTTGCCACCAGGCGCCATCGTGTCCTTCGGGCACGCGGGCTAGCAAGAAGTTGGCGTGGGAAGGCAACACAGTAAATCCAAGCTTTGATAGCGCGACGCTCGTTCGCTCCCTTTCAAGCATGATATGTCGATGATTCTCCTCGAACGCTGCTCGATGCTCAATGATGCTCATGCCGACCGCATGACCAATCACATTCATATTGAAGAGATTCTGCATGGTACGAAGCCTGCCGATAAGCTCGGGGTGACCGAAGCCGAAGCCGACACGAAGGCCCGCGGTGGCATAACTTTTTGAGAAAGTGCGCAACAAGAGAATATTCGAATAGCGGTTGACGAGCCGTAGCGCGTTATCAGGCGCGAAGTCGACATACGCTTCGTCAAGCACGATCAGTCGGTCCGATTGTGCGACGAGCCTTTCGATATCCGCGATCGGAACAAACGTTCCCGTCGGATTGTTCGGATTGGCAAGCACGACGAACTTGGCATCGCGGGCGGGGCCGAAAAGCAGCTGGTGTGTTGGCAGGGAATGGTCCTTACCCCACCCGATCTCCAGAAATTGGGCCTCGTGCAACATGGCGAGCTTGCGGTTAAATGAAAATCCGGGCGACATCATCGCCACGGCATCGCCTGGAGCGAGGAACGCTTTGTAGATAAGGCCGAGGAGTTCAGACGAACCGTTGCCTGCAATCACCTGATCGGCGGAGAGGCCGTAAGCGGAGGCGGCCGCCTCTCTTAGGCCGACATTGTCATCTTCCGGGTACAGATAATGCCGCTCGAAGGCTGCAATCGCGGCTTCCCTGACGATTGCCGGCAACGGGAATGGGTTCTCATTCATGTTGAGCTTGACGCAATTTGCGTCAAGCTCAGGGGGAGCGGGCGGCGGCACTTCTAACTGCTTTGCCACGTGCGAAAGGGATGAAAGTGCGCTTAGCAGTCTTGCGTCTGACATGTGGTCGCTCCGTCGAAAGGCATGGGTTCTGAGCATGGCGATAATCCCATCTGAGTGAAACATTCTGTATTTTGCGCATCAGCTTCCGCACCAGCAGGCCGGCCATATCTCGACAGCCGGTCGGCGCGGGTCTTCACCAATTTCTATATGACAATCCTAACAGTTGCATGATCTGTAAAGATAAACTAATACTTGCGCAGCGAGGCCTGAATTGCAAGAGGGCACTCGTCGGATGTGCACTCTGCCATGATCAAGCAGAGAAGAATGCGCAACTTGAGCGTTGTTCAACTCCAGCGAATAATCCTTACCGGCCTTGAGCACTTCAGCGACACTTCGCTCGAAGCTGTCGCTCGTGACTTCAGACAGAATGGTGTCTGCTGTTCGGCCACGACGGCGCTCAAGAACGTTCGTCGGGGGCGTTGTCATGTGTCGAGCGGAGGGGCGACGTCGCTGCCCTCCAGCGGGCACACACAAATGCCTCTGGGTGGCTTCTCGGAAGTGGTCGGGAGGCGTGATGGACGGTCGCGGCGCAAACATTTGCGTTTGAGACATTCACAATCCTCGTTCGAGAGTCGAAGGCCCCGATGCCTCCCCACTTTTGGTAGTTTACAACTTCACCTTACGTTCGGTTCAAGCGATTTCGATGAACATCGGACAATGTGTCACTTGCTACAAAGAGCCGATAATGGGCGCGCTGAAGCGCCACGCCATACATAATCTCGTGAACGAGCCGTGGGCGGAGCATCCCGCCAGCGAATTGGGCAAACGTCGAAGTCGTATTGAATCGTTCTAGTCGTCGCGACGATTGAAAAGTTCTAGCCAACGCTCAAGAGGCATCACCGGCGTGACGTCGCACTAGCATTGCGTGAGATTGGCACTGTTGTTGCACCTGCAATGCACCGGAAGCATGCGAGTGAATCAACGAGCGTGGTGACGTGGCGCGAGCGGGAGGGGATTGGATGGAAGAGAAATTGGCATGAAGGATCTGAACGACGACAAGAACCTACGAGACTCTGAAACCCTGCTTTGTCACCTCGGCCGCGCGCCGGCGGAACACGCGGGGATGGTGAATGTACCGATCTACCGCGGCTCAACCATTATTTCGGAAACCTTGGAGGAATGGGACGACCGCAACAAAGACAATCCTAGCTACGGTCGTTTTGGCTCGCCCCTGTCGCGCGCGCTTGAGGCCGCCGTCTGCAAGTTAGAGGGCGGCTTTCGTTCGATTCTCTTCCCATCAGGGCAATCTGCTTGTACTCACTCGCTGCTAGCCTGTCTGAAAGCGGGCGACGCTGTTCTGATCAGCGACGGCGTCTACGCGCCTGTGAGAGCCTTCGCGGACAACGTACTCTCGAGGCTTCACATTGAGGCGCGATATTTCTGTCCAACCAAGCCGTCAGAATTGGCAGCGAAAATAAGCGCGAATACGCGCGCCATCTATTTGGAATCGCCATCGTCCATGACGTTCGAGGTTCAAGATGTGCCGGCACTCGCGGCGATTGCACATCGGTCGGACGCACTTGTGATTATGGACAATACGTGGGCGACACCTCTGTATTTCAGACCGTTCGAGCACGGTGTCGACATTTCGATTCAAGCTGCGACGAAGTATATTGTTGGCCATTCCGATGCGTTGCTTGGCGTTGCTACCGCGAATGAAGCGGCATGGTCCGCACTGAAATCAACTGCGCATCATTTCGGCGAAATTGGCGGACCAGATGATATCTATCTGGCCCTCCGGGGACTTCGTACTCTAGCTTTGCGCATGAAGCGGCATTGGGAAAACGGCGTTGTTCTGGCGCAAAGCCTGCAAACCCATCCAGCTGTCGACACGGTGTTGCACCCGGCGCTTCCCAACGATCCTGGCCATGTCATTTGGAAGAGAGACTTTCTGGGTGCCAGTGGACTCTTTGGGGTTGTTCTAAAGCCGATGTCACGGCCGCAACTTTCGGTTCTCTTCCGTCGCCTGCGTATCTTTGGGATTGGTTTGTCCTGGGGTGGGTACGAAAGTCTCGCGTTGCTTGTCGAGCGACCGAAACGAACCGAAGCCTCGCTTGCGTTCCCTGGACCGCTGATTCGCATACACGCGGGCATGGAAAGTCCCAGCGAGCTAATCGCGGACATGCATAACGCACTGAACGCCGCCCGCGAAGCTGCAGTTAATGGCATCGTGCCCCGAGAAGGGAGCGAGCTCGTCAGTGAATGTCAAATAGTCAGTTAGACTTGATGTTTGTTCCTGGGCCGGATTGTCGCCGCACCTCGAGGCTGCCGCGCTGGCGCTCGGTCAGCGGCGTCTCGTGCAATTCGTGTTATGCAACTGGGAGGTAGATTGCCAGGTCGGAACCTGACGCACCAACGGCAATCTCACCCGTGAGATATGCCTCGGCCCAGCCGCGAACCCAGCTGTTTCTCGTGCCGGACATCAAACCATTCGGTGCTTCGGTTGGTCGCATCGGAGAGGCCGTTCGGAGATCACTCTCGTTCCAACGCCGCGCTTATCCCAACACTCAGCAAGGGCGTTGGCAGAGCTGCGACAATGTGTCTCGCGCGAGAAGTTGGCGTCACAAAGTGCGAATGCCTCCCAAACGCATCTGCGTGGCAGCGGGTTTGACGGCCATGAATTGTTCGACTGCAATTCAGTCGTTGCCGGAATGATTGTCGACGCGCGTGCGAGCTACCAGATCGAGCCAGGCCCTCGCGGCATGCGACAGATAGGCGCCGCGCCGCCAGATCATCGCAATGCGCCAGTCCGTATCGGCTTCGTCGAGCGGCACCCGGACGATCGAAAGATGTGTGCGTTGCTCGGCAATCATCCGTGGCAGAAAAGCGACCCCCATGCCCGCAGCCGCAAGCTCGATGATAAAATCAACCTGGCTACTACGCGCCGCGACGCGCGGCTCAAAACCGTGCCGTCGGAAACCCTCTATAATCACGCGGTTCAATGCAAATCCGGTTTCGAAGAGAATGAGCGGAAGCTCCCGCAATGTCGGAATATCAAGGGATCGACACCGTGAAAGCTTGTGGTCAACCGGTAGCAGAACCGTGAGGGGCTCGCGCTTGACGTCCTGCCATTCAAAGCCTTCCGATACGGGCAGAAGCGAGGCGGCAAGTTCGATCTCGCCCGACAGCAAAATCTCCTCCAGGCGCTCGCATCCGTACTCCACGAGCCGGATGTCGACGCCCGGATAACTTTTACGATAGATCGCAAATAGCTTCGCGAACAGCGTGCCGCTGCCAATCGGTGGCAAACCGAGTTTGAGAATGCCGCATTTCAGGCCGCGCAGCTCGTTCAGTTCGGAAATTAGATCATCTCGTTCTGTCAGAATCCTGATCGCACGACGATAAACAATCTCGCCGGCAGCGGTAAGTTTGCTGCGATGGCCGATCCGGTCAAGTAATGGCACACCAATCTCGTCCTCCAGCTGCCTGACCGCCTTGCTCACCGTAGACTGCGTCGCGAACACGACTTTGCCAGCCTTAGAGAACCCGCCTTGCCGTACGACCTCCACGAAAGCGCGCAATTTCCGAACGTCCATGTGAATTCCAAAGTCGAATAGACGCTAGTCGATCAATTCATTCGTTGCGCCATCGGCGGTTCTCGAGGTGACCTCGCGCCCCCAAACGCAATCTTTGCATCGGCCCCGCCAGGACAGTGCAACTCTCCTGGCCGAGAAATCCATTCTTGTTTTCGCTCGTTTGGGGCGGTTCTCTTCTGAACCGGTGGTCTTACATACTGATCATGCTCTTCCGGTTTTCGGCCTCGCTGTGAGCCGCGCACCGTCCTGCATGATGCTGAAGTGCCGCAGCTGCTACGATGTTGGTGCCGATCCAGGACGACCGTCGGTGTGGTTTTCCGCTAGTAGCAGCATTCAGTTTGAATGCAACGAGTAATCCGGATGGGGCTTACTGGCTGAGCTCTTGCGGATCGTCTCTTTCTAAAGACAAGCAACGATCGGACCTTGCGCCACACTTTGAGGCCGTGCCGAAAACGGCGGTACGATTTCGGCTTGGCGAAGAGGATCAAGCGGAGTGCCCGTTCGCGTTGTATGCAGCCTTGTGTTTTAGGCAGCGATAATGCCTTGCATGCCTTAGCGCGTCGGTGCTCGAAAATTGCTCATCTTCCGGCTGGTTCATCACGAGCTGGGCGATTCGGTGTGAGCGGAGTAGAAATGGGCTCGGCCCCGGCGTTCCAACCCTCGCGATGTTGGTTGCGCGGTCAAAATCCACAGTCGACCGGTTGCCCGCATCCATCGCGCGAATGCGCCGAAGTGCTGCATAGAGCGACGAGTCGACATGCTCATGAGACTGGCGCGCCGCAGGTCGGTCTTTTTTTTGCCAAACGTCCTTGCAAGGAGCCCCGCCGCCGGCGCGATGTTTCGACAGGAGAGACGGTGCAAGTTTTGCAGGTACGAAGTGGCGTCTTCGATCCAGAAGACCTTTCAGTGTTGGGGAAGATCTACGATGAGACGGTGGCGGCGCTACCTGCAAGTATGAGAACTCCCCTCAATCGAACAGAGATTGCCAAGCTTGTACTTGGACGTACCACCGCTGGTGAGACCGAATTGGTTCTCCTAAGAAGGCTAATGGTGGCCATTGCGTCAGTCGCCTAGAGCGCTTGGATATACCGACGTCGTCCGACGCCATGGCAGGAGAGTGGTGCTTGTATCTTGCATGTCACTCAGCCCGCTAAGGCGCTCCCCAGAATTCGAGGTTCGATGTTGTCGACGGAAAGTTGGCAACAAAATCTCCTGGCCGTTGAAACCGCTTGAACCTCACGTGACGTTAGGTTGTAGGTTTGAGAAAGAGAAACATGACCAGACCTACAGTACTCAGGCGTCGCTGGCGACGCATCGGTGAACTTGCAGAGGCGACCGGCGTGACGGTGCGCGCGCTGCGTCATTATGAGCAAACGGGATTGCTCGCAGCATCGCAGCGCACGGGTGGTGGTCACAGGATTTACGACTGTGAAAGCGTTAGAAGGGTTTATCACATCCTGGCGCTTCGCGAGCTTGGCTTCACTCTGCAAGAGATCCGGAAAGCGATGGAGGGCAGATCCTCGCTTCCTAACTTGTTGAGCGAGCAATTGGAGCGAGCGGAGCTTCAGGTCGCGCGCGCAACCAAGTTGCGCGATCGTTTGCGCAACATCACAAAGAATACCGAATCGAACGTGAGTGTGGACGAACTACCTGCTCGCCTCGATGCGATGTCGCAGGATGGGTGCGGGCATACTCGCCGGCGTGCACGCGCTCCGGATGATGCAGATCGATAGGCGGGTAGGAGGAACCATTGGATTGCGCGGACGATCGCTCGGACAAGGCGACGTTCTGTGCGTCCGCTAACATCCGCGGCCGAGGTGTTCGAAAACCACAGCAAGCCTTATCGCAAGAGCAAACTACAGTTAGGGACGTCAAATGGCCTTCTTTAGCAAAAGTTCGGTTGCCGGCGCGGTGGTCCTTGCATCTGTATTGGTCTCGGTCGCGTCCGCTGACGACATCTATATTGCAGTAGCGGGTCCCATGACAGGCAGCAACGCTTCTGTTGGCGCCCAGATGCGGTATGGCGCTAGTGCGGCCGTAGATGATTTGAATTCTTCCGGAGTGTTTCTCAATACAAAGATCAGATTGATCGTTGCCGACGATGCCTGCGATCCGAAGCAAGCCGTGGCGGTCGCAAATCGATTGGTGTCGGATCAGGTCAGGTTGGTCGTTGGCCACTTTTGCTCCTCTTCATCAATTCCCGCCTCCGATGTTTACGATGAAGCAGCAATTATCCAGATCTCGCCTGGATCAACTAATCCTCAACTGACCGAGCGGGGCCTCAAGACGGTTTTTCGGATCTGCGGCCGTGATGATCAGCAGGTCTTAGTCGCCGCCGATTATATCTTGCGGCACTATTCGAAGAGTAAGATTGCCGTCCTTGATGACAAAAGCACGGCTGGGAAGGGCATTGCAGACATTGTTGCATCTCGTCTCAATGATGCGGGTAAGCAGCCTCTGATGCGGCAAAGCTATATGGCTGGCGAGAAAGATTACACGGCGCTAGTGGCGAGATTGAAGAGAGAAGCAATTCAGATCGCCTATATCGGTGGCTACTACACGGAGATCGGCTTGATCGTACGGCAATCAGCGGACGCACAAGCCGGCTTCACGGTCATGGCTAACGATCCCTTGATGACCGGCGAGTTTTGGGCGATAGCGAGCGGTGCCGCAAACGGCACTCTCTTCACCTTCATGCCCGACGCCACCAAAAAGCCTGAGGCGGCCGACGTCGTCGCTCGATTAAAAGCATCCAACAAGTCTCCGGAGGGTTACACGCTTTACACTTATGCTGCCGTACAAGCATGGGCAGACGCGGTTAAGCGCGCGGGCTCGTTCAACGCTCTGCGCGTGGCGAAAGAACTTCGGTCGCAAGAGATCGAGACCGTGGTCGGCCAAGTTCGATTTGATGCCAAAGGTGACAATGCCTCTCCCGGCTTCGTAGTCAATCGCTGGCGCGACCACGCGGTCGAGATGGTCGAGTAGCCTCGATATTGGTGACCTGATCAATAGCCGTCACGTCGACGCGCCCGCAGCTGATCTGACGAATCGTTCGCCAAATGGCCTTTTTGTGGCAAATCGAGTCGATTGGAGGGAAACGAGCGCTGGCCACGAGATGCAACGTGATCAGTTGGCAGCCGAGTGCATTAATCGGAGGAGTGACGGACTAAGCGGACGTCATCAAGTCCGGCGAGAGCTGCGTGGAAACGTCCTGATCGTGAACAATCGCCGGCACTGCAAGCGCTATTGACTAGCCATTGTCGTCGACATCAGTTCTTGGAGCACGAAGCGTATTACGAGCCGCAGTTGTCATTTTTTGAGCGTTTGCAGCCGAGTCGTTAGCTGGTGAAAGGTCGTTCGATGGATGGCTTAAAGGAGTTTTGGAACTAGCACGCCCAGGAGCTAGGCGAGCTGCCTCCTGTAACAAAACCTCGCGCATCCATATGCTCGCCGGATCGGTATTGTGGACCGAAGGCCACTGAACCGCCTCGGTAAAACCGGGAAGTGGTAGCGGAAGTTTGTTGATCCGCAGTGGCATTGTCTTTGCGAAGTACTTCACAAGCGTCAAGGGCATCGTGGCTATTCGGTTGGTACCCACTAGCATGTGCGGGATCATGCTAAAGCTCGGCACGACGAGCTCAACCCGTCGCCTGAGGCCGTGCTCTCTCATGTACCAATCGTCGATGGAGGGCACTCGCGAACGTCCAAATTTGACCGCAACGTGCCCCATCGACATGTACCGTCCGAATGTAAGCTGCCGAGACAGCTGCTTGTTCGAACGGCAACCGACGCACACAATTGTCTCGTCAAAGAGGGCCGCCCTGGGGTGCGTATGCGACATGTATACCTCAGGCACGATAAGAAAGTCGATTTCTGCGCGTTCGAGCGGGTGATCGAACGGGTCCGCGAGAGGCATCAACTCGAACCGTATTCCGGGAGCTTCTCGTGCGACGCGCTCGACGACGTTTCGGAACAACACGATCGTAGCAAAGTCCGACAGGCAGATTCTAAAACGGCGGTCGGATTCACTCGGCTTGAACGTATCCCGCGACGTAATCGAGACCTGGATGTGGAGCAGAGCCTCCCGAGTTGGAGCGGCGAGGGCTTCCGCACGCGGGGTCGGGATAAGTTCTCGCCCCCTCATCGTAAAGAGCTCGTCTCGGAAGTAAGTGCGCAGTCGGCCGACTGCCGCGCTCATGGCCGGTTGACTCAAATTGATGCTGCGTGCCGCCGCCGTGAGATTGCGCTCGGTCATGAGAGCATCGAGCGCGACGAGGAGATTTAGATCAAGGCCTCGGAAACGCATTGTTACCTATCCGCAATGTAGATGTTTCTCATCCAAACAATCGATTTTACCAGTTCGCGCAGCGCCAGCTAGGAAAGCTGACAGACTTTAAGAACTTCGTAGGTTTTGGAGCAGCGGTGCGTGACGCGGCAGATCGCAAAAGATGGCGACGAAGCTCCCTCCGCGGTTGCGCGCAGCCTAGCTCGACGGTCGTCATTCGATCGTAACATTCGAGAACATTGTACAGATTCCAGCATTAACCAGTCGTGCGAACGGTCTTCGATCGCACACGCAGTGAGCCCTCACGCTCGTCTTAAGATCATTGAACGGCACGAGGTTCGTCGCGTGCATCAAGGTCGGTGCCAGAGTTTGCACGAAGCAAATCATGGCACGACCAACATCGTCCCGTCCCGCTTTCCCTGCATGCAGTCAGCATTCCCGCTGCGCAAGCCGGGGAGCATAACGTCGGGTACAGCAGAGTTGCGGCACCTTCGTAAAATGCTCCCTCCTGAGAAAAGCTCTACATCACCGTCGTGTTTAATAGCAACCGCACGCCGTTTAATAACGCCGCCAGGAGCGCGGTTTAAACCATCGTATACTCCCTACATACGATTCAATGGCAGGTGCCTACTCGGATATGAGTGGGTAAATGCGCGCTCCTTCGATAGCTTCCGTGTTGCGCAGAGACGTCACGAAGAATTGGCGTTCAGGCGTAATAAAGAAAAACGGAAGTGCGGAATAATACATGAAGCAATAGCTGTAGCAGAGCCGGCCGTTACTCGCCTGAAGGAGAGGACGGCCACAGTTAGCTGCGGCACGTTCAAGATCGTAAATATCCAAAAAGACTTGATCCTCGCACGTCGCGCCTCAAACGCCGTCGGCAAGTCAACATCATTCACAGCCTCTGACGACACCATGGAACGAGCGCCATCGCACTGCTCGTCGCTCGCCTGATGCGTGCTTCAGGAACGCTGCAAGAAGCAGGAGATCCTTTCATGCGCCCTCAACTCCAGTGGAGGACGTGCTGGGAAAACGACTTACAGCTCGCCGACCACGTCGAGATCTCCGAGTTCTTTCGCAATGCCTACGGGCCAACCGGGGTATTCAACGCAAAACCCTTTGAAGGCGATCGAAGCTGGGCCGGCGCGAGACCCGAGCTCCGTGTAATCGGCTACGATGATCGCGGTGTGGCGGCTCATATCGGCGCGCTGCGCCGGTTCATCAAGGTCGGCGAAGTAGATCTGTTAGTCGCTGAACTCGGATTATACGCGGTACGGCCGGACCTCGAAGGACTCGGAATCTCGCACTCTATGCGCGTGATGTATCCAGTGCTGCAGGAGCTTGGCGTTCCGTTCGGGTTCGGTACGGTTCGACATGAACTCAAAGAGCATATCCACCGGCTACTCGGCCGCCCAGGTTTGGCGACGATTATTCCGGGCATTCGCGTGCGGTCCACTCTTGCGGATATCTATGCCAACCTGCCGCCAACTCGCGTCGACGATGCACTTCTCGTAGTGTTTCCGATAGCGAGGTCCATGAGCGAGTGGCCGCCTGGTACAATCATCGAGCGAAACGGGCCAGAGCTGTGAAAGACGCCAATTTAGCCTTCGATGCGCGCCGCAAGCGCGCCGAGGATACGGTCGGCTGCGGCGTCTATTTGACGTTTGATGACGGGCCTAATTCCTATTGTACGCCGGATATTCTCGATGTGCTGGCGGAATTTCGCGCACCAGCGACGTTCTGCGTAGTCGGCACATATGCGGCGAATGAGCCGAGGCTGATTCGACGGATGATCGCGGAGGGGCACGAGGTCGCAAATCACACGATGACGCATCCGGACCTATCCAAATGCAAACCGGATGAAGTGCAATACGAGATACTAGCGGCGAGCGGCGCTATCAGATGGGCGTGCCCGCAGGCGTCAGTGCGACATGTGCGTGCGCCTTATGGCATCTGGACCGAAGAAGTGCTGGCGATGTCAGCGAAGGCCGGCCTGGCTGCTCTTCCCTGGTCAGTCGACCCGCGCGACTGGTCCTGCCCCGGCGTCGATGCGATCGTCGATGCAGTGCTAACAACCGTCCGCCCCGGTGCAATTGTGCTCCTGCACGATGGATGCCCGCCCGATGAGTTGGGACAGGGCATTCGTGCCGATCGGCGCAAGCAGACCCTGAAGGCGCTCCCCAAACTTATTCCAGCCCTGCGGGATCGCGGATTTGCGATCTGCCCGCTTCCCCAACTTCACTGAACAAACCAAGTCCCATGAATCTGATTGACACAACTAGCACTGTTATCGTTTCGTCTTATGCGCTGCTCTCAGCGGTCTACAAGACCGCGCAGGCGTTCCATGCCTCGCCGACACACACGCCTTCGGTGTCGACACATGCGGTCCGCCCTGAAGCCGCGACGAGCGTGGATGTGATCGTACCATGCTTCAACGAGGACCCGCGCACGCTGTCGGCGTGTCTACAATCCATCGCAGACCAAGACTACGTCGGACAGCTGCGCGTCTATGTGGTTGATGACGGCTCTTCGAATCGCGAGGATGTGGCGCCTGTCCATCAAGAGTTTGCGCGTGACCCAAGATTTAGCTTCATTCTGCTTCCGAAAAATGTTGGCAAGCGGAAAGCGCAGATTGCCGCGATCCGCTCCTCGTCCGGAGATCTGGTGCTTAACGTCGATTCGGACACAATACTCGCGGGCGATATGGTCGGGAAGCTTGCGCTGAGAATGCAAGATGCGGAGATCGGTGCTGCTATGGGGCAGCTGACGGCAAGCAATCGGGGCGCCACTTGGCTAACTGGCTTGATCGACATGGAGTACTGGTTGGCGTGCAATGAAGAGCGCGCAGCTCAAGCCCGTTTCGGTGCGGTCATGTGTTGCTGCGGCCCATGCGCTATGTACCGACGATCCGCCCTCGACTTGCTGCTGGATCAATACGAAGCGCAATACTTTCGAGGAAAGCCAAGCGATTTCGGCGAGGATCGTCATCTCACGATCCTGATGTTGAAGGCAGGGTTTCGAACTGAATACGTTTCCGACGCCTACGCCGCGACGCTCGTTCCGGATAGGCTAGGTCCCTATCTGCGCCAACAGCTTCGCTGGGCTCGGAGTACGTTCCGCGACACGTTGCTTGCGTTGCGCCTTTTGCCAGGTCTCGACTCATACCTGACACTTGATGTTATCGGGCAGAACCTCGGACCGCTGCTTCTGGCGTTTTCGGTTGTAACGGGCATGGCGCAGGTCGCAGTCACGGGTACCGTGCCATGGTGGACAGTTCTGATGATCGCATCAATGACCATGGTGCGATGCGCCGTAGCGGCCTTTCGTGCTCGCCAACTTCGATTTTTAGCGTTTTCCCTGCACACGCCCATCAATATCTTTCTGCTACTTCCAGTAAAAGCGTATGCCTTATGTACGCTAAGCAACAGCGATTGGCTCTCACGCAAGCCGGCCAAGACCCTCGGGCCTGGCGGAGAACACGTGCTCAAGCAGAGCCAGCAACCCCAATCAGACCCCGCGATGCCGGCTCGCAAGCGAGATGGTTCGCGCCGTCCTTCTGGTGGTGACACGACTGCGCTTGCAGCGGCGAGCGACGGTGCGGACTAGAGGAGCGGCTGGCCATGAAGTTGGATGAGACTCACTCATTGTTGGATCGAGAGCTGGCTGCCGATGATCCCTGGCAATTGGACGGCAACCCGTTCGAGCGTGAGCGTCACGCGCAAATGCTGCGGCTTTCGCTTTCCAATGGCTTTATCAGGAATGCGCTCGAAGTCGGATGCGCTGCAGGCGCGTTCACGGAAAAGTTGGCGCCTCACTGCGACCGACTTACAGTTGTCGATGTCGCGCCGCGAGCGATCGCTCGGGCAAGTCTCCGGACCAAGCAATGGTCACACGTCACATGGGTTGTCTCCGACATCGAACAGTTCTCGAGAGCCGAGCCGTTCGATTTGATCGTGGTGGCCGAAGTGCTCTACTACCTCCGCGATGTCGCCGAGATGCGTACCGCCATCGGCAATTTGATGCGCATGCTTGCGCCGAATGGTCATCTGGTTTTCGGATCAGCGCGTGATGCCACTTGCCGGGGCTGGGGGCATGCTGCCGGCGCGGAGACGATCATCACGATGTTGAGCGAAACATTGGTCGAGGTCGAGCGGGTGCAATGCCAAGGTGAGTCGGCCAACGAAGACTGTTTGCTCGCTTGTTTTCGCAATTCGAACTGCTCTTCGCTTCCATTCCAAAACCAATCTTAACATGAGGCACTATGCGCATCTGTGGCATCAAGCTGACGCATGACGGGTCCGTCGCTCTTGTGGAGGATGGACGTCTGGTGTTTTGCATCGAGCAGGAGAAACGCGACAACAATCGGCGGTATCAGACCATCGATAATCTTGACACGGTTGTTCTTGCCTTGGCGGAACATGGGCTCGCTCCCAGCGATATCGATCAGTTCGTCATCGATGGCTGGGATGGCGAAATCGAATCGGAATTCCAGGTCCTGAGTGGGTCGGAGCGTCTCACTCTCAAAGGTGCACCCTATGTGGAACGTCCCGAGGGACTCCTCTTCTCCCACGAAGGGACCGGCCTTGCGCTTGACGGCAAGAGTTTCTCTTACAGAAGCTATGCACACGTCACAGGCCATGTTGCTTCCGCATACTGCACTAGCCCTTTTGCGAAAGCGGGAGAGCCCGCCTTCTGTCTCGTGTGGGACGGCTGCATCTTTCCACGGCTCTATCATGTAGCACCTGGTGGCGGCCGTTTCCTGGAATGCCTATTCCCAATGATAGGCCATGCCTATGCTGTCGCCGGCCACCACTTCGGACCGTACCGGCAGCCTAACCGAACCAATTGGGACCTGGGTGTCGCGGGCAAACTGATGGCCTATATCGGTCTGGGTACGTCTGATGAAGACATCATAACCGTGTTTAGCAGCCTCTATGAGAAGCACTTTGCGGCAAACACCGAGTCCGCTCGGCAATACCGTGAAAACATAAATAACGCCGAGGCGTCACTGGCGGCTACACACGACTTCTTCGCGGAAAGCGCACTCCGATTGGACGCCAAGCGAGCCGAAGATATCCTTGCATCGTTTCATGTTTTCCTTGAGCGCCTGCTCGTGCGAGAGATGGGACTTGCTTTACTGCGGCATTCGCACTTTCCGGGGCCGCGCAATCTGTGCATAGCCGGGGGATGCGGTCTTAACATCAAATGGAACAGTGCGTTACGTGAAACCGGTCTGTTCGATGCTGTATGGGTACCGCCGTTTCCGAATGACAGTGGCTCCGCAATCGGCGCCGCTTGCTCAGCGATGGTGGCGGACAAGGGTTTTGTGCCACTAGAGTGGTCGGTCTATAGCGGCCCGGCCCTCAGAAGCGGTGATGCATCAGCGGAATGGGACGCCACACCGTGCAGCATAAGGGAGCTTGCTGCGCTCCTTGCAAGTAATAAGCCCGTGGTATTCCTCGCTGGTCGCGCCGAACTTGGGCCACGCGCCTTGGGTGGCAGAAGCATTCTTGCCGCCGCGACTTCGCCGGGAACGAAGGACTACCTCAACGACATCAAATTTCGCGAACATTTCCGCCCTGTTGCGCCAATATGCCTGGAGGACCGTGCGCCGGACATTTTCGATCCTGGAACGCCGGACCCGTACATGCTCTTCGATCATCAGACGCGTCCAGAATGGCGAGACAGGATCCCGGCCGTTGTGCACCTTGACGGATCTGCCCGACTGCAGACGATCAGCAGAACATCCGAGCAGACGGTTGTTGAGCTGCTCATTGAATATGAAAAACTCACGGGCATTCCGCTGCTTTGCAATACCAGCGCTAACCACCATGGACGTGGCTTCTTCCCCGACGTCGCAGCTGCCTGCGAATGGGGGCGCGTCGAACACGTCTGGTGCGAGGGTTTACTCTGGACCAAAACGCTCGCAACGAAGGTGCCGTCGTCCGAGCGAGCAGCTGAGATGGACACATGTCGAGCGTAGCTATTGACCTTGCCGCGGTAAACAAATCATATCGCGGTAAGGTCGTTGTAAACGGGTTGACATTCACTGTTGCGGCAGGAGAGTGCTTCGGATTGCTCGGACCGAATGGCGCTGGCAAAAGCACGATTGTGCGTATGGTCCTCGGCATGGTGCCGCCGGACGCCGGCAAGATTACTGTGCTCGGCAAGCAAGTACCGGCATACGCTCGCTTGGCGCGCGCAGGCGTGGGCGTAGTCCCGCAGTTTGACAATCTTGAGAACGAGTTCACCGTACGCGAGAACTTGCTGGTGTTCGGGCGTTATTTCGGCATGAGCGCGCGTGAAATCGAGGCAGTCATTCCACCACTGCTCGAATTTGCCCGTCTTGAAAACAAAGCGGATGCACGCGTTGCTGAGCTATCCGGCGGCATGAAGCGGCGGCTGGTGCTGGCACGTGCGCTGATCAATGATCCACAGCTGCTCGTTATGGATGAGCCGACGACCGGTCTCGATCCGCATGCTCGCCATCTGATCTGGGAACGACTGCGCTCGCTACTTGCACGCGGCAAGACAATCCTGCTGACGACCCACTTTATGGAAGAGGCAGAGCGGTTGTGCGATAGGCTGTGCGTACTCGAAGAAGGCCGCAAGATCGCTGAAGGCGAGCCTCACACGCTCATCAACGAGCAGATTGGCTGCGATGTCATGGAGATCTATGGCGGCAATCCACTCGAATCCATTGAACTGATTAGGCCTTACGCACAGCGCATTGAACAGAGCGGCGAGACCATCTTTTGCTATGCGCCGGATCTGGAGCAGGTGCGCAAGCAGTTGCGGGGGCGTGCGGGTTTGCGTCTTCTGGAGCGTCCGGCGAACCTCGAAGATGTGTTCTTGCGCCTTACTGGACGCGAGATCGAGATATGATGAGAATGACTTACGGTGCGGCGATGCCCGCCAACGCACGCAACTGGATCGCGGTATGGCGTCGCAACTATTTGGCCTGGAGAAAGGTCGCGCTAGCATCGCTTCTCGGCAATCTTGCCGATCCGATGACGAATCTACTTGGTCTTGGCTTTGGCCTCGGCCTAATCGTTGGCCGCGTGAACGGGACTTCTTATATCGATTTTCTGGTAGGAGGCATGGTCGCGACCAGCGCGATGACTTCCGCGAGCTTCGAAACGATTTACGCAACATTCGCCCGCATGCACACGCAACGGACCTGGGAGGCAATGCTGTGTACACAGCTGACGCTCGGCGACATCCTGCTCGGTGAGGTGGCGTGGGCAGCCAGCAAGGCCCTGCTTGCCGGCACTGGAATTACAATCGTTGCCGCGGGACTGGGGTATGCAGCATGGCCATCCATGCTCTATGCGCTACCCGCAATCGCCCTCACGGGATTCGTCTTCGCAAGCTTGGCGATGGTCATCGTATCACTCGCGCCCAGCTACGACTACTTCGTGTTTTACCAGACGCTAGTCCTTACACCCATGGTGTTTCTCTGCGGCGCGGTGTTCCCGATCACACAGTTGCCCGCCGCCTTCCAGCTCGTAGCCGCCTTGTTGCCCCTGGAGCATTCGGTCGAGCTTATTCGCCCGGCGATGCTTGGCCGGCCAGTCGGCAGCGTCGGCACACATATTGGCGCACTCTGCATTTATGCCGTGGTGCCGTTCTTGTTGTCGGTTGCGCTGCTTCTCCGACGCCTGATGCGATGAGAGGCCGCGGTGGAAGCGTTGACCAACGCACGACCCATGGTGTGGAGATCCGTCAAGTCTCCACGGTCTCGTGTGCTGGTGCTGTCGGGTTGGTGTATGCAGCGGCGAGTGGCTGAGAGGCCGCTGGTCATAATTGAGCCTTTTACAATTAACGGAGAGTGAGATGCTGTGTCTCGGCATGAGCGGCGGACTAGACAAGGTTTATGAATATCGACCCGAGCTTCCAAGCACATTTCTTCACGACGGCGCAGCTGTGCTCATGCGCGACGGACGTGTTATCGCGGCCGTTGAAGAAGAGCGTCTCAATCGGGTCAAGCACTCTAACAAATTTCCGAGCCGTTCGATCCAATACTGCCTCGAAGCGGCAGGTGTTCAACTGAGCGACGTCGATCGCATCGCGTTCTATGCAACCGAAGCATACTGCAATGCGATGCTCGAGCGCCTGTTCGTTTCGCAGCCGTCCGACACTATTCCGATGGATGCCAGGCTTTTGCTGCGAACGATGCTGGCTCAGGAGTTCAACACCGAGGTCGATCCGTCCCGTATCTCATTCGTAAGTCACCACCAGGCGCACGCGGTAAGCGCATTCGCAATGTCCGGATTTGAAAAAAGTCTTATTCTTGCAATCGATGGCGGTGGTGAGTTTCTCTCCGGCCTCGTTGCCATCGGAGCTGAAAGCGAGGTTAACCAACTCAAGAGCTTCCCGGAGAGCAACTCTTTGGGGCTGTTTTATCTCGAGACGATACGATACCTCGGCTACAGCTTATTCGACGAGTACAAGGTCATGGGCCTTGCCCCATACGGAGACCCCGTTCCTTATCGCAAGCTATTCGAGCAGTTCTACGAACTTGGAGATAACGGCGGCTTCCGGCTCTACCTGGATCGCATCGGTCCGGCGCTGGTCCGCAATATTCAGGTTCGGCGGAAGGGAATGCCATTCACCCAGCAGCACCGCGATGTCAGTGCTTCTTTGCAGGAAGCGCTCGAACGGATCGTGTTTCACATACTTCGGCATTATCGGGAAGCCACGGGAATGACGCGGCTGTGCTTGGCTGGCGGAGTAGCTCACAACTGCACCGTGAATGGTAAGCTGCTGTATTCAGGACTTTTCGAAGATATTTTCGTGCAGCCCGCGGCGCACGATGCCGGTTGCGCGTTAGGCGCTGCACTCATGGCCTCTCGTGAGATTGATCAGCCCGCGCCGCGCGAGCGGCTCCAGGAGGTCTATTGGGGGCCCGATCTCGGGACCGAAGATACCCTGGAGCAGGAACTGAATGCATGGGCCGGGCACCTCGATATTGAACGCAGTGATGACGTGGCGGGCAGGGCGGCTGACTGGATGGCAAACGGCGCAGTCATTGGCTGGGTGCAGGGTCGGTCGGAGTTCGGACCACGTGCGCTCGGCAACCGCAGTATTCTCGCCGACCCGCGACCTGCAGCTAACAAGGATCGCATAAACGCGATGGTCAAGAAGCGCGAGGGTTATCGGCCGTTCGCGCCCTCCGTGTTGGAGGAGGATGCTCCCGAATATTTCGATCTGCCGGCTGGTTTGAGGGAATTTCCATTCATGAACTTCGTCGTTCGTGTGCATGAGTCAAAGCGCGACTTGCTGGGAGCGATCACGCACGTTGATGGCACTGCACGGCTGCAGACAGTGTCCCGCAAGTCAAATCCAAGCTACTGGGGCCTTATCGATGAGTTCAAGAAGCGGACGGGCATTCCAGTTGTGCTCAATACCTCCTTTAACAATAATGCCGAACCGATCGTGGATTCGGTTGCAGACGCCGTCGCCACATTTCTGACGACCGAGCTCGATGCTCTTGTGGTCGGGCCGTTTCTGGTCAGAAAGCGATCTGTGACGCTTGACGATTGGACTTCGCTCGCCGTTTCACTGCCACCTTATGCATCCCTGTATCGCGTTCGCGCTCACACCGCACGAGATCGGCAAGAGACGGTATGCGAGGTCCGCACCACGTTTTCCGGCGGCGGCGCAGTGCGTATCTCAGATGAGCTGTTCGATCTGCTGATGCGGGTCAAGGGCGAAGCCGTCCTCAGTGACCTCTTCGACTCTATGGTATTGGACCACACGAAGCGTGAGGCGCTGATCGAAGAACTGAGGGGCCTGTGGCAGCAACGCCGGGTGCGCCTACATCCGCCCTCATGCGCTACTCACTTGAAGAGTGACTCCCATCAGATGACAGAACTAGCATAAGCGCACTCACTATCATTGGGGCGAATCTCTAAGCATGAGGGCGAGGCCCGGGAGGAGAGCGTACTCCCGTGATAGCGCTCCTATGCAAGGGAGCCGATGGATATGCTCAATGTTGTATCGAACACCATCGTTCGAGCGGATAGTCGCTCGGTCCTAAGCAGGTCATCAGGAGTTGCCGGGCCGTGAAGCATGGTGACAGGCTCGAGCAAAAGTATGCGCGGCTGCTGATCGATCCGGTACGTTACCGCAAGGAAAGTTAAAATGTTTGATGACAGGGTTAGGAAGGAAAGGTTCGTCGTTTCTCGGCGGCGCACCGGTCTCGGTGATTGCTTATGGTCGCTGGCGGCAGCCTGGCAGTACGCCAAGCGGACAGGTCGTACGCTGGTCATCGATTGGCGGGGCTCTTGCTATCTCGGTCAGCCCTTCACCAATGCGTTTCCGGTATTCTTCGAACAAATTGATGAGATCGCCAGCGTACGTGTGATCTGCGACGATCAAGTCAACAATCTCTCACTTCCCGGGTCATTCTTTCCAACGTGGTGGAATCGACCATCGATCGACTGCGTTTATCGACCAGATGAGCAGATCTTCCGAGAGCGCGACGAGCTGAGACAGCTTTTCGAGTCCAAGGACGATACTGACGCGAATACTGTGGTGTGCGATGCGTGTTTGATGTGGGCTTGTGATCAGGACGCCGAGCGACAAATATTTCGCAGCATCAAACCGCGGTCTGAAATTCAAGCTCGGATCGACGCGATATATCAGGAATACTTTGATGGGTGCAGCGTAGTCGGCGTTCATGTTCGACACGGCAATGGCGAAGATATCATGGGGCACAGGCCTTACTGGGCCGATCCAGAGGTTGCCTTGCGGCAGGTGTGCACTGCCATCCAAAAGGCCAAAGCTCTACCCCATGCAAAGCCCGTGAAGGTCTTTTTGTGCACGGATAGCCCGAAGGTTCTTGACCAGGTCTCGGCCAAGTTCCCCGACCTCTTTACGATCTCGAAGCGCTTTCAAGCGGATCAAGCCGGCCCGTTACACAGTGCCGAGCTAGGAGCGGACGGCGGATCTTCGGCCCTTATCGAGATGTACCTTCTCGGGCGATGCGATACCGTAATTCGTTTTCCTCCGACCAGCGCCTTTACGCGCTATGCTCGACTTGTCGCGCCGCGCATTATTGAGTTTGATTTGAATGATCCGGCGCATTTAATCCTGATTGAAGAGCCGCCTAAACGCCACCCGATCTGATAAACCAGATAACGCATATTCTCGCTGACCATACGGCCGTCGTGTGTCCTCTGTTACTTCCTCGGGGCGAGCGCTTTGCCGAGGCTTAAACGGCGGTGCCTGCGCGGCAGATTGCCTGGCTTCGTAATGATTCCCGCCGATCATACCCCGCTTGGCGACCCGTAGATGAAGTGCGTCCCGCAAAGCCGTGTTGATTGCCGCTGAGCGGGACTTACGTCTTCGCGTCGACGAACGGCCTTGTTGGAGATCGAGTGCGTCTCTAGAGCGCAGCGAAATCAAAAAAGGCGCCAACCGCTGGAACGACGCGCCTTCACTGCATGTCGCTGGCGCAGCGGCCTAGCCGATAAATCTAACCTAATCGGCTGCTGCGTCTGGTTGCAATCCCGGCCGGTGTGGCCGAGGCAATGAACACCGCCCTGCTTGACCGTCCTGCGCATCGAAAAGATCGGTGCCATCAATTCAAGGAGCCCGCCTCGCGGACGTGATGTTCGTCGGTTAGCTCACAAATTGTCCGCCTTCGGATGCATTGAAGGGTTTCGGACAAACAAGGCCCCCCTGTTGCGGTTGCACCACGGCGAAAAAGACAATGGCGCACGTGTCCGCCGGCGCGATTTCGTGCGCTTGAAGAAGAACGAATAGACGGCAAAAGCGACTGTCTGAAAGGACGCCGCGCCTGATGGCCGGAAGAGGCTAAGCCGTTTTCGCGCGTGACATTGCGTCGCATCGTGCCGGCGTTTTGGGTATCCGACTGGTCCAAATCCTGCACTCACCTAGGCGTGAGTGAATGGACAACGACAAAAGAAGGAAAGATATCGTTCATTTATCGGCATGTCGTACGAGAGCGCGCTCCGACGTCACTGTCGGAAATAGATTTCACGTTGCCGAAAGTGTATGCAGAATGCAGCGCGTTTGGAAAAGAGGATCTAGTGCTCGAGCGAGAACCAAGGTCACCTAGATCATGATCCACGACGGTGGAACAGATATGATCGGATTCGCTCACGCGGAAGAAATCGCCCATTGTTGCTAAATGGACGTCGGTTGTGTTCCAAAAAGTGTCCGCGCAATTGTTTGAAGGAACGTGATGCGAATGAAAGCCCCTTCTTTATCGTCGTGCCATGAAAAAGTGTTATATCTTAGCGCCATCAGAATGAGCGCGAGATCGAGCGTGAGATGCAAGACGATGTTTCGAAGTGCCAACTAACTGCATGTGGGGAGAACAAGGGCGGCGTCGACGTTGTCGGGGTGCAGATTGATTCCGAATGCGAGTGGCAAGGCCCGGAAGCCGGATCGAACCTTCCCGTGATCCTGCCATTGAACGAGATCGCACTTAGAGGGGTGTTCGAAATATCGAACATGCTCGCCAGCCCGTCGCGGCTCGAAGTCGCGTTGGCAAATGTCATCGATTTGCTGCAGTCCTCTTTGCAGATGCGACATGGTGTCGTGTCTCTCATGGCAGACGATGATGTGCCCGAGATTGCAGTCGGCGCTGGCTGGACCGAAGGAAGCGATGAGCGCTACCGTATGCGCCTGCCGCAAAAAGCGATTGAGGAGATCGTGACGACGGGCATCCCGTTCGTCGCTGAAGACATCGCCAAGCATCCGGCCTTTAGCGCAGCTGATATGGACGTGCTCGGCGTATCCGATCACATGCGATTGTCGTTCATCGGCGTTCCTATCAGCGTCGATGGAAAGGTGGTTGGCACCCTATCCATTGAGCGAGTGCCAGACCTGGATTCGATGTTCCCACTCGATTCCGATGTCCGGCTACTCACCATGATCGCGAACCTGATAGGGCAGGCGGTGAAGCTCCATCGCTTGGTCGCGCGCGATCGCAAACGCCTCATGGCGGAGAGCTATCGATGGCAGAAGGAACTGCTCGAATTTAAGCAGCCTGCGCGAGAGCGTAAGAAGGTTCACATCGATGGTATTATCGGTACCAGCCCGGCGTTGCGCGCACTGCTCGACAAGATCGCGGTCGTAGCCAAGTCGAATGCGACGGTTCTTTTGCGAGGTGAATCAGGCACCGGCAAGGAGCTGGTTGCCAAGGCAATCCACGAGCTATCCCCGCGTGCCAAGCGGCCGTTCATCAAAATGAACTGCGCCGCGCTGCCTGAGACCGTGCTGGAATCCGAGTTGTTCGGGCATGAAAAAGGAGCCTTTACCGGGGCCCTTAATTCACGCAAAGGACGCTTCGAGCTTGCCGACAAGGGAACGCTGTTTCTGGACGAGATCGGCGAGATCTCAGGCTCGTTTCAGGCAAAGTTGCTGCGGGTTCTTCAGGAGCAAGAGTTCGAACGGGTCGGTAGTGGTCACACCATGAAAGTTGACGTCCGAGTGATCGCTGCAACCAACAAGGACCTAGAAGGGGCGGTGTCAAAAAGTGAGTTTCGCGCCGACCTCTACTATCGTATTAGTGTTGTTCCATTGCTTCTGCCGCCGCTCCGCGAAAGGCGCAGCGACATTCCGCTGCTTGCCACTGAGTTTCTGAAGAACTTCAACAGCGAGAACAGTCGCACACTAACGTTCGATCCGGACGCCGTGGACGTTCTGATGAATTGCGGATTTCCTGGCAATGTTCGTGAACTTGAGAATTGCGTTCAGCGAACTGCAACACTGGCGCCGGGGCCATTCATTGTCAGGAGCGATTTTGCCTGCTGTCATGGTCAGTGCCTTTCCGCCCTACTATGGAAAAGCGGATTGGACGAAGCGAAGCCGCGCTCCACGCTGATCAGTGAGCTATCGCCCAAGCCAGCTACGCCAATCCCCGACGCAGCCGGGTCGGTTGCGGTTCTGACTCCGCCTGTCCTGGCCGAGCCGGTTGCTGGTACCATCTCGAGCGGTACGAAGTTGACGGATCGCGAGCGCCTCATTGCTGCCATGGAGAAGACTGGCTGGGTGCAGGCAAAGGCGGCGCGCCTACTCGGACTAACGCCGCGCCAAATCGGCTACGCGCTGAGGAAATACGGCATCGAAATTAAGCGCCTGTGAGTGGCTGCTGAGCTGGTTAGGATGTGAGTTTGTCGGCCCGCGCAATCAACGGCAGTGATCGTAGATCTTGCCATAGACCTAATGGAGACATGGTGGGCCAGGGATCCAGCTGAGCGAAGCGACTCCTTTCCTAGGGCGACCACGTGGCGGCCGCGGAACGAGACGATCAGCCAATTGATCGGACTTCAAAAGCGACAAGGCGTAAGCGGTGGTCATTACGACACGCCGCCCCTCCCTTTTTTACCGTTGCAGAACTGGAATCGTGACGCGTGGCGGGTCCGAAATATGGCTCAGCTTAGGTCTGATCCGTCAGCCGACCCGCATACCCAGAGTCGTTTCGTAGGCAAGACAGTAGAAAAATTGTCGATGTCAGCCAGAAACAACAAACGCGTGTCTCAAAAGTCAAGGACAGATACGCCGAAACATCAAATGATTGCGCGACCAAACGGAGCATTTCTGGTCATATGGAAATGTGGACGTTGCGTGGGAGGCGCACCTCGCCCGCGGAGAGGGAGCCATTCCCCTCCTCAACAGCCGAGGCATCTCGCTTCCAATACGTGGAATTGTCGCTTACCGACAATAATCGTCGGGCCGTCGCCGTAGTTCTCGGCAACAACCCATTGGTTATCTTACAATTGTCCGGTGCCGCCGAGTACCCGTAGAGACAGCTCCCAGCCCAGACACTTCGAACCATGCGCCTCTTTGAGGATCCAGCAATAGGCCAGGCGACACGTCGAGTTCTTTTCGCTAATGAAGAAGCATAAGCCCCGACCATCACCTCATGTACCCTGGGCTACTCTGTCGGCCGATGGCTGCGCGCTTTAAGCTTGACCGAGTTAACGCTGCTGGTCACCACGCCCCGCATCGCCAGATAATAAGATTCCGCAGTTCGTTCAAAGGAAGCTGGTGCAGCACCTCAGTGAGAGACAAGTGATCCATGCCCCTCATTTGACCTGTCATCCCGTCGCCAGTTTGTCAGGTGAAGTGTCATCGAGATCCTCCTCGATCAACCCAGCCGCGTATAGCTGATCGAGCAGGTCGGCGATTGCAAGTACGCTCATTCCGTCTGTGGCAACTTGCATAACTAGCTCCGAAGCTGTGCAATTGCCGCGGGCGATTAGATCGCCAACAGAAATTGGTGCTACGTCATCGAGCACCCGGTGTTCCCTGTTGCGTGAGCGGAGATGGAAATACCGGTCTCCTGCTTGATACTGCAGGTCTCTGCGGAAGCAGATCGGCAGGTCGGCGGCTGGGCTATCGAGCATATATTGGTTGATCATGATCTGCACCCCTTTCCGAAACTCGCCAGGCGTCCTGAAGGAATGTTGACCCAGGATGCGGTATCCGAGAGGCCAGCGATCGCTACCAGGTACCGGCGTGACTAGCTGTAAACGTCCTTGGCGCATATTGACGAGGAATCCCGAAACACAGGCAATCGTCGTATGGTCGCGCTCCAGCAAGGCGACTGCATCATCTTTGTTGGCGACGCGGAGCTTCTCCTTTCGCTCGCGCGCGCGTCCGGTAAGAGCCTTTGCGATCGGTGCCTCCTTGCCCTGTAAGATAAGTTCGACTCCCATCAGTTCCTCGGGCGAAAACGCCCTGTGAATCTCATTCAGATGCCTTGTGCTCAACACGGAAAAACGGTTCGTCGTAGTACCATGCATGTCGAAAAGCTCGAGCACGCGCCTAGTGAGTGCCTCATCCTTGAGTGGGGCGGCCGTCGTTGTTTGCGGCAATGCGCCCGTGATCTGATAGTAGTCGAACAGAAAGCGGTCATAGTCTGGGTTGTCCATTGGATCTGTGGCCCAGTAGCAGAAGCCGGTACGGGCTGCTGAACCAAACATCTCGCTCGCGGCACCAACCACGCCACGCCAAAGCTCTGTATGGTCTTTGCTATACTCGTAATAGCCTTTGAAGCGATCGGCCGAGAGGCCACAGAACGAGCAACCGACGCTGCAGCCTTCGCTTAGCTCGAAAGCGATAATGGGGTGCGTGACCGCCGGCGCCGATCTGCCCAACTCGTCGTTGCAGCGCCGGATTTGGCGCTCGCGCCAGGCATGAAATCGAGGGTTGATCATCGACATTCCGCCTTGGTCGCGCAGGAGGTCGCGATGGCGCAACATCTCGCGCATATACTCGTCCCACATCATAGCCAGCGGCCAAGGGGCAGACTCCGGCTTGAATCGGTATTTCAGGTGGCTACCGCGCCAGAGCGGCAGCATCTCCATCGGGTCGACTTCGATACCGAAGCGCTCCGTTACAGCTCGAGGGGCCTCGACGTTCTCCGAAAGTGCCTTACGGAAGTCCATGTCACCAGCCAGCCGCTCCATGAAGCGCTTCACGTGTGACAACGTGCGCCGCTGCGCGGGGGTGAGCCGGTCAAAAATCGATCGACTGTGTTCCCCTTGAGCGTATGGGTGAGCCCTTAAAGCCGCATCGCCTGATGGCATTATCTCACTCTGACGAGGGTTGCATTCATGCGACCACGACAACAATGACTACAACTAGAACGACGGCGGCGACGCTAGGGAACGGTTCGATGGTCGTCGGCAGGTCCGTAGCGGAATTAACCAACTCCCTAGTTTGTACAACGCTGCTCATGGCTTCAACGCCGGTACTGTGCTTGCCGCCCGCGGTCGCCTCAGGCTTTTTCTCCCTCGACTTCTGTCGGCGGTGCACTCGGATGTAGCTCTTGACCTCATCAAGCGTGAAGTCGTAGTCGAGGCTCTTTCCGATGCCTACAATCGGGCTCAGACCTGTAGCAGTTGGTTTGACGCTGTTGAGCAGAGCACCCTTTACGCTTAAATCGTCCACAAAACGCTCTACGTCCGTTCTCGACATGGCTACTCTCCGCGCATTCGCTCGATGATGCTGGTCCTGTCCCACCTTCGCAAGCGATCGCTAGGCGCCAAGCAAGCCGCGTGCCGACCCGAAATGGCAGGTTCTGCGCGATCTGACGCACATATCGACAAGGCAGCCTACCTGCGCGAAACACTCGCGGGGCGGCTGTACGCTAAAGTTCTAGCCGGCCGCGCAAACATCAGACGGACCTGTATGTCTACCTGCTGCAAGCGGGCCCGTACGGGTGCAACGAACCATCGGAATCGCAGGGGCAGGCTGCAGCCAAACGATGACCATTGCCCACCTTCAAGAGCGCCAATCCATGGCAGTTGGGACTTACGACCGCTTTCCGGGCCGCTGCGAGAACGGCACTATACTCGGCTGCCGTCCAAGTTCGGTACGTAGATTCCATATAGCGTTGTTTGCCAGATGAAGAACATTTTTTTCGCCGGTTTCCAATGAACGTTCCAGGTGGATTCGCAGCCGAGCGCGGAGCAATGCCTCCGCATTATGGGTCAGGAACGGGTCTTTCTCCACAAAACGCCATGACTTCTCAAATGCCACGCTCACCAGAGCGTCAAATCCTTGCTGCTGTTGGGGAGAAGGGTGATCCATGAACGGAAACTCCAGTAGAATATCCTTTCGGCAACGGCACGCGGCTGGCCAGAAGTGGGACGTAGGCGCTGGAACGCGTCGCGAAGCATTCGCAATCATTCATCCCACTGAATGCATGTCGATGCGTTGATCAAGCCTATACAGGCGCTTGTTGAAGCCATGATGACTACTGCTGTTTGAAGTCGCTTGTATTTAGCGAAATTCAATATGTTAGTACCTTCAATAGTAAGATTGACGCGTCAAATCACGGATCGAATCTATCTGTCGCGGGACAGCCGTGGCTGTTGTCCGATTAGCGAGGCGGCGCGGTAACTCTGTATGGACTGCGCTGTTCTCTCAATAAAGACTCCGCGCAAAACCTCAATCCGTGCCGCGGAGAAATCCAAAAAATCTCTACCCGGGCGCGGTTACGCTTGCCGAGCCGAAGCGGCGTCGTGTGTGCAACGCATCACGACTCGAAACGGACCGTTGTTGGGAAAGAGCGTATCCCAACGGTCGATCTGCCACCGGATGGTGTCACCGGAAGGCTTTAGATTGTTGGCTAAGATACGGCGACTGTCCACGTACTATAAGAGTCAGCATAGTGTTTAGATGCGATGGGGACTGGGTCGCTGCAACATCTCAAGCGCGTCGCAAAGATAAGCCTGACAGGAATTCGAGATATCACAGTACGTCCATGGGAAAGCTCTGGTGAGCTGCTTTGTCGACGACGCAAGCTGAATTGGAGCTTGCGAAAACGTCGCGCCAACAGTGGCACCCATCTGAAATTGTGCAAGAAAGTTTTTCTGAGCGATACTTCTAATTTGGTGATGTCCCATTGCGTCGCGCGATCACTTTTGCGGCGTTGTGCCGTGCTCCGATCGCTTGGTCTTCAGTCATGAATCCGGCTTCGATCAAGTTGTCCAGCACCATGTTGGCGCGAGCATGAGCCGTAGTCAGGTCGATGTGAGGAGCATATCTTGTCGGCGCGTTGATCAGGCCGACCAGCATCGCAGCTTCAGCGAGGGTCACGTCGCGGGCAGGCTTATTGAAGTAAAAGCGCGCCGCACCATCGACACCGAGGGTATCGGCGCCCATATCGACACAGTTGAGATAAAGTCTCAAGATTTCATCTTTGGTCAGATTCCATTCTAGCCAGATTGCGAGCAGAACCTGCTTGATTTTGTGTCCGATGCTGGGCTCTGCATCCAAAAGCAGTGTCCTTGCGAGTTGCTCGGTGATTGTGGAGCCGTGCTGGTGGGCGCCGTTCTGCGCCCCAAGTAGCAGGTGGAAAGTACCAGGGAAATCGATGTCAAGATGGTTGTAAAATTGTCGGTCCTCGGTTGCGATCGTGGCCTTGATCAGCGCGTCGGGAAAGTCCCTAAGAGGGATCGGTACCCCATGGCCAATCGGCCCGGCGAGCCCGTTAAGCAAGCACACTGTGACATCGGAAGCCTTCAGGCAATCCTCTTGCAGAAGGGCGCGAGTAGTCGAGATGGCAAAGGCCAGCACAAGAAGCAATCCACAGAAAGTGAAAGTCAGGGCCTCGGAAACGGGTTCGAGAAGGAGCCAGCGCTGCCACCGGCCCAGAGAGATGCCGTCTAGAAGCCTCGAGTAACGGTAATACAATTCCCGCAAGTCCCTCCCGTAGGACAGTAGGGCGAGTCCGAAGGACCGCTCGCGAGCCGACAAGCAGTGCCGGATGGTGGACGTCTTTGGTGGTATAATTTGAATCACGGGGATCTTTCAGGTTTACGTACACGGGCCTAAGCGGCGGGCGACCAGGCGTCCTTCGAAAGCTGAGGCAAACCTTAAGAATTGCATAGCTCAGCGGGATGCTGTTTCCGTTTGGCGCGGGAGGGAGAGGCCAGCGCGAGGTTGAGATACGCGGTCGTGATCTGCTGCGTCCGAGTGCGCTTTCGTCCGAATGCGCCCTGGGCGACAAGGTCCGATTCTGTAAATGTCAGCTATTCGGAAGCGGAGCGAAGCGCTCGCTAGGTGCTCATCCGCGGAAAATATCGGTTGTCCGAACTGATTGATCGCGGTCGCAGCCGTTGGTGCCAAAAAGGTTGCGGAGCGTCTATTTCATTGCTCGCCGTATCTCGAGAGGCATATCGAAACAGATGATGTTCTGACCAAGCATCGATGCTCCCGCTGTCTGATGTGAGTTCTGCCTTCTAAATCGGCAAGCAAGCTCGCCCGCCAACATAGGGGGCAAGTGTGGCGCCTTCGCGCGGTTGCTGAAGCGAAACATCGGCAGCACCTGACGTCCATCGCAAAGTGCGTCAACTTTCGCCCCAAAAAATCGACGAGCCACGTGTTGCCGACAGCTTCAGCCGATCCGGTTCGTGGAAGGGGTGTTCCGTTGGAGCGTGCATTCGCCGATGATTCGCAGAGGCACGCGCCGCTTGAGGCACATGAGCGCAGCGGCACAGGATCTTTGCGCGTACCCCCAGATGCCGTTCGTCAATCGCTGAGGTCTTTCTCGCCCGAGCGAGAATCGAGTTGTTTGAGCACAGTATGCTGAATCTTACCCAGGGCCGTTCTCGGCAATTCTTCTATAAAAATGATTTCGCGCGGCGCTTTGAAGCGTGCGAGATGCGATTGCACATGTGTTACGAGTGCCTCGCCGTCTATGTGGGCTCCGGACCGCTTGATCACATAGGCAACCGGCACCTCATCCCATTGTGGATCCGGCCGGCCGATGACCGCGCACTCAGCAACATCGGGATGCTCCAAAAGTACGCGCTCGACCTCCGCCGGATAGATGTTTTCTCCACCGGAAATGATCAGATTCTTCTTACGGTCATGGACCCAAAAATATCCGTCGGTATCGCGACGGGCGATGTCGCCAGTACGATACCAGCCGTCATGCATCACCTCGCGCGTGGCCGGATGATTGCCCCAATACTCCTGCAATACGTTGGGCCCGCGCACAGCGATCTCACCTGGCGACCCCGCGGGCAACTCGTTACCTGCATCATCCATGACAACCGCTTCGCAGCATATTCCGGGCAGGCCGGTCGACCCTTGCCGCGAAAGGTCGCCGCCGAGCCTTGTATAGATCGCAATGGGGCTTGTTTCCGTGGAGCCGTAAATGTGGAGCACCGGCACCCGACGTGCAACCAAGCGATCAACCAGGTGCTGCGGCACGGTCGAGGAACCAACGGAAACCGCCTTCAGTGACGAAAGATCGGTGCTTGACCACATTAGGTGGTCGGTCAAGGCCTGAATGGTCGCAGGCACCAGGACCGTCAAAGTGGGGCGATCCTGCTTGAGCGCGGCAAGCGTAGCCTCAGTCGCAAACCGTGAATGGATTGTGACGGTCGCGCCGAGATGCAATGCAGGCGTCGTCTGAATGTTGAGCCCGCCGACGTGGAAAAGCGGCAATACGGTCAGCACATGATCGTCAGATGTGAGGGCGTGCATGTGTTGGCTCATCACGCCATTCCACAATAACGCCTCCTGGCGGAGCACCGCCCCCTTCGGCCGGCCAGTGGTGCCCGATGTGTAGACAATCAGAAGCGGGTCGGCCAGGTTTGCGCGAGGCTCGTAGCTGTCCCCCTGTGTCTGATCCAACAAGCCCTCCCACGTGCACGCGCCGGGAGACGCAAAGCCGAAGCCCACGGTTGCGATGCCGGGCAGCGTCTCCGACAATATCGGCAGAACGGCTCCAAAAGCCTGCTCAAGGACCAGAACCTTAGCGCCAACGTTCGAAAGGATGAAAAGCTGCTCAGCCAACGCCAATCGCCAATTCATCGGCACCAATATCGCCCCGATCCGTGCGCAAGCGTAGAGGAGAACTAGATAATCAGGGCGGTTGAGGCTCAGGACAGCGACGCGATCGCCCCTCTTAACGCCGAATGCTGTTTGCAGGGTTCGTGCCGCCCGGCCGATGCGTTGATTAAAGTCGGCGTAACTTAAGGTGTCGCCCTCGAAGTGGATCGCAGGTTTGTTAGGAGCGAACGCCGCGTTACGCTCAATCAATGTGGAGAGATTCACTACGTCATCCTTTGTCGTTGGGTCCGTCCAGTAGCCACCCCCGAGTCGGCAAAACCATCGCTAGTCAGCGTTCTTTGAAGGCCGTGATCTCGTGTGTTACGCTCCTCGGCAAATGCAGCTTAAGCTACGATGGACTGCATTGTTTCCCCTGTCGGGGCCTCACTTAACAGGACCATTGGGGGATCACACTCAGCTCGATATCGCGGAAGATAGTGTAATTCCGCCGAATCCACTGATGAAGTTCCGTCGAAGTGTCCTTCTCGTGGCGCAGATATCCCGTGAAGGACAAGCCTAGCCGGCAGATGTAATTATTGAGAAATACCGGCAGTGCCGCAAAACGCACCACGGGCCCGTGGTGCATAGCCTCGAACAGTTCGCCGCGGACAAAGAATTCGTTATGTACGGTGATTAGGATCTGCTTCGGGACCTGCCGCCGCAGCATCTCATGCGCACGAGCTGACACGCGATTAATATCTGCGACAAATAGAATGATTGGCACAACGTTTTGTCGTATCGCTTCGCTGAGGAAGCCGATCTCGCCGCACATCTTGAAGAACTCGTCGAAAGCGTGGAAGCCAAGGTCGATCACCTTGGCTACCCCGTCGTTTAGAATGAGTCGATCAACGAGCTGCATTTTGCCATAGGTATCGGTGACATCCGCCGTCTCTGTGATGGAGGGGAGGTAGTCGAGCAACGACGGCTCCTTCAAGTTGATATCGAAGGAGAGCACCGCACCGTTCTTCAGTAGCAAGAACTCGCTCAAGAGCCGAGCAATCAGCGTCTTGCCGACTTGCGGGCTTGCAGAGCAGATGATGTAGACCGGGGTGGCCAAAATCGCTAATCCAGCGCGTATGGATCCGCAAGGGACTATCTTTCGCCCGCACGGGTCACCGACTTCGCGCCGGCGAGATCGGTCAGGTTGATGCGGTCATACTCGCTCCAGACATTGGCGAGCCAATGCCGTACGTAGCCGCGCAGCACGAACGAGAAGTTCGCGGCGTCGTCGTGTGGTCCCTTGTTCGCGACGAAATTGACGAACGGAACGGAGGCGACCTCGACCTGTTCATAGGCCATCTCGTTGAGCTTCGGGATGGTCAGATCGGTGGCGTCTTTGATTCGCTTAAAATAGGAATCGTAGGTCGACTGGTCCCACTGAAAGAACTGGGTGTCGTTGATGAAGTTCTTGACTAAATAGTATTTTGCGCCGGCCATGAAATCGCTTGTTTCAGCTATCTCATCTAGCGAGGCGATGGACGATCCCAATACGTGAAATACTGCGAAGGTGAGTTGGCCTGACCGGGCGGCCTCCAAAAAACCTATGTCGCGCAGGGACGCCAACGCTGGGGACATCAATCCGGCACGAACATCGATGACGGTAACTGATAGACCGGAGTTCAGCGTATCGAAGATCTTCATCTGGTCCGCGGTTCTCGTCATGTCCACTATCTCAGTGATCGCAGGATGAAAGCGCTTGAGCGTCCCGCGGGGCGACTCCGTGTCAAAGGCGCGGGTCTGCACATTATTCGCGCTGAAATAATCTAGAAGCGTCCGAGATACGGTCGTCTTGCCGACTCCTCCCTTGTCTGCGCCGACCACAATTACAACTGGCTTTACCATAGAAGTCCTCTCAGGTTATCGCTTCATACGTGCGACCGCGAAGCGAGCGGTCTGTGTGTTTCCGGTCCTGCCTTCGACCCTGTGTTGGCCGAAAGAGGAGATCTTCCGATTTGTGAAATGTCGTTTGCAGCTATTGTTGCCGGAGGGCCCCGTCTATTGTCGCTCCGGAATCGGCTGCATCTTGTTCGTTGTCGGAATTCTGCATGTTTTGATACTTTTTCTCGGTTTCGCACTGTATGCGGCAGCCATGGAGGCCGTGGTGTGATCTTGACCTGCGTTACACTTAGCTCTTGGCAGGCAGGATCATGCGACTGAGCAGAGCGCACACACCAAGCCGGTATGTCGCTCCTCTTGCTTTCCTCGGCAGGATCTCTACGCGAGAAGCGCTGATCGCGTGGAACGCGAAGAGAAAACCATCGCAGTAGACGGCCTCAAAGCCGCGACTAAAATGATGGAAAAAGTGTTCGACCACGGATGAGCTCCCACAGGTTCAGGCGCGACGGATTGTCAAGCCGGAATTCTCAAGCGCCTGGAGGATCTCGCTTGCGGTACGCTGAGCACCACCGTTGTTCCTGCCGATCAAGTTGGATGCCACGACATCGGCGACTACGGCGCATGCTCTCTCGTGCACGGCCAACTCGTCCTCAACATAGTCGCGGCAAGCTTTGCAGGCGATCACCGGACGGCCGCTCCAGGGGTCGTGTAATGCGCTCTGATCATTGGCATGACATTTCGGGCATTGCATGGGCAGTTCTTTCGGCATCGTTCAGTGCGTGAGTGACTTCGTGTTGGTCGGAACGCGCTCGTTCCGCTTGACGGAAGTAGCGCGTCGGATTGAGTAAAAAGTCGGTCCCGTTGGATTGGAGCTCTCCTTGCGAAGTGCGTGTCGCGCGAAAGCGCGTACTCAATGCGTTGCCCATGTCGACTGCGCGCAAACCGCAAAAGCTACATTCTAAAGACACCGTAACGCGGCGCTTCGATTGGAGTATTAAGGGAAGCGCTCAGGGCGATTGACAGTGCGTTTCGCGTATCTACGGGATCAAGAATGCCGTCATCCCAAAGCTCGGAAGTTGCATAATAGGCGCTCGATCGTGCCCGATACTCTTTCATGATCGGCTCTCGAATGGCTGCCAGTTCTTCGTCGGACAAACGCCCGCCGTCACGCGCCAATTGCCTTGCCTTGACATGGGTGAGTACGCCCGCCGCTTGCTCCGCTCCCATGGCCGAAATCTGCGATTGTGGCCAGGTAAACAAGAAACGTGGATCGAATGCTCGCCCCGCCATAGCGTATGTTCCCGCTCCGTGGGAGCCATTGCAGATCACTGTGAGTTTGGGTACCGACGCTGCAGAGACGGCCATGATGAGGTTGGCGCCGTGCTTGGTGATGCCGCCATGTTCGTATTCTCGTCCAACCATAAAGCCGGTAGTATTCTGCAGGAAGAGCAGGGGCGTCCGGTTCTCATCGCAGAGCTGGATGAAGTGAGCGCCCTTCAGAACACTGTGGTTCTGCAACACGCCATTGTTTGCGATAACCCCGATCTGATATCCGTGGAGACGCGCGAAACCGCATATCAGGGATCGGTCATAGCACGGCTGGTACTCATGGAATCGGCTGCCATCCACGAGGCGCGCGATGATCTCCAGAATGTCGAACTGAACGCGAGGATCCTTCGGAATGATGCCGTATAGTTCGGATGCGTTGTAAACGGGAGGCTCCGGAACGGATTGATCAATCGCTTCTTTCGTTGGACGCTTTATGCGATCGACGATGTCACGCGCGATGGCAATCGCATGCATTTCGCAAGTCGCGAAGTAGTCGCTCGTTCCCGAAACGCGCGTATGCATGTCAGCGCCACCAAGCTCTTCGGCAGATACCACCTCCCCGGTGGCGGCTTTTACGACTGGAGGTCCACCGAGAAAGATGGCCCCCGTTCCCTGCACGATGATGTTGTAATCGCTCAGCGCCGGAACGTAGGCCCCTCCCGCGCTACAGTGCCCCATGACGATAGCGACCTGCGGCACTCCCATCTTGGCGAGAATTGATTGGTTACGCAGGATTCGACCCGCGTGGTAGCGATCAGCGAAGAACTCAGCCTGCAGAGGCAAGTATCCGCCGGCGCAGTCGCAAAGATGGACCACCATGAGGCGGTTCTCAATTGCGATATCCAATGCCCGTACAATCTTCTTCACGGATAGTGGATACCAAGCTCCGCCCTTCACACTGGCATCATCTGCGTGAAGAATGACCTCGCGACCCGCCACGATGCCGAGGCCGACGATCTGCCCGGCGCCCGGTACCTCGCCATCATAAGCCTTGTTGCCAGCAAGCGTCGAAAGCTCGAGAAACGGAGTTTCAGGATCGAGCAACGCTTCGATCCGATTACGAACAAATAGTTTGTTTTGCCGCCGCAGGCGCTCAATGTCTCTTGTCGGTCGATCGAAGCGAGCGGAACGCTGGCGCTCCTTCAGCTCGGCCGCAAGCCTTCGGTTGTGGAGCTCGTTAAGGCGAAATTCCTGCGACGTGGTGTCCACCCGAGAAACAATCCGTTGCATGTCAACGCCCTTCGTCGGAAAACGTAACCAGCGCGGCGCCTTGTTCGAAGCTTTCGCCCACTTCAAAGTGAACGCGATCGACCACACCGTCCCGAGGGGCACGTACGACAAATTCCAATTTCATACTTTCGACCAACATCAGCGTTGCGCCTCGGCTGACCGCATCGCCCCGCGAAACTTTTATCGCAACCACGACACCGGGCATCGGTGCTCGGGCCGCATCATGACTTGCCAGCACCTCCGATAAGTCGAATTCACGTAATCTATCGCGGTATCGTAGGATGTGCGTCCTGCCGCGGATATGCAGGTGAAGCACGTCGCCGTCGATTGCAAATCTGACTGGCACGGTCTCGCTTGCGATTTTCAGTATGCCGCTGCCGCCGAGATGATGTGAGAGCGCCACTGGCGCAATGACCTCTCCGCCTAAGTGAAGGCGATAGTCGCGTTGGCCTGGTGAAAGCCATAATTCATAGCTCTCGGCCTTAAGCGCAAAAGAATGCCTCACGTCAGTTTCTCCACTTGCCTAGCTCTGCATGGAGCTTGGGCACGGCGTCTGCCCCATCGCGAACGGGCTTCGTCAGAAGTGCCGCGGCTGCCAAGATGGCGGGCAGATCGCTTCCGCATTGCTCGATGGCCAGGTGAGGGTTCTCGTCGAGATAACCGGTATGAATCTGTCCGCTCAAAAACGTGTCGTCCATGAGCAGACGAGCCAGAAAATCGGCGTTTGTCTCGCAGCCGAGGAGCACCAACTGGCGCATCACGTGTGCCGCCTTCAAAGCGGCTTCACGGCGCGTGGGCGAATGTACGACGATCTTTGCGAGCATCGGATCAAACGCTGTCGTAATTGTCTGACCCTGGACGATACCGCTGTCGATTCGTACGCCTTCGCACTCTGGGTACTCCAACATGAGGATCTTTCCGGTCGTAGGAGCGTATTCCCGTTCAGGAGCCTCGGCGTATAGCCTCGCTTCAATTGCGTGACCGTTGGAGACAATGTCGGATTGTGAGAGAGTAAGCTCGTGACCGGCGGCCACATGGAGTTGTTCGGCGACCAGATCGATGCCGGTGACCATCTCGGTTACTGGATGCTCAACCTGAAGCCGAGTGTTCATCTCAAGAAAATGGAACTCATGCCCATCGAAGATGAACTCGACGGTGCCAGCATTTCGATAATTGGCGCTACGGGCGATACCGACCGCCATTTCACAAACATGCTTCCGCAGATCGGCAGACAAGGCAGGCGAGGGCGTCTCCTCGATGATCTTCTGAAAGCGTCGCTGGACCGAGCACTCGCGCTCAAAGAGATGGACAACGTTTCCGAAGGAATCCCCGAGCACCTGCACTTCGATGTGGCGTGGTTTCTCGGCACATCGTTCGACGTAGAGCCGGCCGTCTCCAAAGTACCGCAATCCCTCACGACGAGCTTGAGCAATCGCGTCATCCAGGGCGGCGAGGTCGCGCACAATCTGAATCCCCTTGCCTCCACCACCTGCCGAAGGCTTCACCAGCAAAGGTAAACCAAGGTCCCGCGCTCGGGACGCAAAGGTCTCTGGATCGTCTTCTTCGACAGCTGAAGGTGCGACAAGAAATCCAGCCTGCTGAACAAATGTCCGGGCGCGGATTTTATCGCCCATCAATTCGATGCTTTCGGGAGTTGGCCCGACGAATGCGATGCAAGCGTTCGAAACAGCCCTCGCGAATTCGGGGCTCTCCGACAGAAACCCATAGCCAGGATGCAACGCGCCTACATTGGCCCTGCGGGCGGAAGCGATGATTTGTTCAGCATCAAGATAGGCCGCGATCGGGGAACTACCCTCGAGGGCGATCGCTGTGTCCGCCATAGAAACAGCTAATGTTGCCGCATCCACCTCGTGGTAGACGATTGCTGAGCGCAAACCCAACTTACGCAACGTCTTGATGATGCGTACGGCTATCTCGCCCCTATTGGCGATCAAAACCGTATCGAATGGTAGTTTCTGCATTCGCCTATTTGCTCAAGCACAGCTCGAGAGCGCGACGCTCGAAAGCTGCAGGGACTTAGGGGTTGTGAAAGGAGTTGCCCAGGCTTGTCATAACTACGACACGCCCGGCATAACCCTATGGATCTGGGAAGCTTGACGACCAGGACCGATCGAATGTGTGCCGCAATATCATTTCGAGCCTGCTTTTGGTTTCGCACTATTATGTGCTGACATCACGTGGCGACACTGGTCACTCAAGCTGTTGAACTTAGTTCGCAGACAAGCAGTGATAGCGTCGACGTTCGGTATCTCATTGCTACACAAGCGAATCACATCCGGGGTGCAAGCCCGTTGCTCTTCCTCCGTCGCTCGAAGCTCTCGGGCGACGGCGTCGAGAGAGCTCATTGTCGTAAAGGCAATGATAGCTGCTACATGCCAAGGTGCTCTATAGGTCTGACGAGAAAGGGGGCGCTGCCTTCGATTCACGATATCCTCTTTAGGGGTCGTCGTGCATCACGACGCTCAATGGTGCCTGTAGAGACAGTAGGCCAAAGGCTCAGATTAGCCGCGCTCCTGGGGAGGGAGCGGTTACTCGAAAGCGTCTAATGAGAGGGAATTGCTACGATTGTCGCAGGGGCGGGGAAGCTACACGTCGACTTCTAACATCACCCGTTCCGTGTTGGACAGCGTGGTCGCGCATTGGACTGCTGCTGGATTGGACGTAGGGTAATTTGTGAGGAAGAGTACGCGGCAGAATGCGGCCTGGAGGGCGCCCTTGCAGTTGGCCAACAGCGAAGCGCTCATCTTTACAGTCGTGTTCAGAGTACTTGCTGTCCAAAAATAATACCGAATTGCGTGCATCAAGGAGGTCTGGATCCTCACAGCGTGGTGCGGCGTAGACCTGAACAGGCTGAGACATTGGCGATCCCTGAACTCGTTAGTGGCGTCGGCCTGGCCGGAGACCACCACTACTTGTTCGAGATCCTACAATTTGACGCTGCGTACGGTTCAACCCCTCCGAGCAGCTGATCGGACGAAATATGTTAATTCCTATGCCGGCGGCTGACGCGTCATTCGCGAGACTAGCGGATGGGCCGCCAAGGTAGACGAAAAGCCGCCTCCACGAAGCACCGGGATTGGGCGGGCTGTTCCTCTGCCGCTCCTTGAAATTGCTCGAACTGTCGCTGTCGCCAGAGAAGCGGCGCTTCTGCGGCGTGACGAGCTGCTGTCAGTCGACCTCGCGAATTCCGCGACTGTCGCGGCTTCGGGAACGAGAGCAAGACCGCGGCCGGTACCTACTAGATCTGGTGGGGGATCAGAGGAATAGCTTGAATCTCACGCAGCGTCACATTGTAGGCGTGGATCGCGGAACACGAAAGATACGCACCATGCTTCTACTGCACATGCTACCCCTTTACGCGCTCGGCATAGATCATCATATCGAGACGCCGGAAGTCCACCGTGCCCTATCTCATGAATGCGGCCGGTCTAAGGACGACGAGGCGCAAAACATATGGGCCTACTGCTTCTCGCCTCGGGAGCGGATCAAGTACATCCGCAAAAATCGCTCGCAGTTTGAATTTCGCGACTATCGTCAGATGGTCAGAGTCGTTCGGGGTCACTGTTTTACCGGCTGCGCATCGGAGCTGGTAAACTGGCGACGTCGATTCAGGGTAAGAGCGTGGCGCCTCGCTTTATTGTTCTGCGTCGCTACTTGGTTAGTCTTTGTCCTCGCCGTGATTCGAGCAGTCCGCTAAGCGTTGGCAAGTTAGGCGGGTCTGCGAGCAAAGGGACCTTACTGAATAAGCTCGGACCGATTGAGCGCGAGAAAGCTCCGGAGCGTCTGCGAATCCCAACTACCATGCCGACAGCCCGCCAAGCGATGGTTCCGTCCATGGGTCATCGGGCGGAGACCCGGTCAGGTGATGCAGCGAACGTCTAGCGACGCCGCGAATCGAGCCCAGCCCGCCATAAGCTACTAGAAAACAGCGGCCTGCTCGAGAGCTCTCTCGCTACTATCGAGCCGACCCGACGGTGGCGAATGCAGCCCGACGCCACTCTTTGGTGGCGTCAGTCCTGTGTCTTTTCGCGTGATGTCGCGGCGGAGGAGGCGTATCAGCTATGTCAAGCGGCGGCGATAAGGGCACTGATCAACTTAATAAGAAGGCTAGGTTCGATAATAGATGCGCGTTCTAAAATAAGTTTGGCGATTTCGATCCGGTTAGAAGGAGTTCGCATACTTGGAGGTAATGCCAGGACGGCCTCGTCAAAAAGCAGCCCCAGCGTAGAAAGCTGTTCCGGCTCATACAGTTTGCCGTGGTCCTGTTCGAGACAGTTGGCGTCGCCCCCGATGACCGCATTCCCTTCTTTCTCGTCGAGTTTCGGACACATGCCGAGCTTCGCTGTTACCAGCTCGCTTGTAAGCGCATTGAGGAGTCGGGTTGCTTCGATTGCGCTCTTGTCCTCGCAGATCAGCCTCGCAACTTCTTCGATTTGCAACTCAATAGTTTGCTTAAGATCTTGAAGACGGTGACGAGTACATTCCCCGGAGGGTTGTGGTGTGCGGATATGTGGGTCAGCATCAGCCTTCAGTGGAACGGAAGATGAGTTGGCAAATGCGCGGAAGGGGAGAGCGAAATACCGAAAGAGTTGCGCACAGAAACTTGACGTCATCACCCGATGTGCTTGATTCAGGCCCTCCACCAACCTTGATTTGCTGGACCCATACACTGTCATAGTCATGGCTGCCTCATGTCTCCTTCTGGCACACGAATCTTCTGCTGCGCCGCGGTGGCATCCAGCGCGGCGTGGTTGTGGCCTTCAAAGACACTGCTGGCAACCGTTTAAGGACTTCTTCTGCCTTACTGTTGAGCACGGGGCAAACCAGGCCACCTTGAGCAACTGACCACAACAGTCGACAGTAAATCCTCACGCCCTGCACCATCCCCCAGCTCAACCTCCGCTTTGCCTAGCAGCCTTCATCGGGGTGGGTAAAATAGATTGTTGTGATGGAGGGCATTCACCTCGTGGATAGAACACAGGGACTGTGGCTCATCCCGAGTGACATGCGCGGCGGCCCAACGGGCTTGATTCGTTCGCGCCGCGCTCTGCGGCACGCAATTTGAAGCGCTTCGGTCGAGCTTAGCGAGAAAATTCTCAACGGCCAGCCCAGAAGGTTGCTCGAGCACGGCGCCAGCCCGGCGGCGCAGAAATAAACGATCGGCCCACCGCGTCTGCGGATTCACTGAAAGCTCGGAAGCCGAGCGACGATCTCACTACCCGAGTGCGACTTGCGCTTGGCAAAAGCGCGCAGGCATTTTAATCAGAATCTCGTTCGCCTAGCCGTCTTTGACTCCAGATAGCGCCATGCTGACGCCATGTATCGTTGCATTCGGATCGCAGATAAATCATGCAAGATCACTCATTTTAGCGCTGCCAGAGTGTTCCATCCTCATAAGCAGCTGCAGCCTCTGACCGATGCGGCCTTCCGCCCGAACAGCCCATTCAGTGCCGGGCCGACGGCGCTCCTCGCGTTCTCGCCGACCTGATGACAAATCCCGTGGGTATGGGACACCAATTATCCGGTGGACCCGCGCTGAGCGCTTGCCAGCCCCTACTCCGGTCGCGACGAGTATCCGGTTCATCAAGCTATTCTTTCGTCCCATCCGACATCGAGACGGCGCCGTGAGTGCCCTTTGTGTAACCCCTTGATTGCTACAAGCTGACGCAACGTGCGATTCAAGTCATTTCTGCTTGTCTCGCGGAATTCATTCTATTCAGACATGAGGGCAGCGCAGCTCCGGGCAAGGTCAGTCCGCGTATCGCGGCAGGAGATAAGACAAGCGCGAAATCACGATAGCAGTTGCCGCTGCGCAAACTGAAAGGATAACGCAAATCGCAACCGCGTCTTAGCGCGCAGGCCGGGTGCGACGTTAACGCAAATCTGTAGTACGCTTTACAACGATGCCGTCGGTGATCCTCATTCATTTCACGCATTTCTCGTGCTTCAAAGGAAACGCGAACCGCGGCAGCGCAACGTCTAGGAGCCGGAACGTTCGCTCGCGTGTTTACCGATCGGCACTTCAAGACCGAGCCCGTCATCAAAGCGCGATGCCGCCGCTGACGTAGTACTGGCCGGGGCAATAGGATGAAAGAATTGAGGCTGCCGAGTGAGTCGACCAGAACCATGAATTTGGCAGTCTGGCCACCACGCGACCACGCCGACAGAGCCGCGAGCTAGAGGAAGCGCTGACGTTCATATCCTGGCAGGACCGGTTGGGCGCAGCGCCATTGCATTTCAGCGCGATCGCTGGCCTGTCCAGTTTGTGCAGATGCCGTAGGCGAGCGAATTCAAGGCAGAATGAGGGTGACCATCCATAGTGTAGATGCGGCCCATCAACACAATCGATTTTACCAATCTCGTGGGATCTTGCATAACGACGGCGGTTTAGAGAAAGGCTTCGGTCTGGTCGGAATGGTCATCGATCTTTGCCTGCGCGCGAAAGAGCATTTTCGGCGTACGTCGGACATTCAGCCAAGCGCTAGTGTAGGCTGCTGCTCTTGGGTGCTGCCACCTGACGCTTCGAGCATTCGAAGCGACCGGTCACGGCTGAAGAACGGAGTTTTGCCGCAAAATCGTGGTACGACGCGAGCATGAGTTCTAGCTCATTGAACTCTGGTCTAATGACACAGAAGGCAACGCCAGATTACGTCCGAAACGGACGTCGCTCTTCTGTGGCTAAGGTTGGCGGCGAATGCCCTCGCCGCAAATGGACCGCCGGTAGTAGTCCTCCCTCTGCCGACGGAAGCTGGTGCGATGTGTAGCAGCCTCGCTCCTCCCAGACTGCTGCCCGGCCACAGAAAGTGGCCGGGCTTCTTTGTCGGCCGAGTACAAACGACAGCGTGGAGGCGGAAGCTTCAGTCAGCTATTCGCTTCATTCTGGCATCAGCGGTGTGCCTGAGAACTGGGCCGGTGCATCATGAATAATCTTCAGCGTAACCGACGAGTCATGAAGTTTATACTGGTAAATCACAGGACACCCAACGGCGCGTCGAGCTGTATCGACTGTCGTCGATCGCTAGAGACCGGTTACTTGCGAGATGTGTCTACGCGGCAGCACTATTGCGACTACGATTGTTATCGTCGTTACCAAGAGAAGAGACTGGGCGTGCATTGGCTCGCGATCAAGTGGAGCATCGATAGGCTAGCGCAAGAATATCTGACCAATCTTGGAACGGTCGTTTCCTTTGCTGCAGTGACGTTCTGGTGTTCGATCGTGCTCGCCAAGGCCGCCATGCGGCTCGGCGAACCGGAACTGCTAAAGCGACCTCATGCGTAAGTGCACATCAGAAAGCCGCCGAGCTAAACGTTACAGCGTTAGGGAAGGCGATCGAGCATTGCAGAACAGTGGAGCAGATTTGCGAATGATTGCTCCAAGAGTTGGGGGATATTGATCCGCATGTGCGGGATTGTCGGCATTCTCGGGCGCGAACCGGTTGCAGAGCAATTGGTGGATTCGCTCAAGCGGCTTGAATATCGCGGCTACGATTCCGCGGGCGTCGCCACGCTCGAAGGCGATCACCTGGAGCGCCGCCGCGCCGAAGGCAAGCTGAAGAACCTCGAGGCGCGGTTGCGTGACAAGCCGCTGAAGGGGACGACCGGCATCGGTCACACACGCTGGGCCACCCACGGCAAGCCGACCGAGCACAATGCCCATCCGCACGCCACCGAGCGCGTCGCGGTGGTCCATAACGGCATCATCGAGAATTTCCGCGAGCTACGCGAGGAGCTCGAAGCGAAGGGCACGGTGTTCCGCACCGAGACCGACACCGAGATCGTGCTGCATCTGGTCGACGATCTGCTCACGCGGGGCAACAAGCCGGTCGAGGCGGTGAAGCTCGCCTTGAGCCGGCTGCGCGGCGCGTTCGCGCTCGGCTTCATCTTCACGGGGGAAGGCGACCTGATGATCGGCGCCCGCAACGGTCCGCCGCTCGCGGTCGGCTACGGCGATGGCGAGATGTTCCTGGGCTCGGACGCGATCGCGCTCGGCCCGTTCACCGATACGATCAGCTATCTCGAGGACGGCGACTGGGTTGTGCTGACCCGCAACAGCGTTGCGATGTTCGACAAGGAAGGCCGCGCGATCCAGCGCGACAAGATCAAGCATGCTGCCTCGACCTCGCTAGTCGACAAGGCCAGCTACCGCCACTTCATGGCGAAGGAAATCCACGAGCAGCCCGAGGTCGTCGGCCACACCCTGGCCCGCTATGTCGACATGGCATCCGAGCGCGTGTCGCTGCCGGTGAAGCTGCCGTTTGAATTCCGCGACATCCAGCGCGTCACGATCACGGCCTGCGGCACTGCGAGCTACGCCGGCTATGTCGCAAAATACTGGTTCGAGCGCATGGCGCGCCTGCCGGTCGAGGTCGACGTCGCCTCCGAGTTCCGCTACCGCGAATCTCCCTTGCGCAAGGGCGATCTGGCGATCTTCATTTCGCAATCGGGCGAGACCGCCGATACGCTCGCCGCGCTCCGCTACGCCAAGGCTGAAGGTGTGCACACGCTCGCCGTCGTCAACGTGCCGACCTCGACGATCGCGCGCGAGAGCGAGACGGTGCTCCAGACGCTTGCCGGTCCCGAGATCGGCGTCGCGTCCACAAAAGCCTTCACCTGCCAGCTGATGGTGCTCGCCTCGCTCGCGATCGCGGCCGGCAAGGCGCGCGGCGAGTTGTCCGAGGAGGACGAGACCAAGCTCGTGCATGGCCTGGTCGAGATCCCGCGCCTGATGGCGGACGCGCTCAGCACCGAATTGCAGATCGAGAAGCTCGCGCACAGGATCGCCAAGTCGAGCGACGTGCTCTATCTCGGCCGTGGCACCAGCTTCCCGCTCGCGCTCGAAGGCGCGCTCAAGCTGAAGGAAATCTCCTACATCCACGCCGAGGGCTATGCCGCCGGCGAGCTCAAGCACGGGCCGATCGCGCTGATCGACGAGACCATGCCGGTTGTCGTCATTGCTCCGTACGATCGCGTGTTCGAGAAGACGGTCTCCAACATGCAGGAAGTCGCCGCCCGCGGCGGCAACATCATCCTGATGACGGACGCCAAGGGCGCGGCGGAGGCGACGGTGGATTCGCTCGTCACCATCGTCATGCCCGACATGGCGGCTGCCTTCACGCCGATGGTGTATGCCGTCCCGGTGCAACTTTTGGCCTACCACACAGCGGTGGTGATGGGCACCGATGTCGACCAGCCGCGTAACCTCGCGAAATCAGTGACCGTCGAGTAAGCACGAGAGAACGGGGGCCATCACTTCCGGATTTCAAGTTCGTGGACCATCATATGACTGCATTTCATCGTCGATGGGGAGCGGCAGAGGTTTAGGTCGGCTCGCGGGCGCCACCTGCTGGTGTTGGGGCGCGGGCGCGTGTCTTTTGTTTCTGCGCCGCGTGGACTTTCCAAACGTTCGTAGCTCGTTCCACCCATCTTGTCTTATGGTTGTCGGGCGGTCCATTCTGGCTCTTCGTAACGAAGCCTACGGTAACTTGGGTTCGGATTTCGAAGTAGGTTGGTAAACGTCGGTGAGCCCCCAGAACTGAGAGTTGTTCATGTTGGTCCGTTTGCATTTTTTGGCTTTGGTCTCGATGCTTGCCACAGTAAGCCTCGCACAAGCCAAGGATCGCCGCGCTGTCGCCGAGCCCGCTGCACCTCATCATGTCTGCGCTCGGCCCGCGCCGTCTAGTGAAGATGTCACTGATAGTCTGCAAGACGCCATTGCTCACTGTCCCCCTGGCTCGGCGGTCTACTTGGCAAACGGGATCTTCAAGTCGGGTCCCATCGAGATGAAATCTGGAGTAACGCTATGGATCGAGCGCGACGCCACGCTTGTCGCTCTTGCCCAGCCGAAAGCTTATGACAAAGGCTTGGGAAATTGTGGTCGCATCGGAGGCAAGGGCGATGGCTGCCGTCCATTCATTAGCTTCTCCCAGACACGGGGAGGCGGCATCTACGGCGATGGCATCATCGACGGCCAGGGCGGCGCGCTCATGGTCGGCACCAGCGAGAGTTGGTGGCAATTGGCGCGGCGCGCGCAAACTGAGGGTGGGAACCAGAACGTCCCTCGCCTCATCCAAATCGACCATGCCCAGGACATTGCCTTTCACGGCATTACACTGCGTAATGCGTCCAATTTCCACGTGGCGATGAACCGGGTCGAAGGTGCTACCTTTTGGGGGGTCACAATCGATACACCGGCCGACGCCCGCAATACAGACGGCATCGATCCTGGCGCCAGCCAAGATGTGACCATTGCTCACTGTCAGATCCGTACTGGAGACGACAATGTGGCGATCAAAGCCGGAAGCAATGGTCCCGCCCGCTATATTTCCATTATTGACAATTACTTCGGGTGGGGGCACGGCATGTCGATCGGGAGCGAGGTTAGCTCAGGTGTCAGCGACATACTGGTGTATGGCCTGACCCTGGACGGCACGACATCTGGCTTGCGCATTAAGAGTGACGTCAGCCGAGGTGGCCTGGTGGAGAGGGTCACCTATGAGAATGTGTGCCTACGCGGCAACCGATGGCCTATCTATTTCGATACACGCTATGATCCCCAGGCGCACGGCGACGAATTGCCGGTCTACCGACAGATCGTTCTGCGCCACGTGCGTGGCGGTGGTGGTGCGCTGGTGATGCACGGGCTTGATCTAGTTCATCCGCTTGAGATTGCGTTGGAGGATGTGCATTTCTCCGATAGCGCGACTTGGCAGGTGGAAAATGCAAATGTGGTGGTTTCAGCCGTGTCGCCGCCTCTGCGGGGCGGGCAAGGCCAAGTGCCGTCTGGTGCGTGGGAAGGTTGTGCAAAGGCGTTCTCAAAAGCACCCAGCAAGTCTGCGAACGGCATCGCGCCCCGATAGAATCTATCGCCTCTTGGAGCAAGCGTTCCGAGCGCGGCTGGCTTATACGGTGCCGTCCGGGCCCGCCCGCCTCGCGGGATATGTTTGGCTGAACTTTTCACCTTCGGCTCATTGTTAGATTTTGCGCCCGCAGGTGCCCCCTCGATATCCATTTCAGTCGAATGAAGAGGCTCTGGCCGCCAACGATAGGATTGTCGCCGACCTGCTGAATTTGGAAGCAGCCACCAAATTTGCAAACTCCGGCAAATGAAATGAGAGCACCACACTCATTGTTGGACGTTCGATGTTCAAACCAGGCTCTCGTTGCCTCTGTCTCAGCCAGGCTGCTGTCATGCGAGACGGCGAACCCGGCCCCGGGTTCACTCTTCTTTTCGATTTCGTCAGCTTCTCGAAAGCCAACCTTCCTAGCATTCGAACCTTGTCTCTAGACATCGATGCCGCCTAAGAAGGAACTGGCCACAAACCTAGGGTACCCGCTGGGTGGATCTGCAAGAGACTCTGTTCTCGGAACCGAAAGGAGAGCTTTATGGAGTCCAATCGGATAAACGGTGTTGGCTCGCCAGAACCCCTAACGGGGTACGTCCAAACACTGGAGAATCATGATCTATTTAGGCAGGCCGTGAATGATGCCAAGTCACCATCATCTGCCGCGGCTGTATCGGCAAAGGCTTCGGCTTGGCACTCGAGCGATCCATACGGGAGCTATTCACGCGACGGCTACTCTTGGAATAACGACGTATGGGGCGCAGGCGCCGGGCCACAGACGATTTCGGTGGGTGCAGTCAACGAGTGGGGCGTGTGGTCGAACCAGCCTAATACTGGTGGCATCAAGAGCTATCCACACCAGGCTCTTGATATCGGCAAACCGCTCAGTTCAATCAACACTTTGAGCTCGAGCTTCAATCAGACCGTTCCTGCTGGAGGCGCATGGGACGTCGCTTATGATGTCTGGGACAGCTCAAAGCAGTATGAGATAATGCTCTGGACAAACTACACCGGAAACCCGGACGGTAGCGGCAACGTTAAGCCCATTTCATATAATTACGCCGCTTCCGGAGCGGCGATCCCGGTCCGCAGCAATGTCAACATAGGTGGAGCGACTTGGAACGTGTTTGAAGGCTACAACGGTCACAAGGTCATCTCACTACTTCGCACTTCGAAAGCCAACAGTGGCACGGTGGACATCAAGAGTGCTCTGGAGTGGATCAAGTCGACGGGTTACTTTGGCGACATAAAGGTTGGTAGCGTCCAATACGGCGTCGAGATCACCTCGTCCCCTGGGGGAAAGAACTTCAATTTCAACAACTGGACCGTGACTTCGAAGTGAAGATCCGCGGGCGGTGAGCTGATCTGCGCTTATGCCCTTGAGGCACGCCGACCGACGGCCTCAGCTTGCCGCCTATGGCTGAACGAGAAGCTGACGAAGTTCGCGAGGCGGTTCGCGAACCCTAAAGAAAAGATCGTAAGGCGGTGCAGAGCTGGGCGTGACAGACCCAGAACGGCGCAGCGGTGGACATAATAGAAGTTTACGCCCCATAGTTTCCTACCTTGATGGTGAACTCAGCAGCCAGTCCGTATCATCAGCGAAGAACGCTTTGAGCGACCATTGCTTGGCTTCGCTGTCGGTTAGCTGATGGGCGTAAGGCTCCCGTCCTCTGGGATTGGCGCCGATGCCGGTGGATTGGTATTCGGCATAATAGGCGGTCTTCAATCTATTGGTCTTGCCGCGATCCCACTCGCTCCAGCCTTCTGGTATCACCGGCGCATTCATCCGGGTGAATAAGAAGATCACGGTAGCATAAGAGCGCCAAGGACGGCCAAGGGCGATGCCATGTGCGCTCGGATCGGCGGTCAGGGTGCAATGGTCGAAAACATAGGCGCTGTCTTCGTCCGGCGAGTCTTTGCTTTGTGCGGTATACACAACAGCCTGGTTGGCGATGCCGTGCAACTCGCAATGTTGGAAATAGGCCTTGGCATTGCCAAATATATAATCGACATGGCCCTCGATGTAGCAGTCCGAAAAGTAGTGGCGTGCTGTTCGGCCGTTCGGCCCTTTGTTGGCGAATAGTGTGTCCTGTGCGCCGAGAAGGCGGACGCGGGTAATAATGTCCTTGTCTCCGGTAATAGACAGCGCCACCGCTTGCGACGGCGGATTGTCTGGATCCAAGGAATAGTCGTTTTGTATCGTCAGATTATCGAGCCGGAAGTCATCGCCAGATGCGTCCATCGTGGCGGAACGAACGGTTCCACCCACTTTGATCGCGCCGTCGCCGTAGACGACCACTGTGTCCTCCGGTCTCTCGCCGGTGCCTTTGATGTGAACGCCAGGTTTGCCGACCTTGATCTTTTCGCGATAGATGCCCGGTGCGATCAGAATGTCGCCGCCTCGAGCCGGCAGTGCATCTACCGCCTCCTGGACGGAGCGATAGGCCATGTGCCCGGATTGCGAGACCAAGAGCCGCTCAGCTTGTGCCTCCGATGGCTGCAAGGATCTGGCCAGAACGGCGGCGGAAATCAGGAGAGTTCGCATAATGGTCCCCCACTCGTTGTCGAGCGAATTGCAAACTTGATAAAACGCTTTGTGTAGTTGCGTCCTACATGAAGGCAGTTCTTCCTCATTCCACATCTTGCTAGCACAGTTGGTAAATTTAGGCGTGAACGCGGCATCGCTCGGCCCTAAGGGCGGGCGACATGCAAAATCGTCTAACTTCGACGCTTGCATTGTGATGTTTGGACGTGTCTTGTTTGAAGATGTTTATGTCGGAAACACGACATCAGGGTGAGGCTGGTTCGTTGGTCGGCGCCAAAATCGCTGCTTTTCGTCCTCTTTCAATCGGGCTCGTAGCATGTGGCACACCCATTGCTCGTAAGGTAGCGAAGAGCCGTCACGACTAGCCATGTTGCAGTCGTGCGGCAGTTCAGATGAAACCTCGGTTGGTCCGGACCCTTGGTCCACTTGGCCTCCCGCCAGCTTGAATAGCGGTAGTGCAGACCGGCCTCTGAAGATGAGAGCTGTGCCAGCCAGTGTGACGCGACCAGAATCCGGGCTGCATGGTACGACCAGTGTCGGCGACCTACCGCGACCATGAATGTCGCGTCCGGGGAATATGAATCGATTACGCTTTCCGCCATAGAGTAAAACAGATGAAGGTTGAAGTGCTCTATGAGCACCAACTGCCGCAGCCATGGGAAAATGGCGACGAAAAGAAATTGGGAACAGATCGAGCTCGCCGATCGTTCAGATTGAAGTTCACAGCAGAACGTGCCTGAGTTCATGGCGGTGTTCGCATTCGCAACGGCTGAGACATACTGCACGCATCTGAGGACCGATGAGGATATCACAAGCGTTCAGGTTCTAGGCAGCCCACTGCCTCCCCAACGTGCCGGTCACACACAGGTGCGGCCGCATACATGGGCGCTCCTATCGAATCGAGGTGCAGCTTGATGGGCCCGTGGACCCGATCACCGGATACGTCATCGATTTTTTTGACCTAGAGGAGTCTTTGTCCGAAATAGTGAATGCACTTGATCATCGATATCTGAATGAAGTCGAAGGATTATATAATCCTACCGCCGAAAATATCGCGGTTTGGATCTGGGAAAGATTGCATCGCAAAGTTCCGCAAATCTCGTGCGTTCGGGTCTATGAAACGTCTGATGCCTGGGCTGAATATGACGGACGATGAGAAAAATCAGTCTTCTCTGAGCTTTTCTCCTGGATTTGTCCAACAACGGCGATAGGCGAGCGGTCGTACTGCGCTGGCGGTGATCAAAATCGACCGCGGACCAAGCGCCTGGGAACTGCCAGCTTCTACGCCCGGGCGATATCATCCAGTGGTTGGTGAGCGCAGTTCAGAATCCAGCGGCATCATCTCAGTACATTCGGGAGAGATCGCCGGAATCCACGCTTCAGACAGCCTCCTCAATATTATGCCAATCATCAAGCTATGCCGTCTTGGATCACCGACTAACGCTCGCACCGCACGGCGCTGGGCTGACCGAGCAGCAAATAAACGTTCCTATTCGGTACTTGGCACGACAGATAAAATGTCGCGAAACACGGTCGGTGGATCGCACTAACGACTCGCCAACGGCAAACATGTGGAATCGGAGAGGAGCGCGCGGGCGCGCGCTCCTATTTCTGGCTATACCCTTTCACCGGTGGGGGCAACGACGATAAACCAGATCGCTCTCGAATCCGGTCTCGTCATTGCAACTGTTACCCCATGGCCAATTGTCTCATGGCGCGCTCGAGGTGCCATGAAGGGTCGTCGTCAGAAGAATCTGCTTCACTCGAGTATGCTTCGCTACTTGCTTCGCTACCGGCTTCGGTATCGGTGTCGTTGCCCTCGGTTTTCGAAAGATACAGTGGAGGTTTATCGGCTCGCTGCCATTCACCGTCGTCGTTCTTCGTCCATTTCTCGGGATGTTGGTTGGGATCGAGCCCCCAACAATTATTACCCCAATCGCCCATATCACCCATGTGAACAAAGCCCATCTCCGCTAGACGGGGTTCAATCCCCTCTAAGGCAGGGCGCGACATGACCAATGGCCGCTCGCCGTCGAGCCGAAGCTGATGCTCCAGCAGAATATCGCCTGCGTTCTCGACCAGCGGATGAGTAACCCTGAGGTCCAGAACGGATGTGACGTCGCTATGCTCAGGAAATTTCCGCTGGGCCTCTTCCGTTTCGAGGGGGAATCCTGCTCCCGACCTTAGAAGACCGACAGTTTTGTCGCCCAATTGATAGCGGAAGAAACGCGCCCTCTTGTTCGGATTATCGTAGGTGCTGGCATAACCCCCAGCAACCCATGCTGCACGCTCAGCTTTGTTGGATACGAAATGCGAGTACTCTTGTGGATTGCCGGCGATGTGTCTGATGTCACCGCCCATAAATCCTCTCACTTCTCTCATGAAGGAAGACCTGTCGATCTCATCGATTGGGGGCTCGGTAACGAGGGAGTACGGCCTCGCCGCCGACGTGCCTGCAACTGTTTCCGCAAAGCGGTAGCTGTCTTCTGACCGTCTCGATTCATCAGCCTGGCTGGCGCTTGTGGACTGGCTGGATGAGCCAGTGATTCGGCTATACATTTGATTCGCCCTCCTATCGGCAAAGTTGCTTGCTGCGCGCTTGTGCCGTTCAAGCGTTGGGTACAATGATACGCAGCCTAACTGACCATAAGCTGACACGCCGGCGCAGAGCGTCTGCTGCCAACCGCGACTAGCCTAGGTTCTATTGGGATTCTTGGGAGTTTAACACGGTCGCGGCTCATGGATCATAGCAGCGAAGCCTAGTCAGCTTGTCTGCGCGCGGCGGGATGCGTTTGAATTCTTGAGCCTGCAGAAGAGGTTTCCGATCAGGTGATCTTTACTTTGTCGACGGCGCGCGGCTGTGCGCGGCAGGGGGGCTGGGAGCTGACTACCTTGGCGCCGCCGCTCGCCGAGATCGGCGATGATGGCATTGCTGCGGGACGCCTTGTCGGCGATCAGTGCGTCGAAGGCGACCTTTTCAACGAGTGGCGGAACGCCGACGATTGCGAAGCTCTATTCGGGCAGCAGCACGAAACACACGAGAGCGCCGACCGCATCGGTGAGGCCAGGATTTTGGTGCTGATGCCACCCTTAACGGCGATAGCCTGACCTTGAGTCCTCCTTTTGCGCCTTGTCCGTGGCGGTGCACCTTGACGCCCGTGGCGTTGACGATGGCGTATTCCATATCCGGCTCGTCGGGCGCCGAACAGGCTCTTCCGCACATCTGCCTTCTCCTAATGTGCGAGGACACGGCGGTTCGATATGGGCGACGCATTGCTAACTCATGAAGAATTTGGGAATGCCTATGAGATCGTCGGCAAACTGGTCGATGAGAATTCGAACCTCAGGGGCATCTTCGTTAATCATGGCGGCACTTTTGGCGACTTGCGTGCAAGGCGGGAGCTGTCTAGCCGTTGGATTCGAAAGCAGAGTCAGAGATCGTACAAATTGACGCTACGTACGATTCAAGCTCTTTCGAACATTTGCGCAAATGATGTCTCCGTTGATGCGGAGCCGGTCTAGCGGCCTAAGTTTCGCCACGCTGCTCGCGTCAGTCAGAGCAGCATCATCACGGATGTACTGATGGTGCAGAGGCGGGACCCGGCGCATTTTACGACTGGCAAAAGTGCGCCGGGCGCCTCGGTTTGCTTCGCGAGCCGCAATGCGTAAAAGACCTATCGAGTGCATTGCGCGGTTGGTGGGCTTTGACGTGCGGCCTATAGCAGCACGCTATAAATCTGGGCAGCTCCGGTGCAAACACGGCCTTTGTTAGCCGCTTCGCCAAACGATGCCGAGCTCAACGCCGAATTTGGTTCGACAGCGACGGGCACCTGATTCAAACCGGACAAGATGTCGCGGGGCGACATCCGAACGAGAGAATCGCTTCGTGCGTTGACCTGCCGTGGCCCAATTATTGCAAACTTTCCCGCCAAAGATGCCGACTTATCTGATCACTCTTAAGGAGCTCACTTGTCCCTTCATAGATTAGATGAAGACAGTGTTGCTGGTCAGACCTCTGAACCAGATCTGGCGCACTGTCCGTTTCACGACGATAAGTCCCACGCGCGACTTGGAGAAAGAAAGACGCTTGTACTAACAGGCGCCTCGCGCGGCATCGGTCACGCTACGGGTAAATTGTTCTCGGAAGCTGGTTGGCGAATCATCTCCTGCTCTCGACAGCCCTTCGATGACCGTCGATGTCCATGGGATTCGGGAATCAACAACCATGTGCAGGTGGAGCTAAGCGATCATAGCGCGTTGCCGCGCGCGATTGCCGAAATCAAGGCGCGGCTCAACGGAGAGCCGCTTCACGCCCTGGTCAACAATGCCGGTATTTCTCCGAAGGCACCAGATGGCGCTCGGCTGAATTCGTTGACAACATCCATCGGAACCTGGATGAGCGTGTTTCACGTCAATTTGGTCGCGCCGATTCTACTTGCGCAAGGTCTATTCGAAGAATTGAAAGTGGCATCCGGCTCGATCGTCAATGTCACCTCAATCGTTGGCACTCGTGTGCATCCTTTCGCAGGGACTGCCTATGCGACCTCTAAGGCGGCGCTCGCTTGCCTCACGCGCGAGATGGCGCATGACTACGCGCCGTTCGGCATTCGGGTCAACGCGATCGCGCCGGGCGAGATCAAGACCGACATTCTGTCACCGGAAACTGAAGCGAGGTTGGCGCCGATTATACCGCTACACCGTGTCGGCACGCCGGACGAGGTCGCGAAGGTTATTTTCTTCCTTTGCTCAAGCGCCGCGAGCTACGTCACAGGTGCGGAAGTGCCAATCAATGGCGGACAACACGTGTGATACTGCCGGTGTGGTTCATCGCGGTTTTCAATGTCAAATTCTAATGTCGCATGGCCAAGTCGTCGAAGACGACAACAGGGTGCCGATAAGCCGACAATGTAAAGGTGAGTTCCCGCCCGACCCGGCACGAAGCGGAAAAGTCTAAGCTTCCTCGGATTTTCCCGGCCTAAGGCGGCAGCTGTCGCTGCGGGCAGATCCGCCGAGCCAACGTCGGCGCGCGAATGCCCGCTCGCAGATCGACGACACGCTCAAGATAGACCCCCCAATTCACACGATTCTGATGAGACGATTGTCAATTTCAAGGTGGTATTGCCGGCGACGACAGACTTGCCAAAGTCGGTGCCGGGAGTTCCAGTCTCTCACGTGTGGCACGAGGCTTGAAAGGCAGGTGTCGAGCGCACCGCTTAATCCTAGGAGTCGCAATCCATGGCCTACAAGATCGTCGCTTCGCAATGCTCGGTATGCGGTGCATGTGAGTTCGAGTGTCCGAACGGCGCGATCAGCCTCAAGCGCGACATCTATGTAATCGATCCGGCAAAGTGCACAGAGTGCGAGGGGCATTCCGATACACCTAAATGCGCGATGGTCTGTCCAGTCGAGGACACATGCGTTCCCGCCTGACAATGTTGATCGAGATATCGCCACCGATAAGAGCAAATCGAAAAAGTGTCGGCGCATCCCCGCCGCGTCGTCGAGCGGCGTGGCCAGCTTGCCGCAACCTTGAAAGAGCGTGCGTCAGCGGCGTCATGGCAAGCGGCCAATAGGGCGCGCACAGTCTAGAAGGCAGAGCGAGGCGATACATCGGTTCGCATGCGGAGTAGTGGATAATAGCGGCTCACAAACAGTCGAGCGGGTCTGCGGCATTGACGTGGACCAGTCGCAACCCTGATAGGTCCCAATAAGACCTTGAAGGACAAAGAGGTGCCAGAGAAAGAGTGAGCTCGCTTGGATGCTTTTTATGGTACCTGGCGGGCTGTTTACCGCTCGCTGATCAAGACCGAGTTGGTCCGGCGCGCGCTATCCGACAATCGAGTTTCCGGCATCCATTGCAAGGGGGCCGAGGTCGAAGAATACGCTCGTCTCGCTAGGCAAGGCCGATTCGGATCAGGAAAGACCCACGAGCTTGCTGTTCCCCCCGCCAGATCGCGATGCTGGAGATCTGCCCGTACGAATTGCGCGCGAAGCGGTCTTCAAACCGGTATCAATAGTCCGGACCCTCAGGGCGGAGCCAATGAAGAGGGCGTCATTTTCATGTCGATTGCGAAGCCGTCCGCGAGCATCGGGAGTTGGTGCAGATCGACTGCAACCAGGCCATCCAAAGTCGGCGTAAGAAGTTTCTAGTCGAACCTGACGGGAATGAGACCGGATGGTCCGTCGTGAGAGATCGGTGCACCCAACGCTATCCTGACGGCCTCGCAGACAGAACTGAAGGAGATCGGATTGCTGATGACGCCATGTGCACCCTGTTCAAGTCCTATCTGCACGAAGGGATCGGAGTTCCGCTCCGCTATGAGCAGGATCTTGGGACTCGCGAACACCTTGATGAGTTCTTCCAGGACTGCCTCTCCTCGCTCCCGCAGGATGGCGATGCCAACCAGAACCACGTCGGGAGTCTCCCTTGACGACGTCATGGCGTCATCCACAGAGGCAAAAGCATGTGTCTGGTAGCGCTCACGTAGGATGTAGTCGAGCGCGGAACGTACGACCTGCTCAGGTTCGATCAGGAGAATGCTCGGACCGTCACTCCTCGTGCAAGCCTCGGTGTCGAACTGCATGATACCCTCTGTGCATTAATTAATACGCATCAAAGCAAGCTCCGTACCGTAGCTGTCCAGCCGTGCGAATGAAACTGTCGATTTCGTTCGTCGGGTAAAGCAAAGCGTTTGCTTTGTTTCGGACAAGCGAGCGCGACCGCTCACGTCGAAAATTGCCGATGTCGGACTTGCGACAATGCCGCCCCTCCACCGGTATCTATCTCCACTTGCACTGTTATTTGTTTCGAGCGAGCGCTGGCACGCTCGTTGCAAAAGTCGTTATGCAAGGGCGCGGCTGTCGGTCCCTGTATCTCACCGAGCTGCGAATGCGGCGAGCCGAGTGATGGGATTATGAGAGTACGCAGATCATCAATTGATCGATGGAGAGCAACATGTCACTGAGACAAATCGCATTTTACGGCAAGGGCGGTATCGGAAAATCGACCACATCACAGAACACGCTCGCAGCGCTTGCCGAGATGGGTCATAAGATCTTGATCGTCGGCTGCGATCCGAAAGCCGACTCGACCCGCCTGATCCTGCATGCCAAGGCACAGGACACGATCTTGAGTCTCGCGGCGAGCGCCGGCAGCGTCGAGGATCTCGAGATCGAGGACGTTTTGAAGGTCGGTTATAAGGATATCCGCTGCGTGGAATCCGGGGGTCCGGAGCCCGGCGTCGGGTGCGCTGGCCGGGGCGTCATTACGTCGATTAACTTCCTGGAAGAAAACGGCGCCTACGAGGACATCGATTACGTGTCCTACGACGTGCTCGGCGACGTCGTCTGCGGCGGCTTTGCGATGCCGATACGCGAGAACAAGGCGCAGGAGATCTACATCGTCATGTCCGGTGAGATGATGGCGATGTACGCCGCCAACAACATCTCCAAGGGCATTCTGAAGTATGCCAATTCCGGGGGCGTGCGGCTCGGCGGCTTGATCTGCAATGAGCGGCAGACCGACAAGGAGCTGGAACTGGCGGAAGCGCTCGCCAAGAAGCTCGGCACTCAGCTGATCTACTTTGTTCCCCGTGACAACATCGTCCAGCATGCCGAGCTACGCCGCATGACGGTGCTGGAATATGCGCCGGACTCCAAGCAGGCGGAGCACTATCGCAATCTCGCGTCCAAAGTCCACAACAATGGCGGCAAGGGCATCATCCCGACGCCGATCAGCATGGACGAACTTGAGGATATGCTGATGGAGCACGGCATCATGAAGGCAATCGACGAAAGCCAGGTCGGAAAGACCGCTTCCGAACTCGCCGCCCTTTCGGCGTGAACTCAGACCTCACATTCGGTGTGTTTCGACCAAGCGTCGGTCCGAAGCCACAGAGAGCAATCAGAAGGATATTCGCATGAGCCTGGCGTCCACCCAGAGCGTCGCAGAGATCAAGGCCCGCAATAAGCAATTGATTGACGAAGTCTTGAAGGTCTATCCGGAGAAGACCGCCAAACGGCGTGCCAAGCACCTTAATGTGCACGAAGTTGGTAAGTCCGACTGCGGTGTTAAGTCCAATCTCAAATCGATCCCCGGCGTAATGACCATTCGAGGCTGCGCCTATGCCGGCTCGAAGGGCGTGGTGTGGGGTCCGATCAAGGACATGATCCACATTAGCCATGGCCCCGTCGGTTGCGGCCAGTATTCCTGGGGATCGCGACGCAACTATTATGTTGGGACCACCGGTATCGATACCTTTGGAACGATGCAGTTCACTTCCGACTTCCAGGAAAAGGACATTGTCTTCGGCGGCGACAAGAAGCTCGTTAAGGTGATCGACGAGATCCAGGACCTGTTCCCGCTCAGCCGCGGAATCACCATCCAGTCGGAATGTCCGATCGGCCTGATAGGGGATGACATAGAGGCAGTTTCGAGGGCAAAGTCGAAGGAATACGGCGGCAAGACTATCGTGCCCGTGCGCTGCGAAGGTTTCCGCGGCGTATCGCAGTCGCTGGGTCACCACATCGCTAACGATGCCGTACGCGACTGGGTGTTCGACAAGATCACCCCGGAGGCAGAGCGGCGATTCGAATCCACGCCCTATGACGTTGCCATCATCGGGGACTACAACATCGGCGGCGACGCCTGGTCGTCTCGCATCCTCCTTGAGGAAATGGGCCTGCGCGTGATTGCGCAGTGGTCGGGCGACGGTAGCCTTGCCGAACTTGAAGCGACGCCAAAGGCCAAGCTGAACATCCTGCACTGCTATCGCTCGATGAATTACATCTCTCGCCACATGGAGGAGAAGTTCGGCATTCCCTGGTGCGAATACAACTTCTTTGGTCCATCAAAAATCGTCGAATCGCTGCGTAAGATAGCGGCCTTTTTCGACGACAAGATTAAGGAGGGAGCCGAACGCGTCATCTCCAAATACCAGCCACTCATGGATGCTGTCATCGCCAAGTACCGGCCGCGGCTAGAAGGCAAGTCCGTGATGCTCTTCGTTGGCGGCTTGCGGCCTCGACACGTGATTGGCGCCTATGAAGACCTTGGTATGGTGGTTGTCGGGACCGGCTACGAGTTTGGTCACAACGACGATTATCAGCGTACCGCCCAGCATTACGTCAAGGACGGAACATTGATTTACGACGACGTCACTGGTTACGAATTCGAGCGCTTCGTCGAGAAGATCCAACCCGATCTCGTTGGTTCGGGCATCAAGGAGAAATACGTCTTCCAGAAGATGGGCGTGCCGTTCCGACAGATGCACTCCTGGGACTATTCGGGCCCTTATCATGGCTACGATGGGTTCGCGATCTTCGCCCGCGATATGGATATGGCAATCAATTCCCCGATCTGGAAGAAGACCAGAGCACCTTGGAAGGATGCCCCGCGTCCGACCCTGATGGCGGCGGAATAAGCACGCCAGTTCAGGACGATCGAACACGAATCCAACAAGGACGCCACGATGACACAGAATGCCGAAAACGTGCTCGATCATTTCGAGCTGTTCCGAGGGCCCGAATACCAGCAAATGCTGGCGAACAAAAGAGCGCTCTTCGAGAATGCGCATGATCCGGCGGAGGTCGAACGTATCCGCGAATGGGCCAAAACTCCCGAATATCGCGAAAAGAACTTCGCACGCGAGGAACTGACCATTAATCCGGCCAAGGCTTGCCAGCCGTTGGGTGCCGTGTTTGCCTCGGTCGGATTCGAGAGCACGTTACCTTTCGTGCATGGCTCTCAGGGCTGCGTCGCCTACTATCGAAGCCACTTGTCGCGGCACTTCAAGGAACCAACGTCCTGTGTTTCCTCGTCGATGACCGAAGATGCAGCTGTATTCGGCGGTCTCAATAACATGATCGACGGGCTGGCCAACAGCTACAACATGTACAAGCCGAAGATGATCGCTGTCTCGACCACCTGCATGGCGGAAGTGATCGGCGACGATCTCAACGCCTTCATCAAGACGTCGAAAGAAAAGGGCTCAGTTCCGTCCGAGTTCGACGTCCCCTTTGCTCATACGCCCGCTTTTGTCGGTAGTCATGTCACCGGTTATGACAACGCCCTGAAAGGTATCATCGAGCATTTCTGGGACGGCAAGGCTGGTTCTGAGCCAAAGCTCGAGCGCCAGCCGAACGAGAAGATCAACTTCATCGGCGGCTTCGACGGCTACACTGTGGGCAATATCCGCGAGATAAAGCGCATTTTTGAGTTGATGGGCATCGAGTACACAATCCTCGCCGATAACAGCGACGTGTTCGACACGCCGACTGACGGTGAGTTTCGCATGTATGACGGCGGGACTACGCTGAAGGACGCCGCAAATGCCATCCATGCCAAGGCAACCGTCTCCATGCAGCAATATTGTACGGAGAAAACGCTGCCCTTCATCGAGAGCCATGGTCAGCAAGTCGTTGCGTTCAACCATCCGGTCGGCGTCAGCGCGACCGACGACTTCCTGATGACATTGTCGCGCATTACCGGAAAAGCAATTCCGAAGGGCCTGGAACAGGAGCGCGGTCGTCTGGTCGATGCCATGGCGGATTCCAGCGCACATATTCACGGTAAGAAGTTCGCAATTTATGGCGATCCCGACCTTTGCTATGGTTTAGCAGGCTTCCTGCTCGAGCTCGGTGCCGAACCCACTCACGTCCTATCGACCAACGGGACTAAGGCCTGGGAAGAGAAGATGCAGGCGCTATTTGCCAGTTCGCAGTTCGGCAAGGACTGTCATGCCTATCCAGGCAGGGACCTTTGGCACATGCGTTCGCTGCTGTTCACCGAGCCGGTCGATTTTCTGATCGGCAACACCTACGGCAAGTATCTGGAGCGCGACACCGGTACGCCCCTAATCCGCATCGGCTTTCCCGTGTTCGATCGTCACCATCATCACCGTTATCCGGTGTGGGGCTACCAGGGCGGCATGAATGTGCTGGTGAAGATACTCGACAGGATATTTGAAGAGATGGACAAGAACACCAACGTAGTCGGTAAAACAGACTACAGCTTCGACATCATCCGCTGATGTGAGCGTGTCTCCGCCTCATCGCCGCGTGTCGCGGCCGTGAGGTGGGGATCTACACCTCGACCGTTGCCAGGATCACAAACCATCCGCGGAAGGAGATAGCCGTGACTTCGCTCTCGGCCACGATCCAGAATGTCTTCAATGAGCCGAACTGCGCCAAGAACGCGAACAAGTCGGAGGCTGCGCGCAAGAAAGGCTGCACCAAGCAGCTGCAGCCCGGCGGGGCCGCCGGAGGTTGTGCCTTTGATGGCGCCAAGATTGCGCTACAGCCTTTTACCGACGTCGCTCATCTCGTTCACGGCCCCATCGCGTGCGAAGGCAATTCCTGGGACAATCGCGGCTCCGCTTCCTCAGGGTCCGATCTCTGGCGCAGGAGCTTTACGACCGACATGCATGAGATCGATGTCGTGTTCGGTGGCGAGAAGCGGCTGTACAAAGCCATAAAGGAAATTATCGCAAAGTATGATCCCCCTGCGATCTTCGTCTACCAGACCTGCGTGCCGGCCATGATCGGCGACGATATCAATGCTGTCTGCAAGATCGCATCGGCCAAGTTCGGGAAACCCGTCATTCCCGTCAATTCGCCGGGATTTGTCGGTTCGAAGAACCTGGGCAGCAAGCTTGCGGGTGAAGCGCTGCTTGAATACGTGATTGGCACGCAGGAGCCAGATTGCACAACGCCCTACGATATCAATCTCATCGGCGAATTCAATTTGTCCGGCGAGCTCTGGCAGATCAAGCCACTGCTCGACGAAATCGGCATTCGTATCCTGTCCTGCATCTCCGGCGATGGCAAATATCGCGAGGTTGCCTGCTCACATCGGGCACGCGCCGCCATGATGGTGTGCTCCAAAGCCATGATCAATGTCGCGAGCAAGATGAGGGAGCGTTACGGCATTCCATTCTTCGAGGGATCATTCTACGGCATCCAGGACGCCAGCGACGCCTTGCGAAAGATCGCGCGCATGCTGATCGAGCGCGGCGCTTCGCCCCAGTTGATGGAGCGCACCGAGGCTGCAGTCGCACGCGAGGAAGCAAAGGCCTGGGCTGCGATCGCGCGCTTCAAGCCGCGCTTTGCGGGCAAGAAGGTTCTGCTCATCACTGGCGGCGTGAAGTCATGGTCGGTGGTCGCGGCCCTGCAGGAAGCGGGGCTCGAGATCGTTGGTACATCGGTCAAGAAGTCGACCAGCGAAGACAAGGAGCGCATTCAAAAATTGATGGGCCATGATGCCCACATGATCGAGGATCTTACGCCGCGCGAAATGTACAAGATGCTCAAGGAGGCGAAAGCAGATATCATGCTCTCGGGCGGAAAGTCGCAGTTCGTCGCCCTGAAGGCGGCGACGCCATGGCTCGACATCAATCAGGAGCGCTGCCACGCTTATATGGGCTATGTCGGCATCGTGAACCTGATGGAAGAGATCGATAAGGCGCTCTACAATCCGATATGGGATCAGCTCCGTAGGCCCGCGCCGTGGGATGACGCGGAGATCAACTGGCAAGCAAAGGCGCTTGCGCAAGTGGATGTGTCGGCCGCCGGGGGCGAGCCGACCTTGCTCGGTGCGGAGAGGGCCCCGCCCGCCAAGAGAACCCGCTCGTCCAAGACCGTCGAGCTCAGCCTCATCGAGGATCGCATTCCCGCGCACGGCTCGAGCGTTTTCGGTGCCATGGCTCTGGATACCCACACTTCCGCCGCCGGCAAGCAAGCGAGCGAAAACAACCTGCCGGCCCAGCCGATGTCCGCGCTGCAGGCGGCGGAGTAGGGTGCAAGCTATGGCGATCGTTACCTGTTCCGACAAGGCCTGCACGATCAACCCGCTGAAGATGAGCCAACCGATCGGCGGCGCCTTCGCCTTCTTGGGACTTCGCGGTGCGATGCCACTCTTACACGGTTCGCAAGGTTGCACGTCTTTCGGCTTGACCCTCTTTGTCCGCCATTTCAAGGAGGCGGTGCCAATGCAGACCACTGCAATGAGCGAGGTTTCGACCGTGCTCGGTGGCTATGAGAATGTCGAGCAGGCTGTCCTCAATATCTACAAACGCGTCAAGCCTGAAATTATCGGCATCAATTCGACCGGCGTCACCGAGACCAAGGGGGACGACGTCGAGGCGTTCATCCGCCTTATTCGGCAAAATCATCCGCACCTCGAAAAGTTTCCGCTCGTCTACGTTTCGACGCCGGATTTCAAGGAGGCGTTTCAGGATGGCTGGGAAAAGACCGTTGCGCGACTGGTTGAGGTGCTTGTCGACCCGGTCGATCCGGCTGCGCCGCGCGATTGCTCGCGCGTGAACGTCCTGCCTGGTTGCCACCTCACCCCTGGCGATCTTGGCGAGCTTCGGACGATCCTTGAGGACTTTGGGCTGAGGCCCTCGATCCTGCCGGATATCTCGGGGTCGCTCGACGGTCACATCCCCGACGAATTCACGCCGACTACGATCGGTGGGATTGGGGTCGACGAGATCGCGACCATGGGGCAGGCGGTCTGGACGATCGCCATCGGAGCGCAGATGAGGCGCGCGGCCGAGGCGATGCAGGCGAAGACTGGCACGCCGTTCCGGCTATTCGAGCGGCTCTGTGGCCTCGTCCCCAGCGATGAATTCATGACGTTTCTGAGCGAGATTAGCGGCAAGCCGGTGCCGGCAAAATATCGCCGGCAGCGTGGCCAACTCGCGGACGCCATGCTGGATGCGCATTTCCATATCGGAGGTCGAAAGCTCGCGATCGGTGCCGAGCCGGACCTCTTGTTCGACATCTCCAGCATGCTGCACGAGATGGGCGCTGAGGTGACCGCTGCAGTGACGACAACGGCATCTCCGGTGCTCGAACGCGTCAAGGCCCAAGAGGTTGTTATTGGTGACCTCGAAGATCTGGAGGAGCTTGCCAAGGCGCGGGACTGCAATCTCCTTATCTGCCACTCGCACGGCCGCCAAGCGGCAGCACGGTTAGATATTCCGTTCTACCGGGCCGGCTTTCCGATGTTCGACCGACTCGGTGCAGCTCACCAGATCAGCGTCAGCTATCGCGGCACGCGCGAGCTGATCTTTGACCTCGCCAACCTCATCATTGCTGACCGCGAGGACAACCACCAGCCGATACCGGCAACTTGCAGATCACCGGCGCCGGTCTGCGTGTCGTTCCGCCGCAGCTGAACTGATGCGAGAATAGGAATCAGAGCCGATGAAAGTCGCATTCGCCACCCAGGATTTGAAGCGCGTCGATGCACATTTTGGTTGGGCCAAAAACATCGCCATCTATGAGGTTAGGCCCGAGGGGCACCACTTGATCGAGGCCATCCAGTTCGACGGCGATCTTAAAGAGGACGGCAATGAGGACAAGCTGGCACCGAAGATCGATGCCATCAAAGACTGCGCGATCCTGTACGTTGCTGCGATCGGCGGCTCCGGTGCAGCGCGTGTCGTGGCAAATAACATCCATCCGATGAAAGTGAGCCAGCCCGAAACAATCGACGATCTCTGCATCAAGCTCGAAGGTGTGTTAAAGGGCTCGCCGCCACCCTGGTTGCGCAAGGTTCTTGCCAAAGGCCACAAACGCTCGTTCGATTTCGAGGACTGAGGGACAGGACTATGAACGAGACGCTTGAATTGATTCAAGCCAGCCCCGCGGGGGAGGCGCCCTTCGTGAAGGAGCTTGTCAAGATCTGGCGCGCCGAGGACGGCCACGGCGCGTGGGATGGAAAAAGCGATCTCGAACTGCTGGAGCCCTATATTCTCGACAGGGAGAAGCGCCGCGCGTTGCCGATCGTCGGCGATCCCGATCCGGACACGATCTGGCGATTGGAATTGTTCTTCAACGCCGTTGCGGTGTCCATCGAGAGGGCCACCGGGGTGATGATCTCGCCGATGCTGAAAATGCATCATGAAGGCTTTGGCCGCATCGTGCTCATTGGCGGTCGGCTCATTGTTGTAAACAAGCAACTGCGCGACGTGCATCGTTTCGGTTTTGACAATCTCGCAAAGCTGGTTACGGAAGGTGACAAATATGTCAGCAAGGGAATCGAAATGATCCGCAGGTTCCCGGACGTTGCGAACTACTGAGGTGATAAATGAGCAATCTTGAAGCACTGAAAGCCGACATCAAGAAGCTCTCGGTCAAGGCTACTCAAGCAAAGATGGATCTCCACGATCTAGCCGAGGGACTGCCGGCCAACTGGACCTCGATCCTTAGCGTTGCCCAACAGGTCCACGACGCCTTCGACGAGCTAGAGCGCAAGCGCGAGGATCTCAAGGCGCAAGAAAAAGTATACGGGACTTGACATGTCATTTGCAACCCGCGACGGCCGTAGTTGGAAGCCCGAGTATCTGACTTCTATCGATCCCAAGAAATGCATCGGCTGCGGCCGCTGCTACAAGGTGTGTGGGCGCCAGGTCATGATGCTGAAGGGCATTAACGAGGCCGGCGAAATGGTCGATCTCGAAGACGATGATGACGAGGTCGAGAAGAAGGTCATGGTGCTCAATGATGACGGAGCGTGCATCGGCTGCGGTGCCTGCGCACGGGTGTGCCCGGCCAACTGCCAGACCCACGCTCCAGCCAGTTGAATCCAATCATCGCTTGAGGCGTTCTTAGGGGTCTTCTGGGGTGGCCCAAGCCTGTGAACGCCTGGAAGCTTCTTTGAGAGTACGAGCGACATTGCTCCACCTTTGCCGGCGGCTCGGCTTGCACCAAATTCAAGGAGGAGGCGGACGATTCTGCGCCATCGCGGGGCTGGTCCGCTGCGATTCAGTACTCGACGCTTGGCGTAATTGATGTCAGATTCCAAAAGGCAGATCAACTCTTGCTACTCGATCCCTTGTTCATGTGCCTTCCTCATCGCAGCAATGCGAAACCGCTCGTGGATAGCGGCAGGACTGCCGAGCATATCGGCCTCGGCCTTATGTAAAGCCGCGACAACGAGCTTCGCTTCCTCGCGCGTCAGCGGGACGCGGCCAGCCATGTGGGTGGCCTCGGGCACTGCGGCCAGAATCGCTCGGCGATATGGATGATTCTTGACTTCAATGAGCTCGTCAGTCTCGAGTCTGCCCCCAAGCATGATTGCGAGCCCGACGACCTCAAGCTTGCGGCCATCCTGAGTGGTCTTGATCAGAGTTGCCATTTCATTCAGTTTCCCACGCAGAAGATCAGTTATAGCGACCATGATCCCGATAGTCGCGTCACGGTCGAAGTCTTGGGTGGGTAGTCGTCCCGTCTGACCGCGCGATAATCCGCGCCAAGGCGTGAGGTGCCTGCGGTGAAGATCCGTTTTTGAAATCTGCCTGGGACCACAGGACAAAGTCGGACGGCTTGCTTAAGGCCAGCAACTTGAATCTAGTCGCGGCCAGCAGAACGTGTACCGGCGCTTCACCCATCTTCGCACTCCCTTCCTTGACGCGACAAAAATATCGACATCGCGGAGTCTGGACGCGGACGGGCATTGTCGTGATCGGGCCGCTCCAGCCAGCCGTCTTGAGTGACGAATTGAAAAACGGCAATTTGCACCAGGGCACCTTGCGTGCAAGGAGGTTTCACAATGTCGATGTGCTGTTCTAGCCCAGCGGAAAACTCCACTGTCACCCCCGCTCGATTGGCACCACGAGAGCAGTGGAGAAATCTGACACGATACGTTAGACAGGACGGTTCTCGTTGCGGTTCTTCACAGGCTTCATCTTGGCGAGACCTTCGTCGTAGGAGAGTTCATCGTAAAGTGCGTCGACGTTCTTGGCAGCATCGAGCAGATAGTCAAGCTTGCCGGCAGTATTTAGCTTCTTGATGTCGTTCTTGTCGACTCCAGCGAGATCCATCATCTCCTTCCATACTGTTGATTCGTCACAAGGCAGTACGCGGAATGTGATGTCACCGATCTTCGTACGGTATTTCGCCGATAGATCGATGTTGTTGCAGAACATGAAGTAGCTACCGTTCTGGCTCAATGCGCCGTCCAGCACTTTTGCGACATCGGCAAGATAGGCAAAAGAATGCAGGTAGCCGGCCAGGACCGGGATCGCTGTTTCTCCCTCGTTTGCGACAGTCAATACCTGCTCGACCGAATAGTCGGGCGGACGCTTCTCGTCGGCAACCTGAGCCTGGAATTTTAGTGCGATATCGCCGCGGAAGCCGAAACGGCCAGGCCTCGTGGTCTCACCCTTAAGCACCGCATTTAGCAAGCGGCCCTCCTTGTCCAGCCGGCCAAGCACGGTGTTTTCGATGGACGTCATGAAATTCTCCTCATTCGATGCGGCCAGTGCAGATGTTGCTCCCTATGCAAATTGTTTGCCGGCTTCAAACGCCTGCAGCAAAGTCAACGGCAATCGTTCGTCTGTGCTTAAGTAGACAAGCGTATCCGGCAGCGCAGAGATCGCGACAATCTCTTCCCAAGCAGCAAACCCTTGTGTCGCAAGCCCGACACGCCTCGCAACGCGAACAGGCCAGATCGGCAAAAGCCAAGCGCTGTCAGGAGTGCGATTGTTGGCATGGGACTTGCCAACATTATCGCCAAGTTGGCGCAGAGGGAAAGCGATGATTAATCTGACAGAGAGCGCGGAAAATGCGGTGAAGAACGCGATCTCTACGGCCGCGCCGCCTGCGAGCGGCTTGCGGATAATGGTCGAAGGTGGCGGCTGCGCCGGGTTCAAGTACACCATGGGACTTGCCCAGGCGCCGAAACCCGACGATACCGTGATCGAGAAAGGGGGCATCAAACTGTTTATCGACTACAACAGTCACGAGCATCTCGCCGGAACCACGATCGATTTCGTGGTGGCGCTGGAGGGCTCCGGCTTCACCTTTGACAATCCCAACGCAAAATCGAGCTGCTCATGTGGCAAGTCATTTAGCTAAGGTCGACTTGCGAAGAAGATGACAGAGAACGGACAATGCTCGTCGAGACTCAACAATCAAGACAATCGGCCGCCAAAGAGTCTTCCGGACGGGAGCAGATCGTCCGCGCCGTGCTCGACGAAATCCGGCCCAATCTGAAGCGTGACGGCGGAGATTGCGAGCTTATCGGCATCGATGGCAACAAGATCATGGTTAAGCTCACAGGCGCCTGCCTCTTCTGCAAGCTCGCAAGTGTGACCCTGGAAGGTATCCAGGAGCGGTTGATCGAGCGGCTAGGCGAATTTGTCCGCCTGATCCCGGTCACGAAATCTCCCAGAACCGGACACGGGATACTAAGGAAGACCCACCGTGCGGCCGATCTATCTGGACAATAACGCGACCACACGCACGGATCCGTCCGTCGTCGCGGCGATGCTGCCATTTTTCTCCGAGCAGTTCGGCAATGCCTCCTCCGCACATGCGGTGGGCAGGCAGGTCGCAGAAAGCATAAGAGAGGCCCGCAGGAGTGTGCAGGCGCTGATCGGTTCCGCCTTTGATCACGAGGTCGTTTTTACCTCAGGCGGTACCGAATCTGACAATACCGCGATCCTCTCGGCGCTCGCCGTGCAGGAGCAACGGGACGAGATTGTCACCACAGCTGTGGAACATCCAGCCGTGCTGTCGCTTACAGACGAGCTCGGCCGTCGTGGCAACAAGTGTCATCTGATTCCTGTCGATTGTGCCGGCCGACTCGACATTGACGCCTATCGCCGCGCGTTGTCCCCGCGTACCGCGGTTGCCTCCGTCATGTGGGCCAACAATGAGACCGGCACAATCTTTCCGGTCGAGGTCCTCGCCAAGATGGCGCGCTCCGTCGGCGCACTTTTCCACACTGATGCGGTGCAGGCCGTGGGGCGAATCCCCATCGACGTGAAGACGACAGAGATCGACATGCTGTCACTTTCCGGCCACAAGCTGCATGGTCCAAAAGGCATTGGCGCCCTCTATGTGCGCAAAGACACCAAGTTTAGGCGGCTGATCTTCGGCGGCCCCCAGGAGCGCCGCCGGCGCTCCGGCACCGAGAATGTGCCCGGCATCATCGGGCTCGGTAAGGCTTCCGAGCTCGTTGCTGTGGAGCTCGGACGTGAGCGGATGAAAATAGCCGCGCTGCGCAATCGGTTGGAGCAGGGCGTCCTGGAACTCGGCAATTGCGTGGTGCTCGGCGACCAAGAGAACCGCCTTCCGAACACATCAAATATCGCCTTTGAACATCTGGAAGGTGAAGCAATCACTCATCATTTGAATCGCGCCGGCGTTGCAGTGTCCTTAGGATCAGCCTGTGGGTCCGGCTCTATGGAGCCGTCGCATGTGCTGCGCGCAATGAACGTACCGTCGATCCTGTTGCGCGGCGCGATCCGCTTCTCATTGTCTCGTGAGACCACGAGCGAAGAGATCGATCGTGTCCTTGTTATGCTCCGGAAGATCATTGCGAAGCTGAGAGGGGCATCACCTGAGGTGCCGGAGCGTGCAAGGTCTATCTCTCGATTCAATGAGTCTATCCAATGAAGGTCATTATTCGTCGTTCACCTGAAGCCGGTCTTTCGATTTACGTGCCCAAGAAGGATCTTGAAGAGCCGATTGTTGAATCTGAGCACGAGACGCTGTGGGGCGGCTGGATCAGAATCGCCAATGGCTGGGTGCTCGATCTCCCGCCGATGACGAGCGACACAACCTTGCCCATTACAGTCAACGCAAGGAAGCGTGGCGGCGACCGCGAAGAGGCATGAACGCGCTCAATCCACCAATCGAGTTCGTTAATCGGCCGGCGGCCGAAGCCATGCTCCGCAAGGTTGCCGAGGAGCTTCGTCACGGCAAAGTTGTTCCCTATCTTGGACCCGGCCTAGCGGAGTTGTCGAACGCGAGTGTACCGATAAGTTTCGAGGATCTAGCGGCATTCTTCGGCAGCAGGCTGGCGTTGCCAAGACGCACGAGAGGGAACGCCTGGGCCTGTGCACAGCACATTGAGACCACGAGGCACCGCACCACCCTGACAGCGATGATGGCGGACGCCTTTAGCGCGCAGGTCGAACCGGCGCAGCTACAGCGGCATCTCGCAAGGCTGCCGCTGCCGCTGATCGTCGATAGCTGGTACGATGGCGCGATGAGAAACGCCCTGACTGGACGCAGCAATTGGGGCGAGGTCCAGGGCATCACTCGCGCCGGTCTTGGTGAGCAGCGTTGGTACCGCTACTATGATGCAGCAGGCACTGAAGTCGACTGCTCTTCGGCAAGAGGGTGGAAAACGATCCTTTACAAGCCACACGGCGGCGTCGCCCCGGCCAAGAATTTCCTTGTCTCCGATGCCGACTATGTTGAGGTGCTAACCGAAATCGACATACAGACGCCGATTCCGGACGAGGTCAGGGATCGCCGCACCGGCCGCAGCTTCCTATTTCTTGGTTGCCGCTTTAACGATCAGCTTCTGCGTACCTATGCGCGACAGGTGTTAAAGCGCTCTTGCGATGTACACTACGCGGTGATCGAGCCCGACACGCTCTCCAAGAACGAGCGCCGCTTTCTGCTCGAGCAGGGCGTGAGGCCGCTCGCAATTCCGCTCGCCCATACCGTCGAGATCCTCCAGACCAGTTAGCGGACGCAGTCGATTTTGCGGCAGTCGGAAAGGGAACTTTCCTCCCCGCATCGCCGCCACCTAATGAGCGATCCTTCCAGCAAATCAGAGGGACGAGGGTGACAGATCAACATCTCTGCTCACGCGCCGCTGCGTGCAGTCTTAGCAACAAGGCATGTCGTCTTTCCAACATACCTCGGCAACACAACATCCGTGCGTTTTGTAACTCATTGAACGCGACCAATAAAACTCGCGTGCCGCGGCCATGGCACGCCGGTTGCTTAGACCCGGAGACACGAAGCTTGTCAGGTCTGAAGGGAGAACTGGGCCGATGGATGCTCCAACGCAACAGGAAGCATCGAGCAGCGCTATTGAGATCGGCGAAATCACGAAGATGATTGCCGAGAAAAAGGGCTGCGGCAGCGGCAGGGCTGGCTGCGGCTCGCAGGCGAGCCGCAACGATCTGCCAGCCGAGACATGGGAGAAGGTGAAAAACCACCCCTGTTACAGTGAGGAGGCGCATCATCACTATGCGCGCATGCATGTCGCGGTCGCTCCGGCCTGCAATATCAAGTGCAACTACTGCAACCGAAAATATGACTGTGCTAATGAATCGCGTCCCGGCGTGGTCAGCGAGAGGCTGACGCCAGAACAGGCCGCTAAGAAGGTCGTGGCGGTCGCTTCCACGATTCCGCAAATGACCGTGCTCGGCATCGCCGGTCCTGGCGATCCCCTCGCCAACCCCGAAAAGACCTTCAAGACGTTCGAGCTCGTCCGAGGGGCCGCGCCCGATCTCAAGCTGTGCCTGTCAACGAACGGTCTGGCATTACCCGATCATATCGACACCATCACAAAATTCAATGTCGACCACGTCACGATCACGATCAATATGATCGACCCCGTGATCGGCGCAAAGATCTATCCCTGGATCTTCTACAAGCACAAACGCTATACCGGCATCCAAGCTGCAAAGATCCTCACCGATCGCCAGCTCCAGGGGTTGGAAATGCTCGCTGCGCGCGGGGTCCTCTGCAAGGTCAACTCCGTCATGATCCCCGGGATAAACGATCGGCACCTCCTTGAGGTCAACAAAGCTGTGAAATCGCGCGGTGCTTTCCTGCACAATATCATGCCTTTGATTTCCTCACCCGAACACGGCACCGTGTTCGGTTTGAATGGCCAGCGCGGCCCGACCGCGCGGGAATTGAAGGCATTGCAGGATGGCTGCGAGGGTGAGATGCGCATGATGCGCCACTGCCGTCAGTGCCGGGCCGATGCGGTCGGCCTCCTCGGCGAAGACCGTCGCGCGGAGTTCACCACCGAAGAAATCATGGAGATGAATGTCAAATACGATGTTGAGAGCCGCAAGGGCTACCAGGCCAAAATCGAGGAAGAGCGCGCCGCCAAGACCGCTGCGGAGCGCGCCGACCTTACGAAACGCGCAGATAACGGTAGCGACCTTAAGCTGCTGGTGGCGGTCGCGACCAAGGGAGCCGGCCTGATCAACGAACACTTTGGGCATGCCAAGGAGTTCCAGGTCTATGAGCTCTCCAGCGGCGGTGCCAAATTCGTTGGCCATCGACGCATCGATCTGTACTGCCAGGGAGGCTATGCGGAGGAAGGATGCCTTGCGACCATCATCGGGGCTATTAGCGATTGCCATGCGGTGTTCATCGCCAAGATTGGCGGCCGCCCCAGGGCCGAGTTGATCAAAGCCGGCGTCGAGCCGGTCGATCAGTACGCTCATGAGCCAATCGATAAGGCAACGATCGCCTGGTTCGAGGCCTATCTCGACAGGGTCAACAGCGGCACGATCCAACATGAAGAACGTGGTGATGCTGCGATCCGCCCGCGGGCCCTGACTTCCGCGGCGTGAGATGAGAAAAACCAATGCCGTTCAAGATCATCGCCTCTCAGTGCACAGGCTGTTCGGCCTGCGAGCCAGAATGCCCCAACGTCGCGATCGCGGAGAAGGGCGGAACGTTTGTGATTGATCCCAAGAAATGTACCGAATGCATCGGCCATTTTGACGAGCCGCAATGCGTGGCGGTCTGCCCAGTCGACAACACCTGTGTCATCGACACCTCGCTTGCGCGCTACCAGGAGCCCGCTTGAGCGGAGGACAGGACATGAACGTTAGGAATATAGGAGCGGTGCGACGAATTGCCCGCTTGATGCTCCGGTCTGACAGACGCTCCGGCTGCGACCTTTGCCTGGCGATTAGCCCGGGCGGATGTTCAGGACTTGCCTGTGGAGTGAGCCTGATAGAAGAGCCGTGGGGCCTTGATGCCAAGGTCGAGAACGATCGCGTCGAGCCGCTCCGGGAGAGCTCGCAGCTGTGCGACAGTGCGACGATTGACTTGCCAGATGGGCCGAAGCGAACCGGGTTCGTATTGCAGGATCACAAGCAAGTCTCCAACCGCCACTATTGATTGTAAGGGGCTGCCAACGATGCCAGAAGCTCTGTTCAGCCCGCAATCGGAGATCAACGAGGCGCTCCTCAGCAGCACTTTGCTCGGACACGGACTGCCGAGCGAGGCCGAGCATCACCTATGGGAGGCGAGCCTCTTCTATCATCTCGATGAGGTCGCCGAAGGCCACTTGCGCCAGGCGGAGGCACTCGCACCAGAGCACGCCGCAGTGCTGATCGGCCTCTTTCGCTTCTATTTCTACAAGGCGCGTCTCGCCGAGGCGCTGGAGGTCGCTCAGCGATGCATAATCAAGGCGGCCGAGGTGAACAATCTTTCGTCGGACTGGCGCCTTGTCCGTGCCGGTGACGCGGCATTCGGCTGTTATGAAAACACTCTGCCGCGCTTCTTTCTATTCTCGCTGAAGGGATATGCCTATTTGCAAATGCGGCTCGGTCGAACCGAGGAAGGGCGGATAGCCATCCAAAAGCTACTGGAGCTCGATCCCACTGATAAGATCGGTGCCAAGGTTCTCCTACGTGTGCTTGAACACATGGGTCAAGACGATGACTGACAACATCGGCGCGGCGCAAAACGGACTGGACCTTATGAACCTTGTCGACGACCCATACAGGCTAGCGCGCGAGGTCGCGCGTTCGCGACTTGCCTTCGAACCAGAACGAGGACCCCGGCATGCGCACCAGTGTTCCTGATGATGACGTCGTCGAGCTGATGGCAGGACCCGTCTTCGACTTTGGCGAGAAGGTGCGGGCCAATCGCACCATTCGCAATGACGGCACCTATGCCGGCAAAGAGATCGGCGACATCCTGGCCAAGAAGGGCGAGGTCGGCTACGTCGTGTCGATCGGAACTTTCCTGCAGCGGTTCTACATCTACGGCGTCCAATTCATCGAAAGCGGCAACAGGGTCGGCATGAAGCGCAAGGAACTCGATCCGATCGTGCCTCGCGACACGGTCGAAGACCTGCTCTTGCCGGGAGCTAAATCACGATGATCAAAGCCAAGCCGCCAAAATTTCAGCCGGGCCAGCGCGTGAAGGCGATGTTCGACCTGGTCAATGACGGATCCTTCCCCGATGCTCCAGCGGAACGACGCCTGGTCAGGCTCGGTGACATCGGCAAGATTGTCCAGGTTGGCAGACACACAGACGCGAACCTGCCGATCTATCTGGTCGAGTTTGGTGAAAAATTGGTCGTCGGCTGCCTCGAAAGAGAAATTGGCTTAATTTCGGGAGTGGACAAATGATCGCGGGCTTAGCCAGAAATCCGGGACGACCCGCGCACCCTAACGACGTCGACCGTATGCGAATCGAGCGCGCGCTAAAATCGAGAGAACGCTACCGTTATGTCAAAGCGAGCATCACCGCAGTTGCCGGCGGCTACCTGATCGAAAGTCCATGCTGCTCGCGCAACATCGACATCGAAGGCGGGATCATTGACGTGGCCCTGCTGCACCACAACAGCGCAAGCGCCTGCTGGCAGGTGTTCCGAAAGGATCATAAGAAGTGCGTCTGGAAGCTGCACTCGACCCACCGGCGCTTGGCCGCGGTGACCGATCTCTTGAACGCCGATCCGGAACGCGTGTTCTGGCAATAAGGAGCCAAGGGATGGCTTTGGGAGCAGACGAAATCGCGGACATCGAGCAGGAGCTCGGGTCATTCGATGATGTATCTCAAGCTCATGCGGCGTTGCGAAAGAGATACCCGCATCTGGCCTGGATCCGATGCGACCCCTCCGATCTCACCGAAATACCATTTCGCAGCATCGGGCCGTTCGACCTGCATTTGCTCGACGGCGCCGATCATTGTGCGCGGATCACGGACGATCCGGCCCGGGCGACCGGCATTGTGTTGGTCAAGCGGGCCGCCGAGCTGTGACCGGTCCACACCTTCCCTACGGCTGTGTTGCTGAGACCGGCGAAGAGCCGGGTGCAGCGGGACATAGCTCATTGATTTCGTTGTCGGATCCCGACATTACCCGGGCCGAAATCGCAGCAGTCGATCGCGTGTTGTGCTCGCAGCGACTCTCTAACGGCGAGGTCACCGAACAATTCGAGGCGGCATTTGCCGCCTATCTCGGGCGGAACTACGCCGTCGCGGTATCGAGCGGCACCATTGGCCTTCTGCTTTGCCTGAAGGCTTGTGGCATTGCCGCGGGCGACGAAGTGGTTGCCTCCTCCCATTCATATCGCGAAACTGCGCATGCAATCAGCCTCGCGGGTGCACGGCCGGTGTTTGCGGACATTGACTATTGGTCCGGGACGCTCGCGCCGCAGAAAGTCGAGGAACGCATCACGTCAAAGACCCGCGCCATCCTCGCCGCCAACATCAATGGCCATCCTGCAGCCTGGTCGGAGCTGCAGGATATCGGCAGTAGGCACAATCTGCTGCTGCTGGAAGATTCCACTGAGGCTATCGGCTCGCGCTACAAGGGCCAACTGGTCGGCACCTTCGGCGATGTCGCCGTGTTTGATCTGTCCCAGCCCTCGCTTCTGACCTGCGGCGAAGGCGCCATAGTGGTTACCGATGATATCGAGCGAGCGGTGGCGCTACGTCGCCACCGCTCGCATCGGCTGGGCGATCGTTCTTCCGTTTCCGTCAGTGCGGTTGCACCATATCAGGCCGGGATGAGCGATCTTTCCGCTGCGCTGGGACTTGCGCAGCTAAGGCGTATCGACGAGATCTTGGAGCGGCGCCGGCTGATCGAGCAGCTTTATGCGACGCATATGCAGTCGTTCGAGGGCATCAAACCTCCCTATGTCGAGTCCGACGCGACTGAAGTCTACTGGTTCCTCTACGTTGTCCATCTCGGGACGCGTTTCACGCGCTCCAGCCGCGATGCGGTCGTCGAGGATCTCCGCGTCCGGCAAGTCGAGGCTGCCGCCTACAGCCGTCCCCTGCACCTGCAGCGGCACTATTTCGATCTCGGCTACCGCCGCGGCGATCTGCCGGTGATCGAAAAGATCTCCGATCGCGCCGTCGCACTACCGTTTCATACGCATCTCACCGACAGCCAGATCGAGTTCATCGTTGAGACCATGAAAGACGCCTCGATCAATGTGGGCGCTGGAGCGGCGATCTACTGAGCAGCCGATAAATGCATCAAGTCCGGCAATTGTCTCGCCAATCGATACGAATTCTTGTTGTCTCTGCGACAGTCCGTCGGCTCGATCGTCAGGGGCGAATGTCGGAGTAGCATCCCGTCGCGGACTCTTTCGGCAGATGGCCGTCGCTACAGTTGGTTTGGAGCTTGCATGAAGCCGTGCCAGAGCAGGAGTGAGCGACCATGGGGATGGCTGGATCGGAGATTGAGGCCTTGATCCGCGAGGCGTTTCCCGACGCCGATGTAATCGTGACCGAGCTCGGAGGCACCGGGTGTTACTGTGGCGCACGAATCGTGTCACAGATCTTTGCCGGAAAGAGTCGTATCCAGCAGCACCAGATGATTTATGAGGCGCTAAAGGGCAAGAAAGCCAACACGTTCCAGGCGCTTGTGCTTAAAACCACCGTCCCAAAATGAGCCGCCTGCAAGGAAAGACTCAATGGGTGACCTAACCGGACAATGCATTCAGCGCCTCAGTGCTGGAGGTGACATCCAACGTTTCGAACCGGCCGATCGTCGTACGGCTCTAGTTAGAACAGGAGCTCTCGGCGACTGCGAGATTGCTCCCGATATGTCCAAAGAGGGTGAGCTCACCACTGCGACGATAGTGCATTTGAGGTAATAGAAGCATGGACAACAACATGAACGAGTTTGAACTTCCGCAGCTCTACCGGCATCACGTTTTTTCCTGCCACACTCAGCGCCCACCGGACCATCCGCACGGCAGCTGTGGGACGGCAGGCGGTGGACCTCTGTGGGAACGGCTCGGCAAAGCGATCGAGGCGAGAGGCCTCACCGATGTCGGCCTCACAGCAGCCGGCTGTCTCGGGTTCTGCGCCTCCGGTCCCCTGATGGTCGTCTATCCTGACGGTGTCTGGTATCGTCCGCGTAGCCCGGAAGACATTGACGAGATTGTTGACTCCCATTTGAAAAATGGCCGCCGTGTCGACCGCCTCGTCATCGTGCTGACGCGGAGTTAGCGCCGCGTGTATGAAGTCAGACGTCGCTGCGTTGCATCGGTGTTGGCGCAGAAAGGGACCCTCTCATCGCACTTCAGCGGGAACTGGGTGCCTCATCTGTCCGCGTCGTAGAAATGCCGGGCGCTGGTACAAGGCAATAGTGCCTCCGTGCGCGTGCAGTTCAAAAGCTCGCGCCTCGGGCATCCGCCCAGCAGTGACAGTACGGGTTCCCGGTCAAATCCGGCACATTTCATATTACTGGCTTCGATCAGTGGACGCCGGATCAGCAGAGGATTTTCGAGCAACAAGGCGATCGCGTCGATTGCATTGATCGACACCGGCTTAACTGCGCCCGATTTCACCTGGGGCGCGGCGGGGTTGAACCAGGATCGAACCGGCGTGTCACCAAAGAAAGTGAGCAGATTTGGCGCTGTCCAGAGCTCGGTCAGCAAGTTCTTTGCAACGACGCGATGTCCCGCCGCCTCAAGGGCGCGAATCTGGCGCGCGTTCGTGGCGCAGCCGGGCTTCTGCCAAAACAGAACAGTAGCCATGTCCAATATCCTCTCTCTTTACAGTGGGCTGGATTAACTGACGTCGTTGTTATTCCTCTTTACGAGCGCGATCGAGGGGTGGCGGGATCATCGCTCTCTGCATGTCGCGTTCTCGTCAAATCGCCACTGGTGAGGTGGTAGCAATTTCTGTTCCGCATTGTGCAGCTGCTTCGCAGCAGAATCTTACTTTCGGAGCCGGCTCTGTCCGACTTCTGACAGGACCGTTATCGGTCGGCAGCGCCTGTTGGTCGTTAACTTCAGGGTTCCTCGAGCGCGATCAAACCCGTGGCGCAAGCGCCGCGAATGGCACGCCAGTTGCTACTTGGATGCTGCAGGAGTGAGGCTGGAGCGCGCCTGACGCTACTGGCGAGCAATTTCTCCTCCCCAAAGCTCGTGTGTCCCTCCTTTCTGAGAGAGAAACCACCTTGCACAAACCCAGCGCCAAATCGTTGAAAAGCGATCGATGGAGAGCAACATGTCACTGAGACAAATCGCGTTTTACGGCAAGGGCGGTATCGGAAAATCGACCACATCACAGAACACGCTCGCAGCGCTTGCCGAGATGGGTCATAAGATCTTGATCGTCGGCTGCGATCCGAAAGCCGACTCGACCCGCCTGATCCTGCATGCCAAGGCACAGGACACGATCTTGAGTCTCGCGGCGAGCGCCGGCAGCGTCGAGGATCTCGAGATCGAGGACGTCTTGAAGGTCGGTTATAAGGATATCCGCTGCGTGGAATCCGGTGGTCCGGAGCCCGGCGTCGGGTGCGCTGGGCCGGGCGTCATTACGTCGATTAACTTCCTGGAAGAGAACGGCGCCTACGAGGACATCGATTACGTGTCCTACGACGTGCTCGGCGACGTCGTCTGCGGCGGCTTTGCGATGCCGATACGCGAGAACAAGGCGCAAGAGATCTACATCGTCATGTCCGGCGAGATGATGGCGATGTACGCCGCCAATAACATCTCCAAGGGCATTCTGAAGTATGCCAATTCCGGCGGCGTGCGGCTCGGCGGCTTGATCTGCAATGAGCGGCAGACCGACAAGGAGCTGGAACTGGCGGAAGCGCTCGCCAAGAAGCTCGGCATCCAGCTGATCTACTTTGTTCCCCGTGACAACATCGTCCAGCATGCCGAGCTACGTCGCATGACGGTGCTGGAATATGCGCCGGACTCCAAACAGGCGGAGCACTATCGCAATCGCGCGTCCAAAGTCCACAACAATGGCGGCAAGGGCATCATTCCGACGCCGATCAGCATGGACGAACTTGAGGATATGCTGATGGAGCACGGCATCATGAAGCCAATCGACGAAAGCCGGGTCGGAAGGACCGCTTCCGAGCTCGCCGCCATTTCGGCGTGACATAGTGTACCGGTCTCGCAAAAAGGCCGGCATCATAAATGAGGGACTAACGATGGAGTTGTCGGCAATTGTAGCGGAGGAGCGGCGATTCGATGCGATCTCAATTCCGTCGGGCGGCCTCCCCGCTGATAGACGGCAGGCCGGAATCGAACTCTACCGTCTTCTAATTGGCTGCGATCCGGCAGACGCCGACGTCAGTGATAATGGAGATTTTGATCGGCATGTGCTCGCCTCAGTTCTTTGCGCCGCTGTGATGGATGGCGGACCGCTTCCTGACCGGGCGGGCCTGACCACGGAGGACCTCAACAAACTGCTGGCGCAGTGTTTCTCATCAGCGCCCATACGCAACCTCGTCTCGATGGAAAACGTCGTTCCGACCAGCGACGAGGAGATCATGCTGCGCGACCTTCTGCTTGCACAGCGATCGACGGAGGGTGAGACCAGCCGCTGGTTGGCAGCCATGATCGCGCGGCGAGCGATGGAGCCGAACCATTTGTGGGAAGATCTCGGGTTGCGGGAGCGGCTTGAGTTATCGCGCCTCTTGGCGCGTCATTTCGCACCCCTGGCAGCGCAAAATATCAAAAATATGCGCTGGAAGCGCTTCTTCTATCGCAGATTGTGCGAGGAGGAAGGTTTGGTCATGTGCACGACGCCTGTGTGCACACAATGCAACGATTTCAATCACTGTTTCGGCGAGGAGACCGGCGAGAGCAGGATGGCGGAGCGCCGCCGCGACTATCTGCGGGGAGTGGAGGTCATGTCGGAGCCACCAGCAATCCGCAGGCGCGAGTGAAAAGATTATGGACGGGCTTTCCGCCAACAGCCTCGCAGGACCGCCGGAGGCTGCGCAGGCTGAACTCGCGCGACGGCTTTGGATCGGACGTTCCGCGAAAGCGTACACGCGGCGACTACGTGAGGTGGGCGTGCGGCCGACGCGCCAACGTGCACTGCTGGCTCAGTTACTCTTCGCAAGGGGCGATCGCCATGTCACCGCCGAAATGCTCTTCAACGAGGCGATCGAAGCCAACATCGAGCTATCGATTGCGACCGTATACAACACGCTAAACCAGTTCGCGAAAGCTGGCTTGCTGCGCCGAGTCATGCCCAACCGCTCAAGACTGTTCTTTGATACCGATACCAGCATACATCCGCATTTCTATATCGTCGGCGAAGGCATTTTGATCAATATTCCCGAAAAGCTCCTGTTTGCGCAGATGCCGAAGGCCCTACCGGGCCACGAGATTTCTCGGCTCGACGTCATCATTTACATCCGTAGGACAGTCGACATCTGATGCGTCGCAAGTCCTACATTGTTGTGTTTATGACCAACCCAGTTACTGCCTTGAAGCACTTTCATTTCATAAGGCTGCCTCACCGGTACGCGTGGCACAGCCGTTGCTCACGATTCAGCGGGGAAGGCGGAAACCGCCATGGCCTTTGGAGTAACCGTGTCTGGAAAGTTGACAAGACAGATAGTCCTGAATGACACCACGTTACGCGACGGCGAGCAGGCTCCCGGCGTGGCCTTCACAACAGCGGAAAAGCTATCGATTGCACGTGTGCTAGCAAGCGCCGGGATCACCGAGATCGAGGCCGGCACGCCGGCGATGGGCTATGAAGAAGTCAGCGCGATCCGCGCAATTGTCGAAGCTAGCTTAGAAGCGACAATCATAGCCTGGTGCCGGATGAAACGTTCTGATGTCGACGCAGCAATCGAATCTGGCGTCACGATGGTTAATATTTCGGTCCCATCCTCCGACCTGCAAATAGCCGCCAAGCTCGGCATCGGTCGGGTCGCCGCGCTCGAGCAGCTGAAGCGGATCGTGGGCTACGCTCGCGACAGGGGGCTCGATGTCGCGGTCGGAGGCGAAGACTCCTCGCGCGCCGACGTCAACTTCCTAATCGAGCTCATCACCGCGGCAAAAAACGCCGGCGCCCGTCGCTTCCGTGTCGCTGACACGCTCAGCGTGCTCGATCCCGATTCGGCCTTTGCGCTGGTGGCGGCGCTGCGTGCCACCACAGACCTCGAGATTGAATTCCACGGCCACGACGACCTGGGCCTTGCAACCGCCAACACGCTCGCCGCAATCAAGGCCGGTGCAACGCATGCCTCAGTCACTGTGATCGGCCTCGGCGAGCGGGCTGGCAACGCGCCGCTGGAAGAGGTCGCAGTTGCGCTCAAACAACTGTATGGATGCGATACCGGCGTCGTGCTGCCGGAACTCGAGAATGTCGCTGCCCTCGTCGCGGCCGCCGCCGTCCGTACCATCCCGCTCAACAAAGCGATTGTCGGCGAGCACGTCTTTACGCACGAATCCGGTATCCATGTCGATGGTCTCCTGAAGGATCAGCGCAGCTATCAGGCGCTCGATCCACAACTGCTCGGTCGCTCCAATCGATTTGTAATCGGCAAACATTCGGGGATCGCGGCGATCACAGCGCTGCTGTCTGAATTGCGGCTTTCCGTCAGCGCCGAGGAAAGCAGGGCGATTCTTGCGCGCGTCCGCAAGCATGCTGTTGAGCACAAGGGTGGGGTGGGGCGCGAGACCGTGATGACGATCTGGCGCGAGGTCTGCGAGCGCTCCCTGCCCAAGGGGGCGTAAGGCCGCCATGTCCAAAATAGTCGTCGTCTCTGTTCTCGAACGCGTAGCCAGGACCGCACGTCAGCGCCTTGGGCCCCGATGACGAACATGTGGTAGAAATACGGATGGAAATGATGTCAAACGGTATCCTTTTTCAATTAGGCAAGGCCGCAGCGGCCGAGGAGTTTTTTGAGCTGCTCGGTGTCAAGTACGATCCAAAAATCGTCAATGTGGCGCGGCTCCACATCCTGCGACGCATGGGGCAGTATCTCGCGGCTGAAGACTTGAATGCTGCAACCGATGCGGAGGTCGCTGAACGGTGTAAAGCCGTACTGGAGCGGGCATACGCCGACTTCGTAGCCTCCTCTCCAATCGATCAACGCGTTTTCAAGGTTCTGAAGGAGGCCGTCGCACCACGGCCGAAGAAAGCGCTACCCCTCGTGAAACTCGACAGGTTGAAGTGATGACGCTTCACTTCACCTCGCTTTCGTTCGCTGCCTCTTCGGTCTTCCCGTAGCGGCGCGGCTGCTGCGGGAAGGTGCGAGTCCGGCTTTGCTCGAAGGGCTGTCGCGATTGCGACCTTCCGAATTGCGACGTCATGCTAACCCTCCTTGTCGTGGCTAAGTTCGCCTGTGGACGATCATATGCAATGGACTTAATGCCGCTGTTCGGTTTCCGACGTGTGGTCGCCGCATCTTTTGTCGCGTCGGGCCTCGGTCGGCCGAGGGGCATGCCGCTGATTTTGTAAGCATCTGTATTAACACCGAAATTCGAGTGCCCGCCCAGTTGGTACGACACTTGCTGACTGCATTGGCAGCAAAGCCTTGGAGAAGCGCATGCACATCGTCGTCTGCATTAAGAAAGTCCTCGTTTCCGCGCAGATGAGCGTGCACGCTGTGAGCAAGACCATCATGCCTCAAACGGGAAAGTCCGACCTCCAAGATCTGTTTGCATTCGTGCCGTGCGACCTCCGTGGTTCGCCGGCTGTGCCGAACGTTAATTTGGGCCGGAGTCACACGGCAAGACTGTTCTAATCGAAGTTCGGCGAGCAACTCGGCCACCCCCTTAAGGGGAGTCCCCCTCGAGCGCCAAACGTACTCCGAAAAGCCGATCTCGCGAGGTTGGCGCACGGCTAGTATAGCAAGGAAGACTAATACCATGAGCAGTACCCCCAAAAGCCGCGCTCCGGCCGCCGCCTCTGGCCGTGCCGCGACCAAGAAGGAGTTGCCCGAGCGCTTTAAGGCCTACAAGCACGTTTGGGTTTTCGTCGAGCAGGAACGCGGGGTTGTGCACCCCGTGTCCTGGGAACTCATGGGTGCCGGCCGTAAGCTCGCCGACAAGCTCAAGGTTGATCTTGCTGCGGTCGTCATCGGCCCGCAAGGTGAGGCGACACAGCAAGCGGCCGCGCAGTCTTTCTGCTACGGTGCTGACCTCGTATACATGGTTGCCGACAATCTCTTGGCCGACTATCGCAACGAGTCCTACACGAAGGCTCTGACCGACCTTGTCAACGGCCACAAGCCGGAAATCTTACTCTTGGGGGCGACTACGCTCGGCCGCGATCTCGCGGGCTCGGTCGCAACTACGTTGCTTACGGGACTGACTGCCGATTGCACAGAGCTCGATGTCGATGCCGACGGTTCCCTCGCCGCGACGCGCCCGACCTTCGGAGGCTCGCTACTCTGCACGATCTATACGCTGAACTTTCGTCCGCAGATGGCAACCGTCCGCCCACGTGTGATGCCGATGCCAAAGCGCGTCGCGCGGCCTGTCGGCCGAATTATCACCCAGTTACTCGGACTCGTCGAAGACGACATCGTCACAAAAGTTCTCTCTTTCCTGCCTGACCGCAACTCAGCAAAATCTAACCTTGCTTATGCCGATGCCGTTGTCGCGGGCGGCCTTGGGCTCGGATCACCGGAGAATTTTCAGCTGGTGCACCAGCTGGCGACCGCGCTTGGGGCCGAATACGGCAGTTCGCGGCCGTTGGTACAGAAGGGCTGGGTCACTTCCGATCGTCAGATCGGCCAGACCGGCAAGACAATCCGACCAAAGCTTTATATCGCCGCCGGCATTTCGGGGGCGATCCAGCACCGAGTTGGCGTTGAGGGCGCCGACCTCATCGTTGCTATCAACACCGATAAGAACGCGCCGATTTTCGATTTCGCTCATATAGGCATCGTCACCGATGCCATCCATTTCTTGCCGCCGCTCACCGCCGCGTTCCGCGAGCGGCTGTCGCCACATTCCAGCGATCGGATAGCAGGTTAAAGGAGTACGATCATGATCGAGGAAAAATTCGATGCCATCGTCGTTGGCGCGGGCATGGCCGGCAATGCGGCCGCGCTCACTTTGGCCGAGGGTGGCATGAAGGTGTTGCAGCTCGAACGTGGTGAGTATTCGGGCTCAAAGAACGTGCAGGGCGCGATCCTCTATGCCGACATGCTCGAGAAGCTGGTTCCCAATTTCCGTGAGGACGCCCCGCTTGAGCGGCATTTGGTCGAGCAGCGCTTCTGGATGATGGACGATCGCTCGCACACCGGGCTGCATTATCGCTCCGAAGATTTCAACGAGGACAGGCCGAACCGCTACACCATCATCCGCGCTCAATTCGACAAATGGTTTTCGCAAAAGGTTCGCGAAGCGGGCGCCACAGTGTTATGCGAAACGACTGTCACCGACCTGGCACAAGACTCCCATGGCAAGGTTATCGGTGTAAGGACCGATCGCCGCGATGGGGAGATCCATGCCGACATCGTCGTGTTGGCGGAGGGCGTCAACGGCATGCTCGGCACGCGGGCCGGCCTACGCGAGCGGCCGAAGGCCGAGAAGGTTGCGCTCGCAGTCAAGGAAATGCACTTCCTGCCGCGCGAGATCATTGAGGCGCGTTTCAACCTGAAGAGTGACGAAGGCGTAGTGATCGAGGCCGTAGGCACGATTTCTCGCGGCATGACCGGCATGGGCTTTATCTACGCCAACAAGGAATGCATCTCGCTGGGTATCGGCTGTTTGGTCGCCGACTTCCAGCGCACGGGCGAGACGCCTTACGGCCTGCTCGATCGTTTCAAACGGCATCCTTCGGTCGCCCCGCTTATAGAAGGCTCCGAGGTGAAGGAGTATTCTGCTCATCTGATCCCAGAAGGGGGATTCAAAGCGATACCGCAACTCTACGGCGATGGCTGGGTCGTGATCGGCGACGCCGCGCAGCTCAACAACACAATTCATCGCGAAGGCTCAAATCTCGCGATGACCTCGGGCCGGATTGCGGCCGAAGCGATCCTTCAGATCAAGTCGCGAAATCAACCGATGATCCCGCAGTATCTCGCGCTCTACAAGAAGATGCTCGACGATTCCTTCGTGATAAAGGATCTAAGGAAGTACAAAGACATGCCGGCGCTGATGCACACTCGCTCGCAAAACTTCTTCCTGACCTATCCGCAGCTCGTCTCCAAGGCCATGCAGAACTTTCTGCGCGTCGACGGCACGCCAAAAATTGAAAAGGAAAAGCTCACACTTAGATCGTTCACCAGCGCGCGCTCGCGGAGAGGTCTATTTGGCGATGCCTTTCGCCTCGTGCGCGCGTGGCGGTGAACGGAGGAGCAGGAAGTGCCAACGACGGAGACCGAATTATGTCGATCGAACTAGCCATGCGTGTCGAAGATAAGCTATTCAATAACCGCTATCTCGTCGATACCGGCCGCCCCCACATCAAGGTGCGGCCGCATGCCAAACCATCGCCGCAGCTTTTGTCGATGTTGAAGGCTTGCCCAGCGCGCTGCTATGAGCTCAACGAACAGGGCCAGGTCGAAGCCACTGTCGACGGCTGCATCGAATGCGGCACTTGCCGAGTCGTTTGCGAGGAGAGCGGTGATATCGAATGGAGCTATCCGCGAGGCGGCTACGGCGTGCTATTTAAATTCGGATAAAGCAAGATGGGAAGTTTCCCGAAGAGGCGCGATTCGCGAGCTTCGAGGCGTCTTCCATGATCTGCTTGAGGGCTATGAGAGTATGATCTGGCTTTCGGGTGAACAGCAGACCCTCTGCACACGATCAGAGCAGATCTAACTAACTTCGCAGAGAATTGTGATGAGGACAGAACATCTCCCCTCCTGCGTTCTAAAGGGCGGGGAGGAGGGGCGGGCACGTCTGGCAGTGGTCGCCCGGGTGCTGGCGGAGCCGACACGCTTGCTGCTCGATCGATCCGAACCGCTCGACGGGTGCACCGCCATCGATGCAGGCTGCGGCGGTGGCGATATCACGTTCGAATTGGCAAAGCGGGTTGGCAGAGCTGGCCAAGTTTTCGGTCTGGATCTCGATGAAGACAAAATCGTTCTGGCACGAGCCGAGGCTAAGCGGCGTGGCATCCCAAATGTGGAATTCTGCCGTGCAGATGTTACACATCATTGGCCGGTGCGGGGGGTATCAGTGGTGAGTGTTCGGTTCGTCCTTACCCATCTCGTCGATCCTGGTAAGGCGCTCAAACAAGCCTACGAGGCGCTCCGACCTGGGGGTATGATCGTTGTCCAGGATATCGATTGTGACGGCGAGTTCTGCGATCCGCCGTCGGCTGCATTTCTTCGCAAAGGCGAACTCTTCATTGAAGCCGTGCGCAAGCGCGGCGGAGATCCCTTGATTGGCCGTAGGCTCGTCGCTCTCCTCGAAGCCGCAGGCTTCTCTGACGTTCACTCCTCAATGGTCCAGCCTTACGGGCGCGAGGGTGACGTCAAGCGGATTCCATTGCTGACTTTCGCCGCAATTCGCGACGCGCTGATTCAGCTAGGGCTCACCAGCATCCAGGAGATCGGCGGCATTACCGCCGAGCTCGAAGCGTTCCTTGATCGGCCTAATACGACTGTCGGCCTACCGCGCATCTTCCACGCCTGGGGACGAAAGCAGTGAAGCTTGTGGCTGCCGTTCGCGATAACCTCGGGAGCTTCACGATGGTTTGAGAGCGCGTGACGCTGGTTCGACAGTGCGTGACGTCAGGTCCGCTGCCGGGCCATTTTTCGCCGCACGCACGGTAGTCATCAGCGGCGAAAGCAGGCAAGACGAGCTTCGGCTGGGTTTTCTCATTAGCGTATTTGCACACAATCAAGCACGCGAGGATACGGGCGTGAAGTCGGTGATCGACGAGCAGTTTGCTGCCTTGCGCAGTCATCGGGACCTCATTCATCGTTATCGCCGTTTGCTTACGACGCAGCCAACAGGACTCATGCGCCAGGATATCGAGCGACGTCTGTACGAAGAGCGTTGTGCTTTCGATGCCTTAATAGCCAAAAGGTTTCCGCTCGTTTTCAAAAGTCCCCTTGTGGCTGATCGGGAGAAGTCCGTTTCAGTCACGACGGAGGACCGTGACTAAAGCCGCCCGGCCCCTCTGCGCCGTTGTCTTCGCTGCCCCGATGATGCATATATCGCAAGCCAAGCGTTGTGGTGTTCGCAGGATTGTTCGCCTTGCCGAGCCGACGCCGCCAGTTATCCTTCGACCTGATAGAATGCTGAGGCGTACCATCGTGCGTCTCGTGGCCCGCGTCCGCGTTTGACATCAGGTCAAACGCTGTAAGCAAAGTACGAGTCTTCGTTGTCAAACATCTGGGCTTCACGACGTTCGACTTTCACTGAGAAGTAGGAAGACGTGTCGTGATCAAAACCGTTGTACGCCGTTCGGCACGAGGGTGAAATGCGAATCCTCTCCGTGGTGGTAGACGTTCGCTAACTCGCCATCAACGTAGCAATGGCTGATGTAGTCATATCCACTAACTCTGCCGTTCCGAACGCAGACGCTGATCCTATTGTATGCGCTGGTCTCGTCTTCGTACACCCTGGTGACAAGACGCCCGCGATGTGAGCCAAAGCGACCGCAGCTGCGGCCGCCAGAATACAGGGTTTCACGTTGCCTCCTTACTGATTGACCGGAGAAATTTGAGGCGAGGAGTGGCTTGATGCTCGCCCGAAGACGCCCGATGCTCACCTCTACGTGGCGCTGTGATCTTATGCCATGAGAAGCAAGCAGTATGCCGAACCGCAGCTGAAGCGGCTGCAAGCATTCCGAAGGAGCGCTCTCGAAGATTCTGGCGTCCGAGCCATTGTGCGCCGAATTGTCGACGTGGCAGTGATAAGCGCCTGACGTGGCCGGCGGTCGTCACCCGGGAATGTGAGGAGGACAATCCCTTCCGAAGAGGGCTTGAATCGGACGTTGCGTCAGGTTGTACCTGGGCGCGAAAGCCCTTTCCAGAAGACCGAAACTAAGATGACGCAATTCTTCCTTGCTACGATACTATGTTCCGTATTCGGTTTGATTGGGATGGCCGGAGTTTCGCTCGCTGGTCCAATCGGAGGCTACGACTGCGCCATAGTCGCCACAGCTCGATACGCCGTGGGTGATCGCAATGAACATGACGTCGTTAGCTTCCAATATACGTGCAACGGCGTCGATGGGTTATTCAAAAACGCCGTGGTTACAGCAATATCTGTCGTGGAGCTCGATAACGAGGAGGGAACCTTTCTGGCTTCCTTTAGTCTTCACCGCTCGCCTGATGGTTTTGCAGCCGAGCAGCTTCTGGAAGGCATCGGCGACATCGTCGTAGAGGGCGACAACGCCGTTGGAATTGAAGCGTACGGTAAGACGTCGTTTAAATTCGCATCCGGTACCTTGGAGTGTCTCACGGACAAGACCGTCAAGTTCACGGCCAAGCCCACCGGTTTTGGGAAATTCAAGCTGGAGTTTACGGACTGATGGTTCATCAACGAAAGCTGGCGGCGTTTTTGTACAAACGGCGCGTTATGTAGCAAAACCTCCCTGACCGTGTCCTTCTTGATTAGCTTGATCTGTCGGCCGCACGACTCGAGCGGTCCACAGCCCGCGGGACGCTGGACCGCCGTACGACAGATGCGCCTACACATAGAGCGTGAGCCTTAGAGGTTCAGCGGTGTGTGCGACATCCACTGCTTCTCGCATTGAGCTGCTGGCACGCCACAGGAGTTTTCTATATCCGCACGTGAGCTGCGCTTGTCCACGCCGTTCCGTGGAGTCGCAAATTTGCCGCGGTTCAGAGCAAGCTTTCGAGGACAGGTCATGTTAAGGCCGGCTCAGGTGCAAGGCGCTCATATTGCCTGCCTTGGCCATCAAAGTGGCCAGAGCCGCGTTAAGATCTTTGGTCGATCGCTTCGATACGACAACTCCAAAGCCTTCCAGCACGTCGATTGCAGGTAGAAACGCCCGCGCCTTACCCTGGAACGGGACGCCTTTGCGACCAAGTCTAATTCGCTCAAAGGGAACGAATGTCGCGGCCCGAGGCGCCTATTAGATGCCGTGAAGCGTTACGCGCTCCTGCGCATCCAACAAGCGGAGATCCAAGCAGAAGAATGCAGGTCTGAACCTCGGACAATTCGCTGCCCTACCCCGCTGAATCGCATTAAAAGTCAGCAATGCGCTATTACTTATCCGGCGAGACATAGCCACTACCGCCGCCTGAACCAATGATCCGGTGCGAGCGCACCTGGCTTGCGAGAACCGCGCGGATCCTTTTGTTCGATGTTGTACATCTGGCTGCCCGACCGCGAACGTGCCGATGTCAACAAGTCACCAATCCGTCGGAAGACGCGACATTGTGCCGGAAAGGCAACACGCGTGTTCGTGTATCGCATTGGCCCAAATCCTGCACCGCACAAAAAGCGGGACGCCGAGGCTTACGAAGCGGAGGCCTATTTGAAACTCTATGTATCAAAGCGACGATACCGACGCGGCTCCACTGCTGGTGAACAATGGCGGCAGTTCGCCGAAGAGGCTGGACGGCGCAAAGCTGATGGCCCCCATGACTTCAGCAGAAGCCTCGATGACCTCGTTCTAGATCAATTGGCTGGCGCCGAACTGGGGCGCGCAAGTACTCCTTCGCGAGCTGAGGAGCGTCAATCTCCCCTTGATCGTTTGCTAGCGGGTCTACCGATTTGGCGTCGCCGACGATGCGGCTCGCGGTGATACTGGACGGTGCGCGCTCGGGAGATATCGATGGTCGACCAATTGGATTTGGCATCATTCAAGCTGCATCCCGAGCGGGAGGCCGTACTCGGCGAAGTGCATGCACGCCCATTTACCGGTCTAGTTTCTTCGCTTGGGATGGTGCGTTTCGTGTTTCTCGCGAAGGGCGATGATGCCGCAAGCGATCGCCGCCGATTTATCGATTTCTGTCGGGAGCACAATGTAACCCCGCCAGAGCCGTCGGCAAAACATCATCAGATCGGGTTCGGGCCGGTGGTGCTACGTTGGGAGCAACATTCGGAATTTGCAACGTTCACTTGGATCTGGAGTACCGCGAACGGTCCAGCCGCCCGTCAATTCGGCGACGTTTGTGACACCGCTCAATCATTAATCCGTGCACTATCGCAAGCTGGAGAACTACTCGCCGCGATCAAGTTAGAGGCAGAGCGCGGCGATTGTCCGATTCTGCGCGCCGAACAGATTTTTGACAAAAATAGCCTCGCGATGGTCAACGTCAAGGACGGGGCAGGCTTTGTAGCCTCCGACTTTCGCGCTGACGACAAAGGTTTCACGAGAATTCTGGTCTGCGATCGCGGACTGACGCCGCCCGATCTCGGCGCGCTGGTGCAACGCCTGTTGGAAATCGAAACCTACCGCTCCCTAGCGCTGCTGGGTCTATCGACTGCGCTCGAGCTTGCGCCATCCGTCGATCGAATCGATCGCCGCCTCGTCGAGGTCCTCGAAAAGATGCAGGGCGCGGAAGGGCTAAAAGTCAACAACCATCTCCTTGAGGAACTAACAGCACTGGCAGTCTCGTTCGAAAGAGACGTGGCCGGCAGTTTGTTCCGTTTTGGTGCAAGCCGAGCATACAACGAGCTCGTGCAATCGCGATTGTCGATCGTTGAAGGCGAGGGCGTCGCGGATTATCCGACTTGGTCGTCCTTCCTGGCGCGCCGTATGGCGCCTGCGATACGAACCTGTGCGACGATGGAGGAGCGTCAGGCAAACTTATCGGATAAGCTGGCACGCGCCGCGGATCTGCTACGAACACGCGTGGATGTCGAAATCGAGCAACAGAATCGCGACCTTCTGAGATCGATCAACGAACGGTCGAGGCAGCAGCTTCGCCTGCAGTCCACGGTCGAGGGATTGTCAGTCGGGGCCATTGGATACTATGTGGTCAGCCTGTTCGCCTATCTCGCCAAAGGCGCCCACGATGTTGGAATGCACGTAGAGCCCGCATCCGTAACCGCGGCTTTCGTGCCGATCGCCGTCGGCGTGATCTGGCTGGTTAGTTACAATATTCGGAAACGACACCTTAAGCCAGAGGACGCATCCAGGGCTCCCGAGTAGAGTTTCCTGAGACAATATCGATCGCGCGGTCCTGCAGCTTGGGCGAGGTCGGCGAGAGGATATTGGACACTGGGGCCAAGCCTATGCAGGCTGTAGCGATGTGCAATGTGGACTTTTTCGAGCGTGATCCCGATAAGCGTTGCTTGCCTAAATGCGGCTTCCGTCTGGCACGCTGCTTGCTCTGCCAAACTCAACATCACCAGGCCCCCCATGGTGGTGTTGGGGCGGACTCGGCGCATCCCAGGTCCAGGCGTCGGGGCCGCCCCGCTGCGCATGTTCGGGTACAGGCGGAGACACACCTCTGTACAGCGCTAATGTCGATTACGCTACATCTCAGACAACATTGATAGAGATTCGACCCACACAAAGCCGATACCGTTCACATCGGCAAGCCAGAGTGTCGTTTAAAACGTCACTGCCTTCTGTAAAAGGCGCCTGAAGTCCCGTTCCATGGCGCATGCCAAGCCGCCGATTTGGAGCAGACCAAGCAAGGGACGTGAAGTAAAGTCGCCATTCATATGGCTGATCGCGTAGTTTCCCCGCGAGCCAAGTCATCCTTGCATCGTTTGAATGACCAATGCTGGGATCGGCCGATTGCCATTCGCTATGCTCGTTTGTCGCGCTTCCGACGTCGTCGTGCGCCTGTGTGGTCGACCAAATTCCTAACGAACGGGAACGTCTTCAGTTCGCGCACAGACCGAGCCATTGGCCTGCTTCTTGCTGTTCGCGTGATCGATAACTCATCGATCGGCACAATCGTTGGGGAGGCTCATGGGAGCAGCGACGGAAACGTTCTATGGCGTGATCAGACGGCAGGGTATCACCCGTCGAAACTTTCTTAAATTCTGTAGCCTGACCGCGGCAAGCCTCGGGCTTGGGCCGCTGGCCGCCAGTCGCATCGCGAATGCGCTTGAAACAAAGCCACGCATACCTGTGATCTGGATGCATGGGCTCGAATGCACCTGCTGCTCCGAGAGCTTTATCCGCTCCGCCCATCCCTTAATGAAGGATACAATGCTGTCGATGATCTCGCTTGACTATGACGACACCATCATGGCCGCTGCTGGCCATCAAGCGGAAGCGATCCTCGAAGAGACCCGTGCCAAACATAAGGGGCAGTATGTGCTCGCGGTCGAGGGCAATCCACCGCTGAACGAGGGCGGCATGTTTTGCATTCACGCCGGCAAGCCATTCGTCGAGAAGTTGAAGACGATGGCCGAGGACGCGATGGCCGTCATCGCCTGGGGCTCATGCGCTGCATGGGGCTGCGTTCAGGCGGCAAGGCCCAATCCGACGCAGGCAACGCCCATCGACAAGGTCATCACCAATAAACCTATCATTAAGGTGCCGGGTTGCCCGCCGATCGCGGAAGTGATGACAGGCGTAGTGACCTTCATGATCACCTTTGGCAAGCCCCCCGAACTCGACCGGCAGGGCCGGCCGAAGATGTTCTACTCGCAGCGCATCCACGACAAATGCTACCGACGCGCGCATTTCGACGCAGGCCAATTCGTCGAGGAATGGGACGATGAGGCGGCGCGCAAAGGATATTGCCTCTACAAGATGGGCTGTAAGGGGCCGACCACGTACAACGCCTGTTCGTCGGTGCGCTGGAACGGCGGCGTCTCCTTTCCGATCCAGTCGGGCCACGGCTGCATCGGCTGCTCAGAAGATGACTTCTGGGACAAGGGCTCGTTCTACGACCGGCTGACCAAGATCAAGCAATTCGGCATCGAGAAAAATGCCGACCAAATCGGTATGGCGGCGGCCGGCGCCGTCGGCGCAGGGGTCGCCGCACATGCGGCGGTGACGGCCTTGAAGCGCTATGCCGGCAGACGCGAAGATACCAACCGGCGTCACTGAGTGTTTTGAGGTAAGGCAAGAGTGGACCTCCACACCCCAGACGGGTTCAAGCCCGGCAAGCGCATCGTGGTCGACCCCGTGACCCGGATCGAAGGTCACATGCGGATCGAGGCCAATGTCGACTCCGACAACGTGATCCGCAACGCGGTCTCCTCGGGCACAATGTGGCGGGGCATCGAAATCATCCTGAACGGCCGCGATCCGCGCGACGCCTGGGCCTTCACCGAGCGGATCTGCGGCGTCTGCACCGGAACGCATGCGCTCACCTCTGTCCGTGCGGTTGAGAACGCGCTGGGCATCACCATTCCGGAGAATGCCAACTCGATCCGAAACATCATGCAGCTCTGCCTCCAGGTGCATGATCATCTCGTCCATTTCTATCACCTGCACGCGCTCGACTGGGTCGATGTGATGTCGGCATTGCAGGCCGATCCAAAGGCGACCTCGGCGCTGGCGCAATCGATCTCGTCCTGGCCCTTGTCCTCTCCCGGCTATTTCAAAGACCTCCAGATCCGGCTGACAAGGTTCGTCGAGTCCGGTCAGCTCGGTCCGTTCAAGTACGGCTATTGGGGGCATGCCGCCTACAAGCTGCCGCCGGAAGCGAACCTGATAGCGGTCGCGCATTATCTGGAAGCGCTCGATTTCCAAAAGGACGTCGTCAAGATCCACGCCATATATGGCGGCAAGAATCCGCATCCCAACTGGCTGGTCGGCGGGGTGGCCTGCGCGATCAATGTTGATGGCACCGGCGCGGTCGGCGCCATCAACATGGAGCGATTGAACCTCGTCTCGTCCGTTATCGATCGCTGCATCGAGTTCACCGAAAAGGTCTACCTGCCCGACATCGTCACGATTGGCTCCTTCTACAAGGACTGGCTCTATGGCGGCGGGCTCTCTGGCAAAAGCGTGATGGCTTATGGCGACATTCCGGAGAACGCCAACGACTATTCTGCGAACAACCTGAAACTGCCGCGCGGTGTGATCATCAACGGCAATCTCAACGAGGTGCTGCCGCTCGACCATGCCGATCGCGAGCAGATACAGGAGTTTGTCAGTCACTCCTGGTACAAATATGACGATGACTCCAAGGGCCGGCATCCCTGGGACGGCATCACCGAACCGAACTACGTGCTCGGTCCCAATGCGAAGGGCACCAAGACCGACATCAAGGAACTCGATGAAGGCGGCAAGTATTCCTGGATCAAGGCTCCGCGGTGGCGCGGAAATGCCGTCGAGGTCGGGCCGCTCGCCCGCTTCATCGTGGGCTGCGCGCAGAACAAGCCGGAATTTAGGGAGCCGACCGAAAAGCTGCTTAAGACGCTCGACTTGCCGGCCAAAGCCTTATTTTCTACTCTCGGCCGCACCGCAGCACGCGCACTGGAATGCCAATGGGCGGCCAACCAAATGCGGTATTTCCAGGACAAGCTGGTGGGACGCATCAAGGCGGGCGACTCTTCAACCGCCAATATCGACAAATGGGAGCCGGAGAGCTGGCCGAAGGAAGCAAGGGGTTATGGCTTCACCGAGGCGCCGCGTGGCGCGCTCGCGCACTGGATCAAGATCAAGGAGACTAAGATCGACAACTACCAGTGCGTGGTTCCAACCACCTGGAACGGATCGCCACGGGATCCCAAGGGCAACATCGGCGCCTTTGAAGCCGCGCTGATGGAGACGCCGATGGCGGCTCCGGAACAGCCCCTGGAGATCCTACGCACGATCCACTCCTTCGATCCCTGCCTTGCGTGCTCGACCCACGTGATGAGCCCGGACGGTCAGGAAATGGCAGCCGTCAAGGTCAGGTAAAGAGGCGGGAACGTCATGATGGATGCAGCTACACGTCCGGAAGAGACAGAGCTGGCCTCTGCGGTCGATGCCGCTGGCGAACAAGCCGCCGCTCGGTCCCCCATCTGTGTCTACGAAGTGCCAGTGCGGATCTGCCACTGGGTGAATGCGCTGTCGATCGTGTTTCTTATGGTGAGCGGCTATCTGATCGGCACGCCGCCGTCGATGGTCGCTCCGTCCGGCAAATTTGTGATGGGCTACATTCGGCTTGCTCATTTCGCGGCGGCGCAGGTGCTCGCGATATTCTTTCTCGCCCGTATCCTATGGGCCACCTTCGGGAACCATCACTCACGGCAGATTTTCTACATTCCGGTGCATCGCAAGCAGTTCTGGAAGGACATATTGCACGAGATTCGTTGGTACGCCTTCCTGGAACGCAAACCGAAGGTGTATGTCGGCCACAATCCCCTGGCGCAGACCGCGATGTTCACGGGCTTCACTCTGTTGGTCCCCTTCATGATCGTCACAGGTTTTGCGCTCTTTTCAGAAGGCGCGGGGATCGACAGCTGGCAGCACGCGATGTTTGGCTGGGTGTTCGCCCTTTGGCCGAACAGCCAGGACGTTCACACTTGGCATCGTCTCGGCATGTGGGCAATCACCATATTCGTGATGGTCCATATCTATGCCGCCGTCCGCGAAGACATCATGTCGCACCGGAGTATCATCTTCTCGATGATCTCGGGTGTACGTCAGCGCCGTTCCAACTCGGGAAGCGGAGTGGTGCCGACATGTTCAAAGCCAAGGCGCGTCCTCTTGCTCGGAATCGGCAACATTCTTTGGGCAGATGAAGGGTTTGGGGTGCGTGCCGTGGAAGAATTTCATCACCGCTACGTCGTACCCGATGAGGTCACAATCCTGGACGGTGGTACGCAGGGGCTCCACCTCGTGAACTATCTTCAGGAATCCGACCGCCTGATCGTATTCGACGCGATCGATTATGGCCTGGAGCCTGGACAGTTGAAGCTTGTGCGCGACGAGGAGGTGCCGCGTTTCACCGGCGTTAGGAAGATGAGCCTGCATCATACCGGATTTCAGGAAGTTATCAGTGCATGTGACCTGCTCGGGCATTGCCCGAAAGATCTCGTGTTGATCGGCTGCCAGCCGCTTGATCTCGATGACTGGGGTGGACCCCTGACGCCGGCAGTGCGTAATCAGATCGGCCCTGCGGTCGAGCTTGCCAGACTTATTCTCGTGGAGTGGGGCGTGCAGGTGACGCCGCGCATCACACCGTTACGGGAATCTGAATGGTTGCTCGCCAATGGTATCGATCACCAGCGTTACGAAATGAGAGCGCGGACATGAACGGATCGCGAGTTGTCGGAGACATCGCAGATGTGTCTTGGCTTACCAATGACGATTATCGAAACCGACGGTATCTCTGCGCTTTGCGAGTTTCGCGGAAAGCGGCGTCGTGTCTGGGTATTCTTGCTCTCCGGTCCGATTGCCTGCGCGAAGGTGCTTGTTCATGTCGACACTGCGATCCGGCTCTTGGATGATGAAGAGGCGCAGCTAATTGGCGATGCTATTGATGGCGTCGGCGCAGCGCTCAACGGCGAGGATTGCGACCGCTTCTTCGCCGACCTGATTGACCGCGATCCGACATTGCCCGTGCATCTACAGCGCGATCAGGCCTCTGGCCACCTTCGACATCCTAACACGAGCCACGAAGCAAGCACCGACCGTAAGACAACGACTGCGAGGTTGGAAGACAAGCTTGTGATCTAAAAAGATGACTGTCAGTCGTTCATGACAGCGATCGTTTCCAACTAAAACTCGGCTTTGTCGGACAATTGATCTGGCTCAGATCTGGAGGATTGATGGATTTCCGCCTCGCGCGGCGCGGCCGACCTGCGCTCGATATCATTGCTCTTGATCGTTCTCCACTCTTGTCCGGTGAGGCAGATGCTGGTTTCTGCACAGCGGCTGACGACAAGGAGCAGGCGATGTGCGCCGGGAAGAGTCCGAACGCGGCGGGGCGCAGCCAGAGCGCCGCGGGCGCATTGCTAGAGCTTGCCAAGCTCGATGTTGCCGAGCTAGCGAAGAGCTGCCCGAATGCTATTGAGCTCCTGTCGAATATAGCTGAAGCTATCGCGAGCCAGAAGGCAGATGCGCATACGCGGCTGTTCCGGCTTGGCGATCTCAATCATCTCGAACGCGAGCTCATTGCTGGCGTCATCGGTGAAGGCGAGGTGGCCGGCGTCGTCGCGCTACCTAGCGGATCGCTGGTGCAGATCCGGGAGGCGGTGCTTGCAGGCCTATGGCACGTGCGGATCCAGGCCGATTCTCTCCATGAGTATCTTGAGATCGGAGCGATCCCAGAGATCGTGAAACGGGCGGCCGCGGATCTGACAGCCGCGGACTTCAAGATCGGCCAGCCGCCGGAAGGCGCCATGAACGTGCTGCCAGTGCTCGCCGAAATCCGCGAGCGGGCGCTTGCCTGGCGGCCTGGTATGCGCTCGGTGATCATCAACCTCACGCTGCTGCCGATGAGCCCGATCGACATGAGCTTCCTGCAGGAGACGATCAGGAACGGACCAATCCAGCTCATCTCGCGCGGTTACGGCACCTGCCGCGTGCTCGCGAGCGGAATCCGCAATGTCTGGTCGGTGCAGTTCTTCAACGCCATGGACGCCATCATCCTCGATACGCTCGAGGTCGGCGGCGTGCCGACGGTCGCGATCGCGGCTGACGAGGATTTCGAGGATTCGGCCGAGCGACTCAGGGAAACTATCGAGGCCTATTTCAAATGAGGGAGGTTGATAATTTCGGCGTGCGGCAGGATGTCACTGAGCTTACGCGGCTCGAATGCAGCATCCGCTGGACCGGCTATGACCCCGTCGGAGCGTTCGCGACAAGCGCGTTCGACGGCCGTAACGTCGTGTGCGGTGTCCTGACGGAGCAGCGCGCATGAGCCTCGCCTTCCGGAGCAAGATCGAGATCACGGTGTGGCTCGCCGGGCGCTCGATTGTCGACGTTGCGATCCTACCGCGCAGCCGGCCGCCCGTCATGCGCCTGTTTGCGCGCAAGCCGGCATTTTCAGTGCTCTCAGTGCTACCTCGGCTGTTCTCGCTTTGCGCGGTCGCGCAGCAGGTGGCGTATCTGTCGGCGGTCGAAGCTGCGCGGGGTGAAGACGCCGCCGCGGAGACGGTGCAGCGCCGCCTCACCGGCGTCGTTGCAGAACGATTGACGGAATTGGTGCGGGGCCTGTTCGTCGGGCAGCTCGCATTTGACGGCTCCGGCGCTGCGGCCGTGCGCGCGCTGATGCATGCGGCCGCGGTTCTTGGCGGCGGCGCCAGCGAAGGTGCAAGAGAGGGAGCGATGCGCGAGGCGGTGTCGCAGATCAAGCCCGCGCTGATCGCCCTCGGGACCACACGCGAAAGTCAATGTCCGGAACCAGGCCGTGCACCGGCGGCGATGCACCTTGCAAGCCTCAATGCTGAGGCGCTGTCGCTTCCGGCCGTCGAGCAGTCATTCCTGTCGGTTGATGATGATCGCGACGTCATTGTGCGGTTGCTCACCGAGGGAGCGAGCTTTTCCGGCGCGCCCGAACTTTACGGTCGGATTCCGGAGACCGGCGTCTGGGCCCGCAGGGCCGGGCGCGAGCAGATCTTGGCGCTGGATGCTGGTCCAGCCGAGCGCCTCAAGGCGCGCCTCGCCGAAGTGGCTCGTCTCATCGCCTGGCTTGACGACGCCGAGCGGGATCTCGAAGACGGCGTTATCGCCAGCTATTCTCTCGGTAACCGCAGGGGAGCGGCCGCGGTCGAATGTGCACGTGGCCGACTCTACCATGCGATCGAGCTCGACGACGAGGACCGCATCGTGCGCTTCGAATTGGTGGCGCCGACCGAGTGGAATTTCCACGCGCGTGGGCCGCTGGTCCAGAGCCTCAAGGGCTCGCTGCTCGCCGCCGGCCCGCGTGGACAGGACGCGGTTCGTACCCTCGTCAGGTCGTTTGACCCTTGCGTTAGCTTCAGCCTCAATTTCCACGAGGCCGGCCGTGCATGAGATGGCGTTGTGCCAGGGCATCATTGGGATCGTCGAGGAAGAGGCACGAAATCGCTCGTTCTCGAAGGTGAAGGCCGTGTGCCTCGAGATCGGTGCGCTCAGCCACGTCACACCGGAGGCGATCAAATTCTGCTTCGAGGCGGTCGCTGCGCGGACCATGGCGCAGGGCGCAAGGCTCGAGATCATTGCGACGCCGGGGATCGCATGGTGCATGGCTTGCTCGACGAACGTCGAGATCAAGCAACGTTACGAGCCGTGTCCATCCTGCGGCAGCTATCAATTGCAGGTGACCGGCGGTGAGGAAATGCGCGTGAATAAATTGGAGGTCGCCTGATGTGTACGGTCTGCGGTTGCAACGACGCCAAGACGTCCATCGAGTACGTTCGTGATGCGCATCATGAGCATGACAACGATGGTCGTCATCACCATCATGCCCGGCATGATCATCCTCACGGGGGCGGATACCACGATCATGAGCACGACGACGCCGGGCTTCTCGATTGCAGCGCCAAGCCCGCGGGCCAACGGATCGCGGGCATGAGCAGCGACCGTATCATCCAAGTTGAGCGCGACATTCTTGGCAAGAACGACCGCCTCGCCGCCGAAAACCGCACTCGCTTCCGCGCCGACGACGTACTTGCTTTCAACCTTGTCTCGAGCCCCGGCGCCGGCAAGACTTCGCTGCTGGTCCGCGCCGTGTCCGACTTGAAGGACAGCTTTCTGATCGGCGTGATCGAAGGTGATCAGCAGACCTCCCACGATGCAGAGCGCATTTGCGCTACTGGCGTGCCGGCCATCCAGATCAACACCGGAAAGGGCTGTCACCTCGATGCCGCCATGGTCGGTGAGGCCTATGAGCGGCTGCGCCGGCTTAACGGCGGCATTCTCTTCATCGAGAACGTCGGCAACCTTGTTTGTCCCGCGGCGTTCGATCTCGGTGAAGCCTGCAAGATCGTGGTGCTCTCGACCACGGAGGGCGAGGACAAACCGCTGAAATACCCGGATATGTTCGCCTCCTCTTCGTTGATGCTGATCAACAAAATCGATCTCGCGCCGGTGCTTGATTTCGATCTCTCCAGGACCATCGAATATGCGCGGCGGGTCAACACGAAAATTGAGGTGCTGACCGTGTCGGCGCGCACGGGTGAAGGGCTTCCGGCGTTTTATGCCTGGATCCGCAGGCAGGCGGACACGATAGGACCGGCCGCGGCGGCAGCGGCCGAATGACGATGGTGGACGAAGCCACGGCGCGCGACGGACAACGGCTGCGTCTGCATGTGCGCGGCGCCGTGCAGGGCGTCGGCTTTCGTCCTTATGTCTATGGTCTGGCCAGGCGCTATCGCCTCACCGGCTTCGTCGCCAATGATCCGCATGGCGTCGTCATCGAGGTCGAGGGCGCGCGCACATCAGATTTCGTCACCGCGCTACCGCTCGAAAAGCCGCCGCTGGCACGGATCGACGAGATTTCGGTGCAGCCGGTCAGCGCGGCGGCGAGCGAGGAGTTCTGCATTCGCGCCAGCGAGCAGGGCAGGGTGTCGACGCGGATCGTCGCCGACGCCGCAACCTGCCCGGAGTGCCTGGGCGAGCTGTTCGATCCGGCCAGCCGGCTCCATTTCTATCCCTTCATCAGCTGCACCCATTGCGGTCCGCGCTACACCATCACCGAGCAGCTGCCATATGACCGTGCAGCGACCGCAATGAAGCGCTTTACCATGTGTGAAGCCTGTGCCGCGGATTATGCCGATCCCAACAGCCGCCGCTTCCACGCCGAGGCGATTGCCTGCCCGCAATGCGGCCCGAGGCTTAGCCACCCCGTCGCGGAGATCGCGGCCGCGATTGCAGTGGGGAAGATCGTCGCGATCAAGGGGCTCGGCGGCTATCAGCTCATCTGTGATGCGCGCGACAACGAGGCCGTAAAACGCCTTCGGAAGCGCAAGCAGCGCGATCAAAAGCCCTTCGCCATCATGGTCGGCTCAATAGACTTGGTTGCCGAGATCGCCACTGCCGATGCTGCCGAGCTGGCGTTGCTCCAGACGCTAGCGCGGCCGATCGTGCTGATGACGTCGCGTCATCGTCTCGCGCCTGCGATCGCGCCGGGGCTGTCGCAGGTCGGGGTTATGCTGCCGGTTATGCCATTGCACTATTTGATTTTTGATGCGCTGAACTCGGGCCATCCGCAGGACGGCAAAAGCTGGGCGATCGTCACAACCAGCGCCAATCTCAGCGGCGAACCGCTGCTGACCGACAACGACCAGGCGACGCGGCGCCTCGCCGGCATCGCCGATCTCATCGTCACCCATGACCGCGACATTGTCATTCGTGCGGACGATTCCGTCGTATCTGTCGTGGCGGGGCGCACCCAGTTTATCCGCCGCGCCCGCGGTTACGTTCCAGAGCCCGTGCGCCTCGTACGATCCGTTCCGTCGATCCTTGCCGTTGGCGGTAGCCTGAAATCGACCGTAACGGCTACGCGCGGCGACGAGGCCTTCGTCTCCCAACATATCGGCGATCTCGACACTGCGGAAGGGGTGCGCATCTTAGAAGAAACAGTGCATCAACTGCTTTCAACGCTCGATGTTGAGCCGATCGTCGTCGCGCATGACCTGCATCCGAATATCGCGTCGACCCGTTTTGCCGAAGCGAGCGGGAGGAGGCTGGTTGCGATTCAGCATCATCATGCCCATGCGGCGTCCGTAATGGCCGAACATCGCGTCGAACGTCCTGTATTGGCGCTGGTGCTCGACGGGTTCGGCTATGGCGGCGACGCTGGCAACTGGGGTGGTGAGCTTCTGCTGTGCGAGGGGGCTCGCTTCCGCCGGCTCGGACATCTCGCACCACTCAAGATGCCCGGCGGCGACCGCGCCGCGTGGGAGCCGTGGCGGATGGCAGCGAGCGTGCTACACGGATTGCAGCGCGGCGACGAGATTCCGGGCCGCTTTGCCGCGCAGCCGCAAGCGGCGCGCCTGTCCACCTTGCTGGATCAGCGCGACGTGCCGATGACGACGAGCGCCGGCCGGCTGTTCGACGCGGCGGCAGGACTGCTTCGGCTTTCCCTGGTGCAAAGCTACGAGGGCGAGGCCGCGATGAAGCTGGAAGCGCGTGTTCGCCAGCCCCGCGTTGCTCGGGACGGCTGGGTGATCGAGAACGGCGTGCTCTCACTGTCTCCGTTGCTCGAACGGCTCGCGAACGATGTGCTCGATCCGACCGACGGCGCCGAACTGTTCCACGGCACGTTCGCCGCCGCCTGTGTCGACTGGATCGTTCGTATCGCGCGGGAGACCGGCATCATGACCGTCGCCTTGAGCGGTGGCTGCTTTCTCAATGCGATCCTGAGCGCCGAGATCGAGCGGGGCTGCCTCGCAGCCGGTCTCACGCCGCTGCTGCCCCGCCAGGTGCCGCCCAATGATGGCGGCCTGAGCCTGGGGCAGGCCTGGATCGCCGCGCTCCAACTCATCGAACACCAAGGCCTGGAAGGAACCGCCTGATGTGTCTTGCCATACCTGCAGCAGTAACAAAAATCTTGCCTGACGAGATGGCCGTCGTCTCCATCGATGGCGTCAGCAAGGAGATTTCCGTTGCCCTGATCGAGGATCTCGCCGTCGGCGACTACGTGATCATTCACGTCGGTTATGCGCTCACCAAGATCGACGCCGAGGAAGCCAGACGCACATTGGATTTGTTGCGCGAGCTCAGCGCCGAGCGACAGGGAGCCGTGCAATGAAATATGTCGACGAGTTCCGCGACAAGGAGATCGCGCTGGGGCTAGCGAAAGCGATCGGCACCGAGGTCGATCTGGCAAGACCCTATCGCTTCATGGAATTTTGTGGCGGCCATACGCACACGATCTCGCGCTATGGCCTCGAGAACATGCTGTCGAACAACGTGCGGATGATCCACGGCCCGGGCTGCCCGGTCTGCGTGCTGCCGGCAGGGCGTATTGACATGGCGATCCATCTCGCGATGCGGCCCGAAGTCATCCTCTGCGGTTACGGCGACCTCATGCGCGTGCCGGGTTCGGAAGGCGTCTCGCTGCTCAAGGCAAAGGCCCGCGGCGCGGATGTCCGCATGGTGTATTCCACCATCGATGCGATCCGGATCGCAGAGGAGAACCCCGCGCGCCAGGTCGTGTTCTTCGCCATTGGCTTTGAGACCACCACGCCGCCGACGGCTATCATGATACGTCTGGCCGAAAAGAAGAAGCTCCCGAACTTTAGCGTGTTCTGCAACCACGTGCTGACGCCCCCAGCGATGCATAATATTCTAAAGAGCTGCGATATACGCAATATCGGCCACGTCGAGATTGACGGGTTCATCGGGCCAGCCCATGTCTCGGTCATCATTGGCACGACGCCTTACGAGTTTGTTGCGGAGGAGTTTGGCAAGCCGATCGTGATCACCGGTTTCGAGCCACTCGACATGATGCAGGCGATCCTAATGCTTGTCCGGCAAGTCAACGAGCATCGCCACGAAGTAGAGAATCAGTATCGCCGCGCGGTGATCCGCGACGGCAATCTGCGCGCTAAGGAGGAGGTCTCCAACGTTTTCGAGCTGCGAGACCGGTTCGAATGGCGCGGACTCGGCCCAGTGCCCTACAGCGGGCTGAGGCTGAAGCCCGCTTACACCAAATACGACGCGGAGCTGCGCTTCGACATGCGCGAGCTGTGCGTTGCCGACAATCCGGCCTGTAAATGCGCTGCCATCCTGCGCGGGATAAGGAAGCCTGTGGATTGCGAGCTGTTCGGGAAGATCTGCACGCCCGTAACGCCCATGGGATCCTGCATGGTCTCCTCGGAAGGCGCCTGCGCCGCGCATTGGATATATGGCGGTTTCCGCGATCATCAGCAGAGGCCGCCGTCATGAAAGGTCATCAGGGCAAGCTCGACATCAGCAATGGCTGCATCGACCTGTCTCACGGCTCCGGCGGCCGCGCGATGGCGCAGCTCATTTCGGGACTGTTCCACGAGGCGTTCGGCAATGAATGGCTGGCGCGTGGCAATGACCAGTCGGCCTTCGACGTCGGCGGCGGACGCATGGTGATGACGACCGATGGCTACGTCGTCTCGCCGCTGTTTTTTCCGGGCGGAAATATCGGTTCGCTGGCCGTTCACGGCACGGTCAACGACATCGCAATGGCAGGCGCACGGCCACTTTACCTGTCCGCGAGCTTCATTATCGAGGAGGGGTTTCATTTGTCTCACCTCAAAATGATCGCGGAGTCCATGGGGGCCGCGGCGCGATCGGCCGGCGTCCACATCATCACTGGCGACACCAAGGTGGTCGAGCGCGGCAAGGCCGACGGCCTGTTCATCTCGACAGCTGGCGTCGGGGTGGTGCCTGACGGGCTCGATCTTTCCGCGGAAAACGCGCGCGTCGGAGACCGTGTGCTGATCTCAGGCACGCTCGGCGATCATGGCATCGCCATCATGTCCAAGCGGCAGAACCTCGCCTTTGAAACCGACGTCATGTCGGATTCGGCGTCGCTGCACGACCTCGTCGTGAAGATGGTTGAGGCCGGAGGCCACGGCATCCGCCTAATGCGCGACCCCACGCGCGGCGGGCTTGCCGCGACCCTGAACGAGATCGCCCTGCAATCCAACCTCGGCTTTCGCTTGCAGGAAGAGGCAATTCCGGTGAAGCCGGACGTGGCGGCGGCCTGCGAGCTGTTGGGGATCGATCCGCTCCATGTCGCCAATGAGGGTAAGCTGGTTGCCATCGTGTCGCCCGAGGTCGCCAACACCGTGCTCGCCGCCATGCGGGCTCATCCGCTCGGCTGCGATGCCGCCGACATCGGCGAGGCAATCGCCGATGACCATCATTTCGTGCAAATGGCGACCAGCTTTGGCGGCGGCTACATCATCGACTGGCTGTCGGGCGAGCAACTGCCACGCATCTGCTGAGGCTATCGGAACGTCGCTGTCACACACACGATCGACTAGGGAACGTCAAATGTATTGGCACGTAAAGAACCGGTGTCTGACCAGACAGCCCCGCAAAGCTCTCTCAAACTTGATTTTTCGATATCGACGCCGCCAGACGGCAGACCGTCGGCAAATCGCGCCGGAAAACTGCGCCTCTTTCTGGGAATAGCAGGATTATTGCGACAAATTCGAATAATCATTGATGTATCAGGCGGTCGATCGGGCCAGCCAGGATAGTCGCTTTCCCTCTTGCTGTGCAATCGAGGGCTATATGATGAATAATCATGACCTTGTTTCCAGCAGCCTGCTGGCGCTAACAGCGACAGGCCTTGTGCTGCTCTGCTCGAGCTTGCTAGCCTTTGCCTTCATTTGAAATCAACGTGGCGTTCGCGCCTTGCGGCTTCACGTTTGGGCTCTCGCAAACGGTAGTAACGCGCGATTGACTAGGATCAACAGAACGCAGAATCGGATCCATTAGCTTGTAGGAAATCAAGTCAGACGAGGGTCCCATGCGCTATCCTCTCCTGTTTGCCGTTGTGCTCGCAGTCCCCACCTTGGTTTTCGCTCAGACAGGTCCGCGGGATCGTTCGGGATACATGCCCCCGGCCCAACAAGACGTTTACTGCCTGCAAGGGCGTATCTGGGGATACCCAGGTAATTGCCAGTTCTCGAGCTATAGCCAGTGCATGGCCACCGCGTCCGGCACAGACGCCTATTGCGGTATTAATCCGGTCTACGCTTTCGAGCGCCGCAGATCGCACTCACCTGATGGCTTCGCGAGGCTAAGATATTAAGGCCAATCTACGGTGAGCGTTGAATCCTTGAGATGCTGATCCAAGAGAGAGAAGAATCGACAAGTGGTCGCAGCGCTCCTCGTCGGCCTCGACGCGGCGTGCGCGAGCGGCAGCGGTTGGGACGCTGAGGTCCACCGGCACAGGTGAGCGCCTTCATGCTCAGGCACGGTCGCACCTGTTCCCGCAAGACTCCCTTGATAAGGCGGTGGTAGCCCTTTCGTGCAGTTCGACGTGAGCGAACTTGGAGGTTCGGTCGATCGCCACAAACATGTGGAGTTTACCCTGTTCTGTCCGCACCTCGGCGATACCGATGTGGAAGGAGCCGATCGGGTGGCTCTTGAACTTCTTCTTTTCCGGTCTGTCGCCTTTGACATCCGGCAGAGGCCTATACCGTGGCGCTCCAGACAGCGGTGCAGTGATGAGCGCGTCAGATCTGGGGTGGTCGGCTGCAGCGCATAGAGGCAGTCATCAAGCGGCAATAGCGTGTAGCGCCGGAAGGCAACGATGACTGCCTCCTCTTCGACTGACAGTACCATTGATCTGGCGTGCTTGGGGCCGGTCGGGAGGTCAGCGACCAGGTCCGCTTCTTTCATTTGGCGACCGTCTGATGCCGCAGCGCTTTGCCAGCGTCCTGAGGTTCGCTTGACTATGCTGTATCGCTCGACGGATCGCCTCTGTCGTCGCGGCGCTCCCTGCTTGGCCCAGCCGATGCCAGGCGGTCAAAGTCTCGGCGGCGGATGTTGCTGATCTTAAGAGTTCCGCAAGGTCGATTTATTGGGCCTGGCGCGGAATTTGTTCGCATCTCATGCTGAACCCGCAGAACGGCGGCGCCGCTCGGCCGGTCAGCGCCGGCTATCGTTATGGTTGCAGTGCTATCGTTCCGCTCTTTGTGATTGGCGGGGGACGTGATGACGTCGGCGCTGCAGGGCTTGCACGTCGTGTTGATGCTGGCGGCCGGCCTCGGCGGTCTGCTCGCGCTGGTAGTGATCATTTCCGGCGCTGTCCTGGTGATGCGGCATATTGTCAGGTGGCGCAGGCGAGGCGCTCCATGAAAGGGGCAGAACAGTGGGGAACGGTTGGCCTAGCCGCGTGTGTAACAGCGTGTGTAGCAACGAGTTTTTACCGCAGATAACACATTGAAATTACGTGATCATTTTTCGACGGTTTGCCCGGTGGGGGCTCCCTCGAGGATGCCCCATCAAAATCTGGGATCAAACATCTAGACGGGCCCAAGTAGTTGGATTATCTGCCAAATCTAGATTGGCGCCTTTAGGCGCCAACGATGGCGTTTGAGGCGGCTTAAGGCGCCAAGACTTGACCTGGCAAAGAGCCAGCTATAGGACTGGTGCCATAAGACGCCAAAAGATCATCTAAGGGAGCCTTAAGACGCCATGCCTCCTCGTAGCCAACTGATCAGTGCGCCACCCACAGCCGTCCAGGAGGCGGTCAAGCGACTGGGGAACAATCTTCGTACCGCGCGCCTGCGCCGCAACCTGAGCCATGCGGTGCTGGCAGCTAAACTGGGCGTAGATCGTCACGTCATCGCTGATGCTGAGAACGGGAAATTGAGCACCAGTGCCGGCGTGTATGTCGGCATGCTGTGGGCAATGAACCTGCTCGCATCGCTTGCCGACGTTGCCAACCCGAAGAACGATGAGGAGGGGCTCGCTCTAAGCGGCCTCGATGAGCGCCAGCGTGCTCGACAGGGAGGCGGACCAAGCAATGCCTTCTGAGGAGTGTTTCGTCTACATTACGCTGCCAGGCCAGACAGAACCGGTTACGGCGGGGCGCTATCAGCTCGACACGACCCGCCAAGGCGCCGCCGTTGGACAATTCGTCTATGGCCGCAGCTACCTCGAGCGTAAGGATCGCGTCGAGTTCGATCCGGTCGAGCTCAAGATTCAAGTCCCTCCGTTCCGGACAACGAAGCTGCGGGGCAATTTTGGTGCGTTGCGGGACAGCTCTCCGGACGCCTGGGGCCGCAAGTTGATCGAAACTCGTCTAGGCAACCCGTCGCCGAGCGAGATTCAATACCTGCTCAATTCACCCGACGATCGCGCCGGCGCTTTAGGTTTTGGTCTTAACGTGCAACCGCCGGCACCTGTTCGTACGTTCAACAAAACGCTGGATTTGGCGCGTTTGATCGAAGTGGCCGACCAGATCGTCGCCGCTGAAAAGGATCCGTCAGCACCAGCACCAGCACGTGCTGACGCTGAACAGGCCGAGGCGTTGATGCGAGCGGGCACCTCGATGGGCGGCGCGCGGCCTAAGGCTACTGTCGAGGACGAGGATGCCCTTTGGCTCGCGAAATTCCCGCATCGCGATGATCGCTGGAATAATCCGCGGGTCGAACACGCTATGCTGACCCTTGCTCGCGAGTGCGGGATCTCGTGTGCGGAGAGCCAGATGACCACAATCGGCGACAAGGACGTTGTCCTGGTCAAACGGTTCGATCGGAATAAGACCGAAAAAGGCTACCTCCGCAGCAGGATGGTGAGCGCCTTGACGCTGCTCGATGCGGATGACACACCCGACACAGTCGATAAGCGTCAGAAATGGTCATATCTTCTGCTGGCGGACGAAATACGACGAGCCGCATCCGGAAGTCAGTCGAAGGATCTGCCAGAGTTGTTTCGGCGGGTGTGCTTTAACGCCCTCATCTCCAACACCGACGATCATCCACGTAACCATGCCATCTTGGCAAAGGACCAGGCATGGTCGCTATCACCAGCATACGACCTCACTCCGAACCCGATGATTGCATTAGAGCGCCGGGACCTGGCGATGGCGTTCGGCAACTGGGGACGATACGCCAACCGGGTCAACTTGCTGTCGCAGTGCGAGCGTTTTCTCTTATCAAGAGAAGACGCTACGGCAATCGTTGATGGGATGAAAGCGACTATCGGGGAGGCCTGGTATCGAGTCTGCAGGCAAGTTGGCGTCAGCGAGCGGGATTGCGAACTGATCCGCAGCGCGTTCGCTTACGAAGGGTTCGGTTACAATTTGGAGGATCCGACGATCGCAACCGATGACGCCGAAGAGCTGCCGACCACCCGTCCTCACTAAGCAATCGGAAACGCTGGAAGCGCGAATATCGCAGGTCAATGGGGGCCACGAAGCTCCGCCCGATAAGCTCCTCTTGTCTTGAGACAAAGGCCTCAAATATTGGCAGGGCCAGAGGTATTTGAAGGCCAAGTTGCCCGATGATATCTGAGTAACGGCCGGCTTTTTCGACGCGTCGGACGAACTGCGCCAGGATTGGTAGCTTGCTTCTAGCGGTTCGAAACGCTTTATAGGTTCGCTTATCGACGTAGGTGACGTCGGCATAGGCGGCCAAGCTGCCGAGGTGCGTATCGTTCAGGTCGCTTTCCTTCCTTCGGCCGGATCTGCTCGATTCCGGCTTGAACCACTTGCGACGGCAGTCGACGTTTGGAAATTGCTGCCTTGAGCTCGGGCCAAGGCTGTTGAGCAATTCGGACTATGACGCGCAGCTTGCTGTGAAAACTCGCGAGCGCGCCAGCGAATGCCTGTTGTCAATTCATCGACTGCGGTGCTCGCTACGTACTCAGGTGAGCGCCAATTCTCCTGCCATAAATCCTTGTTCGCGAAAAATCCCGACCTATTTCGGCCGCGCTGCCAATCGCAACAAAGGAGGTCCTTTGCGTTTCCCAGACGGGGGCTCGTCAGCTTCTCGACAGCTGGCCCGAGTAGCATGAGAGAACCGCCTTATTACTCCTGACGGGGCGGTGGCTCGGGATGATTTTCAGGCCCGTTCCTCCCAGAGACTGGCCCGGCTGCCGAAAGGTGGCCGGGGCTTTTCGGAGGGGGCCTCATGCCAAGAAATTCGGAGCCGCCGAACGGATTGCGGCCGCGGCGCTGGGTGTGGCGCCTCCGCAGGCCTATCCACGAAGTTGTCGTTAACGTGAGGCCGTCCAACCGAACGGGACGAGTAGCGCTGCAGGGCTTGGTGCGGGGGCAGTCGTATTTTCTTTGTGTGCTGCTGGGGACCACTAGCGATCGCGGATGCTTGAAGAGTCCAATGATTCGAAGAAAGTTGACTGAGTTTGAGAAGGCTCAAATTGTTGCACAGCACAGAGCAGAACATCTGCGCCAGTTTTGGTTTTGGTACAACGAAATCGAAGTTATTGTGGAGGACTACACGGATGACGGAGGCAATCCTCGTGTGACCGTCCGCGTCAAGAGTTGAGAGAGCAACATATGAACCCTCTCGGATCATCCGGCAGGATCCTGCTTCAGACCACGAGCAGTGATTGTTGGGCAGACGCTGAGGGCTAAGGGCCGGCACAGTCGCCTCCCGAATCGCCGGTCACGTCTACAATGGTCGCTGGTGACCGATGCAACCCATAGAGACGCAAAGCCGGTGCGGCAGCGCCTGAAATCCGCGCCCCGCTGATATGCTGAGACAGAAAAACATGTAGCCTTGAACGCTGGAATCGAAGCCGCGTAGATTGGTGCCGAACATCCTCGTAACCGCCGAAGATGTGTTCTGTCGCTTTGTCACAGGATGCAATGAGCCGGCCGGGTAGAGACAAACCACATAAACACCGCACCAAGTGGCAGATCTTGTGACGGTTATCTGGCTTCCCGGAAACATACCTGTGCCGTATTAGAATTATGAGGACGTTGCGGCGCATCTAGGGCGTCGCCTCTTTACGTTATATTGTCGGATCCACGTAGCTGTTTGCTGAAGTCCGCCGAACCCGAAGAAGTGCGCTCGTAACGATCGCAATTCAAGTGTGCTTTCCATTTTGTGCAAGAGTCGATCGATTAGCTCGCGCGGCTCATAACCGACGGCAAGACGGCTTAATCTATGACCTTGAGCGCGCAATGCTTGAGCAGAGTGTGATACGCCACAGATGAGCGCCAAACGCATGACGCTCTTTAGCGTGGTAGGCCCCGCCAAACCGACGCGAACGTCGTCTATTATCCCTCGCATCTGCAAACGACTGATATGGGCCGTTATGTCGTCTGGCTCGAAACAAAACTGGCTCACGACCCACGGCGTCATCCCTTGCCGAACGGTCAATGAAACCTTTCGATCGAGTTCGCCATCTAGCACATCGGTTGGGATGTGCGGATGGGGCTGCGGATAGGTGGCGAAGCCAAGACGTTCAAAGCCATAGCGAGCGAACAGGCCCGTCTCAAGCATCGCTCGACTGGAAGGAAACGGTCCGACGACGCGCGCAACGTCGCCCGCCAGCAACAATGCTCGATCGACGCCGGCCTCCTGCAGTCGGGCCAGTGTCGTCTCGAGCTGATGATGGCTTTCGTATCGACGTGCAACCAAGTGAGGCACCGGAACGAAGCCCGATGTCTTGAGCTCTAGCGCTCTTGCAACCAACGTCTCAAGCGGCTCTCCCGATATGCTCGCAAGATATATCTCGGTCCCGGGCGAAAGGACTCGCCTCGCCATCTCAACCGCTCGAGTATCGCTTGGTGTGATTTCGATGGAGTACTGACCTAGAAATTGCTGGCAAGCGTCCCCCTCGTTGCAAGCTTGGGCCCTTGACACGGTCATGAACTGGTCCTTCTTCGGTCCGCAACGCGAGCGCACGGCAATCTTCAGCCAGAGGCTCGACGTGACCAGCCGGATCTTTTGAGGTTGGAAGCGAGCGGTAAAAGTCCCGCGCCTCAGCAGAGGCTGAACTATTTCACGGCTTGTGGTTCCGGGAGATGACGTAAGTTTCGTCCCAAAACCAGAGTCCATTATGCTTGCGCAAGATCTCCCTGGTGCATGCCAGGTACCGATCGTCCGTCATTGCCTGGGCCAGTCGCTCGTCCTCAATCTGTGCCACGTAGCTGGCGTTATTCCAAGCCGCGAACATTGTTGACGTCCCGATGGAGGTGGCGTCGGCGTCGATTTCGTTGGGCAACGTATACATCACGTACTTAAATCTAGACTGCTTATCGCTCAGTGCATTGAAGTTGTACTGGCGTGCCTCATGCCCCATCGCGACTTTCGTTTCGCGCAAGATGTCTCGTCGATCGTTAGCGAACGGCTGTTCCCCCGGCCACACGCTCTGAATGATTTCAAGGCCTGGATCATTGCCGCACGAATGAATGCCGACCAATCGACCTCCCGGAGCAAGTGCGAGCGCTAATGGCGCAACGACCTTCCTTGCCTTGAACTCCGCCGACGCCCGTGCCCGATAGGGCTGCGAGGCGATGACAAGATCGTAGTCCGCCGTGATCGCGCCTTGCCTGGGGATGACCTGGTTCAACAGGAACTGGCAGCTCTGCAGATAAAGCACCAGAACGACCGGGCGCTCGTAGACCGGGTTGCCGGATTTCTTGCTTACGCTCGCCTTCCAATGTTGAGCTAGAAACGGCTCCAGATCATTGATCTGGCGCTCGTAATCGGCCGCAGTTCGTCCGCTCAGGGCGACTTCATGCCAGACGAGCCTGGATGTCGCTAAAGCCGAGCTTGGCGAAAGATATGGGGCTTCGTGATAGTAAAGGTTGGTCAGGACAATGACCATAGAAGGGTGTTCGTGAAACCGATCAGGTAGTTTTTCGAGCGTCAAGCGAATGTCTTCGAGGCTGATCTCTTTCCCGACGACATAGTATGGCAAATGCTCGTAGCGTTGATGCATCGAACGCAGCACGCGCGCCAGCACCGTCCCGTCACCGACGCCCGCATCAAAGACCCGCACAGCAGGCGGACGTGGATGGATCTGATCGAGTTCGAGCGCTATTCGTTCTGATACGACACGCTTCTCGCTGCAGGTATTGACGAACATCAGGTACTTTTGTCGATTGTCGTAAAATCGAAAGCTTTTCTCTGGTGCAGCTTCTTTGATCGCTTCGTGCGCAAACTCATTTCGTGCGACGGATGACACGTTAACCCCTTCCTTCATAAGCTGGCATTTTACGTGGCTGAACTCTCGACAGCGCTGACGCAACCGGGGCTAAGCGGGTAAGCAATTGCGCACCGGCCAACGGAGACGACGGCGAACCGCCACACAAGACAAGTGAGCGCAATCGACGATTTTTAAACGAGCTCGATGTCCGCTTCGTGCGTTGCTGAGCCTCTGACAATCAGAAACCAGTCCCCTCGAAGCGATCAACACGAAGATTTCAACCTGGCAAGGTCGCCCCCTTCGTATTTGCTTAGAAACTCGTCAACCGTCAGCTTGCGGAAATCTGTCAGCGCCACCCGCAGGCTTTCATGATCCCAATCCCACCACGCAAGCCTGGCGAGCCGCCCGGCGATATCGTCCGAGAACCGCCGCCTGACGGGGCGTGCCGGATTGCCAGCGACGATCGTGTAGGCCGGCACGTCCTTGGTAACGATTGCACCGCCCGCAACCACAGCACCCGTGCCGACGTTGCGGCCGGGAAGTACGATTGCGCCGTGACCTATCCAGACATCGTGGCCGATGTGGACCTGATGTTGCCTTCGCCAATCGAAGAATTCTGCCTCGTCACTTTCGCCGGGAAAATAGGCACTCGCTCGATAGGTGAAATGTGACTGACTCGCGCGGTGCATCGGATGGTTGCCAGGGTTAATGCGTGTCATTGCCGCAATCGAGCAGAACTTTCCGATCGTGGTGTAGGTAATCTGGGAATCGTTCTCGACGTAGGAGTAATCGCCCATCGTCACTTCTCGCAAGATCGTGCGCGCCCCGACCTCGCAGTAGGCGCCGAGTGTGGTATCGTGCATCAGAGCGCCGAGGTGGACGGTCGGTTGGACTGAGAGAGTTCTGGTGGCCATAATGGCTCCGCAAGTTGAACGGTGGGCACTTGTCTAAACGGGATGATCACGGTTTCGGACGGATCGAGACTTCGGTGCTGATATCCAGGGCAACGGCGCAGCATCGCTGGATGCGGCCCGGAGCCGGCACGACCTCAGTCCGTCTCGAAAACATTATCGGCAAGGAGTTCAGTTGGATTCCGCTCCGCCACGATCTGTCCCTTCTGGACGACCAGCGCTCGGCCGACCAGCGAGGCCAAGAAGCTGAGATCCTGATCGGCAATGATCATGGCTGTCTTTTCCGACCGGTGAATCGACAACAGGCATTCGGCGATTTCGTCGGTCACCGAAGGCTGAATGCCCTCTGTCAATTCATCAAGCAGAAGAAGCCGCGGCGAGCGAACCATGGCGCGCGCCAGGGCCAGCAACTGCCGCTCGCCTCCACTCAAGGCACCGCTAGGGCGCGCAAGAAGCTTTTCGAGTCTCGGAAAGAGGCACAATATCTCGGCAATCGGCTTTGCTCTGCCGGACCCGGGCATCATGCCCGCAAGCAACAAGTTCTCCTTTACAGTGAGGCCAGGAAAACCCGCTCCGCCTTGCGGCGTGTAGCTGAAGCCGAGACGACTGCGTCGATAGGCAGGCAGAGCTTCGATGGCATCACCGTCCAGCACGATCCGGCCAACTTCCACCGGCAACAGTCCCATGACAGTCTTGAGCAGGGTGGTCTTGCCCATACCGTTGATGCCGATGATCCCCAGGATCTCATGAGCGCCGAGATCGAAGCTTAGGCTGCGCAGTACCTGCGTCTTGCCGTAGCCCGAGATCAACCGTTCACCCTTCAGCATGAGCGGCCTCCTTCTTGCGGCCGAGATAAATGTCGCGAACAATCTCGTTTGCCTCGATCTTGTCCATGGTGTCCTCAACCAGCACCTTTCCCCTGTGTAGGACAGTAACTCTCTGCGCAAGTCGGGCGATGAACTCCAAATCGTGCTCGACGACGATTACCGTGGCGCTGGCGTTGAGACGTTTGATGATGTCGACGGTCTTCAACATCTCCTCACGCGTCATGCCGGCGGTGGGCTCGTCAAGGAGGGCGATGCGCGGGCTGCTCGCGAGCAGCATGCCGAGCTCGCACCATTGCCGATGCGCGTGCGAGAGGGTCGCCGCCGGCTGACTGGCGAGACGTTCGTCGAAGCCGATTTCGTCCAGCGTCAGCTCGACGACCCTGTCCAGCTGGCGCTTTCCCAGTCGCCTCCGCAGGGCCGCTAGGCGGATATTCTCACGGACGTCAAGATTGGCGTAGATGCTGGGAATCTGGTTCTTAATGGCGATCCCAAGCCGGGCAATGCGATGGGTGGCCAGCCCCTGCAGATCCCGGCCCTCGAACAGAACATGGCCGCTCGTCGGCTGGTGCTGATGTGTAAGGCATTTGAAGAGCGTGCTTTTGCCGGCGCCGTTCGGGCCTATGAGGCAGCGGATTTCGCCGGCGTTAACGACAAGGTCGACGCTATCAACCGCAACAACACCCCCGAACCGCTTAACGAGACCGCGCGTCGCGAGAATGGGGGCCCCGCTCATGCCGGTTTCTCCTTCCGTCGCAAAATGCCGAATCGGTTCGGGAACTTCAGGCTCGATAGGCCAAGAAGCATCGGCTGCAGGCCTTGCGGCACGAGCATGACGAACAGGATGATCGTCGCGCCGAAAATGAGCTCCGTGTTGAAAACTTGGTTTGCGCCGAGCTGGCTGCTCAGGAGCTGGAAGCCGAAGCTTGCCACTACGGGTCCGACAAAGGCCCCGAGTCCGCCGGCGATCACCCACAGAACGAATTGCGAGGCTTGCGGAAGGTCAAAGACGTTCGGGCTGACGTAGCCCATCACCGCCGTGTAAAGTGCCCCGCCAAGCCCGGCAATGGCAGCACTTACGGCAAAGCCGACGAGCTTGTAGAAGCGGATGTCGTAACCAAGAAGCTCGCTCCGCAACTCGCTCTCGCGGATCGCCGTCATGATCCGACCTGCATCGCTCGAGCGCAAGAGCGAGAGCAGAACGTAAGCTCCCGCCAGTGAAAGCAGGCAGATCGAGAAAGTCGCTTCCGTGGATAGAAATACCTGCGGATCGCCTGGCATGTTAAGCGACGGGACTGCCGTGATCCCGTTGAAGCCGCCGAGCGGCACCGGGCCGATGTGAAACGAGGGATCGGCGGTTGACATCATGAAGGAATAGAAGATCAGCGTCACGCACAGAGTGATAACGCCGAGATAGACGTCGCCCAAGCGGCTGAAGAACAGGAAATAGCCGAGGACAAGCGAAAATGCGACCGCCAGCGCGATGCCAATCAATACGGCAAGCGTGCTGTCGCCGAGATTGGAGACCGCGATGGCATAGGCATAGGCACCCAGACCAAAAAACACGGAATGTCCGAGGTTCAGGATCCCGAGTGTTCCCCAGACGAAGGCAAGACCGAGTGCTGCGATCGCCATGGCCGAAAAGGCAGATAGATTGACGAGATCGAAAGGCTCCAGAACGAATGGCCCGAGAGCCGCGAAGAGCACAAGGGCGACTGGGAAAAGGGCATGTTCGACTTGACGTACCATGGCGTTATCGACCTCCGGTCCACAAGCTTGAGACGCCCGTTGGAAACAGGCGCAGGATGATCACGGCCAAAAGCAGCAGCGAGGCCTGACCGATGACCGGTGTTGCAAAATAGGAAAGCAACGCCTCAACCGGCCCGAGTATTGTTGCGGCCGACAGAAAGCCCGTAATCAGGGCTCCGCCCCCGCTGATCACCGTGACGAAGGCGCGGGCAACATAGGCCGCGCCCATATGAGGAAGGACACCCGATATCGGCGCAAGCAGCGCTCCGGCCAAGCCACTGATTGCTGCGCCGACGATGAAAGTGGCCGCATATACGCGATCACAGTTGATCCCGAGGGTCGCTGCCATCTCCGAATTTTGCATCGCCGCCCGCGCGATCAGTCCGTACTTCGTCCAGTGCAAAGCAAGGAGAGAACTCACGACCAAAAGAGCTGTGATCCCAATCAAGAACAGTTGGTAAGCACCGATAGAGTAGGCACCAATCGGAATATTGCCCAGCGGTGCGCTCACGCCCATCGTCGTGTTGCCGAAGATGGCGGTCACCGCACCGATTAAAAACAGGCTAAGACCCCAGGTTGCCAGCATCGTCGTGATTAGGTGACCGTACAGCCGGCGAACGATCAGTCGCTCCGTCACGGCACCGATCAGAGCGACGAAGATTGGGGCGACAACCAGCATGGAGAGCCAAAGATTGACGCCGGCATGATTGGCGATCACGGTGGCGTATCCACCGAGCATGATGAACTCGCCATGAGCAAAGTTGATGACGCGCATCATGCCGAAAATGACGGCGAGCCCCAAGCTGATCAGGGCAAGAAGCGCAATGGAATTGACCACCGCGAAACACAATATGACGAAACTGTCCATGAACTGTCTCGGCTTGCGAAGATGGAGATAGGCGGATTGGGCCGGCGGCGCCGCGAAAGGTGCGGCGCTGCGAGCGCCGCCCCGCCTAGCCACCTAGATCTGCGGCATCAGAAAATCCGTCTGGTTGGGATTGGTGAAGACGTTGCATTTGCCACCATACGTATCCGGCGGAATCTGCTCCTTCTTCTCGATCAGGCTCCAGACGCGGTTCTCGACCTTGATGATGTGAACGTCTTGGGTCGTGTTGTGGGTGGGGCCATCCGTGGTCATGACCCCGGCCGGACCTTCCCAGCGGATGCCGCTTTCGAGGGCAGCCAGAACCGCCTCCCGCTCGAAGCTGCCGGCAAGCTTGACCGCTTCGGCCCAGAGCATGACACCGCTATAGCCGCCGAACACCTCGCCATTGATATAGGGGTGGTTCTTGCCGGCAACGGCTTCCACCTTGGCCAGAAATTCCTTGTTCTTCGGCGTGTCCAGTTCTTGGAAGTAGTTGTACGCGACGATCACGCCGTCCGTTTCCTCCGGAGCAAGAACCTCGTGCTCATTGCCAGCGGCAAACACGATCGAGATGATCGGAATCTTTTTTAGCATTCCGGCCGCTGCCCATTGGCGATAGAACGACATGGCCGGACCGCCAACGAGGCAGGAATGCACGACATCCGGTTTGGCGGTCTGTATCTTTGCAATAGCCGCGGTGAAATCCGTGACATCGAGGGGATAGTAATCATCGGCTAACACCTGGCCACCTTCGCGCTTGGCCATCACGTGATTCCAGATCCCGAAATTGCGGGGGGCGTTATAGTCCGACGCAATATAATAGAGCTTCTTTCCGAGATTCCTGAATGACCATTCGAGCAAAGGAACAACCTGCTGATTACCGCCCGTGTTGACGCAGAATGTATTCTTCTCGCAAAGTCCGCCTTCGTAGAAGGAGCCGTAGATGAAAGGTATCTTGTACTTGCGCAGAACGGGGCGCGTGGCCTCGCGCGCGGCGCCGCTGAGCGCACCTTGTACCATGACGACCCGATCGTTCAGCGCCGCCTTCTGCGCGTATTGCGGGTATTTGTTGATGTCGGACTGGCCATCATAAACCTTTAGCTCGACCTTTTTGCCGAGCAGGCCGCCAGCGGCATTGATCTCCTCGACGGCGACTTTCATGCACAAATTCGAGGGTACGCCATAAATATCTAGCGGCCCCGACAAATCATGGAGCGAAGCAATAGCGACGGTGTCGGATGCGGCCCACGCGCCTCCGGCAAGAGAGCCGGCGATGGATGCAGCAGAAAGCGCTGCCGAAGTGCCGAGAAACGAGCGACGGGATAGTTTCACGAGAATTCTCCTTTGGCTGCTCGACAGAAGAGGCGTGCTCTCCTGCCGAGTGACGACAACCAACAGCAAGCAAATGAGGCTGCGGCGCCGCTTGAAAGACGCAGCGCTGGGAGCGCAGCCGCCTACATCTGTGGCATCAAGAATTCGGTCTGGTTGGGGTGGGCAAAGACGTCGCACCTGCCGCCATAACTGTCCGGCTGGATCTGTTCCTTGGTTGCAACCAGGCTCCAGACCCGGTTTTCGACCCTGATAATGCGCACGTCCTGGGTCGTGTGGTGCGTAGGCCCGTCGGTAACCATTTTCCCGCCGGGCCCTTCCCAAGTGATGCCGGTTTCCCAAGCCTTCATGACTGCGTCGCGATCAAAGCTGTTCGCGCGCTTGACGGCCTCTGCCCACAACATGACTGTATTGTATCCACCGATCGCCTCGCCATTGATGTAGGTATGGCTTTGACCCATCGCTTGAGCAAAGCGCGCCAGAAAGGCCTTGTTTCGCGGCGTATCGAGCTCCTGGAAATAGTTGTAGGCTGCGTAGATGCCGTTCGTCTCTTCAGGTGCCAAAATCTCGTGTTCTTGCCCGCCACCGAAAATGATCGAGACGATGGGAATCTTCTTCAACATCCCCGCTGCGGCCCATTGGCGGTAGAAGGACATTGACGGACCACCAACCAGACAGGAATGGATGAAATCCGGCTTTGCCGCCTGGATCTTGGCGATTGCCGCAGTGAAATCCGTAACATCGAGGGGATAATAGTCGTCTGCAAGCACCTCGCCGCCTTCGCGCTTTGCCATCACGTGATTCCAGGCTCCGAATGTGCGCGGCGCGTTGTAATCGGAAGCGATGTAATAGAGCTTCTTACCGAGGGTTTTGAATGACCACTCGAGCAGTGGAACGACCTGCTGGTTTCCTTCGGTGTTACAGCAGAAGATGTTCTGTTCACAGGCGCCACCTTCATAGATCGAACCATAGAAGTACGGCACCTTGTATTTGCGCAGAACCGGTCGTGTCGCCTCTCGGGCAGCTCCGGTCAAGGCGCCCACCGCCATCACGGCTCGGTCGCGCAGCGCCGCCTGCTGCGCGTATTGCGGACCTTTGTTGATGTCCGACTGGCAGTCGTAGGCCTTCAGGACGACTTGCTTGCCGAGTAATCCTCCTGCCGCGTTTAATTCCTTGACTGCGAATTCCGTGCACATGTTCGACGGTGCACCATAGACATCGAACGGTCCGGAGAGATCGTAGAGCGAAGCGATGGTTACGGTGTCCGAGGCCGCGGAGGCGGAGCCGGCCAGTGAACCAAAAACGGACGCGGCTGATAGTGCGGCGGAAGAACGGAGCAGCGTGCGACGTGACAAATTCATGAGGATCCTCCTTTAAGGCTCGCAAATAAAAATCCAATGCGGCGAGCAACTGCAGCGCCGGGGCTAGACGAGGAAGGGCAGGCGTGATGGTCGTCGGCGGGAAGCGGATCCCCGCCGCGTGCAGGTTCTGGACTATCTTCGCCGCGCCATTGAAACGACTTGACGTTCGACGGGCAGGTCGGGCTCGTACAGGTACTTTGCGCTTGTATCGAGAAAGTCGTGCGTGTGGATCACCACCGCGTCCGAGTTCAGGAACGCGATCGCATAGGCTGGCGGCTCCATGCTGCAAGGAATCCCTCGCTCGTGACCGAAATCGAGCCACAATTGATGATTGAGCCCCCGCAAGGTTGAAAAGGGAATGTTCTGCCAGCTTCCGGCGATTGGGCGATGCACATGCCCGAAGAACAAATGGCGGATGGAGTACCCATCGAGGAGACGTCCAAATCTTGCAGCATCGTCCAGCATGATCTCGTCAGCGGGCCGGAAGTGAACCGGAAGCGGCGGGTGGTGCATGAAGAGATAGACAGGGCTGCCTTGCGACTCTCCCAGACGCGATCGCAACCATGCCTGGCGCTGCTCACAGTAAAGGCCGGCGTGGCTGTCGGTTTGCGTTGTATCGAGGAAGAGAAAGCGTCCCGCCGCCGTGTCGAGCGCGGATTGAATGAAGCCGAAATCATCGGCAGGAACCTCGGGAAATACGCTCCGGAAATTGGCGCGATTATCATGATTGCCCATTAAGAGCCGCACCGGCATAGGCAGGACCTTTAGTGCCTCGCGCAGGCGAACGTAAGCGCTTTTTTCGCCATGATGAGCAAGATCACCGGTGATGACGCAGAGCTCCGCATCTGCATGCTGCCTGGCGATATCTGCTAGACAAGCGGTCAGGCGCTCGCCAGGATCGTTGTCGAACAGGCGATCGCCAGCTGGGACCAGGTGAAGGTCGGTGATTTGAATGATTTTCATTATTGGGGGCTACTTGAGCTGTCAGGAAGCAACGGCTTGAACGGAAGGCCTGGCGTTCCAGAGCCGGCGAGATGCAATCTCGGCGCCCTGCACGAGCGACTCGAGCTTGCGCCAGGCGATGTCCGGATCAACAGTGTGGAACGTTGCAAAGCTGGCAAAGCCGCAGTCGGTGCCGGCGATCACTCGCTCCCGTCCGACCAAATTGGCGTATTGTTCGATGCGCTGGGCGACGACCTCAGGATGTTCAATGTAATTCGTGCAGGTATCGATGACACCCGGAACGAGAATCTTGTCGTCGGGGAGCCGTGTCTGTTTGAACAGACTCCATTCGTGCGAGTGACGTGGATTTGCCGCCTCCAGCAGAAGTGCCATCGGCCGCGCCTTGATGATGATATCGAAGATCTCATGGAGATCGATATCGTGATGATGGGGCGATTCGTAATTGCCCCAACATAGATGCAGTCGCATCCGATCGGCGGGAATGTCGCGCAGGGCATGATTAAGGACCTCGACGTGAAGCGCAATTTCCTTGCGAAACTCCGCGACATCCATCGGCTTCGCCCGGAAATGGCGTCCAAGCGCCAGATCAGGGCAGTCGATCTGCAAGAGAATGCCCGATGCAGCGATGACGTCATATTCCGTCTTCATCGCGTCGGCCAAAGCATAGAGATAGGCCTCCTGCGAGGGATAATATTTATTCGGCATGTAGTGAGCCATAATTCCCGGAGACGAGGCGTTCATGAACGCTTCCTCAACAGGAACCATATCCAGTGCCGCTTTGAGGTTGGCGATATCCGTTGCCACCGCCGCCTCGCCCTGGTACGCGATAGGTCCCACGCACGCAGGCGTCTTGATATCTAGATTGACCCGCTTTGCGAAATTCGAAAAATCCGCCAGCTCGGACAAGGCAAGCGGCTGGTCAACGCCCGTCAGACCTGTCATGCGCTCGCGCGCATAGGTCGAATAGGCGTATTTGCTCATCTCGCCATCATCGATAACCGAAAGCCCAATGAGCGATTGCTTTTTTACGATGTCGAGGACCGCCAAACTGACGGAAGCGGCCAGCAACGGATTGCGGTCAGCGTCCAGTTCGCTTTTCTCTTTCGCCAGGAGCATCTCCTCCAATCCAGAGGGCCTCGGCAGACTGCCGACGTGGGTCGTGAGGATACGGTCGGTGCTTATTTTCATTCGCCTCTCCTATTAATTCGTACGAGGTCGGCCCCCTCTCTTTCGATGGGGAGAGGATCACCTCCTCGAAAGCCCGATTTCGTTGTGCGTGAGCGCTGCGCCTCGATGGGCCCGATTGATAGTGGTTTGCGGCCTGCTTCCGGAGACGTGCGTAGCAAGCGCAGTTGACGTAGAAATGTCTTATTATTAGCCCTGCTAATAGTTGAAGTATTGCTGCAATTAAATAAGCTGGCATCCAATCGGCGGCGCATCTGTCGCCGGTGCCAATTTTATTCTGCGCGACAGCCTTAATTCGCGCAGTAAATTATGCCACATCTTCCTGGTCTTGCTGAGAAGCGCATCCAGCAAACAAGTTAAATGGTCGAGATGAACTGTGAAAAAAACAGCGCGCAACTGGCGCAGTCAAAAATCAAGGTTGTGTTGTCAGTCGCGCAGAGAAAACGCTCTCCAAGCGCAGGAGCTCTTGTTTGCCTATGCTAGCGAGCACGCGCCATGCTCGGCTTGGAGACGCAGCAAAAGTTTGACATTTCGGATACCGTGTGATGTTCATTTTCGACTAACACAGCAGGAGCCTCTACCGCCAGTTGAGGCAGCATCTTGGGTCTTTCGTAGATTTGCGATCTTGAAGCAAACCATGCTTGGGGAAGGGCGATATGGGGTAGGGCGTCGCGACGTTGAGTTGTTTCGATCGTCGGTCGAGACAATGCGGTGATCAGCAAATATATCGAGAAGAACGCCAAAGCCGCGTGCCTCATTCTCTGAGCTCGCGGTGTTTTGGTCGCCTTTAAGCCGCTCAGTACCAACAACCTTGCCAGTAGGCAGGGGCGCGAAAAGCCTTGAACCCGCGTCGGAATGCGAATCTACGGCAATAGGAGGAGCAGACGTCGAAGGCATGAAAATCAGTTCTCACCAGATTGCGGCCTTTACAGAGGTCTTCCGGCAGAGAAGCGTTTCAGAAGCTGCAGCCGTCCTCGGTGTCACCCAATCGGCCGTCACCCAGCACCTTGCCAAGCTTGAGCAACATATGGGGACGACACTCTTTATCCGTCATCGCAGCGGGCTCGAGCCGACAAAACCGGCCCAGGAACTGTTTGCGCTAACTGATCGCGTTCGAGTCCTCGAGCAGCTCGTCGCGGAGAAGATCAATGCCTACAGTGACCTATCGGCCGGACATCTAACGGTGATCGCGAACGCGCCGCGCCCGGCAATGCCGCTTATTTCCGAGTTCAACCGGCATTTTCCCGCAGTCAGAATCACGTTCTCCCTGGTGCCCTGGGAGCTTGCTAAGCAACGGCTTGAAGCGCGTGATGTCGATATTGCTATCATCACTGAGCCTGATGACATTGCCAACCTATTCCACGTGCAGCTAAGCAAGAATCGGCTTATGGCCCTCATGCGGCGCGAGCATCGACTCGCCTGCAGACCGACACTCGCTCTTGCCGAACTCGCCGAAGAGAGAATCATTCTAACCGAGGATGGTTCGCTGACGCTCCGCGAAGTGGAAAAAGCTTGTCTTGAGAACAGTACAAGTATGCCCAATATTATCAAAATGGCGACTTATCCTGTTCTGAAGGAGGCCGTTCTGCACGGAGTAGGAATCGGCGTCCTGCTTGAGGACAGCGTGTTTCCAGCAGAGGAGCTCGTCTATAAAACAGTCGACGAACTCTGCACTGATTTCAAAACATATATTGTCACGACATCGGATAAAAGACGCCTACGCTGCGTAAAATCGTTCTTCGAAACCGTTGAAATGTCTTTAGAAAATCAAGGCAATATATCTCCCCGCTAGACATGGAAATCGCAACCGCGAAAGCAATTCGTGAGGGGCTCGATCGAGGTGGGTGCCGAGCTCCACGATACCGCGACGTCTGGCTCGGGGGGCCGACTTCGCGGAATACAAATGCTCGAGCGCGGCAGCTAAAACTTTCGAGCCGGTCCACCGTGGGAGAGCTCAGAAGATCGCAATCATTTGCAAGGGCTACTGCCGCCGCCTCTGCCAGATCGTCATGATACTCAAACGGAAGAGAACTGCCGGCCTAGACTGACCATGGAAGCGAGTAGGTCTTCAACTGCGTGAAGCTCCGCATCGCCTCCAGCACGCCCTCTTTGTGCCCGAGTCCGGACTGCTTGATTCCTCCGAATGGGGTCAATTCGGTGCGATACCCAGGAACCTCCCACACGTTGACGGTACCAACGGCGAGACCGTCGATGAGCTTGGTGACATGATCAAGCCGGTTGGAGCACACACCAGCAGAAAGTCCAAACTGGGTCGCGTTCGCAATCGATATGATCTGATCAACATCATTAGGGCAACGGATGATTGGCAGCACCGGCCCGAATGTTTCTTCCATAACAAGTTCAGACGTCGGTGAGACGTGGTCCAATAGGGTGGGCGGATAGGACGCGCCGTTAGGCTGGTTACCGAGCAACAGGGTAGCACCAGCATCGACGGCATCGGCAACCCGTCGAGCAATCAGCTGGGCAGCCTCTCGACTGATGACAGTGCCGATGTCAACTGATGGGTCGCTGGGATCGCCGATCGAAAGCTTCAGCATGTGATGCAGCGCCCGCTCGGCAAATTCGTCGGCAACGGACTCAACCACCAACGCCCGCTTGACGGCTGTACATCGTTGACCCGAGCTCTTGGTCGCTCCTTGAACCGCCAAATAAGCTGCCCGATCGACGTCGGCATCCTCAAGCACGATGATGGGGTCGTTCCCACCGAGCTCCAAGATGAGCTTCCGGTAACCGGCTCGTTCCGCAATATGGTGCCCGACCTGAACGGAGCCAGTAAATGTGACGAGCTCGGCACTTGGATTGGTAAACATGGCGTCTCCCAAGGGGGCGGGAGCCCCTGTCAGGATCGAAAGCATTCCCTCGGGCAGACCTTGCTCATGCAGAATCCTGCCAAGCGCGAGCGCAGTCAACGGCGCTCGCTCAGACGGCTTCAGGACGACGCGGTTGTTTGTTGCAATCGCGGGCGCAAGCTTATGGCTAACGAGATTAAGAGGATGATTAAACGGGGTGATAGCTGAGATCGCACCGGCGAGCGGCGTTCGCATGGAAAAGATACGCCGATTGTGCGGGGTTGCGCCAATGTCAGATGGATAGACCTCGCCGTCACTCTGGATTAGCGTATGGGCAGCAAATGACCAGACGTCGCATGCACGCCCGGTTTCATGCAAAGAGTCCTTCAGGCAGAGCCCTGTTTCTGATGTGATAAGCCGAGCAAACCGGTCTTGATCTCTCTTAATGGCGCTTGCCGTCCCGAGGAGGATATCCGTTCGTTCGCGACGCGTGAGCCGGGGGCGAATCCGCGCGGCTGCTTCAAATGCCTGTCGAGCATGCTCCGGTCTGCTTTGCGGGACTCTGCCAAGAAGCATTCCCGTGAATGGATTGTTCACGTCGATCGTTGCGTCCGAGTGAGCGGGCACACCTGCGATGAGCATTGGATGATAGTCTTCATCGTTATCGTACATGCTGTAATTCTCGTTGGGTGTGAGATCCACGACCGCGGTCGCGTTTCTTCGAAGCGGATGCGGTAGGCGGTCGGAGCACGTCTTTGACGACCTCGTTTACATTCTAAACCAGAGCGATGAAGATCAGCCCACAGTCGGTCATCGAACTAAGATACAAGCCCCATTTTGTCGGCTGTCGCTATCTCATTGCCGCGGATGCCGATGACGCGCTGAAACATGGTCTTATTCTGAAGCGGAGAATATCGACTTGTGACGCGGGCAAGCTGAGAGGAATGAAGGCGGTTGACCTTGCAGACCACGAAATGAGGGCCGCTGCGCCAGGCGCACTGTCGCAAGGCTGTCGTGATATGCTCGGACAGCTCGCAGCGGGTAGCCGTTCGATAACCGCAGGCGGACGCAACGGCCTCGAGAGATGTCGTTCGTGACGTCGAGAACTGACCGCCCGTCGAAACGTATCCTTCGTTGTCCAGCACCACATGAATGAGATTCTGGGGGGCGGCATAGCCGATAGTCGATAGGATACCCATGTGCATCAGCGCGCTGCCGTCTCCATCCAGTGCCAGGACGGTACGGGTGGGCGAAGTCAGCGCAACCCCTGCCGCAACCGCGCTGCAATGTCCAAGGGAGCCCTGCATGTAGAAGTTAGTGGGACGATCCTGGACACGGAACAGCTCACGAGAAATGTATCCGGTCGTAGAGACAATAAGTGTATCGGGCTCGAGCTGCTGGTAGATCAACTCAATGGCTTGTCCGACACTGACCCCATAATCAGCGGCATCAGCCTGTCTTTCGTCGGGGCAGCACACGGATAGTTGACCCCTGCGAAAGAGCAATGCAAACGGCGCTGAGCGATGAAATGCATCGTCGCCTTGTGCGAGCGCGTGATCCAAGCCGGACAGGGTCCCATCAAAGTCACAGCATTCAATCGAGAGCTGATTCAGGAGGGCCTTTGTGTTGGCGCCCATAATCGCGTGTTGCGGCTCGTCGGCAGGTTCATCGGGGTGGCCACGAACGGATAACAGGAGCAGGATGGGAATTTTGTTGACCATCAACAGAGATGTCAGCGGGTTGATGATATTTCCGAGCCCAGAATTTTGAAGCGCAACGACCCCTCGTCGACCTGAGAGCGCCGCGCCGGCAACTAGCGCAACTGCGCTACCCTCGTTGGCCGCCGGCACAGTCAGGAATCCCGAAGCTTCGGCGACGAGGCCGAATAGATCACCAAAGATGGAACACGGAACTCCTGAGAAAAAAGTATACCCGGCCGCCCGAAGCTTAGACAAGAGAACATAGGTTGGAATAGACATGCCGTGCTCACGAGATTCATTGAGAGCAGCGGCCGTGGAATGAGCCGTTCCTGAAAAGCGGAAAGGTCATTGGCGTTAGGCGATCTTTCTCGCAACGATGAGGCTGCGATTGCAGATTGATTTGTGGAATTCGATCTCCTGGAAGCCGGTCCTCTCGAGCATGGCCCGCATGTCCTCAAAGCTGTAACAGCAGCCTTCGTATCCGGTGGTCAGGAGCACGGAGTATTCTGCTTCGGCTGCCGGGGATGGTTGTTCTCCGCGATCATCAGGGTGGCAGCCGTAAATTGCTATCCGACCATCGCAGTCAATGCTGTCAAAAGACTTGCTCAGGAGTAGATGAACCTTGTCTGGTCCCCAATTGTGAAGCACGTGCGAATAGAGGTGGAGGCTAGCATTCCGAGGCAGAGGATCAACGAACATATCGCCAGCTATGACATTGGCGCGACTCGGGTATAGATTCCGGTCTGTCAGGCACGTCCTTGCAAGCTGGTCAACGGGGGGACGCTCAAGGATCGTTGCCGAAAGTGAGGAATAGCGCATCAACAGATGCGCGGAATAGACCCCCGATCCACCGCCTACGTCGAGTACGCAAGTATCATTCGTACAATCAAGCAGCTTCGCAAGGTGCGGCGCAAAGATCCGTCCGCGTTCCTCCATCCCGCGTGTGTTCAGATCGGCGAACTCGTCCGTTTGCATCAAGGCGTCCCAGGTCTTGGTTACGCCGCGCTCAACGTGCCAGGTATCCGAGCCATCCTGTCGCAGGATCTCATAAAGTTCTCGGACAGATGACTTATATTTCATCGTTGCAATATACGACGCGACGTTGTCCGGGGAATTGCCGCTCAGATACCGAACGGCTGTCGGCGTTGCCTGCAGTCGGCCGGATTGTCTGGAGATGAGGCCCCACGATTCAAAGAGTCGAAGCATGGTCCGCGTTGGCCGCTCGCGAAGAACGAAATGAACTCGCAGCTCCTCTTCCGTTACCGGCTGGCCATCCAGGTAGGTAAAAAGATCAAGCCATGAGACTGCGGCGATATAGAGATCGGCCGCATAGGAGCTGTCGCGCCACTTGATGATCTGAGCAATATCGGGAAAGCAGACAGGCTCGGCTTCAGAGATCTTGGCGCGTGACGTCAGTGCAGACGAATGCATTGCTGCAAGTCCTTGTCTCAAAGCGAATTTGTATCTCTAAATGAGCTATTGCTGGACGTCGGCAAGCTCCAGCCAGACGCTTAGCAAGCTATCAGTGACACGCGCCTGTTATGTGGATCAATCGCCATTGTTGGTAGTTGACTGCTCGCAAAGTGGCTCGGTCACGGCTCGGAGGAATGACCGCCAATCGGATGATTACAAGCTGTCCGACTGTTGGTGCATGCGTGCATAATACGACCATTCCTATGCACATCACGCCTCCAAATGCTTAGCGTCGAGTGCGACCGCTACGATAGACGATTGTATGTCTCTTGCCGGCCATTGTTTGCGCGCGTGCGGTCGCTCAGATTGCGGTCCGTGACATATCGAACGCAGCTCGAAGCTGTCGTACTGCAGACGTATGTCGCAATTGCTTCAAAAGCATAAGGCGCCGCAGTCGTTGCTACGTTCTAGGCGTTGTGTTCGCTTGACTGTCGCAGCCTCCCAACTGGTACGATACTTGCTGCTGCTCTCCGTCGCCAGGCGTCAGGAACAGACGGGAGGAGAAGATGACCCCAACCACGAGCTGGGCCAATGGTGGTAATGGCGCGAATGCGACTGCGAAATTCGATGTCCTGATCATCGGAGCCGGCATCGCTGGCCTTTATCAACTGTACCGGCTACGGGAGCTCGGGCTGAACGTCAGGGCGATCGACGCGGCCTCGGGGGTCGGCGGCACCTGGTATTGGAACCGTTATCCTGGTGCGCGCGTCGATTCAGAGGGCCACGTCTATCAGTACCTTTTCTCCGAAGACCTCTACAAAGGATGGAGCTGGAGTGAAAGATTTCCGAGCCAACCCGAAATCGAATGCTGGCTCAATTACGTGGCGGACCAGCTTGATCTGCGCAAGAATATTCAGTTCGGCACGACGGTTCAGAGCGCTCATTTCAACGAAACGACGGAGCGATGGGTGGTCGCGACCGACAAGGGTGACGTGATCGATACTCAGTTTCTCGTCACCTGTTGCGGCATGCTTTCGGCGCCCCATGTGTCGTTCCCGGGGCAAGAGACGTTCAAGGGGCAGGCTTTTCATACGGCGCGATGGCCGCAGCAAACGGTCGACCTTAATGGGAAGCGTGTCGGGGTGGTCGGTATCGGAGCAACGGGGATCCAGGTGATCCAGACGATCGCGGAAAAGGTCGGCTATCTCAAGGTGTTCGTCCGTACGCCGCAATACATCCTCCCTATGAAGAATCTCAAGTACACCGCGGCGGACGTCGAGGCCTACAAGTCGAAATTCAAAGCCCTTACCAAGCTGCTGCCACACACATTCACAGGCTTCGAATTTGACGTTGAGCACGCCTGGGCTGGTCTGCCACCGCAACAGCGCCGAAAGGTGATCGAAGACTGCTGGAACGACGGTTCTGTGAAGTTGTGGATAGCGTCCTTCGCTGAATTGTTCTTCGATGAGGGGGTGAACGCGGAGATCTCCGAATTCGTGCGCGCGAAAATGCGCGAGCGGCTTGGGGATCCAGAGCTTTGCGACCTTCTGATCCCGAGCGATTACGGATTTGGCACCCATCGGGTACCGTTGGAGCAGAATTTCCTCGAGGCCTTCCAGCGAGCCAATGTGGAAGTTATCAACGTCAAGACCAGCCCAATCGAGCGTATCACGACCGAAGGCATCCAGACGGCCGATGGCACGGTTCACCCGCTCGACGTCATCATCCTAGCAACGGGGTTCGACGCAGGAACGGGCGCTTTGACCCGCATCGATATCCGCGGTCGCGATGGACGATCTCTGAAGGAGGAGTGGGGCAGAGACATCCGGACCACCATGGGGTTGCAGGTGCACGGCTATCCCAATCTCTTCACGACCGCTGTGCCGCTTGCCCCCGCGGCCGCGCTTTGCAACATGACGACCTGCTTACAGCAGCAGGTCGAGTGGATTACCGGATGTATTAGCTATCTCCGCGGCAAAAACTTGAAGTTCATCGAACCCTCTAAGGCGTTGGAAGATCAATGGGTGGCGCATCACGATGAGTTGGCCAGCACAATGCTGATCGCCAAGACTGATTCCTGGTACTTGGGATCGAACGTCGAAGGGAAACCGCGCCGAGTACTCTCTTATACCGGGGGTGTGGGCCGCTATCGGCAAAAATGCGACGAAGTCGTCGCAAGCGGCTATGAGGGCTTTGCCACGCACTAGGGACCGATCCGGCGCGAGCAATTGTGAGGGTCAAAAAGTCCCGATTGGAGGCCTTTGATTGGGAAAATGGAGCTACGATGGGAGTACTGTCGCATTTGCGGGTCGTCGAAATTGGTAGCTCGGCGGCAACCAGCTATTGCGCGCGATTGTTTGCTGATTTCGGCGCGGATGTTCAGAAGGTCGAACCGCCGGCAGGTGATCCAATTCGCCACTTCGCGCCGCTCACGCCGATGGGCCAGAGCGCTTGGTTCGCTTTCCTGAACTTCAACAAGTCAAGCACGATCATCGACCCCGCTGCGTCGGACGCGATAACGCGGCTGGAAACGATGATCGAGAACTGCGATATTCTGGTTGACGGCAGGGACATTGATCCGGCCAATTGCCCCGCCATTGACATCGCCGCGATCCGCCAACGGCGATCCAGTTTGATCCACCTCGAAGCGAGCTGGTTCGGCCGCGAGGGCCCTTATGCGGGATTCGCCGCAACCGATGCGACCATTCGCGCGCTCGCCGGCCTTATCAAGCTCGTTGGACCGGCCGAGGGCCCGCCGTTGCACGCACCGGATTTCCAGACGGGCATCCTCGGCGGTCTGTGGGGTTTCATCGCGGCGGCTTCTTCGGCGGTTGCACGAATGGAGGGTGAGGCAGGACGGTTGTGGTCGGTCAGTGTCTTCGAATCGAGCCTCACTATCAGCGAATATCTCATGTTCGAGGCTTCGGCGCGCGGCGAAGTCATGCGGCGGATTGGCATTAATCGCTTCTGGCCGGTTTTCCGGGCGGCATTTACGAAGCCAAAAACGGCTGGCTCGGTGTTACGACATTCACGCCGGCACAATGGCACGCATTCTGCGATATGCTCGGGCTGTCGGAACTGCGCGATAGTCCGGCTCTGGTCCTCAGCGAAGAGCGTCTGCAACACTTCGAGATGATCGAACGACACTTCGTGCCAAGGCTGAAGGCTCGGACAGCGCAGGAGTGGTTCGCCGAGGGACTGAAACGGAAGATCCCGATCGTATCGGTACCCAGCCTATCCGATCTGCTCCTCGACACAGAAAAAAGGCAGCGCGGCGCAATCGTACCTATCGCCCTAAGCCAAGAAGAGGGCATGACAGTCGGGTCGATGCAGCGGCTGACATCGACGCCTCCACGCCGAGGGGGCAAGGTTCCAGCTCTTGGTGAGCAGCAATCTGTCGCGGACATCCGAAAGCATCCATCTTTGGCTGCGGTGCGGCCGTCTACGTGCATCGATGCCGGACGGCCGCCCTTGCGCGGAATTCGCATTATTGACTTCACGATGGGCTGGGCAGGCCCGTTGTGCACGCGCACCCTGGCTGATCTTGGCGCGGAAGTCATCAAGATCGAATCCACCAAGTATCCGGATTGGTGGCGCGGTGTTGACCGACGGTCCGCTTACGTCGACGCTCAGATGTACGAAAAGAGCCAAGCCTTTTGCGTCATGAACCGCAACAAGCGCGGCATCACGCTCGACCTCACGCAGCCCCAAGGCCTCGTTCTTGCGAAGCGGCTTGTGGCGGAAGCCGACGTTGTCGTCGATAATTATTCGGTTGATGTGCTGCCGAAGCTCGGACTTGGCTACGATGTGCTCCGAACGCTTAATCCTCGGCTTGTCATGCTGTCAATGTCAGCTTTTGGCGCGAATAGCCTTTATCGCGATTGTCGAGCTTACGGTTCGACCCTCGAACAGGGGGCAGGGTTGCCAATCGTGGTTGGAAATCCAGACGGGCCACCCGTGATGAGCCACGTCGCCTTTGGGGATGCCGTCGGTGGGCTGAACGGCTGCGCAGCCGTTCTGGTCGCGCTGATAAACGCCCGCAATACCGGGCTCGGACAGTTCATCGACCTTGCGCAAATCGAATGCATGATGCCGTTTGCGGCGCCGTGGATCACCGTTCAGTCGATCGGCGGTATGCCGCCCCCGAAGTATGGTAATCGACATCCGCAGTTCGTTCCGCATGGCTGCTTCCGGTGCTCGGGGGAGGACAGCTGGGTCATGCTAGCGGCGACCGACGAGAAAATGTGGCAGAGACTTGCCATCCTCATCGGACGGCCAGACTGGGCGATAGACGCGTCGCTGCAATGTGCAGAAGGTCGCCGCTGCATCGAGGACGAGATAGAGAGGGCCATTGAAGCCTGGACTCTCACCCGCGATGCCGACCAGGCGATGTCGAAGTTGCAGGCGGGAAGAGTTGCGGCCGGCGTGGCTCGGCAGCCAACTGATCTGCTCAGGGACCCACATCTCGGGTCGCGTGGATTTTTACACGAGGTGGAACGCGCGTTCGTTGGCTTGCATCCACAGCCGTCGATGCCGATCCGCGACGGGTCGGGGCCGTTTGCGGTCCGCACAGCGGCACCAACGCTCGGAGAGCATAACAGCGAGATACTATCGGGACTTCTCGGGCTCTCCGAGACCGAGATCGCCCAATTGGCGTCGGCGGGCATCATCGGCTCGTCGATGGCCTCCGAGAGGGCTGGCAAAAGCAACGTGTCGCGAGCATGAATAATCGACCCGACGACGCTCATGTGCAACGGCGGCATGGCTTACTTAAGCCTTAGTGAACCAGGGGAAAAACGGTGATGGTCAACGACAGGAAGAAAGCGGCGTATCGCAGGCAGATGGCTGATGGGGCAGCGCCGGGAAAGCTGGCTCTTCCGTTGGCGCGAACGCGTGAGACGGCATTGTCACCTCGACCATCGCAGAGCAAGTCGGTGTAGCACTTGCTGGAAATGATCTGGCGATCCTGAAATATGGACCACATCCTCCGTTGCGAGCAAACGAGGCTGTAGGGAAACGACCAGCTACTCACGCAACCAACGCGTGTCCTGAGCGAGAAATTGATGATCAAGTATGCAGTTGTCGGTGCGGGCCGGATTTCACAGCAAGCTTTCCTGCCAGGAATAGGACAGTCCATGAACTCGAAGGTTACCGCGATCGTGACCGGTGATCGAGACAAGGCCGCGCGGCTGGCGAAGTTCCATGGTGTTGGTCGGATTGTCGGCTACGACGGTTACGATGCCCTCTTGAGAGGCTCTGAGGCCGACGCCGTGTACATTGCTCTTCCCAACCACTTGCATGCGGACTTCGCGGTTCGGGCGGCTCGCGCCGGCAAACACGTCCTGGTCGAGAAGCCGCTAGCTACCAACGAACGAGATGCGCTCGCCATGATCGCCGCTGCGCGCGAAGCAGGCGTGTTTCTTATGACCGCCTACCGGCTTCACAACGAGCCCGGAACTGTCGCGGTCCTTGAACACATCCGCAACGACGCGATCGGCCGGCCGCTCTCCTTTCAATCGGTGTTCAGTTTCCAGGCGGCGGCAGGGAACCACAGACTGAAAGCCGCGAGTTGGGGCGGACCGCTCCAGGACGTCGGTGTTTATTGCGTCAATGCGGCGCGTCACGTCTTTGCTGAAGAGCCGATCGAAGCCATGGCGATGGCGCACCGACCGAACGATGACCCACGTTTTGGCGAGGTGGAAGCGTCCGTCGCAGCTTTGCTGCGTTTCCCTTCGGGCGGTTTGGCGCAATTCGTCGCCAGCTTCGGGGCGGCCGCCGTTGACAATTATCGGGTCGTCGGGACCGCGGGCGACCTCGAACTCGATCCCGGCTTCAGGTTCGAGACTGCAACAAAACTGCGTCTGCGCCGCGATGGTGAGGTCCGCGAAACGCAGTTTCCGCAAATCGACCATTTTGGCGCGCAGGTGGAATATTTCTCAGATTGCATCAAGGCTGGAACGCCGCCCGAGGCTAATGGCGAGGAGGGGTTGGCCGACTTGCGCGCACTGATCGCAATTGAAACGGCCGCCCTGACAGGACAACCGCAAGCCATTACATCGCACGCCCGTGCCCGCCATCCGACCTCCGACATGGTGCGAGTTACTCCCGTAACCGATCGGCGACTGGTTTTTTGAGGCGCTGCTCGCCTGCGCACATCACTGGGCGATGAACATAGAAAAGGCGTGGACGACCGCGCCATAATCTGGGCTGGAGTTACCGTTCGACAGCCGTTGTGCGTCCCTTCGTGAAATTGGCCAGAGGAATTGGAATCTTAATGGGGATCCAAGCGTAAGCCTGCTCCAGTTTGCCCTACTGACCGGTAACCGTTGGAATCCGCGGATCGACGTTATTTTTCTGCAGTCTCGCTGCCAGCGCTACCATCAAAGCATGGACAAGGCACATAGGAGCGGCGAGTGAGCGCGAAAACGTGTATTCATGCTCTGGAACAGCGAATAGAACGCGGGCGCTCTTGGCCAGCGGAGAGAGTGTGCTATCCGATAGCGCAATGATAGGAACATCATTGCGCGCGGCGTCTTCCACAACGTTGACGACTTCGTTTGCGTAGAAGCGGAACGATACCGCCAAGAGCACGTCCTTCTTGCGGATCGTACGCGCAATGTGTGTCGCAAGTCCGCCGCCTGCGTCGAGCAACACGCAACGTTTGCCCAGCATGGTCAATACATAGCGGAGGAATTCAACGAGGGGCGCTGAACGCAGTTGCCCGATCAGAAATACCGAGTCGGCTCTCTCAAGGAGGCTCACCGCGTTCGAGAGAGATTTTGGGGAGATGTCCCTGAGAATGTCTTGAAGGGAGGCAATGTCACGGACGACCACGTCGCGCAGGAAACCAACTTCACTGCGATCCACACGGGCACCAAGTTCAACCTCCACGGCTTTAATGTGCGCTTCGAACCCCGGGGCGGCAGTTGACAGGCGCCTCTGAAATAACGCTTGAAGCTCCTTGAAACCTTCATAGCCCAGTGACTGGGCGAAACGCACTGAGCTCGAGGCATGGATGCCGCAGCGATCGGCGATGGCGCTTACCGAAAGGACCGCGACATCATTCGGGTTCTGGGTTAGATAAACAGCTATCTTTCGATAGGACTTGCTCATGTCGTCGTAGCGGTTGTGGATGACATGGATCAATTCCTCATAATCTCCCGGCGCCTTCACGTTCTGCATTTAAGGTACTCTCATCATCGGCTTCATAGTGTTTGTATGTTGACCATTTAACTGTCGTTAAGAAGCCTGTCCACGCTAAGGTCCGTAGTGCCTTGGATCCCGAAATCAGGCGGTTTCTAGCATCTAGCCTTGAACAAGGAGCGTCCCGTCAGGATGGCTTTGGCCAGCAGTTCGTCATTCTAGTGCGCTATCGAGATCAGAACTTCCGTGTTGTGGGGCACGACGGCTAACCTCCCGTCTGCTTATGAGCAGCATCGAATAGTCAAAGCTCACGACGTCGGAACGCGTCTCGAACGCCATTGCACGCCTGCTCGACATTGGTCGCCGCTCCGCTGACGATCAGTTGACGCGGTTCGACATAACGGCTTGTGCGCTAGAAGCGCCGCGACCGCCGCGAGCAGCAGCTTGTTGGCGTCAGACTTCAGCAGGAAGGCGCGCGCGCCTGCCTGGAACGCCTCCTGCGCGAGCAAGCTGGAATTGTGCACCGTGAAGATCAACACCTCGGTCTGCAGCGGGTGCCTGCGTGGGCCCTCACGACTGTTGTGGCGTTCCTGTTACGCCTGCTCTCGACGAAATCGCGCGGGAACACCGCCAGCAATGTGGTGCCGGAATGTCGCGCCGCCGCGTTGGATTGGACATGAAGCGGGCCTCCGATCTGCTGCAATCTGGCCCGCATGGCCGGAATCCCAACGCCCATCGCAGACTTCGTACCGGATCTCGCACGGTCAGCCGGAAAGCCCCGCCCATTGTCGCTGACGGTCAGTTGAAAATGGCCACCGGTCGGGGCGACGACGATTCTCACCTCCGTCGCCTTCGCGTGACGAAAGACGTTCGTGAGGGCCTCCTGGATGACCCGAAGCACCGAGTGCTGCTTTTCACGCGACAAGCGATCGATATCCGACGAAATCCTGGTTGTGACGTGCAGCGATGTCCGCGCAGCAAATCCCCGCGAATAACGTTCGATTGTCGCCTTCAGCCCGTCGACGGTCAGATTCTGGGGGTGCAACAGATACGCAAACGCTCGGATCTCCCGCAGCGCCTCGTCGATCGAGGCATCGATCTCGTCGTCACACAGCCGCGCAGCACTGGCCTGACCGTTCAGGCAACTGCGCAGGCGCATCAGGCCAAGGCTCGCGGCGATCAAATGCTGGCAGGTCGAATCGTGAAGATCGGACGCGATCCGCTGCTGGATGCACTCCTGGAGGGACACCAGGTTGGCGTTCGGATGGACGTCGGCCAGCCCTTCTTCCGGACCAACCGGCAGCCATTCCCTGACGCTGGTCCGATTCGCTTCGCAGGCGCGGGAGCCATGTAGCTTCACGGTACGCACTCGCACTTATCCAATGTTGGATTCAACGTTGCCCGGTAGGGGGCGGGCCTAGCTGCCCAACCGACGCCGGCCACTCATACGCGCGGCGTACGCTGGCGAGGTCTACAAATCTAAACCGCATCTTCGGGTCACGCGTACCTATCAAGCAAAACTACAATAATGACCTTACCTCAGCTTCAAACCAGAATCGCCTACCAACCTTGAGAGTCCCGGCGGCGGCGACTTATGTGGTCCAGCAATAACCCGCGTTATCCATAGATAGCCTCGTTGTTCTATTCGTTCGTGTACGGTTTAGGACGCAATATCCGAAAACTGACGAGAGGTTGAGGGCTCCTGCAATCGCCAACTCGATGACGCAGGGCTTTTGTTCTGGCACGGAGCCAACATCAACGCTCTTGTCGACCTCCTTCGATCCGGAGAGTCGGCAGTTGCCAAGAGCCGTAATGAAAGTTGATGCCAGCCCCGGCTGGAAAGTTGAGTGATGCTAAAGGAGGAAAGAGGACCGCACTGTTGAAGAGCTCCGGGCTGGCGAACAGTGGAAAGTCGACAATCGTGAGGGCTTTTGCGGTTTCGATCGAGTAGATCACATCCTGCGTGACCCGCTCCTTAGCGCCTTTCATCCAGACCTGAAGAAAGCCAATCTGATCGTTTGCGGAGGCCGTGGAGGTGACTTTCCCGAAGAATTCGACCGCCTGCGCGCATTCCGTCTGAAGTCGCTCCTGCCAATGCCAGTAGATGTCGAAAAGCTTTTTCGAGAGCTCTGTCTGCGTTCCGATGGTTTGCTTGGTAAAGTCCTGAAATGAGCGCCTTGCATCGGCGACGTCATCGTTTATTCCAGCTTCTTTCATCGTAATCTCCTTGTCATGTTGTGAGTGCTCGCGACGGCGCTGGTGCGCCGAATTCGTCCGGTGTGGGAAAGGCAAGATGAAAATGCAGCTCGTCGAGACGCACCAAAAATTCGTCGCGCCGCGCGCTTTCATGATCCCTATGCAGCAATATGGCGGGAGGAGTGTCCCCGCTTTGCTCAGATCGGTGCCGCGGCGCCAAGCGCCCGCTCCGGAATTGACAGAGGGCAGCATCAGCATGGCCTTGATTGATCGATCGAGTTGACCTCATCTGAACTCCTGGGGGAGATTGCAAGAGCGCGTCGTCGCCCCATCTCCGCGGCTCTAAATGCGTCCCAGCAATCGCCGTGCCACTAACCGGGTGTTCATCCCCTGAACAAGAACGATGTGCTTTGCGCTACGCCGCTGGAATGCGTCGTCCTTCGAGTCGACGTTCGGCCATCCTCAGGGCTGATCGTCTGATCATCATCACGAGGGCGGCAATGATCCGCTACGGCAGAACGACACGGTCATCCAGCGGTCAGATGTCTGTCTCTGAAACCGCCAACCTCCGATATCGAATCCGCCGGCACGAATGAGCTTTCGACAGGGCGTACGCGGACCAGAGCAGGGGGCACGGTTCGCCCGGCCGGCTGATCAGCCGCTCGCCCGGCCGGCCTCTCTCCTAGGGCCGCCGCCCCCCTCGAACTCACGAACGAATTCGCTATAGCGCGCAGGGTCAACTGTCTTCAGGAGGTTGAGCGCGCGTTTAGCTTCTTGATCGGCGTCTTGGCGATGACGGTCTTTGATCTTGTTCACAGCATCGATCATGTTTCTTAGCCGCTGCATTGGTGTTGGCTGATCGGAATTATCCCCGAAGCTCTCGAGTGAAAGTGTCTGCCCGAGCGACTTCGCGAGCGTCCTGAGCTTTTCGTCGAGTTCTTCAACGGCGTCGGATAAGGTGTCGAACCGTTCGGTTACACTCATCCTTTTGGCCACATCCTCATCGAGTCGCGCGCCAACATTCGTTTCAATGTCCTGGATCACTGGCCCGCTAAGTGGGGCAAAGAATGGAAAAGAGTACCATGAGAACCAATTCGGGTTTGACATTGATATCCCCTCGACCATCGAGATGGTGGCCTTCTTCCTCATGTTCCAGCAATTGGCGTGCCACTGGATCAGGTTATCGAGGTCGAATGATCGAGCCAGCTCTGGCGAGTGCCGCGGAAGCATGCTCATCGGCGGAACAGCGCGTTTCTTGGTGCTGTCGGCGGGCGAGGCGGACAAGGCGCCCCCCACTTCCATTCAGTATCGCTTCTGCCCGCAGCGACATTTGGTGAAGGCGGAATGAGGCTGAGACGGAGGTTCATCGATCCGCCTGGCTCGGACGACTAAATCGTTAGCCGGCCCGACATTAATTCTGTCTATCCATCGAATGCTCATGGACCGCCCTGCGATACAGTCACCTACCAATTTTGGCAATTGATAGAGAAGACGGACACATGGCTATCGTGGCCGATCAACCGTCAAGGAAACCGACACGGAGCGGAGCCAAAAAGACTGTCCGCAGCAAGTCAGATCTAAGTCCCAGCTAAGTTCGGTCGACAATTTATAGGCTGAACGTTTGGCAATTGGCCCGGCTCTTGCTCCACTGCTTAACCGATACCATGCAGCTCTTCCCGCGGGGTTGAACGATGCAGAGTGTGTCAAACACATGATGATCGAAAGCGCATCCTGCCCGTCGCGCCACAAACGAGATTCGAATCCGCTGCAGCTTGAAACGCAATTTTCAGCTTAACACTTGCGGCACATCATCCTGAGGGAGAACATGACGGGCGCCAGTGAGATCAAATCGAAACGTTCGTCCAGCCGAAAGTTCGCAGGTCGTCAGCTGTTCTTTCTTGAGGTGAGTACCAACCGCATACAAGCCATGAAGCCAGATGGCTCCGATCGAAAAGTTGTCGTCACCAATTGTCAACTTCCTGACGGAATCGCCATCGATGTCCGCGCCGGCCACATCTATTGGACCAACATGGGTTCCGGTGTCGCCGTTAACGATGGCTCGATTGAGCGCGTCGATATCGATGGAACGGCTCGCAGAGTCATCGTCCCGTGCGGTGTCACTTTCACACCGAAGCAGATTCAGCTCGATCAAAAAGGCGGCAAGCTCTACTGGTCTGACCGCGAGGGAATGCGGGTCATGCGGTGCAATCTCGACGGCTCCGAGATCGAGACGCTCATCGAGGCAGGCCGCGGTGAGTTGGACCGACGCGACCCGACCAAATGGTGCATCGGCATCACCATGGACACCGATCGCCGCCAAATCTACTGGACGCAAAAAGGTCCGGACAATGCCGGCAAGGGCCGGATCTTCCGAGCGGACATGGACATCCCGAACGGCGAGAGTCCGGCAAACCGCTCCGACATAGAAGTGCTGTTCGACGACTTGCCGGAGCCGATTCACCTTGAGTTCGATTTGGCGAACCGCGTCCTCTATTGGACAGACCGCGGTGATCCGCCGCGTGGCAACACAGTCAATCGCGCGTGCGTCGATCTAAAGACGGAGCCGGAAATTCTGATCACGCATCTCATGGAGGGAATCGGCATCGCACTCGACGTTCCCGGCAACCAGATGTTCATTACCGACCTCGCCGGTTCGATCTATTCCGCAAATCTTGATGGAAAGAACAAACACAATCTCCTCTGGTCCCAGGGCAACTTCACCGGCATTGCGTATGTCGAAATCTAACCCGTCGAAGGACATGACTGGAGTCACGCAACGCCGTCGTCGGCGCCCACCTGTCGGAGCGAGTTGGACAGCTGTTTGCGGCCACGAGAGCACGGATCGTCGCGAACGACCTAGCAACGTACACAAAAGGTGCGCTGAAGCGCACATTTCCGCTCGAAAGGTTCGCGAACTCATTCGCATGAGCGAGCTGCTGTTCCCCAACGCGAGCACTCGGCGTCGTGACGATTCTCAATAAGCAGATCTGTTCCGAATGCCAGGTGTTGGAGGCTGGAGCCTGTCGAAGACGTCACTTCCGGCCCTTGCGACTTGTGTCAAGTCGTTCCTCAGCGCGTACGTAAGAACCCGTTATGAATACCTAAGCCGGCGATGACAGGAGACGCAGTATGAGTTTTAACAGAAAAGTCATTGTCACGATTGCTCCGACGGGAGGCGTGGTGAAAAAATCGCAGAACCCGCACCTGCCGACCCAGCCAAACGAGATCGCCGAGGATGTGTACCGATGCTACGATGCGGGGGCGTCTATCGTGGCGCTGCATGCGCGCAGGCCGGACGACGGCGCAACCTGTAATCCGGAAATTTACCAGGACATCAATTCCCGGATTCTGGCAAAATGCGGCATCATCATCAACAACAGCACGGGCGGGGGCATTGATGGAGACATGGTCCGATCCCTAGAGCCCGGTTTCGATGAGGTTATATTTGAAGAGCGACTAAAAGGTCTTGAGGCGGGCGCTGACATGGCGACATTTGACGCTCACAGCGTTCTGGCCAGCTTTGGCGGTCGCGATGTTGTCGTTAACACGTCGCCGAGCCGCTGCGACATCATGGCAAAGCGATTCCAAAAAACGGGCATCAAACCCGAATGGGAATGCTTTTCACTTTCCCACCTTCTCCAAGATCCGATACGTCTCATCAATAAGGGGTTCGATAAGCCTCCCTATTGGATCAATTTCGTTCTTGGTGCCGATCGCGCAATTCAGGGCGCATTGCCGTACAGTCCGCAGATCCTCGATTTGCTGATCGGCAATCTTCCCAAAGGAGCCATGTTTTGCGTTAGCGGGGTCGGTCGAGCGCAGCTGCCCGCAACAACTCACGCGGTGCTCGCGGGCGGCCACGTGCGTGTAGGTCTGGAGGACAATCTCTACCTCGAACCGGGCATGCTTGCCACCAACGTGCGCCTGGTAGACAAGACCGTAAAGATTATCCGAGAACTTGGGTACGAGCCCGCCACCACAGTGGAAGCGCGAGCGATGCTCGGGCTTGCGCCACACAAACAGCCCGGATAGCCCATTTGCCGCTCTCAATCGGAAGCGACGTACGATGGCTCGCTAGTTCGATGACGGGCTCTAGAGAAGTCCTGAGCGTGGGACCAATAGTAGAAAGTGTTATCGATGGTTGAAAATGAGCGATCGGGCACTTGGGGCCGTGATTCCCATGTTTCAGCCTAACATCCCGGCATAGCGTCAGAAAAAAGTGGACGTGTGGTCAGCGATTAGTTGTAGGAGCAGAACGAATTGGTTGACGCCGTTGCTGCCCAGCGTCATACGGACGAAAAGGTAAGGTGTGGCTTGGTCGCGAGCGCTGTCGTCAAGAACACGCGGCGGCTCGTGCCGCTGTTGGGCGTCGCCTATCTTTTCAACAACCTCGATCGGACTAGTGTCGGCATCGCTGCGCTGCAGATGAACGAAGCCATCGGCTTAAGTGCCACGCAATTCGGATGGGGCGCTGGGATCCTCTTCTTTAGCTACTGCCTCCTCGAAGTACCTAGCAACATGATGATGTATCGCGTGGGAGCGCGACGCTGGCTCGCCCGCATCATGATAACCTGGGGCCTTGCAGCCGCGGCGACAGCGTTCGCCGTTGGACCATACAGCTTCTACGCAATCCGTCTTCTTCTGGGAGTTTTCGAATCGGGCTTTTTTCCTGGCGTCATCTGGTACATCTCCATTTGGTTTCCGGCGCAATCGCGGACCGGCGTCCTCGCCTGGTTCATGACGGCAACGCCGCTGTCCTCGTTGATCGGAAATCCGCTTTCGGCTTCGCTATTAAGAATGGATGGAGTGTGGGGACTAGCCGGCTGGCAATGGATGTTCCTGATCGAAGGCCTTCCGGCCTGCTTGCTCGGAGGCTTATGCCTCGTTCTGATAGCCGACACGCCGGGCAAGGCCTCGTGGTTGACGCCCGCGGAACGGGACGCGCTACTGGACGAGCTCGCTAAGGAAAAGCACGACAAGGTCAAAAAGGATCTCTGGGCCGCGATCAGGGATGTCCGCGTGCTGATGCTGACAAGCATCAGCTTCGCTTTCACGATCGCCTCCTACGGGATAGGCATCTGGCTCCCTCTGATCCTAAAGAGCCACAACTTGAACAACATGCAGATTGGTTGGCTCTCGGCCGCGCCTTATTTCTTTGTGACAATAGGCTCGTTGTTCTGGGCGCGCCTTGTCGATTGCAAGGGGCAAAAGATCTACAATCTGGTCGCCGCACTGATGCTTGGCGCCACCGGACTTGCGTTTTCGGTAGTGTTCACCTCGCTCATACCGGCGCTCATATGCATGACGCTTGCGCTGATTGGCACAATTTCGGCGCGGACCGTCCTTTACACGATCCCACAGAGGTTCCTCACTGGGCCCGCTGCCGCTGGAGGCATCGCGTTCATCAATTCGATTGGTGCCTTTGGGGCCTTCATCGGCCCGTACATGGTCGGCTTCCTCAAGGACTGGACGGGATCTTTTGACATTGGCATGATCGGAATGGCAATCATCCTAGTTATTGCAACGGGCGTCGCCTGCAGCCTTAGACTCGTCGTGACATATAACGATGACGCTCCTGTTTAAGCGGAACGCCTAAGTAGATCTCGGGGTAAGGTGATTCGCAACGCGGTGCCGCCGGTAAAGGATCTGCTGAATGGGACCGCACGGGAAACCTAACCTTCTACATCAGTAGGTCATAGCAAGAGGTGGCGTGCCGGCCACGAGCCGAGATCGAGACGTGAGGGCACAAGTTCAGTCTATTTGGTCGCCCCTTTTTTGCCATGGCCGTCAAGGCGCAACTCGATCCTGGCGATTTGCGCAAAACAGACTGATTTTGAAGCTGGGGCCAACGATATGGTCAGCTGGACCCACCTGCAACGAGTAATACCGAGCCTGAACAGCTCAGGGCGTTCGGGCTCGGCAAGACTCGATCTTCGATACCAAATCCGCTTTTGGACTAAAGTGAGCGTCTGGGTAGATTAAGGCGGGGACGAAAGCGCAGCGCGATAACGTTCCTTCCTTTGCGATGTGGCTATTCATGTCACTTGCGAGACTTGGTATTCGAGAGCTTCTCGCCTGCACCGCTCTTGGCCGCCTCGCCGCTAGCGGACGGTAGTTTCGATTTGTCGCCGCTTGCGAAGGTGAAAGTGTCCGCGCCGGCGCTAATGCCGTTCCACGCCACCGGTTCCGCCAGTGAAAGGAGCCAAAGTCCCTGAAATCCAGATGCAGCGTTCAGCTGTCCGGTCCACACGGTTGTCGATCCGCAGCCCACAAAATTCACCGAAAAGCTGATCGCCGCGCCACTATTGGTCTGCGCGAGCCAGCCCGTCATTGTCTGAGGGGCACCTGCATCGCAGCTATTGCTCGCATTGTTCGTGTAGGTGCCGGAAATAGCGCCCGTGTTCGGATTATAATTGTCGACCACCAGCGTTGAGCCGTATTGGTTGGTCCAGGTCCAGATCGGTTGCGCCGCTGCAGGCGCCGCCAGGATGAGTAGGCCGAGGCAGGCTGCGGCGATCCGGTTCGTCAATTTCCATTTCGCTTGAGACATTTCCGACTCCATATCGCTCCATTAGCGGAGCGACCTACTTATAAAACCCGGCATTGACAATTTAAACGAGTATGATGGCGTGATAGCGCTAGCACGTTGAAATGTGATCGACATCCAAATTTCAGCTCTTTTGCCACCGTGGTCCCGTCATATGGACACGAGCAGCCGACTCGTGACCGGGCCGGACATGCTTGAGCGATCGACAGCTCTGCGCCATCATGCGGCGGCGTTGCGCCCCTCATCAGTCTTCATCTCGACCATTTCAGTAACAATTCCCGGCAGCGCATGGTTTTGGCGTTGCACCTCCTCGAACGATCCTCCAGCGATCCCAATCCAGCTCCTCAAGTGCTCAGACCTGAACGGGCAGGTTGTGGTGTGAGAGGAGAGATAGAGAATTTTCGAGTCCATGTTATCCGCGTGCTGCTGCCCCAATGAGCCATTGGGCCGCAATCGCGGGCCCCGTGTACAAAGCCAGCCTCTCCGACGAACACGGCTTTGACCGCCAGATCACCCTGGCATCAGGAAGACTTGCGCAGTTCGCGGGCTGCCGCGACCATGTTGACGAGCGCCGGACGAACTTCGGTCCATTTGCGAGTCTTTAGGCCGCAATCCGGATTGATCCAGAGCTGTGAGTCCGACAGTCGTTGGCGAGCCAGCGCGATGAGAGCCGCTATCTCAGAGGCTTCGGGAACGCGCGGAGAGTGGATGTCATAGACGCCAGGGCCGATGTCGTTCGGGTATTTGAAGGCAGTGAACGCATCGAGCAGCTCCATCCTAGAGCGGGACGTTTCGATCGAGATGACATCTGCGTCCATCGTGGCAATTGCATCGATGATGGCATTGAACTCCGAATAGCACATGTGGGTATGGATCTGCGTTGCATCGGCAACACCGGAGGAGCAGAGGCGGAAGCTTTCAACTGCCCAGTCGAGATAAGATCTCCAATCGGATCGGCGGAGCGGCAAACCTTCGCGTAGCGCGGCCTCATCGATTTGGATCATGGTTGCCCCGGCCTTTTCCAGATCGGCGACCTCGTCACGGATCGCGAGCGCGATCTGACGGCAGGTCTCGCTACGCGGAATATCGTCACGGACAAACGACCAGGTGAGAATTGTCACCGGGCCCGTAAGCATTGCCTTCATCGGCTTTCTGGTCAGCGACTGCGCGTAGCGCCACCACTCGATGGTCATCGGCTTCGGGCGGGAGACATCGCCGAATAGTATCGGCGGACGAACGTAACGGGAGCCGTAGGATTGCACCCAGCCATGCTTAGTGAACGCGAATCCGGAGAGCTGCTCGGCGAAATACTGGACCATATCATTGCGCTCGAACTCGCCGTGGACAAGCACGTCGAGCCCGATGTCTTCCTGCCAAAGGACCGCGCTGGCCGTTTCCTTCTTCAGGAATTGTTCATATTTCGCCTTTGTCAACGTTCCCTTGGCATGCTCGGCGCGGGCGTTGCGTATCTCGCTCGTCTGCGGGAACGACCCGATCGTGGTTGTGGGGAATAACGGCAGGCCGAAACGCTTGCGCTGAACCTCGGCACGTGTCGCAAAAGCACTGTTTCGGCGGCGCATAGCCTCGTCAATCGCCGCCGTTCGCCGGGCGACGGCCGTGTCATGGATTTTCGGCGATGCCTGGCGTGCCCTCGCTGCAAGGTCTGATTCGGAAAGCGCGTCAATGACATTTCCGTCGCCCGCAAGTGCCTTCGCCAAGGTCGTGAGCTCCTCGATCTTCTGGACCGAGAAGGCAAGCCATCTCTTCACGTCCCGATCGAGATCGGTTTCGAGCTTGAGGTCGATTGGGACATGCAAAAGCGAGCAGGAAGGCGCGAGCTGCACGCGCTCCTTGCCGAACTTTGCAATGACGGGCTTGTACCGCTCAACCAGTGCCGACAGGTTGGAACGCCATACGTTGCGGCCGTCGATGACGCCGAGCGAAATCACAAGGTCCGCGCGCGCGCCGTATTCAATCTGGCTCAATTGCTCGGGAGCGCGAACAAGATCGACGTGCAGTCCGGCAACAGGCAGCTTCAGAGCGGTCGCCAAATTGTCGCCGATTGCTCCGAAATAGGTTGCAAGCATGACCTTGATGCCGGGCACCTCCTCGGCGAGACGCCCATAGGCGCGCTGGAGCGCATCCCGCGTGGTTTCGTCGAGATCAAGCACCAGATAGGGCTCATCAAGCTGGACCCACTCGGCTCCACGTTTCGTCAGTTCCTTAAGAACCTCGACATAGACGGGCATGAGGCTATCGAGCAGCGAAATCGGATCAAACGCCGGATCGGCGCTCTTGCCGAGTTTCAAGAAGGTGACTGGCCCCACCAAGACAGGACGCGTCTGATAGCCGAGGGCTTTCGCCTCCTCATATTCCTCGATCGGCTTGCGGGAAGAGAGCTTGAAGGTCTGTCCTTTATGGAATTCTGGCACCATGTAGTGGTAATTGGTATCGAACCACTTAGTCATCTCCTGCGCAGAGGCGCCAAGGCCTTGACGGGCGTGAGCCCAGCTCGCGTCTTCCTTGTCTTGCGAGCCCCGCGCCATGGTGAAATAGGTCTTCAGCGAGACGGGACCGCTCTCCCAGCCATACGCCTCAGGTATGGCGCCGACCGTGACGCTCGTGTCGAGAATCTGGTCATAGAGTGAAAAGTCATTAGACGGGATGATAGTGACGCCCAGCGAATTCTGACGTGCCCAATTGGCGACACGAAGACCGGCCGCAGCTTTCAGGAGCTGCTGGTCGCTGATTTTGCCAGCCCAGTAGCCTTCGAGCGCCAGCTTGAGCTCACGGCGTGGCCCGATACGCGGCATGCCGAGGGTCGCGACAGGAAGTGAGAGAAGAGACATAGCTTTATCCCCATTGTGTGGGGGCAAAGGCCATGGCGGAAACGCAGGCAGGAAGGCCGCCAAAGCGAGGCCTCCTGCTAGGCGTACCACCGGACACCCCGCCCGTGGACGATTATGTTGTCGGGGCAGGTCTCCTGGCTCGCGGGTCATCGCCTGCATCCGGCCTTCCCGAAGCGTTTGCTTCAGTGACGCGTGTGGATACGGGCTCGCCGCTTACAGTTGCGGGGGCAGCGCCGGTATTACTTTAATCCTGAACGGATCGAAAGCGCACCGTCTTCCCTCTTAGCTCCAGATCAAACGAGATCTGGAGAACCTCGACGCCTCCGATTATCTGCAACGGAAGCGGTACGTCAACCCTGAGATGCCAATGGACGCATCGAGCGCCCCGGAGCAATCGTAGTGTCAGGCTCGGGGCGCTTGCATCTGATCGACGAGTTTGGCCGTAATACCGTCGCTTGCGATCGCGCTGTTGTTGGTCACGCGACGCTCGGCTAATGATCATCGAGTAGCCCAGGCCTGGGAAACGCCGCCGCTGTGAAGCCACGCCACACAAAACGCACAGCTCGACAAAGGGTTAAAAACCTCGACAAGCGTTTCCTTATCCCCGATCTTTTCTAGGCGTTGCGCATGGAGAGGAATGGAGTGCTCTTGGGTACTTCCGCTTCGGTGTCACCGCCGCGACTCTTTAGCGCGGCAATTTGGATTGCTTAGACCGCCCCTCTAAGTCGATCACAGAGGCCGCTCTCATTGCCTTATCCAATAAGCACAGATTTCATATTCATTCGGTAGTGGACGAGACATCGATCCCTCAGCGAACTGCGAAGCTCTCGCCCCGGTCAACTACCAATACTGGCAATTGATCGAACTGACGTACTGGTCAATCTTAAATCAAGACCTTCGCGAACGCCGAACTAACCTCCGAGGTCGCGTGAAGAGCTCAAGCAAGGACTCGTCGCTGCACCACGGACTACGTCGGATCCCGCCATGCAGCCCTATTTGGCGTTCGTCAGCTCTGTCGAGTTGAATAATGTGGTCCCGCGGCGCAAAATTGGAGACGCTGGAGTAATGACTGCAACGGTCTTGTCGAACAATGTCCGTCCTCGCGCGGATATCATCAAACGCGCAGCGCGCATCGGCGCAGAAATCCGAAACATTAAGCTGTCGGGCGATTTGCCGGAGCAGACGATCGCCTCGATCAATGAGCTGCTGTTGGAGCACAAGGTTATCTTCTTTCGCGAACAGGGGCACCTTGATGATACGGAGCAGGAGCGCTTTGCCGTTCGTTTCGGAAAACTGGCACGTCATCCGACGCTCGGTGCGATTAACGGAACAGCGTCGATCATCGAGCTTGATTCAGCCCGCGCCGGTAGCCGGGCCGACCTCTGGCACACTGATGGTACCTTCATCGATGCCTACCCCAAGATTGCGGTGCTGCGAGGCATTGTGATGCCACCATTCGGTGGCGATACGGTTTGGTCAAATACCGTCACGGCCTACCTCGACCTGGCTCCGCCGCTCCAACGGCTTGCAGACAAGCTGTGGGCCCTTCACAGTAACGCCTTCGACTACGCAATACTGGCCCGCGCCAGCGAGCTCGACAAAAGGCACTTGGACGAAGTCTTCACTAAAACAATCTATCAGACTGAGCATCCCGTTGTGCGCGTACACCCGGAGACCGGCGAACGCACGCTCGTGCTCGGCGCGCTGGTGCAGAACTTCGTTGGTGTCCCGAAATACGACGGCCAGAAGCTGTTTGATTTGTTTCAGTCTCATATCACTGCGCCCGAAAACACCGTACGTTGGAACTGGAAGGAAGGCGACGTAGCGATCTGGGACAATCGCGCCACACAACATTACGCGGTGAACGACTACGGCGACCGACACCGCCTTGTTCATCGCGCAACCATCGCCGGCGAAATACCGGTCAGCATCGATGGTCGGAGCAGCGTAACACGCGTGACGGCCCCTAAGCAGCCGGCCGCTGAGGTCGCCTAGACGGTCACAAGATTGGCCGCGATCCGGCCGATGGAAACTCTGCCGTTATGCGCTCGATCGCTCCGTGCAGTATTCGGAAGCTTGGTTCGCCATCGCACCTACCATGAACCTGATGCTGCGAGCGCGCAAATCGAAAAGCAGCAACTATTCTTTAGAGGGCATATCGGGTTCAGCAGCTACGCGGTAGCGGTACTAGTAGTCGACCAGCCGCCCGTTTCGCCGATGGATGTCGGTCTTGAACCGCGCCAGAAGGGGCGCACGCTTTTCGAAAAATGCTCTCTCCATGGGGGCAACCATTGCCGTGGTCTCACGATCCGCCTACTCATCCGCAGTGGCCTCGGCAGATGCCGAGCAGTCGCCAGTTCTTCTGAGCCACCATCAGCACATCTTCTTGTCCATCCTACGTGAGCTGCCGTAGTCGTGTCCTCGCCTAGGAGAGGCTTGAGACGGGCGCTAACCTCCTCGGGCACACAATCTCCATTTTCTGGCGAGGATGGCAGAACGCTTGGCCCGTCGCTCTACTTGTAGACGAGCCCCGTGAGGAAAGAGCACAGATTGGTCGCGCGCCCCATCTGACATTAAGTTCGCGAATCGAGAAGCAGCACCCTGCGGCTGATGTCGCCTACCAACCTTAGCAATTGATGCAGTGGCGACCACGTGGCAATCGAGCGGCAGCGAAAAGTCACGCCTCACACGCTAAGGAAGTCGGGATGCAATATAGATCTGCCTACGCCAGCAGGCGTGATGGATCTGCTGTCTCGTCATCTACTGCTGTGAGGCCCACTCCTACAGCGGTCGTTCCCGTCTCATGGAAGCCGCTAGCTAGCTTTCTCGCGCTATCATCGAGGACCAAGCCCTCAAAGGTCTCAGCGCTTCGTGGCCGTCCATCGCTTTCTATCACGGCTAGGGCGCTGCGGACGAAATTTCATGGAGCAAACGCGCGGAGATGGATTACTATCGCACTGTCCATCACTGCGAGTCCCGTCGGGGATACGGCGCTGGCACAAGCTGCCACTGTGCTTAGCCCACAAAGCGGTACTCCTAACGAGGTCACCCAAGGAGAAGTTCAAAAGAAGAACCGTTCGGCTAAGCCCTACCGAAGGTACGGGTGCCAACAAGCAGCGCGTCTCGTCGATAGGGCAGCGCTTGCACAAACGGTCAATGCGTTTGCAGCAAAGCGCGACGGTGCGCCTGTAGTTGCAAAGAATAAAACTCCACAGAAAGCCGGTCCTTTCGCAAAGTTCGAGGACCTACGCGAAAAAGGTATGTGGCTCAATATTCCTGGTCCGGCCGATACAATAGATCAGGATTACGGCGGCGTTAGATCTGCGCTGGGGGAAGTCGGAATCGGCTATGTTGGCGGGACTGTAAACACCTTCGTGGACAATCAGCTACCGAATGCAGCGAAGAGCACCATTCGTGATCAGCTATATGCTGGTCAGAACCCGACATTCAATACCCTGAATTTCATGATCGTGACCTATGATCTCAGCCGATTTGGGATTCCCGATGGTCAGATCATCGTAGGAGCCCAGCAGCAGTACTGGACATGGAAGCCCGGGGGGCCAGATAGAGTTGGGATCAATACGATTGCCTACTATCAAACGTTTTTTGACGGGAAACTCGAGCTCAAAATGGGCTATCTCAGGAACATAAATGAGTTCGTAGGCACGGTGGTCGGAGGAAACGCAGCAGTAAACGTTTTTGGAGCGTCATCCCACATTTTGTACCAAGCAGGCATGAGCAACAATGCCGCGCCGACGCCAGCCTTCAATCTAAAGTACAATTTTGATGACCGGTTCTACAACCGGATTTCAGTACAGCGTTCACTCAGTCCAGACGGTCAATTTGCGCACATTCGCGAAAATCCGACCGGGTTAAACTGGAGCACGACGAACGCGGGCGTTCTCTTGCTCGACGAAGCCGGCTACAAGAACAAAGCTGCTCCAGGTTTACCTGAGACTTGGTTGCGGGTAGGTGCCGGTTTCACCAATAGCAGCTTCACTGACCTGCAGTATCCGAACCAACCGAGATCCGACGGGAATAGCATCTATTACGTGGCAGCGGACAGGCAACTCTGGCAGTCGGATGTCCAAGGCTCACCAGCTCGTGGCATCTATGCAGGATTTTCTGTGATGTACGCGCCGCCCGACTTAAACAGGGTGAGTGAGTATTACGAGCTCCGTCTCTACGCGAAGGGGTTGTTTGACAGCCGTCCAAGTGATCAGATTGCGATTGTTGCCACCAACACTGCGTGGAGCAACGTTGCAGTAGAAGCTGCCGTGGCCAAGGGCCATCTTGTGCATCGCGACAGTACGGCGCTTTCCGCAACCTACACGGCACATCTGTCACCCGGGGTATATTCAAGCTTAGGACTGACATACGTCAATAACCCGACAAGCATCACTTACACACCGCGAACGGGACATGCGTTGAACGTGTTAGTGTCTACGTCGATATTCTTCTAAGCCTTCAAAGATAGGGGGAAATTCACAAGCACGCCAATGCGGATCTTGCAATACTGTCGGGGATGTCCCGATCGGTGTTGAACTACGCCGGGCCTACGTTGCCGGAATGAATGTTACGCGGCCCTCGTGACGTGGGCAACGGGCTTGATCGTCATGCGATCGTGGTGAGCTTGAAGGGCCGCACGCAGAACCGACAATTGCTTATACGCCTTCAATCGTCGGAAGCCCTTGTTGGCCTCGATCATGCCGGCCGCGACCCAGCGCAGGGCCATACCAGCATCCCGCCAGCGTTTGACGTTGCGCGTGACGCGGCGAATGGTGCCCATCATGTTCTCGGCGATGTTGGTACAGGCGAGCGATCGACGAAGCTCCTTCGGCAGCTTCAGCCGGACGACAATCAGGATTTCATCGAGGCCTTCAAGGATGCTGGCCGCTACGCCGGGCCATTGCTGGTCGAGTCGGCGCGCGAGATTGCGGATCAATTTTTCAGCCTTGTCGGCGTCATCGAGCTCCCAGGCCTGGCGCAGCACCCGACGGGTGGCCGCATGATGCTCTTTCGGCAGGCGTTCCATGATGTTGCGCGCCTTGTGGATCTGGCAGCGCTGGATCGCAGCGGCCGAACCGAAGGTGCGGCGGATCGCCTTCGACAACGCCTTCGCGCCGTCGACGATGAACAGTCTTGGCATCGTCGGGTCGAGCCCGCGCGAGACCAGGTTGTCCAGCAGGGCCTGAACCGTTGCGGCGTTCTCGGTCGCCCCTTCCACCAGAGCCAGCGGATGCTTGTTGCCTTCGCCGTCAACCCCGATCGCGGCGACCAGCACGAGATCGTCGCCGAGATGCAGCCCATCGATTTGGACCACCAGAAGGTCGAGCGCGGACAGATCGGCAGCCATGAAGTCGGCCAGCCGCGCCGCCGACAGCGCTACGAACCTCCGCGAGGCCGCCGACTTCGAAACCCCTGATCCGGGCGGTGCCGGCACGTCACCCTCGGGCAGCCGGACAGCGCGGCCGAACCGGCGCGTCGACACATTGATCAGCATCAGGTTCATCGCCCAGCGACCGAGCCAGTCCTCCTGCGCTGCCGTTTCCCAGCTCGGGATCGTGACCTCGCGGCCGTCCACGCCCCGGACCCGCGGGCGCTCGACCTCGATCTTGCCGCCGTGGAAGCCGATCCGGCCCCGCGTTCGGCCCCAACGGTGCGCCTGCCGCCCCGCATCGCGACCGTGGCGCGGCCCGCAGGCCGCCGTGACATCCGCCTCCATCATCGTGCCGAGCGCCTCGATCCCTGCCGCAAGGCAGAACCGATCGAAGCTCGCCCGCACTTCTGCAAACGCTTCGTCCACAGCCCCGGTCGCCGGCGAACCAGCCGGTGTGATATCTCTCGTCATGGCGTTGCTCTCCTTTGTGGAATCAGCACCCCGAGCCTACCGGCTCAAGGTGGGCAACGCCGACCTCTTCAGAAGTTCAACAGAACCCGGGACATCCCCATACTGTCGGTATCCGCCATGCTAGGCGAACACCGCGGCCAGATAGCGTGAACGCCCACCACATTTATGGCCATTGGGTTGGTCAGCTAACGTGGCTTCTTGGATCCATGCAATTCAGCGCCTCTCGCAAATTGGGTCAGAGGGCAGGGGCCATTTGCTCCGAACTGTTCTATCTCGGCTGGTCCCTCTGCCGTCTATAGGGAAGCCGAATTAGCGATGTATCGGCAAAGCTCGCGGCATCTCGCACCTCGATAGCGACCCGCTTAGGCAAGGCGGATGTCAGAATGGTGCTCACCAGGACAGCTCTACGATCTGACCTTGTCAGTTCGCGGTCGCACTTTGCAGGAGATACTCTCTCGCTAGACGTTGTCTGCTCTGGCGAAGCCCAGTCGGGATATCGATGGGTCACCCTAGAAACGCGAGAATACAATGTCATGGGCGAAATGCGAACCGAAGAAGACGTTCTTGGTGAGAGACAACTACCAGCGGACGCGCTCTACGGCATCAATACTCTCCGGGCTTTGGAGAATTTTCCACTCACGCGCCGCACGATCGTCGACGCTGCCTGAGTTTGTCCCTGCACTGGCGATGATAAAAGAAGCGGCGGCGCGAGCGAATCAAGAGATCGGCGCGCTGTCAGCGCAGAAAGCGGATGCCATCATTGAGGCGTCTCAAGAGATCCGCGCCGGAACGACGCTTCCATAGCAATGGCCTGCCAACAAGGACTGTTGGAGATCAACTGTTACGACATGCTAGTCTGCGATCGTCTGATCGAATCGATCACTCTCCTGCAGCGTTCGGCGACTGTCTTGATCGAACGGTATGTGCGCTCGCTTACAGTAAATGAGGAGCGTTCGCGGCAGAATCTGCTTGCGTCGTGTGCTCTAGCAACAGCGTTGGTACCCAAGTTCGGGTACGCAAGTGTTGCCGCGATCGTGCGGGAAGCGCTCGATGAACATCGATCGTTTCTCGCGTGCCATAGAACGTGGATTGCTGGGGCAGAAAGACGTGGATTCACTTATGCGCCGCGCTGCCGCCCAATCGACGCCCACGGCGAAGTGATGCAGATCTGCCAAAGGGAAAATTGCGAATTCTGGGATCGTATCGAGGAGGTTCCTTTCGCTTGCTCAGCGGCATGCATTAAATCCGAGAAGGACCTCCGGTTGCGAGCAAGGCGCGTCATTGGGGTATTGCCGGCCTATGCCAGATGCGCTATTCGCTCTCAAGTCGCCAACAAACGATCCCCCAAGGCCACCTCTCAAAAGACGGCTTGTTTCCAGGCTGACGGTCCGGCATCGAGACGGCTAGAGTGGTTTTCGTTGCGTTAGGGATGCAGGACATAATTCGCGACTCATTCTCAGAGTTTCTTACCCAACCTCGTCTTGAAAAGCCGCTTGCGGCGCAAGAACGGCGGCTAAACCTTCGCACTACTGCGGCCTCTAAGAGGAGGGGAACGCGTGGTTTGCGGGCCAAAGAGCCTATAAAAACGCTTTTGGACAAGTTCGTATCGGCGTAGTGATGTCGATGTGAACGACTAGTCTAAGTTCTGATCGCGAGTCCGACGCGATAGACGGTGGCCATAGCGTCTCAACCTCTGTCGCTAGACGGCCGCAACCGCATCGTACCTCTCGTGCTGAGGGCTACCGTTGTGCTTCATACGCTACTATCTTGCGATCGCTCTGCCAAAGCTCAATCGCGTAATCATTTGCAACTTGCCGTACCCGCTCCTTTGCTGCGCCCTCATCAGAACAGATAAATTCGACAAAACCCACAGCATGCCCATCTGGCCCGACTAGGTAGGCCGTGTACCGCTCCATCGAAGCTGCCTCTAGCCGACCGCTCGTGACCAAAGCGGCCCCGGTCTGTGCATTGACCGGTAACGCGCAACCCGGATTGCGGCGCAAACCTGCACTGCGTAAAGTGTCAAGATTGCTTGTCATCGATTCACTCCGTGATTGGAGTGCGGCTCCCCGACCAGATCGTGTACGTGAAGTCCGCGCCTTCCCGGTGATCGAACACCCTGGCGTGCTTGCTGGTGACCTTTACGGAAAAGAAAGATGAAGTGTCATGATCAAAGCCGCTGTACGCTCCCAGGGGGCTCGGCCTCAGCCGCCAACGCGATCTCACGCCGTGGTGAAACATATGCGGCAGTGAGCCGCCGACTTTGCACTGATTGTCGTAGTCGTATCCGCTCGCCCAATTTGCGTTTACCCACACCCTGATCCTGTTGTACCCACGGGTCTCGTGTTCGTACAAGCTGAGGACCTCGCGGCGGAGCGCGTGAGCAAAGGCGACCGCAGCCGCCGCCGCCCGCATATGCTGTTTCATGTCACCTCACCGCAGATCGGTCGGGGCGGACACAACACGCCGTGACACGTCCGGTCCGCCCCTGCATCACCGAGCCGGGAGGCGAGACGGTGATGGTGTGCTGGGCGAAGCAAGCTGCGTGCCGAAGGCGAAATTGCGAGGTCTGCGAGCGCCTCGCGATCGTGTGCGTAGCGTCAGACTAGGGAGATCGGCTCAAACCCGACAAACTCGCAAAGCTGCTGTCGGATTGTTCGCAAAGGCTGTGGTGCGGATCCTCGGCTTTGCTGGATTTGGCTTCACGGCGCACCGGCACGTCCGCCAACTGCCAGAGGTGCGGCTTTGCCGACACCTGGCGTTTCCTCGCTTCCTCCTTCGCCGATCCAATGCGAAGGATCAGTTCGCACCAAGCTCCAGGAGCAATGAGCCGGAGCCGCGATGCTCGCCAGCAGTCGACGGGAGCTTCGCTTGCCCCATCTCTTCGGGCGATTGCCCCAGGCCGTCCAAGCGAAAAGCGCGACGTTAGCGGCATACTTTTTCAGTTCTGCCTTGTCGGCCAGCACATCGGCCGCGCACTTTTTAAACGCACAGCTAGTGCAAATATACATCGGCCGCCTCGGTGACAGCTTCAAGGTTCTGGAGACCGTTTTTCCGAGCCTGGTCATACGGTCAACTACTAACATTGGCAATTGATGAAGATGACGCGCACGTGGCAATCGTACTCAATCAAGCCAGAAGAAAATCAGGATGCAATATAGATGTGGCCGCCCGATGAACCTGAAAGATGTGCTCACTCGTTGCCTAAAGCCGTCACTCGCGATCTCGGAAGCCGATGTACGCGCTGAGCCGCTATCAGCCTGGCGTCGGAAGGCGAAAAACTTCGCCAAAGTCGGTGCAGCATGTTTTCTCTGGCTTTGGCCGTCATCTCACTGCTCTACGCGACGGTCGGGCAGGCGGGCGGGACCGCGTTTCTCGGGCTGATGGCGTTCGCCGCTCTTCCGCCAACAGAGATGCGCCCGACAGCGCTTGCTCTCAACGTGGTTGTCGCGACTTATTCAACTTGGGTCTTTAATCGCAACAGAGCCGTTGACTGGACAATGCTGCGTCCGCTTTTATTTTCATCAACGCCAATGGCACTTGGCGGCGGTCTTATCGTTCTCGGGGATTACATTTACAAGCCAATGACTGGCATCCTCCTTCTCCTGGCAGGCGCCGTGATGACCTTACGGCGCGATCGGGTCAGCGATCAGGATCGCCAAATCCCGCTCTGGGGTACCGTAAGTGTTGGAGCGATCGTCGGCCTGATTTCTGGCCTGACCGGTGTTGGCGGCGGAGTGTTCTTGGCTCCGACGCTCATTGCATTGAATTGGGCGTCTCCTAAGCAGACCACTGCGCTGTCGAGCCCATTCATCCTGGCGAACTCCACTGTCGGGTTAGCCGGAGTTCTTCTCGCCGGCCAAGTTCCGTCTTTGCATCTCGGGTCATATGCCATCGCCGCGCTGGGGGGCTCCATCACAGGAACGGCGATCGGCCTCAAATGGCTGGGTCAAACAGCCACCAGGTTCATCCTCGCGGCAGTTCTGTTCGCCGCCGGGATCCAAATGGTTCTCGTTTGAAGGCTGAGGTCGCTGGAGTTTCATGAAGCTTGGCGCGAGCTCGAGGAGATGTGACGTCAATTCGGCAGCTGGCGTGTCGTAGTAGACGCTAACCATCTGTTCGGCAGTTGAGGCAGGAACGCATGTTGAACAGGCCGATGGGGATCAAGCCAAGCTCGATTTATTTAGGCTGGATTGAACGCTAGCCAAGCCTGATCGGATCGAATTGGAAACACTATATCATGGCTCAAATCGCATTCGAGAATCTGGCACCGCCCCCAGGATTGCAAGCCGCCATTGAACGGCACATTTCCGAACTGGAACAACTGTACGGTCGAGCGACGGTGGGACGAATCACCGTGCGAGGCTCGGGTGATCGTCGCGAGCCGGATAGTCAGTACCACGTAAGCATTCGGCTCGCGCTTCCCAATGGGAGCGAGGTGGATATCGGATGGAGGTCTGAGGGGGGTGAGCAGTACACCGATCTAAGCTCGGCCGTGGACGATGCGTTCAACCGAGTACGGAGCCACCTGAGGGAGCACGAGAATCTGATTGGCAGCGGTCGGATAGCGTCCCGGGAAGCAGAGACGGTTGGCACCGTGGTGCGGATTGATCCAGGGCGCCAGTTCGGTTTCCTCAAGAGCGCCACTAATCAGGAGATTTACTTCAGCAGCATCAGTATTCTGGGAGCTGGCGCGGAGATCGCTGTCGGAGCGCGCGTTAGCTATATCGAGGAACTCGGCGAAGACGGTCTGCAAGCGATCGCAGTCAAAGTTTTGGGCAAGTGAGCTAAGCTTGCCGTCGCACCCGACAATAAACCGCGATGTGAGGAGTAATGGCCGGGCCAGATGTACGCGGCGAAGCAGCTAAGTCATTGAGAAAGGTTCTCGCGTCGTCTTATGAGAGAGCTTCCGTCCTTCCATCCGCGTGTCGGCACCTTCGACGGCAGCAGCCGGCAGGCGCGATAGATGATCGCATGTTCTCGGGGAGGGTGGCTCCGGTTCCGACGACACTATATCGGCCACGCGGAGGGGATATTTCGCGTTGGCGAACCGAGTCTGAGCATCTCGCCCAGCTTATCATGATCCGGGCGATGCCAACGCGCCGAGTTTCTATTTGTACATCACTTAATGCGCTATGGATCAAGCAACCACCCAGCCGCGAGGTTGATGCGGGCGAGTTCACCCTTCTCCTGGTTCCTCCGCTCTGGCGGAAGATGTAGAAAATCTTGCTCGTGGGGCCCGGTCCGGGCGGCGTTTATTCCGTCCGGCATGTTTTCACCTCTGAAGTGGGCGGTATTGATCAGCGTGCCCGATGCCGCTCTCAAAGGGCGCCCGACGGCGGTGTGCATTTGTTGCGAGAATCTCGACACCAGTTCTGTGCATGCCGGCCGAGTCGAGGGTACCAGTCGCCGGATTCGCGCGCTCCTGACTAGTGCAGATTGTGCCTCCTGATATTCTTCCGCGGACATCCGGCGTGGGGGAGGTAATCCGCGCTGGTTTTGTGCGATGGCATTTCGCTTGCGCGACGGCATTCGTCTCGAGCATGCGAATTCAAACGCCATCTGAAAAAGTCAAGGCAGTCGAGTGAAAGAATAGCTGCGCCATACGTGCGGATCTTAAAGCCGCTTGCGGATTAGACGACGAATGAAGTCACTGATCTGTCACGGCGAGTTCGTACACATGCACGATAGAGTTAGTGATATATTGAAAAGCAGCCAAGAAAGAGCGCAAAATGAGCTCTCTTTCGCGGAACCGCAACGTTTTTCTAGCGGGAGATTCTATTCGATGTGGCCGTTTCAGAACAGGATGGTTGAGCAAGGACTGCGGCGATAAGCGCGATCAATTCCAAGAACAGGAGCGGGCAAGAAACGGAAAGACTGTTGAAATCTTCAAAGCAGTGAGTTCATCGCTTTTCTCTCGCGGTACTCGACACCAGGCTTTGTCCGCAACATGATCCACGTCATTTTTAGGTCAGATTTTCAAAATGCGTTTTCGTTCAATCATTGTCGCGCTGGGCGGCGTGGCCGTATTCGTCGTTGCGTTTATCGCCGATACCGGCGGCACACGCTCATCCCTTGCCTGGATCGGCAACAGGGTCGATCGCGCGTCTATGGTGCAGGAAGCTCCGACCATCGGCTCCGACCCGCCGATGTTCCGCTATGCCTCGATCCAGCGCGGCAGCATCGAACAGACGATCACGGTCACCGGCGCGCTTCAGCCCGTGAAGACGATCGAAGTGGGATCGCAACTGTCGGGGCAGATCTCGAAGGTCCACGTCGACTTCAACGACAATGTGCGGAAGGACCAGCCGCTGGCACAGATCGACTCGCGGAGCTTTGCGGCCAAGGTCGACGAAGCCAAGGCGGCGGTCGAGATGGCGCGCGCCAATGTCGAGCTGGAGCAAGCCAAGCTCGACCGCGGCAAGATCGACCTTGAGAATGCGAAGGGCACAAGGGCGGTGCTGGCGGCCAAACTGGACAGCGCCCAGGCGGTCAAGGCTTCGGCGCAGCGGACGCTCCAGCGCAAACTGGCGTTACAGTCGCAGAACGTGGTAGCGACCACGACGGTCGAGGACGCGCAGACCGATTTCACCGCGCGCCTCGCACAGGAGCGCGAGGCGGAGGTCCTCGTGACCCTGAACGCCTACGCCGTCGAAGGTGCCACCGCCGACCTGCGCCGGATCGAGGCCGAGCTCCAGCAGGCGAGGACAGCCGTGCCGGAGAAGGAGGCCATTCTCCGCGCCGCCGAGGCCGATCTCGACCGCACCATCATCCGCTCTCCGATTGACGGTGTGGTCGTCGGCCGGTTCATCAACGAGGGACAGACCCTCGCGGTCGGTCTTGAGGCGCGAACTGCCTTCCTGGTGGCGCACCGGCTCGAGGACATGGAGATCCACGCCCAGGTCGACGAGGCAGATATCGGACGCATCGCCGCCGGCCAGCGCGCGCACTTCACGGTCGATTCCTATCCGGACCGCCGCTTCGAGGCAGTCGTGCGGCAGGTCCGCAAGGCGCCCAAGACGCAGCAAAATGTGGTCACCTATACCGTCGTGCTGTCGACCTCCAATCTCGACGGCGCGCTGCTCCCCGGCATGACCGCGCTCGTCAAGATCGTGATCGACCGCCAGGACGACGTTCTGAAGGTGCCGGTCGCGGCGCTCCGCTTCCAGCCGAGCGGCACGCAGCCGTCCACGACCCAAAGCCGGGACGGCGTATGGCTGCGCACGTCTACGGGCTCGCTCAAGCGCATCGCTGTCACGGTCGGCACCGACGGCGCCGAACAGGTCGCGCTCAAAAGCGGCGACCTGACCGAAGGCAGCCAGGTGGCGGTCGGTCAGGCGATCCGGCCCGCGGGCATGGAACTGCTTGGAATAAGGTTCGGGTCATGACAGCCCTCCCCGCACTCGTCAGCCTCAGATCGGTCTGTCGCACCTTCCGGACCGACGGTGTCGCGGTGACCGCGGTGCGCGCCGTCAGCTTCGACATCCGGCGCGGCGAAAGCCTTGCCATCATGGGCCCTTCGGGGTCAGGGAAATCGACCCTGATGAACATGATCGGACTACTCGATCGTCCGAGCGAGGGCGAGATCCTCCTGGAAGGCGGCGACGTCGCCGACCTGCCTGATGACCGCAGGTCCGAATTGCGCGCGCACAGCATCGGCTTCGTGTTCCAATCCTACAATCTGCTCGCGCGCCACAATGCGCTCGAGAACGTGGCGCTGCCGCTCGTTTATGGCGGCATCCGCCACAAGCAGCGGATGTTGCGTGCCGAACAGTGCCTTGAGGCGGTCGGCATGCTGCACCGGGCGCGGCATTTTCCGCGACAGCTCTCCGGCGGCGAGCAGCAGCGTATCGCGATCGCGCGGGCCCTCGTCGCATCGCCTGCGATCTTGCTCGCGGACGAGCCGACCGGCGCGCTGGACAGCCGGACCGGCGCCGAGATTCTGGCCCTGTTCGACGCTCTCCACGACGGCGGCCAGACCATCGTGATGATCACGCACGATTCCAGCGTGGCCGCGCGCTGCGAACGAACCATCCGCCTGCATGACGGCGAGGTCGTCGCCGATGAGATACGTGATCCAATGCCGAAAAAGGTCTGGGCATCATGACGGCATATCAGGCCCTTCAGACCGCCCTTCATGCGCTGCGCCTGAACCCGTTGCGCAGCATCCTGACCATCCTGGGCATCGTGATCGGCGTGGCCTCGATCGTCACCGTCTTCGCCATCGGCAAGGGCGCGCAACTTCGCGTCGAGGAGCAGATCCGTTCGATCGGCTCCAACGTGCTGATGATCATGCCGGGCGCGGTCCAGCAGGGTGCCGTTCGCATGAAGGCCGGCACCAAGCTGACGATGACCGAGGGCGACGTGCGGGCGATCCTCGATCAGATTCCGGAGATCCAGACCGCGGCGGGTTCGGTCTCTGGCACAGCGCAAGTCATCCGGGAAAGCAAGAACTGGAACACCACGATCAACGGCACGACCACCTCGCACTTCATGGTGCGCGACTGGCAATTGTCATCCGGTCGATACTTCTCCGCGGCCGAGGAAGCGAGCGCCGCGAAGATCGTCATTCTCGGCAGTGCCGCCGCCAAAGAGTTGTTCGCGCCGGGCGACGATCCGATCGGCGCGCAAGTCCGGATCATGCAGGTCCCGCTCGAAGTCATCGGCGTGCTCGATCGCAAGGGACCCTCGCAGGACGATGTCGCCTTCGTTCCACTGACCACGGCCAAGCTGCGCTTTCTCGGCAGCGCAAGCGGTATCAACCGGGACGCCATCGCCTATATCCTCGTCAAGGTCGCCTCCGATACCCAGATGGCGGGCGCGATCAGCGAGATCGAAGGCCTGCTGCGGCAACGACACAGGATTCCCGCCGGCCAGGCCGACGATTTCAAGGTGCAGGATCCCGCGGCCGCCATGGAGGCGCAACAGGGCGCCATCCGCACCGTGGCGCTGCTGCTGTTCGCGATCGCCTCGGTCTCGCTCCTCGTCGGCGGCATCAGCATCATGAACGTGATGATCGTTTCCGTCACTGAACGTACCCGAGAGATCGGAATTCGCCGCGCCCTCGGTGGCCGGATGCGCGATATTCGTTTGCAATTTCTTTGTGAAGCTCTCGTCCTTTGTCTTCTTGGTGGCGCCATCGGCGTCGTCGGCGGCATCACGCTGTCGATGACGGTGGCGCGATTGGCCGGCTGGATCACTGCGATCGACGTGCGGTCGATTGGCCTTGCCGTCGGATTTTCAGCCATGACCGGTGTGATCTTCGGGTTCTATCCCGCCCACATGGCTTCCAAGCTCAGTCCGATCGAAGCGCTCAAGGTGGAGTGAGAAATAATGCCGAGATGGTCACATCAACCTCATGCCACGGGAAAATTGATCATGAACACAAAGGTAACCGTCACACCCACGCCGCGTGAGCGCGAACTCATGATGCTGATTGCCCGCGGCATGCAGAACAAGAACATCGCCTGTGAACTCCAGATTTCGGAAAACACCGTGCGTGCGCATGTCAGCAATATCATACGCAAATACAATCTGCAGAACCGTACCCAGATTGCAGTCATCTACGCGCTCCAGGCGCCTTAGTCATGCATGCGGCAACGGCGACCTCGCTTTGGTCAAACACTCCGGCCCGCGAGTCGATGCGACGCCGGCGAGGCGGCACCCCCACGTTCGTTTTGCATGAGATTCGCAGTGTATTGCTGGCGGGCTGACGATGAGAGTCGTGTCGGAATGTCGGGCTTTGGAGCTCACTGCGAAGCGCAACGGCGATGCCGGTACCCGCAAACCAGATCTGTACGCAGCGTACATTCTGATCTCGCGGGGCATTGGCTCGTTTCGTTAGTGGCGGCTGCAGGCCCGCTCGCGATTACAGCCATGATTTGGTAAGTCGCTACGATGCCGGTTCAAGCCGGCGGGGCCGTCAGTCTTGGTTTGCTGGGATCGGGCAGTAACTCAGCGGTAACTGGCGTATTTCTGCGGCGTGCCCAAACGGTCACGCTCGGCCGATAGCCGACAACGTGGACAGGCGGGGCGCGCAATCGGTCTCCCAGCCACGGGCACCCACGAGCAGTACTGCGCCCGAAAGACTTATAGTAGAGCGCCGGAACCATTGCCGGATTTTCCCGTTGACGCGAGTTGTCAGCGAGGACCTATGCTAATCATTCGATATTTTCTGTTCACCGGCGCTTTGCTCCTAATCCTTCTCTTCATCGCCGATCGCTACCTTCCAGCAGCGACTGTGGCTCAGGCCGACGACCAAGAGATCGATCGGACGATTATTCGGATTCACTCGGCGCGAGTTCTTCCGGAAAAGATCGTGTTCGACACATCGAATCCGCTGCAGCCTGCTGCTCCAGCGGCGGCCGAACGATTCGAAGACCTGCCGCGCCAAGCGTCTGAAACGGGGCCGCTATCCGCTCCTGCCGCGACCCGCCAGACCGCGCCGGTAAACAAGCGCGTCGTTCAGCGCATCGTTCATTCACATCGGGCGACCAGCGCAGGGCAGCGTCGTCTTGCCTTCGATCAATGAATTCTCTTCGCATGCCAAGAACTGCCAAGAGCGCACCGCTAAGAGTTAGCCTCAAGGCTATACCGGCGCTTCAATCGCTCAGTCGTCGTTCTCGCAGCGTACTGGATGCGATCAAGATCCGCTTTGTCCCGCGCCGTGACGTGAAGGATCCAATTCATGCCTTAAGGCCGGTCAGCCGCAGATTCTATTTCGACAGAAATCACCTGTTCTGTACCCGGAAAGCTGCAGATTTCCTGAAGCGCGATACGTTCGAGGTCCTTCTTCGAGACCTCTATCCTGGTCATCGAAACGCTCCCGATCCCGCCAGGAGGGCTCTGGCAGATTTTCTCAGCGATCAATCAAGAGCGCAGTCTATTGAGCTGACGTTCCTGCTTCCTGTTGACTGCCATTCTCGTCGATCACCATTGTTCCCAGAATCCACGCTAAACGCTTGCCAGTGATGGTCTCACGATAAAATCATCGGTGTCGTGCGTTTGTTGCGATCTGACGAGCACCAATACAGTTTCATTGACGGGCTCAATCGCCGTGGCGGTGTCAAGGTGAGGCAGACAAATCCGCCTTCAAGGTGTCAGAACACTTTGTTTTGCACGGCTGTATGTTGCGTTGTCGCTAAGCGCTGCCTTTCGCGCCTATAGGCCGAAGGCGGCGGCGAGTGAATTGCGAGACAACTCACTTTGGTTCCATGCCTCGCGGAAGGCCTTGGCGACGTCTGTATCATTGATTGAATGGCAACATTTGCGTAGGGGCGCCCTTGTGCTAATAGGCTCACGTTGCCTCTATTCAGTAGCCGTTTGCTTTTTTGAACGCGTCTGCGGGCGCTTTTCCAAAGAACTGGGATCTTCCGAGTCTTAGGAGACGGCTACATGAAGTCCGTGCGGATCACGCCTGAAGATAATTCGCAAGACGGCCAATTAATCACTTCCCTACTGGCAATCGGCGCTGAGCGGCAACTGTGCCAACTTCAGACGACATTCCGGACTCCCGACCAGGCTTCCAGCTATCTTCACAAGCACCGGAAAGAGTTGGAGCGTGCGGCCCGCGAAAGATTCGCGCGTGGCGAGTTGGAAGACGGTGTCGTCAAACTGACCATGCTTTTAGAGTGAGCATGCGCTTTACGACTGAGAGTGCCTTAAATTGCTGACGACAGTCCAGTGATGAGAGCAAATGCCCGTCTATTGCTGGCCGAAAGAGGCGGCGTTGGGTCGGTCCGCACCGACAAGATCGGGTATTTGATCTTTGGTAGCTGCCCGGTTGGCGAAGGAATGCGACGATATCATCCACCTCCTTTTTGCCTGGCTTGGCGCCGAGCTGCGCTTCGCTCATCACGCCCACCGCCTGCTTGAGACTCAAGACCTGCCCCGAATGGAAGTACGATGCCCGTAAGGCGACGTTGCGCAGCGGCGCGGATAAATATTCATCGCTTGCGATCTTGGTAACCGCAAAGCGGCCCTTGTCGGCGGCTTGTCAAACAACGGTGCCCGACTTCTCGATCACGCCGAGCAGGAAAGTAACTACGCTCCTATTCGGACCTTCGCACAAGCGGAGTGCGGAGTGCTGCGAGCAGCGAACCGTCGTCGGCGAATAAGTCCCAGACCATGATTCCGGCGAGCGCATGGGCGCGAGCGTACGTCGCCTTGCATGCGATGGAGAGTGGATCGTCGTAGCTGATCCACAAGCGCCGTTCGGCGTTATAGAGCCACGGCACCTGGGCCTCGTCGCTCCAATATCGGCGAAAGCCCTGCTCCTCCGGTCGCCGGGCAACGAGATCCCGATAATCGATGCCGTCGCTTCCTCCCCACTCCTCGCTCGCTGTAGCCCCCTGTTGGAAAAGCCCGCCCTTTTCTTGCGTCACGCCCGCAACGGCTCGGCCATAGAAGGCCATCCCGAGCGTCACCTTGGCGGGCGGCACGCCGGCTCGGATCAAGGCGTTCACGCTCGCATCGACATTGAGGTCGGGATTTGGATCTCCGGCACCGGCGAACAGTGGGGCATTGAAGCCGGCAAAGGCCGAGCCCGCATGATAGTCGTAGGCCATCACATTAATTCGGTCGACCAGGCGGGCGAGAGCGGCCGCCTCTAGATTGATAATTTTGTCAGGCGTGGACGACACCGCGATGGTGAGCTCCAGGTTCCGGCGCTCCAACGCGGAAAAGTCCGCGAGCTTTCGGCGGAGCTCTGCAATCAGGAGCGTGAAATTGCCACGGTCGTTAAGGTGCGCGAGATTTCCTGGACGTCCTCCTGAGACGGGAAATTCCCAATCGGCATCGACGCCATCGAACAGACCTGGATACGGCCGAAAGAACACCTCGATGACGGATTGTGCAAATCGCGCGCGCGAGAGCGGCGTGGCAGCTGCGACCGAGAAATATTTCGATCCGCTCCAACCGCCTAACGAAATCAGGATCCGAAGCTGCGGATTGTTCCGCTTCAATTCGGCGAGTTGGGCGAAGTTGCCGCCGAACGGACCGGGGGGCGCCGTCCCGTCGCAGGCCCCGGCGTCGAGGCAACGGTCCGTAAGTTCAGCTAGTCCTTCTGCCGAGACGGTACCGAATGCGTACATCAAGTGGGTCAGCTCGCGAGCTGGGATCGTCCTGATGCTCGGACCGCCTGGCCGGGCCTTCCAAGGGGCCAGATAGCCGGCGACCACGGGGCTCCCGACTTGCGCGGCCCACCCCTGCTGCATCAAGGTTTGTCCGCACACGAGGGTAGAAAACCCGGCCGCGGCGAATGTTCGACGATTAACAAGACTCAAGACCATAGGCTCTCTGCTGGATTGCTCGTTTGCGCCAACGGATGACACGACGACCTCCAGGATATCGCCCGGCACGACTGCCGCGAACCTGTCGACATCAAACTGATCCCTCGTTCTCAACCGAACGCCTCAAACCGGCTCCGGCGCGACACCCGGATTCACGCGCGATATACTTGGGATCGATATAGCGGTTGTCCATACCCAACAGCCCGCGCCGTCAGGCCGCCTTGCGCGGTGGCGTAGTGTCCTCGCGAATAGGGCGGCCGGTGAAGTGCCAGTCCGGTGAGACCCAGCAATCTTCTGATCAGCCAATCTACACGACAGCGATCTCGTCAGCTTCTCGAAAGGCAGCTCTGCTATCTAAGGGTCCGGAACGGCTGTGGCGGTTCTTAATTGGAGACGAGGTATGCGCGTTAACACTACCGACCGGTTGTCACCAATCCGCGAAGAGAGGACGAGCCGGCAAGACGGCCCAACGGACTTTCAGCAGCAGCTCAGCGCGCTAAGGACGCCGGGGACGCTCAACAGGGCGGGCAATTTGCAGGGCAGCCCGTCGCCGGGCGGGGCGCAGACGTGTCTTCCGCGGTCTCGCCTGAACCTTCCATATCGTGAGTCCGCGCTGCGCGACAGTCCTGACTTAGTGCGAAGGGACGCTCCGTCGGCGGAGGTCGTCGCGACGCTGGCAGGAGCGCAGACGCGTCTTCCGCGGTCTCGCATGAAACTTCCGTATAGTGAGTCCGTGTTGCGCGATGGTCCTGACTTTGTGCGCGATCCGTCGCAGGATAACCCGTCGCTGGACTTCAGCACGCTTCCCGGCGCGTTGCTGTCCGGGATAGAGACAGATCACCCGGAGTCTCGCATGAATCGTCCATATAAAGAGTCCGCGCTCCTTGCCGATGCTCACCTTGCGCCGCTCGATGAGACGGTCAACAGAAATCTCCAGGAGAAAGACGGGGCATCATCGCCGGCAATCCCATCTGAGCCATACTCAAGACATCACTGGCGAAATATATGATCGCTAAGCGCCGCATCTGAGGCAGCTAAGCTGCCTCAGTATCATCCGAGCGATCTGCACAACTCAATTTCCCAAGCCACCGCCCACCGCTATGTCCTGCGAGGGCGAATGGCCAGTCAGTTCCGAATTGCTTTCAGTCACGGGCGCGCATAGGTACTGAAACGATTGCCGCTCACATAGCGACAGGCCAAGCTTTCGAACTTTCCATCTGAGCGAGGCTACATCAATCCAAAATCGTTCCGCACGTGCGCGATGTGCAGCTGGTCTCGCAAAGCGAAGAAGAATAAGGCCGCGTCCGGCCACACCGCGGCTTCCGACCGGCCATTCCAGCTACGTGGTGCGTGGGTTCGTCGACTTGCTTTAATCGGCGATAGTGGTCTTCCTAATGTTTACCGAAATCGCTCGCCTTTCGCATGTAATAGCCTTGCTCCTGAATAGCTAGCCTGATCTCGTGACTGACGCCGAATACCCGTGTCTTCTTTTTTCGCCACTTCGCGAGCGAACCCGTGGCAGGCAGCGGAGCTCCCTGTGGAACAACCAGCAGATCATGTTTATCGTTTAGATACACGTCGAACATGTCCGACCTTTGGCTGAAATCGAGGCTATCCTGGCTGTCTCGTGTACGCGGACAAGCGGGTTCATTGGACTTTCGCTCAAACTTGCCAACGACCACGAGTCCTCAGCGACCGAGTGACAAGATTCAGTCGCGATACGCTCGTAAACGCCGTCCGGCTTTCACCGGACTTCGCTTGTCACACTATTTTGGCTTATGGTCAGCGTAGACAATCAAACGCCACCGGATCGATCCTTGTGACGTGGTGTGTGCGTGATGTCCTAGCGTCGGCAACACGTTGCCTGCTGCAATACCGATCTCGCGATGACAGCCCATGCACTGGTAAATTCCGGCGTGGGGAGCTGCGGCTCCGGGCCCGTAATCCTGATCAAAAGCTTCGCTGGAAGATTGTTGCAGATAGCTCGCGTCTTTGTAGATGGCCATTTCACTTCTCTTGACCGACTAATCTATGGATCAAATGAAATTCATTTTCGGCGCGCAAACTCAGTACGAAGAGAACGAATCTGCCGCCACGTACCGCGAAGACTGCTTAAATTGCCTCTCCACGGTGCATGTCGGCCAGTCGCTGCTAACAACGCGCTCCCCGTCCAGGAGCGGTGAAGTTAGTCCTATGATTGCGATCGCATCGTGCGTTTTTCGACCATCTTCCGCAGCATTTATGCGCCAGCTCGCGTTCGATTGCGCAGACGTTGATGCTTCTGGCCTTCGAGACAGAACCGCTAGGAGCCCAAGTCGCTCTGCTAATCTCCGCCTAGTGCATGGCCGATGGTTTCCGATTCCGAAGGCTTAAAGCCGACCTGATATATTCGATCGCTTGGATCTGTGGACCCGTTCCTCCACGCATCACGGCAAATCGGCGAGCTCTTCCGCCAGGAATTCGTCGGTCGGGTCGAACAGTTTCACCTGAGCAGATTTCGGCAATTGAGCGGAAGGAACTCTGGAGCGGGGGAGGGCAATAGAGCGCTCCCGACGACGCGCTAAAGAAAACCTTCTAAGTTTGTCCTTCCTCAGGTCGTGTCGGCCGTCTTAAAAGGAGTCCTTCGATCTCTCCTCGTGCTCCGCTCGGAACACTCCCTCTCGCTTCGCAATCGAAAATCTATCGGAATTTTTCAATCCATTCTCAACGCGCAATCCTTGCGTGCCGCACTAGTAGATGAATTGCCAGAGATCACTCAGGCTGGAGAAGCGAACACAATGATGAATGCTTGGGCGTTTCGCCACGACGCGGCCTTAGCGGGCCCTATCTGCCACGAGCAGGATTTCGTATGCTCCTGTCCACAAATTTTTTCAGTAGGGCACAATGGAGCCGGCTAGAGGAGAGAGGCATACGCTACCATCCGGTGAATGTACGCGCTTTTCTCAGAGTAAATGAGGCGGCCTGTGCGTATCCATCCTCTCTGTGCGAGACCCTTGCGCGACGCGACCGGAATGAGCTTCGGAATGGCGTCAAATAGTTCGGCCTGTTGAGGGAGGCTATGCTAACTGGGTGCGCGGTATGGATAAGCGTCGAAGGCGGCAGCAACAGATCGAATCAGAAAGCGATGTTCCTGCCTTACGCGGATCAAACCGTCTTCGATGTCCACTATCCCGTCTTCAGCGAGGAGCGCCAAGCGTTCAGCTGAATCGAAAGAAATTGGATCAAATCCGTGGGCGGCACAGATTGCCGGCACGTCGGCCTCCAGATCACACATCAGCCGCTCGATGATGGCGCCTCGGACGCGATCTTCCGAAGTGAGGTAACAGCCCTTGAATGTCGCCAGACGGCCAGCTCTGATCTGCCGGCTGTAAGGACCCTCAGTAACTTCGTTCTGGACGTAGCCGTCCCCCAATCGCCCAACAGCCGACGGCCCGAAGCCGATCAGGGTCCTACAGGTATCTGCCGAGTAGCCCAATGAGTTCCGCCGCAGGCGACCGGCTTTCTGCACCAGCGCGAGCTCGTCCTCAGGCAAGGCGAAATGGTCGAGTCCAACTTGGCGATAGCCGGCGGCGACTAGCGTATCGGCCACGGCCGCGGCCTGTTCCGCGCGGGCGCCATTATCTGGCAACTCCGCCTCGTCGATCAGGCGCTGATTCTTCTTGAATGAAGGAATGTGTGCGTAGCTGAAAACCGCAAGCCTGTCTGGGCGCATGCCCGCAGCTAGTGTCGCAGTCCGTACGCACGACTGCACCGTCTGCCTTGGAAGACCGTAGATGAGATCGAAGTTAATACCGCTTATTTCATGCTCGCGTAGATTTTTGACTGCAGCCGCCGTCTGCGCCTCACTCTGAACTCGGTTGATGGCCCTTTGAACAATGGGATCAAAACTCTGCACGCCAAGGCTCGCGCGGCTCACTCCGGCTGCGCCTAAGGCCTCGGCCATCTCTGCCGTGAATGCACGCGGATCTATCTCAATGGCGATGGTTGCAGATCTGCTGAATGCGAAGTTGAGACGTAAAAGTCTCATCAAATCCAGGAACTCCGCTGGCTTGATGAGGGTTGGCGTTCCGCCGCCGAAATGTACGTCGCTCACAGGTAGTTCTTTGGGTACTTTCTCCGCGACCAAACGGATCTCTTCACGCAGCACGGTCAAATAATCAAGAATAGGTGCGTCCTGCAGAGTCATGGCGGTTGGAAAGCCACAATACCAGCAAATCGACCGGCAGAACGGAATGTGGAAGTAGAGCGACACAGGCTCGCAGGGCGCCAGGCGCCTCAGCCACTCCTCATAAGCCTTGGCACCGACCACAGCGGAGAACTGGGATACCGTTGGATAGATCGTGTACCAAGGCGACTGGGAGTCACCGTACTTTTTTAAGATTGGCGACTGCAATGGTTACTATCCCGTGCCTGCACTCGCGGCCTTAGCTGCAATCGCCGTAGATTCAGCACAGTGCAATGACGCAAAAATCGTCGTTCGCGTGCTATGCTCTCTCTTCTCGCTCCCTGGCTGGCAGAGTGCTCGCCAGCGTCTAACCGATGAAAGTCTGTTTGTGACCGATCCTGACTCTCCTTACCGCCAGTGTCCTCGCCAAATTTCAGTGCCCCGGATCCTTCGCCCGGTCTTAAGCGCCGCTTACGATGAGTGAGCATTAAAAGGGGTGATGAACTATCGAGCTCTGGCCTCGATGCAATCGCTGTCGAGCCGGAGCCGAATTTACACGAAGCGAGCAAGCGCCTTCGGATAGAGGGGCATAAGCTGCTCGACGGCGACGACAGATCAGCCGCTCTTGTTGAGCCAAAAATTGAACTCGTGGTCTTGAGGGCGCTAGCGGGCGAGTAGCCGCGCTTGCGGGAGGCCTCCTCAGGCACTCGGACGAGATTTTCAACAAAAGAGTAATCCGATCTGCCCGAGTTGTCGGTGAAGTAAACTTTCGTCTTTACTCGCAATCGATCACGTTCTCCAAGCGTCAAGATTGCGGATCGAACTGAGGACATAGAGTGCCATTCAACCTCTATGATTCCATAGTAGGCCTCGGAACTCTCCGTCCGCGCGGTGCCCCAATCGCAGTCGGTCGGAAGGCATCTGCTCCATGCGCGAACAAGGACTTTGTCGAACTGCTGGTCGACAAGTATGTGCGTGATGATACCGGTGCTCTGATCCTCATTAGACCATTTTCCGACAAACTCGGTCACTGTCGCGCCGCCGAGATTGCGTGGTGTCAGTCTGTTGTTCTGCTCGCCTAATGCTGGCCGGACAAGCAGGAGCGCGGCGAGCGGCAAGATCGCGGACAATCGCAACATCGTAGTTTTCCTAGTTTGACTTTCGAAATGTTGGCAACAACCGTGCCAGCCAGCTGAACCAAAAAATGGGGGTTGAAGTGGATTTCGTGTCTGCAGCTCACAGATGCTTCGTCGTGAATCCGACAATTCGCAGCGCCAACAGACGGCGCGTGCCAGACTTCTTACTTCATTGACGTGATCTGATAGCTGCTCCTAACTGCTCGCTTTGTGGTAGACCTGATTGATAGCTCGGGCGATGGTGTACGGTAGGGGCTGAAGGCGAAACGCTAGTTCAGCTCCATTGCGGCGAATCCGAGTGCTTTCGTGCTCCAGCCTACCGGATTTGGCAGCTCCCAAAGCCGAGCGGCCTTGGTTTAGTGCATTTGAAACAAGCAGGCCGCTTGAGCTGGGTTTACGTGTGCAGAATCTCAGTCCATTCCTCCGATCTCTTCGAGGAGTTTGGCCGGCGCCCAGATCGCGGTTCCCCCGCGCATTCTTCGCACATCGAGCGCAACATGAAGGAGTGACCCTGGCTGAAATCCAGTGCGCGAGTGCTCCGGCTTCATTGTGATTCAAAGAGATCTCGCGACCATGGTCAGGGTCACACGTTTCGCTGACGCCTGCCAGGCGATGGTCTTAACGCGTTAGTAAAGAGCGAGGGGCGCTTGAGCGGCAGTTGGATTTCAGAGCCCTCCGCGCCAGAGGCAGCGGGCGCGCCCAATGCGAACGTGGCGGGAGGCGCTTAAATCGCGTTGTCAGGCACAAGCGGTCGGAGACCAGGGTTGCAGAAACGATGGAGACGATCCCGACCGCTTAAGTCGGCTTCTCCGGAAATGTCGTCGGAGACGGTAAGTCTTGCGGGCCCAAACTGCCGTGAGAACCCTGGTCGAGGGCTGGACCGGCAACTGCTTCGACCACCTGCAGCAGTGCTAGCCGGCGCGTTTGGTCGTGGATCCGGAGAAATGCCTGCATGAGCCGAAGGTTTTGCAACTCACGTATCGCCGATGAACTGTTGTCGTTCATTTCCGAAATCTCCCGAATTTCGCGCTTTTAATCGAAGCACTAAAAGAGTGCAATGGAAGATCTTCATCAAGCAAGGGTTGTGGACCCCGGTGTACCGCTCGGGCACGCATCCACCGGGCAGAGCGCATTCCGACGCGCGGGCTTGGACTGGGAGTTTTTATGGCTTGAGTGCTTGTAGCAGGTGACCGGTCGGCCTCCATCGCCGCGCCCGGCGCGCGGCATGGGAGGCCGCATATTTCCAATCTGTGTATGCGCATGTCGGCTGCCGACGGACCTTCGTTAAATATGCCCGATAAGAGGCGATGTTGGCTTCGACAAAGCTGATGGTGAGCCTCAGCCCCGCGTCGATCGAGGTTTCCGGCATCCAACGCGGATCGCGTGGGTCCTTCTGCATGGCTCGCCTTGCATCTTTTGGTTGACGCATGAGGACCAGTGAAATCTGGCAATCTGATGTCGTGTACTCCTAACCGATGCCCCCACCACAGGGTGCCTCAGGGAGAGGGCGCGTTCACGCTATTCGCGCACCAGGTGATGCTCCTCACGCATCGCCTCACGCACAGCCTAGCAACCCACGCGACGGCGAAATGGGTCACAAGCTTTCCCCTATAGGTTCCGATCCAGACGGCGACCGCATGATGCGTTGGATGCACTCTCGACTGCTATCAATATAAGAACGTGAACGTCCGCCTCATCCAGAAGTGGCGTAAGGTGTAGCGTACGTTTGTGCCGGTCGAGATTGGGCCGTATGTGCCTCCGCGGGATGAGGCCGAAGCGGCCGGCGCGTCGACAGAGGAGCTAGGGCATCATCGAGATTGATCTCGGTAGCGGATACCGCATCCGGGTCGATGGTGACGTTGATGGAGACGAGCTGCGGCCGATGCACTGGTGTGCCGATGTCCGACAGGCGCGCGAGCCCGCATTAGGCCGTCAGTGCTACGGCAAGAGGCCGATGCAGACGTGGATTTCACGATCGTCAACGACGGCTACCCGCATCTCTCTGATAGAACCTGTTCTCGCATGCCCGCACGCGCCTCACTCGATCTTCGCCTTTCGTCCTCGCGCGCGTGCCGGCGGTCGGCCCAAGAACTTGATCTTCGCCTCTCGAGGACCCAAGCCGAAGATCGGCTTCGCCGACGTATCACCAACGACATCCGTCATTCTCCGGCGAGGAGAGCTTCCTGGTCTATGACCGGCCGATCAGTCCAAACGGCCTGCTCTAGTCGGAGCTCGTCGCTTGGTGGTGCAACGTCAGCGCTGGCCAATGCAGCAAATCTCAGCGCGCGCCTTCAGGAATCCTTGCTTCAGACGCGTAGCGCAAGCTCTTCGCTAGTGCCCCAAGGCCGGGGTCAGCCAGGGGCCTTATTTCAACTGGAAGAAGATGTATGACGGACTGCTGCCGACCGAGATGCGACGGTTAAAGCAGCTCGAATTGGGCAACGCCTGCGTCCAGCAAGGCTCGACGGAGTGATCATCATCCATGCGTCCCACTTCTCTTCGCTGCCGTTCTTCGAACTAGTCAAAGGATCGACCACCATTCTGTTGGCACGTCACGCGTCTTTACTCAGGCGGATCGCCTCTGTGAAGCGTGATCATGCCATACACTTGCGCTGACGCCAAAATTGGCGGCGGATGCCGATGGTAACCCGCAGGCTTCAGGATGGTCGCCCAGAAGGCTGTCTGGGCCCTTTTCAGTTCAACTTATAAGAGGCTTGAAAGAATGTACCCCAACGCTCCATGCTGAACTTCGAAAACTGAGTCCCATTGATTCCCGGGCCATCACAGCCTGTGCATGTCGCTTCGCTGTCTTTTTTAGTCCACATCGTCCAATAACGCCCGCCGACGCCGACGCTAAAGTTCTTGGTAATGAAGTAGGACAACACGCCTTCGAGCTGGACGCCCCCGCCACCATTGCCACGTTGATCAATGAAAGTGGTCGTCGGGCGCAAGAGATGATTGTCACGCCCTTTAAAGTCGGTCCAGGGCAGGTAAGCGACGTCGGTGTTTAAGCGCCAGCGCTCGGTCAACATGGTCTCGGCGCTCACGCCGACGCGAGGTGCGTTCCACTGAGCATTCTGGCTAACAACGACCGTGTCGTCACCAGCCCGCAAGCATGACCTCGTCGGGTTGGCGATCTCTACACATCCGATGGAGTCGGAGCTCTGTTCATAGTAGGTCCAGCCGATAAAGCCCCCGACCTTGTAGTTGGCGCCGCGCAGGAAATCGTAACCTACGTCGGCCGTGTAGTAGGTGAACCTTCCGTTTGCCTGCCCTGATATCGTGTTGACATAGGAGAGGCCGCCACGGACAAGGCCCCAATCTTCATCGTTCATGTTTCCTTTGTTGAAGCGCCCGATGCCAACGTTGCTCTTCAGGAACACTCCCCACGGGTTGTCAAGTCGGCCAAATAATTCCCCGGAAAGTCCGTCGAGGCCGTGGTAGGTGAGCCTTGATATAAGAATGTTAGGATCTCCAGTCGCGATCTCATCGGGCACGGCGCTGGCGTCCCATTGGAATCGTCCCCGGCTGAGCCAGAGCCGCGATCCGCCTTCGAAGGACCAACCGGCTGTGTAAAGAATCGGCGGCGCGTTGGCGAGTTCTTTCGCGTACAGCGGCGCATCCGACCAGTGCGCCGTCCATGGGGCGACGCCAAAATGGTAGTTCAATCCGATCTTTCCGATGTGGTAGTCGCTGGACAGGGACGTTGTGTTCGGCGGAAGAATTGCGAACGGCGGATATTGCAAGGTGGAAGGAGTCGCGACACTCGGTCCGCCGAAATGCAGATAGTCATACTCAGCTTTGACCGACCATGCAGGCGTAAGCGCTTGCTCTACGCCCAGCCCGATGATGCCACCGAAGCGACCATAATCGAAATGGGCTTTCTCCTGCCGCCAACGGCCCTCAAACTCGTTATTATTGAGGATGTCGCCCCGATTGTTTTGCCAAGCCACGCCTCCCTTGAGATAGGCCAGCGTGCGGCCCAAGGCGCCAAACGCGTAACCGACGCGGCCGGTCGCGGTGGCAAAGACGCTGGGACTTGCCTTGCAGTTTGCACTCACGACAAAGCCGGAGGCGGCGAGGCAAGTATTCGTGCCATCGGAGACAGCACCGCTGGCATCGAGTTCGACGCCAAACACCCAGCCATTCTTCTGCCAATTGTAGCCGACCTGGCCACCTGCGAGGAACACTGGAGTATCGACGACACCGCCATAGATTGACGGACCGTAGGGGTTGCTGAAGGAAGTTTGGCCGTAGCCGCCGCCGAGATGCCCGCCAATATAACCTCCGGACCAGTTCCACACCGCAGGTGGCAGTTTCACTTCTGGCTCAAGATCTGCCGCATTCGCTGCACCGCTTGCGACGAGCGCAATTGTCGTGACTCCTAAACGGAGAACTCCAGATCGCATCCAACACTTCCCTGCTTTTTCTCGGCCCACGACCGAGCGCCCTTAAGTTATCGCCGCAGCAAACCGTTGGGGCGGACCAGACGCTAACAGCGACACGCGCCGAGTCCGTCCCGAAGACCATCGCCTGCGATTGGTGATGATGCCGCAAAGAGAGCAAGTCGCGTGCCGAAGTGAATTCGTAGGCTATGCAGGCACTTCGTCGCGACGTATAGCGTCACGTTGCTGACGTTTGTCTTAAGACTGACAGCTGCGTTACTTTCTTCCGACAGGGCGTTGCGATTCGAACAGCCTCAAGAGGCAGACGCGCGTTAATTTGGGCGTTCAACCTCGACCTGGGTCACGGTGCTCGTACAGGTTCGGTCTGATTTCAAAAGCTCCCGCTGCGCGCATCCTCAAGGATCCGCGCTGTGCTTCGTTTGGTTGAGCATTGACCGTTGTATCCGCCCTGCACGCCCCGATCGGAGTGATGGATCCGTCCGGCCCGCGGCCTTTTGCTGCTGAACGGCCATCTGTTTAGTTGCGGCATTTACTAGAGCAAATTCAGTTGAATCGTTTTGGCTAGTCCAGCTTTTGCAGGCGTGAGACCCTTCAGGGTCTTCAGCCGCCGATCGTAATTGCCGGCGTTGATGAAGTCGGCAAGGTGAGCTTCGAATTGATCGTGTCGATCGTAGTGATACCGTTGGACGGTCGCTTCTTTGATCGTGCGATTCATGCGCTCAAATGGTCCAGGTATGCTTGACCTTGGTCAGCCGATGCTCGATCCCGTTCCCTTGGCAGCGCATGTCGAACATATGTGTCACGTATCTTGCCATCGGGCCGTCCCCTGTTCGGTGACCAGTATCGCTGGTCTGTCCTGAGCGCCGGCGCGGCGCTGCCGGCATCCGCGCCGTGACTGTCGTCGCGGACAACTGCAAGGAAAGTTCCTGCAGCCTTACGAACACTCTGATCAGTTAGCGAGTTATTCAGGCGGCAATAGTGGCGCGTTCTCCACCGGCGATCTGTCGACGACGTTCCGACTGTCGGCGGCGCACGGCGAGTTCTTCCGCGCATGGGATGAGAGTCGCAGCATCGACAACGGTCGCAGCATCGGTTCGCGACAGACTGATCCCTGGCCGTAATTGAGGGAATATTCGCTCAATTCCACCGTGCAGGGCCTGTAAGGGCTGTCGCAATCTGGAGGGCGAGAAATTTTATCAACGCCCGCGAGTTCAGCGATGTTATCGCGCTGATCAGGATTAGCCGGCGGACGTTGCCGCGTTCACGCGAATAGAATTCGTGATTAATTGGCCATCGTCGCCAAAGGGCGCGCCTGATTCTCACCGAGAAAAGGGCGGCCGCGATCGTGGACGTCCGACATCTCGCCGCTCAATGCTGCGGGTTCATCCTAAGAAACGCGCGATGCAAACCCAAGGCCAGGTGTAATGTCACCCAAGCCGATAGAGGTGATGTGTGGGCACGACGACCTCCGCATCCCAGGAGCCCGTGTCCCATTCCCGAGGACCCAGTACGAGCGCGGGCAGCAGAAGGCGCTTGAGGCGGTGGCCGGTTGTTTTCTCGTCGAGCCAAGACGGGACTGCCGCCCTAGCTCCTACGGAGCAATCGTGGATGTTTCATGCCTCCGAAAGCTTCCTGACACTGACCGCGGTCGGTCTGGTAGTGCTCTGCTCGCCTTTGCGTTCACTTAAAGCGAGCGCGCTCGCTGCATTTCGCGCTTTGACCAAGCTAAGTGCTTGGCGGCTAGGTATCCCAACAGCACGGTGCCTGACGCTGAACGCCGATTGCCGTCCGCCGCGGTAAGGCCGATCGAGGTGTTTCGAGACCAGCCCCTCACAACAGGTCTCGCCCGTGTTGAGATCAATTAAGGACATCGTCGAGATTAACACTAACTCCGCGTCGTCGGCGCGATGGACAACGCCATTCTTGTTAGAGCGATCCAGATGATGGATTGCAGTGCGGCTCGCACTCAAACTGGAAGTGAAATGTGACGATTATCCTAGCCCTGCTAGGGAGCGCGATCATCGGACTGGGGACGGGCCTGATTTTTCGGGTCTGGGCGATGGTGTTGGTGTCTCCGGCAATTGCGGTCCTCGCTGCGATCGTTCTTCAGGTCTCCGGCTTTGGCTTCTTCCCTGGCGTGTCTGTCGTCATCGGATGCCTCCTCGTCAGCCAGATCGCCTACCTGCTGGCAGCGTTCTGCCTGCATAAGGGAGACATCTCAGTTCAGGACGAAGCCTACGGCGACCCAGGCGAACACCGCCATCAGGATGTCCACGACAAGCACCAGTAGCGCAAGGCCCGTCCAGGACGGCAGCTTTCGGCGCAGCCGGAGGGTTTTTCGCCGTGTCAGCAGACGGCCCGGTAAGAACGGAGGTGCGTACCTGACAGCAATGCCAACCGCACTTTTTTGAAACACCATGGATCTCATTGCGGCACACCTTTCAATGCTAATGGTCAGTTTACCGTTTCATCAGCAAGAGCAGTGCCAGTGCGGAGCATGCTTGGCAGCGGCTCGCGGCGGCGCGGAATGACAGCGTTGGAAGTGTGTCGCGGAACCTGCGTGTCAACGTGGCACCGGCGGCCTCTATGGGGCATGTGGCGCTTTCACCGGAAGCGCTGGGCGCGGACTACTCACTTACCCGGCCTCGTGACGCTTGGCCTTTCAAAAGAAAATCCATCGACGTGGCTTGGTCGCGGCGACTGCGCCGTCGCCTCCGTCGCCGCAGCGCCGTGAGAAACACGCCTGGTCAGTCGGCCAGTTCTGTTCAGCGGAAATGAACAAGGTGTGCCTCAATCGGCTCAGCTTCCAATTGGCATTGCCGGATTGACAGCCACGCTTTAAACGAGCTTCCGCACTGTTCCGAGGCTGATTTTCAGCGGTCGCCAGGATCGGGGCCTGTAGCTCAATCGTTAGAGCCGGCCGCTCATAACGGTCTGGTTGCAAGTTCGAGTCTTGCCAGGCCCACCAATCAAATCAATAGCTTGCAAAACCCCCTGGAATCCCGGGTCCGGTGCGGGTCCCGCTTTGGTAATTTTATTTCGCCTTTGTTTTTCTATGCAGTGCGAAGCGCTGCGATCGTTCTGAACTGGGCTTTGCTAAGGCCTCGTCATGCGAGCGAGCAAGCGCTGCCTAGCTTTCGCACTCGCTTCTGTGATTGCTGTCTCGTGAGTTGTGACCTTTTTGACTATGGAAACCCGGCACAGTTCTCTCATTCGGGCGATCGCGAGCAAGGTCGTGAATTGTTTTCCCACGATGAGTTCGACTTCAAGGCGCCCCTTCGCGATCTCCCTTCTCAGACCGGACACCGTCATGCCTCCGGCAGGGAACGCTTCCCGCACAGCGACGTCGAGCCGAAGCGGTGTGTCGGGCGAATACTTGCTCATGAGACACCGTTAGATGCAGCGTCAGAAATTGCGAATCAAACATCTTGATGACGTTCAACCAAGATTGGTAAAGCTCATGCGCGAATGAGCTTTGTTCGAAAACAAACCATCTGCTGGTATTGCCTTCGTAAGAAAATCATTCTAGTCGAACAGTTAACCGCCTTGAGCAGCGCTGTGTTGCGATAGCTGCGTTGCTTGCAAGACGCTGATGCGCTTTGTCCCGTCGGCCCTGTTCCGTACTTCTACCCATTCGGAAGAAATCGCCTCCTTGATCATTCACAACCGAAACAAATGGCGCGTGATTGCTCGCTGCGACAGGAGGCTCGTTGTTATTTTTCGCGGCTGCTCGACACCTCACGAAGCTCACACCATGATTGTACGCGACCAACATGGGTGACTGGCGATCCGGAATTGGCAATGACGCGACGTGACTATTTCAGGATTTTCATTGGATCGGCAACGCCAACTGCGAGATGCCCCGCATGCGCGTGGTGTCGCCGACACCTCCCATAAGCTTCCATAAGCTCGGCCCGTTCTCGGAGTCCATTGCGCGGTCATCCCGCGGTCGCTTCGATCTCGCTCTCTCTCGCCGCAAAGGAATTCAGATGAGGCATTTGTTTCAGCGTTGGATCTCGATCGCGGTCCTGTCGGTCGGTATTGTCTCGGTCGCGGTCGGAACTTCGTATGGACAGGACAAGGTGCTCCGCATCGGCTACCAGAAATACGGCAAGCTGGTGCTTCTGAAGAGCAAGGGCACGCTTGAGCCCAAGCTCGCCGCGGAAGGCTACAAGGTGGAGTGGACGGAATTCCCGTCTGGCCCGCCGCTGCTCGAAGCGCTCAATGTGGGCTCAATCGATTTCGGCAACACCGGCGAAGCCCCGCCCATCTTCGCGCAGGCCGCCGGCGCCCCAATCCGGTATGTCGCTTACGAGCCGCCGGCGCCAAGAGGCGAAGCCATCCTCGTGCCGAAGGATAGCCCGCTGAAATTGGTCGCCGAGCTCAGGGGCAAAAAGGTCGCTCTGAACAAGGGCTCCAACGTCCACTATCTGCTTGTAAAGGCGCTGGAGAAGGCCGGCGTCAATTATTCAGAGATTGAGCCGGTGTTTCTGGCGCCAGCCGATGCCCGCGCCGCCTTCGAGCGCGGCGCGGTCGATGCCTGGGTGATCTGGGATCCGTTCCAGGCCGCCGCCGAAGCCGCCACCGGCGCACGCACGCTCGCCGACGGCACCGACATCGTTGCCAACTATCAGTTCTATTTCTCTTCGAACAAGTTCCTCGACGCCAACCCAAAGATCATCGACGCTGTGCTCGCCGAGCTCAGCGCGGTCGACGATTGGGCCAAGGGCGACATCCACGCGGTGGCCGAGCAACTGGCGCCGGCGATCGGCCTGTCGGTCCCGGTGGTCGAGGTCGCCCTGAAGCGGCAGGCCTACGGCATCAAGCCGCTGTCTGACGCCGTCATCGCCGATCAGCAGCAGGTTGCCGACGCGTTCTTCGCGCTGGGCCTAATCCCCAAATCCATCAAGATTTCCTACGCGGCGCGGAGGCCAGGTTCATGAGTAAGACTACGAGCAAGCCGTCCAACGCCAACATCCTCTGGTTCCTGCCGACCCACGGCGACGGCCGCTATCTCGGCACCGGCATCGGCAGCCGCGAGGTCAATTTCAACTATCTGCGCCAGATCGCACAAGCGGCCGACCAGCTCGGCTATTACGGTGTGCTGCTGCCGACCGGGCGTTCTTGCGAGGATTCCTGGATCGTCGCCTCCAGCGTGGCGCCATTCACCGAGCGGCTGCGCTATCTCGTCGCTGTCAGGCCTGGCCTGCAATCGCCGAGCGTTGCGGCGCGCATGACATCGACACTCGACCGCATCTCGAATGGCCGGTTGCTCGTCAACGTCGTCACAGGCGGCGATCCCGTCGAGAACAAGGGAGACGGCATCTTTTTGGGCCATGACGAGCGTTACGAGGTCACGCGCGAATTCCTCAACGTCTATAGCGGCCTGCTCGGCGGCAAGACTGTCAACCACGACGGTAAGTACATCCGCATCGAGGATGGACGCCTCCTATTCGACCCCGTGCAGTCGCCGCGCCCGCCGCTCTATTTCGGCGGCTCATCCGATGCCGGCATCGACGTCGCGGTCGACACCGTCGACAAATATCTCACCTGGGGCGAGCCCCCTGCGCTGGTCGCCGAGAAGATCGCGAAGGTGACGGAGGTCGCTGCCTCCCGCGGCCGAAAACTCTCCTTCGGCATCCGCCTTCACGTGATTGTTCGCGAGACCAGTGAAGAGGCATGGCGGGCTGCCAACGAGCTGATCAAGCATGTCAGCGACGAGACCATCGCCACCGCGCAGAAGAACTTTGCTCGCATGGATTCGGTCGGCCAGCAACGCATGGCGCGGCTCCATGGCGGCAAGCGCGACAAGCTCGAGATCAGCCCGAACCTGTGGGCTGGTGTCGGCCTCGTGCGCGGCGGCGCCGGCACGGCCCTGGTGGGTGACGCCGAGACCGTCGCGGCTCGCATGAGAGAGTACCAGGATGTCGGCATCGATACCTTCATCATGTCGGGCTACCCGCATCTGGAGGAAGCCTATCGCTTTGCCGAGCTGATCTTCCCGCTGCTCTCGCTGGAGCAGCCCTCCAACGTCACGAGACTTCACTTCAACGGTGGTCCTTTCGGCGAGACGGTCGGCAGCGATTTCCGTCCGCAGCACAAGGTGTCGCAGTCATGGGCCTGATCGACAGCGCTTCATTGCCGCGCAGCTTTCGCCTGCCGCTGGCCGACGGTCTGATCCAGTGGATCGTGCCGCTCACCATCGTCGTGCTGTGGCAGCTCGCCTGCGTCAGCGGCTTCGTGCCGACACGGGTGCTGCCGGCGCCGAGCGACGTCGTTCTGGCGGGGTGGAAGCTGCTGCTCTCGGGCGAGCTCGTCAGCAACATCTGGGTCTCGTTCTGGCGCGCGTCGATCGGCTTCCTGATCGGCGGCAGCATCGGCTTCGCTTTCGGCCTTGCCAACGGCTTGTCGCAACTCTCCAGCAGGCTGACCGACACGACGCTCCAGATGGTGCGCAACGTGCCGCATCTGGCGCTGATCCCGCTGGTCATCCTGTGGTTCGGCATTGACGAGAGCGCAAAGCTGTTCCTGGTCGCGCTCGGCGTCTTCTTCCCGATCTACCTCAACACGCTGCATGGTATCCGCACCGTCGATCCCCAACTCATTGAGATGGGCCGCATCTACGGCATGAGCAACAGCGAATTGTTCCGCCGAGTGATCTTCCCGGGCGCGCTGCCCTCGATCTTCGTCGGCATCCGCTTCGCGCTCGGTATCATGTGGCTGACTCTGATCGTCGCGGAAACGATCGCCGCATCGTCGGGACTCGGCTATATGGCGATGCAGGCGCGCGAATTCATGTTGATCGATGTTGTCGTGCTCTCGATCCTTATCTACGCCCTGCTCGGCAAGCTCGCCGACAGCGCCTCCCGTGTGCTCGAGCGTCTGACGCTCTGCTGGCACCCCGCCTTCCAGAAACCCTGAGACTGACATGCAGACAGCCACTCGTACCATCCTGCCCGAGGCCGAGCTCGCGCCCCGCGTCGGCTTCGCTCCGCATGCCCGCGTCCTGCGCGACGTTCAACCCGCGCCATCTCGCGGTCTGCCGCTGAATATCCGCGGCCTGCGCAAATCGTTCGGCGACAACGAGGTGCTGCGCGGGATCGACCTACACATACCCGCGGGGCAGTTTGTCGCCATCGTGGGCAAAAGCGGCTGCGGCAAGAGCACACTGCTGCGACTGATCGCGGGCCTGGAACAGATCACGGCCGGCAGCATCAGCCTCGGCGAGATCGCGCGGCCCGAGGACGTCCGCGTGATTTTCCAGGAGCCGCGGCTGTTGCCGTGGGCGCGGGTGCTCGCGAATGTCGAGGTCGGCCTCGGCCGCGAATGCGCCGCGGCGGACGGGCGTGGCCGTGCCGAGAAGGCGCTGAGCGAAGTCGGCCTCGCGGACAAGCGCGATCAGTGGCCCTCGGTGCTGTCAGGGGGCCAGAAGCAGCGCGTGGCGCTCGCCCGTGCGCTGGTCTCCAGCCCTCGCGTGCTGGCCTTCGACGAGCCGCTCGGCGCGCTCGATGCGCTGACGCGCATCTCCATGCAGCGCTTGCTCGAGCGCGTCTGGCGCGACCAGGGTTTCACCGCGATCCTGGTGACGCATGACGTCGCCGAGGCGGTGGCGCTCGCCGATCGCGTGCTGGTGATCGAGGACGGGCGCATCGCGCATGACGTGGCCGTTAGCGTGCCGCGGCCGCGCGAACGCGGGTCAGTGGCCAATCTAGAAGGCTCGATCCTGCGCCACCTGCTCTTAGGCGATGTGCGAATTTAGGTACGACACACGATATCCAGCGAGTTCGCCATGAATGCCATCCTTCGTCCTCTCGTCACAGAACCCGGCGTGCCAGCCGCCGAATTCCGTAGCGCCATGCGACATCTGACCGGCGGCGTTAGCGTCATCACGGCCGGACGGGGCAGGGACATCACGGGCATGACGGTGACCTCGGTGACGTCGCTTTCGATCGATCCGCCGACGCTGATCGTCAACATCAATCGCGACGCCTCCTCGTTTCCGCTCATCAAGCGCCTCGGCGCCTTCGGCGTGAACGTCCTGAATGCCGATCAGCTTGACATTGCCGAGCGCTTTGCCGGCAAGGGCGGCCTGAAAGGTGTGGACCGATTTTGTGGCTCCAATTGGAACGCAAGCGCGTCGGGCACCCCGCTGCTCGTCGAAGCACTTGCCGCGATCGATTGCGAAGTCGAGGAGATCGTCGAGCGCCATTCACATGGTATCATCATCGGCCGCGTACGCGAGATCCGAAGTGCGGCCCGCAATGCGGCGCTCGCTTATTGGCACGGCCAGTACGTCGCGATCGATCACGAAGAGGATGCGATAAGGATGGCGCAAGTCAGCGTGCCCTCGCAAAGGCGTTCACGTCCCGGAAAGTAAGGGCAATCGGCGCGCGCCTGTTCTCATCGAGAATCGATCTGTTGCGCCACAAACGAAATTCTCGGTGGTATTTGGCTGGATCCGGAATTGACCGAAAGTCGCATGAGACTGATCGCCCAGAGAATAGAACACGACGTGCGCCGACGCATGGCGCCGCGCTGTTTCTCTGCGGCCACAGGCAATTGTTGCTGCTGCTGATCCTTTCCTAAGCACAAAACGCAGATTTGCAGGGACGCCGACATTCGGCGATCGAGTAGCCATGACCGAAGCTTATATCATCGAAATTAACAACCATACCGCTGGTATCGTCACTAGGGACAAGCGAGCCTTTCGCTTCTTCTCCTCAGAGCGTTTGTTCGACAGCCTGGAGGGGCGTGAGTTCCGTTCGGCGCGTGATGCGGAGCGCGCGGCACGCGCGTTGCTCTCCGAAAGGCCTCGCCCGCAGGGCTAACACTCTTGAAGTTTGGGGTAGGTCAAAGTGACCGGAGTGATCCGCGAACACAAAAATCGTTTCGTCGTTCGTCGGCGCAGCAATGGAGAGATTGACCTCGCCGCTCAACACATTCGAAATTCCATTTCATTGACGATACGCGAAACACGCAGCATCATTTTCGCATCGAACGATTACGGATGCGGGCATCAAACCCGAGATCGAGGTCTTCGATGCCGGACACGTCCGGCTCGCAAGGCATCTTCTGGAAACCGGAGCCCTGAAGCCGCCCGCCTTTTTTCAATTCTGTCTTGGCATGCCCTGGGGGCGCCGGCACGAGCCGACGTGCTCCAGCTCATGCGCAGCATGCTGCCGCTCGAAGCGGGCTGCAGTGCGATTCGGCATTTCGCACGATCAGTTCAAAATAGTCGCAGCGGCGTGCCAGCTCGGTTGGCATGTGCGAGCGGGTCTCGAGGACAATCTTTACATTGCAAAAGTCAAGCTTGCCGCGAGCAATGCTGACCTTGTCGAAGAGGCGGCGCGGATCGTGACGCGCCAAGGACCAAGACCGGCTTCCCCCACTGAAGCGAGAAAGATGTTACGTCGCATCTGACCCTGCTGGTCACGAAGGAGGTTCGAAACAGGAGGTTGATCGAAGCGTTTCCTCCGCCCTTCGCAAACTGGTGGATCTGCGGACGTGGTTTCGCACTCCTGATCGACGGCAACGAACTCTCAGTCACTGGCATGCCGCCATCAGTTCAGTGCGAGCAACCGCCGTCTTCGCCGCCAAGCTGCGTCACGAGCCAATCTGCAAAGGCCCGCACTGCCAATCTCTGCCGGCTGGCGCGCGGGTAGATTAAGCGGTGACCGACGTAGCGGATATCGTTTGCGCGGCCCGCCAAGGGAGCCACCAATCGTCCGCTGGCTAGTTCACGTTCCGCTAACAGCGTTGATTCCAACGCCACGCCCAATCCCTCAGCGGCCGTCGCAATCGCCAGAAAGCTCCGGTCGAATCTCATGCCGTGAAGGGCGGGGGCTTCCAATCCATTGGCGCCGAACCATTGGTGCCATTGAATCTGCTTCACGTCTGAACGGATGAGCGTCTGATCGACGAGATCCGCGGGCTTTCTTATGGACCTTGCGAGCGAGGGCGAACAGAGCGGAGTGACCGTCTCCTCCGGAAGAGGGACGATCTCGACGCCCTCCGCACGAGGCGGACCGTATACGATGTCGATGTCGAAATCATCATTGCTGAAGCGTGCGTAGTCCGTGCTCGCAGCCAGCCGAACTTCGAGCTTCGGGTAAGCGGCGAGAAATTGTGCGAGCCGTGGTGCTAGCCATTGCGCGGCAAAGCTCGGCGCGGAGTGGACGCGCACCAATTGCGGTCCGCGTGCGGCGACTTCCTCGAGGCCGCGGCGGAGCTGATCGAACGCGGCTCCGGTGTGACGCATCAGATTTTCGCCGGCCGGCGTGAGCCGCACGGAGCGCGCGCTGCGTTCGAACAGAACCGTGCGAAGCGTGGCCTCAAGCTTGCGGATGGCATGACTGACTGCACTCGGCGTCAGGTGAAGCTCATTCGCCGCATCGCGAAACGATCCGGTGCGGGCCGCGGCTTCAAAGGCACGAATTGCCGATATTGGGACATTCGACAGCATTCCATAAGTGAACCAGATTCATCGATCCGTGACAACTGTGCGCTTGTCCCTGGGCCGTCCGCGGGTCATTCCTAGCCTTGCCAAGGAAGAACAATATACGGGAGGGACTGATGCTGCTCAGCGGTAAGACGGCGATCATTTCGGGTGCGGCTTCGCCGCGCGGCATCGGGCTCGCTACTGCCCGGCGGTTCGCCGCCGAGGGTGCTCGGGTCGCCATTCTGGATATCGACGCCGGCGCTGCGGCCGATGCTGCGGCATCGCTTAGACAGTCCCACATCGGACTACGGTGCGACGTCGCCGACCAATCGTCCTGCGAGCAGGCGGTGGCGCGCGTGGTCGAAGCCTTCGGCGGCGTCGATGTCCTGATCAACAACGCCGGCATCACCCAGCCGGTGAAGCTCTTGGAAATTACGGCGGCCGATTGGGATCGCATCCAGGACGTCAATCTGAAGGGAGTCCTGTTCCTCTCCCAGGCCGTGATCCCGCACATGCGTACGCGCAAGTCCGGATCGATCGCCTGCATGTCGTCGGTTTCGGCGCAGCGTGGCGGCGGAATTTTCGGCGGCCCGCACTATTCGGCCGCGAAGGCCGGCGTGCTCGGCCTCGCCAAGGCGATGGCCCGCGAGTTCGGTCCAGACGGAATCCGCGTCAATTGCGTCACGCCGGGCCTGATCGGCACGGATATCACGGCGGGCAAGCTGAGCGACGAGATGAGGGCGAAGATACTGGAAGGCATTCCGCTCAATCGTCTCGGCACGGCTGAAGACGTCGCCGGGATCTACACCTTCCTGGCCTCGGATCTATCTGCCTACGTCACGGGTGCGGTCATCGACGTCAACGGCGGCATGCTTATCCACTGAGCGAGCGAGACAGGGTCCAGATCGATGAAAACGCCGACCAACACGCTTACCAACGCGCCCAAGCTGGCGGACCGCGCCTACAACATTCGCCGCAACGCGCTGCGCATGGGTGAAGTCCAGGGCCAAGGCTATATCGCACAGGCGCTGGACATCTCCGATGTTCTCGCCGTGGCTTACTTTCACGCGATGCGCTACCGGCCTGAAGATCCGACATGGGAGGGGCGGGACCGCTTTCTGCTCTCCAACGGGCACTATGCCATCGCCCTTTACGCTGCATTGATCGAGGCGGGAATTGTACCCGAAGAAGAACTCGAAACGTACGGAAGCGACGAGAGCCGCCTGCCGATGTCGGGCATGGCCTCCTACACGCCCGGAATGGAAATGTCGGGCGGCTCGCTCGGACTTGGGCTCAGCATCGCCGTCGGCATGGGCCTCGGGCTCAAGCGCAAGAAATCCGAGGCACGGGTCTACACCTTGTTCTCCGATGGCGAGCTTGACGAAGGCTCGGTCTGGGAGGCCATCCAGTCGGCAGGCCATTACAAGCTCGACAATCTGATAGGAATCGTCGACGTCAACAATCAGCAGGCGGACGGTCCTTCCACGCAGGTCATGGCCTTCGAGCCGCTGGTCGACAAGCTTCAGGCCTTCGGCTGGTTCGTGCAGCGCATCGACGGCAACGATCTCGATGCCGTGGTTGCCGCGTTCGATGCCGCCAAATCCCATTCCGAGCCCAAGCCGCGGATGATCATCGCCGATACGCTGATGGGGAAGGGGGTTCCTTTCCTCGAGCAACGCGAGAAGAACCATTTTATTCGCGTCGAGCAGCACGAATGGCAGCTCGCGCTGGCTGCGTTGGAAGCCGGGAGGTAGCTATGAAGACCGTCAGATCAGCACCGCAGCCGGGTAAGTCGCGCCTGACCACCTCCGCCATGATCGCATCGATCGCGGCCGAGGGACAGAAGACGAAACCGGCGCCTTTTGGGCACGCCCTCGTCGAGCTCGCACGCAGCCGCCCTGATGTGGTCGGCATGACGGCCGATCTCGGGAAATACACCGACCTGCACATCTTCGCGAAGGAATTTCCGGACCGCTACTACCAGATGGGTATGGCGGAACAGCTTCTGTTCGGCGCCGCTTCGGGCCTTGCCGCGGAAGGCTTCATGCCGTTCGCGACCACCTACGCCGTGTTCGCATCGCGGCGGGCTTACGATTTCATCCACCAGACGATTGCGGAGGAAGACCGCAACGTGAAGATCGTTTGCGCATTGCCCGGTCTGACCTCCGGCTATGGCCCCAGCCATCAGGCCGCAGAGGATCTGGCGCTATTTCGTGCGATGCCGAACATGACGGTCATCGATCCCTGCGATGCCCATGAAATCGAGCAGCTGGTGCCTGCCATCGCGGCGCATCAGGGGCCGGTCTACACCCGCCTTTTGCGCGGCCAGGTGCCGCTCGTTCTGGACGAATACAATTACAAGTTCGAGCTCGGGAAGGCCAAGCTGATCCGCGACGGGAAGGACGCCCTGGTGATCTCGTCCGGCATCATGACCATGCGTGCGCTCGAGGGGGCGCAAGCCTTGAAGGGCGACAGCGCCGATGTTGCGGTACTTCACGTTCCAACCATTAAGCCGCTGGACACTAAGACGATCTTGCGTGAAGCCGGCAAGCCGGGTCGCCTTGTCGTTGTTGCCGAAAACCACACCACAATCGGCGGACTTGGCGAGGCGATTGCCGCACTCTTGATGCGTTCAGGCGTTCATCCGCCTTTCCGCCAGATTGCGTTGCCGGACGAGTTTCTTGATGCCGGCGCACTCCCGACACTGCACGACCGCTATGGAATTTCCACCGCAGAGGTCGCAAGGCAGATCAAGCAGTGGCTTTAGCGCACCGGCGCTAAGCGCCAACCCAGCCAAGCCGAGGTGAGGAGCTAGGCTCGGCGCATATTGCGGCGGCGAGCGAGGGCTCCTGCCCGAATGCAAGCGGTCGTGAGCCGCTAAACGAAGAGCCGGAAGGTCGCAGGCCCGCGCAGGCTGATGCAGCCGGCACCAAGATCAATGCAGGAAACAGGAGGAAAACATGACTGTCTCGAAGCCCGGAAGCATCAGTCGTCGTTCGCTGTTGATGGCGGCCACGGCCGTGCCGCTCTGCGGGATTCTGACCCGTCCAGCGTCTGCCGCCGAGTTTGTCTACAAGTTCGCGACCGGACAGGATCCGACGCATCCGGTGAATGTCCGGGCACAGGAAGCGATCAATCGTATCCACGAAGCGACCAGCGGCCGGCTGGAGATCAGGCTGTTTCCGGCCAACCAGCTCGGCTCCGACACCGAGCTCATGACCCAAGTTCGCAGCGGTGGCGTCGAGTTCTTCAATCAATCATCCTCGATTCTTGCCACCCTGGTCCCGAGCGCGGGGATTGTGAACACCGGCTTCGCATTCGCCGACTACGACAGCGTTTGGAAGGCGATGGATGGCGACCTCGGCACCTATATTCGGGCGCAGATTGCCAAGACGCCAATCATGGCGGTGTCGAAGGCGTGGGACAATGGCTTTCGTCAGGTAACCTCGTCGGGCCGCGAGGTGCGTACGCCGGATGACCTGAAGAATTTCCAGATCCGCGTTCCGCCTGCGCCGCTGCTCACTTCGCTCTTCAAGGCGCTCGGCGCCGGGCCGACGTCGATCAACTTCAACGAGGTTTATTCCGCGCTGCAGACCAAGGTCGTCGATGGCCAAGAGAATCCGTTGCCCATCATCGCGACCGCGCGGCTCTATGAGGTGCAGAGCACATGCAGCCTGACGGGGCACGTCTGGGACGGCTACTGGATCCTCGGCAACAAGCGCGCCTTCGAGCGCCTGCCCAAGGACGTGCAGGAGATCGTGACACGCGAGCTTGACCGCTCCGCCATCGATCAGCGCGCCGACATCGCAAAGCTGAGCCAGTCATTGCGGACCGACCTCTCCGCCAAAGGTTTTAAGTTCATCGACATCGAGCGAGCCGCCTTCCGCCACGCCCTGTCGAAGACCAGCTTCTACGCCGACTGGAAGGGCAAGTTTGGCGAAGAGGCGTGGTCCCAGCTCGAAAAAGCCGCGGGCCAGCTATCATGACCAGCATCGGCCATACGCCGCATGTCGATGCCGGTATGGCGGCCGGCGCGTCGCAGGCAGGCCGGCGCCGTTGGGTGATAACGGCGAACACGGTGCTTGGTCATGTCGTCGCGGTCCCGGCAGCAATGCTCGTCCTGGCGGAGATCGCCGTGCTGTCCGCAGGCATCGTGGGCAGATACGTGTTCCGATCGCCGATCGTCTGGTCCGACGAGCTTGCTGGCATTCTCTTCCTCTGGCTCGCCATGCTCGGATCCGTGATTGCATTCCAGCGCGGCGAACACATGCGGATGACCGCCATCGTCGGCATTCTCAGTGCGGAAGTTCGCGCATTCCTGGACGTCGTCGCGGCCGCGGCGTCGCTGGCATTTCTCCTGCTTGTCGTCTGGCCGGCCTATGAATTCGCCGCAGACGAGGCATTCGTCACCACGCCGGCGCTCGAGATCGTCAATAGCTGGCGTGCTTCGGCTTTGCCGATCGGGATCGGATTGATGCTGATCGCAGCGATTCTCCGGCTGATCCGGATCGCGAGCCTGCGCAGCCTGCTGGCGTCCTTGGCGATCGTCGCGGGCATCATCGCGACGTTCGTTCTGCTGGCGCCGGTCTTGAAGCCGCTCGGCAATCTGAATCTTCTGATTTTCTTCGTTGTCGTGGTTGGCGCCATGGTCTTCGCGGCCGTGCCGATCGCGTTCGCGTTCGGCCTCGCCACGGTCGGCTATCTCGCCCTGACAACCAGCACGCCCGACGTGGTGATGATCGGACGCATGGATGAGGGCATGAGTCATCTGATCCTGCTCGCGGTGCCGCTCTTCGTCTTTCTCGGCCTTCTGATCGAGATGACGGGGATGGCCCGCGCCATGGTCAGCTTCCTGGCAAGCCTTCTGGGTCACGTGCGCGGCGGATTGCACTACGTCCTGGTCGGGGCGATGTACCTGGTCTCAGGCATCTCCGGGTCCAAGGCGGCGGACATGGCTGCCGTAGCTCCGGTGTTGTTTCCCGAGATGCGGCAACGCGGGGCCAAGCCTGGCGATCTCGTTGCGCTCCTGGCCGCAACGGGTGCGCAGACCGAGACCATCCCACCATCGCTTGTTCTGATCACGATCGGCTCGGTGACCGGTGTGTCGATCTCGGCGCTGTTCACGGGTGGGTTGCTCCCAGGCGTCGTGCTCGCGGTGATGCTCGCTGCGGTCGTCTGGTGGCGCTATCGCCGCGAGGACCTGTCCCACGTCAAGAGGGCGACGGGGCGGGAGATCGGCCGCGCCTTTGTCATCGCGATTCCTGCCATCGCGCTGCCATTCGTGATCCGGACCGCCGTCGTCGAAGGCGTTGCGACGGCAACGGAGGTCTCTACCATCGGCATTCTGTACTCGGCCTGCGCGGGTCTCTTCATCTATCGCCAGTTCGACTGGCGCCGCGTCTACCCGATGCTGGTCGAGACGGCTTCGCTGTCGGGAGCGATTTTGCTCATCATCGGCGCGGCAACAGGCATGGCCTGGGCGCTGACCCAATCGGGATTTTCCGCCTCTCTTGCCAAGTTCATGACGAGCCTTCCCGGCGGCGTCCCTGTCTTCCTGGCGGTGACGATCGTGACCTTCGTGATTCTGGGCAGTGTGCTGGAAGGGATCCCGGCGATCGTCCTCTTCGGACCGCTTCTGTTCCCGATCGCGCGACAGGTCGGTGTGCACGATGTCCACTATGCGATGGTGGTCGTTCTTGCGATGGGCATCGGCCTGTTCGCGCCGCCGTTCGGCGTCGGTTACTATGCGGCCTGCGCCATCAGCCGCATCAATCCGGACGAAGGCATGAAACCCATCGTGGGCTACATGATCGCACTCTTGATCGGCACACTGATTGTTGCCGCCGTGCCCTGGCTGTCGATCGGCTTCCTTTGACAACATGGCCGGACGCCTTGCGGGACAAACCCCGAGGCGCCTCGTCAGGCGAATTTCGGCGGATGCAGCGGCAGGCCCCACAAGGCATATCGATCTCTTCGACCCGGGCCTTGCCGACCTCAGTCACCCGCAGCCGGCCGTCGGTGTCGAAGGCCATTCCATCCGGCCCTTTGAAATCGGGATTGGCGTCCGGTTGGAGGACGTTCCCGAAAACTTCGCGCCTAGGCGATGACTCGCCGAGCACGTCATATCGATAGATTTCGCCGGTGAAGGACGCGTTGGCATAAAGGTGATTGTCGGGACCGAAAGCAATGCCGTTGGTAAAGCGAATCTTGCGATCGAGAACGCGCAGCACCTTCATCGCCGCCGGATCGATCTCATATACACGGCCGTCCCAATCGAGGTCCATATAGCCATCGACAAAGGCCTGGCCGTTGACGAAATCCTCGGCGGCCATGCCGGAATAGGTCATGTAGAGCAATCCGTTCGGGCCGAAGCAGAGGTCGTTCGGAAACAGAAAGCGCTCCGCGCCCTCGCCCTGGCATGCGCCGGACCTCCTTTCCGCCTTCGTCGATGCAGATCAGCGCTCGGCGGCCGGCTTCCGCGATCCAGATCGGCATCTGCCAGGTTTATCGCATTCGCAAGTCCCGCGACGAGCATGATGCCATCATGCAGGCGACCGAAGGCGACGGCGACGCCTCACGAACCAGGGGAGGCAAGCCGCTGGTGCGTTGGTAGACAGCGGGCGGTATCACGCTGTGTGCCCCTGTTGTACCCCGAGATTCACGGGGCACAGACGACGGGAGATGGTCCGGTAAGCTATTGATATTTCTTGTATTCTGGTGGGCGCACAAGGGATCGAACCTTGGACCTCTCCCGTGTGAAGGGAACGCTCTCCCGCTGAGCTATGCGCCCGGGACCATTGTGCCGGTCAGGCGGTTGGCCGACCGGCACGTCAGAGCCCGCGATTTAGAAGTGCGGGCCAAAGGTGTCAAGTTTGCAGGCGGCTACGGGCCTTAAAAACTATCCGCAGACTTCGCAAATCGGCTGCGAAAATCGCCTTTTTGGCTGCTCAAGCGCCCTGTTGACGGGCGCGGGAGGCGTGGGCCTGGAGTGCGCGGATGCGCTCTGCGAGCGTGCCGCCGCCCTCGGGCAGGCTGGTGGCGGCCGCGCCGTTGGCGCCATCGGCCGGGCGAGGGGCGGGCTTGGGCGCCTGGCCTGCTTCGGCCGCGAGCAACGCCTCGATCGGAGAGTTCGGGCCTTCGAGCTGCATCGCGAGCTTGGCCACCTCGGCGGCGATGTCGTTGATGCGCTCGCGCAGCAGCGCGTTTTCCATGCGCTCGGTCGCCCAGGAGCTCTCGGCCTGCTGCTGGATCGCGTTGATGTCGCGCTGAAGCTTTGCGCGCTCGTCGCGCGCGAGCTTGAGCTGCTCCTCGAGCGCGGCCTTCTCGCTGCGCAGCGCCTCGAGCGCCGGCGACTTGTTGCCGGCGCTCAAGCCGGCGATCTCGGTGCGCAACTCCTTGATGATGCGCTCGGCCGTCTCCTGGCCCTGGCGGAGCTGGTTGTTCTCGTAATCGCGCTCGGCGAGCAGCTTGCCTTGGGTTGCGAGCCGGCCCTCGAGATCGGCGACGCGGCCGGACAGCATCTCGGCTTCCTTGACTTGCCCGATGAGCTGGCGGTCGAGCTCGGTGACGCGCTGGCTCAGATTCTCGACGCGGCCGCGCGCGTCCGCGAGCTCGCGTGAGGCGGTCTCGGACTCCGAGCGCTCCTGCATCAGCCGCGCCTGTGTCGAGGCAAACTCCTTTTCGGCGTCGCCGACCCGATTTTTCAGCCGCTCGATCTGCGCCCGCACCGCGACCAGCTCGACCTGGCGGCTTTCCGCCATCGTCGAACGATCGGAGAGCTCATGGTTGATCTTGGCGAGCTCGCCCTGCTTGTCGGTCAACGCCTGCTCGGCAGTGCGCAGCGCCTCGGTCTTGGTGTTGAATTCCTCTTCGGTGGCGCGGAGCTGCTCCTTCAGCGCTTTCTCGCGCGCCTCCAGCGCGAAGATCGTGGCGTTCTTCTCGCCGAGCTCGATCTTCATGCGGTTGATGGCGTCGCTCTTCTTGCCGAGCTCGGCGAGCTGGCTCGTGGTCTTGCTCTTGAGCTGATCGACGCTCATCTCCAGTCGTCGTGCCGACATTGCGAATTCGGCGCGGAGCTGGTCCTTGTCGGCCTGGATCTCCGCCATCGACAGCGGCGTTGCCGCCTCGAGCCGGCGCGTGGTCAGGCGCACCGCGCGGTTATGCACCAGCGGAACGATCGCGAGCCCGCACAGCATCGACAGCAGGAAACCGATCGCGAGGTACATGATCGGTTCGACCATGAGCCAGAACTCCCAGAGACAAGGAAAAATTTACCAAGGACAATGCCATGGCGGGCCGGCGAAAAGCCAGCCCCGGCCCGTCGTTAACGTGAATCGATAGCCGACGGAGAAGCGGAATCCTGGAACGCGATGGCTCCCCGCAAGCGAAAGACCTGTTCGCAACGGCGCCATCTCATCCCGCGTGCCGCGACGATGCAGTGATGCCGCTGATTTGCCCGACGTGTCAAACAGTTCCGTACGACGCGCAATGCATCGCCGCCGGTCACCGGCTCCTTTGCATGGGGTTGTTTTCGATATTTTTGTCGCCGGCAGCGGGCGAGCCGTCTAGAACGGGTTCCAGGTCGCGCGCGGGGTGTATTTCAGGTAGCCGATATTGGCCCCGAGCCGCAGACCGATGCCGGACCGGATCGGCACCAGCACGATGTTGTTGGCGGTCAGCGCCGTCATGCCGAAGCCGCCGATGATGTAGGCGGAGCCGTCGATGCCGGCGAAGCGCTGATAGATCGCGTTGGTGGCGGGCAGGTTGTAGACCAGCGTCATGGTGCGCGCGCCGTCGCCGCCCCAGTCGAAGCCGAGCGAGGGGCCCTGCCAGTAGACCCTGAGGTCGCCGGCGTTCTTGGTGTAGAGCGTGCCTTCGCCATAGCGCAGGCCCGCGACGAAGGCGCCGGAACCTTCCTCACCCAGGATGTAGCCGTTGGGCAGGCCCCATTGGCTGACCGCTTTCTCGATGATCGAGGCGAGACCGCGCGAGACGTTGCCGAAGAAGCGGTGCCCGGCGCCGACGAGTTCGTCCGGCCCATAGGTGTTGGGCGTCGGGGTCCGCTGCGGCGGCGGCAGGTTGGGCGGCGGCGCCTGCTGCGCGGCGGCCGGCACGATCCAGCCCACCATCGCGGCAACTGCGACCGCGGCGAGGCGTGATGCGAAAGTCATAAAAGAACCCCTGGTATCGAATCCGGTCGCACCCTTAACCTGACGCCAACAGGCGAGGGCTAGGTTGCGCCGATGTCCCCTCGACTCGGATGTTATCCGCAGCAACTATGACGGCACAACGGCAGGAAGATAGCCCCTTGCGCCCCGGAATTGCCTTGATCGGCCTTCTGGCCGGACTTTGGTTCACCTTTCACGGCCCGGCCATCGAGGCCGCCACCACCGAGCGGATCGTAATCAACCGCTTCTCGGGGGTGGCTATCGAGGGGTTCGACCCCGTGGCCTATTTCGTTGACGGCGGGGCCGTCCAGGGCACCGCCGAGTTCGAGGCAAGCCTGTGGGGGGCGGTCTGGCGGTTCCGTAACGAGGGCAACCGCGCGGAATTTTTGGCCCATCCCGAGGTCTATGGACCGCAATTCGGCGGCTATGATCCCACCGATATCGCTCGCGGCGTCGTCATCGCCGGCAATCCGCGCTTCTTCGTGGTCTCGGCCCAGCGGCTCTATCTGTTCAGCCGGGAGGACAGTCGCGACGCCTTTGCCGCCAATCCCGAGCGTTTCCTTGACGAGGTCGGCAAGCGCTGGCCCGCGCTCCAGGAGCAGCTCAGCCAGTAGGAAGGCAGGCGCCTTTCGGGTCGCCCCAGGCGATGAACTCCGGGACGATGAAGCCTTCACGCCTCTCGCCAAACCGGAGTTCGCCACCCTTGCCGTCGGTGACCTTGCCGCCGGCGGCGGTGACCACGGCACAGCCGGCCCCGACGTCCCATTCCGAGGTCGGTCCGAGGCGGGGATAGATGTCGGCGCTGCCTTCGGCGATACGGCCGAACTTGACCGCCGATCCCGCCGTGTGCCTGACCGCACCGGGCCGACCGGCAATGAAGGCTTCGCTCCTGGCATCGCCGTGCGAGCGGCTGACCGCGGCGACCCAGGGCTCGCCGGGCTTCGGCAGCTTTCGCGTCCGGATCGGCTCGGCGCTTCCGATGATAGCGCCATCAAACGTCACACGCTCCGCGCCGTGCCCGACGATGCCGCGCCAGAGCAGGCCAAGCGCGGGCGCGCTGACGATGCCGAGCAACGCCACGCCGTCGGTGATGATGGCGAGATTGACGGTGAACTCGTCGCGGCCGGCGACGAACTCCTTGGTGCCGTCCAGCGGATCGACCAGGAAGAAACTGCCCTGGAAAGGCGGCGTCGCAAGCTGAGCGCGCTCTTCCGACAGGGTCGGCACGTCGGCCGCGAGCAGCGAAAGCCCCTCGCCGATGATGCGGTCGGCGGCGAGGTCCGCTTCGGTGACCGGCGAGCCGTCCTGCTTGCCATCGACCCGCATCGCGGCCCGATTGACGGCGAGGATCGCTTCGCCTGCCTTCAGCACCAGCGCAGTCAACGGCTCCATCAGGCTCAGGGCAGTCGGCCCATCAATGCGCCCCTTCACCTGCATGCCTCATTCATCGGCAACCTCGTTCGCCTTGAGTTGATTCGCGTCCATATGGCCGCTTCGAGCCTATCGCAAGCGCTAGCTGCAACGGGGGTGCGAATGTTAGAACCAGGGCCAATTCTAGGGCACGCGTGATTCGCCGCCTTCTGCCGTGCAATTCCAGGAACCATCGATGTCTGGCACCTCGTCACCCGGTACCGCTACTGCTCCCGATATGCTCGAACTCGCGGCGCTTCTGTGCTCGCGGGTTTGTCACGACCTCATCAGCCCTGTCGGCGCCATCGTCAACGGCCTCGAGGTGCTGGATGACGATCCCAAGCCCGAAGATCGTGAATTCGCGCTCGATCTGATCCGCAAGAGCGCCAAGACGGCATCGGCGCGGCTGCAATTCTGCCGGCTCGCCTTCGGCGCGGCCGGATCGTCCGGCGCGCAGATCGATCTCGGTGACGCGCAAAACATGGCGCGCGGCCACATCGAGGACGGCAAGTGCACGATCACCTGGAATCTGCCGCGGCTGCTGTTGCCGAAGAACCGCGTCAAGCTGCTGCTCAACATGCTGGTGATCGCGCAGCATACGATCCCGCGTGGCGGCATGCTGAAGGTCGATCCGATCGGCGACGGCGAGACCATGAGCTTTCGCGTCACCGCCACCGGACACAATGCGCGCCTGCCGCAGAACATCGCCGAGCTACTCAGCGGCGAGCGCGGACCCGCCGCGGACGCGCACGCGATCCAGCCTTATTATACGCGGCTGTTGGCACAGGCCTGCGGGCTCACCGTGAAGCTCGCGCCAGAGGGCGAGGCGATAACTGTTACGGCTTCGTAAACGGCAACCGCACAGCACTCCTTAATCAAAGCTTTACAAGGCGCTTCGAAATCTTCGAAGCGCCTTGTCTCTTTGTTGGTCCCGTTCTTTTGCACTTACTCAACCAATATTAAACGCTTTGCGGTGAAGCTGGCCCCATTCTGAAAGACGCACATGTGCGCCCTCCCTTATGAAGGCCTGTTTTCCATGGATGATCTGTTGCGGGAGTTTTTGACGGAGACCAGCGAGAGCCTGGACACCGTCGACAATCAGCTGGTGAAGTTCGAGCAGGAGCCGAACAACGCCAAGATCCTGGATAACATCTTCCGCCTCGTCCACACCATCAAGGGTACCTGCGGCTTTCTGGGCTTGCCGCGGCTCGAAGCGCTGGCGCATGCCGGCGAGACCTTGATGGGCAAATTCCGCGACGGCATGCCGGTGACCGCCGAGGCGGTGACGGTGATCCTGTCGTCGATCGATCGCATCAAGGAGATTCTGGCCGGGCTCGAGGCGACCGAAGCCGAGCCCGAGGGCACCGACCGCGACCTCATCGACAAGCTGGAAGCGATGGTCGAGCAGGGCATGGCGGCGATGTCCGGCTCGGCGCAGCCGATGCCGACAGGTGGCGCCGCAGCGGTTGCCGACGCGCCGCCGCTGGCGCCGGAAGCCCCGGCCGCGCCCGCCAAAGAGACGACCCAGGGCACGCTGATCGAGCAGACGCTGGAGCGCCCGTTGCGTCCGGGCGAGGTCTCGCTCGACGAGCTCGAGCGCGCCTTCCGCGAGACCGCGATCGAGGTGCCGGTGCCGGCGGCTGCTGCTGTCGCCGCGCCCGCCGCGAAGGACGCTGCAAAATCCGCCAGGGAAGCCAAACCCTCGCCGAAGAAATCGATGGCGGACGAGGCCGTCACCGAAGGCGACCGCGTCGCCAACCAGTCGATCCGCGTCAACGTGGATACGCTGGAGCATCTGATGACCATGGTCTCCGAGCTGGTCCTGACCCGCAACCAGCTGCTCGAGATCTCCCGCCGCAACGAGGACACCGAGTTCAAGGTGCCGTTGCAGCGCCTCTCCAACGTCACCGCCGAGCTGCAGGAGGGCGTCATGAAGACGCGCATGCAGCCGATCGGCAATGCCTGGCAGAAGCTGCCGCGCATCGTCCGCGACCTGTCGAGCGAACTCGGCAAGCAGATCGAGCTGGAGATGCACGGCGCCGACACCGAGCTCGACCGCCAGGTGCTCGACCTGATCAAGGATCCGCTCACCCACATGGTGCGCAACTCCGCCGACCACGGCCTGGAGACCCCGGCCGAGCGCCTGGCGAGCGGCAAGGGCGAGCAGGGCACCATCCGGCTGTCCGCCTATCACGAGGGCGGCCACATCATCATCTGCATCGCCGACAACGGCCGCGGCCTCAACACCGAGAGGATCAAGGCCAAGGCGCTCTCTAGCGGTCTCGTCAGCGAGGCCGAGCTGGAGAAGATGAGCGAAGCGCAGATCCACAAGTTCATCTTCGCGCCGGGCTTCTCGACCGCGGCCGCCATCACCTCGGTCTCGGGCCGCGGCGTCGGCATGGACGTGGTGCGCACCAATATCGACCAGATCGGCGGCACCATCGACATCAAGAGCGTCGCCGGCGAGGGCTCGTCCGTCACCATCAAGATCCCGCTGACGCTGGCCATCGTCTCCGCCCTGATCGTGGAGGCCGGCGGCGACCGCTTTGCGATTCCCCAGCTCTCGGTGGTCGAGCTCGTCCGTGCCCGCGCCAACTCCGAGCACCGCATCGAGCGCATCAAGGACACCGCGGTGCTGCGGCTGCGCAACAAGCTGCTGCCGCTGATCCACCTCAAGAAGCTTTTGAAGATCGACGACGGCGCCGCCAGCGATCCCGAGAACGGCTTCATCGTGGTGACGCAGGTCGGCAGCCAGACCTTCGGCATCGTGGTCGACGGCGTGTTCCACACCGAAGAAATCGTCGTCAAGCCGATGTCGACCAAACTGCGTCACATCGACATGTTCTCCGGCAACACCATCCTGGGCGATGGCGCGGTCATCATGATCATCGACCCCAACGGCATTGCCAAGGCGCTCGGCGCCTCCGGCTCCTCGGCCCATGACATGGCCGACGAGAATGCCGCCCATCACATCGGCTCGGGCGAGCAGACCACCTCGCTGCTGGTGTTCCGCGCCGGCTCGTCCCAGCCCAAGGCGGTCCCGCTCGGCCTCGTCACGCGCCTCGAGGAGCTGCCGGCCGAGAAGATCGAGTTCTCAAACGGCCGCTACATGGTGCAGTACCGCGAGCAGCTGATGCCGCTGGTCGCCATGGAGGGCGTCACCATCGCGAGCCAGGGCGCCCAGCCGATCCTGGTGTTTGCCGATGACGGCCGCTCGATGGGCCTCGTCGTCGACGAGATCATCGACATCGTCGAGGAACGCCTCAACATCGAGGTCGGCGGCTCCGGCGCCGGCATTCTGGGCTCGGCCGTGATCAAGGGCCAGGCCACCGAGGTGATCGACGTCGGCCACTTCCTGCCGATGGCCTTTGCCGACTGGTTCACCCGCAAGGAGATGAAGCCGTCGATGCATTCGCAGGCGGTGCTCTTGGTCGACGACTCGGCCTTCTTCCGCAACATGCTGGCCCCCGTGCTGAAGGCGGCCGGCTACCGCGTCCGCACCGCGCCGACCGCGCAGGAGGGCCTTGCCGCGCTGCGCGCGCAGAGCTTCGACGTCGTGCTGACCGACATCGAGATGCCCGACATGAACGGGTTCGAGTTCGCCGAAACCATCCGCTCCGACCACAATCTCGGCGCGATGCCGATCATCGGGCTCTCGGCGCTGGTCTCGCCGGCGGCGATCGAGCGTGGCCGGCAGGCCGGCTTCCACGACTATGTCGCCAAGTTCGATCGTCCCGGTCTGATCGCGGCGCTGAAGGAACAGACGGCCGGTGCCGCCGGCGCCTCCGAGCTGAGCCGGGCGGCCGCCTAAGGGATAGGGAGGGGATACGACAATGAGCAGCAAGACGCAAAGCAGCGAAGGGGCGATGGTCGAATACGTCACCGCGATGATCGGCGGCCAGCTGTTCGGGCTGCCGATCTCGCGCGTGCAGGACGTGTTCATGCCCGAGCGCGTCACCCGCGTGCCCCTGGCCTCGCGCGAGATCGCCGGCGTGCTCAACCTGCGCGGCCGCATCGTCACCGTCGTCGACATGCGCGCGCGTCTCGGGCTGCCGCGGCCCGAGGACGGCAAGCTGCCGATGGCGGTCGGCGTCGACCTGCGCGGTGAATCCTATGGCCTGCTGATCGACACGATCGGCGAGGTGTTGCGCCTGCCGGAGGACGGCAAAGAGGAAAACCCCGTCAACCTCGACCCCCGCATGGCCAAGCTCGCCGGCGGCGTCCACCGCCTCGATGGCCAGCTCATGGTCGTCCTCGACGTCGATCGCGTCCTCGAACTGGCACCCGAGATGATGGCGGCCTGAGACGACGGTTGGCCGGCCGACCGACCTGCAATGGAAGTGTCCCCTCGGGGACAGGAAGTAGAGGTTCACATGAGAACTTGTCTCGTCGTTGATGACTCCAGTGTCATCCGCAAGGTTGCGCGCCGCATCCTGGAAGGTCTCGACTTCCAGATCCTCGAAGCCGAGGATGGCGAGAAGGCGCTGGAAACCTGCAAGCGCGGGCTGCCCGATGCCGTGCTGCTCGACTGGAATATGCCGGTCATGGATGGCTACGAATTCCTCGGCCATCTCCGCCGTATGCCCGGCGGCGACCAGCCCAAGGTGGTGTTCTGCACCACCGAGAACGATGTCGCACATATCGCGCGCGCGCTGCATGCCGGTGCCAATGAGTACATCATGAAGCCGTTCGACAAGGACATCGTGACGGCGAAGTTCCAGGAAGTCGGCCTGATCTGACCGTGCTGCCCGAGGGCTGAACGGATCCTTCGGCGTATGTTTTCAACTGAACCGTTTCAGTCTGAGTTGGTGAGTAATGAGTGTTGTGTGCGCTGGAAGTTCGACCATCAGTCCGTCGCGGGAAGGGCCACTGCGCGTGATGATCGTCGACGATTCCGTCGTCATCCGCGGTCTGATCTCGCGCTGGATCGGCGCCGAGCATGACATGGAGGTTGCGGCCTCCTTGCGCACCGGACTTGAGGCGGTCAATCAGCTTGAACGCATCAATCCCGATGTCGCCGTCCTCGACATCGAAATGCCCGAACTCGACGGCCTCACGGCGCTGCCGCAGCTTCTGGCCAAGAAGCGCGACCTCGTCATCATCATGGCCTCCACGCTGACCCGCCGTAACGCGGAGATCAGCTTCAAGGCGCTGTCGCTGGGCGCGGCCGACTACATTCCAAAGCCGGAATCGACACGCGAGGCCTCCGCAGCCGACATCTTCCATCACGACCTGATCCAGAAGATCCGTCATCTCGGCGCACGGCTTCGCAGGAAGCCGGTGGTCGCAAGCCCGTCGCTCGCGCCCGCGAGCCCGGCTGCGCTTGCGCGCGAGCCTGCCGCGCGGCCTGCGGCACCGGCGTCAGCCGCACCGGCGGCCTCCGCCGCCTCGCTCGTCAGACGCTCTTTCTCGACGCTGGCCCCGAAAGTGCTGTTGATCGGCTCCTCGACCGGCGGCCCGCAGGCGCTGATGTCGCTGGTGGCCGATCTCGGTCCGGTGATCGATCGCTTCCCGGTGCTGATCACCCAGCATATGCCTCCCACCTTCACCACCATTCTCGCTGAGCATCTGGCGCGTACGAGCCGCAGGCCCGCGCATGAGGCGATCGACGGCGAGGCGGTGAGACCAGGCCGGATCTATCTCGCGCCAGGCGGCAAGCACATGCGCGTGGTGCGGAGCGGGACGGAAGCCGCGATTGCGCTTGACGACGGACCTGCAGTGAACTTCTGCAAGCCTGCGGTCGATCCGCTCTTCACCTCCGCCATCGACCTCTGGCACGGCGGCATTCTGGCGGTGATCCTGACCGGCATGGGCTCGGACGGCATGCGCGGCGGCAAGGACATCCTCGCCGCCGGCGGCAGCGTGATCGCGCAGGACGAAGCCACCAGCGTGGTGTGGGGCATGCCCGGTGCGGCCGCGAATGCCGGCATCTGCGCCGCGATCCTGCCGCTCAATCAGATTGCGCCGAAGGTCAATCGGTTGTTCTCGGGAGACCGCTCGTGACGCCGATGGACTATGAATATCTGCGCAAGTTCCTGAAGGAGCGTTCGGGGCTCGATCTCTCCGCCGACAAGACGTACCTGGTCGAGAGCCGGCTGCTGCCGCTCGCGCGCAAGGCCGGCCTCGCCGCCATTCCCGATCTCGTGCAGAAGATCAAGATTGGCGACGGCAAGCTTGCGACTGACGTGGTCGAGGCGATGACCACCAACGAGACCTTCTTCTTCCGTGACAAGCTTCCGTTCGATCATCTGCGCGACACCATTCTGCCGGGCCTGCTCCAGGCGCGCGCGGCGCGCAAAAGCCTGCGCATCTGGTCGGCGGCATCGTCGACCGGGCAGGAGCCCTATTCGATCGCGATGTGCCTGAAGGAGATGGGCGCCGCGCTCGCCGGCTGGCGCATCGAGATCGTCGCGACCGATCTGTCGCAGGAGGTGCTGGAGAAATCCAGGGCCGGCGTCTACAGCCAGTTCGAGGTACAGCGGGGTCTGCCGATCCAGCTGCTGGTGAAATACTTTACCCAGACCGGCGACATCTGGCAGCTCAATGCCGACATCCGCTCCATGGTGCAGTTCCGCCAGCTCAACCTGCTCCAGGACTTCTCGCATCTCGGCACGTTCGACGTCGTCTTCTGCCGCAACGTGCTGATCTATTTCGACCAGGATACCAAGGCCGTGATCTTCGAACGCATGGCGAAGAGCCTTGAGGCGGATGGCACCTTGCTGCTCGGTGCCGCCGAGTCCGTGGTCGGCATCACCGACGCCTTCCGTCCCGTCGCCGACCGCCGCGGCCTCTACCAGATCAATCCGGCGCGCGGCGCACGTCCGGCCGGCGCGCCGATGCTCGCAGGCATGAGGATCGCCGCGGCGCGGTGATCTCCTCCTCTCGTCATTCCGGACTGGCGACCACATCGCCCCGGACTGATGGATGCTCTACAAAATCGCGTGCGGTAAAAATCGCGAGCTGTTGCCGGTGATTGGGCTTTCGTCCTCGCGGATCGACAAGCCACAGGGCTCATGATTGACGAGCCAGCTGCCGACCACGGGATAAAAGCCGGAAAAATTCGGGAGCGGCGAGAGCGCCTGACGGACAAAGCCTTCGGCCCCGTAGGGGCCCGCGTGCTCGTCGAGCGGGACGCCGCCCGAGACGAGCATGACATTGGCGCCTTCGCGCGACAGCAGCGGCTTGCGCACGTAGGAGCTGCCGAGCTCGGCCGCGCGCGGATCATCCTCGAAGAAGGCCGGCAGCAGGTTGGGGTGGTTCGGAAACATCTCCCACAGCAGCGGCAGGATTCCTTTGTTGGAGAGCACCGCCTTCCACGGCGGCTCGATCCAGCGCGTCGGCGCCTCCCTAAGCTTGGCGCCGAAGGCGTCGTGGAACATCCATTCCCAGGGATAGAGCTTGAAAGCGAGCGCGATGTCACGGTCATCGAGATCGACGAAGCCGCCACCCGCCTCGCGCCAGCCGATCTCCTCGATGTCGAGCAGCGTCGTCGATAGACCCGCCTGGCGCGCGGTGTCTTCGAGATAGGCGAGCGTGCCGGCGTCTTCTTCGTTGCCGGTCGTGCCGGTGAGATGCAGATGCTGGCCTGCCGCGATCGTCTCCCAGGCCGCGATCAGCCGCTCATGGATGGAGTTGAACTGGTCGGCGCGCGCCGGGATGATGCGCCGCTCGATCGCCTGTTCGAGCCAGGTCCATTGAAACACCGCGGCCTCGAAGATCGAGGTCGGCGTATCGGCGTTGTATTCGAGCAGCCTGGCCGGCGACTTGCCGTCGAACTTCAGGTCGAGCCGGCCGTAGAGGCTACGGTCGTCGCGCTCCCAGCTCTCGGCGATCAGGTCCCAGAACGCTTCCGGAATCTTCAGCCGCTCGAGCAGCAGTTCATCATTGATGATGCGGCCGGCGATCTCGATGCACATCGCGTCGATCTCGCCGGTCGGCGTTTCGACCCCGCGTTCGATCTCGTCGAGCGTGAAGGCGTAGTAGGCCCGCTCATCCCAGTAGCGCTCGCCGTCGATAGTATGGAAGTCGAAGCCGCATTGTTCGGCGGATTGCCGCCAGTCGTCGCGCTCGGGACAAATGATGCGCTGCATGCGCTAGCCGCCACGGCCGTGGCCATGACCATGGCCGCCGTGTCCATGAACGACATGCAGCGTGCCGCCGAAGCCGCCATAGGTGGCTGGCCGGCAATAGGGTTGTCCGTCGATGCCGGGAACGACCGTCATTCCGGGTCCGCAGTCATGGGGCCGCCGCACAAATCCCATCGAGACCGCGCTGGCCGCGGCACTGCCCATCAAGGTGAGCACGACACGTCGCGAACGTTTCATGCCGTTTCCTCCCGACGCCAGTTAAGCAGACCGGCCAAAGGCGGTGAATTCAAGACTTGGCTCGGCTCACCCGCGCCCCGAGAAGCCGAAGGCATGCGCGAACGAGCCGAAGCCGCCCCGCGTCACGCCGCCTGAGCCCGAGTCGGACGATCCGCCAGATGAGGAATGGCTCGAGGAGTCGCTGCTGAAGAAGCTCGAGCGCGATGACCAGTGGCCGCCGCTGCCGGACGAGCTTCGGCTGGTACAGGCCGTATTGGGTTGCGCCGGCTCCGCCATGCCGGGCGCGGGCGGATCGCAGTTCTGCCGCGGCATCAGCGTGTAGGCGGTGGTGCCAACCGCGATCGTGCCCATCACCAGCAGCGCGACATGGCCGGAGCGCTTGACCGGCTCCTTCGGCGGAAGCGGCAAGGGCTGCGGTCGGCGCTTGCCGAACTCCTTGTTGGGGCGCTTCTCGGCCATGGTCAGTAGATCATGCAGGCGGCATTGAGCAGGCCTGCAGCGAGCGAGGAAAGGCCGAGCCAGATCGCCGGCGCCATGTCGCCCGCGGCGATCCGCGCCGACAAATTCGGCACCGGGATCTTCACGACATAGAACACGACGACCTGGACGATCAGCGCGATCAACGCCCAGATCAGGCAGTCCACCAAATTGGCCGAATGTGCGATGGCACTGAACAGCGGTGCGACGAAGCCGAGCAGGCTCAGGCCCAGCGCAATCGCGGCGGCCGGGTCATTGTCACGGATGAGCTGGAATTCATTGTGCGGCGTGATGCGAGTGTAGACGAACAGATAGGCCACGATCGCCACCAACCCGGTGCAGAAATAGACCAGAAAGGCCGGCAGGCCAGCAAGCGATTGCAGGATCATCGTCGCCCCGTGGTGTCAGGCGATCATTCGTCGGCAGGCGGAGGATAGCGGTTCAACGGTTAGGGGGTGATGAAGCTCTGCCCGTGTCCCAAAAACGAAAACCCCGCCATTTGCGGCGGGGTCCTGTCGGGGAGGAGCAAGCCCGGAGGGCTCGCGACAGAAGGAAGGTCAGGCCGGGATGCGCTCGTCGGCCTCGTGCGGCTCGCGCAGCACGTAGCCGCGGCCCCACACGGTCTCGATGAAATTGCGGCCTTCGGAGGCATTGGCGAGCTTCTTGCGGAGCTTGCAGATGAAGACGTCGATGATCTTCAGCTCGGGCTCGTCCATCCCGCCGTACAGGTGGTTGAGGAACATTTCCTTGGTGAGGGTCGTGCCCTTGCGCAAGCTGAGCAGCTCCAGCATCTGGTATTCCTTGCCGGTCAGATGCACGCGCTGGCCGCCGACTTCCACCGTCTTGGTGTCGAGGTTGACCACGAGGTCTCCGGTCTGGATGACCGACTGGGCATGGCCCTTGGAACGGCGCACGATGGCGTGGATGCGGGCCACCAGCTCGTCCTTGTGGAAGGGCTTGGTCATGTAGTCGTCGGCGCCGACGCCGAGACCCTTGACCTTGTCCTCAATGCCGGCGAGGCCGGAGAGGATCAGAATCGGTGTCTTGATCTTGGAGACCCGGAGCTGCTTGAGCACGTCGTAACCGGACATGTCGGGCAGGTTGAGGTCGAGAAGGATAATGTCGTAATCGTATAGCTTACCGAGATCGACGCCCTCTTCCCCCAGGTCGGTCGTATAGACGTTGAAGCTTTCCGACTTCAACATCAGCTCGATCGACTGCGCGACGGCGCTGTCATCTTCTATCAGCAAAACGCGCATGCCAGTTCCCCATAGTCGCCGCTCCGGGCGTCAGGTCGGCCGCATTCGCGGCACTCAACAAAACGCCTTTGAACAACTGATTCGGATCCTGACGTCACATGGTTAACAAAGTCTGATTCTGGAACGCAAGAGCTCGCGGTGCAATTTTTGTCGAATCGCCCTAAGATATTGCGCAGAAGCAGCTTTCGTCACCCGGCTCCGTTCAAGTTCCACTTTAAGAGACGGACCTAACCGACTCTCGCGACTCCCCTTCTTCTGTCGGGCAGGCGCTCAGTCACAAAGACAGTGACGCAATGATTAATGATGCGGGTAAACACGAAGTTAAGCGCCGTTCAGAAATGTGGCGAAATTTAAGGGTTTCGTCATGAAGGGCCCGCGCGTGAAGGCCGGATCATGAAGGCGCTTGCCGAGCAGATCGGAGACATCGACGGCATCAACATATACGGCCGCGTCGTCGGCGTGCGCGGCCTGATGGTCGAGGTCGCCGGTCCCATTCACGCGATGTCGGTCGGCGCGCGGCTCGTGATCGAGACCGGCGCGGACCGTTTCATTCCCTGCGAGGTGATTGGCTTTTCCGGCAACAACGCTGTCGTGATGCCGTTCGCCGGTCTCGAGGGCGTGCGCCGCGGCTGCAAGGCTGTGATTGCCAATGCCGCCAACCAGGTGCGGCCGTCGGCGGCCTGGCTCGGCCGCGTCGTCAACGCGCTGGGCGAGCCGATCGACGGCAAGGGGCCGCTGCCGCAGGGCACCTCGCCGATGCCGTTCCGCAATTCGCCGCCGCCGGCGCATTCGAGGAAGCGCGTAGGTAGCCCGCTCGATCTCGGCGTCCGCGCGCTCAATACCTTCCTGACCTGCTGCCGTGGCCAGCGCATGGGCATCTTTGCCGGCTCCGGCGTCGGCAAATCCGTGCTGCTGTCGATGCTCGCGCGCAATGTCGACGCCGATGTCAGCGTCATCGGCCTGATCGGTGAGCGCGGCCGCGAGGTGCAGGAATTCTTGCAGGATGACCTTGGTGAAGAGGGGCTGGCGCGCTCCGTCGTCGTGGTCGCAACCTCCGACGAGCCGGCGCTGATGCGGCGGCAGGCGGCGTATCTGACGCTTGCGATTGCCGAATATTTTCGCGACGAGGATCAGGACGTTCTCTGCCTGATGGACTCGGTGACGCGCTTTGCCATGGCCCAGCGCGAGATCGGCCTTTCCGCCGGCGAGCCGCCGACCGCCAAAGGCTATACGCCGACCGTCTTCACCGAGCTGCCGAAGCTCCTGGAGCGCGCAGGTCCCGGCATGGGCGTCGGTGCCATCACCGCGATCTTCACGGTGCTGGTTGACGGCGACGACCATAACGAGCCGATCGCGGACGCCGTCCGCGGCATCCTCGACGGGCATATCGTGATGCAGCGTTCCATTGCCGAGCGCGGGCGTTACCCCGCCATCAACATCCTCAAATCCGTCTCCCGCACCATGCCGAAATCGGCCGACCCGCAATTCTGGCCGACCATTCAGAAGGCCCGCCAGGTGATGGCGACCTATGCTGACATGGAGGAACTGATCCGGCTGGGCGCCTACCGGGCGGGGTCCAGCCCCGAGGTCGACGAGGCGATCCGCCTCCATGAGCCGCTGGAGGCCTTCCTGCGCCAGCGCAAGGACGAACGTGCCGGTTTGGCGGACGGCTACCGCCAGTTGGCGCAAATCCTCCAGAATTTGGAAACGGAACGCTAACTTTGTCAGGCCATCATCCGCTTCACAGTGCAGTAGAGCCGGTCGGGGCCCAATTCGGGATCGGGGAGACCGGTGTTGTCCCACGTGCAGCTAGGGGACTTCTGGGGAGTACGAGTCGATGAAGTCACGTGAAACGCTCATTCGCCTGAAGAAATTTCAGGTCGACGAGAAGCGCCGCAGGGTCACCCAGATCGAGAGCATGATCGCGGACTTCCAGCGCATGTCCGTCGATCTCGAGCGCGAGATCCTGACCGAACAGGAGCGCGCCGGGATCAACGATCCCTCGCATTTCGCCTACCCGACCTATGCCAAGGCCGCGATCCAGCGCCGCGAGAACCTGACGCGCTCGGCCGACGAGCTGAAGGGCCAGCTCGAAGAGGCCAAGGGTGCGCTGGCCGAGGCTTTTGAGGAATTGAAGAAGGTCGAGCTCCTGGACGAGCGCGACCAGGCGCGCGAGCGCGCCGAGGAGAGCGCCCGCGAGCAGGCCGATCTCGACAGCATCGGCCTGATGCGCGCCCGCATGGGCGCCATCGCCTAAAGAGCTCTCAAAGCCGCGCAGCCAAGGAATTGCGTCAGCCCGGCCCGCAAAGGGGCCGGGTTTTTCGCATGTGATGTCCACAGCGTGGCGCCCGGCCCCCTTGGTGGCGGGCTTTGCCGCGCGCTATGGTGGTGGGATTGCAGGGGCCTCGCGGGAAAGCAACGGGGCGGCGCGCGCTGGGGGACTGAATGCCGACGCCAGCAGATCTGGTCTGGCTGATCGCAGCGGTGGCGAAGGGCGACGAGGCGGCTTTCGAGCGCCTCTACGGCGCCACGCGCGCGAAACTCTATGGCGTCGTGCTCCGTATCTTGCGCCGACAGGATCTTGCAGAGGAGGTCATTCAGGAGACCTACGTGAAGATCTGGAACAGCGCGGGGCAGTTCAATCCGGAGCTGTCCTCGCCGATCACGTGGATGGCGTCGATCGCGCGCAACCGCGCCATCGACCTGGTGCGCAAGAAGACCGAAGCCTCGATCGAGGAGGAGCCTCGGGCGATGGAGGTTGCCGCCGACAGCCCCGATCCGCTCGCGCGCCGCGAGATGACGGAGGAATTGAAGCGGCTCCTGGAATGTGTCGGCCGGCTCGAGCCGGAGCGCCAGAAGCTCGTGCTTCTTGCCTATTACAACGGCTGGAGCCGCGAGCAGTTGGCGGAGAAGTTTTCCGCGCCCGTCAACACGGTGAAGACGTGGCTGAGGCGCAGCATGATGGATATCCGGGAGTGCCTTGGGCTTTAGCAGATGGTGAGAGTGTACAAGCCAGCACCGCGTTCTCCCTCTCCCCATTGGGGAGAGCTGAAGGACATTGATGGCCTACACTGAGGACCATATCGCGCTCGCCGCGGAATATGCCCTCGGCACACTCGATGCCGACGAGCGCACGCAGGTCGAGACCATGATGGCGGTGGACAATGAGTTCGCCGGCCTCGTGCAGGCCTGGCAATTGCGGCTGGGCGTGTTGAACCAGATGGTCGGCTCGGTCGAGCCGCGGCCGATCGTGTGGGAAAACATCAAGGCCGCGATCGGGCCGACCCGGGCAACAGAGGAGCCGCAGGCGATGCCTGAGGCGCCGCCGCCTCCGGTGCCGGAGGTGCCAGAGCCACCGGTCGAGCCGGAAGCTGCGCCCGACATCGCGCCGCAATTCGGGCAGCAGGTCCATACGCCGGATTTCACGATCCCGCAGGTGCCGATCGTCGACGACACCAATGTCATCTATCTCGAAGGCCGCGTGAAGCGCTGGCGCAGCATCGCGTCCGCCGTCGGCGCGCTCGCCGCCGCGCTCTTCGTGGTGCTGTCGCTTCAGATCCTGCGGCCCGATGCGCTGCCTGGGGCGCTGCGTCCCGCGCCGCGGATTCAGACCGTCGAGGTGAAGACGCCTGCCGCGCCGCTTACGCCGTCATCGCAATATGTCGCGCTGTTGCAGGGACAGGGCGGTGGCCCCGCCTTCATCCTCACCATCGACGGCGCGACCAAGAATTTCACGGTCCGTAAAGTGGGCGCCACGCCGGAGCCGGGCAAAAGCTTTGAGCTCTGGCTGATCTCCGACAAGCTGCCCCGCCCGCGCTCGCTCGGCGTGATCAACAATGGCGACTTCACCGCGCGCCCAGTGCTCGCCGGCTATGATGCCGATGTCATCAATGCCGCGACCTACGCCGTCACCGTCGAGCCCGCCGGCGGCTCGCCCAGCGGCCAGCCGACATCCCCGCCGGTATTTTCCGGCAAGCTGATCGAGACCGTGCCGCCGTCCCAGCCGCAGGCCCCCGCAGGCGCCAAGAAGTAGCCGCGCCAATCCGGCGTTCTAGCCCACCCACCGCTGTCATTCCCCGCGAAGGCGGGGAATCTAGTACGCCGCGGCTTCTCCGTATCCTCGCGCTGTCTCCGGAATACTGGATCGCCCGCTTTTCGCGGGCGATGACACCGAGGGGTGGCGCGTCCCTTTCGCCCCCGCCTCGATGTCGCCGTGGTCCATTTCACCGTCGCATCTCGACAATCCGAGCGGACTCTGACGTCCCATTTGAACCTCCTGCCGTTTCAGTGCGTCAAATCCGCGCGATTGGGCAGTCCCGGCGGTGTTAGTGCCGGAGAGAAGGGGCGAGATAACCAGATGGATCCAGCGAAGACGCCGGGCATCTTCATTCATCAATATACGGGGCTGCCGCGTGGCCCGGCGTTCGAGCACTGGCGCGAACGGGCCTTTGGATCGTGCGGGCTCGACGTCGTGCCGAGCCAAGGGGACAGCATCGATTGCAGGCTGCAGGTCAGCCTGGTCGGCAACATCGTGCTCGCAATTCCCGAAGGCGCCTCCGCGCGGTTCTCGCGCACGCAAAGCGGCCTCGTCGACGGCTGCGACGATCTCGTGCTGATCTCGGTGCATTCGGGTCTCGTCCACGTCCAGCAGAACGGCCACACGATCGAGCTCGCGCCGTCGCAGATGGTGCTCGCTGATCTCAGCATCACCGGCTCCGTCGGACACACCGAGCAGGATCGTTTCACTACTATCCGCATGCCGCGCCGCGCGCTGCTTGAGATCAATCCGCGCGCCGAGGAGAAGATCTCGCAACTCCTCTCCGACGGCGCGGTCGCCGAAACCATCACGCGCTATCATGCGCTCGCCGCCAATCACGCGCCGCATCTCGATGCGGTTGGCCAGCGCCTCACCGCGCAGCACATGGTCGATCTCGTCGGCCTGCTGCTCGGCACCGATGCCGAGCACGCAGCGCTTGCCCGCGGCCGCGGCCACGCTGCCGCACGGCTCGATCTGATGCGCGCCGACGTGATGGCGGCCCTTGGCCGCAACGATCTCAGCCTGTCGGAAGTCGCCGGACGCTCGGGTCTGAGCCCGCGCCAGGCGCAGCGCCTGTTCGAGCAGGCGGACACCACCTTCACCGAATTCGTGCTCGAGCAGCGCCTCCTGCTGGCGCGAAAGCTGCTGCAGGATCCGCGGTCGCGCGCACGCAAGATCAGCGACATCGCGCATTCCTCGGGCTTTGCGGATCTGTCCTATTTCAACCGCGCCTTCCGCAAGCGGTTCGGCGCGACGCCGTCGGATCTGCGCGACGCGTGACAGCACCAATCCCGCTGCTTCGGAAGACCCGCATGGAATTTCACAAGACTCACGTTCCGCCGTTACGTTGGGGAACGGGACGGACGAATATCTCGAGCGAGAGCTGCTGGACGATGACAACCATCAGCACCTTGCGATCGGCATTTCCAGCGGCCAGCGGCAACTCGATGAGTTGGCAGCTACGATCGCGGATCTCAGATCAGTGAAGGCTGACCTGCTGGCCCGCTTTCCGGATCTGAAACGGCTGGACTGACGCACAGGGGTCAGCGAGCTCAATTTCGCATTGAGCGTGAGCGCGGTGGCGCGCCACGGGCGAAATCGAGGCGTTTTGTCGCTGTCCTATGTCGCTGCGAGGCTGCTTTTGCGCCTCGTGAAACACGCCTGAAACATTCAGCTTGCATCATCGTCCGATTGACGAGAGCGTCTCGGCGGCTTCGCAGAGTGACGCTTGCGAATTGCGCGGCGGGTTAGCTGTTTTCGAAGCACGTTTTGAAGCGAAGTCATTTTTAAGGTCACGCTGACGTGGCCGGGAGGGTCTCATGGGCGGGTTCATCGACCGGCCGTTTGCCCTGTTTGCCTTGCTGATGTCTGCTCTTTCCTCGCCGCTCGCGTCGGCGCAAACCATTGAGCAGGCTCCGACCAGCCTAGCATTGACGAGCACTGACGCAGCGATACTCGGCATGCGTCCGTCAAAGCCGCTGTCGCGTGGCGAGGAGGCGGCGCTCATGCCCAAGGATCGCTTCAGGGAATGCGCGCATTGCCCCGAGATGGTGGTCGTCCCCGACGGCAACTTCATGATGGGTGCAAGCGCAAGGGAGATGGGTAGCAGCGAGGACGAGCGGCCGCAGCATCAGGTGACGGTGCAGCGCTTCGCTGCGGGACGTTGGCCCGTCAGCCTCGCCGAATGGGGCGCCTGCGTGGCGGCAGGAGTGTGCAGTCCTCATCCGACCGAGGCCGGGCACGTGCGCGATCCCGTGACCGGCATCCTCTGGCAGGAGGCCAGCCACTACGTGCAGTGGCTGTCGCGATTGACGGGCCGCCCCTACCGGCTCCTCAGCGAGGCCGAACGCGAATACGTCGCGCGCGGAGGCACGATCACCGCGTTCTGGTGGGGCGATGGCGCCGATCCGCATCTCGCCGACATTGCGGCCGCCAATCTGGTCGCCGATATCGGCATCGTTACGATTGCGACCACGCCACCATCGGCCAATCCCTTCGGACTCTTTGGGGTTCACGGCGGCGTCTACGACTGGGTCGAGGATTGCTGGCACGACAACTATGTCGGTGCGCCGAATGACGGCTCGGCGTGGATCGCGGATGATTGCAAGGGCCACGTCCTGCGCGGCGGCGCCTTCAGCCGCGCGCTCCAGACCCGCCGCTCCGCTGCGCGCCTTTGGTTTGGGCCGCCGAACCGGATGAGCTATATGAGTGTGCGCGTGGCGCGGACGCTGGGGCCGTAGGAAGCGCAGAGCAGGACTGGGATGGCGCGTGTCGTTGTGCTCGGTGCTGGGTTTGCGGGGCTTTGGGCCGCCATTGGTGCTGCGCGCAAGCGCGACGAGATTGGTGCGGCCGGCAGCGACATCGAGATCCTCGTCATCGACCGCAATCCCTATCACAACATCCGCGTGCGCAATTACGAGGTGGATCTCAGCAAGGTCGCGCTTCCGCTGTCGCAGCTTCTCGATCCGGTTGGTGTCGGTCACAGGCTCGGTGACGTCGAAGCCATCGACGTCGAACGAGGCAACGTCACCATCGCGGCGAACGGTGCGCGCGACGCGGTGGCTTATGACCGGCTGGTGCTGGCGCTCGGCAGCGAGGTGCTGCGGCCGGATATTCCCGGTCTCGCCGAGCACGCGTTCGATGTTGATAATTATGCCGCTGCCATCAGGCTCGAGAAGCATCTGACGACGCTCGGTCGTAGCGCGCTTGCGCCGGGGCGAACGACGGTCGTGGTGGTTGGCGCCGGGTTCACCGGCATCGAGGTGGCCGCCGAGATGCCGGACCGGTTCGCGCGGGCCGGCATCGCGGGCGGCCGCATCATCCTGGTCGATCCGAATCCAGTGGTCGGTGCGACCATCGGCGAGCACGCCCATCCTATCATCGACGAGGCGCTCGCAGCGCTCGATGTCGAGACCCGGCTCGGCGTGCGGGTCGAAGCGATCGATGCGGCCGGCATCCGCTTGAGCTCCGGCGAAGTCATTCCGACGCGGACGGTGATCTGGTGCGCCGGCATGCGCGCAAGCCCGCTCGCCGTGACGCTGCCGGTCGAGAGGGACCGCCTGGGTCGCATCCTGGTCGATCCCTTCATGCGGGTCGCTGATCTCGCCCACGTCTTCGCGGCTGGCGATGTCGCCTCGAGCGTGGTCGACGGGCGGCACCCGACGGTAATGTCCTGCCAGTTCGCGCGCCCCATGGGCCGCTTCGCCGGCCACAACGTAATCGCCGATCTCACAGGTCGGCCGCTGCTGCCGCTACGGATCGACTGGTACGTGACCGTGCTCGATCTCGGCTCTTGGGGCGCACTCTACACCGAGGGTTGGGACCGCGAGGTGCGCACGACGGGGGCTGCGGCGAAAGCGACGAAACAGATCATCAATCACCAGCGCATCTATCCGCCGCTCACTGGCAAGAAAGAAGATTTGCTCGCAGTTGCTGCACCGACGGTGCAGGCGCCACCGCCGAGGAAATGACCTGCGTCGGCGTAGCAGGTTTCGTGCCGCCTTCTCAGCGTCATCGTCTGCCTTGTGCGCAATTGCGCACTTGGGCCGACGATCCAAATCCAGTGGCGATGCGAGGATACGGAGAGGCCGCGGCGTACTGGACTCCCCGCTTTCCGCGGGGAATCCAGCGATGAGTTTGGCAACAGCCACGTCTGCTCAACAACCATCACCCAGATATGAGAAAGCGCCCGTGGGGGGCGGGCGCTTTCTGTAGTCGACTTGGGGTTGGGGTCGTCTACATATCCACATGGCGACTTTGGGGGGCTGGTAAAGAGCCACGTGAATTCTTGAATTCCGTCAAATCTCCTCAGCGAACCAATGAAGCGTTGGAGCTCGTGATCGCGACCGGCTTGCCGGCCTTGACGACGCGAGCAGTCTGGGTCGTGCCGTCATCAGAAGTCGAGCGCGCCGTGACGCCGAGGCCCGCCACTGCGATGCCAGCGACGAGGGCAACGACCACGATCTTGAGATGGGTCGACCGATCCGCGCTGTAGATCGAGTGGTTCATGGAAGCCTCCTGCCGCCACCTACCGAAGTAGTCGCCGGCTTCATCGGCGAGGTTCATGCCTTCGGTGCCCAACAACCTAGTAATGCGGGGATTTGTTCCCAAGGGGCGATCACAAGGGCGTGAATAGACGTGAACAATCGCGATCGAAAAGTCCCGATCGTGAATATTTATTCAGGAAATTCAGCTTGTTAAGCCCTCTGGCGCGAGTTCCTGAGCCAAATCAGTGAGTTGCTTTAAAACTGTAAAAACCAGTTGCCTGTGGCGAAAAAACACAGGCGAAAGCCCGGGCAAATCAGAAGCAAATCAGATGCTTCCAACCGTTTTCAGCCGCGCCCGCGGATGGATTTCCGCTTGCGACAGCACGGTGGTTTGGGCGCGGAACCGCTCCACCAGGGAACGCACGAAGGGACGAATTGCCGCAGAGGTGACCAGTACCGGCGCCTCTCCCTCGCGGGCGGCGCGCTCGAACGCCTCGCGCACAGAGGTCATGAACTCGGAGAGTTTGGAGGGCTGCATGGCGAGGCTGCGCTCCTCGCCCTGGCCGATGATGGATTCGGCGAAGGCCTGCTCCCACTTCGCCGACAGCGCGATCAGCGGCAGGTAGCCGTTGAACGAGGTGTTCTGCGCGCAAATCTGCCGGGCGAGGCGAGCGCGGACATGCTCGACCATGGTCGAGGGATTGCGCGAGAAGGCGAGCGAGTCGGCGATGCCTTCCAGAATGGTCGAGAGATCGCGGATCGAGATGCGCTCGGCGAGCAGAAGTTGCAGCACGCGCTGGATGCCGGAGATCGTGACCTGGCCCGGCACGATGTCCTTGACCAACTCGCTCTGCTCCTTCGGCAATTCCTTGAGCAGCTTCTGCACCTCGCCATAGGACAGCAGATCGGACATATTCGTCTTGAGCAGCTCGGTGAGGTGGGTGGAAAGCACGGTCGCGGCATCGACGACGGTGTAGCCCTTCAGCGAAGCCTCCTCCTTGAGGCTGGCATCGATCCAGGTCGCGGGCAGGCCGAACGTCGGCTCGGTCGTGTGGATGCCGGGCACCTGCACCTGGTTGCCCGCGGGGTCCATCACCATGAACTGGTTCGGCCAGATCTTGCCGGCACCGGCGTCGACCTCCTTGATCTTGATGATGTAGGTGTTGGCCTCGAGCTGGACGTTGTCGAGGATGCGGACGGCCGGCATCACAAAACCCATCTCGATGGCGAGCGAGCGGCGCAGCGCTTTGATCTGCTCGGTGAGGCGGTCGGTGCCGTCGGGTCCATTGACCAGCGGCAGCAGCGCATAGCCGAGCTCGATCTTGAGGTCGTCGATTTTCAGCGCGGCCGAGATTGGCTCCTCGGCTGCGGCGGCGCCGGGCGCGCCCGGCATTCCCGGGGCGGGCGCGGCCTTGGCGACTTCCTCCGCCCTGATCGTGGTCCGCTTGTGGTTGCGCGCCGACCAGGCCAGCACGCCGGCGCCCGCGCCGAGCGCAAGGAAGGGAATGGTCGGGATGCCCGGCAGGATCGCCAGTACGAGCATCACAGCCGACGACATTGCGAGCGCCTGCGGATAGCCCGAGAACTGCTTCATCAGCGCCTTGTCGGCGGCCCCCGAGACGCCGGCCTTGGAAACGAGCAGGCCCGCCGCGGTCGAGACGATCAGCGCCGGCACCTGCGTGACGAGGCCGTCACCGACGGTCAGCAGCGTGTAGCTGCGCCCAGCGTCGGCGAAGGACAGGCCCTGCTGCGCGACGCCGATGATCATGCCGCCGACGACGTTGATGAAGACGATCAAAAGGCCGGCGATGGCGTCGCCGCGGACGAATTTGGAGGCACCGTCCATGGCGCCGAAGAAGCCGCTTTCGTCTTCCAGCGCCTTGCGGCGCTCCTTGGCGACCTTCTCGTCGATCAGGCCGGCGGAGAGATCAGCGTCGATCGCCATCTGCTTGCCAGGCATGGCGTCGAGGTGGAAGCGCGCCGCGACCTCGGCGATGCGGCCCGAACCCTTGGTGATGACGACGAAGTTGACGATGATCAGGATGGCAAAGACGATGATGCCGATGACGAAATTGCCGCCCATCACGAAGCTGCCGAAGGCTTCGATGACGTGGCCCGCGGCGTCCGTGCCCTCGTGCCCGCGCGACAGGATCAGACGGGTCGAGGCCATGTTGAGCGACAGCCTGAGCATCGTGGAGATCAGCAGGATGGTCGGGAAGGCGGAGAATTCGAGCGGCGCCTGGATGAACAGCGAAGTCATCAGGATCAGGATCGAGAGCGTGATCGAGATCGCCAGGAAGAGGTCCAGCACGATCGAGGGCAGCGGCAGGATCAGCACCACCAGGATGGTGAGGATGCCGAGCGCCAGCGCGATGTCGCCGCGCTTGAGGATGTTGCCGATCTCGGTAAGGGAGGGGAGGCTTGGCTTCGGGCCGCCCACGCCCTGACCTGCGGTGACGTCGACCATGGTTGCTGCCTCCCCGCGCGATTGCCGCCCACGCGCGCCAAACGTCTGCGCGGCGGCCGATGGGCCGCCGTTCCGAAAGTGAGGCACCGCACTGGCGTCCACGGGGGATCTCCCGTCTTACGCGGCCGACGACACTCGACTTCACCCGGCAATTTTTGCCCGGTGTATGGTTAGCAAAGGGTTAACGGAGGGTGCGGAGAGTACGAATCAGGGTCTTTTCAGACCGTCATTCCGGGGCGCGCGAAGCGCGAGCCCGGAATCCATCGTGCCGCTAGCGATGTGGAGATATGGATTTCCGGGCTCGCGCCAAGAGGCGCGCCCCGGAATGAGTGAAATACTGCCCGCCCTACTTGGCCTTCTGGAGCCTGGTCACGGTATACCCCGACGCCGCTTCCTCGGCCTCGAAGCTGACCTTGTCGCCGATCTTCACCTGCTTCAGCATCGCCGGGTCCTTGACGCGGTAGACCATGGTCATCGGTTCGTCCATGCCAAGGCTTTTGGCGGGACCGTGCTTGAGCGTGAGCTTGCTGGCGGCCTCGTCGATCTTCTTGACCTCGGCGGTGATGGATGCGCCCTCGGCCGCGAGGGCGCCGAGAGACAGGCCGGTGCTCAGCGCCAACGCTGCGGCGATACGGATGATCTTGCGCATGGGAGTCTCCATTGCTCACTTCACGGTGACGTGGCCGACCATGCCGTAGTCGCGGTGGTCAGGAATCAGGCAGGAAAATTCGAACGTGCCGGCCTTGGTGAATTTCCAGACGATCTCGGTCGTCTTGCCTGGCGCGAGCCGCACCCCGTTGGGGTCGTCGTGCTCCATGTGCGGATGCTTCTTCATCACCTCGGCATGCGCGAGATTCTCCTTAGGCGTGGCAAGCAGGAATTCGTGGTCCTCCCTGCCGACATTGCGCAGCACGAAGCGGATCTGCTCGCCGCGCCTGACTGTGATGTTCGAGGGCTCATAGGCCATCTCGCTCAGCGCGATCTCGATGACGCGTGCCGGTTTCTTGGGATCGCCGGGCTCGCCGGCCGAAAAGGTCTCGTGGGCGTGATGCTCGTGGGCGAATGCAGGCGCGGCCAAAAGCGAAAGTGCCGCCAGTGTGATCATCGTCGTCTTCTTCATGTTGTTCTCCAGTTGGTGGTTCGTCGAAACGCTCGTTCACATCTTCATTTTCTTCATCGACGCGCCTTGTTGTCGCGCCGGCTCCGCAGCCGGCGATGCGACCTCATAGGCAACCGTGCCCTGCGGGAATTGGTAGGGGCCGGGGTCGCTGTAATCGCCGCCCGCCATGCCTTCGCGGATCTTCATCACCGTGAACATGCCGCCCATCTCAATCGGCCCGAACTGGCCTGAGCCGGTCATCATCGGCAGCGTATTGTCGGGCGCCGGCATCTCCATGTTGCCCATCGCCATGCCCGACTGGCCCATCACCATGGCGTCGGGCGCGAGCTTGCCGACCGCACGCGCGAGATCCTTGCGCGAGACTCCGATGAGATTGCGCATGTCGTGGCCCATCGCGTTCATGGTGTGATGCGACTTGTGGCAGTGCAACGCCCAATCGCCGGGATTGTCGGCGAGAACGTCGAACACGCGCACGGCGCCGACCGGCACGTCGGTCGTCGTCTCCGGATATTGCGCGCTCTCGGGAATCCAGCCGCCGTCGGTGCAGGTCACCGCAAAGCTGTGACCATGCAGATGGATCGGATGGTTGGTCATGCTGAGATTGCCGATGCGCACGCGCACCTTGTCGCCGAGCCGCACCGGCAAGGGATCGATTCCGGGAAACACCCGCGAATTCCAGGTCCACATGTTGAAATCGGTCATCTCGTTGACCTTCGGCAGATAGGTGCCGGGGTCGATGCGATAGGTGCTCATCACGAAGACGAAGTCGCGGTCGACGGGCCGAAAATCTTGATCACGCGGATGCACGACGACCATGCCCATCATGCCCATCGCCATCTGCACCATCTCGTCGGAATGTGGGTGGTACATGAAGGTCCCGCTCTTCTTCATCTCGAACTCGTAGACGAAGGTCTTGCCGGGCGGGATGTGCGGCTGATTGAGCCCGCCGACCCCGTCCATGCCGCTCGGCACGATCATGCCGTGCCAGTGAACGGTGGTGTATTCGGGCAGCTTGTTGGTGACGAAGATGCGGACCTTGTCGCCCTCGACCGCTTCGATCGTCGGTCCCGGCGATTGGCCGTTGTAGCCCCAGAGGTTGGCCTTCATGCCTTCGGCGAATTCGCGCACCACGGGCTCGGCGACGAGATGGAATTCCTTCCAGTCGCCGTTCATGCGGAACGGCAGTGTCCAGCCATTGAGCGTGACGACGGGGCGATAATCCGGCCCACTGATCGGATGCAACGGCGGCTGCATCACCACCTTGTCCATGTGCGGGGCTTCCGGAATCGATGCGGCCTGCGTGCGGCCGCTAACCAGTGACGCGCTTGCAAGCGCGGCCGTGCCCAAGAATCCTCGGCGGGAAAACATCTCGGCCTCCATCTCAGTGCCCGCCATCGGCAGGCGCTGCCGCGGCGAAGGTCGTTGAATTGTCGGTGCCTCCCACAGCGGTGCCGCCGCCATTGACGGCGGTCTGCAACTCGGACTGCGCGAGGAAGAATCTTTGCTTGGCGTCGATCGCGCCGCGCAGCGAGGCGAGGCGCTGTCGCGCTTCGGCAAGCAGCGCGAAGATGTCGACCTGCATGCTGGAGAAGCGAAGCTGCATCTCCTCGGTGATGATTTTTCGCAGAGGCAGGATCTCGCGCTGGTAGTGGCTCGCGATGTCGTAGGTCGAGCGATAGACACGGTAGGCCTCGCGCGCTTCCGAGCGCACGTTGACGGCTCGCTCGGTGAGGCGATTGAAGGCGAGATTGTAGGTCTCGGTCGCCTGCCGCACGCGCACTTCGCCGCCGTCGAAGATCGGGATCTGGAACTGCACGTCGAAGCCGCGCTCGCGGAATGGCGCGCCTTCCGGATCCTGGGTCCGGCGGGAGATGCCGGCGAGATCGAGCAGCGTGACGAAGCGCGTCGCTTCCGTGAGGTTCAGCGACTTGGCCAGCGCCGTCAGTTCCAGCCGCGCGATCTGCAAGTCGATGCGATGGGCGACCGCATCGGCCTCGATCGAGGGCAGCGCCAGCGGGCGGCGCGGCAGCGGCGGCAACGCGTTGGGAAGCCGGAAGTCGAGCCCGGCGTCCCATAGCCCCATGAGCCGTGCGAGCCTTTCGCGTGCGCTCGTTGCCGCCTGGCGGGCGGTCGCGAGGTCGGCGGTGGTCTCGGCATAAAACACCTGCTCGCGGGCCTGATCGAGCTTGTTGATCGATCCGGTCTCGCCGAGCTTCACGGCGAGTTGCGCCGTGGACTCCGCGGTCGACTTCGCATCAGTCAGGAGCGCAACCATCTCGTTGGCGGCAACGGCGCGGACATAGGCGCGCCGCACGTCCGCGGCGAGCCGCAGTGTTGCCAGCGCCGCACGCAACTGCGCCTGGCGGAAACGGTCGCGGGCGATGTCGGAGCGAAATGGCAACGTCGCCAGCGCCAGGATATCGCCGACGACCTGGCGCTCGACTTCGCTGACGCCATCGCCAGCAATCCGCGAAACCGAAAAGACCGGATTTGGCGGCAGACTTTGCTCGACGAGATCGGTCTCGGCCAGTGCCAGCTCGTTATAGGCAGCTTGCAGCCCCTTGTTGTTGACTAGCGCGACCTGCACGGCGGCATCCGCGCTCAGCGTCCGCGACAGCAGGCGGCGAACACCGTCGTTGACTGCGTCGGCCCCCTCGGCCGTCCGAACGAAAGCGATATCCTTGTTGATGGTCCCTCTGGTCAGGTCGGCCACGGCGGTCATGCCGCTGTCCGGCGAGAACGCGGCGCAGCCGGACAGGCCGAGCGCGACGAATGCAAGCAGGCCGCGCGCGAATGGGTGTGCCATGCCGCTTTCCTACTGGTTCGACTTCGCTGGAGGCGTGGCCCCGTCGTTGCGCTCGCGCCACGGCGCCGGCGTCGCCGGCCTGAGGCTGCTGTAAGGCGCGATCGTCGAGCGGTAGCGGGCGGGCGCGACCTTCGCGGCGGGATCGGCAGGATCTGCGCTGGCGAGCGGTGCGGTCGTCGCGGGCATGCAGCCGGACAACGCGAGTGCGCTCGTGGCAACGATCGGCCAAATGAATCCAAAGCGTCCGCGCGCCGCAGATGCGGCGGCAAACTTCGCCCCGAGAAGCGTAAGCATCGGCAATCCCTGATCTGTCTGATGACCACGAGCCCGCGCGAGGATGCGCAGGCCTCAAATCGTGACGTCAGATCAGGCGATGGGAGGACGATAGAGCAGGGGCGGCGCCTCGCTGTGCAGGCTCACCGCGATCTCGGGCGCACAGGCGGAGATCGGCTGCACCGGCTTGGCGACATCCGGCAGGGCTGCCGGTAGCGCGCTCGCGCACATCATCGCGCAGCAGGGGCAGGGCGTGCCCTTGCCATCATGGTGATGTTGTGCGGGTCCATGCTGCGCAGCGGTCTGGTGATGCGCATGCGCAGCGGCGTGATCATGGCGGCCGTCAGCGTGCATCTCGCCCGCAGCGTGATGGTGCTCCGGCGCGAGAACGACCGACTGCAAGTCATCGCCAATGCAGGGCGCGGGACCGCTGCCCCAGGCAAGGGCAGCCGCCGGCGCGAGGACGCAGAACAGATAGGCGAGGGCGACGAACCGCCCTACCCTGATCCGCATGGCTCGCGTCAATTGCAACAACATCCCGTCGACATGTCCGTTGCGCGGCAATGTTGCACACGCAGATTGCAAACTAATGGCAAAGTGCGGTTCCGCCAAGCTCTTCTTACCGCTGCGCACCGCGCATGCCCAATATCGCAGCAGGATGCTTGACCGCAAGGCGGTCAGCGAAGAAGGTCGCGCCGTGCACGCGCCATATCATCCAGCCCAGAGACCAACCGGCTTCACCCCTGATTCGCGTCAGGCCTGGGTGCGGCTCGTGCTCGCGCTGGTGATCGGCTCGATCGGCGCTGTCGGCATGTGGGCGGTCGTGGTCGTGATTCCCGTGGTGCAGGCCGAATTCGCTGCCACCCGCGGCGCGGTGTCGCTCGCCTTCACGCTCATGATGTTCGGCTTCGGCCTCGGCGGCGTGATCGCGGGCAGGATCACCGATCGTTTCGGCATCGTGCCCGCGATGGCGATCAGCATCGCCTTTCTCGGCGTCGCCAACGTGCTAGCTGGGCTGTCGACCATGCTCTGGCAGTTCGTGGCGGTGTATTTCCTGATCGGGCTCGGCACGTCCGCGACCTTCGCGCCGCTGATGGCGGAAGCCTCGCACTGGTTCGAGCGCTATCGCGGGCTCGCCGTGACGATCGTGGCAAGCGGCAATTATGTCGCGGGCGCGATGTGGCCGCCGATCGTGAATTGGGGCGTGCAGACCGCCGGCTGGCGCATGACCCACATCGGCATTGGCGTCGTCTGCGCGAGCACGATGGCGATCCTGGTGCTGATCCTGCGCGCCCAGATGGGGGACGACAAGGTCAGCAATCACGCCAATGCGGCCCCGCCGCGCGTCGATCTCGGGCTGTCGACCAACACGCTGACGGTGCTGCTTTCGATCGCGGCGATCGCCTGCTGCGTGGCGATGGCCATGCCCCAGGTCCACATCGTCGCCTATTGTGGCGATCTCGGTTACGGCGTGGCCCGCGGCGCGGAGATGCTGTCCCTGATGATGGGGTGCGGCATCGTCAGCCGGATCGGCTCAGGCTTCCTGGCCGACAAGATCGGCGGCATCCCCACGCTCCTGGTCGGCTCGCTCGCGCAGGGCTTTGCGCTCGTCTTCTATTTGTTCTTCGACAGCCTGACCTCGCTCTACCTGATCTCCGCGATGTTCGGCCTGTTCCAAGGCGGCATCGTGCCGAGCTACGCCATCATCGTGCGCGAGGCGATGCCGGCCAGCGAGGCCGCGACCCGCGTCGGCATCGTGATCTTCGCCTCCGTATTCGGCATGTCCTTCGGCGGCTGGATCTCAGGCGTGATCTTCGATGCCGCCGGCTCCTATGCTGCCGCCTTCGCCAACGGCGTGGCGTGGAATGTGATCAATCTCGGCATCGTCCTGTTGCTCCTGGTCCGCTCGCGCATGAACGCTGCGAAGGCCGGGCCGGAGTTTGCGACCCCGAAGCGCGCGAACTCATAAAGCGTGGCATCGGTCTTGGGGCTAAACAGACTTTGGCTAAACAGACTTGGGCTAAACAGACTTGGGCTAAACAGATTTCTGCTCAATCAGAGCATTGTCGTTTTTCACCCTGCTGAGACATTGGCGCGGGGCCCCCGTCCCGCGTTTAGGACCACGGCGGCTCTTCGCTCGGCCCGGCTGCCTCGTGGTGGATCGTGCTACCCGCCGAACGCAACCCCGTCAGCAATACAGATCTTACAGAGGCGGCATCGAATCCAATATCCTTGGCGTTTGGTGGATGTGCCTCGCTGCCCTTCAATCGGAGCGCCAAGTGCAAGTGCTCGCAAAGGTGCTGAACGACGAGATTGACCTGATCGTCAGTCATGATCTGCTTTTCCTGCTACCATTTTTCTACCCGACTAGGTAGCACAAATGAAAACAGGGCGGTACGCGATTGAACCGCCCCAAGGATCAACCCCACGCGATTGCCGTTGGGCGGGCTCCAAAATCGTCCGCCTCTAAACGCACATCGCGGGTTCATGGCTGCACCCGCTAAACCGCCTGTCCAGCCTTCAGCAGCGAGCACCCCGTGATCTTGTAGCTTCCATCGCCTTGTTGCTCGAGCGTGTAGAGCGCTTCCCAGACTTCGCCATTGACGTCGATGATGTGGACGTGCTGGCCGATCCAGTCGCCCTCGACCTTGGTCTCACCGAACTCAAAACTCTTGTGCCGGTAGATCGGTGCGTAGGCATTCTCAACCATCGCCATGAAGATGTCGGCGGCCGGAAAGATCTGCTTGATCGCTGGCGCTGCGTAGGAATAGGCGGCCGCCGCATCGTCGCGGGCAAAGGCCTGCTCCTGGGCGCGGATCACGCTCTTGGCGGCTGCGATGTCGTCGGCATGCGCGGCCGTAAAACTCAGGAGTAACGTGATCAGCAACACCGCAATGCGCATCACTGGCTCCGTACTATCGTTTTCGCTTCGCCGCCGGTTTTGTCGTCTTGACGGTGGCGCGCGGCGATTGCTTGGACTGCACGCGCAGCCCGTCGACGAATACGTCGAGAAGCCGCAGCGTCGTCGATTGCCAGCCGGGCTGATCGTGCATATAGCACATGCCGATCAGCGCGCGCAGCAGGTCTTCGGGGCTGATGTCGGCGCGGACCTCGCCGGCCGCGACTGCGCGGGCAAGCAAGGTGCCGACGGCTCGGGTCAGGCGGTCGAGCGAAAAGGCATGCAGCTCCGATCCGCTCTGCACAGCGAGCGCCAGCGCTGCTGACATGCCCTTCTTGGTGGCGACAAACTCGACGTTCGAGCGCAGCCAGCGCCGCAGCGCATCAACCGGATCCTTCGCGCTTCTGAGTTGCTCGGCGAGCTCGCCGAGTTGCTCGACCTCGCGACGGTACACCGCCTCGAACAAGGCCTCGCGCGTCGGAAAATGACGATAGAGCGTACCGATGCCGACACCGGCGCGCCTGGCCACCGCTTCCAGGCTCGCTTCCGGCCCGCCGGCGCTGAAGACGGCTTTCGCCGCCTCCAGCACGCGCTCGCGATTGCGCACGGCGTCGGCGCGCGGCTTGCGGATGTTGTCGACCCGATCGTCCATGCGACCAATCTAGATCACGATCTGGTTAGATTGAACCCTTCACGAGGCGCATCGCGTTGTTTGCGCACGGGGTTTTGACCAATTCCAGAATCTTGGCTGCCACTTGCTAAACGGAGGATGCCTCCGTATATCTGGGCTCACATCGTCCCGGCTCGTGAGCCGGGGGCGGCGACAGACCGACTGCGGCCACGGCGGTGGCGTGCATGCGATCGACCATGTCCATATCTGATCGGAGCCCTGTATGACCCACTCCATCAGCCTCACCGTGAACGGTGCGCGGCGCGATTTGCAACTCGACGATCCTCGCGTCACGCTGCTCGATCTGCTGCGTGAGCGCCTGCAATTGACAGGAACCAAGAAGGGATGCGATCGCGGCCAGTGCGGCGCCTGCACCATCCTGGTCGACGGCAGAAGGATCAACGCCTGCCTCGCGCTCGCCATCAGCCATGACGGCGCCGACATCCTCACCATCGAAGGCATTGCGCGCGGCGACCAGCTTCATCCGGTGCAGGCCGCCTTCATCGCCCATGACGGCTTCCAATGCGGCTTCTGCACGCCAGGCCAGATCATGAGCGCGATCGGAATGATGCGGGAAGCGCAGGCGGGCGATGATCCCGAGCGCATCAGGGAATGCATCAGCGGCAATCTCTGCCGCTGCGGCGCCTATGCCGGTATCGTCGATGCCGTGCTCGAGGTGCAGACCAGTGAAGCCAACCAGAGGCGTTCCGCATGAAGCCGTTCGATTACGTCAGGCCCGCGTCCATTGCCGAGGCCGTTGCCGCCGCCGCGCAGCCCGGCGCGGCCTATCTTGCCGCCGGCACCAATCTGCTCGACCTGATGAAGGGCGGCGTCAGCCGCCCGGATCGTCTGGTCGATGTCACGCACCTGAAGGGGCTCGATCGGATCGAGCACCTCGCCGACGGCAGCCTGCGCATCGGCGCGCTGGTGCGCAATGCCGATCTCGCGCATGACACAGCCTTCGCAAAGGCCTATCCCGCAGTTGCGGAAGCGCTGCTGTCGGGCGCCTCCGCGCAGCTGCGCAATGCCGCGACCCTCGGCGGCAACCTCCTGCAACGAACGCGCTGTGCGTATTTCTATGATCCCGCCAGCCGCTGCAACCGGCGCGAGGCCGGCAGCGGCTGCGACGCGAACGGCGGCGAGAACCGGCTGCATGCCGTGCTCGGCTGGAGCGAGGGCTGCATCGCCACCCATCCGTCCGATTTCTGCATCCCCCTGGTTGCGCTCGACGCCATCGTCGAGATCGAAGGCAAGGGCGGCCGGCGCGAGCTGCCCCTCGACGAACTGCATCGTCTGCCGGGTCCAACGCCCGAGCGCGAGACGGCGCTCGAGCCGGGTGATCTGATCGTTGCGGTGCGCCTGCCGGCCTCAGCTCGCGATTTCGCGGGCCATGCGCGATACCTCAAGGTTCGCGAGCGCACGTCCTATGCCTTTGCCGTGGTCTCCGCGGCCGCGGCGCTCAAGATCGAGAACGGCACGATCGGTCACGCCCGCCTTGCGCTCGGCGGCGTCGCCGCAAAGCCCTGGCGCGCTCGCGCTGCCGAAGCGGCGCTGAAAGGTGCTTCGCCTGAGACATCCGCTTTCCGCGAAGCGGCGCAAGCTGCGCTCGCCGATGCAAAGCCATCCGGCGATAACGCCTTCAAGATCGAGCTCGCGCGCCGCATCGTCGTGCGCGCGCTGACCCTTGCCGCCACTGGAACGCCCGCGCGCATTCCGGCGCTGCCGGCCTCTCCCTTTGCTTCCGGAGCCCTGCATGCCTGAGATCAGCCTCACCTCCGCGCCCGCCCATATCCGTCACGGCTCGAACATCGGCCAGCCGCTGACTCGCCGCGACGGCGTTCTGAAGGTCAAGGGGCAGGCCGCCTACGCCGCGGACCATCATCCCCCTCGCATGCTGTTTGCGGTGATCGCAGTGTCCAGCATCGCGCGCGGCCGCGTGGCGGCGCTCGACGTCGCGGCAGCCAGGAACCACAAGGGCGTGGTCGACGTCATGACGTCGAAGCACAAGCCTGAGCTCGCGATCGACCCTGACATCAAGACCAACCCGTTCGTATTCCGGATGGAAGTCCTGCAGAGCGATGAGATCCGCTACGCCAATCAGCCGATCGCCGTCGTGATCGCGGAGACGCTGGAGGCGGCGACTGAGGGCGCGGTGCTGCTGGCGCCGCGCTACGACAGGCTTGCACCCCGCGTCGGTCTCGACGCCGGCGAAACGTTCGCGCCGCCCGTCGTCGGCGTCGGCAATCCTGCGGAAGTGCAGCATGGCGATATCGACGCCGGGCTCGCCTCGGCCGCAAAGCGGATCGAGGCGACCTACGAGACGCCGCCGCAATATCACAACGCCATGGAGCCGCACGCGATCGTAGCTAGCTGGGACGGCGACACGCTTTCGATCGATACGCCGAGCCAGGCCATGGTGATGGCGCGCGCCCGTGTCGCCGAGCTGTTCGGCCTTGCGCCGGACAAGATCCGCATCCGCAGCCCGTTCCTCGGCGGCGGTTTCGGCTCGAAAGGATTTTTGACGGGACCGCAGATCCTCGGCGTCATGGCGGCAAAGCTGGTCGGTCGGCCGGTGAAGCTCGTGCTGCGCCGCGAACAGATGTACGGTCCGGTCGGCCATCGCGCACCGACGCGGCAGCGCTTGCGCATGGGCGTCGACGCGGACGGGCGCTTCACCGCGATCGATCACCATGCGAAGACCGTGTCGAGCAGCTACGACGATTTCTACGAACCGGCTGCGGGCGCCTCGCACACGCTCTATGCCAGCCCTGCGATCAGAACCTCGCACGAGGCTGCGCGCGTCGACACCGGCACGCCGCTGTTCATGCGCGCGCCCGGCGAGGCAACGGGGTCGATTGCGCTCGAAAGCGCGATCGACGAGATGGCGCTCGCCTGCGGTATCGACCCGCTGGCTTTCCGCCTGAAGAACTATGCCGAAGTCGAGCCGACAACGGGCAAACCATTCTCGTCGAAGGCGCTGCGTGCCTGCTACGAGCAGGGCGCGGCGCGTTTCGGCTGGACGAAGCGGCCGCTTGCGCCACGGCAGATGCGCGATGATTCCGGTCTCCTGGTCGGCTGGGGCATGGGCACCGCGACCTTCCCGGCGCTGATGTTCCAGGCCGAGGCGCGTGCGGTGATCCGGCGCGAGGGCACCGGCGTGATGGAGACCGGCGCACATGACATGGGGCAGGGCGCCTGGACCGCATTCGCGCAGATCGCGGCTGATAGCCTTGGCCTCGACGTCGATCGCGTCGAGTTTCGCTCCGGCACCTCGGATCTGCCCGATGCCGGCATTGCCGGCGGCTCGGCGCATACGGCGACCGCGGGCAATGCGATCCACAATGCCGGCGCGGCGGTGATCGCGAAGCTCGCCGATCTCGCCACCAGCGACGAGCGCTCGCCGCTGTTCGGCGCCGGCAATGCCGGTGTGATCGCGCGCGACGGCAAGTTGTTCCGGCGCGACGATGAGAGCCGCGGCGAAAGCTATGCCGATATCCTCGCGCGGGCTGGCCTTGCCGAGATCGAAGCGCGCGGCAGCGGCGCACCCAACCCGGCGGCGCAAACCGACTACGCCATGCATGCGCATGGCGCCGTGTTCGCCGAGGTGAAGGTCGATCCGGAGCTCGGCCAGATCCGCGTCTCGCGCATGGTCGGCGCGTTCGCCGCGGGCCGCATCATCAATCCGCATCTGGTGCGGAGCCAGCTCCTCGGCGGCATGATCTGGGGCTTGTCCTTTGCACTGCACGAGGAAGCCATCACCGATCGGCGCAGCGGCAGGATCATGAATGCCAATCTCGGCGAGTACCACATCCCCGTGAATGCCGACGTGCCGCCGATGGACGTGCTGACGGTCGAGGAGCATGATCCACACGTCAACGCGCTCGGCATCAAGGGCGTCGGCGAGATCGGCATCACCGGCAGCGCCGGCGCGGTGGCCAACGCCGTGTGCCACGCGACCGGCGTGCGCGTCCGCCGCTTCCCGATCCGGATCGAGGAGCTGCTGACGCCGCGCTGACCTCGTGGCGCCGACCAAGACGAAGCGGCGCCGGCGTGCCTCAAAACGTCGGCGGCGTACAGGCCGAGACCACCTCGCACGGCTTGCCGCCGACGCAGCGGAAACGGTGTGGCCTGCGGCTTTCGAAATAATAGGCATCGCCGGGATTGAGGATGCGCCGCTCGTCCTCCACGGTGACCTCGAGCTTGCCGGAGATGACGACGCCGCCTTCCTCGCCGTCATGTACCAGCGGCACGCGGCCGGTGTCGCTGCCGGGCTCGTAGCGTTCCTTGAGGATCTGCAGGCTCCGGCCGAACAGATTATCGCCGACCTGGCGGTAGGAGATCGGCTTTTTGCCGACCTCGGTCAGCTCCTCCGCGCGATAGAAGATCTTGCGCCGCGTCTCCGGCTCGAGCGCGAAGAACTCGGCGAGGCCCATCGGGATGCCGTCGAGAATGCGCTTGAGCGCGCCGACGGAGGGGTTCATCTGGTTGGACTCGATCAGCGAGATCGTCGAATTGGTGACGCCGGAGCGTTTGGCGAGCTCGCGCTGCGACAGCTTGTGGCGGGCCCGGATGAATCGCAGCCGTCCACCGATGTCGACGCTCATGCCCAGAATCCCTGTTGCAGGTGTTGCGGATCGCGCAAATATGGACCGGCCGCCCCAGCCAAATCAATGGTTTGCGGATGCACAGAAAAGGACTTGTTGCGCTTTTGAAGCCGTGGCTCTGCTAGCAGGTCAGCAAAGGAGCGGCCCGTGACCCTTCACCAGATTCCGAACACCATCAAGACCGATTCGCACTGGATGCCGTTCACGGCCAACCGGCAGTTCAAGAAGGCGCCGCGCCTGTTCTCCTCGGCCGAGGGCATGCACTACACCACTGTCGACGGCCGCAAGGTGATCGACGGCTCCGCCGGCCTCTGGTGCGTCAACGCTGGTCACGGCCGCAAGCAGATTGCCGCCGCGGTCGAGAAGCAGCTGATGACGCTGGACTTCGCGCCCTCCTTCAACATGGGCCATCCGCTTTCGTTCGACTTCGCCGAGCGGCTGGCCGGGATCGCCCCGAAGGGGCTCGATCGCATCTTCTTCACCAACTCCGGCTCCGAGTCGGTCGACACCGCGCTCAAGATCGCGCTCGCCTATCATCGCGCCACCGGCCAGTCGAGCCGCACCCGCCTGATCGGCCGCGAGCGCGGTTATCACGGCGTCGGCTTCGGCGGCATGTCGGTGGGCGGAATGGTGGCGAACCGCCGCGCCTTTGCGACGCATCTTCCCGGCGTCGATCACATCCGTCACACCCATGATCTCGCCCGCAACGCCTTCGCCAAGGACCAGCCGGCGCATGGCGCCGAGCTCGCCGATGATCTCGAGCGCCTCGTCGCGCTGCACGGCGCCGAGACGATCGCCGCCGTCATCGTCGAGCCGGTGCCCGGCTCGACCGCGGTGCTGCCGCCGCCGCAGGGTTATCTGAAGCGCCTGCGCGAGATCTGCGACAAGCACGGCATCCTCCTGATCTTTGACGAGGTCATCACCGGCTTCGGCCGTCTGGGTACGCCGTTTGCCGCCAATTTCTTCGGTGTTACGCCGGACCTGATGACGACGGCCAAAGGCATCACCAACGGCACGGTGCCCTGCGGCGCGGTGTTTGCGAGCCGCAAGGTGTATGACGGCGTGATGACCGGCCCAGAGGCCCAGATTGAGCTGTTCCACGGCTACACCTATTCGGCGCACCCCGTCGCCTGCGCCGCCGGCCTCGCGACGCTCGACATCTACAAGGACGAGGGCCTGCTCACCCGTGGTGCAGGGATCGCCGACTACTGGCGCGATGCGCTGCATCAGCTCAAGGGCCTGCCGAATGTCGTCGATATCCGCAATTGCGGCCTGATGGGCGCGGTCGAGCTCGCGCCCCGCGAGGGCATGGTCGGTGCGCGCGGCTATGACGTCATGGTCGACTGCTTCAACACCGGTCTTTACCTGCGCATGAGCGGCGACTCCTTTGCGATGTCGCCGCCCCTGATCGTGGAGAAGAGCCACATCGACCAGATGGTCTCCATTCTCGGCGACGCCATCAAGCGCGTGGCCTGATAATTGCTCTCGCGGTCCTCGACCAGTTGTTCTTGCTAGCGGCGCGACACACGCCGCGGGAGTGGTGCGAAACGTGAAAGTCCTGATCCTCGGCAGCGGTGTCATCGGTGTCACTTCTGCCTACTACCTTGCGCGTGCCGGCCATGAGGTGACGGTCGTGGACCGTCAGCCGGAGCCGGCGCTCGAGACGTCCTTTGCCAATGCCGGCGAGGTCTCGCCCGGCTATTCCTCGCCCTGGGCCGGTCCCGGCGTGCCGGTGAAGGCGATCAAATGGCTTCTGATGAAGCACGGTCCGCTGGTGATCCGGCCGAAGGTCGATCCCGTGATGTGGGTCTGGCTGCTCAAGATGCTGCGCAACTGCACGTCCGCGCGCTACGCCGTCAACAAGAGCCGGATGATCCCGATCGCGGAATATAGCCGCGATTGCCTGCGTGATCTGCGCCGAGACATCGGCATTCAATATGACGAGCGCTCGAAGGGTACGCTCCAACTCTTCCGCCACCAGGCGCAGCTCGACGGTACCGCTGAGGACATCGCCGTGCTCAAGCAGTATGGCGTGCCCTATGAAGTGCTCAATCGCGAGGGCTGCATCGCAGCCGAGCCCGCGCTCGCCGGCGTGAAGGAAAAGTTCGTCGGCGGCCTGCGGCTGCCGGAGGATGAGACCGGCGACTGCCACATGTTCACGCAGGCGCTGGCTGCAGAGGCCGAAAAGCTCGGCGTGCGCTTCATGTTCAATACGTCCATCGACGGCATCGTCACGGACGCCTCGCGCGTCACGGGCGTTGCGACTGGTGCCGGCTTGTTGCAGGCGGATGCTTACGTCGTCGCGCTCGGAAGCTGGTCGTCACGCCTTGTTGCGCGGCTCGGCATCTCGCTGCCGGTCTTTCCGGTGAAGGGCTATTCGATCACGGTGCCGATCAAGGACGCCTCCGGCGCGCCGGAATCGACCGTGATGGACGAGAGCTACAAGGTCGCGATCACGCGGCTCGGCAATCGCATCCGCGTCGGCGGCACCGCCGAGATCTCCGGCTATTCCGACAAGCTTTACGCCGCGCGCCGCGCCACGCTCGACCATTCGCTGACGGATCTCTTCCCGCGCGGCGGCGATCTCTCCAAGGCGACGTTCTGGAGCGGTCTGCGGCCGATGACCCCGGATGGCCCGCCCGTGATCGGCGCGACGCGCTACTCAAATCTCCATCTCAACACCGGTCACGGTACACTTGGCTGGACCATGTCGTGCGGTTCGGGGCGGGTGCTCGCGGACATGCTGTCGGGCAAGAAGCCGGAGATTGACACCAGTGAGCTGACGGTGGATCGCTACGCCCACCGGTTTGGGTAAACGCCTCTCTCCGCGTCATTGCGAGGAGCGAAGCGACGGGCTATCCAGAGCGTCTCCGTGGTGGGATCCTGGATTGCTTCGCTTCGCTCGCAATGACGATGGGGAAGAGTCAGCTCGCCCCCGTCACGCAATTCACCCACAGCACCACGGCCTTCGCGCCATCGGCCGGGTTGGAAAACCGGTGCGGTCTGCGGCTGGCAAACCGAAAGCTGTCCCCTCGCTTCAGCGACCAGGTCTCCGTGTCCACCGTCAGCATCATCTCGCCCTCGAGCACCAGGCCGGCCTCCTCGCCGTCATGGGTGTAGAGCTCGTCGCCGGTCGAGCCGCCGGGCTCGAGATGCACCAGGAACAGGTTGAGTCGGTTCTCGGCGCCCGCGGCGCTGAGGAGCTGTTTCGAAATGCCGGTGCGCCAGAGCTTCAATTCGGGGCGTTGCATTCCACGCGTCACCACGGAATCGGATGCGCCATCTGTGCTCGGGCTTGCGCCAAACAGCGCGGCGATGCCGACGCCGAGCACGTCGGCGAGTGTCGCGAGCACGCGTAGCGAGGGCGAGGACAGGCCGCGCTCGATCTGGCTGAGGAAGCCGATCGACAGCGACGTGCGCTCGGCGACCGTCTCGAGCGAGAGTTGCCGTGTCCGCCTGAGATCGCGGATGCGACGGCCGACCGCGACGTCCATCGCCGGCTCGGCCGGGCTCATGGCCGGTTTGGCGACGGCCTTCTTCTTCACCGCCTTCGCGGCGGCCGGTTTGCGGATTCTTTTGCCACCGCTCACGTCAAACCGCTTCCTTCATGTGCATGAAAACCGCTTGCCAACGCCGCCAAAGTGTGGCCAAATTTTCATATTGGTGAAAATAAGCCGAAACGGCCCGACCCGCAATATCTGCCGTCACAAGCTGCGTGGATGCCGTCATCGGCCGAACCCAAGAGGGGGATTGCGATGAAGCGTTTCGTTCAAGCCGCGGTCGCGGCGCTCGCCCTTGCAGCCAGCGTGCCGGCATCCGCGCAGCAGGTTCTGAAGGTCGGCTCGACCCCGACAGGCATCCCCTTCACCTTCCTCGACACCAAGACCAACACCATCCAGGGAGTCATGGTCGACCTCATCACCGAGGTTGGCAAGGACGCCGGCCTCAACGTGCAGATCGAGCCGATGCAGTTCTCGGCACTGATCCCCTCGCTGACCTCGAGCAAGATCGACATCATTGCTGCCGCGATGTTCATCACCGCGCCGCGCAAGGAGGTGATCGACTTCTCCGATCCGATCTACACCTATGGCGAAGGGCTGGTGGTGCCGAAGGGCGACACCAAGGCCTATGCCTCGCAAGAGGATTTGAAGGGTGAGGTGGTCGGCGCCCAGGTCGGCACCGCCTTCGTCGATGCACTGAAGAAGTCGGGTCTCTTCGGCGAGGTGAAGGCATACGACACCATCCCCGACATTCTGCGCGACGTGAACACCGCCCGTCTCAAGGCCGGCTTCGCCGACTATCCGATCCTCGCCTACAATCTCAAGCAGGGCGGCTTCCCCGAGGTGCGCCTCGTTGCGAGCTACAAGCCCGTGACCGTCGGGTCAGTCGGCATCGGCGTGCGCAAGAGCGACACCGAGCTGCTCGGCAAGATCAACGCCTCGCTGGCGAAACTGAAGGCGAACGGCACCGTGGACAAGATCCTCGACAAATGGGGCCTGAAGGGCTGATCGCCGATGCAGGGCTTTTGGCGCGACACCGTCGAGTTCTTCCCGATCCTCCTGAACGGCGTCGCGCTCACGATCGTCGTCACCATCGGCTCGCTGATCCTGTCGACGTTGCTCGGGCTGGTCTGGGCCCTGATGCGGGTCTCCGGCGTCGGCTTCCTCGCGAGCGTCAGCGCCAGCGTGATCAACGTGATCCGCGGCATTCCGATCATCGTGCTGCTGTTCTATCTCTACTTCGTGATGCCCGATCTCGGCGTCACGCTCACCGCGTTGCAGGCTGCGATCCTCGGGCTCGGCATCGCCTATTCGGCCTATCAGGCGGAAAATTTCCGCGCTGGCATCGAGGCGATCGACAAGGGACAGATCGAGGCGGCGCAGACCATCGGCATGGGCTGGTGGCTCACCATGCGCCGCGTGGTGCTTCCTCAGGCGGTGCGCATCGTGCTGCCGCCCTATGGCAACGTCATGATCATGATGCTGAAGGATTCGTCGCAAGCCTCGACCATCACGGTCGCCGAGCTGGCCTTACAGGGCAAGCTGATCGCCTCCTCGACCTTCAAGAACACCAGCGTGTTCACGCTGGTGGCGCTGATGTATCTCACCATGAGCATCCCGCTGATCCTCCTGGTCCGTCATTTCGAGAAGCGGGCCGGCAAGCGATGATCGAGCTCGAAGACGTCCACAAGAGCTTTGGCAAGGTCGAGGTGCTCAAGGGCATCACCGCGTCTGTGCAGAAAGGCGAGGTGGTCTGCGTCATCGGTCCGTCCGGTTCCGGCAAGTCCACCATCCTGCGCTGCATCAACGGGCTCGAAAGCTACGACCGCGGCGACATCAGCGTCGAGGGTACGCGCGTCGATCGTAACGCGCCGTCGATCGTCTCGATCCGCACGCAAGTCTCGATGGTGTTCCAGCGCTTCAACCTGTTCCCGCATCGCACCGCGCTCGAGAACGTCCTCGAGGGACCGCTCTACGTCAAGAAGGAGCCGCGCAAACAGGCGATGGAGCGCGGCCGCGCCCTGCTCGCGCAGGTGGGGCTGGCCGAGAAGGCCGACATGCATCCGCCGCAGCTCTCCGGCGGCCAGCAGCAGCGCGTCGCGATCGCGCGGGCGCTCGCGATGCAGCCCAAGGCGATCCTGTTCGACGAGCCGACTTCGGCGCTCGACCCCGAGCTCGTCGGCGAGGTGCTTTCCGTGATGCGCAAGCTCGCCGACGACGGCATGACCATGGTCGTCGTCACCCACGAAATGGGCTTTGCCCGCGACGTCGCCGACCGCGTGCTGTTCATCGACGGCGGCGTCATCGTCGAGCAGGGGGCCGCGAAAAGCGTGCTCAACCAACCGCAGCATGCGCGGACGCAGGACTTCTTGCGCCGCGTGCTGCATCCGCTCTGATCTGGTGTCCGACATGACTGCGCCCGTGCGCCTGCCTTTGCCTCCGTCGCTCTACGCCGACACCGCTGTTGCGCCGGTGGTCGCGCCGCCGCTCGATGCGGACAAGACCATCTCCGTGGCGATCGTCGGCGGCGGTTACACCGGCCTGTCCACTGCGCTGCATCTGGCCGAGCAGGGTGTCGGCGCGCTGGTGCTGGAGGCGCAGGAGCCGGGCTGGGGCGCGTCCGGCAACAATGGCGGTCACACCAATCCCGGGCTGAAGCACGATCCCGATCGGATCGAGGCCGATTTTGGCCCTGATCTCGGCCGCCGCATGATCGAATTCTCCTACGGCACGACGAATTTTACCCACGACCTGATCCGCCGTTACCAGATTCCTTGCGAGGCGCGGCAGAACGGCACGCTGCGCGCGGCCTATAACGAGACGAGCGCTGCGGCGATCCAAAGCACTGCAAAGCAATGCATTCGCCGCGGCATGCCCGTGACGCTGCTGGGTCGCGCGCAATTGCGTGAGATGATCGGCACCGATCGTTACCTCTGCGCCATGCTGGATGCGCGTGGCGGCGATCTGCATCCCCTCAGCTACGCCCGTGGCCTGGCACGCGCCGCGATCTCGGCCGGTGCGAGCGTGCACGGGCAAACCCCGGCGCTCTCCCTGCGCCGCGAGGGCACGCAATGGCGCATCGAGACACCGCGCGCGGTGGTGCGCGCCGAAAAGGTGCTGCTCGCCACCAACGGCTTTACGGACGATCTCTGGCCAGCGCTCCGCCGTACCATCGTGCCGGTGTTTTCGTCGATCGCTGCCACGGCGCCGCTCTCCGACGAGGTTGCCCGTTCGATCATGCCGACGCGCCCCGTGCTCTACGAAAGCGGGCACATCACGGTCTACTACCGCATCGATCAGCAGAACCGCCTGCTGATGGGCGGCCGCGGCCCGTTGCGCTGGATCAATTCGCCGTCCGACGTCGCCTATCTCATGCGCTATGCCGAGCGGCTGTGGCCGCAGCTCAAGGGCACGAGCTGGACCCATGGTTGGAATAGCCGCCTTGCCATCACCAAGGATCATTATCCGCATGTGCACGAGCCGGCGGAGAACATCCTGATCTCGCTCGGCTGCAATGGCCGCGGCGTCGCGCTCTCTACCGCGATGGGCGCGCAGCTCGCACGCCGCCTGATCGGCGGCAGGAGCGTCGAGATCGACATGCCCATCACCGGCATCAAGCCGATCCCGCTGCATGCCCTCTGGCCGGTGGCGGTGACGAGCGCGGTGATCGCGGGCCGCGCGAGAGACCGGTTGGGGATCTAGAGAAGCGCCGCCCGATTTGGGGCGGCGCCTGGCAGGTTGTCGGCGATTTCAGCAGCGGCCCTGCTTCCACAGGCCGGGAGGGCATCCCGTGCCGCGCCAGCCGACCTTGCGCCCGTGATACCAGCCCGGCGGCGTGCCATGGTGATGTCCATGGAATCCGCCGTGGCCGTATCCATGACCGTGGCCACCTCCGGCAGATGCCGCGTTTGGCATGGTGAAGCCGGCCGCGATGATCAAGGTCGCGGCGAGCGCAAGCTTCTTCATTGGAATGATCTCCTCTTTGACGTACGCTTCTGTCCGTTCGATGAACGGACATCGGACGGGACTTCGCCCGCAAATATGGAGGAGTCGTGACGCTCAGCTCTCCGCCACCGCGTCGGCCCAGGGCTGGAAGATATCGACCGCGCCGGAGTTGACGTCGCCCTCGCGCATCACCACGCTCGGGCAGGCGAATTTCATCGGCACGGCCTGCACCTGCGTCTCCTCATAGTCGAACCGCGCCGCGAGCGCCTTGCGTGCGTCCTCCGGCAGCCGGCGGTCGCCGATCACGACGGCGCCTTCGCTGGCATCGATGCGTGGCTGGTGGATCGCGGCGTCGAGGTCCATGTCGTAATCCATTACGAAGGAGAGGAGCTGGGTCACCGCTGGGAGAATGCGACGGCCGCCGGAGGCGCCTACGGCGAGGCGTTTGCCGTCCTTGGTTTCGGCGATGACCGGCGTGATGTTGGCGAGGCAGCGTTTGCCGGGCGCGAGTGAGTTGGTCGTGCCGGGCGTCGGATCGAACCACATGATGCCATTGTTCATGGGAATGCCGGAATGCGGCGTCACGTATTTCGAGCCGAAGGTCGATAGCAGCGTCTGCGTCACCGCGGCCATGTTGCCGTGGCGGTCGACGACGGAGAAGTGCGTGGTGCAGCCGGGCGCGAGATATTCGGCGCCGAGCGAGCGCTTGCCGTCGGCATCGCCCATGTCCTGGAGCCGCTCGCGATAGGCGGCTTGTAGGGCGGAAGCGTACTCGCCGTACGCGACCGCATCAGGCGTGCCGCCGGGTTTGAGGTTCTGCTGCAGCAGGCGCAGCGCATGCGCGAGCGTCGGGCCTGCGGTGAGCTCGGGTGTCGCAACCACCTTGCCGTTACGATAGGGAATCGTGAGCGGCTCGCGCAGATGCGCGCGGAAGGCGGCCAAATCCTCGACCGAGAGGGTGCCGCCGTCGGCCCTGATGTCGGAGGCGATGCTCCTTGCGAGATCGCCCTGATAGAAGTCGCGCGGGCCTGATGCGGCGAGGTGCGCCAGCGTCGCCTGCAATTTCCGCTGCGGCAGCCGTGTCTCGGCCTTAATGCCCCACGGCGCGTTCGGCGGCAGCCCATCGATCAGGAACGCCTCGGCGCTCGCCGGATAGCGCCGCAAGTCGACGGCCGAGCTTGCGATCATCAGCGTCGTCCACCAGTCCACGAGCAGGCCTTCGCCGGCGAGCTTTGCGCTCGGCGCAACCAGGTCTTTCCACGGCAGCTTTGCGTGGCGGCGATGCGCCTCCTCCATGCCGCCGACGATGCCGGGCACGGCGATCGCGCCGGGGCCGTGGATGTTGCGATCGTCCTTCACCCGCGCCCAGGGGAAAAGATCGGAGGCAGCGCCTTGGCCTGTGATCGGATAATCCTCGACGCGCAGGCTTTGCGGCGCACGCATGTTGTAGTCGATCACCTCGTAGCGGTTGTCGCCGGCGCGATAGAGCACCATGATGCCGCCGCCGCCCATGCCGCTCATCCAGGGCTCCAGCACGTTCAGTGCGAAGGTGGTGGCGATCACCGCGTCGACGCAGTCGCCGCCCGCAGCCAGCACCTCCGCCCCGACCTCGGCCGCCCGGCGCGACTGCGCCGCGACGATGCCGCCCTTGGCGCGGTTGGCGGGCTTGCGGGGCTCTTGGGCGTAGCTGAACTGGTGGGACATCATGCGGGTCTCGGAGCCGATCTTGTTGCGTGAGACGGAATTGCGCTGGAGGGGCGCGGGAAGCGAACAATGGCATATCGCGGCCGACGATCCAGACGGAAGCGCCGCATGGCAGGTGTGAAGGAGACGCAAGAAGGCGCCGCGCATCTTAGCTCGCCCCGCTTGCGGGGAGAGGTCGGATTGCATCGCAAGATGCAATCCGGGTGAGGGGGAGTCTCCGCGAGTCCAACTGCCACCGTAATTTGTGGATGCAGCCCCTCACCCCGACCCTCTCCCCGTAAGAACGGGGAGAGGGAGAAGACCTTAACCCCCAATCCTCGCAAAGACTTCTTCGACCGGCACTGGCGGCTCGACGTTGAAGGTCTCACGCAGCACCTGGTCGAGTTCGTCGGCGCTGTCGATCGCGCGCTCGCTTCGCACCTCGCCGTCGCGCCCTTCGACCGTCAGGCGGCGGTCGGCGAGCTTGTAGCGCGCGTCCGCAGCGACGCGCTCCATGATCAGCCCTATTGAAAGCCTCAAATCGGCGTCGGGGCGATGGGAAGGATTTTGCGCTCCGGTCCGGCGAGCCAGGACCCGGAGTCGGGCTCAGAGCCGGTCGTCCCGGCGGCCGTTGCCGTGCTTGGCGTGCCATTTCGGCCCCGGGCCGCGCATGTAGTGCAGCTCGGGACGGTAGGGACTGCCCGCGAGCTTCACCAGCGTCTGCCACCGGGTGGCGATCGCGGAGACGTGGTGGCGAAGCAGCGTGAGCGAAGCGATCAGCATGGCCTTGTCCTCAGTGCGGCCTGCCGAGCATGGAGCTGAACGGCAAGTCGAAGATTTCCTCGCCGTCGTCGTCGCTGACGTGCAGGATCCAGTCGCGCCAGTCTTCGTCGCCGGGCACCATGATCATCGAGCGCATGATTTGCGCGGCGCGGTCGCGGGCCTCGGTCAGGTTCGACACGGCTGTGCCGCGCCGGTCGATCAACATGCCGTCAGTATTCGAGCAGTGAAAATAAACTTGGACCATAGCCGCCTCCTTGGGAGAGCGATTCGATGCAACCACTAATATCATTCTGACGACGTCCGAAATATTCGGGTTCAACCCGGTAAGGGAATTTACGGATGTTTCGCTTCACGGGACGGTGAGCGCCTTACGGATCATTAACCTTCGGCTGGACGGCGCTGTCGCGGCGTGGAACTCTCGATTTGCCGGGTCGGGGGAGGGTTAGCTAGCTTGCATTCCACGAGAACAACCTGTGGTCGCCTGCACATGTTCGCGGGCGTCCTGCTCGCCGGCCTTGGCCTTGCGTCGCCGGCATCGCCGGAACAGATCCGGAAAAGCGGCTATGCGATCGGCTCTGAAACCTGCGGCAGCGGCGATTTCGCCTTCCCGAGACTCAAGATCGACCTGAAGCAGGGGTTTTGCGCGGGTCTCGTCGCCAGCGAAGAGGATCATCTCGCGTTCCCGCGATCGATCATCCAGATTCCCGGTCACGAACTGTTCGTGGTCGCCGACATGGGCGGCTGGGGCCACTCCGACGGCCGGCTTCTGCTGCTCGATCCGCGCGCGGCCGAGGGCAAGCGCATCAAGGAGCTGCTCACGGGGGTCGAATATCCCTTCGGCCTGGCGATCGGCCCCGACAAGAAGCTCTATGCCTCCACCGACGAGACCATTTTCCGCTTCGAACCGCTGGCCGACAATCCGCACAGCACGGTCGAGACCATCCTCCATCACCTGCCGGGTCGCCGGCTGACGCTGCCTGACGGCACCAGGCTCGAGGAGAGCGCCCATCCACTCAAGCAGTTCGTGTTCGATCGCACCGGGCGGCTGTTCGTCAATGTCGGCTCGCATAGCGATGATTGCATCACCCACCCGCCGATCACGCGGCCCTGCGCGCCGGCGGAAGGTGCCTCAGCGCTCGCCGCGATCTGGATGTTCAAGCCGCCGTCCGGCGGCGTCTTCCCTGCATTGAAGCCCAACGATCCCAATCCGCCGCACGAGGTCTATGCGCGCGGCCTGCGCAACTCGATGGCGCTGGCGCTGCATCCGCAATTCCCTGATCCGGGCTATGCCTTCCTGCAAGGCGAGAACGGCCGCGACCTGCCTGATGTCTTCAAGCCGAACGAAGAGATCAACGCGATCGAGCAGGGCAAGCACTATGGCTGGCCCTATTGCTACGACCTCTCGACGGTGAGCCCGGAATTCAGGCTGGTGCTGCAAGCGTGGCCTTACAAGAATTTCTGCACCAACGGCGCGCTCTACAAGCAGCCGTTTTCGTTGCTGCCGCCGCACGGCGCTCCGCTCGGCATGCTCTATTATCACGGCCAAAAGTTTCCGGAACTGGAGGGCAGGCTGCTGATTGCCCTTCATGGTTATCGCCCGACCGGCAGTCGTCTGCTGGCCTATGACGTCGATGATCACGGCTTTCCCAGGATAAGTCCACCGCCGGTGCGCTATCATGTGAGCTGTGCCGCCGAGCCGACGCGCAGCTTCCAGACCAACGCGGGCGAGGTCGCGGCGGCGCCCTTCGAGGAGCTGGTCGCCGGTTGGCACCGCGTCAACGGCGCGCGGCCGCAGGGCGCGCCGGTCGGGCTTACCGTTGCGGAGGATGGCGCGATTTGGCTGGTCGAGGACAAGAACCAGACCGTGATCCGGATCGATCGCGCCGAGGGCAATGCGCCGGAGCCGCTCCCCTGCGACGTGCGAAGCGCGGCGCAGATCGACGAGCTCGCCGCGTTCGTTGCGAACGACGCGCAGCGCAGGGATCGGCTCTCGGCACTGCGCAAAGAGCTCGTGGAGAAGCACTGTGTCGGCTGCCATTCGGATTTCGGACTGAAGCAGGGTCAGTCCGACACCGAGAAGGATCGGACCGTGCTGCGCTTCATGTTGTCACAGGACGGCTGGATCTACCCCGGCGATCCAGACTCCGGAAAGCTGCGCACGCGCCTGCGCGGGCTCGGCGCGGAGAAGCTGATGCCGCCAGGCGGCGAGGCGCTGGCGAAGACCGAGACCGGCTACACCCGCCTGCTCGACTATGCGGACTTGCTGGTTGCGAAGATGGTTCCGGGAACACGCATGCGCATCAAGTCCGGCCCGCCGACGCGCAAATTCGTCGCGCGCAGCGGCAAGGAATGCGGCGAAATCCCGGTCGCCAAGGTCGTCGTCGTGACACAAAGGACCGCTGTAGACAAAGCCGGCTTCAGCCGGTTCTACCGGCCGGCCGATCCCTATCTCAATGGCGAATGCACCGACGACGATGGCTATTACATCCAGCAGAACTTTCTGGTGCCTTTGCAGTAGCATCTTCATGATCGTGGCGGCGCCGACGGCCCCTGCGCAGACAAAGCTGTTCGAAAGCGCGCAGGTGACGCCGGCGGGGGAATACACCTTCGGCATCGAAGGGCCGGCCGTCGATCTCGACGGCAATCTGTTCGCGGTCAATTTCGGCAAGCCAGGCACGATCGGCAGGTTGCCGGCGGGTGGTGCGGCCTCCGAGACGTTCGCCGAACTTCCGCATGGCAGCGTCGGCAACTCCATCCGCTTCGATCGCGACGGCACCATGTTCGTCGCCGACCACAAGGGGCACAATATCTTCGCGCTTCCCAGGGGCACCGCGGAGCCGCGACTCTGGTTTCATTCCGACGAGATGAAGCAGCCCAATGACATCACGATTGCGCGCGACGGCACGATCTATGCGAGCGATCCGAACTGGAAGGGACGCGAGGGCCACGTCTGGCGCATTGCCAAGGCTGCGGATGGATCGGTGCAGGGCCAGCTCATGACGGCGCCGCGTGCAATGGGCACCACCAACGGCATCGATCTCAGTCCCGACGGCAAGACGCTTTACGTCGGCGAATCCAACAGCGGCGAGGTCTGGTCTTACACCATCCGCGGCACAGAGCTCACCGACGCGAAGCTGCTCAAGACGTTCCAGCCCGACACCATCGACGGCTTGCGCACCGACGTCAGCGGCAGGCTCTATGTCGCGCGCATTCTCAAGGGCACGATCGCGGTCATGAAGCCCAACGGCGCTGTTCAGCGCGAGGTCGCGTTGAAAGGCAGGGAGCCGACCAACCTCGCCTTCGGCGGCGACGACGGCAAGACCGTCTTCGTCACGCAGCGCCAAGGCGGCTTCATCGAGGCCTTCCGCACCGATCAGCAGGGCCGCGAGCATTGCCTGCAACGCGGCCGTTGCTGAGCCGCGGTCGGCGATCCGCGCTCCACGCAGGGCACGCACGCAAGATGCGGCGTTCTTGCTTGCATCGTAGCGCCGCTAGAGCATGATCCGGAAAAGTGTGCAGCGGTTTTCCGAAAGGATCATGCTCAAACAATAGCCTAAAGCGCGATGACGATTCATCTCAATCTCATCGCGCTTTAGGATCAAGTCATCAGCGATCCCAAGGCAATGGAGCCGTCCACGTGAAAGCCGTCCATACCGAACTGCATCGCAGCCACGATCCACAATTCTTCCTGGTGCGCGGGGTCGTCAAGCGCACGACCGAACAGCCCGAGCGCGCGCACCGGCTGCTCAACGGTTTGAAGGACGGCAAGCATCAACTGGTCGAGCCGACCGCATTCGGGCAGGGGCCCCGCGCACGTATCCATAGCCCGGAATATCTGGCTTTCCTCTCCGAGGCCTGGGACGCCTGGACCGCGCTCGGCGATTCCGGTCCGGAGATGATCGGCAACATCCATCCGGTGCGGCATGCGGCGACCTATCCGACGCATATCGTCGGCAAGCTCGGCTGGCACACCGCCGACACCGCTGCGCCGATCGGGCCGGGCACCTGGGCTGCGGCCTGCGCTGCGACGGATGTTGCGACCACGGCGGCGCAGCTCGTAATGGACGGCGAGGATGCGGCCTACGCGCTCTGCCGTCCACCCGGCCATCACGCCTATCGCGACATGGCCGGCGGCTTCTGCTTCCTCAACAACAGCGCGATCGCGGCCGCGCATCTGCGGCTCAGACACGAGCGCGTCGTGATCCTCGACGTCGACGTGCATCATGGCAACGGCACGCAAGGCATCTTCTATGCGCGGCCCGACGTCTACACCATCTCGATCCATGCCGATCCGGTCGCGTACTATCCGTTCGTGTGGGGCTATGCGCATGAGCGCGGAGAAGGTGCGGGGCTCGGCACCAATCTCAACATCCCGCTGCCGATCGGCACAGGTGACGACGGGTACATGCAGGCGCTCGTGCGCGCCAAGACCGCGATCGATGCGTTCTCGCCCGGTGCGCTCGTCGTGGCGCTTGGCCTGGACGCCTCGGAGCACGATCCGCTGAGGGGACTTGCCGTCACGACGCCCGGCTTCCGCCGCATCGGCCAGGCGATCGCGCGGATGGGACTGCCGACCGTGTTCGTGCAGGAAGGCGGCTACCTCTCCGATATCCTCGGCGCGAACCTGACCTCAGTGCTCGCGGGCTTTGAAGAGGTGCGTTGAGGCCTGGCTTCGCCTCTCCCGCGCGCGGGAGAGGCCGGATTTTGCGAGAGCAAATTCCGTGTGCGTGATGCCGTGCCTTTTCGATCCAGTTGAGCTATTCTTCAAAAAACTGTGAAACGCGTCCACTCCGAGGTGGAGTTTTGGCTCTCAAAGTTTGTGGTTGAGGGCATATTCTCTTCGGCGGAGTGTACAGTCGAACGGAAGCAGCATGCTGGAGACGGAGCCGAGCGCGGCGACGGAAGCGGGTTTGAAAGGCTGGCTTGAGGGCGCGGGGCTCGGCCAATACACCGAACTTTTTGCACAGCATCGGCTCGATCTCGACGTCATGTCCGACCTGACGGAGGCCGATCTCGCGGAGCTCGGGCTGCCGCTCGGCGATCGCAAGCGGCTACGCCGGGCATTAGCGACGCTGCTTTTGCCGGAATCCGCCGAACCCCCGCCTGCCCTGCGTCCCACGGCGCGCACCGAGGTCGGCGCCGAGCGCCGGCAGCTAACCACCATGTTCTGCGACATGGTGGATTCGACCCCGCTCTCGGCCCAGTTCGATCCCGAAGACGTACGCGACATGATCGCGAGCTTCCGCGAAACCTGCGTCCACGTGGTCAAGCATTATGAAGGTTTTGCCGCCCGCTTCGTCGGCGACGGCATCCTGGTCTATTTCGGCTATCCGACCGCGCATGAGGATGATGCCGAGCGTGCGGTGCGCGCCGGGCTCGAGATCGTGCGAGTGCTGTCGACGGCCCGCGCGACCGAGTCGCGCGGCGCGCTGAGCCATGCGCCGGCGGTCCGCATCGGCATCGCCACCGGCCTCGTCGTGGTCGGCGATCTCGTCGGCCAGGACACGGAGGAGCGCGATTCGGCGGTCGGCGAAACCGTCAACCTCGCCGCGCGGCTCCAGGGGTTGGCGCCGCCGAACGGCGTGGTCATCTCCGCCTCCACCCAGTCGCTGCTGAAGGGCAAGTTCGACTACCGCAATCTCGGCGTCCAAGCGCTCAAAGGGCTCGCCGAGAAGGTCCAGGCCTGGCACGTGGTGCGGCCTTCGCGGGTGGAGACGCGCTTCGCCGCGTCCATGGGCACGCGGCTGACGCCGCGGGTCAACCGCGAGGAGGAGGTCTCGCTGCTGACGGCGCGCTGGCAGCAGGCGAGGCAGGGCGACGGGCAGGTCGTGGTACTGTTCGGAGAGCCCGGGATCGGCAAGTCCCGAATCGTGCAGGAGATATTTGCGGCCATCGCTGGTGACCGGCACGGGCAGATCTCGCTCCAATGCTCTCCATACTATACCTCAACCGCGTTCTATCCGTTTAGCGCGCAGCTCAAATTCGCGCTTGGGCTCGACCGTGAGGATGCGACAGCGACGTCGCTCGCCAATCTCGAAGCCGTCGTAGCCGCCACGGGAAGCGACGTTGCTCGGGTGACCCCGCTGTTCGCTGCGCTACTGTCGATCCCGACGGCAGATCGCTACCCGCCGCTCGATTTGTCGCCGCAGCAGCAGAAGGACGCGACGGTGTCCGCCATCGTCAACCATCTGGTCGGGCTCGCGCGCGCGCAGCCGCTGGTGATCGCCTTCGAGGATCTGCACTGGATCGATCCGACCTCGCGCGAGGTCATCGATCTCCTGGTCGACAAGGTCCAGGGCCTGCCGATCCTCGTCGTCATCACCGCGCGATCGGAGTTTCAGCCGAGCTGGAATGCGCATTCGCACATCACGACGCTGGTCTTGAACCGGCTGAGCCGGCAATTGCGCACGACCCTGGTCGAGCGCGTCGCGGGCCGGGAGCTGCCCAAGGAGGTCGTCGAGGAGATCATCGTCAAGACCGACGGCGTGCCGCTGTTCCTGGAGGAATTGACCAAGACCGTCCTCGAATCCAACCTGTTGACCGAACGGCACGGCCGCTACGTGCTGTCGGGCGAGTGGCGGCAGCTCGCGATCCCGGCGACGCTGACGGATTCGCTGATGGCGCGCCTCGACCGCATGGGCCCGTTCAAGAAGATCGCGCAGATCGGCGCCACCATCGGCCGCGAGTTCTCGTACGAGACGCTTCACGCCGTCGCCAACACGCCGGGCGACCAGATCGAGGCGGCGCTCGATCATCTGGAGGAAGCAGGCCTGATCGTGCGCCATGGCCACCCGCCGGATGCGCTCTACGCGTTCAAGCATGTGATGATCCAGAACGCGGCGCATGCCAGCCTGTTGCACAGCGAGCGGCGCAGGTTGCATTCGCGGATCGCCCAGGTGCTCGCCGAGATGTATCCGGAGAAGACCGCGCGCGAGCCCGAGCTTCTCGCCCATCATCTGACCGAATCCGGCCAGAGCGAGGGCGCCGCGAGCTTCTGGCTCAAGGCCGGCAAGCAGGCCGCGAAGACCGGCGCCAACCTGGAGGCAATCGGGCACCTGCGCCGGGGCCTGGGCGTCGTCCAGGCCAATGCCCGCATGCAGGGCGCCGACGAGATCGAGCTCGATCTGCGCATCGCGCTCGGCAACGCGCTGATCGCGGCCAAGGGCTACGCGGTGCAGGAGGTCGAGGAGAACTACATCCGCGCGCTCGAGCTCGGGCAGCAGCTGGACGACGAGGAGAAGGCGTTCGCGGCGACGCGCGGGCTCTGGGTCTGCCATTTCATCCGCGCGGACCTGACGCGTGCGCACGATCTCAGCGTCGAGCTGTTGAAGTTCGCCAAGCGCGTGCGGCTGAACGAACGGGCGCAGCCCGCGCAGAAGGCCGGCTATCTCATGGAGGCCCATCGCGCCATTGCGATGACCATGCTCTATCGCGGGCGTTTTGCGGCTGCCCAGCACCATCTGCGCCGCTGCATCAATCTCTACAGCCCCGATCTGCACGCCGACCTGATGGTGCGGCACGGCACCGATCCCGGCGTCGTGTCGCTATCCTATCTCGGCTATCTCCTGTGGTTCCTTGGCCGCTCCGATGCGGCACGCCAGCACAGCGAGCAGGCGATCGCCAACGCCGAGAAGATCCGACATCCCTTCACGCTCGCCTTCGCGCTGGTGTTCGGCGCCTATCTCTGCCAGCACCTGCGCGACGTCGAAGGCACCCGCGATCACGCCAACCGCGCCATGATGATCGCCACCGAACACAATTTCCTGCACTGGAAGCAGCAGGCCGCGATTCTGCGCGGCTGGGCACTGACGCAGCTCGGCGATGTCGACGAGGGCCTCAGCCAGATGCGCGTCGGCCTCGACGAGTACGAGGCGATGGATTCCTGGCTGGCCGGCTGCTGGTTCTGATGTCTTTTGGCCGAGGCCTATGCGAAGGCCGGCTTCCGCGAGGCGGCCTTGCGTGCGCTCGACGGCGCGCTGGCAACCGCGCGGCGCACCGGTGATCACTCCTACCTCGCTGAAGTCTATCGGTTGCAGGGCGAGATCACGCTCACCGAGGGCGGCCCGACCTCGGCCCGTGACGCAGAGGATCTCTATGAGCTCTCGCTCGACGTTGCCCGCAAGCAGGGTGCGCTGTCCTGGGAGCTCAGGACCTCGATCAGCCTGGCGCGGCTCTGGCGGGACACGGGCAAGGCCGGGCAGGCCGAACGGCTGCTCGGCCCCATCGTCGGCAAGTTCAGCGAGGGTTTCCTGACGCTTGATCTGACGCAAGCGATGCAGTTGCTGAAGGAACTCGACACCGAGGCCTCCGGCCGTCAACAGGTCGACGCGGAGTGATGAGCTTCGCCGTTTGATGGGGTGCGCGCCCTTCCGCGCCGTTGCGCATCCGACGCGACGGGCGAGTTTCATCAAGGCCATCGAAGCGACCTTCTAGCCCGCATTTCTCACATGGCCAATTGCTCTTTGACGAAGGAGAGGTGGATCGGCGGAAGACGATAAGGACCGTGGCGCCGAAGGCGCTGATAGCGATTTGGTTTTGAGTGTCTCCGTTGGGCCTTGGTGACGATGCCGCCGATTGAGCGCGTCGCAGCTTCGCGTGTCAGGCCGGCGAGGCGCGGGCTCGGGCGGCTTCGGCCAGGCGGCGCGCGGCGATGCTCCACTGTTGGGCGGCTGGGCAGGCCGAGGCCATGGCAATCTTGATGCGGCGGACGCTGATGCGCACCAGGGCCCCGATCTTGAGGAGCTTGAGGCGGATGGTGCCGCAGGTGGCATCCGCAAAGGTGGTTTCAGCCAGGCCGATGCGCCGCAGGGCACAGATCAGCACATAGGCCATCGAGGCGAACCACAGCCTGAGCTGATTGGCGCGCATGGTCGCTGCGGAAGTGCGGTCGGCGTAAAGGTCGAGCTGGCACTCCTTGATGCGGTTCTCCATCTCGCCGCGGGCGCAGTAGATGTCCTCATAGAGCTGTCGCGCGCCCGCCTCGCTGCGCTTGAGCGAGGTGACGACGAAGCGCGGATTGGCCTCGCCCTGCGTCCACTCCGCCTTGGCGACGACGCGGCGCCTTCGGCTCCAGGTGTCGAGCGTGCTCCACTGGAAGTCCTTGAAGCGGCGCGCCGGGCGGCCGGTCTTCTCGGCCGCAGCTTGAGCCGTTGCCAGTTCGTCTGCGATCGTGGCGACCAGGCGCGTGTTGCGGGCGAGCCCGAACAGATAGTCCACGCGGTTGTGCTCGCACCACGCCATCAGCGCCTCGCGCGCAAAGCCCGAGTCCGCCCGCAGCACGATGCGCACGAACGGCCAGCGGGCGCGGATCTGCCGGACAAGCCGCTCGACCTCCGCGATGCTGCCCGCGCTCGCGTCGATGTCGGAGGGGCGCAGCTTGGCCGCCAACAGATGCCGGCCGCAGAACACGTACAGCGGCAGATAGCAGTAGCAGTCGTAATAGCCGTGGAAGAAGCGCCCCTCCTGATGCCCGTGCAGCGGGTCGTCGGTGGCATCGAGATCGAGGATGATCTGCGCCGGCGGTCGCGTGTGCGCCTCCAGGAACAGCGTCACCGGCAGTGCCTCGATCGCCGCCGTGTCATGGGCGATCTTGTGATAGCGTGAAGGTTCGCTTTGGCTCAGCTCCAGCCGGTTCAGCGTCGACTTGCCGGCCACCGGTGCGCAGTCCCCGCGCCGGGCCGCAAGCTTGCCCGAAAGCACCGCCATCAGCGGATCGTGCCGCAATTCGTCATGGTCGTTGAGATCTTCATAGCCGAGCGCGATGCCGAAGACCCGCTGCCCGATCAACGTGCCGACCGCATGCTCGATCAGGTGCTGACGACGATGATCGCGAAAGCAATCCGCAAAGCGACCCACCAGATCGATCGCCCGATCCGTCGCGCCCAGCAGCAGCGCTCCGGCATCCGACGTCACCAGGCCAGCATCAAAGGCCGCTTCCACAGCCCGACCTTCAACCCTTCCAAAATCAAACTGCTCTGCGCTACACTCTGTTGGCATCGGGGCATTCCTTGAATCATCGCAAAGTCCTTCTCGCAAAAGAACTTTCGCTGATTCGCGCCCCGATGCGCCTCAACGCTGTGAAAAATGCGGGCTAGCTAGAAGCACTTCGCCATGATCCTGCCGGCGTGTCCCAAGATCGATTGCCAGGACGACTGAGACTCAGGCTCCGCCAATTTCGCGATAGGCGCGGGCTCGCGCCCCGCGGCGACGAAGCCATCACATAATGTTGTTGGATTAAGACGGCGGCAAATCGATCTCGCAAGAAGAAGAGCGAGCCTGTCGGAGGCCGCTCGATCGTTCGCCGTAGCCATCGGCACGGAGACTCGCAATGATAGTTGATAGGCGACGTGCCATTCTCGTGTACGCACTGTTGGCGGTGAGGATTATTGCTCTTGGTACTCCCACAGCGCTTGCGGCCAACGTAGAGGGCGCCTCGCCCCTTCACGTTGGACCATGGCCGATTCACAATGGCCACAATTACCAGCCAACTGAGCGTGAGCTGAGAGCGTTGCATCTGGAGGATGTCACGCCCGATCAGGCGCGCCAGATCGACCGATTGTACGACCAGCTACTGGCAGGCAGTGAAAAGGTTCGGGATCGACACCCCACGCTCAAGCAATGATCGCGTTTGTTGCCGAAGTCGATTTCGAAGGCTTGTTCGTTGCGGCCCTTGCGGGATTCTTGCACGACCAGGGAGACGGAAAATGCCCTGCAGGGCCTCCACGGCGTTGATCGTCTTACTCGTTCTTGGCTTTCCCCTGGTTGTTTTGGCGGATACCAATAACCGTGCCGGCCATCATGGTCGATTTGTGCAACGCCCCATGTCGATGACGCTCAACGGCCGCACCTGGGCTGTGAATGATGCCGCCAAGCCATTCAACGCCGAGCAGAAGGGGGCCTTTGCCGCATCACCGCTCGTGCCGAGTGTCCCATTCTGTCCAGGTGGCAGCTCCGGCAAACCGAAGCTACAGCGGGGCTTTACCTTGATTTGGAAAGTGAGTTCCCCGTCGTAGCCAGCCTCGGTAAATTGGCCCGCGATGACCCCTGATAATTCGTCCTGAGCGCGTTCATGCATTCCGTTGCACTGCTGACAGCCAGCTACGCCAAGGATCTCGAGCGCTTCTCGCTGCTCGCCGAGAGCATCGACACGTGGTTAACGGGATACACCAGGCACTACGTCGTCGTTAACGACGAGGACGTTCCCCTGTTCGCACGGTTCGCTTCCGAGAGGCGCGTCATCGTGCCGGTGTCGCGCTATCTGCCGCGATGGCTGTTCGCCGCGCCCTCGTTCCTGCGGCGGGGCAACCGGAAGGTCTGGCTGTCGCTGTTGTCCTCTCCGGTGCATGGCTGGCACATCCAGCAGATCGTCAAGATCGCGGGCGTGCTTGGTGCTTCCGAGCAGCGCGTCTGCATCCTGGATTCCGACAATCTGTTCTTCCGGGAGTTTGACGTCGGCCAATATGCAGGCTCCGCGAAGGCGCCGCTGTTCGTCACACGCGGTGCGATCGGCGCCGAGACACCGTTGCACTGCCTGTGGCTGCGCACCGTCGATCAACTGCTCGGCGTGCTGCCCGACACGCCCCTCCCGGCGGACGACTATGTCGGCAATGCGCTGGTCTGGGACAAGGATTCGCTGCGGGCGATGACCGATGCGATCAGGTCGGCGACGGGAACGAACTGGATCCTGGCGCTGTGCCGCCGCAAGAAGTTCTCCGAATATCTGCTCTACGGCCACTTCGTCGCCCATTCGCCAAAACATCTGGCGGCGCATGAGATTACCGAGGACAGCATTGCTGTGTCGCACTGGGAGGACACGCGGCTCGACCGCGCGGCGATTGAAGCGATGATGCGCGCCGCTTCGCCCCGGCAGGTCGCGCTCTGCATCCAGTCCTATTCGTCGACCTCGATCGAGGACATCCGCGACGTGTTCCGCCTGCGCTCACGCGCGCCGAGCCTTGCGCCGAGTGATCATTTCGGTGATGGCGCCCGGCTCGAAGCACCGAGAACGGTGCGATAGCAAGGCGAGCCGCTCAGGCGGCCTTCGCGAACTTGCTGATAACGTCCATCAGCGGCTTCGGCTGGAAGCTGCCGTCGAGCGGCAGCGGCCGGTTCGGCTGCTTGTCGGGCCGCTTGAACGTTCCGTTGATCCAGCTGTAGCGGTCCGAGATGCCCCAGCTCAGGATCGAATTGAGCGGGCCGCTCGCGGTGATCGCCGTCAAGAGGTCGTCCACGCGCTTTGCCACGATGGCATCGCGCTGCGCCGGATCGCCGGGCAGCTTCTGATCGTCGACGTCGAGTTCGGTGACGAGGATCTCGAGCCCCCACGAGCGCATCTCGGCGACGAAAGCGGCGAGTCCATCCTTGTCGATCTCGAGCTCGGCATGCAGATGTGACTGCAAACCGACCGCGTGCAGCGGAACGCCCTGATCGAGCAGGTCCCGGATCAGGTTGCGATAGGCCGCGCGCTTGGCGATGAAACTGTCCTTGGCGGACTCGATATCGTACTCGTTGATCGCAAGCTTCACGAACGGATCGGCAGCCGCCGCCGTGCGGAAGGCCAGCGGAATCCAGCGCTCGCCGAGCATACTCGACCAGTAGCAGTCGCGCCGATCGGTGATCTTGCGCGGATTGTCGGGGATCGGCTCGTTGACCACGTCCCACGAGGTCAGCTTGTCCTTGTAATAGGCAACGACGGTCGAGATGTGATCGACGAAGGCCCGCTCGGCCGCCTTCGTCTCCTTGATCTGTGTCGTCCAGTCCGGGATGTCGTGATACCAGGCCAGCGTGTGGCCGCGCATCGTCAGGTCATTTCGTCTCGCGAAATCCAGGATCGCGTCGGCGCGCTCGAATGCAAAGGTGTGCGGATCAGGCCGCAGCATCGGCCATTTCAGTTCGAGGACCGGTACGACCTGCGTGCAATATCTGCTGATGGCTTCGCCGAGCCGCGCATCCGCCTGCAAATCCCACAACGTGGCCGCGGCGCCATAGCCCGGACGTCGGCTGAGCTGCTTTGAGGTCTGGGCACCCGCAGATGAACCCGCAGCGAGCGCCGCGGTTGAGCCGAGGAGAAATTCGCGTCTGTCGAGGCTCGCCATGTGGGCACACCCTAGCGCGTCGACAGACGCTGCATTACGGCCTGCGCGATCTCGTAGTAGTGCAGCGCGCCTTTTTCGAGCGTGAGGTTGTCGAGGATGTAATCGCGCGGCTTGAAATCGTCCGCCTGGCTGTGTGCCCAGAACTCCGCCCAGCGCGCCCTGAAACCTTCCGTGTGCGCAAATTTCATGCCGCAGCGCTCGTCCCAATAGGGCACGGAGGAAACGCCTTCGAAGCTGACCTTGTGCGGAAAGTAGTTCGGATCCTGCCAGGCGCCGGCGCGATCCCAGGCGAACACCGGCACGTTGCTCGCAAGCGCCTGCTGGCAGGCGATCCCCTGGCTCTCGTGCTCGCACAGGAAGATCATGGTCCGGCAACGCGCGAGCGCGGCCTGATAATCATCCTCCTTGTAGTTGCCGTAGCGGATCTCGTCGAACGAGCGGCCGCTCGCGCGCAGATGCGCGCGGATCGGCTCGATCAGTTCCCGCTCGTAGCGATCGTGTTCCCAGCGGACCTTGTCGTAGAGCAGCACGTCGACGCTCTTCTGTGTGGCCGGCGTGGGCGCCCAGGCATCAGTATCGATGCCGACCGGCCAGGCCTCGACACTCGGCCAGCCGGGCCTGCACATTTCAACGTACCAGTCGCAGGGGACCACGATGTGTTTGATCGGGGCGCGCGTCAGCAGATCCGGATCGTCGATCGGATGATTGTACATGGCGACGCCGAGCAGGATCGGATTCTTCCATTCGATCCGGTCGAGCACGAAAGGCCGGCCGATGATGCAGGCGAGCTCCTCAGGATGCTGGCGGATATGGCGGTAGTCATTGACACGATAGCGGATGCCGAGCCTGTCGAGGCCAGCGCACAGATTGAGGAACACGCGCTGCTGGCCGCTGATCCACGGCTTGCCGAGCAGCAGGCGCCTGAGCAGCGGCCGCAGATGCCGGTCGCCCGGAAGCCAGCGGTCGTCCCTTTCCTCGAAGAAGAGATTGAGCACCATGGGCTCGCCGCGCGCGGTCGCGGGCTTGATCGGCAGCAACGCTGCGCTCATACCCTGTCCCGCGCCCTTGCGGCCGGCATCGGAGCAGCGCACATCCGCCCGCGCACGTTCAACAACTTCCATGTCAGTCGGGTCCACACTTGGCAACGCTCGGCGATGCTCGAAGGCATTGTTTCTATTGGGCGATTGAACCTACGAGTTCAAGACAACCGCAAATTTAACGCTAACGTACGAAATAGAGCCTAACGGGGAATTCGGCGGGCCGAATAGCCAAGTTATGTGAGTATTCTCGGGCGTGCTGCGGCGCAGTCGTCAAGATAGCCAAACCAACGTCCGACTGATTAACGAACCGTTAATTGCTGGTCCATTCACGCTCCCGTACTCGCATGCTGAATCGCCATTTCTCGATCTATCTAGCGGCCTACATCCTGCCCGCCGCCGTCGGCTTTTTCGCGATCACGACATATACGCGGCTCCTGAGCCCGGCCGAATACGGCGTCTATGTCGTCGGCCTCAGCATCGCGGGTATCCTGGGCGCGATTTTCTTCGCGTGGATCAGGCTGTCGGTCTCGCGCTATCAGGCGATGTCGCCGGAGGTGGATTTTCGCGGCACGGCGATGGTGGCCTTCGCGCTGACCGTATCCGCTCTCTGCGCCACCGCGCCGCTGACGTTCCTGTTCCATCGCGACGTCAGCTATGAGCTGCTGCTCGCCAGCGTGTTCGTCGCCATCACCGCGAATGCGGTCGATGTCGGTCAGGAATTCGAGCGCGCCAAATTGCGCCCCTACAGGTTCGCGGCAATCGCGATCGTGCGCAGCCTGTCGAGTGTCGGTTTCGGGCTGTTCGCGATCTGGCTGGGCTGGGGCGGGCTGGGTCTGCTCGCGGCGTTCGGGCTCGGCTCGCTGACCGGCGTCATTCTCAATCTCGCGGGCGATCAGACCAGGATCGCGCGCTGGCAGAAGAGCCAGCTCACGCAGCTCGCCCGCTACGGCTTGCCGCTGACTATCGGCGGCCTCTCGGTCGCGCTCTACTCGACCAGCGACCGGCTGATCGTCGCCTACCTTCTCGGCAAGGATGCTGCCGGCATTTTCGGCGTCGCCGCCGATCTGCCGCGGCAGTTCCTCGTGATGCTGGCCTCGAGCGTCGCTGCGGCCACCGTGCCGATCGTGTTCCGGACGTTGAGCCAGGAGGGCCATGCCGCGACCCGCGAACGGCTCAACGAAAGCCTCGAGCTCCTGCTCGTCGTCATCATGCCGGTCGCGATCTGGCTCGCGCTCGCTGCGGATCAGGTCGCCGGAACGCTCGTCGGCGTCGACTTCCGCGCCGGCGTGTCGGCGTTGCTGCCGATGCTGGTCGTCGCGCGGATGCTTGGTATCGCCAATCAGTTCTATGTCCAGATCAGCTTCCAGCTCGCAGAGCGACCGTTCATGCTGGCCGCGCAGTCGTTCCTCACGCTGGTGCTGAGCATCGCGCTGATGTTCGCCCTGATTTCGGGCTTTGGGCTGTATGGCGCAGCGCTGGCAACCTTCGCGACCGAAGCCATCGGCTTCGTGGCTGCGGTCGTTCTCATGCGCCGGGCCTATGTGCTGCCGTTCGACCCGAGCCGGCTCGCAGGCGTGGGCACCGCGGCCGCGATCATGGCTGTGGCGATCCTCGTGGCCCGCTCAGAGTTCAAGGGCACCGGCCTGTCGTCCCTGATCGCGGTGAGCTTGGCCGGCGGTATCGCCTATGCCGGCGCTGCCTGGCTGCTCAATGTCGCGAACGCCAGAATGTTGACGCTGCGGCTGTTGCGAAGCTTCAACCGGAAAGCCCTCGGTGTCTAGCTGATAGAACGAGCCGTGCAGCGGCGTCGCCGCCGCCTTGCCGAGGACGGTGCGCAGCGCGGAGCCGGCCAGCGCCTTCAGGCCTTCCGTCATCACGGTCATGCCGAGCAGAAAAAGACCTACGCCGCCGAGTACCGAGATTGCCGTGGACATGCGGGCTCCTGAAGTGAACGACGATCAGGCCAGCCGCTCGACTGTAGCGCAGTAGCAGACGTGAAGGCAGTCGACGAAATCGCATTGGAATTGCAGCGCATTGAACGTTCAGTAAAACTATTTGCTAAACACGGCCGTCGCGCTTCGATCGCGTGAAGCCAGGCGGCGTTGGCGCGGCCTGCATTCAAATGCAGAGAGCGAATCCCCCGAGAGGACAGCTATTTTGCTGCATCGCAGCGGGTCCGCAGATGAGCGCGGCCGCCGGAGAACTTTCGTCGTGCTTGCCGAAAACCGGCTTGACGACCTCGAGAATTTAGTAATAGGTTTAGTACTGTAAAAAAATAAACATCGCGCATCGAGCTGATGTGTGGGAGGAGCCCAGCCCGTCCGGATCCGTTTCCGGGCGCGGTCAGTCTCGTTCTCCATCACCTCATCGCTCATCAACTCGGTTTCAGGGTCTTGGCGTCGTTCCGAAAAAGGCGCGCGCCGAGCGGGTTCGGTGGTTCAACGATAGAGAGGAAACGGACATGCGAAGACTCAAATGGCTAGGTGGTGCAGTGACGTCTGCGGTCCTTGGGGCCGCCGCGCTGGTAGGGACGGGCGGCGGCGAAGCCGCGGCCCAGGGGAAGCAGCTCACGCTATGCTGGGCGGCTTGGGATCCGGCCAATGCCCTGGTCGAGCTCGGCAAGGATTTTACCAAGCAATCCGGCATCGAGATGAAATACGAGTTCGTCCCCTGGACGAGCTATGCCGATCGCTTCCTCAACGAGCTCAACTCGCACGGCAAGCTCTGCGACCTGATCATCGGCGACAGCCAGTGGATCGGCGGCGCCGCCGAGAACAAGTGGTACGTCAAGCTCAACGACTTCTTCGACAAGGAGAAGATCTCGATGGACGATTTCGTCCAGGCGACCGTCGTCGGCTATTCGCAGTGGCCGAAGAACTCGTCGAACTACTGGGCGCTGCCGGCGATGGCCGATGCGGTCGGCTGGACCTATCGCAAGGACTGGTTCTCGCGGCCCGAGATTCAGTCGGCGTTCAAGGCCAAGTACGGTCGCGATCTCGCGCCGCCCAAGACGTTTGACGAGCTGAAGGAGATCGCCGCGTTCTTCCAGGGCCGCGAGATCGACGGCAAGAAGGTCTATGGCGCCTATATCTTCACCGAGCGTGGCTCCGAAGGCATCACCATGGGCGTGACCAACGTGCTCTACAATTACGGCTTCAACTACGAGAACCCGAAGAAGCCGTACCAGATGCAGGGCTTCGTCAACTCGGCTGATGCCGCCAAGGGGCTTGAGTTCTACAAGGAGCTCTACAAGTGCTGCACCGCGCCGGGCCTGACCAACGCCTACATGCAGGAAGGTCTCGACGCCTTCAAGTCCGGCCAGGTGGCGATGCAGATGAACTGGTTCGCCTTCTTCCCCGGGCTCTACAAGGATCCGAATGTCGGCGGCGACAAGATCGGCTTCTTCGTCAATCCGGCCGGCCCGAATGGTCACTTCACCCAGCTCGGCGGGCAGGGCATCTCGGTCGTGGCGACGTCGGACCACAAGGACGATGCACTCGCCTACATCAAGTGGTTCGCGCAGCCGACTGTGCAGCAGAAGTGGTGGCAGCTCGGCGGCTACTCGGCGCTGAAGGCCGTCGTCAACGCGCCCGACTTCCCCGCGAGCGCGCCGTTCGCTCCGCAGTTCCTGGAGTCCATGGCGATCGTGAAGGACTTCTGGGCCGAGCCGTCCTACGCCCAGCTCCTGCTCGACATGCAGAAGCGCGTGCATGACTACGTCGTTGCCGACAAGGGAACGGCGCAGCAGGCACTCGATCTCCTCGTCAAGGACTGGTCCAAGGTCTTCAAGGAGCAGGGCAAGCAGGTCGCCTCGCAATAAACGAGACCGTTTGCATCGACCCAACTGGTTTCCCCGGGGAAGTGTCCCGGGGAAGCCGAACCAGCCAGCCGATGGACAAGATGACGACCATTTTGCAACCCGATCATGTTACGATCCCCGGCGTGAGCGAGCCCGCCAAATCTCGTGCCACGCGACGAGTTCGCGGCCTGTCGGACCGGGCCATCGCCTGGCTGTTCGTCGCGCCGACGATCGCGCTTCTGCTCGCGATCAACATCTTTCCGCTGGTCTGGATGATCCGGCTCTCCTTCACGAGCCTCAATCTCAGCATGTCCTACCTGCCGCTGCGGTTCGTCGGGTTGGACAATTTCACCGACATTTTATCCGACGAGGATGTCTGGATCAGGCTGCAGACCACGGCGCAATTCGTGATCTCGTCGGTGGCCTTGCAGGTGGTGATCGGGCTTGGCCTCGCGCTGCTCATCAACCGCCAGTTTCGCGGTCACAGCTTCTGGACCACGATGATCCTGCTTCCCATGATGCTGTCGCCTGCGGTGGTCGGCAATTTCTGGACCTTGCTGTTCCAGCCGCAGATCGGACCGTTCAATTACCTGATCAGCCTGTTCACCGGCGTGCCGCCGAGCTCGTTCAGCATGACAGGCGAGGTCGCGCTTGCGCCATGGACGATCGTCCTCGTCGATACCTGGATGTGGGCGCCCTACGTCATGCTGATCTGCCTGGCCGGGCTGCGCTCCATTCCCGACTACATCTATGAGGCCGCGGAAGTCGATCGTGCCTCGGCCTGGCGTCAGTTCTGGTCGATCACGCTGCCGATGACGGTGCCGTTCCTGATGCTTGCGGTCCTGTTCCGCGCCATCGAGAACTTCAAGATGTTCGACATGGTCAATCTCTTGACCTCCGGCGGACCGGGATCGACCACCGAGCTCGTCTCGATCACTCTGAAGCGCGCCGCGTTCGAGAAATGGCGCACCGGCTATTCCTCCGCGCTCGCCATCATCCTGTTCGTGACCGTGTTCGGTGCAGCCAACATCTACGTCAAGGTGCTCAACAAGGTGAAGCAGCGATGACCGCCACTGTTGCCAAATCTACCGCTCACTCCATCGTCGAGTCTACGCCGCGCGCAAGGGCGGTGGCGGGCAGCCTGGTCATCCTCTATGCGGTGATCACGATTCTACCGCTCGTCTGGATCGTCGCCACCGCGTTCAAGTCGCAGAGCGATGCCATCGCCTATCCGCCGAAGGTGCTGTTCCAGCCGACGCTCGAGGGCTATGTGAACCTGTTTACGGTGCGCACGCGGCAGACGCCGGACTTCATCGCCAAGCTGCCGCCGCCGGAGACCTGGTACGACAAGCTCGTGCGCCAGCACGATATGGTGATTGCCGGTCCCTCGAAGGTCGTGCCGCGTTTCGTCAATTCGCTCATCATCGGCTTCGGCTCGACGTTCCTTGCCGTCTTCCTCGGCACGCTCGCGGCCTACGCATTCTCGCGCTTTCGCATTCCGCTCGCCGACGATCTCCTGTTCTTCATCCTGTCGACGCGCATGATGCCGCCCGTTGCCGTCGCGATCCCTATCTATCTGATGTACCGCCAGCTCAATCTGACCGACACCAGGCTCGGAATGATCCTGCTTTACACGGCGGTCAACGTCTCGCTCGCGGTCTGGCTGCTCAAGGGGTTCATCGACGAGATTCCGCGCGAGTACGAGGAGGCGGCGCTGGTCGACGGCTACACGCGATTGCAGGCGCTGCGCAAGGTGGTGCTGCCGCAGGCGGTGACGGGCATCGCGGCAACCGCAATCTTCTGCCTGATCTTCTCCTGGAACGAATATGCCTTCGCGGTTCTCCTCACCAGCGGCGAAGCCCAGACCATGCCGCCTTTCATTCCCTTCATCATCGGCGAAGGGGGGCAGGACTGGCCGGCCGTCGCTGCCGCGACCACGCTGTTCGTCGTCCCGATCGTCCTGTTCACCGTTCTGTTGCGCAAACATCTGTTGCGCGGCATCACCTTCGGAGCTGTACGCAAATGACCGGTTCTGCGATTGCCAATGGCGGCTTGATGCGCTGGTTCCGGCGCGGCCCCTGGGAGACGGGAGCGACGATTCTGATCGGCGGCGGCATCGTGATGCTGATGCAGCCCTTCTCGCTCGATCTCTACAGCTATTCATTCGTGACGATCCTGGCCGGCACGCTCGGCTACGTCATTGTGAGCCATTTTCCGGAATAGGGCGGCAGAGATGGCACAGATCCGCGTTGAAAACCTGCGAAAATCGTTCGATCAGTTCACCGCCGTCGAAGGCTCGAACTTCACGATCGACGACGGCACTTTCTTTGCGATGCTCGGTCCATCCGGCTGCGGCAAGACAACGACGCTGCGCATGATCGCCGGCCTCGAGCTGCCGACCGAGGGCAAGATCCTGCTCGATGGCGAGGACGTTACCTTCGAGCGGGCATCCGCCCGGGACATCGCGTTCGTGTTCCAGCTGTTCGCGCTCTATCCGCACATGAACGTCGCGGGAAACATCGGCTTTCCCCTGAAGTGCCAGGGCATGGGTCGCCGCGAAATCCGCCAGCGCGTCGAGGAGACCGCGCGGCTGCTGCGGATCGAGCATCTGTTGCCGAGCAAGACGTCAAAGCTGTCGGGCGGCGACCGCCAGCGCGTGGCGCTCGGCCGGGCGATGGTGCGGCGGCCGAAGGCCTTCCTGATGGACGAGCCGCTGGGGGCGCTCGATGCCGAATTCCGCCATCTGATGTGCGGCGAGCTCCGCGATCTGCACGATCGCATCGGTGCGACCACGATCTACGTGACCCATGACCAGCTCGAGGCAATGTCGATGGCGGATCAGATCGCGGTCATGAACAAGGGACGCGTCGAGCAGATCGGCTCGCCGCAGGAGATCTACGACCAGCCGGCGAGCATGTTCGTAGCCGACTTCATCGGCTCGCCGTCCATGAACTTTCTGCGCTTTACGGGCGGCCTGCACCGCGGCGACCGCGCGATCAGCTTCCACGGCACCGACATTGCCGTGCCCGAGATCCGTGAAGACCGCGCGAGCGCCCCACTGGTGCTTGGGGTTCGCCCGGAGCACATTCGCTTTGCCGATACGGCTCGGGTTCGCGGAGAAGTGTTCGGCGCGGAATATCTCGGCACCACTCAGATCGTAACGGTCGACACGGCGCATGGGCGGGTTGCCGCGCGGCTGCCCTCCGCCACGTCAGTGCGGATCGGCGAGACCGTTGGCCTCGAACTTCACTCCGAGCGGCTGGCACTGTTTGACGCCGGCAGCGGCCTGGCGATACGGACCGCAAACGAAGGGAGCTCCCGCCATGGCTGACGTCATCCTGCGCAATATCAGCAAGCGTTTCGGCACGGTCGAGGCGGTGCGCGAACTTTCGCTGGAGGTCAATGACGGAGAGTTTTTGGTTCTGCTGGGGCCGAGCGGCGCCGGCAAGACCACGACGTTGCGGCTGATCACCGGACTGGAACGGCCCGATGCAGGCGCGGTCATGATCAATGGCCGCGACGTCACCCTGGACCCTCCGGGATCGCGGGATATTGCGTTTGTCTTCCAGCAATATTCACTGTATCCGCACCTGACGGTCTACGACAATCTGGCGTTTCCGCTGCGCTCTCCGGCGCGGCGCGTTCCCGAGCCGGTCATCCGCAAACGAGTTGAGCAAACGGCGGACCTTTTGCACATCGCGAGCAAGTTGAACAATCGCGCGACCCGCCTGTCCGGCGGTGAGATGCAGCGCGTGGCCATCGGACGCGCCCTGGTTCGGGACCCCTCGATCTTCCTGATGGACGAGCCGCTTTCGTCCCTGGATGCGAAGTTGCGCGCCGAGCTTCGTCTCGAGCTCAAGCGCATCCAGCTCGAACTTGGTGCGACCATTCTGTACGTGACGCACGATCAGGTAGAAGCGATGACCATGGCTACCCGAATCGGCGTGATCAAGGACGGTCAGCTTCTCCAGCTCGGCACGCCGCGGGAGATCTACCAAAGCCCGTCCTCCAGCTACGTCGCATCGCGGCTCGGCATCCCCCAAATCAACTTTCTCCCGGCCCGTCTTCTTTCCGGGATTGTTCTCCCGCCCGGAACGGAAACGGTCGGCATCCGCACCGAGCATCTGCAGGTCGCTGCGCGCAACGGCGGGCGGTTGGTCGGTCGCGTGCATCGGGTCGAGCACCTCGGCGAACAGAATCACGTTCACCTGGACTATAAGGGCCAGACGCTGGTGACGCTCGCGGATCCGCATCAACCGCTGCATGCCGGACAGGAGGTCGAATTGCGCCTGATGCATCCGCTTTACTTCGACGGAGCGGGGCAACGCATCAACGCGATGGTTCACTGAGGATAATTCAATGTCGCTGCAACCCGAGACATTCAAATCGCTGGTCAAGGTGGCCGCAGAGCAGGTCATCGCCAGTGCGTCGGAGCTCACGTCGCTGGATCAGGCGATCGGCGATGGCGATCACGGAGCAAACATGAAGCGCGGCTTCGAGGCGGTGCTGGGCAAGCTCGACGCGATCTCCGCGCAGCCGTTCGACGAGGCGCTCAAGACGATCGGCAAGACGCTGGTGATGACCGTCGGCGGCGCGTCGGGCCCCCTTTATGGCAGCTTCTTCCTTGCTGCGGGCGAGGCGCTCTCGCATGACAAGCATTTGCCGGACGATCTGGCGGAAGTTTTCGCAAGCGGGGTCGACGCGGTGAGCAAGCGCGGCCGCTCGCACGCCGGCGAGAAGACCATGCTCGACGTGCTCGTTCCCGTGCTGGAGACGTTGAAGACCGATGCCGGCCGACCCGACATCGTCGAGCGAATTCGTAGCACGGCGGCCGAGGCCGCGGCGCGGACTGCGCCGATGCAGGCGACCAAGGGACGGGCATCGTTCCTCGGACCTCGCAGCGTCGGACATGTCGATCCCGGCGCGCGGTCGAGCTGCGTCCTTCTGCAAGCCGTGTGCGCGAGCCTGGAGGGACGGCCATGAACGACACCGTCGGCATCGTGATCGTCTCGCATTCCAAGGACATCGCCAAAGGCACCGCCGACATGGTGCGGCAGATGGTCGGCAGCGAGATCAAGGTCGCCTTCTGCGGCGGCAATCCCGACGGCGGATTGGGTACCAGCGTCGCGCTGATCGTCGATGCCATCAATGACGCTTGGTCGCCCAAGGGCGTTGCGATTCTCGTCGATCTCGGCGGCGCGGAGACCAACAGCGAAATGGCGGTCGAGATGCTGGACCCTGAGCGGCGGGATCTCGTTGTCGTCTGCAACGCGCCGATCGTCGAAGGCGCCGTGATGGCGGCGACTGAAGCGGCTGGCGGCAGCTCGCTCGCCGAGGTGCGGGCCGTGGCCGAGGAACTCTCTGCCGACTGACGTCGGCGAAGCGATGATGGAATATGGCTATGCTGGAAACTTCAAATGTGAACGGACAGTTCTTCGCAGGCAACGTGCGGCTGGTGCACGCGGTCGGCATGCATGCGCGCCCCGCGGTCAAGCTGACCAAGCTTGCCAAGAAGTTCGAGGCGCAGATTTCCGTCCGCGTCGCCGGCGCGGCCGAGTGGATCAACGCCAAGAGCGTGGCCAAGATCATGGCCATGCGCGCCGCCCATGGCAGCATCATCGAGATCAAGGCGTTGGGCAGCGATGCCGAAGCCGCTGTCGCCGCGCTGGTCGATCTGATCGCGACCGATTTTCCGGATGGGACCGCCTAGCATGCGAGACAGCGCCTCAGGACCAGCCTACCGCGGCAGAACCGCCTCGATCGGCTTTGCCCAGGGCCCGTTCGTCCGGGTCGATGCGGGCGCGAACGGCGAACGGGTCGCCGGCACCCTGGTCGATGAAGCGCTGGCGCTGCGGAGTGCAATCGACACTGCGAGCCGGCAGATCGCCGAGCTTGCTGCAATCGCCGGTGGCGAAGCCGCGCAAATCCTGGAATTCCAGGTCGCGCTGCTGGAGGACGAGGATCTGATCAGCGCGATCCTGGCATCGATCGGCGAAGGTGAGCCCGCGGACGCCGCCTGGCGCACGGCGCTGGACGAGCATATCGCGGATTACAATTCAGCGCCGGACGAATATCTGAAGGCGCGCAGCTCTGATCTTGCCGATTTGCGCGATCGCGTGCTGAACATTTTGCGTGGCGGCGAAGGCCAGGCGCTGAAAATTCCGAGCGGCGCGGTGGTCTGCGCCGACGATCTGCCGCCTTCGCGCTTCCTCGAGATCGACTGGTCCGATGGCGGCGGCCTTGCGCTGCTGCGCGGCAGTCCCACGAGCCACGTCGCGATGCTGGCGCGCGCCCGCGGCATCCCGATGGTGGTGCAGCTCGGCACCGTCCCGGCGGCAGGGACAACGGCGCTGCTCGATGGCGAGGGCGCGACCCTCGAGCTCGATCCCAGCGTCGAGCAGATCGGCCTGTTCGAGAAGCGGCGAGAGATCCACCGCAAGAGCAGGGCTTCCGCACGGGCGATCCTGAGGCGGCCGGCGGCGTCCTGGCGCGGCGAACGGATCAAGCTCCTCATCAACATTCAGCGCGTCGAGGATCTCGACTATCCGGATGCGCAATATGCCGACGGCGTCGGCCTGATGCGCACCGAGTTTCTGCTGTCGGAGCGCGGCCTGCCAGACGAGGAGACGCAGTTTCAGGTCTACGACCAGGTCTTGCGCTGGGCCGATCGGCGTCCGGTGACGATTCGCACCTTTGACGCGGGCGGCGACAAGCCGGTGCCTGGCTTCACTCCTGACGGCGAGGCAAACCCCTTCCTCGGCGTTCGCGGCCTTCGTCTTTGTCTCGCGCGGCCCGAGATCTTTGCGGTTCAGCTCCGCGCGCTTGCGCGCGCGGCGGTGCGCGGAAATCTCAAGGTCATGTTCCCGATGGTCACCTCGGCCGACGAGGTCGAGGCGGCACGAAAGCTGTTCGCCGACGCCGTGCAGGGCTTGCAGGCGAAAGGCGCGGCCGCGATGCTTCCAGAGCTCGGAATCATGGTCGAGGTGCCGGCAGCTGCGCTTTCGATCGCCAGCTTCAAGAGCGCGTTCTTCTCGATCGGCTCGAACGACCTTGCGCAATACGTCCTTGCCTGCGACCGCTCGAATGGAGCGCTCGCGCCCCTGATGGATCCCCTGCATCCTGCGGTTCTCGAACTGATCAAGCGGACCGCGGAGCACGGCCGGCGCGCCGGGTTCCCGGTCAGCCTGTGTGGCGACATGGCGAGCGATTCACGCTGCATTCCCGCGCTGCTCGATTGCGGGCTGCGCGAGCTCTCAGTGAATGTTTCCGCGCTTGCGCAGATCAAGCAAACGATCGATCGTCTGGGCAGCGGAGGTGGGGCTTGACTGACGCCGTTGCCGATGAACCGGCGGAAGCCGGCGCCGTTGCCGTCTACAAGCGCATTTTCAAGGAGGTCCTGGACAAGCGTCCTTCGGGAATGCGGCTGCGGCTCGCCCATGCCATGGGAAAGAACCGGAGCTTCGTCAGCCAGATCTCCAACCCGGCCTATCCGGTGCCGATCCCGGTGCAGCATCTCAACACGATCTTCGACGTCTGCCACTTCCCTCCGCAGGCGAAGGCAGCCTTTCTGCGCGCCTATGCGCGCGCCCATCCGCGCAGGATCAGCCGGCTGACCGAGGGACCGCACGAGCGGACCTTGACGCTGCATTTACCCGATCTCGGCAGCGGCAAGCGGAATGCTCAGCTCGACGGGCTGCTCCAGGAGTTCGCGCGGCGGCTGATTGCCATCATGCAGGAAAAAGAATGAGGCAGGAAAATGAGGCATCAGTGATGGGGAGGGTCGCATGAAGAAGTTCATCAATTCCGTCGACGACGTCCTGGCCGAGAGCCTGGATGGCTTTGCCGCGGCGCATGCCGATCTCGTCACGCTGGGATCGGAACGCAAATTCGTGCGCCGCCGTGAGCTCAACCGGAGCAAGGTCGCGCTGGTTTCGGGCGGCGGCAGTGGGCACGAGCCGCTGCATGCCGGGTTCGTCGGCTACGGCATGCTCGACGCCGCCTGTCCGGGGCAGGTCTTCACGTCGCCGACGCCGGACCAGATCGTTGAGGCTGCCCAAGCCGTCGCTAGCGAGGCCGGCGTGCTGTTCATCGTGAAGAACTACGCGGGCGACCGCATGAATTTCGAAATGGCAGCCGAGATCGCCGAAGGCCGCACCGCCACCATCGTGACGGATGACGACGTCGCGGTCGAGAGCTCCACCCACAGCATCGGTCGCCGCGGCGTCGCCGGGACGCTGATCGTCGAGAAGATCGTCGGCGCGGCGGCCGAGAAGGGCCTTGATCTCGCCGGCTGCGTTGCGCTCGGCGAGCGCGTCAACGCGCACACGCGCTCGATGGGCGTGGCGCTGACGAGCTGCACGGTCCCGGCCGCGGGCGGGCCGACCTTCGCACTCGCCGAGGACGAGATGGAGATGGGCGTCGGCATTCACGGCGAGCCCGGACGCCGCCGCGTCAAGCTGGAGCGGGCCGATGCCGTCGCCTTCGAGATGACGACGGCCATCGCGGAGGATCTCGACGCGCGCGCGGGCACTGAAGCGCTCCTGCTCGTCAACGGCTTCGGCGGTACGCCCACGATCGAGCTCTATCTGATGTACCACGCGGCGCGCAAACTGCTCGAGAAGCGCGGCCTGCGCATCAGCCGCTCGCTGGTCGGCAGCTACGTAACCTCGCTCGACATGGCCGGCTGCTCGCTCACGCTGAGCCTGCTCGATGCCGAGACGACGGCGCTGTGGGACCATCCGGTGCGCACCGCAGCCCTTAAATGGTGAGCGTCGCCTGATATGGACCGCCGACCGATCCCGAACTCCGCCGCGATGGAATGCCGGCACCGCTAGCGGGCCGTCCACGCGCCGGTTTGCTCCCTGAAACTGGCCGTGCCATCAGGCACGGCAATTTTTTTTGGAAACGCGCGCGGCTCAATTTTCGGTGTTTTTCAGATTTTGGTTGGGCGCGCGACTCGACCGCCGGTGCAGCCGGTTGCCCGTACGGGACTGGAACCCCTGTGCCGGGATCTACGTTAGTCCGCCGGTACCACGCTGCTATTCCTACGGATGCGATGAACGGTGATATGCTTTTGGCTCGCGCCAAGGCGGCCACTCGCAATTCGGAGTGGTCGCGCCACGGTGGGACGGGCCCATGAAACGAACGGATCGCGCCAATGCAACTGAAGCCGTCGATCCTCGCTTCACGGATTTGGACGCGTGGTCGGGGATTGCAGCATTGGAGGCGATGTGGGAAGGTCAGCTCGCGGCCGTCGCGGCCGTTGGCCAATGTCTTCCTGCGCTCGCCGCGGCGACGGATGCGGCGGCGGACGCGCTCGGAGATGACGGGCGCCTGGTCTATGTCGGCGCAGGAACCTCGGCCAGGGTGGCCATCCAGGACGGTGCCGAGCTGACGCCAACCTTCGCCTGGCCTCAAGGGCGGGTCCACTTCATCATCGCCGGCGGAGAGAGCGCGTTTGTCACCAGCGTTGAAGGCGCGGAAGACGACGTCGACGACGCGATCGCCCAGATCGACGCCGCAAGGCTGTCATCGCACGACGTCGTCATCGCGGTTGCGGCGAGCGGTACGACCCCGTTCACCGTAGCGGCCTTGCGCCAGGCCGGCCGGTACCAGGCGGTGACCGTCGGCATTGCCAACAACCGGCAGGCCCCGCTGCTTGCAGCTGCGACATATCCGGTCCTCGTCGAGACGGGGCCGGAGCTCATCGCCGGCTCGACGCGGATGAAGGCCGGCACCGCCCAGAAGATCGTGCTCAACCTGATGTCGACCGGCATCATGCTGCGCCTTGGGCGCGTCTACCGCGGCATGATGGTCAACATGCTGCCCACGAACGTGAAGCTGAAGCGCCGCGCCGAGGCGATGGTCGCCCGCATTGCCGGCTGTAGCGAAGCGCAAGCCGCCTCTGCCTTGGAAGAGACCGGCGGCGACATCAAGTTGGCCGCCCTCGTCGTGCTCGGATACGACAAGACGGAAGCGGAAAAACTTCTCGCCAGCCACAAGGGCAATCTGCGTCGGGTGTTTGATGATTTGAGGTAATGGCAGCGAGTCGCCCCCGCTTGCGGAGCTCGTACGCCTCGCGTCACCTCGAAGGGGCGTTCGCAATTGCGCGAAGCCCTGGCGCCGTGGAACGAAGATCCTTCAACCGAACGCCTGTCGCCCCATACGCAAATGCCTGTTCGACCACGTCAAGGATCTGTGCGGCGGCCGCTTCGGGCGAAAGGCCTGCGGGCCGGATATTGGATATGCAGTTCCGGGTCGAATCCATCGTACCGATCCTCGGTCGCCAAGTGATGTAGGCACCGAGCGAGTCGGCAGCTGACAGACCAGGCCGCTCGCCGATCAGAACCATGGTCAGCTTGGCATCCAACAATTGGCCTATCTCGTCGCCGATGGCGACCCGTCCTTGGTCGACCAGAACCAGTGGACCTATGGTGCGGCCGCGGGCAACCAAGAGCGGCCGCAAGCAGTCGAGCACCGGCAGCAGGTTGGTTTCGATGGCCAGGGCCGACAGACCATCAGCGGCGATGATCGCGATGTCATCTCCCCGCGTCGAGCTCTCCAGAACAGAGCGCCCGCTGGCAGACAGGCGTCGCCCCAGATCCGGCCGGCGCAGATATTCCGTCCGATCTCTGGCGGCACTGTGGACGCGAGCGACACGCCAGTCCCGCTCACCAAGTGATTGCCCGAGAGCCTCGAAATCAAGCGCGGCATGAACGGCATCGCGGGCGCGCGCGTGATCGAGCATGAACTGGAGGCTTGTTGCGGTCAGCTGTCCGGAACCGGCGCGCCCGAGCCCGATCCGTGCCGGCGTGAAGCGTCGCAGCGGCGCGAGATGGTTGGCGACTGCGAGCTGACCGCTTTCATCTGGTGGACGGTCCGGCATCATCAGGCTTCCATGGCTTCGATCAGCGCCACAGCCGGGCCGATCGCTCCGGATGCCGGGCTTTCAAGCAGACGTCCGTCCGAGTCGGCAAGCCCCGTCCTGCGCAGCCAATCCTCGAACTCCGGCGCGCATCGCCGGCCGAGCGTGTGGCGGACAAAGAGAATGTCGTGATACGCCAGGCTCTGATAGTTCAGCATGACGTCGTCGGCGCCGGGAACGGCGATGACGAACGTCACCCCCGCCGCACTGAGCAGCGTGAGCAGCGCGTCCATGTCGTCCGCATCGGCTTCTGCGTGGTTGGTGTAACAGACGTCGCAGCCCATCGGCAGGCCGAGCAGCTTGGCGCAAAAATGGTCCTCGAGCCCGGCTCGCGTGATTTCCTTGCCGTTGTAGAGATATTCGGGACCTATGAAGCCGACGACCGTGTTCACCAGCAGCGGCTTGAACCGCCGCGCGACGGCGTAGGCGCGCGCTTCCATCGTCTGCTGATCGACTCCGAAATGCGCGTCTGCGGACAAGGCGCTGCCTTGCCCGGTTTCGAAGTACATGACGTTCTTGCCGATCGAGCCGCGGCCGAGCGAAAGCGCGGCATCATGGGCTTCCGCCAGAACGGACAGATCGATCCCGAACCCCCGATTGGCTTTTTCCGAGCCTGCGATGGATTGAAAGACGAGATCGACGGGGGCGCCGAGATTGATGGCCTGAATCGCGGTGGTGACGTGGCCGAGGCAGCAGGTCTGCGCCGGAATGTCGAGACGCTGCCGGACTTCATCGAGCAGCGTCACGATCCGCACATAGTCCTCTACGCTATCGGTCGCCGGGTTGACGCCGATCACGGCGTCGCCCACCCCGAACAGCAACCCGTCAAGCAGGCTGGCGGCAATGCCGCGGGAATCGTCGGTCGGATGGTTCGGCTGCAGCCGCGTTGAGAGCCGCCCGGCAAGCCCGATCGTATTGCGGAAGGCCGTCGTGACGCTGCATTTGGCGCCAACGACGATCAGATCCTGCGCGCGCATGATCTTGGATACAGCAGCGGCCATTTCCGGCGTCAGGCCCGGAGCCAGGGCAGCGAGATCGCCTGTGGTCGTCCGCGGGTCGAGCAGCCATTCGCGGAATGCGCCGACAGTCAAATGCGATACCGCCGCGAAGGCGACCTGATCATGACCGTCGAGGATCAATCGGGAAACCTCATCCTCCTCATACGGTACGAGATCGACATTCAGAAAGGTCTTGAGCGGAAGGTCGGCGAGCGCCATTTGCGCCGCGACGCGCTCGATGGCGCTCTGCGCCGCGATTCCGGCCAAGATATCGCCGGAGCGCGCCGGGGAGGCCTTGGCGAGCAGCGTTTTGAGGTCGGCAAAAGTCCAACGCGTGTCGTTGACCGTTGTGTGATAAGACATGCAGGAACGCCTCTCAAGAACGCCTCTCATGGAGATGCCGTACGACGCCGGCCTACTCGGATTCGGCGCCGGCTTTCCCCCGCGATCGACGCGCAAGCAAATTCGCGACGATCAAGAGGAGGATCGACAAGCCCATCATCAACGTGGCCGCCGCCGTGATCGCGGGACTCAACTGCTCGCGCAGGCCCGTGAACATTTCGAGCGGCAGGGTGCGCTGCTGGGCATTGGCGAGAAACTGCACCACGACGACTTCGTCGAACGACGTCACAAAGGCGAATGCGGCGCCAGACAAGACGCCGGGCAGGATCAGCGGCAGCATGACGCGAAGGAACCCGGTCAGCGGCTTCGCCCCGAGGATGGACGTCGCCCGCATCAGGTTGCGGTCGAAGCCAGCCAGGCTGGCGCTGACGGTCACCACCACGAATGGACTCGCCAGAACGGTATGCGCAAGGATGATGCCGCCGTAGGTGTTGGCGAGGCCGATGCGGGCGTAGAAGAGGTAGGTGCCGACCGCCGTCACGACGACGGGGACGATCAGAGGCGAAATCAGCAGAGGTACGACGAACCGCCGGCCCGGAAATTTGGGATCGGACAGGCCGATCGCGGTCAGGGTTCCCAATACGGTGGCCAGGATGGTCGTGCCAGATCCGATCAGCAGGCTGTTGCCGATAGCGGCGCGCCAACGCGGCGTCCCGAGCACGACCTCGTACCAGCGCGTCGAGACGCCAGCGAGCGGGAAGGTGAAGAAGGAGCCGCTATTGAAAGACAGCGGCACGGGTACGAAGATCGGCACGACCAGGAAGATCAGCACCAGCACGCACCAGAACCAGAGCGCTGCGACGCGGATCCGTTCGGCATTGGTCGGATAGGGCGACAACAACATGGCGCTTCATCCCATCTTGAAGAGGTCGAGCCCGAGATAGCGCGTCATCGTGATGTACAGGCCGAGCGTGGATGCGAGCAGCACGAAACTGAGCGCGGCGGCCATTTCCCAGTTGAGCTCGGCATTGACGTAGTTGGCGATGAAGTTGCTGATGAGCTGGTCGCTGGCCCCGCCGATCAGCACGGGCGTGATGTAGTAACCGAGGCACAGGATGAAGGTGAGCAGGCAGCCCGCCAGAACTCCCGGCATGACCTGCGGCAGGTAGATCCGCCGGAATACGGTGAATGGCCGGCCGCCGAGCGACTGGGCCGCTCTGAGTTGCGAGGGCTGAACCGAGCGCATCACGCTGTAGATCGGAAGAAGGGTGAAAGGCAGCTGAATGTGCGTCATCGCAATGATGAGGCCCGTGCGGCTGTACATCAGCTCGATGCGGTCGGACGTCACGCCGAGCCAAAGCATGAGATCGTTGAGGATACCGTATTTCTGCAGGATGACGGTCCAGGCGGCTGTGCGCACGAGGATGGACGTCCAGAACGGCAGCAGCACCAGAACTAGAACTATGCTGGCAATCGCCGGCCGCAGGTTGGTCATCAAGTACGCAAGTGGAAATGCAAGTGCCAGTGTCGCCAGCGTGACCAGTGTCGCGATCAGAAAGGTCCGGCCGAAGACACGCAGGAAAACCGCCTGATCGGCAGGAACCGTGCCGATCGTCCACTGGCCGGTCCAGCGAAGATCGAAGGCGCTGAGGAGAAAGAACGATGTGAACCTGTTCGTTCCTGCCCGGATTGCGCTCCAGCTTTTCTCCTCGCCGAGCATCGGCGCGGCCTTGATCATGGCCTCTTTAGTGGCCGCCGGATCCTGCGCGGCGAGGCGGGTCACGCGTAGCACTTGGCTGCGCACGCCGGGCAGGCGCGTGTTGAGGTTCTTGGCGAGTTCATAGACGGTCCCCGCGGCCTGGCCGTCTTTCAGATCGGTGGCGAAGGCGCGGAAGACCGTCTCGTCCGGCACGCCGGCGCCGCTGTCCTGCCGCAGCGCCGCGATGGTGTGCGGCAGCGCGTTGGCGATGGTCGGTTCGTAGACAGCTCGCGACAGCAACGCCACGATCGGCGCGCCGAAACTGAACAACAACAGCAGGAGCAGTGGCGCGGCCAGCGCGAGGGGGCGCAGGCTGTCGCTATGATCTCTCGCGCTGATCCATGTTTTGGGCGTTGGCATTGCGATCGACGACATGAAGCGATTCTCGCGTGGTGCGGGATCGGGCACAATGATCCGATCCCGTGGTGCCGGTGCTGCTATTGGGCGAGCCAGGCGTTGAAGCGCTTGACCAGATCCTCGCCGTGATCACCCCAGAATTCCACGTCGCCGACCAGATAGTTCTTCATGTGGTCGGGAGCGGTGGGCAGTTTCGGCAAGACATCCTTGGGAACGAACGGGGTCGAGTCCGACAGCACCGGACCATAGGGGATGAAGCGGCCGAGCTGGGCGCCTACATCGGGCTGGGCCACGTAGGCGAGATATTTGTAGGCAAGGTCGAGATTCTTGGCGCCCTTCGGGATGGCGATCATGTCGTACTCGACGATCTGGTTGTCCCAGACGATCGCGAATGGGCGCTTGTCCTGATCAATCGCGCTTTGAATGCGTCCGTTCCACGCCGTCGTCATGATCACCTCCTTGGAGGCAAGGAGTTGCGGCGGCTGTGCGCCGGCATCCCACCAGACGATGTCCTTCTTGATCGTGTCGAGCTTCTTGAAGGCGCGGTCGACGCCATCAGGCGTTCCCAGCACCTTGTAGACCTCGGCGATCGGCACACCGTCGGCCATCAACGCCCATTCGAGATTCTGCGCGGGCGCCTTGCGCATGGCGCGCTTGCCGGGGAATTTCTTGGTGTCGAAAATATCGAGCACCGAAGTCGGCGCCTCCTTGAGCACGCTGGTATCGTAGGCCAGCACGTCGCCATAGACATCGATGCCGACGCCGCAATCCAGCGCCGTGCCCGGAAGGAATCTCGAACGATCGGCGACCTTCGAATAGTCGATACGGATCAGAACGCCGGCGTCACACCCCTGGAGCACGGTCGAGGTTTCGACCGTGACGAGATCGATTGGCACATTGCCCGTCTCGACCATCGCTTTGATCTTGCCGAGCTCGCCGGTATATTCCTGCTCGTTGAACTTGACGCCCGCCTTCTTGGCGAAGGGCTCGAACCAGGCTTGCCGCAGCGCGGCCTGCCATGCGCCGCCGGTAGCCATGATGGTGAGCTCTTCGGCGCCGACGGGTTGAAGCTGGCAGATCATCGCGGCGCCCGCCAAGGCAAGCAAATTCGTCCTGCATACGCTCTTCATGAACCACTCCCCGTGTTCGATGCCTTGCCGTCTGCGACGGCGCCCGCCGGAAAAGCCCGGCAATCGGATGCCGGCCAGCAGAGCTCGATAGCTTCGCCCGCCGCCATTGTTGCTTCTGGTCCGATCTTCACCGTCAGCACCTGTCCGCTCGCCAGACGTGCGAGCAGACGCTGATGATCACCGTGATAGATGCAGCCGTCGACCGTCGCCTGAAGACGATTGTCCGATTGGCCGTTCGCGTTGGACAATGCGATCCGCTCGGGCCTGACCGTCAAGTGGACCGGAGCGCCAGGACGGAGGTCGCCGATCGCAAGCGCAGCGACTTTTGATCCCTTCGGCAGGGCAACGACGCAGCGCCCGTTGCTGATGCTTTCGACCTCGCCGTCCAGCGCATTGTTTTCGCCGATGAACCCGGCGACGAACGCAGTCGCCGGCTCGTTGTACAATGCGTCGGGCGTTCCGATCTGAACGATGGACCCGCTTTCGAAAATGGCGACGCGATCCGACATGGTCAGCGCTTCGCTCTGGTCGTGCGTCACATAGACGATCGTGACGCCGAGCATCTCGTGGATTTGCTTCAACTCGATCTGCATGTGTTCGCGCAGCTTCTTGTCGAGCGCGCCGAGGGGCTCGTCCATCAGAACGAGCGCCGGCTCGAACACGAGCGCGCGGGCGAGCGCGACGCGCTGTTGCTGGCCGCCTGAAAGCTGTGTCGGCTTGCGGTCCTTGAAGCGATCGAGCTTCACCATTTCGAGCGCGCGTGCGACGCGCGGTCCGATCTCGGTCTTTGGATACTTCCTTACCGAAAGCGGAAAGGCGACGTTGTCGGCCACGCTCATATGCGGGAAGAGCGCGTAGTTCTGGAACACCATGCCGATGTTGCGCTCGTAGGGCGGCAGGCGGTCGACCGATTTGCCGTCGAGCGTGATGACGCCCTGGCTTGGCCGCTCGAAGCCCGCCAGCATGTTGAGCGTCGTGGTCTTGCCCGACCCAGACGGCCCGAGGAAGGTCAGAAACTCGCCGCGTCCGACGCTCAGATTGAGCCGCCGCACGGCCTGGAAGGAGCCGTAGTTTTTCTCGACGTCGATGAAATCGACGAATTTGGCGTCGCGGCGTCCATCGCCGGCCGGCTTGCGGGTCAACGCCGAACCCGCCTGCTGGCTGACGCTTCCGGGGGCGGTCCACGAATTGGGACGGCGCTGCGCGGCCGTGCTCGAATTCTCGGGAATCATCGACTCTTGCTTGGCCCCAATCATTGCTGACCTCCAAGAACGCGTCTTCGTTTCCCAGTTATTGTATGACCATACAAGTCATCATTGAATGACGGTACAACCAGACAATAAGGGCGTCAATGCCAACTTATGCACATTTTTAGGTCAGATATGTGGACATTTGCTCAACGCTGACGCTTATTCTCTGGAGACAAGTTGAATTGTCTGGCGTATTCGCCCATGATAGGTGAAGCGTTCGGAGGAATGTGAACGCCAAGGACGCCGGCGCGGCATGCTCGAAAACCTGGAACTGCCCCAAAGCGATGCACCCATCTATCAGCGCCTGGCGGATGCCATCGGCGAGCGCATTGCGCGCGGCGAACTGGTAGCGGGCGAGAGGCTGCCGCCTCACCGCGAAATTGCACGCTCGCTCGGCATCAACGTCACGACCGTCACGCGCGCCTTCTCGGCTTTGCAACAGCGTGGTCTGGTCGAGGCGCGTCCCGGCCGCGGAACGCTGATCGCGATACGAGAGACGGAAGAAAGCTCCTTCAAATCCGCGCCCAGTGACGAAGCCGGATTGATCGATCTGTCGGTGAACCGACCGGCGACGTCAGCCTATCTCGAGGCACTGTCGACGCTCATGCCGCGCCTCGCCAGGGATCGCCGGTTCGGCAGCTTGCAGGACTATCACCCGCCCGAAGGTCCGCTATGGGCGCGCTCTGCGGTCGCGGATTGGCTCAATGGCGTTGCCGGCGACGGGGATGCCGGCCGCGTGGTCCTGACCGACGGCGCCCAGCACGGTCTCGCCTGCGTCTTGCGCGCATTGGCCCAGCGCGACGACGTCATCCTGGCGGATGCCATCACCTATCAGGGCATCGGCGCGCTCTGTCGATCGCAGGGGCTCGACCTGCGCGGGTTGCCGATTGACCGCGAGGGCATGCGGCCGGACGCGTTCGACACCGCCTGTACGACGTTGCGGCCGCGCGCCGTTTTTCTCGTGCCCAGCCTGCACAATCCGACGACGGTCACCTTGAGTGAAGAGCGCCGTCGTGCGCTTGCCGTCGTCGCCCGTCGCCACAACGTGCTGATCATCGAGGACGACGTCTACCGTCCTCTGCTTGATCGCGTCATTCCATCCTTCGCAGCGCTCGAGCCGGAACTGACGGTTCACATCAGCGGGCTCTCCAAATGCATCGCGCCCGGTCTTCGCTACGGCTTCGTTGTCGCGCCCCGCGCGGTTCTGGGCAATGTCGCGGCCGCGCTGCGCCTCGATTGCTGGAGCATCAGCCCGCTCACCGCGCTCATTGCCACCAATCTGCTCGAAGATGGGACTGCGACGCGGATCATCGAAGTCCAGCGTGAGGAACTGCGCAGGCGGCAAGCCGTTTTGCGCGAGGCGCTGGCGGCTTTCGACGTTCAGACCCACGAGACCTCGCCGCATGCCTGGTTGCATTTGCCCGAGCCCTGGCGAGGCGCCGGATTCGCCCGGGCCTGCCGTCAGCGTGGCGTCGGCTTGCTTCCGGCAGACGCATTCGCCGTCGGACGCGAAACTCTCGCCCACGCCGTGCGGATCAATCTGGGCGCGGCGCCTTCGGTCAATGATCTGCGTCATGCACTCGCGATCATCGCTGCGCTGTTGAATTCCGGCCATCTCGAAATCTCCGGCTCAGTCTGAGGCGTTATGGCAGCGCCGATCAAAACGGACGTCGCAGTCGTCGGTGCCGGCATCATCGGGCTTGCGATCGCGTTTCGGCTGGCGGCGGAAGGCCGGGAGGTTGTCGTCATCGACCCGAACGAGCCGGGGTCGGGAGCCTCATATGGCAATGCCGGAGCCATCGCGCCCTATGGCTGCGCGCCGATCGGCAACCCCGACGTTCTGCGCAGCTTGCCGAGCCTGCTCATTGGCTCGGACAGCCCGCTTGCCATCCGTCTTGCCGCACTGCCGGCCTTGCTTCCCTGGCTGTCGCGCTTTGTTTGGCAGTCCATGCCGGCTCGGGCGCGCCGCAATGGTCAAGCATTGGCGGGTCTCCTGAAGGACGCCATCCCCACCTGGCGTGATCTGGCGATGCAGGCGGGCGTTTCGGATCTCTTTCGCCACGAAGGCTGCCTCTATTTCTATCGCGACAAGATGCCGCCCCGAAACAGCGAATGGGCCGCGCGGCTCAGAGACGAATTGGGTGTTCGGCACGACAGGCTGACCTCGGCCGAGGTCGCAAAGCTCGAGCCTGCGCTTCCTCCTGCGGCTGGCGGTGTGTTCTTTCCGGATGCGGCGCACGTTGTCGACCCCGGCGCCTTGACTCGACGATTGGCGGCTGCGGCGGCGTCCAGAGGCGCTTCGTTTCAACGCGCTCGTGTCGAGCAATCGGAGCCTGGGGACGGCGGGCGCATCACGCTCAATTGCCGCGATCTCGTTGTCGATGCGCGCGCCGTCGTGCTCGCCGCCGGCGCATGGTCGCGCGCTCTCGCGCGGCAAGGTGGAGTGAACGTTCCCCTCGATACGGAGCGTGGCTACCACGTCGAATTCGCGATGGAGACTTGTCCCATCCAAAGGCCCGTAAGCCCTGTCGATCTCGGGTTCTATGTCACGCCGATGGAAGGTCGTCTGCGAGTTGCCGGCACGGTCGAGCTTGGCGGCCTGTCCGCGCCACTCAATCCCAATCGTATCGCTGTTCTCGAGCGCGGTGTGCGCAAATTGTTTCCGAATCTGGGATCCGTTCAGAACCAATGGTTGGGCTTTCGGCCGTCGCTTCCGGACTCGCTGCCGGTGATCGGACGCAGCCGACTTCATCCGGGTATCATCCTCGCGTTTGGTCATGGGCATCTCGGCCTGACGCTCGCCGGCGTGACGAGCCGCATCGTCGCAGGCCTCCTCGAAAATCGAAATGACATTTCGAACCTTTCGGCATTCCGGCCCGATCGATTCGGATGAGATGTTGTGCAGTTGAGAAGCAGAAATCATCTGCCCGAACTGAGCCTTCCTCCGTAAACCGAAGCGGACTTGGAAGCAGGCAATCCTCCGAAACTCGATACGAGCGTCGCGGCAGCAGGTGCGTGAGAGTCCCCTTAGAGCTTGAAATCGACGGCCTGGCGAACAACGGCCGCCTTGTCGAAGTCATTGATCTCATCGATAAGCTCGTTGGTAAAGACAGCGGCTGGCTCCCCGATCTGCCGGGGCAGATCCGAGTTCTTCGTGCTCTCGGATGAAATCCTGATCCAGGATTCCCACTCGGCCCTCGTGGAGGCGTCCCATCGCTGATCCGGATCGTCGGGCAAACGAATCCAATTTTCCTTGCGGCGGCGTAGTATTGTCTCGATCTCCCGCCTGCTTTCTTCCTCGGTTGGGCGTTCATCCTGGCGCCGTCCGGGTGCTACCCGACAAGGCGATCGCGTCCCCCAAAACTTGGCTCGTAGAGTCTTCTTGTCGACCTTGCCCACGCCTGTCATTGGCAGCTGATTGACGAACTTCACCTGCCTCGGAGCATGGGTGGCTCCTGTTCGCCTAGATATGAATTGCGTGCCCCAGCGATTTCAGCGCGGCCTCGTGAAAGGCTTCGCTTTGAGTGGGGTGCGCGTGGATGGTCATCGCGACATCCTCGAGGCGTGCACCCATCTCCAGTGCAAGACTGAAGGCCGCTGAAAGCTCGGCGATGCCGGCGCCGACGCCCTGGATACCCAACAGGAGGTGATTGTCGGCTCGCACGACCGTCCGGATGAAGCCGTCTTCCCGCTCCAGCGTCAGTGCGCGGCCGTTGGCCTTGAACGGAAAGAGGTCCGTCTTGACGTCGAAGCCCTGGCCGCTCGCCTCATTCGGTGACAAGCCGACGGTGACGATCTCGGGATCGGTGAAGCAGATCGCGGGGATCGAAATCCGGTCCCAGGCGCGACGGCGACCGGCAACGATTTCGGCCACCATTTCGCCTTGCGCCATGGCGCGATGCGCCAGCATCGGCTCTCCCGTGACGTCGCCGATCGCGAAGATGCCGTGCATCGAGGTGCGGCAGCGGTCGTCAATCCGGATGAAAGGTCCGGTCATGTCGAGATCGAGAGTCTCGAGGCCAAAGCCGGTCGTCGAGGGCCTTCGGCCGACTGTAACAAGGATTTTATCGGCATCCAGCGTCGTCTGCTCGCCGCTGGCAGTCTGGATCGCGAGCCCGGTGCCGTCGGCGACCGACGCTCTCGCGCCCGTCAGAACCGTGACTCCGAGCGCGCTCAGGCGCCTTGCGACGGGCTCGCTCAGGTCGCGATCATATTGGGGGAGAATGCGTGGTGCGGCCTCGACGACCGTGACCGCCGCGCCGATTTTAGCAAACGCAGTGCCGAGCTCAAGGCCAATGTATCCGCCGCCGACCACGACAAGCTTCTGCGGGATTTCGGTGAGCGCCAAAGCCTCGGTCGAGGAGATCACGCGGCCCCCAAAGGGAAGAAACGGCAGCGCAACCGGCTCGGAGCCCGTCGCGATCACCACCGTTTCGGCATGGATCACCTGTCGGCCGGATTGCGTTTCGACCTCGACGGTTTTGCCGTCGCGGAAACGGGCGTAGCCAGCCGCAAGCCTGACACCACCCCTCTTCAAAAGACCGGCCACCCCGCCGTTCAGACGTCGGACGATATTGTCCTTCCAGGCGATTGTTTTGGCGAAGTCGAGCGACGGCTTCGCCGCGATAATACCGAGCGCGCTCCGGCCCTCCGCGGCGCGCGCAACGGTTTCATACTCACCGGCCGCATGGATCAAGGCCTTGGAAGGAATGCAGCCGACATTGAGACAGGTTCCGCCAGGCTTTTCGGCCTCGACGATGATCGTATCGATGCCGAGCTGGCCGGCGCGGATCGCGCAGGTGTAGCCGCCGGGGCCCGCGCCGATGACAAGGAGCTTGCAGGTGATTTCGGTCATCGTCCTATGCGTCAATGAAGATCATGGCCGGTGTCTCCAGCTGTGTCTTGATCCGTTGTACGAACTGGGCCGCATCGAACCCATCGATGACCCGGTGATCGAAGCTGGACGACAAGTTCATCATCTGGCGCGGCACGAAGGCGGCGCCATTCCAATGCGGACGGACTGCGATGCGATTGACTCCGACGATTGCGACCTCCGGATGATTGATGATGGGTGTCGTCGCGAGCCCGCCCAGTGCGCCGAGCGATGTGATCGTGATGGTCGAGCCGGTGAGATCGTCGCGGGTGGCGCTGCCGTTCCGAGCCGCTTCCGCGAGCCTTGCGACCTCGGCGGCGCAACTCCAGAGGTCGCGCGCTTCCGTATGCCGGACGACGGGGACCACCAAGCCGGTCGGGGTTTGCGTGGCGATCCCGATATGAACGCCTGCGTGCTGGTGAACGATCCCGGCCTCGTCGTCGAAATGGGCATTGAGATGCTGCTGCTCGGCGATCGCGCGCACCATGGCGCGCATCAGGAACGGCAACATTGTCAGCTTGGGTTTACCCGGCTGCTTCTGGCTGTTGAGCTTCGCGCGCAAATCCTCGAGCGCAGTGACATCGACCTCCTCGACATAGGTGATGTGCGGAATGCGCGAGCTCGCAATCGACATCTTCTCGGCGATCTTGCGGCGCAAGCCGACGATCTTGACGTCGGTTACCGCGGTTTGGGTTGGATACGGCGTCGCCCTCGTTCCGGTACGGCTGCGCGCGAGATGGGCATCAAGATCATCATGGGTGATCCGCCCAGCGGGACCCGTACCGCGGATCTGACGCAAGTCGACGCCTGCCTCCCGCGCGCGGAGTCGAACCGCGGGGGCGGCCAGAGGCCGATCGCCAGCTCGGTCGAGCGGCGCTGCGGAGGGCTGCGATTTCACTGGGTTGGGCGGCACGTTCGCCGGCCCCTGCGGAGCGCTTGCGGCATGATCAGGCGTTTTGGCCGAAGCACTTGCTGCGGGCGATCCGAGCTTCACTACCTCCGGCGCCGGCTCATTCTTGCCGCCCACCTCGAGCCGAACGAAGTCCGAGCCGATGGCGAGCAGGTCGCCCACATTGCCCGCGAGCCAGATGACGCGCCCGTCCGTCGGCGAGGGGATTTCCACCGTCGCCTTGTCGGTCATGACGGCACCGAGCACGGCGTCTTCGCGCACGACATCGCCGACCTTCACGTGCCATTCGACGAGCTCGGCTTCCGCAATGCCTTCGCCGACGTCGGGTAGCCTGACCACGCGCTCGGCCATCTCAAGCCTCCAGCGTTTCCATCAGCGCGCGACCGATTCGCGCAGGGCCCGGAAAGTAATCCCATTCCTGCGCGTGCGGGTAGGGCGTATCCCAGCCGGCAACGCGCACGATGGGTGCTTCAAGATGATAAAAGCATCGCGTCTGAACCAGCGCGCAGAGCTCGGCGCCGAAGCCGGATGTGAGCGTTGCCTCATGCACGATGACGCAGCGTCCGGTCTTCTTGACCGAGGCTTCGATGGTGTCGAGGTCGAGTGGCAGCAGCGAGCGAAGATCGATGATCTCGGCATCGACGCCGGTTTCGGTCGCGGCGGTTTCGGCGACATGAACCATGGTGCCGTAGGCGAGGATGGTGACGGCCTTGCCCTGCCTGCGGATCGCGGCGCTACCGAGGGGAACTGCAAAGTGCCCGTCGTCGACCTCGCCGAGATCATGCTTCGACCACGGCGTCACCGGCCGGTCGTGATGACCGTCGAATGGACCGTTATAGAGCCGCTTCGGTTCGAGGAAGATCACGGGATCGGGGTCTTCGATCGCAGAGATCAACAGGCCCTTGGCGTCGCGTGGGTTCGACGGCACGACGGTCTTGATACCGCAGACATGCGTGAACAGGGCTTCCGGGCTCTGGCTGTGCGTCTGGCCGCCAAAAATGCCGCCGCCGGTCGGCATGCGCACCACGAGCGGGCAGGTGAATTGGCCGTTGGAGCGATAGCGCAGCCGCGCGGCCTCGGAGACGATCTGGTCGTAGGCCGGATACATATAATCGGCGAACTGGATTTCGACACAGGGTCTCAGGCCATAGGCCGCCATGCCCACTGCGATGCCGACGATGCCGAGCTCGCTGATCGGAGTATCGAAGCAGCGGCTCGTTCCGTATTTCGCTTGCAGGCCTTGGCTGGCGCGAAACACGCCCCCGAAATAGCCGACGTCCTCGCCGAACACGACGACGTTATCGTTGCGCGACATCATCACATCCATGGCGTCGCGAATCGCCTCGATCATGGTCCGCCGTGGCATGGTTCAGACTCCGGCTTCCTGGCGCTGGCGGCGCAGGTGGGGCGGCATATCCGCGAATACGCCCTCGAACATGTCGCGCGCCGAAGGACGTTGATCGGAATGGAGGGTACCGTAGCTCTCTGCCTCCTTTTGGGCCGAGACCACGGAGTCCAGGATCTCCGCCTCGGCCTGCTTGTGCCGCTCCTCCGACCAGGCGCCACGGACGATCAAATGGTTCTTCAGCCTGATCACGGGATCTCCGAGCGGCCACGCTTCGGACTCAGTCTTCGGCCGATAGCCGGCAGGATCGTCCGAGGTCGAATGCGCGCCGACGCGATAGGTCACGTGCTCGATCAGGGTCGGGCCGAGATTGCGGCGTGCACGCTCGCACGCCCATTTCGCGACCGCATGGGCTGCGAGGTAGTCGTTGCCATCGACGCGTAGCGCCGGAATGCCGAAGCCGAGACCGCGCGCCGCGAACGTGCCGGAGCCACCACGCGCGATGCCCTGGAAAGTCGAGATGGCCCATTGATTGTTGACGATGTTCAGCACGACCGGCGCGCGATAGGTCGAGGCGAACACGAGGGCCGCGTGGAAGTCGGATTCGGCCGTTGCGCCATCGCCGATCCAGGCGATAGCAATCTTCGTGTCGTTCTTGATCGCTGAGGCCATCGCCCAGCCGACCGCCTGAATGTATTGGGTGGCAAGATTTCCCGAGATCGTGAAGAAGCCGTGCTCTCTGGAGGAATACATCACGGGCAGCTGGCGCCCCTTCAGAGGATCGTGTGTGTTGGAGTAGATCTGGCAGGCCATCTCGACCAGCGAGTAGCCGCCGGCGATCAAAAGCCCGGCTTGGCGATAGGTCGGAAAATTCATGTCCCCCGGTTTGAGCGCCTTGCGAAAGGCGCAGCTCACGGCCTCTTCGCCCATGTGCTGCATATAGAACGACGTCTTGCCCTGACGCTGCGCCATCTGCATGCGCGCATCAAACGCACGCAATGTCATCATGTGACGCAAGCCCTCGAGCAGTTCGCTGTCCGAGAGCGCGCCAGCCCAGGGACCGACGGCCTCGCCGTCGCGATTGAGCACGCGAATGACCGAGAAGGCGAAATCACGTATCGTCTCGGCATCCACGTCGACGTCGGGACGATTGACCTGGCCTGCGCGCGGAATGCGGATGTTCGAGAAATCCGGTGTGCCGCCCGGGCGAACCGCCGGCTCCGGCACATGCAGCCTCAGTGGCGGATACTCGGCGGATTGAGCCGCCTCGTCTTGCGGGATCACGTCACGGATGAGGTTGGGGTCGGGCATTGGCTTTCACCTCTCACCTCGATTGCATCGATGCAGAATAACGCACCAACGCGGCGAACGAGCCGGTCGATGACGTCGCGGTCATTGATGTCTATGGAAGCCGAGATGCGGCAGGCGTTCGCGTCTGCCCGCGCGCTGACCGCAGCAACGGGCAGCCCTGCAACACGGGCCTGGTCGAGCAGGCGGCCGAGTGCGGCGTGCATATCGCTGGTCTGCAGTTCGAGAAAAAACACCGCATGCGTCTCATTTTGAAGTACATCGTACTGGTAAAAACCAGGATTGTTGTTCTTTTGATCTGGGTATAGTCTGAAATCGCGATAGGAATTTTCTATATCTCAGTCGCAAAGCCAGAATGGAGTTCTTGGTATGGCATCGGTCGGACGTGCCACAGGGCCTGCCAAAGCTCCGCGCAAGGATGCGCTTCGGCTCGACGAGATTGATCGCAAGATCCTGCGCGCCTTGCAGCAGGATGCGCGCCTGACGACGGCGCAACTCGCCGACAGGATCGGGCTCTCCACCACGCCATGCTGGAACAGGCTGAAGCGTCTCGAGACGCAGGGCTATATCGATGGCTACGTCGCGCTGCTCAATCAGGACAAGCTTGGCCTGCCCGAAACGGTCATCATAGAGCTGACGCTCGACCGCCACGACGAGGAGATGCTCGAACGCTTTGGCCAATTGCTTACGAATTTGCCGGAAGTGATCGAGGCCTATCTTACCACCGGCGATTACGATTACATCGTGAAGGTCGCGGTCGAAAGCACCGCCGGCTATGAACGCTTCCTGCGCGAAAAGCTCTATCGCATTCCGGGCATCCGCCACAGCCGCTCATCGTTTGCGCTGCGCTGCCTGAAGAAGCTGACCTCGGTGCAGGTTTAGTCACATGCGTCCGCGGCGATGGGAGGACGTCACGCGGTGTGACGCCCTCTCCTTGCGTTCGAGTTGAAAGCGTGCGGCTCGCCAGAACGCGGTCTTCTTGCCGATGATGCCGATATAGCTGGATCGCACCAGAGCTCACCAGCGCCCGTTCTTCTTGACGATGGACGCCGATCTGCTCCTCCAGGTTGCGGATCTGCATGCTGACCGCAGAAGGAGACCGGTTCGATTCCTCGGCAGCCTTCCGGAAGCTTTCGTGCTCGGCTGCAAGCAGGAAGGTTTGGAGAAGCTTGAGATTGATGTTCGACAAGTCTTTTTGCCTGGGGTTTGCGCTTAGACACGGCTTGGCCGAACGCGTGCCGGGGAAGGGCCTCGGTCGCGTAGTATATCTTGATTCAGGTCAGCAGCGGGTCAAAGCTGCCGCGCAAGGGCAACTCTTGAGGCAAAGCGGCGCTTCCGGGCACAATTTTCTAACCTCCTACAGAGCGTGAACGCCGCCGACTGCGCGCTGGCGGGCGGGAGTTTTTATTCCGGGACCGCAAGGCGATTGGCCGGCTTGTCCGGCGATCCGTAGGATGGGTGGTCGCGGACTTAACGTTCAGTAAAACGCAATACTAAACATAACTTTTCAAACTCGGGGTCGTTCTCGCCGCGCGCCGGAGCGGTGCGCTGCTGGCCATCAGAAGACTTTCCGGGGAGCAGATGGTCGCCCCTTGAACGTTGGTTCCCACGAGGAGAGCGAACGAGTCGTCCGCACGCAGATTGAGATCACTGTTGCTAACCTGCCTACTATCTGAAGGTGGAGAAATTCCGAGCGGCTCCGGCTTTTTTCGCACCGCATCCTTCGCAACGATCGAATCGCACCAAGCTCCGGTGATGCACTGCGGCGGTACAAAGCGCCCACATCAATAATTTTCATCGGTCTCGAAGAAAGCCACTTGACGGCCCATCGAATTTAGTATTTTGTTTAGTGAAATAAAAACATAAACATCGCTCGTCGAGGCGATGTTTGGGGAGACCGTCCGGACCCGTTTCCGGAGCGGCCCGTCTGGAAACCCGAGAGGAGACAACAATGCCCCACTGCTCCGAGCGTCTTGGATCTGGCAGAACCGCCCGTTGCGCAGTTTGTGATGGCAAGTTTGGTCTCGTCCGGTACTACTCGTGGCAAACTCCCCTTTGTTCCAAGAAGTGCGTCGATCGCTTCAGAGCCCGCCGGGCAAGTGACTGCAATTGGCTGGGCCGGCTCCAAATCGCCCTGTTCCGGGCGCCAGGCTTCACAACGTTGTCCGGTGGCCCTTAGCCAACGCGTTCTGAGGGACGCGGCCGACGTAAGCTGCGGCTCACGCCATTGAAATTGGGTGTCCCTCAGGTCGAGGCGCTGCCGTCGCCGTGACGCGGTCGCGTCGAGGTCGAGGGCGATGCCGTGCTCGACGTAGTGCGCAGGCAAAGGCCTTACGCCTCGTGCGGTAGTGGCCGGCTATAGCGGCGAGCGGCTAAACCTTCGTATCGTTCCTTGATCCCTTTGGATACCCGACGACCACATACATTCAATTGAGCCGCTGATCGCGATTATCTAGCTTTGGTGTGCGGTAGCGCTCCCGCTATCGCTGCCCTCTTGGGCGTTTCCTCCCTAGACTTGGGCCGCTTGTGGCAACGCAGGCGGCCTTCTTTTTGTGTGCACCCCCATCGGTTTCTCGGGTCCTTTGAGCCGCGGGCGTATGGTGCCAGAAACGCGCGACCGCACATTATGCAGAATGTCTGTTGCGAAGAAATTCGCGGTTGCAGTTACACTGGGGAGGCTCGCCAGAAGTCCGCTAAGCGCTTATAGCGACCAATTTCTGCTTCGTAGGGATGAGCCAAATCCGAACATCGCTTGCGATCCGTTTCCCCAGCTATAGCTTTCGCCGCGCTAGACCCGCACATACCCAGCAACCAGGTCGTCTGGGCGACCGCCTGGCACTCCCTCAGACTGCAAGACGATCCAAAGGAATCAAGACCCTCAACCTAAGCCCGCTCGATAGCCAACTATGCTCAACCTTGCCGCCGAGCTGATCAGCAATGCTGCGCTCCGCAAGCACACTCCCAAAGCCTTTAACTGACGGCGGAGCAACAATAGCCGGGCCGCCTTTCTCTTCCCAATCAAGTTGGAAGTCCCCGCCATGCGTCTCCCATGTGATGCTGATCGAACCGGTCGGCTCTGATAGCGCGCCATACTTGGCCGCATTCGTCGTGGTTTCATGCAGCGCGAGAGCGAGACTTGTCACGGCCATAGCACCCACGGGCACGGCAGGTCCCCTTAAGATGATGCGTTCGCCGGACGTATCATCTTCGTACGGCCGCACGATTGTTCGCACGACGTCTCCGACCGTCGTTCGCTCGCTGTGTGCCTCCGTACCCATGATCCCAGGACGGATTAGGTCCTTGGCCCGCATGAGAGCGTCCAGACGGCCTCGTAACGATTGAGCCATTTCCTGCGGCGTTCGAGCTGACCGAGCACTCAGACTGATGATGCCGTGGAAGATGGCGAACAGGTTCTTCACCCGGTGGTTCGCCTCGCGAGCAAGCAACCGTTGGCGCTCTTGTGCAACGACCCGCTCGGTCGTCTCACTAACGATGCAAAGAACACCGCCGATTTCGCCCGTTTCATCCTGAACCGGTGAATAGGAAATGTCGAAGTAAACGGTCTCTGGGTAGCCGTGACGCTCGATGTAGAATGGGCGATCCTTGGCGAAGACCGTCTCGCCAGTATCGAGGACGCGTCGGAGCAAGGGTTCCAAGTCGTCCCACAGCTCGGCCCAATTCTCGCGGGCAGGTCGTCCAAGAGCCCTCGGATGCTTCTGGCCTATCGTCGGCGCATAGGCGTCATTGTACAGCGCCACAAACTCCGGCCCCCAGAACAGCACGATCTGTGCTTTGGCGGGCAGCATAAGGCTGACCGCGCCCTTAAGGTGGGTTGGCCATCCGACGATTGGCCCCAAGCTGGTGGCAGACCAGTCAAGAGACCTAATGAGTGCGGCAGCTTCGCCCTCACCCTGGGGAAAATCGCCTTCAACTTTGCGAACGGTGCCCATGGCGTTCAACAAGCAGATTTTACCGTCGGGAACAAGGCTCGCGACACCAGCCTGTGTCAAGTCCGTTTCGTCTTGGCCGTGTAAAAACGGCCTTGCAGGGCAGCCAGTCTTGAAGCCAAGACTGGGCCAGCATCAGGCCGCGATCACGGCGACCAGCGGCCTGATCCGAGGATATTCATTGCTCGGGTCAGATTATAGGCCAGGACCGAGAGGGCCATCTCGGCGCGGCTACCTTTGGGAGAGTTTTGGTCAGGAATGCGTCGCTCCCATGCGTGCCTTCATCGTGCCGAACGGATGCTCGACAGTCTCGCGACGACGGCTGCGCGACGAGACGAGCGGGCCGATCCCAAACACCTCAATTTGGAAATGTTTGTCACGTGTGCAACTCATCGAGCAGAGCTTTGGCCTCCTTCAAGTCGAGCGTATCGAAGCCTTCGGTGAACCAACCATAGACCGGAGCGAGAAGATCGTGGGCTTCGCTGCATTTGCCCTGGGCGCGCCAAAGCCGGGCGAGATCGGTGGCGGCGCGCAGCTCAAGCGATTTCGCAGCTTGGCTCCGGGCGAGCTTGATTCCATCCTTCAGCCAGACCTCCGCTTCGATCCTCTCGCCCCTTGCCGCATAATACGCGCCTCTCAGCCTGTACAACTCCGCCTGATAGAACAATTGCGCGGTCGCCGCGGCGGTCTCGCTAGCACGGTCGAGCGCGTCGAACGCGGCGTCGAACTGGCCAGTGGCCGCATGAGCTTCCGCAGTGAAACAGTGCCACATGGGATCGTAAAGTCGGGCGCCGGTCCCATGCCAGCAGGCAAAGCCCGCGCGAACCTCCGCGATCCCTTCCTCATGTTGGCCGAGGTGGGCGAGTGCCACGCCCCGGCAGATGGTTCCTATAGCAAGTCGCGCAGAAAGGCCATGCTCGCGCGCGACGGTGATCGCTGCTTCAGCTTGCCGTCGTGCCGCCTGAAACTCCTGTCGCCACTGGCGTACGATTGCGGAAAAGGTTAGGGCCAGCGCATGGAAGCTTGGTGTCGCAAGTGCTTCGCTGAGAACCAGCCCCGCCTCGAGCGTCGCCACAGCGCGCTCTGGGAAGCCGAGGAGCCATTGGATACAGGAGAGATGAAGGCGGCCAATGACGCCGGGGGAATCCGCATAGAGCGAGATGTAGGCACGGCGGTTTCCCGAAGCCGCCGCTTCGTCAAATGAAATGGCTTGATCGAGCTGTTCACGCGCCTCGCTGAAGCGGCCGAGGAAGAATCGCGTGGAGCCCAAGCTGCGGTGGGCAAGAGCGCGTTGCAGCGATCGCCCCTGTTCCTGTGCGAGCACCGCCAGCTGTTCGGCGAGATCGCCAGCCCTGAGGAGTTCGCCGCGGGTGAAATAGCAATTCCACAACCCGCGCAGAACCGGAAACAGCTCGCTTGAGCGGCGGAGCCGCTCGCACAATTCCCTTGCCCGGAGATAGGTCCGCTCGACCTCCGGAGCGGCGTAGCCCTTAGTTGCGGTCAGCGGACCACCAATCGCCATTTGAAGCGCGAATTCTGTCTCGACACGTTGGGGCGTATCGGGCAGGGTCTCGACGAGTTTCAGCCCATTGCTGAGATGCGCGATCGCCTCGATATTTGCGGAACGCTCGCTCGCGCGCTCGCCACCGCGGAGCCAGTACCGAATCGCCCGCTCCACCATCTTTGCTTCCGCGAAGTGATGAGCCAACAGCTCGGGCCGCGTTTCCACTATTTCCGGAAAGTGACCCTCCATCGCAGTTGCGATTTGGGCGTGCAGCGACCGACGTGGGCCGCGCAGCAGCGTGCCGTAGGCGGCGTCCTGCACCAGCGCGTGTTTGAATAGGAAGGTCGCCTGCGGTGGCGTGCCTTGGCTGAACACGAGCCCGGCATCGCTAAGCCGCCCTAGTGACCTCTTCACCGCCTCTTCGTTGTTGTGCGCAACGAGGACCAGCAGCTCATAGGAGAACTCCCGGCCAATTGCGGCACCGATCTGTGCTATCTCTTTCGCGGTCGTCCCGATCCGGTCGAGCCGAGCCATCAGCGACGCATGCAAGCTCGCGGGGACTGCCCGCGCCGGCGAGGGAACCGCCGCCGCAATCTGCGTCGCTTCCAGCTCTTCCCCGGTCTCCAACACCGCTTTTGTCATCTCCTCGACGAACAAGGGGATGCCGTCGGTGCGTTCGATGATGTCCTTGCTAATGTCCGCCGACAGCGGTTTGTTACCGACGACGCGCTCGATCAGGGTGTTGACGTCACGCTGTCCGAGCCGGTTGAGGGCAAGAGTTGTGACGTGCGGCTGTCCGATCCATGGCGCCTCGAACTCCGGCCGAAACGTCACGATCAATAGCACGCGAAGGCTCGCAATCTGATCCACCGTGCGGCCAAACGCTTCCAGGCTCGTGGGGTCGGCCCAGTGCACGTCCTCCAAGATCATCAGCACGGGGCTGGAGCGCGCCAGGGCTTCCAACCGTATGCCGAGGGCCTCCAGCGTCTTCTGTCGGCGCTGTTCGGGACTAAGGTCCAGAGCGGGATAGCGTCCGTCGGCAGCGGACCGGGCATGGATTTCTGTTCCGGATATCTCTGAAATAGCAGGCGCAGCGCTTTTTCGCCTTCGACCGGATCGTTCACGACTTCGGCCCGCGCCGCCATGGACAGCCCGGTGATTTCCATGACCTGCGACGCATCGTCGTCGATCGCGAGAGATGCGCGGTTGTCGCGGGTCAGATTGAATGCTTTTTGGCTGTCTTTCCCGCACAGGAAATAGATCGCAAAGCCGTCGTTGGCGTAGCCTACGGTAGTTACCTGGGGCCAGCCGTCCGGGCGCAGCGTCGCGATGCGCATGGTGCGGTGCTGATCGAGCAATGCCTGAATCTTGCGCCTTGATATATCGTCCATGGTCAACCTTCACGTTCGCCCGCAGCATGGAGCACAATAGCGAAGATGAGCGAAGAGAGGTTGAGGCAAATCAAGGCGATGGCTGAGCGTACGCCGAGCTCGATCGTGTTACGGCCGGTGCAGCGATAAGAGTTCGCCGTTCAGTAGCCGGATCGGCCGTATCCGCGCATGTGGCGCTAGTTCAAGCACGATCTAGTTCTCGAAGGATTTGATCGCGGTGCGCAATGAATTGCGCTTGCGTGCAGAGAAATGTTTCCAAGAGTGTGCGGGGCCAAAGTTGCGTCGTACCCATGATGTTCAAGGTCTTCGATACGATGTTCTTGGTCGGAAACGTTCTGCTCGCCACGCAGCAGGTGACGCTCAGCTTGCTCTAGATGTTGAAGTTGGCGGGACCGATCCATCTTGGCTCCTCGCAATAGGCGGGAGCGCGATCGGGTCTCTCAGCCACCGACGCCTACGGCAGAGCCTTTGCCGGTGATGCGCGAATGATACACTAGATGGCGGCTTATTTCCGTTGTGGGCGCAAATTTAATTCAGGCGGCGAACGGCGTTGCCCCGGCAGGGCCCGATCAGGTGGACGAGCACGCGACCTCGCCGAGCCAATAACCATGACGATGAAAGGATCCGCCAACTAAGGCGGCCTTACTCTTGCGCCCTGTTCTGCCCTTGCACTGCAATGACGCCAAGGACTTTGAACGACTGCTCGAGCACGTCTCGCGACTGTTCAAGCGCTGCGCGGGTCTGCTCGAATGCTCGCCGCGCTCGTTCACAAGCCAGCTTCGCCGCCTTGATCTCTTCGCTTGTCATGATGCGGTAGTTCGCTTCTTCAGCAAGGTGGGCTTCAAGGGAATGGATTGGTTTGAATGGACGGCGATGCTGCATGAAAGTCTCCCTCCGCTTGCGGGTCCTAATCCGCATGGTTCAGCACCGGCGATCCTAATCAGGCCACTGCGATTTTCAACTCAGACCACGTCGGAAGCAGGCCAGCGGCCGGACCCGCATGCGAACGCCTTGGCAAATGAGGGTTTCGGGAACCCGCAGGTGGTCCTTGCGTCCGTTTCGGGTCGATTTCTGAGGCCGCCTCCACCTTGCGTTCATTAGGCGGGCGATAACGGCACGGCGGTAGGAGTATGTCCTTTGACCCGATGGCCGCTGCGGTCGATTGGCTCGACGCCTACCGTGATGGCGATATTACAGCAATGCTTGCAATGTACGCCGATAATGCCGTGGTTCACTGCAGTTGCGGGGACCGCGCGACGCAGTTGCCTCTGCGTTTTTGAACTTTTCCATAAATTTGGTACCAACTTCCAACAGATGGCAGCGCGATGTGGCGCAGTGCTGTATTCCAACGGCCCTAGTGCAGCCGTTTTGGCGCAAAACGGACACTTGGCCGAACCTCAAAGTCTCCGAAGGGCCCAGGCTGTGTAAAAAAAATCGTATCAGCATCGTGTGCAGACCGCACCGCCGGCAACTTGCCCGGCTGAACACATTTCTTCCTGGAAGCCGTCTCCGGGCGCGCGTAGCGCCCCCTAAAGCGTGATGGCATTAAGTTCGATAGCCTGAATTTTTGAGGTAGTTGGCGCATTCCTCTGAGGTAAAGGCATCGAGTGCGTTGCCGATTGCGGCGCAGACTGCGTCGACAGTTCGCGCGGCAGCTTTGCGAAGCAGGTGCTTGAGCTTGGCAAAGACCTGCTCGATCGGGTTCAGGTCGGGCGAGTATTTTGGCAGGAAGAAGAGCTTGGCCTCGACCGAACGGATGAGCTGGCGAACTGCTTTGCTCCTGTGGCTGCCGAGGTTGTCCAAGATGACGATATCGCCGGGTCGAAGGACGGGCAGAAGAACCTTCTCGACATAGGCGCGAAAGCTCACGCCGTCGATCGGCCCCTCGATGAACCATGGAGCATCGATCCGGTCGTGGCGCAGGGCCGCCAGGAAGGTCATAGTCTTCCAGCGGCCGTGGGGAACCTTGGCGTGAAGTCTACACCCGCGCGGCGCCCATCCCCGCAAGGGTGCCATATCGGTCCTGGTCCAGGTCTCGTCGATGAAGACCAGGCGCTCAGCTTCGACGCGATTTTGATACTTTGCCCACTGGGCTCGTCGCCGCGCCACCTCGGGTCGATCCCGTTCGCCAGCCGCCACGCTTTTTTTTGAAGCTGAGCTTCTCGGCATGTACGAAGTCCCAGACCGAGTGGTAGTCGACCTTCAGACCGCGACCGGCAAGCTCGGTAACGAGACCACGTATGGTGAAATCGCCGTCCTTGATCCGCTGCGACAGCCAGACGGCGTGGTCTCCCGAAACAGCCTTCGGCTTGTGACCGCCCATCTGGCCGGGTTCAACGCTGCCGGTCTGCTCGACCCGCTGCATCCAGCCGATAGCCGTGCTGATCGCTACTCCAAACTGTTTGGCCGCCTGATTGCGGGACATCCCGCCCTCGATCGCAGCCACGACACGCTTGCGAAGATCCAGAGAATACGGCTTGCCCATCCATGCTGGCCTCCGTCCAGCCAGCATGATGAATCAGAAACAAGCTGATTTGGGAATCCCAAATCGATTCAACTTAACCCCATCCCGCTTTAGGCCTTCTGTTGGCGTCCATTTGAATGCGCAAGTCCTTGGCTCAAGTAGCCAAGGCCTCCAGCAGCCCAGTCACGCCGATGATCGCCATCACGCGCTTTATGTTATAGGCGAGCACATTGAGCGCCATCTCAGTTGCCACCTTCGGCAGCCGTTTCGTGAGAAAGTGCGTTGCTCCCATCCAGCTCTTGATGGTGCCGAACGGATGTTCCGCTGTCGAACGACGCATTGTCATTTTCTCTGGATGGTGATCGAGGCGCGCCTGCACAGTCTCAAGCACGGCCTCGTGTTCCCATCGGGAGATCAGTCGCTCCTTGCCAGTGGTGCAGCTATGCTTGATAGCGCAACTCTGACAGGCGTCGGTCCGGTAGCGTCGTAACACCAAACCTTTGTCCGCGGTCGTAAAGAAGTAGGTAAGCTTTTGTCCGGCAGGACAAATGTACACGTCTTCCGCCGCCACGTACCGGAAGTCCTGCTTGCCGAAACCCCCTGCCGCCTTCGCGTTCGAGGTCATAGGCTTTGGTAGCGTGACGGCGATGCCGGCCTCTTCGCAGGCGCGAATCTCTTCGCTCGCGTAATAGCCGCGATCCGCCACAGCATCGAGCCTCTCAACGCCCATCTCAGTTCGCGCCTGCTCCGCCATATTCGACAGTTGATGGCGATCCGTGCCAACGTTCGTCACCTCGTGGGCCACAATCAGATGGTTCTTAGTATCGACTGCGGCTTGCACGTTGTAGCCGACGATCCCGGTGTCCTTGCCACTCGTTGCCATCGAACGCGCATCAGGATCGGTCAGCGAGATTTGCTTGTCTTTACTCTTCACCATCTCGGCATTGATTATACTGAGCCGCGCGATCTCCTCGTTCAGTTTCGCGATCTTGTCCTTAAACCGCTCAACCTTTGCCTCTGGCATTGCATCACCGCGGCGGTCGGCGGTCTCCAATTGCGCTATGTAGCGCGCGATGCTCTCCTCAATCCGCTCCAGACGCCGTTTCATCTTGGCTTCGGTGAAGTTTTTATCGCGCGCATTGACAGCCTTGAATTTGGATCCGTCAATGGCGACGCTCGCCTCGCTCAGCAAATCAAGCTCGCGGCACAGCGCCACGAAGGCACGGCAAACCTCACGAATGGCCTTGCCATTGTCCTTACGGAAATCCGCGATGGTCTTGAAGTCCGGTGCCAGATGCCCCGTCAACCAGATCAGCTCGATGTTGCGCTGGCACTCGCGCTCTAAACGACGGCTCGATGGGACGCGATTGAGATAGCCATAAATGTATATCTTGAGCAGCGTCGCCGGATGATAGCAGGGCCGCCCTCTTTCCAGCGGGACAAACCGACCAAAGCCGAGCTGGCCAAGATCAAGACCCTCAACGAAAGCGTCAACCGCGCGAACCAGATTATCCTCGGCTACATAGTCCTCAAGTGCCGCTGGGAACAAACTGCTTTGACTCCGATCAATCCCCTCCACGAAGCCTGACATCCAGCGCTCCCGATTCGCCGATTCACGCGCAGAATCATAGCATCGATGGGACTTTTCACACAGCCTGGACCATCAGCGACATCGGAAGGATGAAGACGCCAAGCGAGGCGGCTAATTTTCTTCTAGGTCTTGCACGGTACGAATTGTCTCAGCGCGACGAGCTAGGTCGTCATATTGTTGCGCGACTGTAAGCAAGGTCTTTTTCGTCTCGCTATGCTCCGCATTATCGGATTTGGTGCGGAACTCTTCCGCTCGCATCCGCCAATATCTAGCTGGGCGCATCCGTTCTATTCCCATGAGGATACCTCCCGCCGGAGCTTACGGGTCAAGTTGCTTGATCGTTTGAGCGGCTATCTCTTGGGGATTGCGAGTGCCGTCTTGGCCGATCTCGATGATCTTGCGGGCCACGATCTCGCAAATCGGATCGTTGCGATCCACCAGATACAGGTCCGTGAGCGCCAAATTGAACGCCTGCCCAAGCGTTTCGGAACGTTCCGATCCTATGCCGCGCCTTTCGAGTAAGCGATCTAGCGGCATCGTTCGCCTGTGGGCCGGCTGATCATTCCCGAGCCTGCGCTCCATACCATACGAAATCAAGAAAACAGTTGTTAGTTCAATCAGTTGTTGGTGGCTTCGCCTGTCTTGGCAATTTGTCCCTTAAACTATGTTAGTGCGATTAATTAGCCAAAATAGTAATTGGGGCATTCCAAGGCTTTTGCGTATTAGGAGTGATGCGGATGGGTGAACTCAGCAGAGCCGAACGCCTCCAAATCATGCTGTCGCAAACGGAACTCCGTGCCGTAGATACGTGGCGTTTTAGGAAGCGAATGCCGAGCAGAGCGTCGGCGCTACGCGAGTTGCTGAAGCGGGGCCTTGCTGCCGAAGGATTTTTGGAAGCGGATGAAGGGCAGAAGTCCAAGGATTTCTCTGTGGTCGATTGAGCGCTTCGTGCGACGAGAAGAAGAAACCGCTTAGGTTTCAAGACGCGACTGCGTTCTGTGTTGGCTTCTAGGCCGGTGCGGACGTTCGCGGGCCTCCACGGTGCCGAGGGCCCACACAGCCGATACGCCTCATCCTCGTACTCATCACATCACCGGTCGGTGGCGGGATCAGCTTCGCCCGCCGCCCTCAGGACGAGGGCAATGTCGACACCTCCTATCAAGCAGGCCGGATCGATTGGAGCGGCGAGCGGTGGTTCTTGAGCCGCCGCCGAACCGTCCTCACTTCGACGTAGAGATTGCGTCAGAGATCGGGTAGTGGTCGCCGCGGGCGCGATGCTGGTCGCGCAGTCACAACCAGAATGTTCGGGTCGGGGCTTTCTACCCTAAGGTACCCTGCAATCCTGTTTGCCAATTGCGCAACGCCAAGCCGCCAGGCCACGGTAAGGCCATTTGCGGATGTACTGGCCCGTTGAAGTCGTTCCACCAGAACTGCCTTCCTGCAGCTGCGGAAAGGTCAACCAGCGTTCTTCGCCGAAGCGCCGATGCTTGTCGGCGTAGACCGTCTCGCGCCGGGGCCCGGATGAACATGGACTGCCTTCGCCGTCAGCGGCTCACCGCATTCGGAGCAGATCATGACAGGATCAAACATCTTGTGGCAGTTCTTGTGTTCATGCAGCAGCGGTCGTCCGCGCGAGTCGACCATGTGGACGTTGCCCCAGTGCACAATCGACATGATGATTGGATAGAGATCGAGACCTTTTTGCGTCAGGATGTACTCGTAGCGCTTCGGCGCTTCTTGATACGGAATCTTTCGCAGTACGCCAAAGCGGACAAATTTCTTCAGCCGATCGGCCAGGAGATGGCGGGTGATTCCGAGCGACGTCTGGAAGTCATCAAATCTGCGGATGCGCAAGAAACATTCGCGCAGGATGAGGAGACTCCAGCGGTCACCGATCACCGCCACGGTACGGGCGAGAGAGCATGGCTCCTCCTCAAGGGTATCCCATTTCATTGACGTCTCCAGCGAATCCGTAGCGGCACTGCAAATAAATTCTAAATCAGAACTCACGGAAAATCAATGAGATGCGCGCATTCGCGCATCGTTATGCGCATTGTATGATAAACATCATATTGACAGTTCTAAAATAGAACTTTATCGGTGCAGCACGATCAATCGGGTGGCGAACAACGCCGCCGTCCAAGGGAAGGGCGTTCCATGGCTGCTCCGCTCAAGATCGAGTTTCATTTCGATTTCGGCAGTCCCAACGCTTACCTCGCCGAGCTCGCGCTGCCTGGCATCGAGCAGCGAACGGGAGCCAAATTCGACTACGTGCCGGTGCTGCTCGGTGGCGTCTACAAGGCGACCGGCAACATGTCGCCCGCCGAGTCGCTGCGCGGGATCAGGAACAAGCCGGAATACAATGCGCTCGAGACCCAACGCTTCCTGCGCCGACACAACATCACGAAGTTCACGATGAACCCGTTCTTCCCGGTGAACACGCTTGCGCTGATGCGCGGCGCTGTTGCCGCGGAGTTCGAGGGGGCGTTCGAGCCCTACTTCCGCGCGGCCTATCACCACATGTGGGTGGAGCCCAAGAAGATGGACGATCCGCAGGTCTTTCGCGAAGCCTTCCTTTCATCCGGGCTGGATATCGATCGCATTAGCGCCCGCGCCCAGGACGACGACGTCAAGAAAAGGTTGATCGAGAATACAAGCAACGCTGTGGCGCGCGGTACGTTCGGCTCTCCCACGTTCTTCGTTGGCAACGAGATCTATTTTGGCAAGGACAGCTTGCGCGACGTCGAGGACGAAATCCTCGCGCAATTGAACTCGGAGCGGCGCAAGAGCGCCTGACGGCGCGGAGGTATCAGAAAGAACCGAGCCCGCAAAGGGCCTCTTCAATGGGAGGTGTCATTGGCGAACTGGCAGCAGGTTGCAGCCGAAATCACGAATGCATTGCCGCAGCGCATCCATGAGGTGATGGACCCGTATGTTGCCGCCACGCCCGATCGGACAGCGCTGATCGATGACAACGCCAAATTGACCTATTGCGAGCTCGACCGGGCGGTCGGTGCGACCGCGGACGCGCTGCGCGCGCTCGACATCCGCGCCGGTGACCGCATCATGCTCGTCAGCGAAAATTCGATCGCGCTCGCCTGCCTGCTGTTCGCCGCAAGCCGCCTCGATGCCTGGGCGATCGTTGCCAACCCGCGGCTTTCGCCGCGCGAGCTCGACCAGATCAGGGATCACAGCGGCGCTCGGCGCATGTTCTTCACGGCAAAGGTCTCGGAAGAGGCGGCCGCACACGCGATGCGTTATGAGGCTCCGCTCCAGGATGTCGGGCCGCTCAACGGCATCGGCGTGTCTGCGCTGAACCGGGAAACCAAGGCCGAGCCGGTCGAGACCGACGGCGCACGCCAGGTGGCTGTGCTCATCTACACGTCCGGAACCACCGGAACGCCGAAGGGCGTCATGCTCACGCACCGGAACCTGCTGTTCTCGGCCCGGACCACCGCGACCTTGCGCAGCATGACCGCGGACGACGTGCAGTATTGCGTGCTGCCGATCTCGCACATTGTCGGCATCTCGCTTCTGACGATGACGCTGATGGTCGGTGCGGTCACCCGGCTGGTCACCAAATACAACCCCGCCGCGCTTGCCAAGGCATTGGCAGAGGAGGGCATCACGCTCCTGAACGGCGTGCCCGCCACCTACCAGCGGCTGCTGGAATACAAGCAGATGGCAGGCCTGCCGAAGCTGGAGCGCGGTGCGCTGCGCCTGATGAGCGTCGCCGGCGCGCCGCTCGACCTCGAGCTCAAGGCAAGGGTCGAGAAGGAGCTCGGTCTTCCGCTTGGCAACGCCTTTGGCATCACCGAATGTTCGCCCGGCATTTCCGGCGTTCGGGCGGAGGCGCCGCGCAGCGACAATTCGGTCGGCACTCTCGTGCCGGGCATCGAGGCTCGAATCGTCGCGCGTGACGGCACCATCGTGACCAACGGCGAGATCGGCGAACTGCACGTCCGCGGACCGAACGTGATGCGCGGCTATTACCGCGCCCCCGACCTCACGGCGAAAGCGATCGATCCGGACGGCTGGTTCAACACCGGCGACCTGGCGCGCTTCGAGGGCGATGCGATGTTCATCGTTGGCCGCACCAAGGAGATGATCATTCGCTCCGGCTTCAACGTCTATCCGGCCGAGATCGAGGCGGTGCTGAGCACGCATCCAGACGTGGTGCAATGCGCCGTGGTCGGGCGGCAGGTCCCAGGCAATGAAGAGATCGTAGCCTTCGTGCAGCTACTCAAAGGCTCCTCGGCAACCGCGCAGGACGTGATGGCGCATGTCGCGCCTGAGCTCACCTCCTACAAGCGACCGTCCGAGATCATCCTCATGGACGCGCTGCCGGCCACGTCGACCGGCAAGTTGCTGAAACGCAAGCTGGCGGAATCGCTGCGCAACTGAAGCGGGCGAGATCGCCTCAACATTTCACGAAGCTGGAGAAGTCATATGCAGAAGAGAAACAGGACGGTTGCGGTGATTGGCGCCGGTGACTTCATCGGCGGCGAGATTGCCAAGAAATTCGCCGCCGAAGGCTTCACGGTCTTCGCTGGCCGCCGCAATGGCGACAAGCTCGCGCCACTGGTCAAGGACATCGAGGCCGCAGGCGGCGAGATCCACGCGCGCTCACTGGACGCGCGCAAGGAGGAGGAAATCATCTCCTTCCTGAACGACGCCGACAAGCACGCGCCGCTCGAAGTCTGCATCTTCAACATCGGCGCCAACGTCAATTTCCCGATCCTCGACACCACCGAACGGGTGTTCCGAAAGGTCTGGGAGATGGCCTGCTATTCCGGCTTCCTTGCGGGGCGCGAGGCGGCGCGGTTGATGCTACCGCGTGGCGAAGGCAACATCTTCTTCACCGGCGCGACTGCGAGCTTGCGCGGCGGCTCCGGCTATACCGCCTTTGCCAGCGCCAAGTTCGGCCTGCGAGCCGTCGCACAGGCGATGGCGCGAGAGCTCGGGCCGAAGAACATTCATGTCGCGCACCTCATCATCGACTCCGGCGTCGATACCGAATGGGTGCGGCAGCGCCGGCTCGAAGCGCTCGGCCCCAATGCGCTCGACAATCCGGACCTGCTGATGCCGCCGGCGTCGGTGGCCGCGTCCTATTGGCAGCTCTACCAGCAGCCCAAGAGCGCCTGGACGTTCGAGCTCGAGATCCGTCCCTTCGGCGAGAAGTGGTAGAGAGCACGCCGATGGAGCTCGCGCTATCCGCGGAGGACGCTGCGTTTCGCGACGACGTCCGCGCATTCATCAAGAATAATTATCCGGCCGAAATGCGCGTCCCCAATCCGGAGACCGATCTTTCCAAGGAGCAGATGCTGCTGTGGCATCGCATCCTCCACAAGAAGGGCTGGATCGCGCCGCTCTGGCCCAAGGAATATGGCGGGCCCGGCTGGTCCATCACCCGCCGCTTCATCTTCGAGCAGGAGACCACGCGCGCCGGCACGATGCCGCCTTTGGCGTTCAGCATCACCATGGTCGGTCCCGTCATCTTTACGTTCGGTAATGAGGCGCAGAAGAAGAAGTTTCTTCCCCGCATCCTCTCGGGCGAGGACTGGTGGTGCCAGGGCTATTCGGAGCCCGGCTCGGGCTCGGACCTCGCCACCGTCCGAACCAAGGCGGTGCTCGACGGCGACCACTACGTCGTCAACGGCCACAAGACCTGGACCACGCTGGCGCAGCACGCCGACTGGATCTTCTGCCTGGTGCGGACCGATCCGGCCGCAAAGCCGCAATCCGGCATTTCTTTCCTGCTGATCGACATGAAGTCGCCGGGCGTGACCGTGCGTCCGATCATCACCATCGACGGCTCCCATGAGGTCAACGACGTCTTCCTCGAAAACGTCCGGGTGCCCGTCGAAAACCTGATCGGCGAGGAGAACAAGGGCTGGACCTATGCCAAGTTCCTGCTCGGCAATGAGCGCACCAGCATGGCCGGCATCGGCCGCTCGACGCGCTATATCGCGAAGCTGAAGAAGATCGTGAAGGCGGAGATCCCGGTAGACGATCCGGCGCATCTCGAATTCGTCAGGGACATCGCCCGCATCGAGCTGGATGTGCTGGCGCTGGAGGCAACCGAGCTGCGCGTCGTCGCCCAGATGGCTCGCGGCATCGATCCGGGGCCGGCGGCCTCGCTGTTCAAGATCCGCGGCACCGAAATCTTCCAGGACATCACCGAGCTGACCCATCGTGCGATCGGCAATTACGGGCTGGCGATCCGCGAGCATCCGGTGAGCGCCAATCATTTCATGCCGGGGCCGGATTACGGCCACACCGCATCGGAGAAATATTTGAACTCGCGCAAGCTCTCCATCTACGGCGGATCGAACGAGATCCAGCGCAACATCATCGCCAAGGCCGTGCTCGGTCTCTAGCGAACGGCGGCACGGGAGGAATCGGATGGATATCCAGTTCACGGAAGAGCAGGAGCTGCTTCGATCCAGCGTCCAGCGCCTGCTGCGCGACCAGTATGGTTTCGATGCGCGCCGTAAGACCGTCGCGAGCGAAGAGGGGTACAGCCGCAGTCAATGGCAGTCATTTGCCGAGCTAGGCCTGCTGGCGGCGCCGTTCTCCGAGGACGTCGGCGGTCTCGGCGGCGGCGCGCTGTCGACCATGATCGTCATGCAGGAGTTCGGCCGTCATCTCGTGGTCGAGCCCTTCGTCGAGACCGTTGTGCTCGCGGGCGGCCTGCTCGAGCGCGTCGGATCCGCCGAACAGAAACAGGCGTTCATTCCGGGCATCATCGCTGGCACCAGGACCTGGGCGCTGGCCTGGACCGAAAAGAACTCGCGCTTCGATCTCGCCAACGTCACCACCACGGCACGGCGCCAGGGAAACGACTATGTGTTGACCGGCGGGAAGACCGCGGTCATCGGCGCGCCCTGGGCGGACTTTCTGATCGTTTCGGCGCGCACTTCTGGTCAACAGCGCGATCGCGGCGGCGTCAGTCTCTTCGTGGTTGATCGCCGGGCCGCCAATTTGGCTCTACAGAGTTTCAAGACGATTGATGGCCGCCGCGCGGCGGAGATCAGCCTGCGTGGCGTCGCCGGCCAACTGCTGGGTGAGGAGGGCAAGGGGGTGGCCGCGCTGGAAGCCTGCCGCGACCGTGCCATGGGCGCGCTCTGCGCCGAGGCCGTCGGTGCGATGGCTGAATTGAATGCCGCGACGCTGGACTATTCCAAGACCCGCAAACAGTTCGGCACGACGATCGGCTCGTTCCAGGTGCTGCAGCATCGGATGGTCGATATGTTCATCGCCCATCAGGAAGCGCTCTCATTGATGCAGCACCTCACGCTCAGCCTGGATGCAGGCGAGCCCGGTGTCTCGCGTCTCGCGTCGGGCTCCAAGTCGAAGATCGGCTATGCCGGCAGATTCATCTCCGACCAGGCGGTGCAGCTGCACGGCGGTATGGGCATGACCGAAGAATTGAACGTCGGACATTATTTCAAGCGGATTTCCTCCATCAACATCCAATTCGGCGATCCCGCCTTTCACCTGTTGCGCTACGCGCAGCTCGATGCGGCCGCCTAGCAGAGAGGCACACATGACGACTGAAGCAGTGATCGTTTCCACCGCGCGTACCGGGGTCGGCAAGGCCTATCGGGGCGCGCTCAACAACACTGACGGTCCAACCCTGGCCGGGCATGTGATGGCGGAGGCCGTGAAGCGCGCAGGGATCGCGCCCGGCGAAGTCGAAGACGTGGTGACGGGCTGCGCGATGCAGCAGGGCACCATGGTGATGAATGTCGCCCGCAAGGGCGCAATCCGCGCCGGCCTGCCTGTCACGGTGGCCGGCACCACGATCGACCGCCAGTGTGCTTCCGGTTTGCAGGCGATCGCGGTGGCTGCGCGTTCGGTGATGCTCGACGGCGTCGAGATCGCGATCGGCGGCGGCATCGAATCGATCAGCCTGGTGCAGAACGATCACATGAATCGCTTCCACGCCATCGACGACGAACTGATGGCGATGAAGCCAGAGATGTACATGTCGATGCTGGAGACGGCTGAAGTGGTTGCCGATCGTTACAAGATCGGACGCGACCAGCAGGACGAGTACAGCCTCGAATGCCAGCGCCGTGTCGGTGCCGCGCTTCAGGGCGGCCGCTTCAATGACGAGATCGTGCCGATCACGACCAAGATGGCCGTCGTCAACAAGGACACCAAGGAAGTGACGTATCAGCAGGTGACCTTGTCGAAGGACGAGGGCCCGCGTCCTGACACGACCGCCGAGGGCCTTGCAAAGATCAAGCCGGTGTTCGAGGGCAAGACCATCAGCGCAGGCAATGCCAGCCAGCTCTCGGATGGCGCCTCCGCTTGCGTGATCATGAGCGACAGAATCGCCGCGCAGAAGGGCTTGAAGCCGCTCGGCATCTTCCGCGGCTTCGTCGCCGCCGGCGTCGAGCCGGACGAAATGGGCGTCGGCCCGGTTGCTGCGATCCCGCGGCTCCTCAAGCGTCACAACCTCAAGATCGATGACATCGATCTCTGGGAGCTCAACGAGGCTTATGCGGTTCAGGTGATCTATTGCCGCGACAAGCTCGGGATCGATCCGAATAAGCTGAACGTCAACGGCGGCTCGATCGCGATCGGTCATCCCTATGGCATGACCGGCGCGCGGCTTACGGGGCATATCCTGCTCGAAGGCCGGCGGCGCAAGGCGAAGTACGGCGTGGTGACCATGTGCATCGGCGGCGGTATGGGCGCGGCCGGTCTGTTCGAAATCGTCCACTGATCGGAAACGGAGTTTTCACGTGAAGACAGCAATCACCGAACTGTTCGGCATCCAGCATCCGATCATCCAGGGCGGCATGCACTATGTCGGCTTCGCCGAGATGGCCGCGGCCGTGTCGAATGCCGGCGGTCTCGGCATCATCACTGGCCTGACGCAGAAAACGCCGGAGCTCCTCGCCAAGGAGATCGCGCGCTGCCGTGACATGACCGACAAGCCGTTCGGCGTGAACCTGACCTTCCTGCCGACACTGTCGGCTCCGCCCTATCCGGAGTACATTGCAGCCATCCGCGAAGGCGGCATCAAGGCGGTCGAGACAGCGGGCCGGAGCCCAGAGGCCTACATGCCGGCGCTGAAGGCCGCCGGCATCAGGGTGATCCACAAATGCACCTCGGTGCGGCATTCGCTGAAGGCCGAGAAGATCGGCTGCGACGCCGTCAGTGTCGACGGTTTCGAGTGCGGCGGTCATCCCGGCGAGGACGACATCCCCAACATGATCCTGCTGCCGCGGGCGGCGGATGAGCTGAAGATCCCGTTCGTGGCCTCCGGCGGCATGGCGGACGGGCGCAGCCTAGTTGGTGCGCTCGCGATGGGCGCGGCCGGCATGAACATGGGCACCCGCTTCGTCGCCACCAAGGAAGCGCCGGTCCACGACAACGTGAAGCAGGCGCTGGTCAAGGCGACCGAGCTCGACACGGTCCTCGTGATGCGCGCGCTTCGCAATACCGAGCGCGTGCTGAAGAACAAGGGCGTCGACGAGCTGCTCGAGATCGAGCGCGAGAAGGGCGCAAATCTGAAGATCGACGATATCCTCGACCAGGTGGCCGGCGTCTATCCGAAGGTGATGGTCGATGGTGAGATGGATGCGGGTGCGTGGAGTTGCGGCATGGTGGTCGGGCTGATCCACGACATCCCGACGGTCAAGGAGTTGATCGACCGCATCATGGCAGAGGCGGAAGCGATCATCCGCCAGCGGTTGACCGGCTTCCTTGACGGCAGGGTCGAGACGCAGCGGGTGCGCGCGGTCGCCTGACGAAGGATGAGATACGAGCACGTCAACACTGGGATAGCTGACGGCTTCGCGACGCTGACGCCGCAGCGGTGCAGAGAAAAGTACACCAGGGAGGAAGAGCATGCCCGTCGTCGGTAGCCATCAATATCCCACCATGGAAACCGTGATCTACGGCAAGCCCGCGGCGGAGGCGTTGCGGGAGGAGGCAGAGCGGCTGGGCGCCAAGCGCGTCTATCTGATCGCGAGCCGCACGCTCAACACCACGACCGACGAGATCGAGAGGATCCGGACGGCGCTCGGCGCGCGCCATGCCGCGACCTTTGACGGGGTGCCGCAGCACACGACCCGGGACGTGGTGACGCAGATCGCTCGGCAGGCCAAGGACGCCCAGGCTGACCTCGTCGTCGCGATTGGCGGCGGTTCGGTGGTCGATGCGGCAAAGATCGTGCTGATGTGCATGGAGCACGAGATTTTTGAGCCAATGGGGCTCGATGGCTTCGAAACCACGCCGGACCGCCGCTTCGGGCCATTCCGGACCCCGAAGGTGCGGATGATCGCCATCCCGAGCACGCTCTCCGGCGGCGAATACAATTCGGGCGCGCTGGTCACCGACACCAGCCGCAAGCTGAAGCAGATTTTCAATCACCCGATGATGATGCCGCGTAGCATCATCCTTGATTCGGCGATCACCAGATACACGCCCGAGAAGCTTTGGCTGGGATCTGGCACGCGCGCAATGGATCACGGCATCGAGGCGATCTGCTCCAGCCGTCCCAATGTGCTCGTCGACGCCGTGTGCCAGCAGGGATTGCGTTATCTGTCCGACGGGCTCCGTCGCACCAGGGATAATCCGAACGATGAAGCGGCGCGGCTGAGCTGCCAGTTGGGGTCCTGGATGTCGGCCTTCGGCTTGCAGTCGCGCGTTCCGATGGGCGCCAGCCATGCCATCGGCCATGTCCTTGGCGGGACCTGCGACGTGCCGCATTATTTCTGCACGGCGGTGATGATGCCAAGCGTGCTCCGATACAATCGCCCCGCCACGGAAGCCGCACAGAGGTTGGTCGCAGCGGCGCTTGGCGCACCGGAACTGGATGCCAGCGACGCTTTCGCGACGTTCGTCGCGGAGCTCGGCTTGCCGCGGAGGCTCGCGGACGTCGGCGTTGCCGAGGACCATTTCGAGTTGATCGGCAAGAACGCAATGCTCTCGATCTTCACGCGGGCGAACCCTCAGCCGATCCGTGAGCCCGGCGACATCGTCAAGATCCTCAAGCTGGCCGCCTGACGCGGCCACCGGAAGTCTGTCACGCCTTGCCGCAGGCAGGGCGTGCGTAAACAACAATGGAGGGAATCTGCGATGTCCTGGGGCATGAGACTGGTTTGCGCACTGGTGATTACGATGTCCGCGCCCTGTTGGGCGGGGGATGCGCCCGGCGTCACAGCGACGAAAATCAAGATCGGCGGCATCTTTCCCCTGAGTGGACCCGCCTCCTCGATCGGTCAGGTCGGGCAGGGCGTGCAGGCCTATGTGCAATCGATCAACGATCGCGGCGGCATCAACGGCCGCAAGATCGAATATGTCATGCTCGACGATGCCTATAGTCCCCCCAAGGCTTTCGAGCACGCGCGAAGGCTGGTGGAAAGCGACGAGGTCGCGTTCATGTTCAGCCAGCTCGGCACAGCGGGCAACTCGGCTGTCGCCAAATATCTCGCTGCGAAGCGCGTGCCGTCTATTGCGATTGTCACCGGCGCGAGCAAGTTCACCAACGTCAAGGACTATCCGCTGACGACCACCGGTCTCGTCAGCTACGACACCGAAGGCAAGATCTACGCAAAATACCTGACGCGGGCGCTGCCCGCGGCGAAATACGCAATCCTCTACCAGAACGATGATCTCGGCCGCGACTACGTCAACGCCTTCAAGGCGGTGCTTGGCGCCGATTTCGACAAGCGTGTGGTCACCGCCAGCTACGAGGTCACGGAGCCGACGGTCGACTCGCAGGTCGTTGCGCTCAAGAGCTCCGGCGCGCAGGCGCTGTTCGTCGCGGGCACGCCGAAATTCGCGGCACAGGCGATCCGTCGTGCAGCCGAGACCGGATGGAAAGCGACGGTCCTGATCAACTTCCCGTCGTCGTCGGTCGCCGGCACGCTGAGGCCCGCAGGCCTCGAAAATTCGGTCGGTGTCATTGTCGGCACCCCGAACAAGGACCCGAACGACCAGAAATGGACGGACGATGAGGCGGTCAAGGCCTATCGCGCCTTCTTCGAGCGATATCTGGCCGGCTCCGACATCACAAACACCAGTTACCTGACCGGGTACCAGCAGGGCATGGTGCTCGAACAGATCCTCAAGCAATGCGGCGACGATCTTTCGCGCGAGAACATCATCAAGCAGGCAAAGTCGCTGAAGAACTTTGATCTGCCGACCGCGCTGCCCGGCATCAAGATCAACACCAGCGACAGCAACAACATGATCTGGACGCAGCTTCAGCTTCAGCGCTGGAACGGCTCCCGCTGGGAGCCGTTCGGCGACATTCTGGACGCAAGCTCGGAGTAGCGGTTCTGCTCCGGCGCTTACCTGCGAGTTCATCAGGAGAAATCCACGATGGCCGATTTGCGCATCTTCTCATATCTGCCGAACCCGCGTGTGTGGAAGGCAACCATCGCTGCACGGTTCTGCAGCGTGGATGTCGAGGTCAGGGGCGCGGCCGCCAAGGAACTGAGAGGCTGGCTGTGGGATTACGACGCCCGTCCTCTGGCCGAGGAGGAGCGCCAATCGCTGTCATCCCTCGCGCGCACCGGGCGGGTCGGGCTGACCGGCGCGCAGCTCTTTAAGACCGATGCCTTTCTGGCGGCGCAGCCGTTCGGCAATGTGCCGGCCGCCTTCGGGCCCGGCGGCGAGGTTGGGATCTTCGAGTCCAACAGCATCATGCGGGCAGTGGCGCGTCTGGGGGAAGCGACGTACCGGCTCTACGGTCGAGACGCCTATGAAGCCTCCAGGATCGACGGCTTTCTCGATGTCAGCCTGGTATTTGCGAGGGATACGCAGATCTATCTTCTTGCGCTGTCGGGTGGCACAGTCGATGCGAGCATTCACGCCCGCGCGAAGGAGGCGTTCGCGATCTACATGTCGGGGCTCGAACAGGCCTTGTCGCCGCGGCGGGATACACTGGTGGGAAACGGGATCACGTTGCCTGATATCTGCTTTGCGGCCGAACTTGCGCTGTTCATGAACGAGCATGCGCGGGCCGACCAGTTGCACAAGCTCGGGCTGGACAGGATCCTGCATCCGGCGGTGCGGGATGAATATCCGCGGACCTTTGCTCATTTCGCTCGTCTCGTAGAGCACGTGCATTTCCAGCCTGATCTGAAGCCATACGTCGAAAAGCTGTTGGCGAAGGCTGGCAACTGACCTGCCGGCCGAACCTGGAGGACTAGACTAATCGCATGACCACGCCTGTCTGCCTGATATCCGGTGTCGGCCCTGGCACAGGTTCCGCTCTCGCCAGGCGGTTTGCCGAGGGTGGCTATCGCGTCGCTCTGCTCGCCAGGAACGAGGAGCGCCTCGCGGCCCTTCAGAAGGAACTGCCGGGCGCGAAAGGATTCCGCTGCGATGTTTCCGATCCCGAGCAGATCGACGCGGTAGGGTCGGCCGTGGAGCGCGATCTCGGCAATCCCGCCGTGGTCATCCACAACGCCGTCGGTGGTGCGTTCGGCACATTCCGCGAGATCGATCCGTCGATCCTGAATCGCAACTTCCAGGTCAATACCATGGGACTGTTGTATCTGGCGCGGCGGTTCGTCCCCGCGATGGTGACGGCGGGAAAGGGTGCGATCGTTGCCACAGGCAACACCTCGGCCCTGCGCGGCAAAGCCGGTTTCGCCGGCTTCGCGCCGACCAAGGCGGCGCAGCGAATCCTCGCCGAAGCGATGGCGCGTGATCTCGGGCCACAGGGCGTTCACGTCGCTTACGTCGTGGTCGATGCCGTGATCGACCTCGAGTGGACACGGAAACGCTGGCCAGATCGGCCGGACGATTTCTTCATCAAACCGCGCGCTATCGCCGAGGAGATCTGGCACGTCGCCCACCAGGATCGAAGCGCATGGTCGTTCAATGTTGAATTGCGGCCGTTCGGAGAAAGCTGGTAGCCGAGAAGCGCTTCGTTGCCGGCAGGATGTGGCAGATTACTGCTACAGAAGCGGCGAAAATTTCGTGTGTGAATCGGGCGCGAATGACCGCGGCGCGGCTGAAGAACTTGGAGGCTGCCGGTCTGGTGAAGCGGCGGGTCTACAGCAAGCGCCCGCTACGCTACGAATACCTTCTCACCGAGAAGGGTGAAGTGTTTCATCCGGTGATCCTGGCACTTCGGGCCTGCGCAGAGACCTGGATCAAGCCGCAAAGGGAAACTCGCGCGGTGAACGATACCCACCTGATCTCCGGTAAGTCGGCGGGCCTCGGTCCGACCTGCGAATCCTGCGGCAGTCTCCTCAGTCGGAAGGATATGATGGCGCAGCGGAGGGAGCGGGGCGCGGGCAGAAGCGTTCAGGGCGAAGCGTCAGGCGGCCGACCCTCAATGCCGCGTTGACCGTTATGCTGAAAAGGAGCAGACGCGTTGGCAAATCGCTGACCCAGCCTCGACAATTTGGCTGACAAGCAACCCAGCTGAACCTCATCGGTAGTTTGCGTTCTTCGAGGGTGGCTCTGGCGGGCGCCGCATCGCCCCTCATGACCACCAACAAAATCCACACGATGTAACCGGCGGTGGTGCCGAGCGACAACCAGGATCGATAGCTGGTCCGGTGAGTGCGCATCAGACGTTACCTCGGTGAGCTATCGCGTTTGATTGACCATGTTGCGGCGGCGTGTGTGTTCCGACGTCATGGCAATCAGGGTATTCGCTTATTGCTGTTTCGGCGGTGCATGCCGGTGGGCCATGCAAAGCATGGCCTATCGTTGGCTTACGAAGCGGCTGGGAAGAACGCCGGTCCACATGCCTGCATTTCCGGACACCTTGATGCAGCCGGTGGGATCCGCCGTTGTCCGGACGGCGCCGATGCAGCCATCCGGCTTCAGGACGGATACGAACACGAAGAGGCAGAGCACTTTGGCGGCGAACACGGCGAGGGTAAAAACGTCTTTCATGTCTGCACCTGATCAGTCGAATTCGGCTATGGTGGTCATACGACTTCCGCGCGGCCGCGGCTTTGCTCGGATTGTCGATGTTTTGTCATTTGTTGCTGTCGGCGCGATTGCTTCCATTGGCGCGAACGCGTCGCGTGGATCGCGCCGCTTGGACTGGTCGAGGTCTTGGTTTGAAACGACGTCCAGCTTGGTCGCAGATTCAGCCGGGAGTGGCATTCCCGAATGCGTGGTATCGAACACTACCCGTTCCGGCCATTTGTGGTCCGAACGGATGCGCAGACTGATCCTCTCGTCGGGAGGAGGGGCCGAATGCAAATGCGCAGGGGAATCTGGCAGCCACCAATCGGCGGCAAGCAGCGCGACGAGGAGGGCGCTTCCCACCCACACAAAATACTGACGTATCGGCATAGCAGTCAGTCCCGTCGTGGCCGGGCAACCGCCGTTAGGCGCGACGGCGAGTTTGCCTTATGCGGAGATAGTTGAATCACGGGCCGCGGGCTTTGCGCCCGCTGCTATGGTTTTGTCATTTGTTGCTGGGATCACGCCATTCGGCTTCACACGAGATAACCAGCGACTCCATCCCATAACAATTTCAGCGCCGTCACGACCAACAATCCGTAGCAGACCCGATAGATCTGGCGCTGGTCCAAGCTTCCGTGAAGCCGCCAACCCGCCCACACGCCAGCGGGAATGGCGAGCAGGCAAATCGCCATCAACGTCCAGACGTTTCCTGTCGGCTTCACCAGCAAGAGCCAGGGCACGGCCTTGGTCGCGTTGCCCGCGGTGAAGAACAGACTGGTTGTTCCTGCGTAGACCTCCTTGCTGAGGCCGAGGGGCAATAGATACATCGCAAGCGGCGGCCCGCCCGAATGCGCTACCATTGTCGTGACTCCCGAGGCGATGCCGGCGGTGATCGCCTTCGGTGTTGAGCGTGGACTTGCCGTCACCTCCGCGCCCGCAACAAGCCACAGAGCGACAAAGATCAAGGTGATCGCGGCCATCGCGATCGCGATTGCGCGGTGGTCCAGGAAACGAAACAGCAGATACCCGAATCCAATTCCGGTCACGAGACCCGGTAACAGCAGTAGAAGATCTGGCTTCGACCATGTCGAAGGCTTCCAGTAGCGTAGGACGAACAAGTCCATCGCGATGAACAATGGCGCGAGAAGGCCGCCGGCGGTGACCGGATCCATCACGAGCGACAATAGCGGAATGCCCACAATCGAGAATCCGCCGCCAAACGCGCCCAGCCTGAGAAAGGGCCGTACGCGGAAAGGGTCCTTCCAGGCAGCTGAAGGTTCGCTCGATATGGGCCAGCGATCCTCCCAAGCGAAGCCGTCTTCCGAAGTCCGGGGCGATATGGCAAAATCGGAAGGTATCCTCCCGGATTATGGAAGGGATCCGATGGATCGCCTGGAAGCGATGTCGACCTTTCTGACCGTGGTCGAGCAGGGTAGCTTGTCCGCGGCGGCGAGGCGATTGAAAACGCCACTCACAACAGTCAGTCGCAACGTATCCGAGCTCGAGGCTCACCTGCGGACGAAGCTCTTCAACCGATCGAGCCGGCAGCTGGTGCTGACGGATGCAGGTACGTCCTACGTTGCGGCTTGTAAGCGCATCCTCACTGATGTGCTCGAAGCGGAGCGTACCGCCTCCGGTGAGTATACCACGCCGACGGGAGAGCTGGCCGTGACGACCCCGCTGGGCCTTGGGCGCATCATTCTGATGCCGATCATCGCGGACTTCCTCAAGACCTATCCGGATATCAAGGTGAGGATGATCCCCATCGATCAGAAGCTGAACCTGGCCCAGGAGCAAATCGATGTCGCGGTGCGCATCGGCGAGTTGCCGGATTCGAGCCTGGTCGCGCTGCGGCTCGGCAGGACGCGCCGGGTGGTGTGCGCCAGTCCCGCCTATCTGGCGGCGCGCGGAACGCCGCGTACGCCTGAAGATTTGGCCGGACATGATTGCATCAGCTATCCCTGCTTCTCGCCACCCGATGTCTGGACATTCCTCAAGGGCAAGGCGACCATAGCCGCGCCGGTGCATACGCGGCTCACCGTCGGCAGCGCGGAAGCGGCTTGTACGGCAGCCCGCGCTGGCGTGGGAATTTCCATCCGTCGGGAACGCACAACTCCGACGAGGCCGTTGTTGGTGCCTTTACGAGCCTCGATGCAATTGGCAGTGTGGTCGGGTGGCGAGTCCAGCAAGCGAACTCCAAGCTGCTCCGAAGGCTGGTCAGGTCGAGATCGCCTTGGCCGATCCGACCCTGTCGCGTAGAACGAACTTCTGGATCTTGCCGGTGGACGTCTTTGGCAACTCTCCGAACACGACGGCCTTCGGCGACTTGAACCCCGGTAGGTGCTCGCGGCAGTAGCCGAGCATGTCGGCTTCGGTGGCGGTCGCGTCCGGCTTCAGCTCGACGAAGGCGCAAGGTACCTCGCCCCACTTTGGATCCGGCTTGGCGACCACGGCAGCGAACAGCACCGACGGATGCTTGTAGAGCACGTCCTCGACCTCGACCGAGGAGATGTTCTCACCGCCGGAGATAATGATGTCCTTGGAGCGGTCCTTGATGATGACATAGCCGTCTTTGTCGACCACGCCGAGGTCACCGGTATGGAACCAGCCGCCGGCGAAGGCATCGCGCGTGGCGTTGGCGTTCTTGAGGTAGCCCTTCATTACGATGTTGCCGCGGAACATAACCTCGCCGATGGTCTCACCGTCACGCGGCACCGGCTGCATGGTATCGGGATCGATGACGGTGACAGCCTCCTGCAGCGGGTAAGGCACACCCTGCCGGCGGGTGAGCTGCGCGCGGTCATCGGTCGAAAGGTCGTCCCAACCAGGCTGGACCGCGCAGAACGCCGCTGGGCCATAAACCTCGGTCAGGCCATACACATGAGTGAGTTTGATGCCGATGCTCTCGGCGCCGGCGAGCACGGCGACCGGCGGGGCTGCGCCGGCGATCAAGCCGTGGACGGATTTGGCCGCGTTGCCACGAGGCGCGCCCGGCGCATTGATGAGCGCGTTGTAGACGATCGGCGCGCCGCTCATGTGGGTGACGCCATGTCGGGCAATCAGGTCGAAGATCTTGGCGGGGTCGACCTTGCGCAGGCAGACGTTGATGCCGGCGGTAACCGCAATGGTCCAGGGAAAACACCAGCCATTGCAGTGGAACATCGGAAGCGTCCACAGATAGACCGGGTGCGTGCCCAGGTTGGCTGCCAGCACATTGCTGACTGCGTTGAGATAGGCACCGCGGTGACAGGTGACGACGCCCTTGGGATCCCCCGTGGTGCCAGATGTGTAGCTGAGCGCGATGGCATCCCACTCGTCTTCGGGATAGCGGGGCAGGAACTGCGAATCGCCCTGGATGATTGCCGATTCATATTCGACCTCGCCGATCCGTTTGCTGTCCTTGAATGCAACATCGTCGACGTCGAAGATAAACGGCTTCGGCGCGGTCATCAGTGTGGTTGCCTCCGCGATCAGGTCAGAGAATTCCGGGTCGACGAAGACGACCCTTGCGCTGCCATGGTCCAACTGAAACGCGATTGAAGCAGCATCGAGCCGCAGGTTTAGTGTGTTCAGCACCGCTCCCGCCATCGGTACGGCAAAGTGAAGCTCATGCATGGCCGGCACGTTTGGTAGCATGGCCGCGACGGTGTCGCCCCCACCGACGCCGAGCGCGGTGAGATAGGAGGCCAGCCGCCGACACCGATCGTAAGTCTCGGCCCACGTGAAGCTGTGGTCCTCATAGATAGTGCTCGTGAGGTGCGGATACACGGTGGCCGTGCGCGCGAGGAAACTCAGCGGCGTCAGCGGTTGGAAATTGGCCGGGTTCTTGTCCAGGCCAATGTTGTAGGGGTCCAGCATGTCTCCTCCTGTTGCACGAACATTGGGCTGGCGTTCCGAACGGCTTGGTCGCGAGCCAACCGGGCGCCGTCTTAGCATCGCGCCTGCAGCCGCAGAATCGGTCAACTAACGTATTGCAGCAATCCGATGCGCAACGCAGACTCAACCATACCATCCGGCCGTTTTCGCAATTCAAATGACAAAGCTCGAAGGACTATTCGAGCGAACTCGACGGGAGAAAATCTACAGGAGGAGCAAATGCCCAACAGCTCGCAACATCTTCGGAATAGAGCAGCAAAGCGCTGTGCGATCTGTAACGGAAAGTTTGGTCTCGTCCGGTACTACAGTTGGCGAACTGCCCTCTGTTCAAAGAAGTGCCGCGAGCAGTTTAAATGCCGCGAGCAGAACGATCGTAGATGGTTGCTCCGCAGGGTTCAGGCCGCCTGACAAATAGCTTCTGTCGTGAGGCGCACATAAGAAAATTTCACCGCTCGCATTGTAATGTTGTCCGCGCGAAAACGTTGGGTGCGTGGCCCAGGTAGGGAACGCTCGCGAGATGCTGGTCATGAGCGCTTCGAATGTCCATTCGTACCTTCCGGCACTCGAAGCATTAAACTCCTAACTATCCGCAGTGTTCGGCGAACGGATTATCGAAATCGGTCAACTGACGTATTGTCGAATGGCGGTGCGCGGAAGAAAATTCGGCTGTCTGTAGCGAGAAAACCGGGCCAGGCGTTCGTCCGATGAGAAACGATCCGTCGAGGTGTGATCTGCATTCGGAATGCCCGGCGGCCGTCGCGTACGGCCGGTGTCGCAGCGGTATTGCTCAAAATGGATGCACGTGTGCGTGCGCATTCCGTCGCTGCGCTCGTCTGCACCCAGTCGCCTATGCAAGGAGCTAACCTATGGACACTGCCACCGCCTCGTCGTCCTGCACGTGCATCCCGGACACGCCTAACACGGATGCCGTAAAGCATCCTCTCGATCCCTTGACGGCCGCCGAAATCGCTGCGGTGATCCGGATCGTCCGCAATGATCTACAGTACGGCGCCGAATTTCTCTTCGAGACGATCGAACTTCTCGAACCTGAGAAATCACTCGTACGTCAGTACAGGCCCGGAGATCCCATAAAAAGAGTGGCGCGGGTCAATCTGTTCGAGGTCAGGGAGGATGGCATCTGGCGTCTGACGGTTTCGCTTGCGCAAGGAAAAGTTCTCACGTCGAAATATTTGCGAACCGCCAAGCCGATGATCCAGCTCGAACAGTTCACGGCCATCGAAGACGCCGTGCGGGCGGCTCCCGAGTTCATTGCCGCCTGCAAGAAGCGCGGCATCGATGACATGTCGCTTGTCTGCATCGATCCGTGGTCGGCGGGTAATTTCGACATTCCGGGTGAGGATGGCCGATATCTCGCGCACGTCTTCGCCTGGCTGCGTCTGCGGGAGAACGACAATCTCTATGCGCACCCGATCGGTGGCCTGAACGCCGTCGTCGATATCAAGACCTACGAAATCATCCGCGTCGACGACCATGAGATCATCCCGATTCCTGAGGCAGAGGTGAATTACGAGGCGGAGTTCATCAAGAACCCGCGCGCCCCCTACAAGCCGCTCAATATCGTACAGCCCGAGGGCGTTTCGTTCAGGCTCGATGGACATCGGCTGGAATGGGATCGCTGGTCCGTGCTTGTCGGTTTCAATTCGCGCGAAGGCCTGACTCTGCATGACATCAGCTACGACGGGCGGCCGATCGCGCATCGCGCGTCGCTGGTGGAAATGGTCGTCCCGTATGGCACCACAGACAAGGGACATTTCCGGAAGAATGTTTTCGACATCGGCGAGTACGGCATCGGCAAGCTCGCCAATTCGTTGAAGCTCGGCTGCGACTGCCTCGGCGCGATCGCTTATCTCGACGCACATCTCGCGACGATGGACGGCAGGGTGGTCACCATCGAAAACGCCATCTGCATCCATGAGGAGGACGCTGGCCTGCTGTGGAAGCATTGGGACTTTCGCTCCAACAACGTCGAGTCGAGGCGTGCCCGCAGGCTGGTCATCTCTTGCATCGCGACGGTCGCCAACTACGAGTATGGCCTGTTCTGGTACTTCCACACGGACGGCTCGATCCAGTTCGAGCTCAAGGCGACCGGCATCATCAACACCGCCGCATGCCATCCGGGCCAGCCCGGCAAGTATGGCAAGGAAGTCGCCCCCGGCGTCGTGGGCCACATCCACCAGCACATCTTTTGCGCGCGGCTGGACATGAACGTCGATGGCGAAGACAACAGCGTCGTCGAGCTCAACACCCAGGCTGATCCCTGGGGACCCGACAATGTCTATGGCAACGGCTTCTATGAAGAGGAAACGGTTCTGAAGACGGAGCTGGGCGGGTGCCGTCAGGCGAACCCGGCGACGCATCGGGCCTGGAAGGTTATCAACCCCAATCGCAAGAATTGGGTCGGCACGCCGACGGGCTACAAGCTCGAGGCCAGCCATCCGGTGACACCATTCATCCATCCGGAGTCGCCGTCGGGCAGGCGGTCGACCTTCATCAAGAACCAGCTCTGGGTCACGGCCTTCGATCCCGAAGAGCGATATCCGGCTGGCGAACACATGAACCACTCGGACGGAAGTGGTGGCGTCGCTGATTTCGTCAGGAAAAACCGGAATATCGAGAACACTGATATCGTGCTCTGGCACGTCTTCGGTCTTCACCATCAGGTCCGTCCCGAAGACTTTCCCGTTCAACCCTGCATCTTCACCGGCTTCAAGCTGATGCCCAGTGGCTTTTTCGATCGCAATCCCGGCATCGATCTCGCGCCTGACAGGAACGCCGCGAGTTGTCATGCGCAGGCCGCTGAGTAGGGCACGGCTCGCTACCGGATCTGTTGCATCGCAGCTCGTCCGACCGGCATCGCGGGCCGGTCGCCTCTCGTCGGTTGGATGGGCAGCGCGCTCTAAGTCGATGACCTCTGCAATCTTCGCTTTCGCGATCTTTGCAGGCTCGGCCGCGCGCGTCCTCCCCGCGTTGCTGGCCGTCCCCATCCAGCAGGACCTGGGGTGGCAAACCTCCGACGTGGCCTGGCCGATTACGCTCGGCGTCGCAGTCTCCGCATGCGCATCGCCGTTCGCGGCGCATGGCCTCGAACGATGGGGCGTTCGATCGCCGCTGGTCGCCAGCCTGGTTCTCCTTGCGCTATCGCTTGCATCGACGACGCGCGCGACGTCGCCATGGCACCTCGCTGTGGCCTGGGGACTGGGCGTTGGATTCAGTGGCTCTTTGAGCGCCTCCCTTCTAGGCGCGATAGTCGGGAGTCGTGGCGACGCGTCGCATTGCGGCACACGCTCCGGTCTCCTGGCGTCGATGCAGTTGCTGGGATCGGCGGCGGGACTGCTGGTGGCATCGCGCGCGGTCAGTGCGCTCGATTGGTGCTTCGTGTTCCAGGCCGCCGCCGTCGGCGTGCTGGCCACGGCCTTCGCAGTCGCTCTTGTCCCTGCATCCGGACGAGGAGCCACTCCACAGAAGCCCAAGCCCAACCGATACGCGTCACCGTGTCCAACGGGGAAGAACTGGCGGTTCTGGGCCCTGGCAACGGTCTTCTGCATCTGCGGCGCGTCGACATCTGGCTTGATCGACGGCCGGCTCGGTATGCTCTGCATGGGCGCGGGCCTCAGCCTCTCGTCGAGCGCCGACGTAATGGCCATCGTTGTGATCGGCGGCGCGATCGGAAGCACGGTGAGCGGATATCTCGCGGATCGTTATCCCGCGCAAACGCTGCTGGCGGTCTATTTCGTGCTCCGCGCGCTCCTCTTGCTTTGGCTTCCGTTTACCGGCTTCAGCGTTGTCGAATTGGCCCGGTTCGGCGCGCTCTATGGCCTCGATGCGGCACTGACGTTTCCTGCGCTCATCAGGCTGATGTCCGGAAATCTCGGCATGTGCCGCGTCGGCAGAGCGATGGGCTGGATGACGGTCGCACACCTGGCAGGAGCCACGATTGCCTCTGCCGGGGTCGGAGCCCTTGGTCTCGCAGCCTATGCGGTCGGATTCGCCTGCGTTGGCCTTGCCTGCCTCGTGGCCGCGGGGCTCGTGGTGCTTCTGAGGGATGCGCCCGCGCAAGACGCGCCATCCGGCTGACGTGGTCGCGGCCCGTCAATGGCCGGCGAGGTTCCGAGACCGCCGGGAAGGGGACTCCGCCAGCAGCAGTCCTTCGGACACCGCAAGTGCCGCGAGTCGCGTGCGCGAGTCGCAGCTCATCTTCGAGGATGTGCTCGATATGCGTGGAAACCGTGCGGGGCGACACGAAGAGTTGCTCGGCGATGTTGGGATTTGAAGCGCCACTGGTCACGAGATGCAGGATCTGAATCTCCCGAAGCGAGAGATTATACGGCCAGCGAATGCATTGCTCAGTGATAAGGAGGATATTTCCGCGGCAGGGCGTGATCGTGACCTGGTGGCAGCGGCCGGCCTCGTCCGGCCAGACGAAACGTTGAGCTCTGGCGGACTTCGCCTTCTCCAGCACGAGCCGACGAAGCTCTCCGCCCTCGATGAGATGGGGTCCCGGACTGCGGTTGGGTAAGTGAAATGCAAAACCGTTCGGCGAGACCGCGATCGCGTAGGCGCCTGGCGCCAGCTCATCGGCCAGAAGCTGTGGTGTCCTGAGCTGATCGCAGATGTTCAGCAGAATCGGGCGGAAGCGCTCCGTCATCTCGCGGTGCTCGTCCTTGGCGTGCGCCTCCTTGGACCAGCTCATGTGGATGGCCCCGATGTAGCGGCCATCCGCGACGCGCAGGCACATCGTCGAGCCTTCCCTGAATCCATCCGGCATCAGGTATTCCTGAGCGGTGAATGTATCTGGCAAATTGAGATTCCAGTCACGCTTGTAGTCTCGCCACCGCAGTGAGTGCGTGTCCTTCTCGCGCGCGATGGCGTAAGCCGGGCATGAGTTAGGGAATCCGTCGAGCACGTAGGACATCGTTCTGTCCGTATACCCGTCGACGGCCAGAAAGCGATGGGTTCGGGATATCGGATCCATCGCGACCAGGGCGATCGCCTCGCTCCTCACGAACTCGCGCAACAGACGGGTTACCTGCGTTGCCTGATCAATGATCTGATCATTCAGGGCTGCCGCCGGTGTATCGAGCCGTATTGCTGCTGTCATCGTATGGTCGATCGCTGCCGATTTCACGGTGAGCCTCCAGCTCGTGAAAGATCTTGCCGACGGTTCGTGATCGAATCTTCTTCTTGGCCGCTAACTATCCGTTAGCCCCGGCGGGATTGCGGAGACCTCCGCGGTCTAAGAGCAAGGACCGCGCCAACCAATTCGAGGTGCCACATCGCTACAGTGGCCATTCGCTCCGCCGATCTCGACCGTCCTGGATCGAAGCCACAAGCGGAGGCGAAAGCTGCAATTGCATGTTAGAGGCGGTCATTCCTTTAGTCAAAGCAGTGTCACAATCAGGGCCAGCAATTCTGACGCAAAAGGGCTGCAACGCCGTCGACTGATGAAAATCTGGGCTTGGCTTGCTGCGCAAGTTATCACCCCAAGCCCTGTTCGCGCCCGCAGCGTAGGTTCTGGATCACCTCCTGGCCCGTCCCGACCGGCTCCAAAATCGGTCAGCTGACGTATTGCTGAAAATCGCCGGGAAACCGAAGCTTCGATTGCGCGGTTCGACTGTACTTCACCAGTCCGGTCATCCGGATGCAGGTCCAGGGCCGCAATCACCCGGCGGTCGCATGGATGCGCCGTCGTCATTCACATGAAATCCGGCCGGTCTCGGTTGCGATGCCGAGAACCCACGCGCGCGATTGCAGGAGGTCACTCAGATGGTTTTGGGACTCACCAGGCGTTCAGTGACTGCGGGCATCGGCGCGGCTATCGCTGCGCCATTCGTTGGACGGCCGGCGCTTGCGGCGCAGCCGATCGTTCTCGGCGTTCCCTACTGTCAGACGGCCGCTGCCGGTGTTGCGGATCATCAGGATTTCCTGAATGGCACGACGCTGGCGATGGAAGAGATCAATGCTGCAGGCGGCATCCTCGGGAGGCCGCTAAAGCTGTTCACAACCGACATGAACGTTCTTTCGCCGGAATCCTCCAAGCAGGCGCTTGCCGCCTGCGTGGACGCCAAGGTCGACGCGATCTCCTTTGCTTTTACGCTCGTCCCGTTGCCGGCGATGGACGCGACCGTGAAGTACAAATGTCCCTACATCAACGGAAACGCACAACGCGCCGGCACCTCTGCCGTGAAAGAGCAACCGGATAAATACAGCCACATCTTCCAGTTTTGTCCGTCTGAGGTGAACTATGGATGGAGCTACGCTCTCTGGCTGGAAGACCAGGAGCAGGGGGGCGTCTGGAAACCAAAGAACCGCAAGGTTCATATCATTCAGGAGCAGATCGGTTACTGCCAAACGATATCGCGTGCGGCCCAGGAAGCGATCAAGCGGCGCGGCAAGTTCGAAGTCGCCCGCATTACGGATATCCAGTATCCCGTGCAGGACTGGGCACCGGTCATTCGCGAGATGAAGGAGGTCGATGCCGCCGCGATCATGGTGGACCATTGGGTGGCTGCTGAATACGCCGCTTTCTGCAAACAGTTTGTGGCAAGCCCGGTGCGCGATTCGCTCGTCTATCTTCAGTACGGCCCCTCGCAGCCGGAATTCCTCGAGCTTGCCGGTTCGGCGGCGAACGGCTTCGTCTGGGGCACGACCATGGGCATCTATGGTGACGAGAGGGGGCTCGCCTACAGGCAGAAGTACAAGAAGCGTTTCCCCGGCATTGCCGGGCTTGCCTACACCGGCATTGCCTACGATCAGACCTACTACCTCAAGAAGGCCTGGGAAGCGGTCGGCGATCCCCGGAAGTTCAGGGAGGTCTGCGACTGGATCCGGGCCAACCCGCAACGCGGCGTCTGCGGCTACGTCGATATGGGCAACCCATATCAGGAAGCGCTCCATTTCCCAGACAATGGGGGGGACGAATTGCAGGCGCGCAAGCTCGAGGCCGGCGTCGCGCAGCTCTATGTCCAGATCCAGGGTGGCGAGCACAAGATCGTCTATCCCGGTCCGGTCTCGGAAACGAAGCTGAGCTCTGCGCCGTGGTGGAGCTGATGCTCAGACAACTCTCACGAAACGGTACGGCTGAACAGGGCGGAAAGGCCGCCCTGTTCTCCTGCAGCGGCATCTCGCTCGATCTCGGCGGTCGCGAGATCCTCCGCGATATCAACCTGCATGTTGAGGCCGGGGAAGTGCTGGGCATCATCGGACCGAACGGCGCGGGCAAGACCAGTCTGTTTGAAATCCTCTCTGGCCGTATGCCGCCAAAGAGCGGCTCAGTGTGGTTCAAGGGCGAGAATGTTACGGGCTTGCCGTTGTATTCCCGCTCGCGCCTGGGGATCGGCCGCACGTTCCAGACGCCGGTGGTCCCTGACGAACTGACCGTCGGCGAGACGTTCAAGGCGGCGCGTCAGGCTCATCGTCCGTTTCTCACCAGGTTCGATGCTGAATATGGCGCCGATCTCGTCGGTCTGAAGATCAGTGACGATACGCCGGCGACGCAGCTCGAGACCTTCAACCGGCGCAAATTGCTGCTGGCCTGCCTGCTGATGCGCCGGCCCTCGTTGCTGCTGCTGGATGAGCCGGCGGCCGGCCTGATCAATTCGGAGGTCGACGAGATCGATACTCTGCTGCGGATCCTCGCCAAGGAAATGAACATTGCGATCCTCATCGTCGAGCACCGCATCGAGCTCCTCGGGACGATCGCGGACCGCATTCTGGTAATGGATGCCGGGGAGGTCATTTCCGAGGGGCTGATGGACGACGTCATGGCGGACCCGAAGGTCCACGCGGCCTACTTCGAGGATTTCAGCGAAGAGGCCGATGCATGAATATCTCCGTGAGCAACCATTTGCCGGGCGCTCCGGCGCGTCAGCCGCAGCGCGAGGTCCTGAACGTCAAGCGACTGTCCGCAGGCTATGGGCCGGTTCGCGTCATCCACGATCTCGACCTCGTCGTTCAGTGTGGGGAGCGGATCGGCATCGTCGGCTTGAATGGCCATGGCAAGTCGACCCTGTTCTATGCAATCGCCGGACTTACCGGCTGGCAGCGCGGCTCGATCAAGCTGAACGGCAGGGAGGTCGGTCGCACGCGAAGCCAGGGGCCGGGGCGCTACACCCACGAGATCGTGCGCGCAGGATTGGCGTTGATTCCTCAAGGCGACGAGATCTTCCATGGCCTGACCGTCGAGGAGCATCTCGATTCCGGGGCCTACACCGCGGCGGCCTGGCGCGATCGCGCTGCGCGCAAGCTCCGCATCCTGGAGATATTTCCACCGTTGCGGAAGCTGATGGGCGTACCCGTGGGGCGCCTGTCGGGCGGCGAACGGCGCATGGTGTCGATCGGCCGCGGCCTGATGACGGATGCGTCGCTCTTCCTCGTCGACGAGCCATCGCTCGGGCTGGCACCCAAGATCGGCAAGAGCGTGATCAACGCACTGATGGCTGTCAAGCTCGGGAATGCCGCGATGATCATTGCGGAGCAGAACGTTGCGCTGCTCGAGGGACGGGTCGATCGCGTCATCGGCATGCATGTCGGAAAGCTCAAGGGTGAGGCTTCGGCGGCACTCGCGTTGAACGTTTATCGAAAGGCGTAAAACGTGGATATCTGGTTCATCGTCAGCAACACCATCGTCCTTGCGTGCATTTACGGCACGCTTGCGATCGGAATTTCGATCACGTGGTCGAGCCTCGGCCTGCTCAACCTCGCCTACGGCTTCATATTTGCATTCGCGGGCTATGGCGCCTGGCTGTTTGCCCAGCATGTCTCCACATCGGGGCCTGCAGTACTGGCCGCGGGTATCCTCGCAGGCGCGCTCGGGGGAGTGGTCATCTGTGCGGTTGGGTTCATACCGATCCACGACAAACCAAACTTCACCATTCGGGGTCTGATTGCGACGCTCGCGATCAATCTGATCGGCACGCAATTCCTGCTCTGGTGGTTCGGCCCGCGATCGAAGAGCCTGCCTGAAATCTTCGGCAACTGGTCGGTGTCCTTGCCGGGTGTGGTCTTCACCGCGGACAAGGTCGGGAACGTGGCGACATCCGTCCTGATATTGGCGGTCGTTCTGAGGTGGATGCAGTCGAGCCGCCGCGGCCTCGAAATCCGCGCCATGATGATGAATCCGCATGCGGCATCCATCGTCGGCATCGGCGTTCGGCGAACCTCGTTTTACGTCATGGGCATCACGGGCGGGTTGGCGGGCCTCGCGGCCGTTCTCCTCTCCCAAACCTACTATATTTCGCCGTTCGGCGGACTGATGCCGATGATCAAGGGCGTCAGCATTGCGCTTTGCGGCGGGCTGGGCAGCGTGCGCGGCGCCGTTATCGCGGCGATCGTGCTCGGCCTGAACGAGGCGCTGACGGGCATATCGATCGGCGGCCGCTACGTTCTCATCACCCAGTTCGTTGTGATCATCGTCATCCTCTTGGTCCGTCCGCGCGGCATCGCCGGGCTGCTCGACAAGGCGAGGGAGGCCTGAGCAATGTCAATTGATAGCGGCGTCAAGTGGCGCAATCCGCTCTTCGTCTGGGGCGGCAAGCGTGACGTCGAAGAGCTTCCGACCATTCCGTTCCGCAGCCACCAGGAGGTCTGGGAAAGAACTCGTCGATCGGCGACGAAGCTGAATGCCGTCGGCCGTCTTCGCTACTACTACAAATGGCCAGGCCACGGCGGAACGATGTGGAATCGTCTTCGCTACTGGCCGACGCGTCGCCGCGTGCTTCGCCTGCGCGGGGAGTATAACCCAAAGACCTTGCGCGCGGAGAAGACGATCGTCGACAAGCGGCCGATCTGGTGGATGTTGGGGCTTCTTGCGCTGGCGATCGCTCCCCTGTTCACGCCCGGCGATCTGCAGAACACGCTGCTGACGGCGGGAGCCACCTTCGGCATCTATTCCGCCATCAGTCTGTGCTGGATGCTCATCATGGGCACTGCGGGCGTCTTTTCGCTCGCCACCTATGCAGTCGTCGGGACGGCCGCGTTCGTCACGGCATTGCTTGCGGTCAAGTTCGCATTACCCTGGTGGTTGTTGCCGCCGATCGGCGCGCTGGTAGGGCTGGTCTTCGGCGGGATCATCGCGCTGCCGGCCACGCGGCTCGACGGATTCTATTATGCGCTTCTCACCCTTGGGCTCAACGAGCTCTGCCGGGTCTACTTCGTGACGTCGAAGGAGTTCGGGTCCGCGAATGGCGGCCTGTATGGCGCCAGGACCTATATACCGGAAGACTGGTCGCAGCTCGGTCAGCTGCTCCTGGCGTATTACGCCTGCTTCGGCCTGATGCTGCTCGCGTTGCTGCTCTACCGGTTCGTCAACGGCCGCAGGCTTGGACGAATCCTTCGCATGGCGCCCGAAAAGCGCGAGGCCTTCGCCGAGGCGACGGGAGTCAACTTTCGCCAGGCGCGCGTCTGGGTGTTCCTCATCTCATCTGCGGCGCTGGGCTTCATCGGCGGATTCTACACCTCGAATTTCGGCGGCGTGGCGTTCTCGATCTTCAACTTCGATACCGTGCTGCTCGGCCTCGCCATGCTGGTGATCGGTGGCGTTGGACGTGCGGAAGGGGCGGTGGTCGGCACCCTCATCGTTGTATTCTTCGACCAGGTGCTGAATACGTGGGGACCGGCTCGTTTCATGATCATCGGGCTCATCATGCTCCTGGTCGTGCTTTACCTCCGCAACGGGCTGTTCGGGATCAAAGCGCAGTTCCGTGCCTGGCGCGACAAGAAGAAGAGCGAGCGGCGATCGACCCGAGCGGAGAAGGGCGGCGAGATGCTACCCGAGGAGGCGACCGAGGCCGACGACAAGAGCGTCATCTACCAGCGGCGCCACGACAAGATGACCCGCGACCATCTCAAGACGCTGGTGTCGCCGGAGATCATCGAGGAGCATCGCCATTCCCTCAACGGGCAGCACAGTGAGGCGCTGGAACGGCTGCTGATCTACTTCCGCACTCGTCCTCAGGTGGAGAAGTACGCCATCATGGCCGTGGAACGCTTCGAAGGCTATCGCATCGTCGCTCTATCCGGACATCGCGGCGTGGCGCCGCGTGTAGTCGAGGACCGGATCTACGCGACGCCGGATGAGGCCTGCCACGGCGTCTTCATGCGGCGCGTTCAGGATCTGCTGGAGTCCTGATCACGGATGAAGCGTGTCCGTCCTGCGCGGCGGACGTTGGGCTCGTAAACGAGGGAGTTGGTGGTGACACCGGTCAGACTTTTTGGCTACACGGACAGGATCTCGGTCAAGCCGGGCGAGACCATTCAGTTTCATGTCAGCGCCGAGGGGACGGATACCGCTGAGGCGCAACTGGTGCGCCTGATCCATGGCGATCAGAACCCAGCAGGACCAGGCTTCGTCGAGGAACAGGTGGCGTGTGCCGCGAACGGCAGGTGGCGGGTCGAGCCGCAGTTCACCCAGGTAGGATCGTTTCTCGAGGTCGATGATCCCGAGGGGCGGCTGGCGTTCGCAAACAGCTTCACTCTGTTCGCCTTCGTTCACCCGACTTGGCCAGCATCCGGAAAGCGGCAGACCATAATCGGCCGATGGGACGGCGATCGAAAGCAGGGCTACGGGATCGGCATCGACGAGAAAGGCTATCTGCAGTTTTGGATCGGACGCGGCGAAGAGATCGAGCGCCTGACGGCCAACGTGCCGCTGCAGGTGCAGATGTGGTATTTCGTGGCCGCGACCTTCGATGCCGAGACCCGGCGTGCGACCTTGCACCAGGTCGGTGTCGGCAACAGGTACAACGGCCTGTTAGGCAAGGTTGCGCTGGTGGACTACGAATCCCGCAAATCTGCGGGCTTCCGGAGCAGGCCCGGCAGCCTGGACTCAACTCCGTTTCTCATGGCAGGTTCGCGTAGCCGCGACGCGCAACAGCGTACGTGCGTGTCGGAGCTCTATTGGGGCAAGATCGACCGGTGCGGCGCGTTTGACCAGGCCCTACAGCCCGCCGAGCTCGACACGATCAGGAGCGGGCTCGTACCCGCGATGGACAGCCTGGTCGCGTACTGGGATACGAGCGCTGGATACACCGACCGCGGCATCGGTGATCTCGTGGTCGACGTCGGCCGGCACAAGCTGAATGCCCGAGGATACAATCGGCCCGTTCGCGGCCAGACCGGCTGGAACTGGGACGGCTTCACCGATTGTTTCCGTCTGGCTCCGCAAGAGTTCGGGGGGATCGAGTTTCATGCCGACGCGCTGACGGATTGCAATTGGAAGGCGACCAAGACCGTCGCCCTGCCGCTCGGCCTCAAAAGCGGCTGTTATGCCATGAGGCTGCGATCTGGCTGGGGAAAGAGCGTGAGCGAGGAGCATGTCGTCTTCTTCGTGCGGCCGGGAAGGCCGCGGGCGCGTATTGCATTCCTGTTTCCGACACTCACCTACCTTGCCTTTGCGAACGAGCGCCTGAGCTTCGATCACCCGGAGCGCGAAGCTTTGACGGGACAGCCGGCTGTGCTGTCCGATATCGACATCGAGATGTATATGCGAGCCGATTTCGGGCTGTCGACATACGACATGCACGCCGATGGCATTGGCGTGTGCTACAGCTCCTATCACCGTCCGGTCATGAACATGCGGCCGAGGTACAGGATGCCGAGCCTCGATGTGGCTTCGGGATTGGCTGCGGACCTATCGATCATCGCATGGCTGGACCAGAGCGGCTTCGAGTACGAGGTCCTGACCGACGAGGACCTCCATCGCGACGGGTCGGAGGCGTTGTCGCCGTACGCATGCGTTATCAGCGGCTCGCGCCCGGAATACTACACCGAGCGAATGCTGGATGCGACCGAGGATTATATCGCCGGCGGCGGTCGTTACATCTATGCAGGCGGCAACGGGTTCAACGCCACGGCCGGCATTCGCGACGGCGAACCATGGATCATGGAATGTCGACGTCGCGATGATGGGTACAAGCCGTGGGTGTCACGTTACGGCGAGCACTACATGGCAACGGACGGGATGCGTGGTGGTCCCTGGAAGGTGCTCGGACGGGCGACCCAGAAGCTGGTTGCCATAGGCCTGAGCAGCTCGGGCGGTGGACGAAGCGAACCATACCGGAGGATGCCGGACAGCTATCACCGCACCGTATCCTGGATCACCAAAGGTGTCGATGGCGAGATCATCGGTGACGCCGGTCTTGCCAATGACGGCGCCGCGGGGCTGGCGCTCGACTATTATGACCGCGCTCTGGGCACGCCGCCGCACACCAAGATCATCGCCTCGTCAGGGGGCCACACGGACAGCTATGTCGTGAACCAGCAACTCGTCCTCTATTCCTACCTTGGGCTCTATGGGTCGTACGACTGGCGGGTTCATGCCGACATGACCTACTTCACGGCCCCCCATGGCGGCGCCGTGTTTGCATGTGGCTCGGTCGCATTCGCGCAATCGCTGCCGATCAACACTTTCAGGAACAGCGCATCCCGAGTGCTGGCGAATGTCGTGGAGGCATTCGCGGGGGCCGGCAGATTACCCGGGTTCGCATGGGTCAATGAGGAAAAGCAGTGGGCATGAAACAGCCGTCGCAGAATGGCGTGCCGGTACGCCCGGCCGACATGCTTCGCGTCAGGCATTTGCAGTTCTGGAGAGTTGAGAATGTTGCCTCTCGAGTATGACAGGTCCCAGGACCGTGACATCATCGTCCGGGATCGGTTCGACGGCTGCCGCCGCGAGTTTTTGCGGACACTCGTGACTCCCGAGGTGATCGAAGAGCACCGGCGGTCGCCTCTGGGACAGCACAGCGAAAGGCTCGAGCGACTGTTGATCTATTTCCGTCAACGACCGCTCGACGAAAGATATGCGGTCAGAGCAATCGAGCCGTTCCGCCGTTATCAGGTGGTCAAGCTGTCGGGGCGTCGGGGAGTTCCACCGCGTGTGATTGATACGGGCATCTACACATCCGCGAACGAGGCCCGTCACGGCCTGTTCCTGCGCTGCATCCGCGACCTTCTCGAAACCTAGCGCAACACGCCCGCCGGGCAGGGCACCTTGTCCGGCTTCTCGATGGGAAACTCCGCACCATGGCGCAGATCAAGATATTCGGTTACGCAGACAAGATCTCGGCGAAGCCGGGCGATACCATACAATTTCATGTCAGTGCCGACGGCACGTCGACCGCTGAAGCTCATCTCGTGCGCCTGATCCATGGCGACGAGCATCCGCATGGTCCGGGATTCATCGAGGAAGAAATCGACTGCGTCGCCAACGGCACCTGGCAGGTCGAGAAGCAGTTCACGCAGGTTGGTGCCTTCCTCGAGGTGACCGACCCCAATCGCAAGCTCGCGCTGGATAGCAGCATCACGCTCTGTGCATTCATCTGGCCGACATGGCCGGATGTCGGGCATCGACAATGCCTGCTCGGCCGCTGGGACAATGACAAGAATCACGGCTACGGCCTCGGGATCAATCCGAGCGGTAGGCTGGAGTTCTGGGTCGGTTGCGGAAACGAGATCGACTATCTCCAGGCTGAGCTGCCGTTGCAGAAGCAGGCCTGGTATTTCGTCGCGGCCACTTTCGATGCGCGAAGCGGTCGCGCCACGCTGTACCAGGAAGGCGTCGTGAACCGCTACAACAGCCTGCTCAGCAAGGTCGCGCCGGTCGACTACCGATCGCATGTGTCGGAGGTGTTTCGGTTCAGACAGAACAACCTGGTCGATACGCCGTTCCTCGTGGCCGGCTCGCGCGACTGGCACGCACTGCGCGGTCACTTCGTATCGCAGCTCTACTGCGGAAAGATCGATCGTTGCGGTGTGTTCGATCGCCCGTTGGGTCGCGAGGAACTCGACGCGATCCGCGCGGGCGGACAGCCTCCATCATACGGCATGGTGGCATATTGGGACACCACGAAGGGTTACACCGACCACGGCATCGGCGATGTCGTGGTCGACATTGGACCAAACCGCCTTGACGCGAACGGCTACAACAGGCCGGTACGTGCGCAGACCGGCTACAACTGGAACGGCCGCAACGACTGCTTCCGCCTCGCCCCGCATGAATACGGCGGCATCGAATTCCATGCCGACGCGATGATCGACAGCAACTGGAAAGTCACAAAGACGTTCGAGCTGCCCGAAATACTGCGCAGCGGCGCCTACGCCATGAGGTTACGCGCCGGCGACGGCAAGGGCCTCGCCGAGGAGTACATCGTTTTTTTCGTCCGGCCCCGCGTGCCGACCGGGCGCATCGCTCTGCTGTTTTCCACGGCAACCTATATCGCTTATGCCAATGAACGTTTCGCGACCGACGGCCAGATCGTGCAGCCAATGGCCGGTCAACCGCCGACAATCTCCGAGGTCGACATTGAAATATATGAAAATCCGGAGTTCGGCGGGGGCTGCTACGACTCGCATGCAGATGGCGCAGGCATCTGCTATTCGAGCTATCGCCGCCCGCTGGTGAACATGCGGCCGAAATACCGGATCTCCGCCTTCGACCTGCCCTGGAATTTTCCGGCTGATCTCTCGATCCTGGCGTGGCTTGAGCACAAGGGATACGACTACGACGTCCTGACCGATGAAGATGTTCATCTGGAGGGTGTCGCCGCAATGGCCCCCTATGCATGCATCCTCAATTCCACCCATCCGGAATATCATTCCGAGCGCATGCTCAATGCGCACGAGGATTACATCGCCGGCGGTGGGCGCTTCATCTGCATGGGCGCGAACAGCTTCTGCTGCAATGTGGCGTTTCGCGATGACGAGCCGTGGATTATGGAGTGCCGCAAGACCGGTGGACACTGGATCGCCTGGGCAGCACGGCCGGGCGAATACTACCTTGCCACGACGGGGCAGATGGGTGGAATCTGGACCGGCTTTCAGCGCTGGGGGCAGAAGCTGGTCGGCAATACGTTCGCCGGCGAGGGCTTCGCCCATAGCCAGCCCTACCGGCGGATGCCCGACAGCTACGATCCTGCGCTCGCCTGGATCACCGAAGGAATCGAAGGCGAGATCATCGGTGATTTCGGCCTGGGCAACGGCGGGGCGGCGGGCATTGAGATCGACTGCTACAAGCTGGGGTTCGGCACGCCGCCTAACACGAAGATCATCGCATCCTCGGGTGGTCACCCCGACAACTACATTGCCCACGACGAGGAGGGTGCGCACGCGCATCAGGGTTTCAGCGGAACGCACAACTACATCCTGCGGGCCGATATGGTGTACTTCGAGGCGCCGAACAACGGTGCAGTGTTTGCAACCGGATCCATCGCATTCGGAAGTGCCCTTCCCATCAACGGCTTCGAGAACAACGTCTCGCAGCTCCTGAGCAACGTGGTGAACGCGTTCGTCAAGCCGGGTCCGTTGCCCGGTTCGTCGAACAGGCCTAGGGAGAATATAGGAAGATTTGAGCGAGTTGATCCCTAGATCGAGCCAAATCCAGCTCACGTGGCGAGGTGTCGAGTCCAGGGTCCAGAGATGACAAGCAGAGCGCGCGCAATTGGGTCGATTGTGATTTCGAGGAAGGTCCGGAATGATTGACTTGCACTACGCGCCGACCCCTAACGGTTGGAAGATCTCGATTCTGCTTGAGGAACTGGGGCTGCCGTATACTGTCGTTCCTATCGATATTCGCGCCGGTGAGCAGTTCAGGCCCGAGTTTCTCGCCATCAGCCCGAACAATCGTATTCCAGCGATTGTTGATCGCGCGCCGGCCGACCGTGGCGAGCCTATCTCCGTATTCGAGACGGGTGCTATCCTGATCTACCTGGCAGAGAAGACGGGACGCTTTCTGCCAGTGGATGTGCGCGGCCGTACCCGGGTTGTCCAATGGGTGATGTGGCAGATGGGCGGTCTTGGACCGATGCTTGGTCAGCACGGTCATTTCCGTCTCTATGCGCCGGAGAAGATCCCGTATGCGATTGACCGTTATCAGCGTGAGGCGACGCGATTATATGGTGTGCTTGACGCTCAATTGGGCAAGACCGGGCGCTTTGTCGCTGGCAACGAATACACGATAGCCGACATGGCCTGTTTCCCGTGGACGATGACCCATAAGGCGCAAGGTTTCACACTCGACGACTACCCGAACGTAAAGCGCTGGTATGCGGAAGTTCGCGAACGGCCGCAAGTGCAGGCCGGCCTTGCGGTCGGCAAATTCGTGAAAGAGCCGTTCTCCGACGAGGCAAAGCGAATCATGTTCGGCGCATCCGGGGTCGTCACGGAATGAACGGCGATGGAGGCCTCTGGCGAGTGAAGATCGAAATGCTGGCTCGCAGCATCGCGTACCGGAGAGATGGTGAGTGTAACGATCGATGATCGAGTTTTTCTTCGACTGCTCAAGTCCGTGGACCTATCTCGCCTTCCACAACATTCAAAAATTGGCGAAGGAGTTTGGCGAGTCGCTTTCGTGGCGGCCCGTGCTGGCTGGCGGCATTTTTAATGCGGTCAATCCGGGCGTTTATGCCTCGCGCGAAAATCCGATCGTGCCGAAAGCGCAGTACATGCTGAAAGATCTCGCCGATTGGGCTCGTTCGGCCGGTCTTGTGATCAAGATGCCACCGACGGTCTTTCCGGTGAACAGCGTAAGGGCGATGCGCGGCTGCGTCTGGCTCGGCAGCGACGGGATGGTCCCGTTCGCAACTGCCGTGTTCGAAGCCTATTGGGGTGAGGACAAGGACATCTCCCAGGATTCTGTGCTGACGAACATTTGCAAGAAGGTGAGCATCGATCCTGCGGAATTTTTCCGAAGTATCAACGAAGAGGCGGTCAAGAATCAGCTCAGACTCAACACAGACGAGGTAATCGCACGCGGCGGCTTCGGATCGCCGACAGTCTTCATTGACAGAACCGATATGTATTTTGGCAATGATCGTCTGCCTTTGATCCGCGAAGTGTTGGAGTGTCGGAAGACACGGTGTCATTTGGCCTGCAATATTGCCCCCTAAGCCAGCTAGGGGATCGGCGCCCAAAGTTTGCGGGCTGATTGACAAAGCGATTACGACAACTTGGGAAGCTCGAGGCGGTGGGCGGCAACGATTTCATCCAAATGCGGAGGCGAACCGCCAGTTTTCGGCCGTAGCTCGAATGGTGGTTTCGGTCTAAGAAGGCCAAAATGCCTTATCTTTCAATGGGGGGTGACTGACACTCTCTCCGCCGCACTGCTGTTCCACGTATCCGGCGGTTTTGCTATGGCCGCGATCGAGTGAGTCGCGCGACACCGGCTGCTTCGACGAGATCGCTTGCGCCTGATCGGCAGCCCTCGTTCGATATTTCTCTATGAGCGTAGAGCTGCGCTCTCCCCGTACTCACCAACCGCTCGGGGTCTCGTCCAGGGGAGATCGGTAGCGTCTCCCAGATGCGAATGAGTCTGCTGATCGAGGCAGCCTGCGTCTTCCGCATGACGTTGGCGCGACAGAGCTTTACCGCCACCTCGCTGCTCTCGGGATCGAAAGCGACCTGCTTGTTGACAAGACCGCCCGGGTTGCTCGGGTTTGTCCTCCTCACAACGGGTCTAGGCGCCAACTCCGCTGATCCTTCCCATCGGCTGCGACGATCTTCCAGGCCTTGTTCGGAAACGGCCGCTTGCAGCACCTTGTCCCGTTCCCGTGAGGCGCATCCCGGGTGTCGTACTCCTTGGTGGTGAGGATCGCGACGTTTGTGCCTGGCGCTGTCAGAGGCCTTTGTCGGTGCCGGTGCCCAGCGCGCCAAGCACTTGGAGGCTTGCCCCCCTTTCGGTGTGAACGCGAGCTTGCCATTTGCCCGGAATTTGACCGCATATTGCGCGGGCGATATCCTATGCCGGCAGGGGCCCTTGCAATTTGTATGGGGTGCTCATGGAATGGTCGACCAAGCCGCGACGCGCGGACCAACCCTTTGGAAGCTGGGCGGACGACCTTGCCGCGGCATTTGTTCGTCTTGAGCCGCGCAGGCTTGCGGACGAGCCGTTTGAAGGCGCCATTTCCAGAGCTGACGCTGCGCCAATCCAGGTCTCCCTGGTGACGGCGACGCGGCATACGGTAGTTCGTCTTGCCTCACATATTTCCGGGAGCACCGACGATCTTTGTTTCGTCAACCTCCAGATCGAAGGGCTCGGGCGCACCAGCCAACGCGACCACGAGCAGACCTGTGCGCCCGGCGATCTCGCCGTCGCCGATACGACGGAGCCGTTCGAGATCGCCAACTGTCACAATTTCAAGCTCTTCTGCTTCGCCGTCCCGCGAAGGCTGCTGCCGAAGCAACTGCTCGATCGTCCGCAGCTCAACCTGTCTCGCACGGAGACGGGCCGGGCTCTCTCCAAAACTCTTTGCGGCTATGCCGAAATCTGCCTCGCCGATCATCAGCGTTTGAGGGCCTCGGCCCTGATCGGTTCGCATGTGGTCGATCTGATCGCACACGCGCCCGACGTGCTGAGCGATCTGTCCGCCGAGCGCGTGCACGTCCCCGTTCTGCTGTCGATGATGATCGATCATATCGAGCGTCACAGCGAGGATTCCGAACTTGGCGCGGCGGCGCTTGCCGCGAAGTTTCGTTGCTCCGAGCGCTACGTCCATCGTCTGTTTGCCATGACGGATCGCTCTGTCAGCGAACACGTCAATGACCGGCGGATTGCGGCCTGCACGCGCGTGCTGGTTGATCCCAAGTCCGCTCACAGAACCATAGCCGAAATCGCCTTTGGCGCGGGCTTTCGCGACATCTCGCATTTCAACCGTCTGTTCAAGCGCAGCCATGGTTTGGCTCCCCGCGAGTTCCGTCGCGCGAGCAGCGCACGCTGACTGATCCGGTTCACTCCACGCCAAGAAATCGGACGGTGCCGTCCAAGATTATCTTCTGATCCCGGGATAGCCATGCCCCGACGGCTGACATCCGGGATCAGAGGACATGGCCATGGCGATCGATTTCACCCTCACGACCCAACAGCGGGACCTTCAGCGCGCGTCGCGCAAGTTCGCCAAGGAGGTGCTCAGCGAGGCCCGGCGCGCCGAGCTGCTGGCAACACCGGAAGAACGCTTTCTCGCGACCAGGCCCGCCTATGAGGCGATGGTCGCGGCCGGCAATTTGCGCAAGTGCATTCCGGCCACGGCGGGTGGCGAGAATGCTGGCTTGATCGACATGGCGATCCTGGCCGAGGAATTCTATAGCGTGAACGCCAGTGTGACGCTGACGGTGCTCGGCACCGTGCTCGGTCTCTTGCCGATTCTGCTCGGCGGCACGCCGGACCAGTGCAAGCGCCTGCTGGTGCCATTCCTGAAGACGGGTGGAGCGCCGCTCGCAGGCTTCTGCTCCAGCGAGCCGGGCGGCAGCGCCAATTCCGGCTCGCCTCCGCCCGGCGAAGGTGTCCGCACCACCGCACGGCGGGAAGGGGACACTTGGGTGATCAACGGCCGCAAGAAATGGGTGTCCTCGGCAACGGGATGGAACCGCGAAGGCGCCGATGTCCTGTGCGTCGTGTGCCGGACGGATGCAGCGGCGCCACCCAATGAAGGGATCTCGATCATCGCCGTCGAGGGACCGGTCAAAGGACTGATATTCGAGCGCGCCATCGACACGATCGGCCACCGCGCGCATTTGGTGCCGCAGTTCGGATTGCAGAATGTTGCGACACCGCGCCGCAATCTGTTGGGCCAGGAGGGGGCAGGTCTCGCGCTTACGGCGGCCGCCTTCACGGGGACCGCGGCGCTCGTCGGCATCTTCGGCGTGGCGTTGATGCGCGCGGCCTTCGAGTTCGCGCTGCATTTTGCCCAGACCGAAAAGCGCGGCGGCGTTCACCCGATCATCGAGCATCAGGCGGTCGGATACGCGCTGGCCGATGCCAAGACCACGATCGAGGCCGCGCGCTACCTCAGCTGGCGCGCCTGTCACGCGGTCGATACCCAGTCCCCGGGGGCCGATGAGCTTGCCATCGAGGCCAAGATCTTTGGCTCGGAAGCCGCGGTGCGCGTGATCACCGATCTCATGCGGGTGGTGGGCGTCGACAGCTACGATCACGAAGCGCCGTTCGCTCGTCTGCTCCAGGACGCGCTGGCACTCCCAATCTTCGACGGCGGCAATATGGGCGTGAGGCGACGGCAACTGCACATGATGTTTCGGCAAGGCAGCTACGATCCGCTTGCGGCAAGCGGCGCAGCTTGAGGGAGATGGCCATGGGCACAGAACGGAAAGTCGCCGTCGTCACGGGAGCATCCCAGGGGATCGGCGCGGGGATTGCCGAGGCCTTTCGGCAGCGAAACTACAGGGTCGTCGCGACATCGCGATCAATCAAGTCAGGCGCTGATGCCGACATGCTGGTCGTGCCGGGCGACGTCGGCGATCCCCAAACGGCGCAGCGGGCGTTCAGCGCGGCGCTCGAGCGTTTCGGCCGGGTCGACACGCTGGTCAACAATGCCGGCATGTTCATGGCGAAGCCGTTCACCGCTTACACGCTGGCCGATTATGAGGCCTACGTCTCGACGAACGTTGAAGGGTTCTTTCACATGACCCAACGTGCGCTCGACATCATGGGCGAGCAGGGGCGCGGCCATGTCGTCACGATCACGACGAGTCTCGTCGACCAGCCGATGAACAGCGTCCCGGCCGCCCTGGCGTCGCTTACCAAAGGCGCCTTGAATGCGGCCACCAGGGCGCTCGCGATCGAGTATGCGAGCACTGGTGTCCGCGTCAACGCCGTCTCACCCGGCATCATCAAAACGCCGATGCATCCACCGCAGGCGCATCAAGCGTTGGCCGCACTCCACCCCATGGGCCGGATGGGAGACATATCCGACGTTGTCGATGCGGTGCTGTACCTCGATGGCGCAGGGTTTGTAACAGGTGAGATTCTCCATGTCGATGGAGGGCAGGCTGCCGGCCACCACCGCACTTAGGCAGGCGCATGCGGTCGATCTGCTAACTCGCTGCTCTTGCCCAGCGGAGGCCGCCACCGCAGTGCTCACGAAGAGAGACTCTGTAGCGATTTGGGCGCCAGCTCGACCGCCGCTGCGTTGGGGCTGCCCAGCTGAGCAACTTTGTCGGTAGTGATGAGATTAGTCGCTCGCAATTCCTCCCGAGAGAGTTCATGTAAATCTTCCCACGGCGGAACGTTCAGCGACAGTGACAACAAACTCGGGCAGATCCTGTCGGGGGGAACGTAGGTAGCGCTCCAGTGACTCGCACCCCCAACGCCTGACGGCGGCCCCGACATGTTGGATAGTAGGTACGCCGCACTGCAGCATACTGTTCTCCGTCTCCACCTCGCGCCTTTGGGCGATCAGGGCTATTCTTTCCTCACTTGATCCTAGTTTCGGCGAACCGCACGAAGCGGGCCCCGTACCGTTGGCGGCTTCCCGCGTGCGAGAGATTAGGTGCCCAGCTTTCGTTAGTGATCAAATGACGCATGGTGGCCAAAAGGGTTTCGGCATGACCAAGCACGGCCGATCGGGGCACGCAACCCGGTCGCCCCGTTTCCGCTTCCTGCAGAAGCTCGAGGCACAGAAGAACGATCGCAAGGATCGCTCCCGGATCAAGGACCCGAAGCAGTCCGTCGACGAGCTATTCCATTCGCGGAAGCCAGCGCGAACCTAACGGACTATTCGGTCAACCGACCATGCCTGAGAACGCGCAACGAAATCGCAACGAATTGGGTGAAATGACCGTGAACAAAGCGGGACGGAAGTGGCCGCCACAGCAAGAAAAATCAACAACTTAGAGACAATGTTCACTACGTTCGGGACGCAGGGAACGCCCTCGGTCGGTCGCCACCTGAACGGAATGTCGGTATCGGTGGTTGCGCTTCCCGATTTGAACCTATCGATCGATGGCCTCGTAGTCGCAGTTGAACCGGTAAAGTCCGAGTAGCGCGGGTTCGGATCAGGCAGTGCAATCACTATGATCGTGCGACGAATGCCCATTTTATTCTGTTGTCCGGCTATGATCTCAAGCAGGTCATTCTCAATCCGCCGTCAAGAGAGGTCGGAATTGGTCGGCGAGCGCGGTGACCCGCTGCCAGCGACACCACACCTTGGGGACACGACCTCACGTCAACTTGCATTACGCCAGCATGTCCGACGCGAAGCAACGGAGATGGCATCGAGAAAGCGGTCGATATCCTCCTCGCTGGTGTAGGCGTGAGGTGCGACGCGATTGACGGCCTCGAGGCCTCGTGCCTCGAGATCCGCCCGCGCATAGTCGCGATCGACCACCGCCGCGGCGATGTTAGCTTCGGCGAGATAATCGTTCAGCTCGGCCGGCGCGAGAGCGTCGGTCGTGAATGTAAGGAACGCGGACTCGGCCGCGTCGTCTTCGAACACGGTCACGCCCGGAATGGCCGTCAGCCCCGCATGGATACGGACGAGGCGCGCGCGGATCAGGTCACGAATATTCTCGATCCCGTGCTGCAGCATGTGCGTGATGGCCGCACCCAGCCCGAGCCTGCCGGCGACCGAAAATTCGTAGGTTTCGAAGCGTCGCGCATCGGCGCGCGTGGCGTAGCTGTCGATCGCTGTCCAGCTCGAACCGACCTGGCTCAAAACGGGAGGATCGCCGAGCCGCTCCAGGGCACGATCCGAGAGCGCCATGATGGCCTCGCCGCGAGGACCGCGCAGCCATTTGCGGCTTGGCGCGACCAGCAGGTCGGCGCCCGTATTCGCCATCCCGACGGGAAATTGTCCAACTGCCTGGGCGCCGTCGACAAGGACTAGGCATCCCTCCGGCCGCGGCAGCGCGGCGAGGAGCTCCACGGGTTGCCTCACGCCAAATCCGCTCGCCGCCACCGGAAGGCAGATCGCGACTGTCCGCTCATCGATCAGATCGGCAACACGCTTCACGTCAATGCGGCCGGTCCGCTCGTCGACCGGCATGATGTCGATCGTGATGGCGTCGACCAGACGCCGCTTCATCAGGTTGAGGACATTGCCGGCCCATTCCGACCGTGCGACCAGGACGCGCGAACGCCGCTTCACCGGCATGGCCAGGAACGCCATGGCCCACATCGTGCCGGCGCTGCCGCCGAATGCAACATTGTGCGGGCGGCATTGCAGGAGTTCGGCGGCGGCGGCACGGACGCCATGGAGGTCATCCCGTGCCCGCGCGGCTGCCCAGTGCGGGCCGACGCCGGCTTCCTCGGCGAGGTGACGCATGACCGTCTCGGTCACGATGCGCGGTGGCAGTCCGGCGCCGGCCGCGTTCAGATGAACAACCGTTGCAGTGCCGGGCGTGTCGGCGCGAAACGCGGCTGCGTCGAAATGGTCGCGGGAAGGGGCGATGCGCATGGTCATTTCTCTCCTTGGTGTCGTTCCGGCGAGTCATTTGCGACCGCCGCCGGAGTGATGAGATCGAAATCGTCATCGGCTCCGGATCATTGTTCGAGCATGGTCTCCGCGCAGACGCCTGTAGCGCCTGTTGCGAGGGAAAACCGCCGCGTGCGTCTCCGGATCATGATGGGAATCTCATTGGCGCAATATCTTGGACAGGAAAATGCGTGCGCGCTCGGTCGAAGGCTGTGCGAAGAAGACGGAGCTCGGAGCATCCTCAAGGATGCGTCCGCCGTCCATGAACACGACACGATCGGCAACATGGCGCGCAAACCCCATCTCGTGGGTCACGACCATCATGGTCATGCCGTCGCGCGCGAGCTCGGTCATGACGTCGAGCACATCCTTGATCATTTCGGGGTCGAGCGCCGATGTCGGTTCGTCGAACAACATCGCGATCGGATCCATAGCCAGTGCGCGCGCGATGGCGACCCGCTGCTGCTGGCCGCCCGAGAGCTGGGCCGGATGGCAACCGGCCTTGTCGTCCAGGCCGACACGGCGAAGCAGCGTCATGCCCTTTTCACTGGCCTCGGCCTTCGACCGGCGCAGCACCTTGACCTGAGCCAGCGTGATGTTCTCGAGCACCGACAAATGCGGATAGAGCTCGAAGTGCTGGAAGACCATGCCGATCCGGCTTCGGAGCCGGGTGAGGTCCATGTTGCGGTCGCCGACGGACACGCCATCGACCACGATCGACCCGCTCTGGAAGGTCTCGAGACCGTTGACGCATTTCAGCAGGGTTGACTTGCCCGACCCCGACGGTCCGCAGACGACGACGGCTTCGCCTTTCCGAATGCTCATGGAGCAGTCGTTCAGGACTTCCAGCGCTCCATAGCTCTTCGAAATCCGCGTAATCTCGATGGTTGCGGGCTGCTCGACGGATGCGGGTACGATCGGGGACGCCTTACGGACGGCGGAGATGGTCATGGACTTACCGACTGCCTGTTGAGGAGCTGGATCGATTGGGAGGCGGCGAAGCAGAGCGTGAAGTAGATGACGACGGCGAACAGATAGAACTCGACCAGATGTCCTTCCCGGTTCGCCGTCACGGAGACCGCCGTCATGAAGTCGTGCAGGCCGACGACATAGACGAGCGAGGTGTCCTGAAACAACGCGATGCTCTGCGACAACAGGATCGGCAGCATCTTCCGGACCGCCTGCGGCAGGATCACGAAGCGATAGGCTTGCAGCGGGCCCAGCCCGGATGCGAGGGCGGCCGCGAGCTGCTGCTTCGGTACGCTCTGGATGCCGGCGCGTATGATCTCGGCATAATAGGCGGCCTCGAAAATGACGAAAGCGACCAGCGCCGATGTGAACGCGCCGATCGGACGGCCGATCACCAGCGGCACCAGGAGATAGAACCAGAAGATCACCATGATCAGGGGCACGGAGCGCAGCCCGTTGACATAGCCGGCCGCCAGGGCGGCGATCGGTCGTGGCCCGGCGATGCGCATCACGGCGAGGAGGGTGCCGAGCAGCCCGCCGCCGGCCATCGCCAACAGCAACAGGCCGAAGCTCGTCAGCAGGCCGTCCCAGAGAAACGGCGCCACGGCCTTGAGGAGATCGGGATCGAAATCGCTCATGGATCAGGCCCGCGCCATCAAACCGGGAATCGCAACCAGCCGCTCGACGGCACGCAGCGCGACGATCACCACCGTCGTCAGGACGACATAGGTCAGCGTCGCGGCGGTGAACGCCTCGATGCCATGAAACGTCGCGCTTTCGATCTGGCGGCTCTGACCGGTGAGCTCGAGCAGGCCGATCGTCAGCGCGAGCGAGGAATTCTTGACCACGTTGAGAAATTCGGACGTCAGCGGCGGCAGGACGTTCCGCGCAGCGATCGGCAGCAGGATGTAACGATAGCTCTGCGCAAGGGTCAGGCCGCTGGCCGCCGCGGCCATCGCCTGGCCGGGCCCGATCGCCTGGATGCCGGCGCGAGTCTGCTCGGCAACGCGCGCCGCCGTGAACAGGCCGAGGCCGATGACGGCGGTCCAGTATTCCGGCAGCGGCAGGTCGCGCTTGATCCAGTTGCCGATCGGAGCCGGCAGCAGTTCCGGGAGCACGAAATACGAGACGAACAATTGCAGCAGCAGCGGGATGTTGCGGAAGGTTTCGACATAGGCCGTGCCGAACGTTCGCGCAGCACGGTTGGGCAAAGTCCGGAGCATACCGACCGTCACCCCGACGGCGAGGGCCAGCACCCAGGCCGCGCCCGCAACCAGCAGGGTCCATCCCAGCCCTGCCAGCAGCCAGCCGAGATAGGGCTCCGAGACCAGCACGCTCCAGTCCCAGCGATAGGTCATTGCGGCAGAGCCTGGATCGCGAAGGCCGTCTTGAGCTCGGGCTCGATCTCGATTCCGAGCGGGCCGAACCATTTCGCGTAGAGCTTCTCGGCCTCGGGCGAGCGGAACGTATCGGCGAAGGCGCGCTTCACGAGCAGGGCGAATTCCAGGTCCCCGCGCTGCATCATGGCCGAATAGGGATCGTAAGTGAGCAGGCGCCCGATCACCTTGAGCGCTCCCTTCGGCTGCGCCTTGGTCGCGGCGTAGACCTTGATCTGACCGCCATCGGCCGCAAAGCCGTCCACCCGGCCGCTGGCCACGAGCAGCGCGCCTTCGCCGAGATCCTTGGCATAGACGAGCTCGATGCCGAGCTTCTCGGTATCGTTCAGCATCCGCAGGGACTGCTCGTTGCTCGATCCCTGAAGCACGGCAACCCGCTTGCCCTTGAGATCTTCGACCTCCCTGGCGCCGTTGTCGGTCTTGACCAGGACCTGCGTGCCCGTGATGTAGAAGATCGGCGAGAATTCCACCTGCTCCTGCCGCGACAGGGTGTTGGTGGTCGTCCCGCATTCCAGGTCGATGGTGCCGTTGGCGACCAGCGCAATGCGGTTCGTGGTGTTGATCGGCACATATTTGACCTCGAGGCTCGGCATCTCGAGCCGGGCCTTCACGGCCTCGACGACCTTCATGCAGAGGTCGATGGAATAGCCTTCGACTTTCTGGTCACGGTCGATGAACGAGTAGGGGGCGGACGCTTCGCGATGCCCGATGGTAATCGCATTGCGCGCGGCGATCCGTTTCAGGATCGGACTGTCGCCAGGACCGGCCGCGTGGGCCTGGGCCGCCAGGGCGATCGCGCCCCACAGGCCGGCAATCGAGTAACACCAAAAGCTTCGCCCTTGCATGGAGGTCTCCTCAAGAATGATGGCCGTACGTCACCGCTCGCCGCGGCGGCAGCACAGCCGGCGGGCGATCGGGGAGTCCCAAGAGATGTCCCAGATGAGGTCAACACCCGGCTCGGCCGAAATCGACAGCGCCGGGATCAAGGAAGATTAACCGTGGCAAAGCGGCTCGGCCAATGCCGATCGCTCGGTCTGCGATGCGAAATTCGCATGATGCGCCGCGAGTGTGACGTGTCATCATCATGCCAAGGCGGTCAGGGCCGCCTTGGCATGAGTGGTGCGATGCTCGACATACGCTGGCTTGAAGACTTCATCGTCGTCGCCGAGACGCGCAACATCACCAAGGCCGCCGAATTGCGCAACGTCACTCAGTCCGGCCTGAGCCGCCGCATCCAGTCGCTGGAGAATTGGGCCGGCGCGCCCCTGATCGACCGCCGCCACTCACCGCTCGAACTCACCGAGGCCGGTCACAAGCTGGTGGATGTCGCCAACGAGGCGCTCGGTCGCCTGAACGGCATTCGCCGCACGATTCGTGAGGACCAGAACGAACGCCTGCGAAGCATCCGCTTCGCGGCCCCGCATATTCTGTCGGTCACGTTCTTTCCGCGCTGGCTGCTCGCCATCCAGGCGAAGCTCGGCTCCACCCGACTGTCAGTCACCTCGGACAATCTGCCGGGCTGCGCCAGCCTGTTTGAAGATGGCGCGGTCGATTTCGTCGTCTGTCTTGTCGATGCGGAAGGAGCGATTCTGCGCGGTGCGGGCCGGCCATTGGCCATCGAGCGCTGCGCATCGATCTCGATCGGCAAGGAGCGGCTCATTCCGCTCTCGGCCCCCGCCGCCGACGGCAAGCCGCTGCATCGGCTCGACCTCAACCCGCGGCTCTCAACATCCTATCTCGCCTATAGCCGGGAATGCTCGCTCGGCTGGGCGGTCGAAGACCTCATCGCGCGCCGGCCCGATCTGGTGCAGCTCCATAGTCTCTACGACAACTCTCTGGCCGATGGCCTGCGGACCATGGCGCTTGCAGGCCTGGGTGTTGCGTGGCTGCCGCTGACGACCACGCATAACGACATCATTCGCGGCAAGTTGGTGCGAACCGGCGATCCGCTACTCGCCATCGATCTCGATGTTCGGCTCTATCGTCCTGCGCAGCGGCTGGCGAAGAAGGCCGAGGAGCTCTGGTCCCGGTTGACGACCGAAGGACTGGGAGCTCTGCTGGGGCCCGCTGCTTTCCCTCCTGACATCGCCACGACGATTCACACCGAGGACGTGCAGACGCTTCGTCAGTAAGCCGGCGAGGCTGCTCCTGTACCTTCAATCGAATGCTTGGTTAACGCTTTGTGGTTGTCGGCAGGTGACCACGGCTTACGGCTGCATCGTTTGTCTCAACGTCTGCTTGTTATGACGGCAGATTGCACCGGCTCGTGCCGCCGATATGAGCGGATATCGGCATGATGCGAAGTTGTCATGGTCGAATTCGTCTTCGGAATTGGACAAATCATTTCGCGCCGCAATAATTCGACCATCGCAATCGCAGCAAAGGGGCTGACGCGATGCTCGACCGACGTGGCTTCATCGCATCAGGTGGTGTTCTCGCGCTTGTCCCCGGCGGAGCCGCAGCCGCGCCCACGGCGGACGTGGTCACGAAGGACAATCCCGCCGCGACTATTGATGCGACCGTCGAACCTCTTTACGCCCTGACGCCGCGCGAAGCAGAGTTTCTGGCGGCCGTTGTGGATGCCTTCATTCCAGCCGACGACCTGTCGCCATCAGGTTCCGAATGCGGTGTGGTCGCCTTCATCGATCGGCAGCTCGCTGGCGCTTACGGCGCGGGCGCGCGGCTCTATCAGGAGGGCCCTTTTCAGCCGAGCAACGGACAGCCGCAGTTCGGATCGCAGTCTCCGCTGGCGCCGCTGGCTTTCATCCGCCTCGGCATCGCCGAGCTCGACGCGTGGGCGGCCGCGCAGTGCGGCGCCCGGGTCAGCCAGCTGTCGCCACCGATGCTGGAGGCGCTGCTGCGGGACGTCGAAGCAGGCAAGGTCGCTTTTCCGCGCATCGATGCGCGCGCATTCTTGGCCGCGCTGCTGCAACTTTCGATGGAGGGCTTCTTCTCGGATCCGATCTATGGCGGCAACCGCGGGAAGGCATCGTGGCGGATGATCGGCTATCCAGGGCTGCCCGCGACCTATGCAAAGGCAATCAAGAATCATCGGGGGCGGCGCTATGAGGCCGAACCTCGATCGATTGCAGATTTCCTCTGACCGATTGGTGAACAGGAGCGCGTCATGGCAAAGGTCTTGAAGGCGACGGATGCCGTGATTGTCGGCCTCGGATGGACGGGCGCGATCATGGCGCGCGAGCTCACCCGCGCCGGCCTCGACGTGGTGGCGCTGGAGCGGGGACCGGATCGTGACCCCGCTGCTGACTTCGCATTGCCGGCGATCCGCGACGAGCTACGCTACTCGGTTCGCCAGGAGCTGATGCAGGACCCGAAGATGGAAACGGTCACGCTCCGCCACCGCCTCGACGACAAGGCGAGGCCGGTTCGGCGGTTCGGCGCCTTTCTGCCTGGTGACGGCGTCGGCGGCATGGGCACGCACTGGAACGGCAATACATTCCGCTTCCTTCCCTCCGACCACAATCTCAGAACGCATCTCACCGAGCGTTATGGTCGTGCGCGCATTCCCGACGACATGACGATCCAGGACTGGGGCGTCACCTATGATGAGCTGGAGCCGCATTATGCGCGGTTCGAAGCCCTCTGCGGCGTATCGGGCAAGGCCGGCAATATCGGGGGCAGGATTCAGGCGGGCGGCAATCCTTTCGAAGGGCCCCGCAGCGGCGAATATCCGAATGCGCCGCTGGTATCGTCTCATGCCAACGAGCTGTTCCGGCGCGCGGCGACCGAGCTCGGTTTGCATCCGTTTCCGGCACCGGCCTCCAACTCCAGCGCACCCTATCGCAATCCGGAAGGGGCCCAGCTCGGGGCCTGCCAGTACTGCGGCCATTGCGATCGCTTCGGATGTGAAGCGAACGCCAAGGCCACGCCGCTGAGCACGCTCGCGCCTGCGCTCGGCAAGGCGCCCGGCTTTCGCAAGGTGACCAATGCCTACGCGACGCGCGTGCTTTACGATGCGCAGACCCGACGCGCGACGGGGGTCCGCTACATCGACCTGAGGTCCGGCGAGACTTACGATCTGCCGGCGGAGATCGTCATTCTCTCGGCCTGGGTGTTCGGCAATACCCGCCTGATGCTGTTATCGGGGATCGGCCAGCCCTACGATCCCCGCGCCGGCACCGGCGTCGTCGGCAAGAACTACTGCTACCAGATCCAGCCGACGGTGCAGCTGTTCTTCAAGGACGAGGAACTGAACCCGTTCATGGGCGCCGGCGGTCTCGGCATGGTGGTAGACGACTTCAACGGCGACAATTTCGATCACGCCGATCTCGGCTTCCTCGGCGGCGGTTACATCTCGTTGAACAGCACCAATGGCCGACCGATTTCGTTCCGCCCAACTCCACCCGGAACGCCCGCATGGGGCGCGGCCTGGAAACGGGAAACCGCGAAATGGTACCGCAAGACCGCGTTGGTGCTGTGCGAGGGCATGAACTACGCATCGCGCGCCAACTCGATCGATCTCGATCCGACCTATCGCGACATGTTCGGTCAGCCGCTGCTGCGGATGACGTTCAATTTCACGCAGAACGATCGCGCGATGGCCGATTATCTGCTCGGGAAGGCTGCGGAAATCGGTCGCGCGATGAATGCGACCATCGTCGCGCCGCAGCCGCGCAAGGGCGATTTCAACGTCGTCTCCTACCAATCGAGCCACAACACCGGCGGCACGATCATGGGGCGCACGCCCGCGGACAGTGTGGTGAACCGCTATCTGCAGAGCTGGGACGCGCACAATCTGTTCGTGCTGGGATCATCGGTCTTTCCGCAGAACGCCGGCTACAATCCGACTGCAGCGGCGGCGGCCACGGCCTATTGGTGCGCGGATGCGCTGGTCAAGACCTATCTGAAATCCCCTTCGCCAATGGTGCAGCTGTGACGATACTCTGGATGCCTGGACTGGGTCTTGCCACGCTGCTGTTCGCAGCGACTGCCAACGCCCCGATCGCCGTGGCCGATATCGTCGCCGGCAAGGCGCTGTTCGAACAATGCGCGGCCTGCCACGGCGCGACCGGCGATGGCACCGAACAGGGCCCGTCGCTGCATGGCGTTGTCGGTCGCAAGGCCGGCCAGATGCAGAATTTCCGCTACTCGCGCGCGATGCAGCGTAGCGGGATCGTGTGGAGCGAGGAGACGCTGGCGCGATACCTGTCCGATCCCCAGGATGTCGTTCCCGGCAATCGCATGCCTTTCGGGGGGCTCGCCACGCCCGAGGAGAGCAAGGACGTCGTGAGCTACCTGGAAAGCCTGAAGTAACCCATCGCGAAAGACCGATCGAATGCACATCCGGCGCATATCCCTGCGCCGGACACGCCACCCCTTTGCCTGAAGCCGGACCAAGCAACGATCAGATTCCCTTTCCAATAAGCAAGAGGACGAGAATGCCGAAGACCCTGATACTTGGATGCTGCTCGACCGGTGCAAAATATACGCCTCTGAATCACCATCTGTCCGGCGATGCCGTGCTCGATCGCATCTGCACCGGCGTCGACATCGCCGTCACCGAAGAGGAGATCGCGCGCGAGGTGGAGGAGCTGACCAATCTCGGCTGCCGCTATTATCACTATCATGGCCGCAATCCGTTGACTCGCGAACAGACCACGGACAACGACATATATCGCAGGGTCAGCCTGCTGGTACAGCGCCTGTCGCCCGACATGTTGATAAGCTTCGGGGCCAGCCGGAACGGCCGGGAGGTGATCCAGCGGATCAGCGCGCATGGCGAGTGGGAGCGGGTCAGCCACGCCGGCCTGTCGCTCGGCGCGGGCGGCGCACATTTCATCACAATGCAGGCCGCCATCGAGCTGCAGATCGTCTGCGACCTCGAAGATCGCATCGGTCCGCTGACCCGCGAGCTTGTCGACAGCGACTTATTCCTGCGCGAGGTCGAGCGTTATCAGCCATCGACCCGTCAGGAGGAGGTGAAGATGAACACCAACTCGACGGCGAACGGCAACAATTACGGCCGGTCATCGCCCGCGGTGCAGCTGACCGCCTATGGACAGGCGGTGGCAGCACGCCGGCGGCTGCATCTTCTCGACGAGATCGAGTGGGTCCAGACCATCCGCAGCTATGCGATGTCGCGCATGGCGATCGCGCGGCATGACATCAGGCTGGCCGGAGCCGACCAGCTCAATGTCACCCTGCTGTTCGGCTTCTCGCCGAAGCTGCCGTTCCCGGAGACCTACGATCAATTCCGGTCCGTCGTCTCCGTGGCCAAATCGCTCGAGCGCGATACCCCCGAAGGGGTGCGCAAACGAAAGGTCTCGATCACGGTCGGAGCCGCGATCCTGCCGCATCATGCCGCGCGCGAGGTTCGGGTGATGGACGTGGGGCGGTTGGCAGGCCATCCGCTCGACGCCATGCGCAGGGTGATCGGCTATGCCGCGCAGGATGACAGCGAGGTGGATGTCGTGCGCGTCGGCATGGAAGACACACCGTTCCTGCTCGGCCACGACGGCAAGATCAGGCCGACCACCAATGTCGAGCTGTGCACCGTGGCTGCCGACATGCTGGATCGTCACGGCGTCACGGTGCAGACCGATCCCTCCGATATCACCGAGCGGCGGGCTCCGTTGATGCGCGCAGCCGCATGATCAGCATTGCGCCGGGCCGGGCCGGCGCGATTCCGACAGTGCAAATCCGTTGAGAGTCATGATGACCTTGACCGTCCTCGTGCCGATTTTCGCGATGCTCGCTCTGGGCTTTGCCGCCGCCCGGAGCGGGCTGCTCACGGCAGAGGCCAATGGCGGGCTTCTCAAGCTGGTTGCCTGCTTCGCAATTCCGGCGCTCCTCTTTCGATCGCTCGCGGGAGGCGCGCCGGCGGCTGGCGACGGCGAGATAGCGTTGATCTATCTGCTCGGCTGTGCGGCACTGCTCGTCATCGCCTTCATTTACGGGCGTCTTGCGCTCGGCTTGAGTCTGGCCGAATGCGTCGTGTTCGGGATGGGCGTGATCTATTCGAACTCCTCGCTGATCGGTGTTCCGATTGCCCAGGCTTTGCTCGGGAACCAGGGCGTCGCACTGCTGAGCCAGATCATCGCCATTCACACGCTCGTCCTGATTCCGCTCGCTACGCTGTTGCTGGCATTCGGCAACAGCGCAAGGGGAGGCTCGAAAGCGCTGATGTCCGCAATCAGCAACCCGATGACAGTCGCTCTGGCCGCCGGCCTCGTCTGGCGCCGCACCGGGCTCGCTGTTCCGGAGCCGATCGATCACGTCATCGGCATGCTGGCGGCCGCGGCGCCGGCATTGTCGTTGATTGCACTGGGGGCGACCGTGGCGCGCGTGCCGCTGCCGACCAATTTCGCGGCGCCAGTCGCGGCGGTCGTGCTCAAGCTCGTCATTCACCCGCTGCTGATCTGGTCGATTGCGCATGCGATGGGTTTGCCCAAGGAGCAGATCCTGATCGCAACGATGACCGCGGCGCTGCCACCCGGCATCAACGTCTATGTCCTGGCGTCGCATTTTGGTCGCCATGCCGAGGACGCCGCGCGCTCGTTCGCGCTGGCGACGACGCTGTCGGCCGTCAGCATTTCCATTGTCGTCCAGGCGATCGCCTGGCGCTGAGTCCAGTCACGAAGGGAGAGCACGCATGACACCGACAATTGCGATCATCGCACCTGGTGCAATGGGAAGCGCCATCGCGGCACGCCTGAACCGGCAGGGCGTGAAGGTCCTCACGTCCCTCGAGGGCCGCGGCTCCAAGAGCAGGGCACGGGCGGAGGCGGCGGGCATGCAGCATGCCGAGGATCAGCGCCTGGTGGACGAAGCCGGCGTGATCTTCTCGATCGTGCCGCCAAGCGAGGCGAATGCGCTTGCCCAGCGCTTCGCCGTGAGACTTGGGCGCGCCGTTCATGCGCCGCTCTTCGTCGATTGCAACGCCGTCGGCGTCTCGACGATGACAGGCATCGACCGTCTGTTCCGGCGCGCTGGCGCGCGCCTCGTTGACGGCGCAATCATCGGCTTTCCGCCGAAAGGCGATGATCCGGGACCCGCCTTTTATTTTTCGGGCGATGCGGCGCCGGAACTCAAGGAGTTGACGAAGTATGGTCTCGACGTCCGCATCGTCGACGGTCCAATTGGTGCGGCCTCGGCATTGAAGCTGTCCTACGCGGGCATTACCAAGGGGCTGGTGGCGATCGCGACCGCGATGGTGCTGGCTGCCGAACGCGCGGGAGCAAGCTCTGCGCTGAAGGCGGAACTGGCGGCGAGCCAGCCGCAACTGTTGGCCCGCTTCGCCAAGACGCTGCCGGACATGTACCCGAAAGCCTATCGCTGGGTCGAGGAGATGCACGCGATCTCCGAGTTCATCGGCGGGGAGTTCCCGGAAGCGCTGATCTACAAGGGTGCGGCCGGTCTCTATGAGCGGATTGCTGCCGACGTCTCGGAGGAGGGTGACGCGTGCGGGCGCATCGATGCTTTCCTGGCGTCGTAGCGGTGCCAACGGCTGCGGAGACGTAGCGCGATCGCCGCGAATCCTCGCAGACGACGTGTCTTCGAACCGGAGCCCTTCAGCGCATTCCAGGCTGCCTGATTGGCTTGATCGAACGACTTGCGGGATTCCGCGAGCGCTGCGCTTAGGACGGACCATGACTCGCTGCCAGCTTGCTTCAGATTCTGCAGGCGTGCTTCCGCCTCTGATGCATCGGATTTCATCTGCTGAAGCTAAAAGACCAGAGCTTTGCCACGTGCTTGAATAGCGTCGCGCGCCGGCTGTTGCAGATAGTCGTGCACCACCTTGCCGAGGCCGAGCGTGAGGTCGGCGCGGATGTGGACGGCTGAGACGATCTCCAGGACCGGCAGTTCGGCGACAGGCGCCAAGGCGTGTGGGGTAAGGGCCAGGGCCGCCGGTCCGGTCCATGCACCTTTCAGCACGATGTCCTCGAGATGATATTGAACGAGCTCGCAGATGCGTGGGCTGCCGTCGACGTGCGGGATGATCTTGAGCAGGAAGTTCGGCTCGCTAAGCGTGGCCTTGACCTTCGCCAGGTCGGCTTCGCGGTGCTTGTAGCCCATCGTCCCCGTGGCGACACGGAGCGGGCCGTAATCCAGCGTGCCGATCAGGGTGTCGATCTCGGTCCGCAACGTCGGCTGTGCGAGCTTTTTCGGGAAGCCCCATAGCTCGCGCCCGCCCGCAATGGGTCCTTCGTCGTTGAGGAACATGCAATGGGTGTAGCTGCCCTTGCGCCCGCGGAAGGAGACGGGGATGACCTGTCCGCTTTCCGTGTAGTCGCCAAAGCCGTTGGAATCGGGCATGCGGATGAACTCGTATTTGACGAGAGCTTCTCGCTCGTCGACCTCGAGTGGACCCGGAACCACGGCCCGGAGCTTTGTCGGATCAGTATGATAGGTGATGATCAGGTACTCGCGATCGACGAACCGGTAGGGCCCGGGCGAATAGGCCGGGTTGGTCAGTGGCATGGCGAAGGCCCGTTGTTTCACATCAGTCTCGCGCATTTGCGTTATCTCCAGGCGATGAGGTTCGGTTACTCGCGGCCGTCGTGTTCGAGATCGAAGGTGAAGACCCCGTCAGGACTCGAAGGCCGAGCGAGCACCTCGGGATGGCGCAAGGTGCGCAATGCGTCGTGATAGCCGGCAAGCCAATGGTCCTGCATGGACAGCCGCGAGAACTCGTAGTCCTTGGAATGCCCCTCGTGATTGCGCGCGCGATAGATCAAGTGGACGATGTTATAGACGTTACGCGAGACCGCCGTGCTGAGCAGTTTCACGGTTTCATGCTGACTGAGATCGTCGGGCAGCCTCCCCAATAGATCGGTGAGTGCGCGCCGCAGGCGCTGCACGTGCTTGAACTGGTCGGTGCTGGCGCGCGTGCGGCTCGAATACTGGATTTCCTTGTGCCGCGTGACGACCTCAGCCATGTTGCGGGGAAGTTGACCGCGCGCGCTCCAGAGGTCGACCTGGAATGCGAGCATGTCCTGCGGGGCATCAGATTCGATCACCCACTGCAGCGGCGTGTTGGAGACGAGACCGCCATCCCAATAGTGCTCGCCCTCGATCTCCACCGCCGGAAAGCCCGGCGGCAGCGCGCCGCTCGCCATGATGTGCTCCGGCCGGATCGTATGGGTCGTGTTGTCGAAATAGACGAAATTGCCGGTTCGGACGTTGACCGCGCCGGCGCTGAAGCGCGTCATCCCGGCATTGATACGATCGAAATCGACCAAGCGCTCCAGCGTGGTCTTGAGCGCGCGTGTGTCATAGATGCTGGTCGCATCGCTGGCTCCGCCGGGCTGCAGCCAGGGCAGGACGGGACGGGCGGAGAAGAATCCGGTGGCGCCACACGTGGCCGCCAGACCTGCGCTCATCTGGTTGATGAGGTTGCGCGTATTGTCGCTCCGCGCCCAATCCAGGAAAGGATTGCCGGACCAATCCCAGGGGGCCGTCGAGGTCACCTGGGTCCAGAAATCGCGCAGGCGGTTGACACGGGACTCGGGCGGATTGCCAGCGATGATGGCGGCATTGATGGCTCCGATCGAGATGCCAGCAACCCAGTCGGGATGAATGCTGGCTTCGGCCAAGGCTTCGTACACGCCCGCCTGGTACGCGCCAAGCGCACCGCCGCCTTGCAACAGCAGCGCGATGCAGTCGAACGGAAGCTGCCGTTGTGCGGATGAGAGCTGTGATCGAGGCTGGAAGTTCATGGCGTGTGTGCTCTTTGAGTGCTGATGAACATGCTCGTGTTAATGGCGGCTCGTGTCTTGCTTTCCGACCTTGGGAGGCTCGAGCAGCACCTCCTTCAAATGGTCCCCGGAGGCGACGACGATCACGAAGTTGAGTTTGCCGTCCTGTCGGATCAGTCCACCGGCCAGCGCGCTGCCGGCCGCCGCTTTCTCGGCGACCTGCACGGCATCCGACAATTCCGGCTTGATCCATTTCAAGGCGACGATGTTGGCGAGGTCTTCCCGATCGAGCTCCTTCAGCGACGACGTCATCTCCTTGCCGGTGATGCTTCCGGTATTTGCGTCGATGGCGTTCTCCCACACGTGCTCATTCCGGATCGTGCGAACGCGGTAGACGGGCGGGCCGTCGATCTCGAAGCTGATGTCGGCGGTCTTCGAACCGTCATGCAGGCGCTCCGCGATCGCCATCGCCCGGCTGAGCGGGACGCGTATGGTGCGAAATTCCGAAAGCACGCGTTGGATAGCGGCCTCTTCGACCTGGCTTTGCGCGCTCGCGCTTCGGCTGTCTGCATCTGCAGATTTTTGTACGTCAGCGACGGCGCCGGTCGCGGCGAGCGTGGCGGACCACATGATCAGGGCAAACAAATGCTGCTTCGACATCGGATCAATCTCGGTGTGGTTGGTCAATCGCCTGCGACGGGCGTGTGAGCGACGACGATCTCCTTGTCGGAGGGCGTGGGCAGCGACTGATTGGTATCGATCACGACGCGCTCCGGTGCCTTCACGTCGGAGTGAATGCGGATCGGAGGCCGCGCAGGATCCGGCTCCGCGAAGCGGCTTGGCAGTTGGGCCGGGAGCACCCAACCGGTTGCCCAAAGCAAGCAGAGCAGGGCGGCGCCGACCGACAGAAAATAGCCGCGCAAGGGAAGGGCGGTGTCGGTCGATCGGCTCGTGCGCATTGACATGACGGATCGTCGGCTCACGGCACGCGGCTCCCGACAACGGCATCACTCTGTCGCATCGTCAGATACTCCACGGGCGCGGATGCCGGCGCGCACGTTCGGCGTCGAGATAACCGCGCTCGTCGAGCCATTCGGTTGGACAATAGGCTGCGGCCTTCGGATCGATCATGAGCCCGTCACGCTGGAGCGCTGACCGTGTTCCGGTCACACCAGTCCACACGACCTCGCCGCTGGTCGGGTCCACTTCCATTCCGTCAAAGACTTCGATGAAGTTCAGCATCTCGGTTCCCAAGTCTTTCCTCACGCCGTGTGCGTGAGGCGGTTGATTTCATCAGGCGCAATGCGTCTGCGCGCGAGTTCGGACTCGATCACGTCGAACACGCATTCGACCGGCGCGATCCAGACGTTGACCCAGTAGATGATGCAGTCGCGGGCGATCAGCAGGGCCGGTGTCATGCGACCGTCCTCCGCTCCAGCCGGACGGTGCTGGGTTGGCGTGTGGCGAGCGTATGAGCCCACGCGATCATCGCGATCGCGACGCCAAGCAGCAGGCTCAGGGCCACGAGGAACAAGGCGACAATGACGTTCAGCGATGCGGCGGCGAGGCCGGGCAACGGATTTTCGCGCATCAACGCAAACAGCAGTGTTGACATTCCGCGTCTCCTTAATAAAATACACCGTATAGGTCATATAAATCATGCGCTGCGGCCGAAGTCAAGACGAGTGCGTCACAAGCGCGTGTGCAGGATCAGGGCGGCGAAGCTCCGCCAGGTTCAACCAGAAGCCTTGAGCAGAGAAGGGATCTGACATGACGAGATTGATGCCGGCGTTGTTCGTAGCGGCCGTAGTCGCGCTTGGCAGCGCAGCAGCTTTTGCCCAGGAGAACCGCGGCACACCGGAGCAGCGGGCGGCTTGCACGCCAGACGCCTTTCGCCTGTGCAGTGCCTACATTCCCGATCCATCCGGAGTCGAAGCCTGTCTGCGGCTCAGGAAATCGGATCTGAGCGAAGCCTGTAAAGCGGTGTTCGAGCAGGCGTCCACCGGATCAGTCAGGGGCAGATAACCACCGACGTTGCGGCGTGATGTGACCTGGGCTGCCTTGGACCACATCCGCACTGCAACGGGATACAGGAGCGATCTTATGAGCACGGTGTACATACCGGCCCTGGCTGCCTTCGGCGGCTCTGCGTTCGGCGCGCTCTCGACCATCGTCAGTGGATGGTTTAGCGGACGCCGAAGGCGTCGCGAGCTTCATCATGCCCGCTCCTTCTCGAAGCGCGAACAATTGTACCATAGCTTCATCGAGGAGGCATCACGGCTCTATGCCGAGGCCCTGGTCAATGATCAGGCCGAAATCCCGCAACTGGTCAGCCTCTATACACTGGTCGGGCGCATGCGGATCTTGTCGAGCAACGAGGTCGTTCAGGCCGCCGAGAGAGCCGGGCACCTGATCATCGAAACGTATCTTTCGCCAAATCGCACATTCGTCGATCTCCCCAGATTCATCGAGGAAATGGATCCCTTGCGCGATTTCGGGGAGGCCTGTCGCCGCGAGCTGATGAACCTTCCGGCGCAGTGAGAGACGTTATGCGCAGGCAGATTGAAGATCGAACGAGCAGCGCCCCCCGAAGGATCTTGCAGACCGCCATTCATCTCTATGGCGAGATGGGACACAACAAGAATGCGAATGCTTCCAAGCCAACCGTTCAAAAAAGACAGCTAGTACGACCAGTCCGTCTCGCAGGCTGCCAGGAAAAAGCCGACGCGCTCGCGCACGAATCCCGGAAGTTCCTTCTTCAGGTCCTTCTGAGTTTCACCGACGAGTGAACGAAACAGCATCGGTAGCAGAATCAGGTCGAGAAAGATCTGCGCGGTAGCACGGCTTCGCTTGGCGCTGAAAGGGCTCTTCGGGGTGCGAGCGAGCTTCTGCGTGGCGTCGTCCAGCAGCTGGGACACCGCGGCCAGGGAGCGATCGCGCGCAGCGTCGTGAACGTTGCGGCTCAGTTCGGGGAACCGCTGCGATTCCGCGATCGTCACGCGCACCATGCCGAGCGATTCTTCGACCACTCTTTCGACGATGGCTGTCCCCAGGCTCATCAACTTGTCCTCGATGGTGCGGCCCTCGGGCGAGAAGCCCTCGAAGTCCGTCAAGCCGTCGATGGTGCGGGCAACCACCGCCGCGAACAGCGCGTCCTTGCCGGGGAAATGGGCGTAGATCGTTGGCTTGCTCGCAGGAGCGAGCTCGGAAATGTCGTCGATGCTGGCGCTGCGGTACCCCTTCTCCAGAAACAGCTGCTGGGCAGCGTCGAGGATTCGCGCCTGCGCGTCGCCGGCAAGATCCTTGGGCGGTCTGCCACGCTTCGTCTTCTTCATTTTGGACCTCCGAATTCACGAGTCTGTGCGCATTGCTTTCCGACTTGACACGACGGGTGAAGAAAGGCAAGAAAAAGAAAATATACGGTATAGTTTATTAACTCGTCAGGTCGCAACGCTTCGCAGGCTTGGCGAGTGCTCCCGAAAGGTCGGGGTCGCAAAGGTGGAGCGTTTGCCCCCCGATCGTTCGTGTCGAATAGGAGAATGTCGTGACTGTTTTGAACCCGGACCGGCCCGGCTTGCAGGAAGGCGTGCTGCTGCGCGAGCTGCATCACAGGGTCACCAACGGTGTTGCCTTCGCCATCGACCTGGTCTCCGCCGCCGCCATCCGGGCCGAGGGGACGGAAGCCAAGTGCGCGCTCAGCGATGTCGTCGAGCTGCTGCATGGCTACGCCGATGTGCATCGTGCGCTGGCCATGCCCGCGGGTGAAACGCTGATTCATGCCGCGACCTACATTCGCAAACTGGGCCTTGGCATGCGCCGGGCACTCCTGGACCGGATGAACATTCAGCTGGCATTCGCGACCCAGTCCCTCGCGCTTCAGCCGGAGCGCTGCTGGCATCTGGGGCTGATCGTCCATGAGCTCGTGATGCACGCGACAAGGCACGCTTGTTTCGACGCACGGGCCGGGCAGATCAGGATCAAGCTGACGCGTACCGGTGCGCTGGTGAACTGCATGATCCTGGACAACGGCTCGCGTCCCGCGCGGGAGACTTCCGACCGCGAATTGCGAATTGCCAGGGATATCGCGCGGGTCCTCGGCGGCCGGATTGAGCAGGGCTTCGGCCCCGAATTCACCTCGATCGTCCTCTCGTTCCCGCTGACCGAACGCGAACGGGGCGCAAACTGGTCGATCGCAACGCGCCAGATGAGGGCTCTGCGCCGCACGAGAGCCACCGCTACAAACGAAGCAGTGCTCACCGCAAGCGCCGCGGCCGATCAACGCGGGCCCACCGCTGTGACAGATCCCTTTGCGGGACGACTGCGCCAGCAAGAACGCGAATTGGTCGTCCCTCACCAATCCGCCGATGCGCTTGGCGGGCTGTTGTCGCCTTCCCATCATACGGACGCGCCATGACAAGCCAATCCTCCAACCCCGTTCGAACGCCACATGTGGGGAAGGCCCTCGCCGCAGCGACCGTGCTTGCCAGCGTTGCGCTGACTGGTTGCAACGATCACGCGGCGCAGACGACCACACGGGCAACGCTGGTCAGGACCACGATCGTGCAGCCGCGCGACCGGCAAGCCGCCATCACATTGACCGGAGAGGTCCAGGCGCGCTTCCGTGCCGACCTTTCGTTCCGCGTCAGCGGACGTGTGATCGCTCGCACCGTGGACGTTGGTGCTCACGTCAACAAGGGCGACGTCCTCGCCCGGCTCGATCCGGCCGAGCAACAGGCCGATGTCGATGCCGCGACCGCGGCAGTGGCCTCCGCCGAAGCCCAGCTGCGCGTGGCGAAGGCTACGTTCGAGCGGCAGAAAGCGCTGATCGCAAGCGGCTTCACCACCCGGACCGTCTACGACCAGGCCCAGGAAGGCTTGCGGATGGCGGAGGGTGTGCTGGAAGCGGCCAAGGCGCAGCTGGGCACTTCAGCGGATGCGCTTGGCTATACCGTGCTGCATGCCGAAGCGGACGGCGTCATTACCGCACGAAATCTCGAGGTCGGCCAGGTCGTTCCGGCTGCCCAGCCCGTGTTCTCGCTTGCTCAGGACGGGGAGCGGGATGCCGTCTTCGAGGTCTACGAATCCGTCTTCCTTGGCCAGACCGAGAGCCGCCGCGTGACGCTGGCGCTAGTCTCCGATCCCGACGTGATAGCGACGGGAGAGGTGAGAGAGATTTCACCTGTTATCGACGCGAAGAGCTCCACGATCCGCGTCAAGGTGTCTATCGACACTCCGCCGGCCGCGATGACGCTGGGCAGCGCCGTCGCCGGAACGGTCAATGCGAAAGCTCAGCAGGAGATCACCTTGCCCTGGAGTGCGCTGATGGCCACCGGCACGAAGCCCGCGGTCTGGACGGTCGATCCGAAGACGCAGACAGCGTCGCTGAAGCCGGTCACGGTCGGCGCATACGAGGCCGGTCAGGTGCTGATCAAGGCAGGCCTCGAGCCCGGCGAGCGTGTCGTCGTCGACGGCGGCAAGCTTCTGAGCGTCGGCCAGTCCGTCACCGAAGAAGGAGCTCGGTCATGAAGCGACGGGGCGTGATGATCGCTGGCACGCTCGCGGCGGCCTCGTTGCTCGCCGGCTGTCAGCAGGAGACGAGCGCGCCTGAGCCGGTGCGCCCGGTGCTCTCGATGCTAGCCAAACCGAACAGCGGAGACAGTACGCTTGCCGTCGGTGTCGTCGAGCCGCGCTACAAGACCAATCTTGGCTTTCGCGTGCTCGGACGGCTGACCTCGCGTCCTGTCTACGCTGGTGACATCGTCAGGGAAGGACAGATCATCGGCACGATCGATCCCACCGCGCTCGATCTCGCCGTTCGCGCGGCGAGGGCGCAGCTGGCGAAGGCCGAGGCGCAGCTTGCGACGGCCAAGGCTACGGAGGAGCGGCAACGCACGCTCATCACCAGCGATGCGACGACGAAGCAGACACTCGACAATGCAGAGCAGGCGCGCGCCGGCGCCGAAGCGAGCGTCGCGCAGGAGCAGGCGAGCCTGACCAAGGCAATCGAGCAGCTCGGCTATGCCCAGATCAAGGCCGACTTCGGCGGCGTCGTCACCGCCGTCGGAGCGGAAGTCGGCCAGGTGGTCTCGCCCGGTCAAACCGTGGTGATGGTCGCGCGCCCGGACATTCGCGAGGCGGTCGTCGACATCGGGGAAGACCTCCCGGTCCCGCTCGAAGTAGGTCTGCCGTTCACCGTCAGTCCCCAGCTTCTGCCCGCCGTTCAGGTTGTGGGCAGGATTCGCGAGATCGCGCCGCAAGCGGATCCCGTGACGCGGCTGCGGCGCGTCCGGATTGCACTCGACAACCCGCCCGAAAGCTTCCGTCTCGGCGCAACCGTCACGGCAAAGCTGGGCAAGGAGCAGGCCAAGGTGCTGCGCCTGCCTGCGTCAGCGGTGCTCGCCAAGAATGGCGCCGATTTCGTCTGGGTGGTCGATCAATCCACCAGCACCGTCTCCTTGCAGAAAATCGAGGGTATCGCCGAGCCGGCGGGCATCCGCGTCACCGGCGGGCTTGCCGCAGGCACTCGCGTCGTCACCGCCGGCATTCACAGCCTCAAGCCGGGACAGCACGTCCGCATCGAACAGGATCAAGAGCCATGAAGTCGTTCAACCTCTCCGACTGGGCGCTCGGGCATCGCTCGCTCGTCTGGTATTTCATGATCGCCTTCATGGCGGCCGGCCTGTTTGCCTATCTTCAGCTCGGGCGTCAGGAAGACCCTGACTTCACCATCAAGACCATGGTGATCCAGGCGCAATGGCCCGGCGCCTCGCCCGAGGAGATGACGCGCCAGGTCACCGACCGGATCGAGAAGAAGCTGGAGGAGCTCGAATCGCTCGACTACACCAAGAGCGTGACGGTCGCGGGCCAGACCACCGTCTTCGTCTACTTGCGCGATTCGACCAAGGCGGCCGACGTCAAGCCGACCTGGGTGCGCGTCCGCAACATGATCGCGGACATCAGGGGCGATTTCCCGCAAGGCGTGATCGGACCCGGCTTCAACGAACGCTTCGGCGACGTCTTTGGCAACATCTATGCCTTCACCAGCGACGGCTTGAGCCAGCGGCAGCTCCGCGACCAGGTCGAGGACATCCGCGCCAAGGTGCTGACCGTGCCTGATGTCGGCAAGGTCGACATTCTCGGCGCGCAGGACGAGGTGATCTATCTCGAATTTTCCACCCGCAAGATCGCGGCGCTCGGCCTCGACATCCACGCCATCATGAATTCGCTTCAAGGGCAGAATGCGGTGGCACCCTCCGGCATGCTCCAGGAGGGGCCGGAGCGGATCAGTGTGCGCGTGAACGGCCAGTTCACCTCGGAAGCGAGCCTGAAGGCGGTCAATCTTCGCATCAACGATCGCTTTTTCCCGCTGACCGATGTTGCGACCATCACGCGTGGTTACGCCGATCCGCCCTCAACGCTGTTCCGATACAACGGCCAGCCTGCCATTGCCCTCGCGATCGGCATGAAGTCCGGTGCCAACCTGCTCCAGTTCGGCGAGGCGCTGAAGGAGGAGATGACGAAGATCATCGCCGACCTGCCGATCGGCGTCGGAGTGCACCTCGTTGCCGACCAGCCCGTGGTGGTCGAACACGCCGTCTCGGGCTTCACCGAAGCGCTGTTCGAGGCCGTGATCATCGTGCTCGGCATCAGCTTCCTGAGCCTGGGCATGCGGGCCGGCCTCGTGGTCGCGATCGCCATTCCGCTCGTGCTCGCGATCACCTTCGTCGTGATGGCCTATTGCGGCATCTCGCTGCAACGCATTTCGCTGGGGGCCCTGATCATCGCGCTTGGCCTGCTGGTCGACGATGCCATGATCGCGGTCGAGATGATGGTGGCGCGGCTCGAGATCGGCGATCCCCTCGAAAAGGCGGCAACCCACGTTTATACGTCGACCGCATTTCCGATGTTGACGGGAACGCTGGTCACCGTGGCCGGCTTCATCCCGATCGGGCTCAACAGCAGCAACGCCGGCGAGTTCACCTTCACCTTGTTCGTGGTGATCGCGGTATCTCTGATCGTCTCATGGATCGTGGCCGTATTGTTCACGCCGCTTCTCGGCGTCACCATCCTGCCTGCGAAAATGAAGGGACATCACGAGCAGAAGGGCCGCCTGGCGCAGATGTTCGCGCGCCTGCTGCTGTTCTGCATGCATCACCGCTGGAGCACCGTCGCCGTGACGGCCGGCGTCTTCCTTCTCGCCCTGTTCGGCTTGCAGTTCGTGCAACAGCAGTTCTTTCCTTCGTCAGACCGTGCCGAGCTCGTCATCGACTGGAACCTGCCGCAGAACGCTTCGATCACCGAGACCAACACGCAGATGGCTCGCTTCGAGCGCGAGCAGTTGCAGGGCAATAACTCGGTCGAGCACTGGTCCACCTATGTCGGCACCGGTGCGCCGCGCTTCGTGCTGTCGTTCGACCTGCAGACCGCCAACACCTGGTTCGGCCAGCAGGTGATCGTGACCAAAGGCGGCATCGCCGCGCGCGACAAGCTCAAGTCGCAGTTCGAGGACTATTTGAGGAAGACCTTCCCGGGCACCGACACCTACGTCAAGCTGCTCGAGGTCGGCCCTCCCGTCGGCCGTCCGGTGCAATACCGCCTGAGCGGTCCTGACATCGCTGAGGTCCGCGACCTCTCGCAGAAGCTTGCCGGCGTCATTCGCAGCAGTCCTGATCTCGGCAACGTGGTGTTCGACTGGATGGAGCCGGCGCGTGTCGTCAAGGTCGATGTGCTCCAGGACAAGGCGCGCCAGCTCGGCGTGACCTCGGAAGACATCGCTACCACCCTGAATTCGGTGCTCCAGGGCTCGCCGATCACGCAGGTGCGCGACAGCATCTATCTGGTCAATGTCACGGGACGAGCGACTGCGCCGGAACGCGCCTCGATCGACACGCTGCGCGACCTGCAGATGACCGGGCTCGGCGGCCAATCGGTGCCGCTCGGGGCCGTCGCCAATCTGCGCTACGAGCTGGAGCAGCCCACGATCTGGCGGCGGGCGCGGATTCCCACGATCACGCTGAAGGCCGGCGTCGTCAGTGACGTTCAGCCGAAGACGATCGTCGACCAACTCGCGCCGAGGGTGGCGGAATTTGCAAAGCAGCTGCCCGCGGGCTATTCGATCAAGATCGGCGGCTCAGTGGAAGAGAGCGCCAAGAGCCAGGGGCCGATCATCGCGGTCGTGCCGTTGATGCTGTTCGTCATGGCTACCGTGCTGATGGTACAGCTGCAGAGCTTTTCGCGCCTGTTCCTGGTGTTCGCGGTTGCGCCGCTCGCGTTGATCGGCGTCGTCATGGCCATGTTGCCGAGCGGTGCGCCTCTGGGCTTTGTGGCCATCCTCGGCGTGCTGGCCCTCATCGGCATCCTGGTCCGAAACTCCGTGATCCTGATCGTGCAGATCGAGGATCTCAAGAGGGAGGGCAGGCCGGCTTGGGATGCCGTAGTGGAAGCGACCGAGCATCGCATGCGGCCGATCTTGCTCACGGCCGCCGCGGCAAGTCTCGCGCTCATTCCAATCGCGCGGGAGATTTTCTGGGGCCCGATGGCCTATGCCATGATGGGCGGCATCATCGTCGGCACGCTGCTGACGCTGCTGTTTCTGCCGGCGCTTTACGTGGCGTGGTTCAGGATCCAGCCGGACGGCGAGGACAGATCGCCTCCCCAGGAACGCGGAACTCCTGCGTATGATACAGAGGCCGGACTGACGGCTACTCACGAAGCGCCCGCGCTTGCGCTCGAGCCGTAAATCTAGAGCCGTTTGGAAATGGAGAGGGTTACGACGATGCGGGTGATCCCGGCCCTGTCGGCCTATCTCCAGGGCCTTCATCCAATATAGGCCGCGCAGACTACTCGGTGGAGCTCCGTTGGGTGCCCATCGTAGAATAGGATGTTGCAGCGAGGAAAACGGACGAGCAGCCGAAAGGTGCGCTCTTGCTTTTGGCAGATGGTCCGCTTCACTAAGAGCGCGCTTGGTAAACTCGCAGGCCCGGCCTCGCAGGTGAAAAAAGCTGAGCTCCCGCCGAAGAAAATCAAACATGCGCGATGTCGGCGACAAGCACTGAACCCGTCGAGGATTCGGTTATTGCCGATGTATCATTAGCCGCATTCCGCGCGACATTGGTACAGGCCGGACCTGCGCAGGATTTGACGCGGGCAACGCATTCGCCATTCGCCTGCAAGACAAAGACGTGACCGAGCGAGGCATGGGCTACGAACAGACGGCCGTTAGTGTCCATCGCCAATCCGTCAGGGCCGCTCGTTCCGAAGAAAGTATGGAATCGCCCGACTTTTGCGACTCCACCATCATTCGTCAGCGGAACGCGCCAGACGCTATTGTCGCGTGTCATTGCCACGAAGAGAACCGCTTCTTCACGATCGAGCACGAGGCCGTTGGGGCTTGGTCCGTTTGCAATCAGGCACTCCAGCCGGCCATCGGCACGCAGGCGATAGACGCGCCCGGTCGGATCATGCAGCCCTGTCTGTCCCTGGTCGGTGAAGTAGATGTCCCCGTTTGAAGCGATGTGGAGATCGTTGCATCCCTTGAACGATTCCGAATTGCGATGCCGTAGCAGCGGTCGGATCGCGCCCGCTTGCAGATCGACTTCCATCAACCCGTTCAGGTAGTCGGCGACCAAGATGCGTCCGTCACGGGCAATCTTCAGCCCGTTGGGCCAGCCGTCATACTCTACGACGAGAGACCAGACCCCCTCGGACGAAATCCGGAAGATGCGTCCGAACGGGATATCGACGATGTAGAGATTGCCGTCGCGATCAAATGCGGGCCCTTCGATGAAGCAGTCGACTGGTGCGCCGCCCTTGTTGGCGTCCGCCCAGGCGGAACGTACGCCGCGGCGACGGAATTCTTCTGGCATGGCCGAGAACAGCCGCGTCAGGACGAGCTTCGGTGGCTGCTCCAGATACATCATGGCGCGACATACAGATGGCGGCGCTGCTGGCCCTCATACTTATAGCCGAACAGCTTGGGCATCGGCCCCTTGTTGCGGTCCTTGCGTCCGGCCTGCTCCCAGGCATGGGACAGGATACCGACGGCGCGCGACAGGCAGAAGATGCCACGAGCCAGCGGTGCGGCAAAGCCGAGTTCGCCATAGATGACTGCGGTAGCGCCGTCGATGTTCATCGGAATGAGCCTGCCCTTGCGTCGCTGCATCACGCGTTCGATCGCCCGCGCCGCCTTGGCATAGTGGCCTTCGACGCTGCCGTCTGCGACGGCCGCATCCACAAGCGCCAGAAGCGGCGCCGCGCGCGGATCGACAGGATGGAAGCGGTGACCGAATCCGGGCAGATATTTGCTGCGCGTCGCGGTGAAGTGGTCGATAGCGGCTGCCGCCGCCGCGTCGATCTCTTCTTCCTGGCTGCGGCGGAGCACGTAGTCATAGAGCTCGATTGCCTGCTCGCCGGCGCCGCCATGCACGTCATCGAGCGTGTTGATCGCTGATGCCATCGCGCCGTTCAGTGGCAGGCCACAGCTCACGGCCATCTGCGCGATCGCGATCGACGGTGCATGCGGTCCGTGATCGACGGATGCGACGAGCGCGGCCTGCAGCAGCTTCTCCTGCTGCGGTGTCGGCAGTTCACCGCGCAGCATCAGCCAGATCATCGCCGGGAACGAGATGCGGCCGATCAATTCCTCGATCGGATATCCGCGATAGGCGATGCGCCCGGGAGATCGCCACCGACTGCTTGCCGGCATTGACGGCGACGAAGGACAGCCCCTGTAGGCGCTCCGACATTTTGGGGTCAGCGCCGAGCCGGCGTGCAAGATCGCCGCCTTCGGGATTTTCGATCTTGATCACCTCGGCGCCGAGGCGGGCGAGGTGATACCCGCAGAACGGACCGGCGAGCACGTTCGACAGGTCGAGGACACGAATGCCTAATAGCGGCAGGGACATCTGATCAACTCCAGAAGATGAGGCGAGTGAAGCGCCTCATCACTTCAATTGCTTTGCGGCCTGTTCGACGAACTTGTTGGTGAAGGTCTTGGAGAGGTCGATCTCCGCCGCTGCGATCTTGGGATCGTAGTCGCTCAGCACAGCGAGCGGCACTTTGGCGGACTCCGGGTCCATCAGACCGGTCTGCGAAAACAGGTCTTTCGACGCCTTGAGGATCTCGATGTTGACCTCGGTGTTGTCGGTCTTGTAGCCGGCCGGGATGGCCTCGACCAACTGCTCGGTCGGCACCGAATTGATCCAACGATGGGTTTTCAGCAAGGAGTTGACGAGCCGCTGTACCGTCTCCAGATTCTTGTCGATGAAGGATTGCTGCAAATAGAGGCAGGCGGTCGGATAGACGCCCCCGAACGCCTGCTTCGACCCTTCGTGGGTGCGCGCGTCGAACAGCGGCACCGCCGCCTTCTTGCGCGCGAGCATCGTGGCGATCGGATCGAAATAGACCAGCGCGTCGATGTTCTTGGCCTCCAGCGCGACCATGCCTGGCGCACCGCTGCCGACCGCGATGATGTTGACGTCGCGGGGGCCGAGCCTGGCCTTCTTGATGTAGTAGCGCGCCATCGTGTCGGTCGACGAGCCCGGTGCGGTGATGCCGAGCTTAAGTCCTTTCAAGTCGGCGCCGGTCTTGACCTTGTCGGCGAGGTCGCTGCGCACCCCGATCAGCACGCCCGGAGTGTCGTTGAGCAGGAACATGCAGGAGATCGCCTTGCCCTGAGCCTGCATCTGGCGAGCGTGATCGCCTCGTCCAGATCGTGGGTGATGAAGATCAGCGAGCGGCGATCGGCCTGCCAGAGATCGAGCAGGATGCGGTGCATCAGCCGCCTTGTATGGACATCGAGCGCCGAGAACGGCTCGTCCATCAGCACGATCCGCGGTTCCATGATCAGCGTCTGGGCCATCGCCACGCGTTTGCGCTGGCCGCCCGAGAGCTGTTGCGGATAGCGCTCCTCGAATCCCCTGAGTCCAACCTTGGCAAGCCACGGCCGTGCGTGCGCGCGCGCCTGTTCGACCGATTTTCCCTGAAACACGAGGCCGAGGCCGACATTGTCCTGCGCAGTCTTCCAGGGCAGCAGTCCTTCCTGCTGCAGCATGTAGCCGGATTGATCGTTCAGGCCGGAGAGAGGCTTGCCGAATATGCGGACATCACCGGCGGCGGGCTTCAGCAGTCCGGTGACGGTGTTGAGGATGGTGGATTTGCCGCAACCGGTCGGGCCTACCACCGCGACGAACTCGGTCTCGCCGACCATCAGGTCCATGCTTTTGACGGCGATGAACTCGCCGAAGCGGATCATCACGTCGCGCAAATCCACGGCTGTTGCGGGCCCTTCCATAATCAAACTGATTTTGATTCCGCCATTCGGACATCGACGCAAGCCCGCGTCATCTGCCCTGCGGACGCGCATTCGGCCCAAATAGTGTCGCGGATTGCCCTTGGAACCGGGGGCTCGTAGAGTTGCTCCCGGTCCGTGAGCGAAGGCCGTGCGAGATGTCCGATACGGTATTCGATCAGAAAGCTTGGCTTCAGCGGATCGGCTATTCCGGGCCAGTTGCGTCGACGCTGGCAGTATCCAAATGACCAGGATGGAAAAGCTGAAAAATCCTTGAGACAGCGAAGTGCGCTCCAATCGACGTTTATCGGATTGCATCAGGCGCAGCGCGTTTTAGCTCGATCCGCGGCCCGGGCCGCAGCGACCATCATCCAGTCCCGCAGTAATCCTCTGTCTTCCCTCGAGAAGGAGGCCCGGCGCTTGAGATCCTCCAGTGTCTCGCCAGGATGGCATTGCTCGTAATCCTCTCGGATCAAGGACTCCAGGTAAATCCGCTCCTCCTCAGCGGAGAGGTGCGAATGGCTGTGAGAGTCGGTCGGCATGGTTTACGACTTGCGGCGCCGGCACAATGGTGAGCGTGGAGATTTAGTTCATCAAGATGAGCGCGACGAGGGCCGATGGCAGCCGATCGTAGACGGTACGGCCCAAGCTTCGATTTCGTGGGGGCGAGTCAGCTCCCGATAGGTGTCGAGCACTCATTGCCGGCTGCTTGCGGTCAAGTCATCATGATGCGTCTCGCATGGGTTCCCTTCTCGGCATTCTGCCAACATTCTGCTTCATTGACCGCGAGGAGCGGCTGCCTGTGCATTGTCTGGCGCGCCTTCGGCGAGGTTGCGAAGATTGTCGGCGGCTCACCGATTTTCGCGGCACCAACGTGTACGTTGGCAAAAAGCGATCGTTAGGACCATCTCCGGAACCATACAGACTTCCTCCCGAGGGGGTTAAGGTTCTTCGCAAGCGTACGGGCTGTTTGAGGCTCAAAGATCCATTTCGCCGGCACCAGCGGGGACGCTTTGGCCAGCTCCATTCTTCTTTTTCGGCACCTCAGCAACCATCGCTTCCGTCGTGATCAACAGCGCGGCGATCGAAGCTGCATCCTGTAGCGCGGACCTCACGACTTTGGTCGGATCGATGATGCCTTTCGCGAGCAGATTGCAGTACTCTCCTGTCTGTGCATCAAAGCCCCAGGCGTAATCCTTGCTCTCAAGTATCTTCCCGACAACGAGTGAGCCGTCGTCGCCGGCATTCTCTGCAATCTGGCGTGCGGGCCAGCTGAGAGCTCGCTTGACGGTGTCAACGCCATGGCGTTGATCGTCGTTTGCCGGCTTGAGTTTCGCCAGCGATGCAGTGGCACGCAGCAGCGCCACCCCGCCACCCGGAAGAATACCTTCTTCGACAGCAGCACGCGTCGCATGCATGGCATCATCGACGCGATCCTTGCGTTCCTTGACCTCGATTTCGGTTGCGCCGCCGACTCGGATCACGGCGACTCCGCCGGCTAACTTTGCGAGCCGCTCCTGCAGTTTTTCGCGGTCATAGTCCGAGGTGGATTCCTCAATCTCCGTCTTGATCTGCCGGACGCGCGCCTCGATTTCAGACTTTTTGCCGGCACCGCTGACGATCGTTGTGTCATCTTTGTCGATCATCACCCTCTTGGCTCGTCCAAGCATGTTCAACGTGACATTTTCGAGTTTGGTGCCAAGATCTTCGCTGATGAAGTTGCCGCCGCTGAGGATAGCGATGTCCTGCAGCATGGCTTTGCGACGATCCCCAAAACCCGGAGCTTTGACGGCGGCGACCTTCAGCCCGGCGCGCAGCCTGTTGACGACCAGTGTCGCGAGGGCTTCGCCCTCCACGTCCTCCGCGATGATCAGCAAGGACTTTCCACTTTGTACCACTGCCTCGAGCAACGGCAGCAGAGTCTGCAAGCTTGAGAGCTTTTTCTCGTGGATCAGAATGTAGGGTTCCTCGAGCTCGACCCGCATCTTCTCGGCGTTGGTCACGAAATATGGCGAGATATACCCGCGGTCGAACTGCATGCCCTCGACGATCTCTAGTTCGGTCTCGAGCGATTTGGCTTCCTCTACCGTAATGACACCTTCGTTGCCGACCTTCTTCATTGCATCCGCCAAGAAGCGTCCGATTTCCCTGTCGCCGTTGGCGGAAATGGTGGCGATCTGCGCGATCTCTTCGTTCGAAGCGAGCTTTCTCGAATTTTTCCTCAGCTCGCCGACCACTGCCTCGACCGCAAGATCGATGCCGCGCTTCAGATCCATAGGATTCATGCCGGCCGCAACGCCCTTGGTTCCTTCGCGCACGATAGCATGCGCGAGTACGGTCGCAGTCGTGGTACCGTCGCCGGCCTGGTCAGAGGTTTTCGAAGCAACCTCCCGCACCATCTGTGCTCCCATGTTCTCGAACTTGTCTTCAAGCTCGATCTCCTTGGCGACGGTAACCCCGTCCTTTGTGATCCGCGGCGCACCAAAGCTCTTTTCGAGCACGACGTTACGACCCTTCGGCCCCAGCGTCACCTTCACGGCATTGGCAAGCACATCAACGCCCCGAAGCATCTTCTCCCGCGCCGCAGCTGAAAACCGAACCTCCTTCGCGCTCATGATCATTCCTCCCGAAGAATAACCTGGCTGCCCGTATCAAAAGCGTCGACTAGCAACCTTTCTGTCGGCCCGGTCCCAGCGAGCATCCAGAATGTCTGTCTACATCATGATCAGATATTCGATGGTGCCGTAGATTGATCTCGCTCCCGGATCATTTCCCGAACAACACGCGCTCGCCAACCGTGACAGCGATAGGTGTGAGACTTCCGGACTCGTCACGACCGCCAGGGCCAACCGCAGTGACTTCCCCGTTACCACTTCTCCTTTCGTCGTGTCGGGAATGACAATGCCGCCCGGCGATTCCTTCGCTGCCTCGATCCGTTTCATCAAGACACGACGCGCGGTGGACAAGACCTCACGGCCTCCTCCTGATCGAGGGATTTCGATCCCCTTGCTGCTTGGGCCGAAGAAACCCAGCTGCTAAACGACCTAGGTCACCAGCAGCTCTTTTCAAGAGCCTCTTGACCGGTGGAGAGGGGTGACGCCTTTACCGTTCGGCTCCGGTTTACTCCCGACACAAAGTCGGCAAAGAATTCGCGACCCTGGCACGGACTGCGCCTTTGAGGCGCTCAAAGGCGCGCTGCTCGATTTGACGTACTCGCTCGCGTGAAACGCGATACTCTCCGGCCAAGTCATCCAGAGTCTTCGGCTCATCTGCGAGCATCCGCGCTTCCAGAATTGCGCGTTCGCGCGCCGATAGAACCCTGAGTGCTTCCGAGAGGGCCGCCTGTCGTCGCCGGTAATCATCAGCATCCGTCAGCAGGCTTTCGGGATCAGGCGAAGGATCGACCAGCCGGTCTTGCCATTCCTGGGTGCTGTCTTCATCGCTGATCAAGACGTTGAGAGAGGCGTCGCCGCGGAGCCGCCGGTCCATCTCGATCACCTCCGGCGGACTAACCTTCAGTTGCTCGGAGATGTAGCTCACCTGATCCGTGCGCAGATCGCTATCCTCAAAAGCGGACAATTTGTTCTTGAGCTTCCTAAGCTTGAAGAACAGTCTTTTTTGGGATGCCGTTGTGCCCAGCTTGACTAGCGACCAAGACCTCAAGATGTACTCCTGAACCGACGCCTTGATCCACCACATGGCATAGGTAGCCAGACGAACGCCTCTTTCGGGTTCAAAGCGTTTGACAGCCTGCATCAATCCGAGATTTGCCTCCGAAATGAGATCGGCAATCGGCAAGCCGTAGCGGCGATATTTCATCGCGATCTTTGCCGCTAGCCTGAGATGACTCGTCACCAGGTGATAGGCGGCCTCGCGATCTCCATGATCTCGCCAGCGCCTGGCGTAGGCGGCCTCCGCCGATGCTTCCAGCAGCGGGAATTTCCGGATCTCAATCAGATAGCGAGAGAGCCCTCCATCTGGGGAAAGGGAGGGAAGTGCTGCGATTCTTGCCATGACACCCGCTCCTTCTTCCTGGATGCACACCCGCGAGGTTATCTAGACGGGATCGCCGCCTTGGCGGCCACCCAAAGCGCGCAGTTCCAGGCGCTCCGACAAACGGCAATGTATGAAAATTGTTCCGCCCCCGATCCCGAAAACACTCATGGATGGAAGGGGGCAGAGGTTACCGGACGGTAGGCTTCAGATCACCCTTTTGACCCATTGACGGCTCGGTCCGATCACGCGTCCACAGCGTCGAGAGGGTCGGTAAGAATTACTGTCGAATCTCCCTTCGCCTTGGCCGGCTCCACCAGAATGAGGCCCCTGCAGTTTAAGGTCGCCTACTACGTGCAGGTGAAGGCAACGCTCCTATCGCGGAGAACTTGTGGAAGCTCGCAACGGCTCAACAAGACTTTGGGGCGCGGACTTATCAGGTGACCAGGCGGAGATCCTATACCTGCCTCGCCGGTCGCTTTTCGCTCACCGGGCCGATCCCTCGGCATAGACGAATCGAGGCGTCCGACAAGTCTGCTGTTGGGCGCGAAGGGTCAGCAAAGTGCAATGAAGGCGAACCTCGTGCTCGACCAGGACAGGTGAACTGAACAGACGACCTGACCTGCTGGTTATTCCACCAACGCCTCGCCTCGCCAAAACCAGGCTGCTCTTGCTTTCTGCAGCGGAAGAAACGGCGACCCTTGAAGTGTCATCGCGCCGTTCTAAGATTCTTTACCGCCTGGGTTCAATTGCTTGCTGCCCTGATGAAGGCGCTTCGCACGGCCTCTGCAGAGCACGGTGTGCTATGCGGATCGTGAGTGGCTTCACGTGCTTACGCGACGTGAAAAGTTCACAAAAGCGTCCTCGATTGGCGGCGGAGCAGTCGATGATCAGCGTCGCTGGCATGGTACATTCGTGAATGCCGTCGACACGCTGGCAGGCCAAGTCGGAGCCAGTTTGATGATTGACAAAAAGCGCCAAGGGACCTTTGCGGGTGCAGCAGAGCTTGTCGTGCACGCTGAGGCGGCGACCCGCTACCTGAAAGAGATGTGTGAAGCGTGCGCGAACGGCGACAAGGCGGCGACGCGAACAGCACTACGCCAGGCGATCAGCCAGCTCGAAATAGCTAGAGCCTTGTTACGAACCGGCTCTGATTGAACAGAAGCAGAGCCGTCGAGCATCTCGCAACGAGGCTAACATGACTGCAGAGCTTCATGAGGCATTGACGGAGGCGCTTGATCGCGTGACGCTGGTCGTCAACAGGCTGCGCGGTGGCCTCAAGGTTGCAGCTGTGAAGGCGCCGGGTTTCGGCGATCGCCGCAAGGCCATGCTTGACGACATCGCCATACTCACTGGCGGCACCGCGATCTCCGAGGATCTCGGCATCAAGCTCGAGAATGTCACGCTCAACATGCTTGGCCGCGCCAAGAAGGTGGTGATCGACAAGGAGAACACCACTGTTGTCAATGGGGCGGGTGCCAGGAAGGACATCGAAGCCCGCGTTGCACAGATCAAGGCGCAGATCGAAGAATCCACATCGGACTACGATCGCGAGAAGCTGCAGGAGCGGCTCGCGAAGCTCGCTGGCGGCGTTGCTGTGATCCGCGTCGGCGGCGCCACCGAGGTCGAGGTCAAGGAGAAGAAGGACCGCGTTGACGACGCGCTCCACGCCACCCGTGCAGCAGTCGAGGAGGGTATACTTCCCGGCGGCGGCGTCGCGCTGCTCCGTGCGCTCAAGGCGCTCGACGGCGTCAAGACGGTCAACGCCGACCAGAAGGCCGGCGTCGACATCGTGCGTCGCGCGATCCAGGTGCCGGCTCGGCAGATCGTCCAGAACGCCGGTGAGGACGGCTCCCTGGTGGTCGGCAAGCTGCTCGAGAACGGCAACTACAATTGGGGCTTCAATGCTGCAACCGGCGAATACCAGGATCTGGTGAAGGCCGGCGTGATCGACCCCGCCAAGGTTGTCCGGACGGCGTTGCAGGACGCAGCCTCGGTTGCCTCGCTATTGATTACGACGGAAGCGTTGGTGGCCGACAAGCCCAAGAAGGCGGAGGCTCACACGTCGGCTGCGCCGTCGATGGACTTCTGACAAGACTTGCGCCCGGCCATCGGCCGGGCGCTCCCCTCACTTCCGAGCAAGGAGACCGCGAACACGACGAAAAACTGGGGTTCACGATGAGCACGCAGATCGAAGCTCTGTTGCGCAAGAGCGAAGCTGTTCTGAACTGGCTCATGCTGGCCTCGAGTTTCGCAACTATCGCATGGGTAAGTTTTCGAACGATAGGAGGATGAGATGATCAGAGATCAAACCATTGGCTCCGCTCGTGCGGAGAAGCACAAAAAACATATTACCAGCCGCGTCACCCGAAACATGTTGACAGCCTTGCTGGCATCGGCCCTGACGCTGCCGTCGCTGGCCGCCTGGGGAATTGAGAGTTCGCCGCAACAGGCTGCGGCGAAGTCCGGCGACATGCTGCCTTTGCCACCGATTCGATATCTCGACTCGATGCCCTGGATGAACTGGACCGCTCCCGCGCCGACGCTGAGGATCGATACGCTGATGTCCCCGAGCGTCACGCCTTGGGGAATCCTGCAACCTCCTCGGGATCGGACACAGACCTCACCGGCATTCAGCTAATCGATCCTGTGGTGGCGCAATGCGGGCAGCCCAGCGCGGCCCGCGTTGTGCTGACTAATCTTTCGTGTGCCCATGTTGGAATTGCAAACCGCACCAAACTCGGCGTCCCCGGCTAGGTGGTCCGCCCCACTCCCTGCGAACGATGCCGTTCGTCGCTTCCTTGTTGAGAGCAACGGCGGGTCGTTTTGCATTGCAGAAAACTGCTAGACGATCCGAGCACGCCGACGGAGGAGCGGGGCCGGCTGATGCGACTGCTTGGCGAGGCTGAAGCCCAACTCCAGGGTCTCGCCGCATGAGAGCACCCCGAAATTAACCGTGGGAGTCGACCCCAAAAATTTTTGGAGATGCTCTTGAAATCGAATTCGACCCTTCTAATTCGATTTGTGCCGCCTGTGGCGGTGCCGGGCGCCAGCTTTGGGTCCGGCGGACTGAACAGGGCGCCGGACCGGTGTCTTGCACTGGTGTCTTGCGCTCCTTCGTATCCATCTTGCTCTTAGGAGGACTTGGCTATGAGGACCTACGACTTTGCTCCCCTGTGGCGTTCGACCATCGGCTTCGACCGCCTTTTCGATCTCCTCGACGAAACCCAGCACAGGCCCGAGGACAACTATCCGCCCTACAACATCGAGCGGCTTGGCGAAGATCGCTACCAGATCTCGCTGGCGCTGGCCGGTTTTCGCCCGGAAGAGATCGCCGTGACAGCCGAGCAGAACGTGCTGACCGTTGAAGGCCGCAAGAGCGACAAGGACCAGCACGAATATCTCTACCAGGGCATTTCAGCTCGGCCGTTCAAGCGGCAATTCAACCTTGCCGATTACGTCCAGGTGAAGTCCGCGACGTTCGACAGCGGCCTGCTTCGGATCGAGCTCGTCCGCGAGATCCCCGAGGCCATGAAGCCCCGGCGCATCGCCATCGACGGCGGCGCCTCCGCCGGGCAAATCACGCAGAAGGCAGCCTAGGCCGCCTCATGCCTGATCACGTCGCGCGGACAGCAGTCGTCCGCGCGTCGACCAGCTTCATGAGTCAAGGAGGATATCATGGGTATTCGTGATCTTGTTCCGTGGACGAAAGGTCAGCAGCTGTCGACCCGGCAGGAGCCTTTCGATCCGTTTCTCACGCTTCATCGCGAGATGAACCGCCTGTTCGACGATGTCTTTCGCGGGTTCGGCCCGCTTGGTCGTGTTGGCAATCCGTTAATGGAGGGCCAATTCGCCTGGCCTCGGCTCGAACTCAGCGAAACCGACAAGTCGGTCACGGTTTCGGCCGAACTTCCCGGTCTCAGCGAAAAGGACGTTCAGGTCGAGATCGCCAACGGCGTTCTTTCGATCCGCGGCGAGAAAAAGGCCGAACGCAGCGATGACTCGAAATTCGTCAGCGAACGCTACTACGGATCGTTCGAGCGCCAGATTTCGCTGGAGGGCGTCGAGGAAGACAAGGCCCAAGCGGACTTCAAGAACGGCGTTCTAACGGTGACGCTTCCGAAGTCTGAGCAATCGAGCCGCAACGTCAAGCGTATCGCGATCAACACAAACTGAAAGCAAGAAGGCGGCGGCATAATCCCGCCGCCTTCGACCTCGTCTCATATCAACCCGTCTCTCGACGAAAGGAGCCAAAAGGAGACACCACATGAGCCAGGCCAATCGTACTGGCAATAGCGTTGAGCCATTTTTCCACCCGGTATCTCATTACGATTCACCCGACGCTGTCTTGGACGATGCCAAGCTATCGACCGACGAGAAGCGAGTAATCCTGTCGTCCTGGGCATCGGATATGTATGCCGTCGAATCCCACCCGGCCCTTCGTGAGGTCCCAGGCATTAGGCATCGACTCCGTCTGGACGACATCCTGGCGGCATTGAAGCAGCTGGACGAGGACAACGATCCACCGCCACGCGGGGGATTGGCAATGCGGCTGCCTCGTTTCAGCAAGCTTGAATGCACTGCTTCCGACGAGCAGCGCAAGTTGGAGAGGCTGGCGGCGACGAGGCGGTATCGGTCGATGCCGACCGCGCGCACAGCAAGTCATGCGCGGTGGACTCGCGAGGCAAATGTGCGGCGATACCGCAGGCTGCTGAGCACACGACTGACCGACATTGAACGCGACTTCATCGAGCGAAGGCTCGCTGAAGAGCTCCAGGGTTGACAGGACCCAGGGGGCAGTGGGGTCGCCTCGGTGATGTCTACGATTGATGACAGCTTCGGTGAGATCAGATCCGTGCGGAACAACATCTGGCGCTGCCGTAGATTGCTTCAGACTGAACTCGCCGATGCCGAGCGCGAAACTGTGGAGAAGCGCCTTCGTGAACTGCTAGCAAGGTTTGAAGGACTGTTAGCGTCTGCATTCCCTTTGACCTTGAAACTCTGACATAAACTCAGAGGAATGGTCCTGCGGCGTGTGGTGGCTGCTAGCCACTTCTGCAATCATGCGCGCGCTGATTTGGTCCGCGCGAACATCGAGGACCATCACTAGGTATGAGGGCTCGCGGCGGCTAACATCAAATCCTTGCGTCGCGCCTATGCTGAAACAAGACCGCTAAGCGGAGCACGGAAATTTTTCGGCGCTTAGCACTCGCCCCTTGACAGCGCCAACGGTCGTCCTAAGTCAAAGCTACGAGGGGCGACCATGATCCTTCCTCGCCCCGCCAACAAGCTATCTGGGGTGCAAACATGATCATGGGATTTGCCGATCCGTTCGATGCGCTACTCAATCTTCAACGATCGCTAGAGGCGACCCTGTCCTCCGATTGGCTGCAGGATCTAACGGCTAGTCGCGGCCCGTTCCCGCCCATCAACGTTTTCCAGCAAGGCGACGACATCCTTGCGATTGTCGAGCTGCCAGGTGTCAGCAAGAGCGACCTGCAGATCGAGGCAAAGGAAAACGCCATCCGCATCTTCGGCAGGAAAATGGTCGACTATCCAGAGGAGGTCAGCCTGCACCGCCGTGAGCGCACCTCGGGCGAGTTCGACCGTACACTGTCGTTCCCGGTGCAGATCGATCCGGACGGAATCAAGGCCGAATATCGGGACGGCATCTTGGCGCTATTCCTGCCGCGAGCGGAAAGCGACAAGCCACGCAGTATTAAGATCACCTGAATGGCCAAGCCGTCACCCGTTCCTTGCCGCTGTCGGAGAGAGCGGGATGGGCTAAGAGCTTTCGAGGAGGCACGAACATGGCTTCGAAACAGGAACTGCAGGTCGCACAGAAGCGCGAAGTAGAGAAGAAGGAAGAGACCACTATCCCGGCGCGGATATTCATGCCGAACGCTGATATCTATGAGACAAAGGATGGGTTGAATGTAGTCCTCGAAATGCCGGGTGTTGACAAGAACAGCGTCGATGTCCGAGTCGAGGATAAGGTGCTCAAGATCGACGGCAAGCTTGATTTCTCGAAATACCAGGGCCTGCAGCCGCTCTATACCGAATATAACGTCGGCCACTTCTCGAGGAGCTTCCGGCTTTCCGACACGATCGATCAGGGTAAGATCGCGGCTGAGCTCAGGGATGGTGTGCTTTCGCTCAGGCTACCGTTCGCTGAAAAGGCGAAGCCGCGTGCCATTCAGGTCAGCGGATAGCCGTGAAGCGAAGACTTTCTCGTCAATCGAGAGAGCCGACGGTCTCAAATCTGCTCAGCTCGGCGCATCGGGCCAGACGAAGGAGGCCGCAGGCTGGAAGCTTTAGCTTCCTGCTTCGGCCGCCGGTCCGGATGAGAGATGAGCCCGCTGCGAAGACCAGGATCTGTACCACTAAGAAATGATCTGATGCGGAATCTCGATGACAACAATTCCCATGACCGCCGCGGGTCACGCCACTCTCGAAGATGAGCTGAGGCACCGCATCAAAATCGAACGACCTCGTCTGGTTCAGCGAATTCAGCAGGCGATCGCCAGCGAAGCCAACTTGGTTGAGAACTCGGAATATCAGGCTGCGCAGGCGGAGCAAAATGTCAACGAGGCTCGAATAGCCGAGTTGCAAAACAAGCTCGCGCGTGCGGAAATCGTCGACGTATCCAAGCTTTCCGGCGATACGATCAAATTTGGTGCCACCGTGACGCTGGTCGACGATGATACTGGTGAGAAACGGACTTGGCAGATCGTCGGCGAGCCGGAAGCAGACGCGAACAAGGGAAAGATTTCAGTGACTTCACCGATCGCGAAGGCATTGATTGGCAAGACCAAAGGCGTGACCGTACTCGTCGAGGCGCCAGGTGGCGCCAAGGCCTTCAAAATCCTGCAAGTGAAATGGTGTGAGGCCAAGCGAAAGAGACAAGAACAGGTCTGAGGCTAAAAGTGGCCACGGGCTGCCTCAGTCCCTAGCGGAGCCGGCTAAGTCTAAGGTTCTCCGATAGCTGAGTCAGCCAATACCAGACCGTAGGTTAGATCGCCCGACCGCAGCCACCTGAGTAAGCGTCGAACCGCCCCCGTCCCTGCGGCCGGATTGAAGCGATGCCCTGGCCAACATGAGGCACGACACGTGGCAGGGGCCTGCATTAGGACCATTCAGCAGCGTTGCGCGATAGCGAATCGGAACGATAAAGGATTCTGGAGATGAAAGTGCGCTTGTCCGACATAGCCCCTTCCGCCATTCTGGCGGATCACTACCGCATGCAAGCTGAGCTGTGCCATCAAATGGCTCGGATGACCGTGAGTCCTTTCAAAGAGGGCTGGATGGAGCTTGCGGCAGAGTGGACGAAGTTGGCGCGGGAGAGATGCAAAGGACAGAGCGGCCGGGATGCCCGCGCGGCCATCCCTTGATGCGCCTTTATGATGGCAGGTTAATCGTGCGGATGACGCCCGCACACGACAACGTCTTCGACTTCAATACTTTTCTTCACACCGGCCAGGATGTTCTCGCCTCGGCGAGGCGTCTTAGCTGATCCGAAATTGAGTCTGGCCGAGAACCGCGCCATCCTCGCGTCATGTGCCTCTGGTGCCTCCGTGCAGTGGACGGGAACGGTCCCCTCGACCCGCCGGGCGGAAAGCCGATGCGCCTGCGCCCGGTCGCGCGTCGCGCGGAATCGCGCACTTGAGCCCATAATGCTGCAGTGCCGGCTGCGCGATGATGCAAGGAAAATCGGCGCTAGAAAATAAACGGACCTGATCTATGACTGACATCGCACGGTTGTATCAAGGCGCTTCTATTGGGTCCTGTTGCGCTCGAGTACAAGAAACCCGGAGTGGCAGCCGGCGCGCTTCACCGGAGTTATCGGCCACAGCGCCGACGCGAAATGGGACTTTATCGGCTTCAACAGCGACGTCGGTCACTACTTCGTCGAGGTTGTCGACATCGGCCCCGAGCTCACCGGCGGCGCTGTCCTAAGTGGGACCAGGTTCTGCTCAACACGTATGGCCATCACCATCCCGACTATTTGTCCGACGCCGTCGAGAAAATGCCAAGCACGATCCAGCTGGCGAACGAAAAGCGCACGTATCTGGTGCGGTGATTCCGATCAGACGGAACGAAGCCTGATAAGTTGCTGATTCCATTGGTGGGCCCGGCAGGACTCGAACCTGCAACCAGACCGTTACGAGCGGCTAAAACCCGCATGTTAAAAAATATCAATAAAATCAAAGACTTAAAAAGCAAATTCTTTTGCGCGAATGCAAGATTGGGAACGCCCGTTTGCATTCATTCACACTTGTCTGCGTTCATTCTGCAAACCCAAGACGATCTCGATTTCTCGCCGGACATGAGTTGAAAATCCAAAAAAATCCAGATCCTGTCCTGCCAGCCAATTTCGCGCGTCGACTACGCCAGAGATTTGTTGGGGCATAGGCTGTTCAGCCGCTTCGCTGTCATCCGAGACAGGCCGAGCGTCACAAAGCTAATCATCGTTTTATCTGAGGCGCCAACCTCTAAGTAGAGCGCAAGTGAAGGAATACTTGCGGCCAAGTCATTGAGCCCTCTCGCTGAGAGCACGTGTGCGAGAATTGCACTATAGCAGCCGAAGGCCCTCACGTAGTTGAAGCGAAGCTCCTTCTCGACCAGCTCAAGTGTTGCCCGTATGTGTGTGCTTATCGATGCCTTCTGAAATCGAGCACGATCATCAATTAGTTCTGGGATAGGGATTCCCTGCATCCATTTTAAGAGCATAACTGCGAAAAACCGGTTCTGTTTTTCACTGTTTGCCTTTGGGAGAATGGTGCGGTGGAGAAGATCGAGGACCTTTACGTAAGAATCAAACGCCGCTCCCTCTCGCGGGTGTGCCGGCAAGAAACTGCGAGCGACACTCCTGGATCCTGAGGCTATCGTGGATGTCAAGTGGTCGTGCAAATCTTGCTGTCTATGTGCTGAAATCGTGGGAGACAATCTCAGCAGCTTCGCAGGTAAAGAAATCCGCTTGTCGGCTTGGGACAAAGCAGTTTCCAGTTGTTGCCGTGATGTAAGGCTGGGTGAAGTATAGGAGCGATCGAGCGTCGTCGCTATTCGTCCACTCTTGTAATCACTCAGGAGTCGAACGAAGGCAGTTTCCAATTCCGCCTTTGCACTTATGGTGGCCGTGGATGTGTCGTCAATGACAGCGGTCAGATCGGAGCCTCGCAGGTCTACTGCCTGCTGCATCGCCGGTATGATTGGCGACAGACGTGGACCCGACAGCGGTTTCTCTTTCCAGTCTTGATAGTTGAGCAGATATATATTTCCTTGGAACTCCTTCCGCAGACGACCAGCTCGACCAGCCAAATTCCAGAAGTCGATTGACTGAAGTGGTGTGCTCTTCTTCCGTTGGGGCGAGTGCATAAAAATGTTCTGCGCAGGCATGTTTACACCAGCCAAGAGTGTGCTCGTGCAAACTAGATACTGGAGCTGTCCAGCAGAAAATGTCTGCTCGATCGCGTTTCTCAGCACAGTGGGGATGTTACCGTAGTGAAATCCGACGCCATTTAGTACCGTCGCCGCCAAGCCGTATTTCGAGTGCACCGCCTCCTTTGCTAGGTTCGACAGCTCTTGTAGAGCCTGAGAAGCAGGCTGATGATCATCCTTGCCTGCGCGTAATGCACTAATCTGAAGAGCGATCTTCTCAGCATCTGCTTGACCATCCGCATACACGATAGACTGTTTCTCAGATCCAAATCGGTGAGAGAGATGAACCAGGCAGTCGATCTTAGAAGCTAAAGTCTGTCCTAATCGAGCTTTACCGATCTCGTTGCGGTTTTCGCCATCTCTAGCAAAGAGTGCAACATCGCCGTGCTTGACCCCGGTAACTTCAACTTCAATGAAGTTCTGAGACACCGTGGCTTCGCTAGTAAACTGGGGGCGAATGTCCGACCTCCCAGTCATGTGGCCAAATACCTCTAGGTTCGAGATTGTCGGACTCGCAAACAGCAGTTGCGTGTCGGCTTTGCGAGCGATGAGTTCATCAATCACGCCCTGAAGAAGGATTCCTCTATCGCCTTCTTGGACGGAATGTGCCTCGTCGATTACGAGGAAGTCGACTTCGCGATGTGGATCGTTGTTAAGCAGGATCTGAAGCCGCTCCTGGGTAAAGACAAAAACGACCTTAGATGGTAGCTGTTCGTCAGGCTCGGGAGGAACAGTTATGACCTCAACATCTTGGACTGAGGCATCGGCTAACGCTAACTTCAGATCGGCCTGGACTTGTGAAATCAGAGCTCGAGTAGGAACGACATAGCATGCACAAAACTGGGGGCGCGAAGCGTAGGCGTTTGATATGAAAGCCTGCAGTATGAATGATTTACCAGTCGATGTTGGCGCTGATATTGCGATCGACGTTCCGCTACTGAGACTGTCCCAGAGTGATTTCTGAAAGTCAGTAAGTGAGAATCGGTTCCGCGCGATTGATATCTCATTGGCGCCGCGCCTCACCATTTCTTCCTGGGCGATCGCCCAAGGCGTCGAAGCCAAAGCTTCTCCTATGGGCGAGCTGGTCAATATGCTTGGAAAGTTGCCAAGTCTGACGAGAACAGCTCGAACAGCGCCATCTAGGCCGTCGATGGTGCCGGAAAATAGTTCATGTACATACGTTGCGAGCCGATACGCTGCCAAACGTTGCGCGGGTTGAGATGAGCAGGCAAGTATCGCGGCTGCTTCTACGTACCGACTGGCTTTGTGCCTATCAACCGCGACAACAGGCGTAGTAGGTTCGACACCAGCAGACCTTGCGATCCAAAGTCGCTCCAAAATCTTCATGGCTTCCGGAAGTCGTGGGTTCGACCAAACCTTATCAATAAGCACATCGATCATTTGGCCCATCCGATCCGCGCTTGCCAGTCATCTCGCAGCTGGGTCACCGACTCCACAGGGAGGAAGAAGACCTCTAATCGGTGATGACTGATATTGTTTCTGGCGAGCATTGACTGAAGAGACTTGGTGGCTTTCTCAAGCTCTGCCTCAAGCTGTTTTGCAAAGAAGGTTTCGATGTTACTAGGATCTACCGTTGCAAGTTTCGAGAACGCCGCGAAGTCGAACCCTATCAGGCACGTAGATGCGTAAAGCTTATGATCGTAGGTGTCGCTCAATGGGTCGAGGTACTCGACAATCTTAGCTTGCGCGCTAGTCGGCAAGCCGGTTGTGCTAATAAAGCGGCGTACTAGCCTGATATCTTCTTTGAGTTTTGAGTGTTCCAATGCGCTGGAAATCGAGTCGACGGCATCACCCAGGGCGCTTCCGATTGTTTTGTGAATCTTAGCCTCACCCCAGAAGAATATTAGCTTGTTCGATTGTGCGTAGGTAGAGCAACAGCTCTCCGCATTCGCCATTTCGATTGGTCGATTTTTGCGCTTTGATGAAAAGCTCGGCGGCGGAGTCGCGCAAACCGATGTATGCGAGTAGCTTCTCCTGTTCGCTCGCGGTTCGAACCTTGTCATGCACCGCATCGATTTCAGATCGACTCAGAGCAAAGTTGCAAATGTAGAGTGAAATGTGTTCCAGCAGTTCTCCCAATCGGGGCTTCGAGCCCTGGAATGGGAGGTAATGACCGCGGATCGTTATGTAATTGTTGCTGCAACTTTTGGGGGTCAGCGAACGTATTAGTTTCGCCAACGAAGAGAAGTCGCCTTGCAATGAGGCCACTATATCCGCAGCGCTGATAGGATTTGGCTTCGACACAATCGACTCACACGCTCGGGGCCGACTGCCGCATTCGGCTGTCTAACTGCCGGATGTTGATGATGTTACACAAACCTTATACGAGAAATCGATGCGTGACCCGTCACGCCTGACTACCCCAAAGCACTTGGTATTGAAGTCAGCCCGCATGACCTCAAAATGATGAATGCCATTGCCGACCTTGTCGCACCAGTCGGGGTGCCGTTTTAGAAGCTCTGTTAAAAATTGCGCGTCGGATTCTGACACCCAATCGTCAGGGCGGTACCGTGAGAGCATCTCTTTGAAAAAGAGCAGGGCCTTCTGCTGCGTTGCGAAGGCAAGCGGTCCAATCCGCAGTGGTTTTGCTTTCCCCATCCTTCTGCCAAATGCGACTCAACTTATGAATATTAGCTTCGCAACTGAAGCGTGCAAGGTCTTCCGCGCATGACTATGGTTTAAGAGTGTGCCGGGAAGGCTGAACGGCGTTGAGAGGCCGTATCGGTTTCTGCACCGCGATAACGTACAGGGGCATGTTACCGCCAGACACGTTCATTATCCGAGATCGCCCTCAAGGCTCTTCAAAATCCTGCTCGGAGTGGTGTCCAGAGCCTTCGCCAGCCGCAAAAGCATTACGATGGTTGGCGATTTTAGCCCTCGTTCGATCTGGCTGACATACGTCCGATGGATAGCAGCATGGTCCGCCAGCCCTTCTTGGGAGAGCCGGGCAGTTTGCCTGAGGCCAGCGATGATTTTTCCGAAGGCTGCGTTTGGGGGCTCTTCACACCTCCATAGTCTTGGCTCGAACACTAAAGCGCTACAGACTATAGTATTCACGCCTGCGTGGAATAGGCGGTGAGCGTTCAGGTGCTTCATGAGTAAGTATCCGCCCGACACACCGCTTCGGCTCGACGTCGCTTTACGGGAAGCCTTTCACGCGGGAGGCATGACGATATCGGGATTGAGAAAGGAAATCGCGAGAGGCCGCCTTGAGGTCGAACTTATAGCCGGCAAGCATTTCACGACGTTGGTCGTGATCGCCCGCATGAGGGAGCTGTGTCGTGTACCAAAGAAAAACGAAGCACTGAGCCACTCTGACACGACGCAGGCGGCGGCAGAGGCGAGCCAGCGGCGTTTCCTCGCTCGCCTCGAAAAGGATCGAGCGAAACTCAACTCAGGACACAAACGACGCGCAATACGGACAAAAACAGATTCGAAAAAATAGAAGATACAGCGGGACCCGAACCGGGACCCGGGATTATGGAACATCCTGTAAGTCATTGATTCCATTGGTGGGCCCGGCAGGACTCGAACCTGCAACCAGACCGTTATGAGCGGCCGGCTCTAACCATTGAGCTACAGGCCCCGCCGCGAGGCGGCCGCGAGAATGCGGCCGGCAACGGTGCGCCGTCCGTTTACAGGGCCTGAGCCGAGGGTGCAATGCCGACCCTGCTCACGGAAATGCAGGCGCTGCCCCTAGGCAGGCCTGGGATGCCGTTTACGAATTGCCGAAATTGGTGATGTTGCACTTATGCGCCTGTTTTGCCCGACGTGTCAACTGTCTCGACGTCGCGCGCATCCGTTCGGGCACCGCCATTTGCTCCTTTGCATGGGGTTGTTTTCGATATTTTGGTCGGAGCGGGACCCGCTCCGCCCGTTCACGGGTCCGGCCAGGGGGCGATATCGTCGATCAGTCCACCGAAACGCCGGCGAACTCGACCACCTTGCGCCATTTCTCGGTCTCGCCCTCGACCAGCTTGCCGAATTCGGCCGGCGTCATCGGCCTGGGGATGCCGCCGGTCTCGGCGAGCCGCGCCACCAGCTTCGGGTCCTTCAGCGCCTCGCCGACGGCCTTGTTGAGGAGATCGACGATCTCGCCCGGCGTGCCCTTGGGCGCGGAGATGCCGTAGAAGCCGACCGATTCGAATCCCGGCACCGTCTCGGCGATGGCCGGCACATCGGGCACGCTCGGCCAGCGTTTTGGCGAGGTGACGCCGAGCGCGCGGACATTGCCGCCGCGCGCCTGTTCCAGCGCCGAGGGCAGGTTGTCGAAGATCAGCTGCACCTTGTTGGAGATGATGTCGGGGAAGGCGATCGCCGAGCCGCGATACGGCACATGCACCATGTCGCATTTGGTCATCGCCTTGAACAGCTCCGCCGACATGTGCACGGAGGTGCCGTTGCCGGAGGACGCGTAGGAGATCTGGCCGGGATTGGCCTTGCAGTAGTCGATGAACTCCTGGACGGTCTTCACCGGCATGGCATTCGAGACGACCAGCATGTTGGTGAGCTGCATGATGCTGGCGACCGGCGTCGTGTCGCGCAGGAAGTCGAACGGCAGCTTCTTGTACAGCGAGGTCGAGATCGCGTTGTTGGGCGCGACGAACAGCAGCGTATAGCCGTCGGGCGGCGCATTGATCGCCGCGGCGGCCGCGATGTTGCCGCCGCTTCCGGTGCGGTTCTCGACGATGAATTGCTGACCGAAACGATCCGACAGCCATTGCGCCATGATCCGCGCCACGATGTCGACCGGGCCGCCCGCGGCAAAGCCGATCAGCCAGTGCACCGGGCGGTTCGGGTAGTCGGCGGCGGAGGCGGGGGATGAAAGGCCGGCGAGGCTGGAAAGAAGGGCAAGACCGAAGAGACCGTGACGCAAAACTCCCAACATGACGCCTCCCATTGCTTTATTCTCGTTGCCGCCATGCTTCCATAAAATCCGGCCGCTGCCTACATCGTCACGAGTTCAGTTCGACGCGGGCAGGGCCTGCGCGCCGAGGAGCCCTCATGAAACTCTGTTCGCTGATCATGCTGGGCGCAGTGCTGTTTGCAGGCGCAGCCTCAGCCCAAACCCGAGAGGACAGAGACAAGGCCATTTCGACAACGACGATCAGCCTCGGTACCGCCACGCCCGGCGGCGGCTTTCCGCTTTATGGCAACGCCTTCGCCGACGCGATGAACGCCGCCGATCCGCAGCTCATCATTGCCCCGCGCAACACCAAGGGCAGCAACGAGAACATTCCGCTGCTGGAGAAGGGCGAACTCGATCTCGCCCTCGTCGCCGGCGAGCCGGCCTATGAGGCCTTCGCCGGCATCGGCCGCGCGCCGGTGCGGCTGAAAATCCTCACGGCGATCTATTCCAACCCCGGCATGTTCGTGGTGCGGGCGGATAGCCCCTTCAAAACCATTCGCGATCTCGTCGGCCAGCCGGTGGCGTTCGGCGCGAAGGGCTCGGGGCTGCCGATCCTTTCGCGTTACGTGCTGGACGGTCTCGGCCTCAAGCAGGAGGAGGACTTCAAGGCGATCTATCTCGACCGCGCCGGCGAAGGCCCTGCGATGGTGGAGGACGGCCGCGTCGCCGCACTCTGGGGCGCCGGCATCGGCTGGCCCGGCTTTGCCGCAGTCGCGTCGAGCCCATCCGGTGCGCGCTTCATCGCACCGAGCGCCGAGGAGATCGCGCGCATCCGCGCCAAACATTCCTTCCTGAAGCCGCTCACGGTGCCGGCCGGGTCCTACCCGAAGCAGACCGAACCGATCGCCTCGCTCGGCTCCTGGAGCTTTGTGCTCACGCGCGAGGATTTGCCGGACGATATCGCGTACCGATTGGCCAAGACGCTGCACGGCGCCGAGGCTGTGTTCTGCAAGAAACTCGCGCAGGCCTGCGAGACCACGGCCGCGAACACCGTCGCGGCCGTGCCGAAGCCGGAATTGATTCATCCCGGCGTGATGAAATATTTCCGCGAGATCGGCGTGGCAAGATAGCGAAGGGAAGGCTTTATTCGCTATTCGCCGCTTGCCGATCTCACTTCTTCACCAGCGGACACGCGGGATCTGGCGGGCCGAACGCCTGGTCGCCTGGAATGGTCGCGAGGATCTTGTAATAGTCCCAGGGATATTTGCTTTCCTCCGGCGACTTGACCTGGACCAGCCAGAGATCGTGCACCATCAGATTGTCCTCGCGCAGCTTGCCGTTGCGGGCAAAGAAATCCTCGATCGGCTTCTCCCGCATTTTTGCCGCGACCTTGAGCGGATCGTCGGTGCCGGTCTCCTTGATGGCATCGAGATAGTGCATCACCGACGAATAGACGCCGGCCTGCCACATCGTCGGCATCCGGTTCATCTTGGCGAAATAGCGCTTGGCCCATTCGCGGGTCTTGTCGTCCATGTCCCAATAGAACGAGGTCGTCAGCAGCAGGCCCTGCGCCGCTTGCAGGCCGAGGCCGTGGATGTCGGTGATCAGCGCGAGCAGCGCCGCCATCTGCTGGCCGCCCTTGAACACGCCGAACTCGGCGCCGGTCTTGATCTCGTTCATGTTGTTCGGGGGACCGGCGGCAATGCCGATGATCTTTGCCTTCGAGGCCTGCGCCTGGAGCACGAAGGAGGAGAGATCCGGCGTCGCCAGCGGCGGCCGCACCGAGCCCAGTACCTTGCCGCCACTGGCCGTCACGACCGCGGAGGCGTCGCGCTCCAGCGAATGTCCGAAGGCATAGTCGTCGGTGATGAAGAACCAGCTGTCGCCGCCGCGCTTGACCACCGCCTGCGCAGTGCCGACCGCGAGCGCGCGGGTGTCGAACACCCATTGGATGGCGTAGGGCGAGCAGAATTTGCCGTGGAAATCGGCCGTCCCGGTCGAGTGGGTGATGAACAGCTTCTTCTTCTCGTTGGCCATGTTCTGCACCGCCAATCCGACCGCCGACACCGGCACGTCGACGATGAGATCGATCTGATCGACGTCGTACCAGCGCCGCGCGATCGCGCCACCGATATCCGGCTTGAGCTGGTGGTCGCCGACCACGACGCTGATCGGCTTGCCGAGCACTTTGCCGCCGAAATCATCGATCGCCATCTGCGCCGCCGTCACCGAGCCCTGGCCGGTCGGCGTCGAGGCCGGGCCGTTCATATCGGTGAGCACGCCGATCTTGACGACGTCGTCGGACACCTGCGCCGAGGCGGTGCCCGACAGCAGCGTCACGGCCGCGATCGCGGCGACAGCGGACAATCCTGTTCTGCCTGGTGACACGCTATTCCTCCCCTCATGCGGCTCGTTGGCCCCTGTTCCCTTGATCGCGGCCGGGTATGGCCCGGCTGAATTGGTTTCTTTTGCAACTATTTGGGGCCGGGCGTCAACGTTGGTCAGGCGGCGAACCGTATCTGACCCGCCGGCGAGGGATCATAGCCGGTCAGCTCCTCGGCACGCTGGCGCAGCTTCTTCTCGCCGAGGAACCGGATCAGCGCCTGCATCGGCGGGCGGAAATAGCTGCGCTGCCGCATGGCGAGATCGAAATTCTCCCAGAGCAGCGGCACGAAATCGAGCTGGGCCGACTTGGCCGCCCCGCGCGTTGCGACGCCGCAATCGGCGTGGCCGGCGCGGATCGTGGCGGCGAGGTCGGGCCCGGTGAGGCTCGGCGCATCCAGCCGGCGCAGATCCCGAAAGGAGGCACCGGCGCGCTTGAGCAGCACATCGAGCAGCATCTGCGCGCCTGCGCCCTCTTGTCGCAGTACCATCCTGGCCCCGAGTGCGAGCACGTCTGACAGGCTGCGCAGACGCTTCGGGTTGCCCGGCGCCACCAAGAGGCCCTGCTCGCGGCGCACCAGGCCGACCAGCACGGCATCGTGCAGGTCCGGCGCGGTGCGCAAAGCGGCAGCATTGGCGTCATTGGCGAAATTGTCCGAACTATCGAGGCCGTGACAATGCAGCGCCGCCGCCATCACCTCGTCGCGCTGCAAGCGCTCCAGCCCTCGGGCCGTGCCCTCGTTGAGCGAAGCGAGGCCGGAGCCGGACTCCCGGAGGCTCCATTCCAGCAGGCTGTCCTGACTGCCGCCGACGATCGGCGGCGGCTCGGTCGCCTGCATGCCGGCCGGGCGCGCCAAGCCCGACAGCACCCACAAATCGAGTTCATGGCGCGGGAACAACCACTTCCCCGTCACCTTGCTACAGGGGATGGCTCCGGTGGTGACGAGCTCATAAAGCTTGCGCTCCCCCAACCGGAGGTAGTCTGCCGCCTCACTTGTAGTCAGGAATTCCATTCTGCATTCCTATGCATATCTTTGTATGTTTTTTGGCGTTTGACGTGGGCCGGAATTTTTGCAGTTGAATGTGCCTATGGGAACCATGCCCGATCATCTCAGTGCTTTGCAACTCATCCTGAGCGGCGATCCAGCGTTGCTGGCGATCGTACGGCTCTCATTGGGTGTGAGCCTTGCGGCGGTCGCTTTGGCGTCGGCGATCGGTATGCCGCTCGGCGCATTGCTGGCGCTGACGCATGTCCCTGGCCGCACCGTCCTGGTGGTGCTGCTCAACGCCATGATGGGCCTGCCGCCGGTCGTGGTCGGGCTTGCGCTCTACCTGCTGCTGTCGCGCTCTGGGCCGCTCGGCGAACTCGGAATCCTCTTCACGCCGACGGCGATGGTGATCGCCCAGACCGTGCTGATCGTGCCGATCATCGCTGCGCTGACCCGGCAGACCGTGGAGGACCTCTGGGTCGAGTATCGCGATGAGCTTCGCGCCATGAATGTGAGCGCGGTCGGCCGCATGACGACATTGTTGTGGGATGCGCGCTTCAGCCTGCTGACGGCGCTGCTGGCCGGCTTCGGCCGCGCTGCTGCGGAAGTCGGCGCGGTCATGATCGTCGGCGGCAATATCGACGGCTTTACCCGCACCATGACTACCGCTGTGGCGCTCGAGACATCCAAAGGCAATCTGCCGCTGGCAATGGGCCTCGGCGCGATCCTGATCGTCATCGTGCTCGCCATCAACGCGGCCGCATGGGGCACACGCGTCTGGTCGCAACGGGTGACGGGGTGACCATGCGGGCGCCGATCAGCGATCTTCCCGTGATGCTCGAGGACGTCTCGCTACAGAGGGGCGCGGCTGCGATCCTCGATCGCATCAGCCTCACGATCACGTCGGGTGCGCCGACATTGCTGATCGGCCCCAACGGCTCCGGCAAGACCAGCCTGCTGCGGCTGTGCATGGGACTTGTGGCGCCGACGGGCGGCCGCATCAGTTGGGGTGGCCGCAACGATCCGGCGCCGACGCGGCGCGCCTTCGTGTTCCAGCGTCCGGTGATGTTGCGACGCACGGCTGCAGCCAACGTCACCTACGCACTGGCGCAGGCCGGCGCGCCCCATGCGCACCGGACCGAGCGCGCGGCAGAGCTGCTGGAGCGGGTTGGCCTTGCCGATCTCGCCCACCGTCCGGCGCGGCTCCTGTCCGGCGGCGAGCAGCAGCGGCTGGCGCTGGCCCGCGCGCTTGCGCGCGATCCCGAGCTCCTCCTGCTGGACGAGCCGACGGCCAATCTCGATCCTGCCGCGACGCGTGCGGTGGAGGAGATCGTCACGAGCGCGGCGCAATCCGGCATCAAGATCGTGATGGCTTCGCACGATCTGGGCCAGGTGCGGCGGCTTGCGGGCGAGGTGGTTTTCCTTGCGCGCGGGACGCTGTGCGAGCGCGCGCGGGCGAGCGAATTCCTGGACCATCCGTCGACGCCGGAAGCGCAGGCTTTCCTGCGCGGCGATCTCGTGATTTGAAGTGGAGTTTTCTGATGGCCTCTCGCCGCCCGTTCCTCGCGATCGCGATGCTGCTGGGCATCGCCTTGATCAATTCGACTTCGTCTGCCGAGGATCGCTCGATCGTCGTGGCCTCGACGACGTCGACGCAGGACTCCGGCCTGTTCGGCTATCTCCTGCCGATGTTCAAGGCCAAGACCGGCATCGACGTGAAGGTGATCGCGCAAGGCACTGGCCAGGCGCTCGACACCGCACGCCGCGGTGATGTCGATGTCGTGTTCGTGCACGCAAAACCGCAGGAGGAGAGGTTCGTCGCCGACGGATTTGGCGTGAAGCGTTTCGACGTGATGTACAACGACTTCGTGCTGATCGGGCCGAAGAGTGATCCCGCCGGCGTCAAGGGCAAGGACATCGCGACCGCGCTGAAGGCGATCGAGGCCAAGGGCGCGCCCTTCGTCTCGCGCGGCGACCGTTCCGGCACCCATGCCGCCGAGCTTGCACTCTGGATCATCGCCGGCATCGATGTAGCGAGCGTCAAGGGTGCCTGGTATCGCGAGATCGGGCAGGGCATGGGCGCGGCGCTCAACACCGCGAGTGCGATGAATGCCTATGTGCTCTCCGATCGCGGCACCTGGATCGCATTCAAGAACCGCGGCGATCTCGACATCGTCGTCGAGGGCGACAAGCGGCTTTTCAACCAATATGGCGTGATGCTGGTGAACCCGGAAAAATATCCCTCGGTGAAGAAAGAGCTGGGACAGGCTTTCATCGACTGGCTGATCTCGCCGGAGGGCCAGGCCGCAATCGCCGGCTACAAGATCGACGGGCAGCAGCTGTTCTTTCCGGATGCCGCCAGGAAGCCTGACTAGGCGAGTTGCCAAACGGAGCGCAGCGTGGTCCACGTGAAGGATGACCCAGCGCCTGCCGCCGTCGCTCACGCCGCTCGATCTCGCGCTCGCCGCGCTGCTGCGCGGCGTTGAGCCGGTCGCGCCTGCCGATCTGCCCCTCGCCGATGCGCTCGGCTGCGTTGCGGCCGGAATGCCGCCGCTCGGCGCCTCTCCGCCACACGATATCGCTGCCACGGACGGCTGGGCGTTGCGCGCCAGCGATCTCGTCGGCGCGTCCTCCTACGCGCCGCTGTCTTTGACGGCGCCTCCGGTTTGGGTCGAAGCCGGCGACGCGATACCTGAGCGATGCGATTGCGTGCTCGATGCCGACGCGGTCGACACTGCGGGTCCGATCACCGAAGTGCTCACCGAAGGTTTTCCCGGGCAGGGCGTCCGGCGCGCGGGCAGCGATATCGCCAATGGCACCTCGATCGTTCCCGAGGGCATGCCTGTCCGCGCGACCGGCCTTCTGCTGGCGCGAGCTGCGGAACTGAAGACACTGAGCGTCCGCCGTCCCCGGCTGCGCGTCATCAACATGGCCGGTGGTGTTGCGGCTGCGCAGCTCGTTGTGGATCAGGCTCGTGCTGCGGGCGCGGAAGTGACGATGGCAGATGCGCCTGGGCGCGATGCTGCGTCGATTGCGAAGGTGCTCGACACCACGGCCTGCGACCTGCTGCTGACGGTCGGCGGCACCGGCGTCGGTCGCAAAGATGCTGCCGTCGCCGCGCTGGCTGATTGCGGCGAGGTCCTGGCCCACGGCATTGCGATGCAGCCTGGACGAACGGCGGCGATCGGAAAAATCGGATCAGTTCCGGTCGTCGCGCTGCCGGGCGCGCCCGATCAGGCATTTGCGGTGTGGGTCGGGCTGCTCCGTCCGGTGCTGGATCATCTGTCGGTGCGGGCCTCACGCAAATCCGTCGCCTTGCCGCTCGCGCGCAAGATTGCGTCAATCGTCGGCATGGCGGAGATCGCGCTACTGGCCGAGGAACAAGGCGCGTGGCTGCCGCTCGCGGTCGGTGAGCTGTCCTTGCAGGCGATCGCCCGCGCCGATGCATGGCTGCTCGTTCCGGGCGACAGTGAAGGCTTTGCGGCGGGTGCGCCGGTCGATGCCTATCTGATGTGGGAATGATAGGGGTTCCGGCATGAACGAGATTCCGCAACCGAACGTCCGCAGTTCAGTGGATCAGGAGCAGTTCCTCAAGATCCTCTCCCGCGAGGAAGCGCTGGCGCGCTTTGAAGCGGCTTTGTTCCCCCGCGCGCTGCCGAGCGAGATGCGCGCGCTTGCGGCTACGCTCGGAAGTGCGCTCGCCGAAGACATCTTTGCGCCGATCGACGTGCCGCCCTTCGACCGCTCCAATGTCGACGGCTTTGCCGTCCGCTCGGCAGATCTTGCCCCGGCGAGCGAGGCCTCGCCCGTGCGTCTTGCCCTGAACGGCGAGATCATCGCCTGCGGTACGGCGCCGGTCCTTCAGGTCGCCTCCGGCACGGCGACGGCGATCGCCACCGGCGGTCCGCTGCCGCGCGGCGCTGATGCGGTGGTCATGGTCGAGCATACCCAGCCGGCTGGAACGGGCGCGATCGAGGTCCGCCGCGCGGCTTCGCCGGGCCAGTTCGTGTCGTATGCCGGTTCGGACATCGCGCGCGACGAAGCCCTGCTGCGCAGTGGCGCCATCGTCGGTTCGCGCGAGATCGGAATGCTCGCGGCCTGCGGCATCGCCGAGGTCAAGGTCGTGCGCAAGCCGCGCGTTGCGGTCATCTCGACCGGCGATGAACTGGTGCAGCCCGGCGAGATGCTCGCGGCCGCCGCGATCTACGACACCAATGGCGCGATCGTCACTGCCGCGATCGACGAGAACGGCGGCGCGGCGCATTTCGTCGGCGCGGTTCCGGATGACGAGGCCAAGCTCGAGGCCGCGATGCGCGAGGCGCTGGCGGCGGCCGACATGCTGGTGCTGTCGGGCGGCACGTCGAAAGGCGCGGGCGATGTGTCCCATCGCATCATCGGGCGCCTCGGCCAGCCCGGCATCATCGCCCACGGCGTCGCGCTCAAGCCCGGTAAACCGCTTTGCCTTGCGGTCTGCGATGGCAAGCCGGTGGTCATCCTGCCGGGCTTTCCGACCTCTGCGATGTTCACCTTCCACGACATGATCGTGCCGGTGTTGCGGCAGATGGCGGGTCTGCCGCCGCGCGCGGATGCCAAAGTGAGTGCGAAGGTGCCGGTGCGGATTGCCTCCGAGCTCGGCCGTACCGAGTTCGTGATGGTGTCGCTGGTCGATGGTAAGGACGGGCTGATCGCTTACCCCTCCGGAAAGGGCTCGGGTGCGATCACGTCGTTCGCGCAGGCCGACGGCTTCCTGCGCATCGATGCGCTTGCCGACCAGATGCCCGCCGGCACCGAGGCCGAGGTGACGCTGTTCACGCCGCATGTGCGCGTGCCCGATCTCGTCATCATCGGCAGCCATTGCACCGGGCTCGATATCGTCGCCGCGCCGCTCGCGCACGCGGGCCTTAACGTGCGCTCGATCGCGGTGGGCAGTCTCGGTGGCCTCGCGGCTGCTCGACGCGGCGAGTGTGATCTCGCGCCGATCCATCTGTTCGACGACAAGACCGAGACCTACAACACGCCGTACCTCGCCGAAGGCCTCGAGCTCGTGCCTGGATGGCGGCGGATGCAGGGCATCGTGTTCCGCCGCGGTGACAGGCGGTTCGAGAGCCTGAGCGCAAAGGACGCCGTCGCTGCGGCGCTCGCCGATCCTGCCTGCATCATGGTCAACCGCAACCAGGGCGCCGGCACGCGCATTCTGGTCGATCGTCTGCTCGGCGGCGCGCGGCCGGAAGGTTATTGGAATCAGCCGCGATCGCACAATGCCGTGGCCGCCGCGGTGGCGCAGCATCGTGCCGACTGGGGCTTGACCATCGCGCCGGTCGCTCAGGCGTTCGGCCTCGGTTTCATTCCGCTTGCAGAAGAGCATTATGATTTCGCGCTGGTGAGCGCGCGCAAGCAGCGCCCGGCGGTGCAGGCTTTTCTTGACGCGCTTGCCTCGGACGAAAGCCGCGCGGCGCTGGCGCGGGCCGGATTCCCGCCGGCGTAAAATCGAGGGAGAGTACCGGTGGCGTAAGGTCTGGGGCTATGACGCCTGGACCGGATTGCTCGCCGCCTGAGCGGCCTGCTCGCGCACGCGTTCGCGCTCTTCCGCTTCGGTAAGCGCACGCTGTACCGCGGGCGCGAGCGGTTTGGGATCGGGTTCCCCAAAACTCAGTTTTATTGCGCCAAGCGCTCATCCAGCGCCGCCAGCCGCCCGGCTTCCGCGATGTCCTCGATCGTGTTGGCATTGAAGAATGGATCGAGCGGCTGAACCGGCCATGTCACCGTTGCGAGCGGATAGCGCGCGGTCCAGCGGTCGATCTTGCGGACGTCCTCGACGACGAGCGCTTGGCGCAATTCCTCGCGCAAGGCGACGCGCCACAAGCCGATCACCGGATGCGACTGTTCGCCGGAAGCGGCGACGGCGAGTTGCGCATTCTCTGCGGCGCGCGCCGCGTGCAACCTTGCGACGAGGTCGCGCGGCAGAAACGGGCAGTCGCCGGCGGCGCTCAGCACCCATTCGATGCGGGGCCGGTGCGCCGCTGTCCAGTCGAGCGCGGCGAGAATGCCGGCGAGCGGTCCGGGATAGCCCGGCACGTCATCGGCGACGACGGTCAATCCAAATGCAGAAAAACGCGAAGGCTCGCCATTGGCGTTGAGGATCAGCCCGTCACATTGCGGCTTCAGGCGCGCGATCACGCGCTCCAGAATCGTGCGGCCGCCGATCGTGCGCATCGGCTTGTCGCCGCCGCCCATGCGCCGAGCCAGGCCGCCTGCAAGCAGCACGCCCACGGTCGGCGGAATCTCAGTCGTCACCACCTTCACCCTTGCGCTTGTGCTTGGCCGACTCCTCCTCGACATAAGCGAGGTTCTGGTCGTAGACGATGCGCTCTTCGCCCGAGAGCGCGATGAAGCGCTTGCCGCGGGTCCGCCCGATCAGCGTCAGCCCGACCTGGCGGGCGAGATCGACGCCCCACGCGGTGAAGCCCGAGCGCGATACCAGGATGGGGATGCCCATCCGCACCGTCTTGATCACCATCTCGGAAGTCAGCCGGCCCGTGGTGTAGAGGATCTTGTCGCCGGCCTCGACGCCGTGGCGGTACATCCAGCCCGCGATCTTGTCGACGGCGTTGTGGCGGCCGACATCCTCGGTGTAGCAGAGCGGCGTGCCCTCCTTGCACAGCACGCAGCCGTGGATCGCGCCGGCCTCGAGATAGAGCGAGGGCATGGTGTTGATTGTCAGCGTCATCTGGTACAGCCAGGAGGTGCGCAACTCGGCCTTCGGCAGCGCAACGCTTTCCACCGCTTCCAGCAGGTCGCCGAACGCAGTGCCCTGCGCACAGCCCGAGGTCTGCGTGCGCTTCTTCAGTTTCGCCTCGAAATTGGTGTGGTGTTCGGTGCGCACCACGACGACCTGGAGGTCGTCGTCATATTCGACCTCGGTGACGACGTCGCTGTATTTCAGCATGTTCTGGTTGAGGAGATAGCCCAGCGCAAGATACTCCGGATAGTCGCCGATCGTCATCATGGTGACGATCTCCTGGGCATTGAGATAGAGCGTCAGCGGCCGTTCCATCGGCACCTTGGTCTCGACCCTCGCGCCGGCTTGGTCGACGCCGACGACGCTCTGCGTCAGGCGCGAATCGTCCGGGTTCGGGACGATCAGGGGGACCGGGGCTTTGTCGATCTTCATCATGGACGCGAGGTTAGCATGACATTCGCCTCAGGCCGATATAAGCATGTGAGGGAATGAGGGAAACGCCTCCGCTCGCAATGACGGAGATGGTGGTTCCAGCCGTGTGATATGGCTGGCGGAGATCGAGTTGTGATGAAAATCATCGGCCTGGCGGGATGGAGCGGAGCGGGCAAGACCACGCTGTTGACGCGGCTGATTCCGCATTTCAATGCGCAAGGCCTGCGCGTCTCCGTAATCAAGCATGCCCATCACCAGTTCGACGTCGACGTGCCCGGCAAGGATTCCTGGCGCCATCGCGAGGCGGGTGCGGCCGAGGTGCTGGTGGCCTCTGAGAGGCGCTGGGCGCTGATGCATGAGTTGCGCGGTGCGGCGGAGCCGCGGTTGCCGGAACTGCTCGCAAAGCTGTCGGCGGTCGACCTCGTCGTGGTCGAAGGTTTCAAGCGCGAGCCGCATCGCAAGATCGAGGTTCACCGCGCCGCCAATTCCAAGCCGCTGCTATTTCCCGACGATCCCGGCATCGTCGGCATTGCGACCGACGGTGCAGTTGAAACCAGGCTGCCGACGGTCCATCTGGATGATATCCCGGCCGTGGCCGCGCTGGTCTTGGGCTCGGCAATGACGGCTGACGAAGCGATGGCGAAGAGCGCGCTCGCGCGCTGACGAGGCATCATGGCGCAACTGTCCGACGATTGCTTTGCCTTCGGTGGGCCGATGATGTCGGTTGATGACGCCGTCGCTCTGATTGCGGCCCGTGTCAGCGCGATTACCGACATCGAGACCGTGGCGCTGGTCGATGCCGACGGGCGCGTGCTCGCGTACGATGTCGCCGCGCCGCTGCCGCTGCCGCCGTTCACCAACTCCGCGGTCGACGGCTATGCGGTGCGCAATGTGGACCTGCCGCAAGCGAACGAAGAAGCGTTTCCACTCGACGGACGTATCGCAGCCGGTGCTGCAGCCGATCATCCGGTCAAGCCCGGCCATACTGCACGCATCTTCACGGGCGCGCCGATGCCGAAGGGGGCCGAGACCGTCTTCATGCAGGAAGATGTGCGTATTGACGCGAGCGGCAAGATCGTTTTGCCGCCTGGGCTGAAGCCTGGCGCCAACGTCCGGCCCGCTGGCGAGGATATTCCGCAAGGCCACGTCGCCTTGCCCGCCGGCCAGCGCTTGCGGCCACAACATGTCGCGCTCGCCGCCGCCTTCGGCCTGACCACGCTCGACGTCGTCAGGCGCATTCGCGTTGCGGTGTTCTCGACCGGCGACGAGCTGGTCTCGCCGGGCGAAGCGCGCGCGCCCTCGCAACTCTTCGACTCCAACCGCTTCATGCTGATGGCGATGCTGCGCCGGCTCGGCTGTGAGGTCAGCGACCTCGGCATTTTGCGCGACGAGCTAGCCTTGCTCGCGGACGGGCTAAAGCGGGTCGCAGGCCAACATGACCTGATCCTCACCACCGGAGGTGTGTCGACCGGCGAGGAGGATCACGTCAAGGCCGCAGTCGAGAGCATCGGCACTCTGGTGTTGTGGCGAATGGCGATCAAGCCGGGCCGGCCCGTCGCCATGGGCGTTATCGGCGGCACGCCGCTGATCGGCTTGCCCGGCAATCCCGTTGCGAGCTTCGTCACCTTCGTCCATGTGGTGCGGCCGACGGTGCTTGCGCTCGCAGGCGGCCTGCCGGAACCGATGCTTCCGATTCCCGTGCGCGCCGCCTTCACCTACAAGAAGAAGGAGGGCCGTCGCGAATATGTCCGCGTCTCCTTGCGCGAGGCCGAGGATGGCGCGCTCGAGGCCATCAAGTTTCCCCGCGAAGGCGCCGGCCTGTTGTCCTCGCTGGTCGAGACCGATGGGCTGGTCGAACTCGGCGAATCTGTCACGCGCGTCGAGCCGGGGCAGGGCGTCGGGTATCTGTCCTATGCCAACGTGATGTGATGGGCCTTGCGTTGACGCCATCGACCCGCCCCGCCATGTTGCGGTCATGACCAGAACGACGCTCGATCTCACCGGGCTGAAATGCCCGTTGCCGGCGCTGAAAACGCGCAAGGCGCTGAAGCCGTTGAAGACAGGCGACCAACTCGAGGTGCATTGCACTGATCCCCTGTCGGTGATCGACATTCCCAATCTGATTCGTGAGACGGGCGATAAGGTTGAGATCACCGAGCGCAGCGAGACGCGCATCGTGTTCCTGATAGAAAAGGTGAATGGCCCGATAGAAGGGGCGAATGACGCAGTGCACTCCTAGATTGCGGCTACCGACTTTCGCCTACCGTCAGCGCCGCGCCGTGAAAGCATGCCGCGCCGAGGTGAAGTCGAAGGGCCTCACGGGCGACGACCGCTGGTTCAGACTGCATGAGCAAGACCTGAAGGCCGGGGCAGCTTGAAGCGGGTGAGGGGGCGTGGAGGTTTTGGAAAGCTGCATGCCCCTTAAATGCTTATTGGAACACAAGAATTCTCTTGGCATCTGGTATGCCAAGAGCTAGACTTGGAGTTGTTCTAAAGAAGGGATACGAGACGCATCGATGAGCCACGACGTGCACCAGGTCCGCTCGTTCGAACATCCGGGCGAGGGACGGAAGCGAGCCAAGGCCACGTCCAAGGGGCGGCAGGTCGACCCGACCGCCGCCCATGAGATCGAGCAATTGCTCGGCAACAGGCCCCGCCGGCGCGACCTGCTCATCGAATATCTCCACCTGATCCAGGATAGGTATCACCAGATCTCGGCCGCGCATCTCGCAGCGCTCGCCGACGAGATGGAGCTCGCCTTCGCCGAGGTGTTCGAGACCGCCACCTTCTATGCGCATTTTGACGTCGTGAAGGAGGGCGAGCCTGACATCGCGCCGCTTACCATCCGCGTCTGCGACTCCTTGACCTGCGCGATGCTCGGCGGCGAGAAGCTGCTCGAGGACCTCCAGCGCGCGAGCGGCCCCCGAATCCGTGTCGTGCGCGCGCCCTGTGTCGGCCGCTGCGATACGGCGCCTGCGGCCGAGGTCGGCCACAACTTCATCGATCAGGCTACCGTGGGCAACGTGCTGGCCGCTGCGAAAGCCGGCGACACCCACGCGCATCTGCCGAAATATATCGACTACGACGCCTATGTCGCGGCCGGCGGCTACAAGCTTCTCAATCGCCTGCGCTCCGGCGAACTGCCGAAGGATGACCTGCTGAAGGCGCTTGACGATGCGTCGCTGCGTGGACTTGGTGGCGCGGGTTTTCCTACGGGACGCAAATGGCGCGCGGTGCTGGGGGAGCCCGGTCCGCGGCTGATGGCGATCAATGGCGACGAGGGCGAGCCCGGCACGTTCAAGGACCGCTACTATCTCGAAACCGATCCGCATCGCTTCATCGAGGGCATGCTGATCGGTGCACACGTGGTCGAAGCCTCCAACGTCTACATCTACATTCGCGATGAATATCCAGCCTCGCGCGAGATTCTGGAACGTGAGATCGCTAAGCTGCCGGCGCGCGGTCCGACGCTGCATATGCGGCGCGGGGCGGGCGCCTATATCTGCGGCGAGGAATCCTCGCTGCTCGAAAGCATCGAGGGCAAGCGCGGCCTGCCCCGGCACAAGCCGCCATATCCGTTCCAGGTCGGCCTGTTCGGCCTGCCGACGCTGATCAACAATATCGAGACGTTGTGGTGGGTGCGCGACATCGTCGAGAAGGGGGCCGACTGGTGGAAGGGCCACGGCCGTCATGAGCGCCATGGCCTGCGCAGCTTCTCGGTCTCGGGCCGTGTCAAGAATCCCGGCATGAAGCTGGCGCCCGCCGGGATTACCGTGCGCGAGCTGATCGACGAATATTGCGGCGGCATGGCCGATGGCCACACGTTCTACGCCTATTTGCCGGGCGGGGCGTCCGGCGGCATCCTGCCGGCGTCGATGGATGAGATCCCCCTCGATTTCGGCACGCTGGAAAAATACGGCTGCTTCATTGGCTCTGCCGCGATCGTGATCCTGTCGCAAAAGGACAACGTCAGGTCCGCCGCACTGAACCTGATGAAGTTCTTCGAGGACGAGAGCTGCGGCCAGTGCACGCCGTGCCGCGTCGGAACCCAGAAAGCGGCACTCCTGATGCAGCGGCCGGTCTGGAACCGTGCCCTGCTGGACGAATTGAGCCAGGCGATGCGCGATGCCTCGATCTGTGGGCTCGGTCAGGCGGCATCGAATCCGCTTGTCTCCGTGATCAAATATTTCCCCGACGAGTTCAAGGAAGCGGCCGAATGACCAGGATTGCGTTCGAGCTCGACGGCAAGCAGGTTGAAGCGGGTCCCGGCGAGACCATCTGGCAGGTGGCCAAGCGCCAGGGCCGCGACATCCCGCATCTGTGCTATTCGCCGGCTCCCGATTATCGGCCCGACGGCAATTGCCGCGCCTGCATGGTCGAGATCGAAGGCGAGCGCGTGCTCGCCGCCTCCTGCAAGCGCACCCCGTCGGTCGGCATGAAGGTAAAGACCGAGAGCGCCCGCGCAGTCGCTGCGCAGAAGATGGTGATGGAGCTGCTCGTCGCAGACCAGCCGGCGCGCGAAACCTCGCACGATCCAGACTCGAAGTTCTGGCGCTGGGCCGAGACCACCGGCGTTACCGAAAGCCGCTTCCCGGCGGCCGAGCGTTGGGCAACCGATGCCAGCCATCCGGCGATGCGCGTCAATCTCGATGCCTGCATCCAGTGCGGGCTGTGCGTGCGCGCCTGCCGCGAGGTGCAGGTCAACGACGTTATCGGCATGGCTTATCGTAATCACGATTCGAAAATCGTGTTCGACTTCGACGATCCAATGGGCGAGTCCACCTGCGTGGCCTGCGGCGAATGCGTGCAGGCCTGCCCGACCGGCGCCCTGATGCCGGCCGTGATGCTCGACGAGAAGCAGGCGCGCGTCACCTATGCCGACAGGAAGGTCGATTCGCTCTGCCCGTTCTGCGGTGTCGGTTGCCAGGTGACCTATGAGGTCAAGGACGAGAAGGTGATCTATGCCGAGGGGCGCGATGGCCCCGCCAATCACAACCGTCTTTGCGTCAAGGGCCGCTTCGGCTTCGACTATATCCATCATCCGCATCGCCTGACGAAGCCGCTGGTGCGGCTGCCGAACGCGAGGAAGGACGCCAACGACCAGGTCGATCCCGCCAACCCCTTCACCCATTTCCGCGAAGCGTCGTGGGAGGAAGCTCTCGACATCGCGGCCAAGGGCCTCGTCAAGATCCGCGATATCAACGGCGTGAAGGCGCTGGCTGGCTTCGGCTCGGCCAAGGGCTCCAATGAAGAGGCCTATCTGTTCCAGAAGCTGGTGCGTACCGGTTTCGGCTCGAACAACGTCGATCACTGCACGCGGCTGTGCCACGCCTCGTCAGTCGCGGCTCTGTTCGAAGGCTTGAGCTCGGGCGCGGTGTCGGCGCCGTTCGCCGCCGCGATGGATGCCGAAGTGATCTGGGTGATCGGTGCCAACCCGACCGTGAACCATCCGGTCGCAGCGACCTACATCAAGAACGCGGCGAAGAAGGGCGCAAAACTCTTCGTCATGGATCCCCGTCGGCAGGCGTTGTCGCGCCACGCCACCAAGCATTTGCAGTTCAAGCCTGGTGCCGACGTCGCGATGCTGAATGCGATGATCAACACGATCATCACCGAAGGCCTGACCGACGATCAGTATATCGCCGGGTATACAGAGGGTTTTGAGGATCTGAAGGAGAAGATCAAGGAATTCACGCCGGAGAAGATGGCGCCGATCTGCGGCATCCCGGCGCAGACGCTGCGCGAGGTGGCGCGAATCTACGCGCGCGCCAAATCCTCGATCATCTTCTGGGGCATGGGCATCAGCCAGCACGTCCACGGCACCGACAATGCACGCTGCCTGATCGCGCTCGCGCTGATCACCGGCCAGGTCGGCCGTCCCGGCACCGGCCTGCATCCGCTGCGCGGTCAGAACAACGTTCAGGGTGCGTCCGACGCCGGCCTGATCCCGATGTTCCTGCCCGACTATCAGCCGGTCGGGCGTGACGACATGCGCGGCAATTTCGAGAAGCTATGGCAGCAGGATCTCGATCCCGTGCGCGGCCTGACCGTCGTCGAGATCATGAATGCGATCCATGCCGGCGAGATCAAGGGCATGTATATCGAGGGCGAGAATCCCGCGATGTCCGATCCCGATCTCCAGCATGCGCGCGAGGCGCTCGCCATGCTGGATCATCTCGTTGTGCAGGATCTCTTCGTCACGGAGACCGCGTTCCACGCCGACGTCATCCTTCCGGCCTCGGCGTTTGCGGAAAAGGAGGGCTCCTTCACCAACACGGATCGCCGCGTGCAGCTCGCGCGCCAGGTCATCAAGCCGCCGGGCGATGCGCGGCAGGATCTCTGGATCATCCAGGAGATCGGCAAGCGGATGGGCTTGCCGTGGAATTATTCGGGTCCCGGCGACGTCTATACCGAGATGGCGGAGTTGATGCCGTCGCTCAAGAACATCAGCTGGGAGCGGCTGGTGCGCGAGGGCGCCGTCACCTATCCGGCCGACGCTCCCGACAAGCCCGGCAACGAGATCATCTTCACAACGGGCTTCCCGACTGCGAGCGGCCGCGGCAAGATCGTGCCGGCCAAGGTGATTCCGCCGGACGAGTTGCCGGACGACGAATATCCGATGGTGCTCTCGACCGGTCGCGTGCTCGAGCACTGGCACACCGGCTCGATGACGCGTCGCGCGCAGGTGCTCGACCAGATTGAACCGGAGGCGGTGGCCTTCATGTCGCCGAAGGACATGCGCAAGAAAAAGCTCGTGCCCGGCGACTTCATTCGCCTGCAGACCCGCCGCGGCGCGGTCGAGGTCAAGGTCCGCTCCGACCGCGACGTGCCGGAGAACATGGTGTTCATGCCGTTCTGCTACGCGGAAGCGGCCGCCAATCTCCTCACCAACCCGGCGCTCGATCCCTTTGGCAAGATCCCCGAGTTCAAGTTCTGCGCCGCGCGCGCCGAACGCGTCGAGATGCGCGACGCGGCGGAATAGGGCTCACAGCCAACTTGCGACAGTTGCGGCGAGCTCCGCCCCACGATCGCTGTCATGCCCCGGCTTGACCGGGGCATCCAGTATGACGCGGTCCCTCCGTACCTCTCTCTCTCTCTCTCTCTCTCTCTCTCTCTCTCTCTCTCTCTCTCTCTCTCTCTCTCTCTCTCTCTCTCTCTCTCTCTCTCCCTCTCTCTCTCTCTGGAATACTGGATCGCCCGACCAAGTCGGGCGATGACGGTTGAGAGTGTGTGCGCTCGTCATTGCGATGGTAGCGAAGCAATCCAGAATCTCGCCACGGAAAGACTGGATTGCTTCGTCGCTTCGCTCCTCGCCATGTCGGTGATAGATGATGACGCATGTCCAAAGTGACCCCCGCCACACGCGCGCTCGCCGCTGCCTCCGTATCCTTCACCGTCCACGCCTATGACTATGATCCCGACGCCGAGAGTATCGGGCTTCAGGCTGCTGCCGCGCTTGGTGAGGATCCGGCACGGGTACTGAAGACGCTAATGGCGCTCGTCGATGGCAAGCCGGTTTGCGTCGTCGTTCCTTCCGACCGGGAAGTCTCGATGAAGAAGCTCGCGGCCGCCGCCGGAGGCAAGTCGGCGCAAATGATGAAGTCGCTTGAGGCCGAGCGCGTCACCGGCTTCAAGGTCGGTGGCATCAGCCCGTTCGGGCAGCGGCGCGCGGTGAAGACCATCATCGACGAGGGCGCGCTCGCGCACCACCTCGTCTACGTCAATGGCGGGCAGCGCGGCTTGCAGGTGCGGCTCAGCCCGCGCGAGGTGCGCGACGTCTTGAAGGCCGTGGCCGCCGATGTACTGGCCTGATCCACATGGGATCAGACCGGCACCTCCGCCATCATCCGAGCCATATGAACGGGAATGTCCCGTCGGGATGCTCGGAAGGTTGCGGCGCACGGATGTGCGATGCAGGCGTTTCGCGGGTCCGACAGGCATGTGCGGCTGGCCGCGTTGGCACAACTCGCGCGCCCTCGGTCGGACGGGCCGTCGCCGCAACGGGAGCGGCGGTAAGTGCAACTGTGCCGACCGCGAGCGCTGCCAACGCCAGGACAGCGCAGCGCATCTTGCAGACAGTCATGGGAATTCTCCTTGCAACAGTTGCGGCAGGCTCCGACAGCCCGTCGTTCATCCCAGAGATCGCGATGGCCGCGATCCCATTCCCACAAGGTTTCGTGATCGATCGTCCCGTGACGTCTCGCTATTGCTTCTGCAAGAGCTTCAGCCTGCATCGCAGCGCCTCACGAATGTGGGCGCGCGCCAGTTTTTCGGCATTGTCGCCGTCGCGGGCGGCAATGGCGCCGATGATGCCCAGATGCTCCCTGTGGCTGGTCTCGGGCCGGCCGTTGACGGAGAACGTGGTCGGGCCGAGCAGCGCGATCCAGTCCTGGAGTTCCCTGGATGCATTGTCGAGATAGCGGTTGCGTGCGGCTCGGCAGATCGCCTCGTGGAAGGCGCGGTTGAGCCTGGCCATCTCGGCGGCGTCGCCGGAGGTTTCGGTAAGGGCCTGCTCGATATCCGTCATCGCGTCGATCTCGAGGCGTGAGGCGTGCTCGGCGGCGAGCCGGGCCGCCGCGCCCTCCAGGATCTCGCGCATGGTGTAGAGCTCGAGCACCTCGGAAATGTCGAGATCGCGGACGATCACCCCGCGACCCGCAGCCGGCTGCACGAAGCCGCGCGCGGCGAGCCGCCCCAGTGCCTCGCGCACCGGCGTGCGGCTGACATTGAGCCGCTGCGCGACCTCCTCCTCTCGCAAGCGGTCGCCGGCGCGGTAGCTGCCGGCCTGGAGTGCCTCGCACAGCGTGCGGAACACGGCTTCGCCCAGTGCCACACCGGAATCGCGATCGATCGTTCCGCTTGTCTTCGCGGGGCGCCTGGCCATGCTCCCTCCGATCCTGGCGCATCGTTCCCATGCAAATCGGAGCGTTGCGCAACTCTTGTATATCTTTGTATACAAAAGTGCGCAATGGCGGTAACGTCAGAAAACATCGAATGGCTCCAGCTCTGGGGATCTGTCAGGCAGGATGAGCAAAAAATACGACGTGCTGGTGATCGGCGGCGGCAATGCGGCGCTCTGCGCCGCAATCGCCGCGCGGCGCGGCGGCGCCTCAGTCGTCGTGCTGGAAGGCGCGCCGAAATTCTATCGCGGCGGCAATACGCGCCACACCCGCAACATGCGCTGCGCCCATGACGCCGCGACCGAGATCCTGACCGGCCCGTATACCGAAGAGGAGTTCTGGAAGGACCTGCTGCTGGTGACGGGCGGACAGACCGACGAGGAGCTGGCGCGCCACATGATCCGGGAGTCCAAGGACATCCTGAACTGGATCGTGGAGCAGGGCGTGCGCTGGCAACCCTCGCTCGGCGGCACGCTCAGCCTCGGGCGCACCAACTCCTTCTTCCTCGGCGGCGGCCGGGCGATGCTCAATGCGCTGTATCTCACCGCCGAGCAGCTCGGCGTCGAGATCCATTACGACGCCGAGGTCACCGATCTCGTCATCGAGGACGGTATGTTTCTGGCTGCGCGTCTGAAGCGGCCGATCGATGGCGCAAACGAGATCCGAGCGACCTCGCTGGTCGCTGCCGCCGGCGGCTTCGAGGCCAACATCGAATGGCTGAAGGAATATTGGGGCGATGCTGCCGACAATTTCCTGATCCGCGGCACGCCCTATAACCGCGGCTCCATCCTGAAGATGCTGCTTGCCAAGGGGGTACAGGACGTCGGAGATCCCACCCAGTGCCACGCGGTCGCGATCGATGCGCGGGCGCCGAAATTCGACGGCGGTATCATCACACGGCACGACTCCGTCGTGTTCGGCATCGTCGTCAACAAGCATGCGCAGCGCTTCTATGATGAGGGCGAGGACATCTGGCCGAAGCGTTACGCGATCTGGGGCCGACTGGTCGCGGCGCAGCCGGACCAGATCGCCTACATCATCTTCGACTCGACCGTCGTCACGAGTTTCATGCCGACTCTGTTCCCGCCGATCGCGGGGCAGACGGTTGCCGAACTCGCCGGCAAGCTCGATCTCGATCCGGCGGCGCTGGAAAAAACCGTCGCCGATTTCAACGCCGCGGTGCGGCCCGGTATCTTCGATCACACCATTCTCGACGACTGCCGCACCGAGGGCATCACGCCGCCGAAGACGCATTGGGCGCGGCGGATCGAGACGCCGCCCTATCTCGCCTATCCGGTGCGTCCCGGAATCACATTCACTTATCTCGGTACGCGCGTGACCAGGGAAGCGCGCATGCTGATGAAGGACGGCAAGCCATCGGCCAACATGTTCGCGGCCGGCGAGATCATGGCTGGCAACGTGCTGGGCAAGGGCTATGCCGCCGGCATGGGCATGACCATCGGCAGCGTGTTCGGGCGAATCGCAGGACGGGAAGCGGCGAAACATGCACGGAACTAGGATTCTTGACGAAGCCGATCGTCTGATGACGGTCTGCAATTCCTGCCGCTACTGCGAGGGCCTGTGCGCGGTGTTTCCCGCGATGGAGATGCGACGCGCCTTCTCCGACGGCGACCTCAACTATCTCGCCCATCTCTGCCACGCCTGTGGCGCCTGCTACGTCGATTGCCAGTTCTCGCCGCCGCACGAGTTCAACGTCAATGTTCCGAAGACGCTTGCCGTTGCTCGCGCGGAGTCCTATGCGGCCTATGCCTGGCCGCGAGCCCTGTCCGGCGTGTTCGCGCGCAATGGTCTCGTCATCAGCCTCATGGCCGCGCTCAGCATGGCCGCCTTCATCCTCGGCTTTGCGGCGGCGCACGACCGTGACGTTTTATTCGGCGTTCACACCGGCCCCGGCGCCTTCTACAAGCTGATGCCGCACAACGCGATGGCGGCACTATTCGGCGCCGCGTTACTTTACGCGATCCTGGCGCTGGTGATGAGCGTTCGCACATTCTGGCGCGACATCGGCGCGCCGATCGGCGGCCGCGCGGATAGTGGCTCAATCTTTCAGGCGATCCGCGATGCCGGCGAGCTCCGCTATCTCCATGGCGGCGGCGTCGGCTGCTACAATGAGGACGACCGGCCGACCGACCGACGCAAGCTCTACCATCACCTCACCTTCTATGGCTTCCTGCTGTGCTTTGCCGCGACATGCGTCGGCACGCTCTATCACTACCTGCTCGGGCGCGAGGCGCCGTATCCATGGTGGGACTTGCCGGTCGTGCTCGGCACGCTCGGCGGCATCGGCCTCGTCGTCGGACCGATCGGTCTGTTTGCCGCCAGGATGCAGCGAGATAGCGAGCTGCTCGATGAGGGCCGTTACGGCATGGATGTCGGCTTCATCGCCATGGTGTTTCTGAACGGCATCACCGGCCTCGCGCTACTGAGCCTGCGCGAGACCGCTGCGATGGGCCCGCTGCTCGCACTGCATCTCGGCGCGGTGTTCGCGCTGTTCATTACCATGCCCTACGGCAAGTTCGTGCACGGCATCTACCGCTTCACGGCCCTGGTGCGCTATGCGCAGGAACGGCGCAGCGCAAGCTAGCCTTGAGCCCTTTGACGGCGACCTCGTCCATTTCGTCGGCGATCGTGTGATCCCCGTCTCCAGCCAAGCGGTCGACGCAGCGCATTTCGGCTACCTCGGCCGCAGCCGACAAAGCTCTGGAATGCCTGCCGGCGGCGCCATTCCGGTCAGGCGTTCGCGCACCAGCATGGCGAGCGCTGAAAATGTCCGGGGAACGCGGATGACGGTAAATGGGCTATGAAACTTGCGGTGGTAGACCGGCAAAAACGCCACGCGGCCGGAACTTGCCGGTAAACATGCTGGCGCACGCCGCGGATCATCCAGGCGCAATTTACCCGATTGAAAGCTTTGGAGCTCCGCGAGGCGTCAGACCAGCACGGCCTTGCGCACGCGGCCGGCGTCGCCGAACACACGCAAATAGCGCTCGATCTCGGACGGCATGCCGGTCGCCTTCTCCGGATTGTCGGAAAGCTTTACGGCCGGCTGTCCGTCGACCGACGACACCTTGCAGACGAGTGAGATCGGATCGAGATTGACCGAGCCATCGGGCGGGCAGCCGACGAAATCATTGGTCAGGTTGGTGCCCCAGCCGAAGGAGAGACGTACCCGGCCCGAGAAGTGATGGTAGGTCTCCTCGATCGAGCCGACATCCATCGCATCGGAAAAGACGAGCAGCTTGTCTTTGGGATTGCGGCCCTTCCTCTCCCACCATTTGATGATCTCTTCGCCGGCCTGGATCGGCGGCGCGCTGTCGGGCCGGAAGCCGGTCCAGTCGGCCACCCATTCCGGTGCATCGCGCAGAAAGGCTTTGGTGCCGAAAGCGTCGGGCAGCGCGATCAGGAGGTTGCCGCCATAGGTCTGGCGCCACTGGTCGAGAATGCGATAGGGCGCGAAGCGCAGCTCCTCGTCGTCCTTGGCGAGCCCGGCTGCGACCATCGGCAGCTCGTGCGCATTGGTGCCGATCGCCTCGAGATCATTGTCCATGGCGAGCAGGACGTTGGAGGTGCCGATGAAGGATGGCCCGAGCCCTTCCTTCACCGCCTCGACACACCAGCGCTGCCAGAGGAAGCCGTGGCGCCGGCGCGTGCCGAAATCGGAGAGCCTCAGGTTTTCGAGCTGGCGGAGCCGCTCGACCTTGGTCCACAGCTTGGCCTTGGCGCGGGCGTAGAGCACGTCGAGCTCGAAGCGGCCGCGGCCCTTGATCGCCGAGCGCGAGCGCAGCTCGTTGAGGATCGCGAGCGCCGGGATCTCCCACATCGTGGTGTGGGTCCAGGGACCGTGGAAGTGCAATTCGTACTGCCCCTCGACCTTGCGCAGCTCGTATTCGGGCAAGCGGAATTCGGCGAGCCAGCGGATGAAGTCGGCCGAGAACATGTGGGTCTTGCCGTAGAAGGTGTTACCGGCAAGCCAGATCAGCTCTTTCTTGGTGAATCGGATGGTGCGGGCGTGGTCGAGCTGGGCGCGCAGTTCGCCCTCGTCGATGATCTCGGCAAGGCGCACATGGCGCGAGCGGTTGATCACCGAGAATGTCACCCTTTGATCCGGGTAGAATTCCCGAATCATTTGTAACATCAACAGCTTGTAGAAGTCGGTGTCGAGCAGGCTGCGGACGATCGGGTCCAGCCGCCAGCTGTGGTTATAGGTTCGGCTCGCTATATCGGTCACGGTCATGGCCGAATTCTAGCGTGGCTGATGCGGCGCAACCAGTGGGTTTGGCGAGGGGAGGGTCGGCCGCTCTTCATGCCGCCGCGGCCGTCGCCGCGACCGCCTCGAGCTGGCTCCGGATCCAGCGATGAGCCGGGTCCTTCTGGTAACGCTGGTGCCAGACCATGAACATCGGCAGTTCGGCGAGCATTTTTGCACGTGAGGCAAGCGGAATGTGCACATGCGCGAAGTCGCGCATCAGGCCCCTTGCAAGCAGGCTCGGCATGCTCGCCAGCATGTCGGTGCCACGCAGGAAGGACGGCACGCCGGAGAAGCTCGGCACTGATATCGCGATGTCGCGGTGGAAGCCGTTTGCCGCAAGCCTGCGGTCGAAGTCGAGCCGCTCGTTGTCGGTATAGACCACGGTGACGTGGCGCGCGGCGAGATAGGCACTGCGCGTCACCGGCGCCGAACGCGCAGTTCGGTCGTAGTAGCAGACGTAGTGATCTCGCAGCAGGCGCTTCTGCACGATGTCGATGCCGGATGGCGGCAGCGGGCTGATCAGGAGGTCACAGCGGTTCTCGCGCAACATGGCAGGCGAGGGGGATTTCGAAGGGATCACGCGCAAATTCAGGCTCTTCACCCGGGCTGCGACATGGCCAAAGAAGCGCGGCAGCAACAGGTCGCGCTGGAAATCATTGGCGGCGATCGTGAGCGACACATTCGCCGCTTTCGGCTCGAAGGTGACGCCGCCGGCAAAGCTCCGCATCTCGTCGATCAGCGCGCGCGCCTTGGCGGCCAGCGCCTGGGCGTGCGCAGTAGCGACGATGCCGCGGCCGGATTTGGCGAACAGGGGATCGCCGGCGATGCGCCGCAGCTTTTTCAGCCCGTGGCTGACGGCGGATTGGGTGAGGCCGAGCCGGGTCGCGGCGGCCGTCACCGAACCCTCTTCCAGCACGGCGAGAAACAGCGACAGCGAATGGCCATCGAGGGCCAAATGATCGATTTCTCTCATGCAATACATTATAATTCATCTATTTATCTTGAGAATAGGGCGGCGCATGCTCTCCCGATAAGCCGCGCCCGACCGGGCGCCAGAGGGAGACAACGCCAGATGACCGCCCAGGCCGCTCGTATCGCAGCCGCGCAGGACGCCCGCCTCAACCGCCCCGAGCCGTTCACGCCGCCGCTTGGCGACGGCGGCTTCTTCCAGCGCGACCGTTCCATCCATCCGCCGGCGCACGCACCCGGCTACAAATCCTCGGTGCTGCGCTCCCCGCGCCAGTCGCTGCTCTCGCTGGAGAACTCGATCTCGGAGATCACCGGGCCGGTGTTCGGTCACAACGACCTCGGGCCGCTCGACAACGACCTGATCCGCAACTATGCCAAGGACGGCGATCCCGTCGGCGAGCGCATCATCGTGCACGGCCGGGTGATGGACGAGACCGGCCGCGGCGTGGCCCACACGCTGGTGGAGTTCTGGCAGGCCAATGCCGGCGGCCGCTACCGGCACAAGAAGGACACGTATCTGGCGCCGATCGATCCGAATTTCGGCGGCTGCGGCCGCGCGCTCACCGACGATAGCGGCTACTACTACTTCCGCACCATCAAGCCCGGCCCCTATCCCTGGCGCAATTACGTCAACAGCTGGCGCCCGGCGCACATCCACTTCTCGGTGTTCGGCTCGGGCTTCGCGCAGCGGCTGATCACCCAGATGTATTTCGAGGGCGATCCCCTGATCCCGGTCTGCCCGATCCTCACGACGATCCCGGACAAGGACGCGCTCGACCGTCTCGTCGCCCCGCTCGATCTCAATGCCAGTACGCCGTTCGACTCGCTCACCTACCGCTTCGACATCGTGCTGCGCGGAGCGCGCTCCACCTATTTCGAAAATCGCCCGGAAGGAAACTGAAGTCATGGCGCAGCCGCTCAACTACCTCAAGGAAACCGCCTCCCAGACCGCCGGGCCCTACGTCCATATCGGGCTGATCCCGGGCATGGCCGGCTTCGACATATTCGAGAAGAACTTCTCCAACGTGCTCGTCACGCCGAACACCAAGGGCGAGCGCATTACGCTGGAGGGCCGCGTGCTCGACGGCACCGGCACGCCGCTGCGCGACGTGCTTCTGGAGATCTGGCAGGCCAATGCGGCCGGCCGCTACAACCATCCGGCCGACCGCTCGGCCGGGGCACTGGAGGAGGACTTTCGCGGCTGGGGTCGCGCGGGTTCGGATTTCGACAGCGGACTGATCACCTTCGAGACGATCAAGCCGGGTGCGATCACCGATAAAGCGGGACGCAAATGTGCCCCGCACGTCAATGTCTGGATCGTCGCCCGCGGCATCAATATCGGGCTCAACACGCGGCTCTATTTCTCGGATGAAGAGGCCGCCAACGCCGCCGATCCCGTGCTCAACCTGGTCGAGCAGCCGGTGCGGCGATCGACCCTGATCGCCAAGCGCAGCGAGCGCGCCGGCAAGGTCGTGTACGCCTTCACGATCAATCTACAGGGGCCCGAGGAGACCGTGTTCTTCGACGTCTGACGCCCTTCAATGCCTCACGAGAATCCGGCCTCGTCCAACGACGAGGCCGGATTTTTTGCGAAAAGCCCACACGGAGTGGTTCACAGCTGTTCTCACACGCTGTTCGCGGACGGATGCGCGAATCGCGCGCCACGATTGCCGTGGCGGTGCTGAGAAGCGTTTTCGAACGCTCCGAAGACGGCGATCGGTCTTTGTTTAGACCAAATTTCGCCAAACTGGTATTGGCCCTTAAGCGCTGGGGCAGGGACCGTTCAATATGGAGTCCTGCATGTTTAAGCCTGTTCTTGTTGCGTTTCTGTTTGTCATGACCAGTACAATCGCTTCGGAAGCACGTCCTTCCCGCACCAGCACGGCACCGGAATGCAATGTGACGATGCCGTGCGACTTCTCATATTCTCAGGTTCGTCGCGAGAGAGTTTCGCTGGACACGCGACGAACGCACCTCGTGATGCGAGGAGCAGTCGCCGACGCTCCAACCGCCGTGAGTGAGGTGAATGTTTCCGGCACCCAGATCGTCGGCGGTCGCCCATCCGGATGCCCGCGGAGTTTCTGTGGTTGCGGCGCTGCCTTGCATGTCTTCGGCCGTATCGTCCCGGAATTGAACCTTGCGGCCAACTGGCTGCGCTTTCCGCGGACATCGCCCGCGCCGGGGATGGTTGCGGCCCGCCGTGGACACGTCTTCGTCTTGGAGCAACACCTCCAGGGCGACATGTGGATGGCGTACGATGCCAATTCAGGCGGTCGCTCAACGCGAATTCACGCGCGGTCACTGCGAGGGTACACCGTCGTCAATCCGCACGCGACGTAACGACAATCAGTTCGCCAGGTTGCTCCCCGCCCAGAAATCATCATTCATCGCCATGTAGCTGCGCGCGAAACGCGCGCGGCGAAAGTCCGGTGGCGGCGGCGTAGACCCGGCTGAAATAGGCGGGATCCTCGAAGCCGAGCGCGTATGCGATCGTCGACACCGGCAGGTTGGTGTAGACGAGGTTGCGCCGCGCCTCGCGGATCAGCCGGTTGAGGATCAGGTGCGAAGCGGTGTCTCCGGTGGCAGTACGCGTGATCCGGTTGAGATGGGTTGGCGTCACCGACAGCGCCTTGGCATAGTCCGCAACGCTCCAGCGCTCGAGATGTCGCGCTTCCAGCAGCCCCTCGAAGCGGCGAAACAGGTCGGAATCCGCTGATCCGCTGCCGCTGCTCTTGCCGACGAGTTCGCGTGCCACGAGGCCAATCACCGCCGCCGACAACGCGCGCAGCACGTGCGCCCGGCCGAAGCTCCGCCCTGCGTGCTCGGCAAAGATCTGCTTCATGGTGGTGCGGATCTGAGGCGTGCCGCGCACCACGGCCGATTGCGACAGCGCGCCGCGCAGACCTTCCGAGGCGAGTAGTGCCTCGTCGAGAATTTCGGCTGCGATCGTCAGCACCCAACCTTGAGTATCGGGCACGAAGCGGAAGCCATGGACGTGGCCGACCGGCACGTTGACGATCTGCATCGGTTTGAGCGGCACCAGGCGCCCGTCGAGCGTCGCCTCGCCGCCGCCGCGCTCGATCAGCAGCACCTGGTGCAGCCGCGCGTGGCGGTGCACGGCGAGCGTCCAATCATGCAGCACGGATCGGGAGGCGATGGTCTCGCAATGCACGACGTCGGGCAGATCGCCGGATTCGCCGAACAAATTGTAGACCTTGATGGCCGATGTCGAGGGGGCAGGTGGCATGTTCGAATTGTACAAGATAAAGGCCGATCCCTCCATCGGTTTGCCGGGCGAAATCTGCGAAAAACGCGCAAACGGAGGACGGGAAAATGAAAGTTCAGGTCTGTATCATCGGCGGCGGCCCGTCGGGACTGCTGTTGTCCCAACTCCTGCACCTGAAGGGCATCGACACGGTCGTGCTGGAGAAATACAGCCGTGACCATGTGCTCGCGCGCATCCGCGCAGGTGTGCTGGAGCACGGCTTTGCCAAGCTGATGCGCGAGGCGCAGTGCGGCGAGCGGATGGACCGTGAAGGCGAGATCCACAAGGGGTTCGAGATCGCCCATGACGGCGTGCTCTCGCATATCGACCTTCACAAACACTCCGGTGGCAATTCGGTGCTGGTCTACGGCCAGACCGAGCTGACACGCGATCTCTACGAGGCGCGCGATCGTCTCGGCGGCAAGGTCGTGCACAATGCCGAGGACGTCACGCCGCACGATCTGAAGTCGGACAGGCCGTTCGTGACCTATCGTGCGAACGGGCAGACCATCCGCGTCGATTGTGACTACGTCGTCGGCGCCGACGGCTTCCACGGCGTCAGCCGCAAGTCGATCCCGAAGGATGTATTGCGCGAATACGAGAAGGTCTATCCGTTCGGCTGGCTCGGCGTCCTGTCACGCACCAAGCCGGTCTCGCCGGAATTGATCTATGTGAAGCACGAGCGCGGCTTTGCGCTGTGTTCCCTGCGTTCACAGGTGCTCAGCCGCTACTACATTCAGGTGCCGCTGACCGACAAGGTGGAGGACTGGCCGGACGAGATGTTCTGGGCCGAGTTGAAGTGCCGCTTGCCGGACGCGGTCGCCGCGCACCTGACCACCGGGCCATCGATCGAGAAGAGCATCGCGCCCCTGCGCAGCTTCGTCGCCGAGCCGATGAGCTATGGCCGGCTGTTCCTCGCGGGGGACGCCGCCCACATCGTGCCGCCGACCGGCGCGCGCGGGCTCAATAGCGCAGCCTCCGACATCTACTATCTCTATCACGCGATGATTGCCCATTATCAGAAGGGCGACGATTCCGGGCTTGAGGGCTATTCAGCGAAGGCGCTGGCGCGGATCTGGAAGGCGCAGCGCTTCTCGTGGTGGATGACGATGATGCTGCATCGTTTCCCCGACCGGATCGAATACGAGGACAAGCTCCAGCAGACGGAATTGAGCTATCTGTTCTCGTCCGAAACGGCGCAGCGGGTCTTGGCGGAGAACTATGTGGGGTTGCCGTTTTGAGGCTTTGGAAACGGATCGATCCGAGCGCAGGCGCATTCTCACCCTTCCAGGAGAAGGTAAGAAAGGTGTCCGTCCCATCGCTTGTTCAACGTCGCTATTGTCCTCCGGCGTGCTGAACCGGCGTCCAACCTTCTGGCGTCGGATGTTCAGCAGGTCACGTGAAAAAGACCAATCTTCCTCGCATGTGAGTGGTTGAACGTATCAATCGCCTTGGGCGTCGGTTCGAGCAGGACGGTGCAGCCCTTTTTCGCAAAGTATGCCTCAGCTTCCGGCGATAGATGCACATTGCCCTCTTGGCCGGTGCCAAGAACGAGCTGCTCGCATCCGTCCTCAAAGACGAACTTCGCTTCGTCCTTCGAGAGGACGTGCGAGGTGCCGTAGTACTTCTTCGACAGCTTTTTCTTCCGCTTTGCCACCTCGCCGGACAGGCGAATAATCACGTCGTGATCATAGGTCTTTCCGTCAATCGTGATCGTGCCGAATGTAGTGCCCTCGATCTCCATGGCCTGACCTCCTCATGATCTCGGCGCCAGGTCTCGCTTTCGCTTCGGCAGCCGAGCCGGGTATCGATGTCGGAAGCGCCCGTCGATCGCGTCTCCCTGAGGCATCGGCCGCCGGGCGCTGCAGTCACGGCCGCGCCAACTGACTGCGCGCAGGCCGTTCGAGAGTCCGAAGCTGCTACGGGAGCTCGGATATCAGCTTGCTCCACTCGGCTTCGGTCCAGGCGCGTGAGGTGCTGGTACGCACATTGCCGAGAGAACCGAGCGCAAGTGCGAATTTTGTGATGTGATCGCCGAGCGGTGCTTCGGCGAGGACCAAGATGTCATGCGCACCCGAGGTGAGATAGACTTCCTTGATCTCGACTCCGACTTTCCTGGCAAGGGCTTTCGCAGCCTCGCTGCGCTTGGGCGCATCCTTGACGTTACGAATTCCCTGGTCGGTCCAGTTGATCGTCAATATGAACGTCGCCATGTCGATCCTCCATGGGTTACATCTGCGCGTCGGCTGCCGCGCGCGGCAGGCCAACTTGCTTTATGTTGAAATTGAGGGGGCGCCACAAAGGTAGGCGCTGCTTTCAGACTGCGATGCCTGCCGATGGCCTGATCGCTGCCCGTTCTGTCAACTGGCGACGTCGGCCCGTCCCATTGAAGGGGCAGCTCTTTGCAGACTACGCCATGTCACGTGCCCGAAAAAGAGGGCTCTCCGGGTTGTGACCGGAGGCCCGCGCTGGGAGCTCCTGCTGTTCCCGGAGTTTATGTCGCTTAGCCGATTGTTTGCGCGCAGCTGGATGGCTGGTCGCTGATGCAGCGCGACGGGCATGGTTGCCGATCAGTCTTACAAGGCTGCTATTTTGCTTCCAGCGTGTTGATCGGCGTCCAATCCGCTGGAGGCGGATTGAACGCAAGTTCGCTCGCCCGCTTCTCGAACAGCGCGGACGGCTGATCAATCGCCGCCACGCGACCGAACCATTCAGTCGCCTCAGCAAACTCACGTGCCCGCCAGCACTTCAACCCCTCGGCGTAGGCTGCGAGTGCCTTTATCTGTTCCACCGTCTTCGCGCCTCGCTCCGCAAGCGGCTCGTAAACCTTGATCGGCTCATCGCGCCCCTTGACCCTGATGGCATCGAGCTCGCGCCAGGCAAAGACGTCGGCGGTCTGCGCGACCGTCGTTTCGGACGCCATGATCGAGGTCGCGAAATACCTGTTGGCGCCTTCGAGGCGCGAGGCGACGTTCACGGTGTCGCTCATCACGGTGTAGTTGAAGCGGCGGCGCGAGCCGATATTGCCGACCACGGCCTCGCCGGTGTTGAGGCCGATCCGGTGCGCAAGGCTTTCGAAGGCGACGTGGCTGCGGTTGAGCTCGTCGAGCCGTGCGTTGCAGGCAAGCGACGCGCGGACGGCACTGCACGCGTGATCGGGATCGGCGACCGGGGCGCCGAACACGGCCACGATGGAATCGCCGATATATTTGTCGACGTAGCCGCCATGGCTTTCGATGACGTCGGTCATGGCGGAAAGATACTCGTTCATCAGCGCGACCAACTCGCCCGGCGTCATCTTTTCGGCGATCGAGGAGAACCCGGCGAGGTCCGAGAAAAACACGGTGACGTTGCGCATCTCGCCGCCGAGCGCCGGCATCCTGCCGGAGGCCACCATACCCTCGATGACCTGCGGAGCGAGGTAGAACGCAAAGCTCCTGCGCAGGAAACGCTCATCGCGGTCGGCGATCACAAAACGGTAGCCGATCATTATGGCGGCGGCGGCAAGGCCAGCCAGTACCGGCTCCGTGAGCGGAAGCGCCAATCCACGTACGAACAGGCTCACGGCGCAGGCGGTGTAGAGTACGCTCAGTGCGAGATAGGAAAGGAACGCCGCCGTCGGCACGAGCAGGCACGCCGCGAATGCGACGATCGTTGCGAAGAAGATCGCCACGATGCTCCGCAGCGGAAAGTCAAGCTCCGTCACCGCATCGCGTTCCATCAGGTTTCGCACCGCGGTTGCATGCACGAAAACGCCGGCGATCAAGCCAAGCGACGCTGGCGCCGGCGGCGATGAAGCGGGCAGGGCACATCGCGGCGCGGGTGCACCGTCGAACCTGCGCGACAATCGCATCGACGTCAGCTTGCGGTCTTCGGAATTAAGAACAGTGCCGAGGATCACCACCTTGCCGTCGAAGGCGCGGCGGAAGAACTCGCTGTCGCCCTTCTCGACGCAGGCGCGCAAGTCCGCGAACGAAAACGTCGGGACATCGCCGCCGGCGCCACGGAAGTTGAGGGTGAGCGTGTTCGGCACGGCGCTCGGGATCGCATAACCCGCAAATTTCGCTGTGCCGTCCGGCGCAAGCTCCAGTGTCGTGCCGAGCGCGCGCGAGGCTAGCTCGACGGCCATGCCGGGCACTCGTTTGCCGTCGACCGTGAACGCTAGGGGTACTCGCCGGATGACGTCGTCGAGATCGGTGTTGACGTTGAGCGCGTGAATATTGTTGCGTACCGCCAATTGCTGCGCGCGATCGGGAACTTCCGGCTGGACCTTGCTCAGGATCTGGCCGAGCACCAGCTTTCCGGCATCGGACTGCTGACGCAAAACGCGAAGAAAATCGCGGTCAAAACCCCTCATGCGCGCGCCGAGCGGCGCATCACCAAAGGGAATCTCCGATTGTTCGATCGAGCTTTGAAAGATGACGTCGAAGCCGACCACCTTGGCCCCGCCATCGACCACGGCGGTTAGCACACGCGCGATCTCGCGCGTCCAGGTCTGCGTTGGCGAGCCCTTGAACGGCGGCGTGTGATAGGTTTCGTCATCAATGGCGATGACGACGACGGGCGAGACGGCTCCATCGCGACGATCACCGAACAGCTTGGCGCGCAGAGCCGTCAAGATGTCGAGCGAAAGTCCTTGCAGCGTATTGAGAGGCGGCGAGGAGAAGACGGCGCCTGCGAGCAGCGCGATCGCGACCGCCGCAACGATGTCCCGCCTGCCGATCCCTCGCATCACCCCGTCGCGCGCCGCCTATTCGAGCCGCAGCAAGCGGCCGACGATCGGCGTCGCAGACGAGGTCGCGTGAGCGTCGACCTGGAAGGTGTAGCGCCGTGCGCCGAGGGTCGCGAGATAGGTGCCGCCGGGGGTCAGCGTCTTGCCGGCCTTTGCGAAGTCATAGAATTTGCCGGCGATCAGACCATCGCTCTTCAGCAGTACGGTGATGGTGGGCTCCTTGCCGTCCGTGCGCTCAATGACCAGCGTGCTGCCGCTCCTGGCCTGGATCAGCGGCGAGACCCCGTAGATCGTGGGCAGCTTTGCCGGCGCGCCCTTCGCATCAGAGCGCACGGTGCGGAAGGTGGTTGCCGCGCTCTGGTTGGCTTCGCGCTCGGAGAGCTGGGCGGCGTTGGCGTCGCAGGGCACCTTGACGCGCTGGACGTCACCGAGCTGCACCGAACTCTGCTCGGCGCCGACGAGGACGACCCCGCCGGTGATGGTCTCGCGCCAGCATGATTTGAGATAGCCCAGCACCAGCGTGCCCTTTGGGCCGAGTTTGATGATCTTGCCGGGCGCCACGTAGTCCATGAACTCGATGCCGTCGATCTTGCCCTGCACGTCCTCGACGATTGCGGCCGGAGTTTCGGCCCACGCGGGCGCCGCAAGGCACAACGCGCCGGTCATGGCACCGATCAGGCGTCTCATGAGCTTTCTCATCCAATTCAATAGGTCCCTGGCGTTCCCGCGTAGCAGGGGACGGCCGCACGAAATGTGACCAGAATCACTCATGCTATTGGTGCACTTTATTCGGGATTGGTTCAATGCGAAGCACGCAGGGCGTGATGCCGCCCGACCGGCCGGGAAGCCGATTTGGCGGCACCGTCAAAGCTGCCGATCGACGAGCTCGCCGACCGGCACGCCCAGAGTCTGCGACGGATACTCGCCGAACATCGCACGGTAAAAATGCGAGAACCGCCCGAGCTCGTAGAAGCCCTGCTGCATCGCGACGGTCGCCACCGTCGTCGTGCCGGGGATGCTTTCGCGCAGGATCGAGTGGATGGCGCACAGGCGCTTGTGGCGCAGGAAGGTCACCGGTCCCACACCGAACACTTCGTTGAAGGCGCGGTGCAGCGAGCGACGCGGCACGCCGAGCGCGACGCAAATCTCCGAGATATGCACCGGACGGGTCCCGGCTTCCTCCAGATAATCCTCGACCTTGCGGATGATTCGTCGCGCCGACGGCAAGCGTGCATTTCCGTCCGGTGGCAATGAGGACAGGATCGTCATACCCATGCACTCGGCGATCGATCGCTTCCAGAATTCGGCGGATGATGTGGAAAGGGCGCCGTCATGCGTGCCCAGCTGGAGCACGATCCGGCTCAGCCGGGACGCAGCGACGTGGCCGACGTCGAGATCGGCGCGAAAGTGCTTCTTGTGGCGCCAACTTTCGGGATCGGCAAGCCGCGGCTCGCCGCCGAAGATCGACGCGACCTCGTCGAGGTCGAGCCGCATCGCCGCATAGGCGGAGCCGCCGTGGAAGATGCCGTCATGCTCGACCAGCGGCGGCATGACCAGCACGTCGGTCGGCCGCATATCGAACGACCAGTGGTTGACCCGATCTTCGGCCGTCAGCAGCATGCCGACGATCAGCTTGTCGTCGCTGGAGATCCGCTGCGTCCGCATGCCAACATTGAAGGAGCCGATACTGAGCGAAAAGTCGCCGATGCCCACGTGAGACAAGGTGCCGCGGAGCCTGCCGCGCCCGAGCTGCATCACGTCGACATGCGTCCCGTGGACGGCCTGGTGCAGCCCTTCGAAACCGTCCAGCCTTCGCGAATCAACCAGTAGATGCGTCCCCATGTCGTCAGCGTGATGCCGAAGCGTGTTGATTCTGCGGCAAGTTGCAGTCCCGTCCCCATCGCGGCGGCGCGTCGAACTCCCCTCCGAAATTGAGGAAAATCTTCCTGTCTCCTATAGCGACGCGCTCGCCTATGCGCGCTGGGCGGGCAAGGACCTCCCGACCGAAGCGGAGTGGGAGTTCGCCGCCCGCGACGGCCTCGACGGTGAGGAAATTCGCCTGGGGCAACACGCTGACGCCCGGCGGCAGGCACATGGCCAATGTCTGGCAGGGAAGCTTCCCTGTCCAGAATCTCGGCGAGGACGGGTTTGAGCGTACCTCGCCGGTCATGGCCTTTCCTCCGAACGGCTACGGCCTTTACGACATGATCGGCAATGTCTGGGAGTGGACCTCGGACTGGTGGTCGCCACGGCATCACGCCGACGCAGCGAAGCCCTGCTGCATCCCGCTCAACCCTCGCGGCGGCCAGGAGGAGGCAAGCTACGATCCCTGCCAGCCCAACATCAAGATTCCGCGCAAGGTCCTGAAAGGCGGCTCCCATCTCTGCGCGCCGAACTATTGCCGCCGCTATCGCCCGGCCGCGCGTCATGCCGAGCCGGTCGACACATCTACGTGTCACGTCGGGTTCAGGTGCGTGGTGCGCCAGCGTGGCACGAACTAGCCGAGTGCAACTGGCCGCGTCGCCCGCAATGCTGCACAAAACATTAGAGGAGGCATCGTCATGAAGTTCTTTCGCGAACGAGTCCTCCCGGCCGTTCCGGAACGGCTTTCAGGCGTCGATCATCACCGTGTAGCCTTGGAGAATAGCCAGACGCTCCTCACTGGGCCCTACATTTTCTACGCGATCGGCGAGCCCGGCCAGTTGCGCACGCCGTTCAGGCAAGGGCGAACCGGCGTGATTGCTGCAGCGTTGCTCAACCGATTCGAGGAGATGCTGGCGGAGCAGCGGCTCGGGGAATCCGGACTGACCTTCCTCTTCATGACGCGGACCGGATCGTCGGTCACCCCGACATGCGCCGGCTCGAGGACAGGATCGCGCCCGGCAATGATCGCCGGCCGGCCAGGACGAGTGGATCATCCATGGGCAGGGTGGCGTCGGGCTGAAGCTTCGATGGCCGATCGCCTCGCCCGTGCGAGGAATCATTCGCTCAGCGTCGCTGAAACATTTGTAGGAAAGATTCGTCTATGAAACGGCCGAACGTACGTCGTTGCGAATCGTGGAGCAGGGCTGCGGTGGACGCCATCAGCGCCGGCGTGGATGTGATGCGCGGTGCCGCCCCCGCCACTTGAAACGGAAAGATGCGCGCAATTTGTTTGACCCGATTTGCGGAGCGTTAACCGTGGTCGAATGGCCGTGCGATCGGCCATTGTCGTGTCCCAGACTTGGTAGCAAATACGCGACATTCATTGCTGGTGTTTCCCATGCTGAAAGACGGCAAATACGCTGCATGGTTCAGGACCTCGCGTGGCCAGGGGACCGGGATCGTGCGCCTCGTCCAGGGCCGGATATCGGGCAGCGACAGCTTCTTCACCTACGGCGGCTCCTACCAGGTCGACCAGGATCGCTTCACTGCGGTGCTGACCACCCGCCGCCATGCCGATGGCATGCCGACGGTGTTCGGTCCCGACGAGGTCGAGGTCAATCTTTCCGGCATCTGCACTGGCGCGATGGCGACCTGTTCCGGACACGCCAACGAGGCGCCCGACGTGCTGTTCGAGGCGACACTGATCTACAGCCAGGATGAGGTGCCGGCGACGGACGCCAAATGCGCGGTCGTCAAGCTCAAGCCGGACAAGCTGCCGAAGGCGATGGACAGCCGTTCGCGCCCGCCTCCGCCGCGCGCGGCCGGACCGTCAAAGAGTCCGCTGGCCTGATGCTGTTTTTCGCGGCGACGAGATTGCCACGTCTCGCGAATATGCCGCTTCATGGAAAACTTCATCTTTTGGTCGTGACAGCAAAGCTACGTCGGATTTTTCTCACAGAGATCCGGGAAGCCCCATCGCGCCAAATCAAACTAAGTATCAAACGCCGATCCTCCAGGAAGCGATGATCGCGAGAGAGTGATCTGCTCGCGTATTTGAGAAATATATTTGACGAATACTGGTTGCCGCTTCTACACTCTTGACCAAAATAAGAGTGGAGGAAACAAATGCGGTGGCCTTTGGCATCGCGTAGTGTTGCTGTTCCGGCCGCCACTCCTCGCATCCCCTTCAATATCGCCAAGCCCAACCAGGAGCAGATCGTTCTCCTGATCACGATCGTGCTGCTGATCGTGTTCGGCTTCACGCTGAATGGCTTTGCAACCATTTCCAACCTGCTCAATCTGTTGCGAAGCATTTCCATCCTCGGCGTGCTTGGGCTCGGAATGGGGCTGATCGTGATCAGTCGCGGCATCGATCTCAGCGAAGTCGCGACTCTGGCGGGCTGCTGGGCGATCGGCCTGATCGAAATGCAACGCGGCATGCCGGTTGGAGGAGCTGTCCTGCTGGCGCTTTCGATCGCGCTCCTGATCGGTGTGATCAACGGCGTCATGGTTGCGTTCGTGGAGGCGCCGCCGTTGTTCGTGACGCTCGCGGCAGGCTTCGTCATCTATGGCCTCGCGTTCTGGCTCGCGCCGGCCTGGGTGGTCTATGCGCCGAAGGACGCACCGGGACTGATGTTCGCGGGCGCCGGGCGGCTGTTCGGCATTCCCGTCCCGATCCTGGTGTTCGCCGTCTCGGCGATCGCGATGCATCTGTTCCTGTCTCGCACTTCGATCGGCCGTTTCATCTATGCTCAGGGCGACAATCCGGAAGCGGCGCGGCTGACCGGCATTCCGTTGCGGCCGCTGATCGTTCTCGAATATGCGATGGTCGCGTTTCTCGCCTGGCTTGCCGGCCTGGTATGGGTCGGTACGACAGGCAGCATGCAGATGGCGATCACGCAGGGCACCATGATCTTCGACGTCGTGCTGGTTGTCGTGATCGGCGGCATCAGCCTGATCGGCGGGCGCGGCAGCGTGTTCTCCGTCGTGGTCGGCTGCATCCTGATCGGCACCCTGCTCAACGCCTTCACCATCATGGACGTCAACAGCGAAGTTCAGAATATCATCAAGGGCGTGGTGCTGCTCGCGGCCATCGTGCTCGACAATTTCCTGCATCCGCGGGATGAGGAGACGGCACGGCAGGGTGACTGACGCGGAATGCCGATCAACGGCATCCCGTCTCGACAATCAACAAACAAAGACGAGGAGGATCCCATGAATAGGAAGTTCTGGACGATCGCGGCGACAGGTGTGGCGCTTGCTGCGTTGCCGATGTTGGCAGCCGCGCAGGAGGAAGGCGGCACCAAGACCGCGCGCGAGCTTCGCGCATCCTACGACAAGTCGCTACAGGGAAAGACGATCGCATACCTGCCGATCGCGCTCGGCGTCCCTCTCTCCGATGAATGGGGTCGGGTGGTGCAGGAAGAGGCGGAGTGGCGCGGCATGAAGTTCATCGTCCGCGATCCCAACAACAACCCGTCGGCGATGCAGCAGGCCTTGACCGCGCTGGTCGACCAGAAGCCGGACGTGCTGATCGTGCAGAATCCGAGCGTCACGCTGCTGATGAAGGATCTGAAGCGCGCCGAGAGCCAGGGCACGCATGTCATCCAGATCAACATGTCCTCGAACTACAAGTCCGGCGCCTTCGTCGGCGCCGACTGGCGCGAGATCGGCAAGATGCTGGCGACCGAAGCGGTCAAGGCCTGCGGCGCCGGCACTGGCAAGTCCGGCAAGGTGCAAATCATCCAGGGCGAACTGACAGCGGCGGCCAGCGTCGACCAGGTCGGCGGCATCATGGAGGTGCTAAATAAGGATACCAACATCAAGGTGGTCTCGAACCAGGCCGCCAATTGGGACGCCAACACCGCGCTGAACATCACCGCCACCGTGATCCAGCAGCACCCTGATCTCTGCGCCTCGATCGGTTTCTGGGGCATCATGGAGTCGGGCGCGGCGCAAGCGATCCGCAACGCCGGCAAGATCGACGAGGTCAAGGTGTTCGCCTCAGGCGAGGGCTCCTCGCTCGACTGCGATCAAGTCAACTCTGGCAATTTCTACAAATTCCTGAGCTACAAGGCGACCGAGCAGGGTCACGACCTGATGTTCGCCGCCGAAACGCTGCTGATGCTCGGCGACAAGCCCGGCACCCGCAATCTCGAATTTTACACGCGGCCGATCTGGCTCGATAAGACCAACGCCTCCGGCGCCAACTGCTTCGCACTTCCCAAGAAGAGCTGACCTGAACGCCAGCCGGCGTGCGCCGTCGCACGCCGGCTGCTTGGGAGTTCCACGATCATGTCGACGATCGAAGCCTTTGCCGAGTCCCTCACAATGTCGGCGCGGCGGTTCTCGCCCCGCCTGCTGCTGTCCGAGCTTTTGCTGAAGCAATGGTTCGAGCCGGTCGTGCCGTTCACCGTCATGATCGGCCTGTGGCTCTATTTCGCGCTCACGATTCCCGATTACGCCTCGTTGCAGAACACGTTGTCGCTGCTTAGGCTATTCGCCGAATTCGGCTTCGTGGCGCTCGCCATGGGATTTTGCCTGATCAGCGGCGGTATCGATCTGTCGGTCGGTGCGATCTTCGCGCTGTGCAATTTTACCGCGCTGTTCTTCCTGGTGGTGATGGAATGGCCGGTCGGTCTCGTCGTGGTGGCGACGCTGGTCGTCGGCGCCGCGCTCGGCAGTATCAACGGCTTCCTGATCGGCTTTCTGAAGACCCGGCCTTTTCTCACCACGCTGGTGACGCTGATCATTCTCCGCGCCTCGGTCAATCTTCTCAACACCGGCTACGCCCAGGTGTTCGCCACCAACTCGGTCGACAGCGATGCCTGGGATTTCATCGGCACTGGCAGCATGCTCGGCATTCCCGTCAATGCGGCGACGCTGTTCGTCGTGCTGCTCGTTTGCCACATCTTCCTGTCGCGCTCGCGCTATGGCTGGCATCTGACCGCGATCGGCGCGAGCCGCAAGGCCGCACGGCACGCCGGCATCCGCGTCCGCCTGATGCTGTTCCTGACCTATGTGCTGTCGGGCACGCTGTGCGCGGCGAGCGGCATCTTCTACGCTGCGCGGCAGGCGAGCACGGACTCCACGACCGGCGTGGGCTGGGAATTCCAGGCGCTGACCGCGGTCGTGCTCGGCGGCATCTCGCTCGCCGGTGGCAAGGGCACGGTGTGGCGGGCGATGATCGGGGCGTTGATCATCTTCCTCCTCATCAACGGCCTCGTGCGGATGGGCATTCCCGGCTACGTCACCTCGGCAGTGACGGGCATGATCCTGCTCGCCGCCGTCGGCGTCGACGTCAAATGGTCGAAGAACCGCGGCAAGGCGATCCAGAAGATCTATGTGAACCCCGCCTATGTGGCGTTGGCGCCGGCGCCTTCGGTGCAACCGGGTGCAGCATCGCCCTATGCCCAGAACGAACGGCTGATCAATGCGCAGGCGATCGGGCTCGACCAGGTCGAGGGGCCGGAAGACGTCATCGTCGACCGTCAGGGCCGGGTCTACGGCTCGACCCGCGACGGCAACGTGATCCGCTTTTCCGGGCCGAATTTCGAGACGCGCGAAGTGTTCGCCCATATCGGCGGCCGGCCGCTCGGCATGCAGTTCGACCGTGACGAAAATCTGATCGTGGCGGTAGCCGGCATGGGCGTCTACGGTATCGCGCCAGACCAGCGCGTATTCAAGGTCACCGACGAGACCAACCGCACCTGGTACAAGCTCAACGACGACTCGCGCCTGCGCATGGCCGACGACCTCGACATCGCGCCCGACGGCAAGATCTATTTCAGCGACTGCACCACGCGCTACGAGATGACGACCAACACTCTCGACATCCTCGAAGCACGTCCCAATGGCCGCGTGGTCTGCTACGATCCCGCGACGAAGACGACGCGCACGGTCATCAACCATTTCTATTTCCCGAACGGCGTTTGCGTCTCCCATGACGGCAAGTCGGTGCTGATCGCGAGCACCTCGCTCTGCAAGGTCTTCCGCTACTGGATCGACGGGCCGAAGAAGGGCAAGACCGAAATCCTGATCGACGAACTGCCTGGCAACCCCGACAACATCAATCGCGCCTCTGACGGCGCTTACTGGCTGGCGCTGGTCGGTATCCGCACGCCAACCTTCGATCTATCCGTACGCAAGCCGGGCTTCCGGCTGCGCATGGTCAAGCAGGTGCCTGCCGACGAGTGGCTCGCGCCGGCGCTGAACCATGGCTGCGTGCTGAAGTTCAACGAGCAGGGCGAGGCGCTGGAATCCTGGTGGGATCCGACCGGCATCTCGCATTCGACGCTGACCTCGATGCGCGAGCACAAGGGCTATCTCTATCTCGGCGGGCTCGAGAACAACCGCATAGGCCGCATCAAGCTCGACGGTGTCGACGAGAGCTGGACCGGCTACGACGCCTATTGGGGCGACAAGAGCAGGGCGGCGAGGTAGCGATGGGATTTTTCAATCACCTCCTGCGCGACATCCGCAGCGTCATCGATCGCGATGGCGGCCAGAACGCGATCCCGCCGCTCGATGGTGCGCTCAGCCCCAACGACCGGCTCGATGGCTGCACGGCGATCGGCGAGCCCTTGCCCGGCGTCGACGACGTCGTCGCGGCCGCGGACGGTGCAATCTACGTGTCTGCTGGCAAGCGGGTCCTGAAGCTCTCGAGCGATGATCTGTCGACACGGACGCTGGTTGCCGAGTTCGAGGGCGAGGCGGGTGGGCTCGCAATCCACCCGGATGGGCGGCTGCTGGTTTGCGTCGCCGGGCGTGGTCTCGCCGCGATTGATCCGGCCAATCCCAGCCCGCGCTGGCTGGAGACTGTCGACGGCCGCGCTCTCGTAGGTCTGCTGTCGGTCACAGCGGCGCCGGACGGGCGCGTCTTCGCGGTCGAGGGCTCGACCGGCCGCACACCGGAGCAGTGGCGGCGCGATCTGATGGAGAAGCAAAGCAATGGCCGACTGATCGTCTGTGCAGCAGACCTTGGGAACGCATCCCTGCTGTTGCGCGATCTGCCGTATCCCTATGGCGTCACGGTCTCGGCCGACGGTGGCAGCCTGTGGCTGACCGAAAGCTGGGCCCATCGCCTCCGCCGCTTCCCGCTGAGGGCCAGTGGCCTGGGGCAGGGCGAGGTCATTGCCGGCAATCTGCCGGGCTATCCTGCAAGGCTGCATCCAGACGGCAGTCGGGGCTTCTTCCTCGGCCTGTTCGCGCGGCGCACGCATCTCATCGAGTTCGTGCTGAAGGAAGACGATTTCCGCGAGGAGATGATGCGCGCGATGCCGGAGAACTACTGGATCGCGCCGGCGCTTGCCGGCGGCGCCGACTGCCTGGAGCCGATGCAGATCGGCGGTGTCAAGGCGCTCGGCATCCAGAAACCATGGGCCCCGCCGCGCTCCTACGGATTACTCGTGCATCTCGACGTCGACGGCGAGGCGGCCGACAGTCTGCACAGCCGCGCCGGCGGCCGCTTCCACGGCATCACGGCTGCCTGCAAGACGCGCCAGGGCGTAGTGATCGCCGCACGCGGCACCGGCTGTCTTCTGCTCCATTCGGGAGAACTCAGATGAGCGACGGCGCGAATCTCGCCAACGGCGCGGCTGAACCCGTCCTCGAGATCATCGGTGGCAGCAAGATCTATGGCGGCGTGCACGCCATCGAAGGCGTCAATTTCAACCTCTATCCCGGGGAGGTGCATGCGCTGGTCGGCGAGAACGGCGCCGGCAAATCAACGCTCTGCAAGGCGATCGCGGGTGCGATTGGGCTCACCTCGGGCGAGTTCCGGCTCGATGGCAAGCCCGCCAATTTCGAGCAGCCGCGCGATGCTCTGAACGCCGGCATCTGCATGGTCTATCAGGAGACGAGCCTGGTGCCGACCATGACCGCGGCGCAGAACATCGAACTCGGCAACGAAAAGCTCCTGACGCGCTTTCGCACGCTGAACATCCAGGCCCAGCAGCTCCTGCAATCGCTCAACTTCCACGTCGATCCCGCAACGCCCGTCGCGATGCTTGGCACCGCCAAGAAGCAGATGGTCGAGATCGCGCGCGCGATCTACAACAAGGCGCGCATCATCATCTTCGACGAGCCGACCGCATCGCTGACGCCCGAGGAGATCGTGCATTTCTTCCATCTGGTGCGGGAGCTGCGCGCCCGTGGCGTGTCGATCATCTACATCTCGCACGCGCTGGAAGAATCGCTCCAGATCGCGGATCGCATCACGGTGCTGCGCGACGGCAGGCTGGTGATCACCGCGCCGGCAAAACAGCTCACGCGCGATAGCCTGGTGCAGCACATGGTCGGCCGCGAGGTGGCGCAGGCCGTCTATGGCCGCAAGGAGAAAACCCACCAGCGCCGCGAAAAGGTGCTGACGGTCGAGAACGTCACCATGGGCATGGCGGTGAAGAACATGTCGTTTTCGGTCTATGCCGGTGAGGTCGTCGGTATTGCGGGCTTGATCGGCTCGGGGCGCACCGAGATCGCAAAAGTCATCTACGGCGCGCTGAAGCGGAACCTGATCAATGGCGGCACTATTCGCCTGCGCGGAAAGCCGATCCGCTACCGCGTGCCGCGGCAGGCGATCAACGGCGGCATCGCCTACATCACCGAGGACCGCAAGGCCAACGGCTTCTTCGAGACCATGGTGGTCGATGACAATGTCTATCTCGGCAAGCTCGCCACCAAGAAGGGTTTTAGCTTCCTCTTGTCGCGCGCAAGGCGCGGCAAGCTTGCCAACTATTGGGTCGAGCGTCTCAAGATCAGCGCGCTTCAGCGCAAGGCAAAGATCATCGAGCTGTCCGGCGGCAACCAGCAGAAGGTGGTGCTGGCCAAGACGCTGGTGCAGGATCCCTCGATCATCATCTTCGACGAGCCAACGCGCGGCGTCGATGTCGGCACCATTCCGCACATCCATGCCGAGATCAGACGGCTCGCCGACGAGGGCAAGGCGGTGGTCGTGATCTCCTCCTACCTGCCGGAGGTGCTCGCGGTCTCCGACCGCATCCTGGTCGCCCGCACCGGGCGCATCGTCGCCGAGTTCGACGCGGCGGAAGCGACGCAGGACAAGATCCTCTACGCAGCAGTGCATTGAGGTGCGTGACGACAAAGCTGCTTCAAGGCTCTCCGATCGTCGTCGCATGCCGCAGCCGGCACGTCATCGGCTGGTGCCAACGATTGGAACACGAGACAAGCCAAGACGACGATCAGCATGGCCATCTAATTTGCGGAGTTGCCGGTCATCTTAGCCGCGCCTGTCAGCTGCCCGGCAGTTCCACCCGGGAGTAGATCACATAGCTCCTCCGAGTGATCCGCCGGCCTCCGGCGTTCGCGGCGGGCGATCCGAGCTTCTGACGCGAGAGGAGGGCGACAAGCGCGGGGTGGCTTGAGGTGTCCTCCGATCCCAAAGGAAGGCATGGTCGACGCCAGGCCAAGCGGACATGATGCCTTCGAATCAGGCATAAATCTGCTGCCGGAATTTCACGTTGCCGCGGGTGTTCAACCTGAACAGGTCGAAGCACAATACGACCTGGAGGTTGGGGAGGATGTCATGAAGAAAGCCGTTTGTCTGGCAGGTGCAATGTTCTTGGGTGCGACAGTTTTGGGCACGACGGCCAGCGCCGAGGTGATCAAGCTGACAGCCGAGCTCAAGGGCAGCAACGAGGTGCCGCCGAATAGCAGTTCCGGCTCCGGCAAGGCCGAGGCGACCTTCGATACCGACAGCAAGGTCCTGACTTATGCGGTCACCTATTCAGGCATGACCGGGCCTGCGGTTGGCGCGCATTTCCACGGCCCTAGCGAGCCCGGCAAGAACGCCGGCATCGCGCTGCCGCTCAAGTCGGCACAGAGTCCGATCCGGGGCACAGCCACGCTCTCGGATGCACAGGCCGCGGATCTCCTGGCAGGCAAGTGGTACGCGAACATCCACACCGCGGCGAATCCGGGGGGCGAACTCCGCGGGCAGATGGCGAAGTAGACGCTCGGCACTCTGCGAAGGGCGCCAGACGCCGTTGCGGTTCCTGCCTATTGCTGGCGAGCAATCCCGAGCTCTTTCTGGAGCTGCGGGGTGAGGCCCATGGCGCCCTCGGTCCGGCCTTTGCCGGTTCCGACATCTCGCGTGCTCGACGAGGTGGTCGAAGTTGACGTCGCAGGCGTCATCGACGAACCCGCCGGAGCGCGATATCCGCTGCGGATTCCGTTCGGAGAGGTATTTTGAGCCCACGCATTTCCACCGGCAAACAGCGAAGCAGCCAAAAGCGCCGTTACAATTCTTGTCATGAGCGGCATCTCTCCGCAATGTCCGCCGGAGAATAGGCCGTCGAGACGTCATCCGGCAAGTCTGCTACCGACCAAGTCTGCTACCGACCAAGTCTGCTACCGACCAAGTCTGCTACCGGCCAACTCTGCTACCGACCAAGTCTGGTATCGACCAAGTCTGTTGCCGACCAGTTCTTCTGTTGAGTCGTCTTCGCGAGGCGCTGGATCAGGAGCGTGACCGGGGCAAGAACGCCAACACGGTTTGCGCAATGCTGACCCCGACGACGCCGCCGGCCGCCTTCTGAATGACGTCGAAGAATGCCGCATCCCGGTCGGGCCGCAGCGCTTGCAGGAGTTCGAGCGAAATGGCGACGCCGACCACGAGCAGGCAGGGCTGGACGAAGCGACCGGGCAACAGGAAGGCCAGCAGGAAGCCCAAGACGCCGTAGGCGCTGAAGCGTTCGATCACGACGACCCAATAGGCTTCGTGATGGCCGATCAGCACAGGCCGTCCCGCCAGCGCGGCGAGAGTGGCGTAGACAATGAGCGCGAGGCAAATGCCCGTTGCGGCGATGAGCTTGTTCCGGGTCATGCCCTACCATAGAGCAACGGGAGATACGGCTGCCGCAAAAGCTGCCCGTATCGTTAAGATGTCGTGCTCCCGGAACATGGCTGCGCTCGCCGATTTGATGAACCGTCGTTTCAAGCATGCCGCGCGTCTATGCTACGAGGGAGGCCTCGGTGGTTGCACCATCAGACGCGGTTTGCCGGCGCCGTGCGTCTAGAAGCGCCATGAACCGGGCGAACGGCAATGGCGCGGCGACGAGATAGCCCTGGCCCTCCTCGACACCGCAGGAGATCAGCGCGCGGACTTGCTCCTCTGTCTCGATGCCTTCGGCAACCACTGTCATGTGCAGGTCGCGCGCGAGCTGGACCAGCATCTCGACGATCGTCGTGGTCGACGCATCCACCGTGATGGTGTCGACGAAGAACTTGTCGATCTTGATGGTGTTGGCGCCCAATCCCTTCAGTCGCGAAAGGCCGCTGTGGCCGACACCGACGTCGTCGATGGCGACGCGGAAGCCGTAGTCGCGCAGTTCGCGCACCACGGACGCCGCGCGCGCGAGATCGTCGAGCTCGTCGCGTTCGGTCACCTCGACCACGATCTGCCGCGCCGAGACCATTGCCGCCAGAACTGTGCTGCGCAACGTGTCGACGAAGCCGGCACTCAAGAGATGTTCTGGCACGACGTTGAACGACAGTTTGAAGTCCTTGTCCGCTTTCATGTGCGGCTGCAGGTCGGCAAGCGCGCTACCCAGGATATGCCAGGTCATGCCCTGGATGCGCCCGCTGGATTCAGCAAGCGGGACGAAATTCATCGGCGGCACCACCGAGCCGTCCTCGCGCAGCCAGCGCGCCAGGATCTCGCAGCCGATGATCCGGCCGGTGCGTAGCGCGAAGATCGGCTGGAAATACGGCTTGAACTCGCTGCGCGCGAGGCCACGGTCGAGATCGGCGACCGGACCCTCCGTGCGCCGGGTTTTGGACAGCAGGATGCCGAAGAGCACGCCGAGCGCGAGAGCGAGCGCCATCGCCGGCCAATAGACTTCCGAATTCCACGTCGACAGCACCGCGCGCTCGACGCGAATGGTGGTGCGAAGGGGATAGCGCGCCGAGCTCTTGTCGAAATCGGTGGCCTCGCGCAGCGCCTGGTCGGCGTCGAGCGTGAACTCACCGAGCTTCTCGCCATTGCTCAGCGCGAGCAGCACCTCGCTGTGCGCGCGCAGTTCGGCCGGCATGATGTCGAACAGGCTCGAATTGACACCGAGGATCGCGACCAGCGCCTTCCCGCGGTCGATGTCTCGGAGCACGCCGAGCGCGTCACCGCCGAACTGCTCGACGCGGAACAGGAGCAGTCCCGCATCGCGTGATCCCAGCATGTCGGCGCGGTCGACCCAGCCCTTGTCGAATTCCAGCGTCTCCGAATAGGCCGAACAGATCACCGAGCCGTCGGCATTGACGAGGCGAACGTCCTTGATCGCGGAATGCTGGTAGACGTGGAGGCGGATCGCCTGGAGCGAAGCGGAGCTGCAATCGGCAAGTCCGCGGCCCGCGAGCTCGTCGAGGCTCGCGGCGGCAAAGTCGATCGCGAACTCGGAACGGCGCAGCACCACCTCGGTCAATTCGTCGAGCTGGCGCGCCTGCTGATGGCGGATGAAGCTCGTCGCGGCAAGGTGGCCCGCCAGCACAAAGAGCAGCGTGCTCGCGAGCACGAGCGCAATGAAGGAGATAGGCGGCCGCACTGGTTTCATCCGGTCCGCGAGGGGTTAAAAGAGGATGACCGGAATCCTACCTTCCGAGGCGCTAAGATAAGGTTTAAGCCGTCCAGAGCGGCCCACAGCCAAAGGTTGAGACCGCCTGAATCGAGCCGCTATTCCGAAAGAATTCCGGAACCGGCCCGTCGGCCCCAGTTCTTCTTGGCGGACTTGGACTTGAGCGACAGACCAAGCCGCAACGCCATGCGTTTGATCGCGTCGGGTGACCGTCCCAGCTGCTTGGCCGCCTCTTCCAAGGTGATTGAAGACTTGGCTAGCTCCATTAACCGGCGGTCTTCCTTGAACGACCAGGGCTTGCGGGGCATGACGAAAACGATCCTCTCAGCGTCGACGCAACGACAAAGCCGCCAAGCGACCCATGTTCGCTCGACGGCTTTGCTTGGGTGGGGCCGGGCCTTGGGGAAGCCCGGTGCTGAGATGGATAAGTGATTGGCGAAAACTCGCAACAAAGACCGCGGATTAAGCTAACTGCTCAACCTTACCGCGACGAACTTGGCGCGCGCCGCACCGTACAACCACGGGAGTTTCGCTAGCCGAGGCCGCACTTAGCTGATCAGGCTGCGGCGCAGCGCGGCAATGCCTGGCGCGACCGCATCCGGTTCGACGAAGCGTAGCTGGCCCGGGTCACATCTATTTCAAGGGGTGAGCCTTCTGGTGCCATGCCCAGGCGGTGCGGATGATCGTGGGCAAGTCGGAGTGATGCGGCACGAAATTAAGGACTTTGCGCGCTGCCGAGGGATCGGCGACCAGGTAGGTGGGATCGCCCGGCCGCCGCGGTTTGATCACGTGCGGCACCTCGCGGCCGGTCTCCTGCTTGATGGCGGAGAGGATTTGGCGCACCGAAAACCCGGCGCCGGTGCCGAGATTGAAGCTGCCGCCGACATGTCCTTCGAGCAAGAGCTTCAGCGCAGCAAGATGTGCGGCGGCAAGATCGGTCACGTGGACATAGTCGCGGATGGCGGTGCCGTCCGGCGTGTCATAGTCGTCGCCGAACACCGCAAAATCGCCGACATGGCCCTGCAGCGCCATCATCGCGCGCGGGATGAGATGTGTCTCGTTGTCGCGTAGTTCGCCAATGCCGCCGGCGGGATCGGCGCCGCTGGCGTTGAAGTAGCGCAGACAGAACGCGCCGAAGCCGTAGGCCGCGCGATAGTCGGCGAGCATGCGCTCAATCATCCATTTTGAGGCGCCGTACGGATTGATTGGGGCGCAGGCGAAGTCTTCCGGCAGCGCCTTGCTATCTGCGTTACCATAGACGGCACCGGTCGAAGAGAACACGATGCGATGGCAGCCGGCATTGCGCATGGCCTTCAATAGCGACAGCGTGCCCTCCACATTGTTGATGTAGTACTTCTGCGGATCAGCGACGGACTCGCCGACCAGGCTAGCAGCCGCAAAATGCATCACCGCCGAAATATTCTGATCGGCGAAGGCCCTCGCAAGCGTTGCTTCATCCAAGAGGTCGCCGTTGACGAACGGGCCCGACACGAAGCGGCGATGTCCGGTGGAGAGATTGTCGTAGACGATGGGCTGATAACCGGCCGCAGCCAGGGCGCGACAGGCGTGTGAGCCGATATAGCCGGCGCCTCCCGTAACGAGGACAGTTGGTCGGTTGGTCATTTCGTCTCCGCGGCTTGGCAGTGGAAGAATATTTTGAATCGAGCCTTGATAGTGTGCACGGACCGGGGTGGTCAAATCGCTCCCGTCCATTAGCCTTAATCTTCACCGGGTTTGGCAGCATGTGAGCGTCGATCCGGCCTAATGGCGCTGAATTGATGGCCGGCCAAATTGCCTGCATGTTCCGGATCTTGGGCTCCGATCGATGACGCAAGGACGTATTCACTGCACACCCGATCGAAAATCAAATCCAGTTCTGCGCGCACAGCGCTTTGCTGTCATCTCCAAAGAATCACGTTGCGTTTCTTCGAGACAACTCGCGTCACGAGATCGTCGAATTCGTTTTGCTAGTCTCGCAAAGAACCAGTGAATATCGACATGCTGCACAGAGCTCTAACGGCATTGCCGCCTATAAAGATCAGACAGCGGGCATTCGAAGGCGCATTTTTCAGCGCGACGCTGATTGCGATGGCAGGCTGGGTCTATCTCATTACGCTGTTGCTGGCGAAATTGTTCCTCTGGCTCCTCGGTTAATGTGACTCGAAGTTCATTTCGCAGGCAGAGCGCTGCCAAAAGAATTTTCGAGCGAGGCAAGAATTTTCAGCGACGTTCATCATGATGTCGTCACAACTGCACGATGAGAATGGCACGAATGAACAGGGTATCCGGGGAGATCGAAACGTTCCGCAAATGGAAAGATTGCGATGGCGCCGGTCCTGATCCTGCTCTTGATCTTCTTCGCTGGTTTCGGCCTTGGTTATGCGATGCGTGCGTGGCGATCTCGTAAGCGTCGCGAGCGCCAGCGGCTTTACGCCCCCTATGATCCCTCCCGTTCTCGGGCGGCTGCGCCGCTGGCTAGCACCCGACGGGCATTTTGAGGGACGACAATCCTGGCCTGGGAGCTGTGCGTGCGATGATCATCGGGAGTAACCAAGGCGGGTTAGGTTAAATCGCGCCCGCCGTTGTTCGGTCGGCAGTCGGTAGCTAGGTTGTAGCTAGGTTGGATACGAATTTTGCAAGCATTTGATTGCCGTTCGTGTTGCGTTGACTGAGGTCTTACGTGATGATCTGGCCGATTGCCGCTCGTGGATGCTCCGCTTTTTGTCAGGGCCTGTGGTCGACGTCTCGACGCGCTGACCGGTCCCTGGATCGCGAATGAGGCGCGCGCTGTGACTAGCCTGAGGAAAAACGCCCCGCGTCGGTACTTTGTCGATGAGGTGGGAAGACGCGTCTTGATCGGCCTGACGCACGAAGAGACATTCGAATTCGAGCGGCTTGACGGCCAGCCGGCCTTCCACCATGAAGGCAGGCAGGCCGCACACGATCAAGGGGGCCCGTGGGTGGCCAGCGGCGAAGAGCGCTGGCTGGAGCTCTACGCCAAACATGAAGGCGCCTGGAAGGCCTGGGTGGCACAAAGCCGGGCAGAGCGGGACGAAAGGTTTAGCCTTTATTAACCATGCCGGACCATTTTCTGGTCTGGCGCTTCAAACCGGAAAATGCACGCATGTTCCAGCTGTTCTTGCGGGCTCGTACCCACAATTTCCTGAGGGATCGCCTGGGCGGCGAGGCGTTCCGGGCCCGTTCACCTGAGCGGGATGCCGAGACCGACCGGACTCGCATCGAAGTCATCATGGAGGCCATCGAGTACGCCTTGCAGGCGGCCGAGCGCGAACAGGCCGGATTGAATCGGCGCGTTGAGGACGTCCTCGCGCGGGCTGCGGTGACCATCGGGAATGGCGACGACGAGTACCTCGAGCGGGAAGCGCTCGACAGCCACCATCAGGATCTGTTCGACAAGGAGATCCAGAACGGCCAGCGCAGGCTCAAGGAGCTCGGCTCCTCGATTGCGCATTTCAAGTTCTTGAAAGCGGCGATGCTGAGCCGGTTTCCGGAATACCGGCCGATGGCCGGCAACAATTAGGCGTTCGATTTGAAGGAGCGAGGCAAGTGTCGGTCAGGATTACGCGCAGAGCGCTCGGATTGGCATTCGTCCTGATGTTAGTCGCGCCCGCGACCGCTTCAGCGGTCACTGCCGAAGTGGCCCGTGCGTGCGACGCGGCTGTAGCCAAGGCCTTTCCACCGCGCCAGATCGGCAATCCTGCTGCAGGCAGCACCAAGGGAACGGGCAAGCAGCAGCGCGACTACTTCAACAAATGCGTTGAGAACAATGGCAAGGTCGACGATGCGCCGGCGGATGCGTCCAAGGATAACAAGCCGAGCAAGTAGTCATCTTCTCGGCGGCGGGCAGGGCGAGTAGAACGCGCCGTTCGTCGCATTGATGCGTTCGACGCACTGGTTGGGATCGGTCACGTCGCCGGCGACGGTGAAGTCATAGCCCATGCCTTTGACCACTACGATGTAGCGGCCCGGGGCGAGCGTGAAGCCGTCCTGTTCCGGCTGCAGCAATAGCATCCTCGGCTGATCCTCGACCGGGCTCACCTTGTAAGGGAATGACATGCTGCGGATGACCCAGGAATCGCCTGCGTTGACCATCGCCGCCTTCCCTGTCGCATCGACGCCCATGGCACGCGATACTTTTGCAACGACTCGGACTTCATTGCCGCTGGCGTCGATGCCTCCGTCGGGCCTGAACACGATGAACTTGACATCCCCACTGGTTACCGTGGTCGCGCTTGGCGTGGTGATCGCGGCCGAAATTGCCACCCGACGATCGGGGATCTTGCCGGGCACCATCTTAAGCTCTTGAAGCTGGCCATCGCTTAGGACGTAGACGCCAAATGCGATTGGCAGAGGCATCGCGGGGCGCGCAGGCTGGGGCGCTTCTTTTGGTATGTCCGCAAGCCGCTCGGCAGTTTCGCTCGCGCGCGGCGGCGGTACTGGTTGAGGCTGCGCAGCCGTCGAGGAACGCTGCGATAACTCTGCGAATTGTGTTCTGACCCGCGGCCAATACGCGATCACGGCGCCAACAATCACAACGAGCAGGAGGATGGCGGCCGGTCGAATGATGGAGTTGAAGGTGCCTGCGCTTTTGGCGCGATCAGCTGGCGCTATGGGCAATGACGTGACGGGACGGCTCGACTCTGCTTCGAGGTTCGGAAGCGAAGGCGGAAAATCTGTGGTGATGGGGAGCGGTTGAGATGCGACAGACGGCGAAGCGGGAGCGGCGCGCGCAAAGGACCGTTCGACCTCTCGAATGGCGCGGTCCAGGACCTGCAGGGTCTGGCGAGACTCGCTAGCGTCTGCGTGCGTGAACTGTTCCAATAGCTTGATGCGGGCAAGCTCATAGACCATCTGCCGCATCTGCTCGGGGTCGCTTGAGATGGCGCGGACCTGTGCCGAAAGGACGCGGGCGAATTCGGCCCGCATCGCCTGCGTCTTCGGGGTCATATCCGCGGTATCGCCGGGGTCGGTCATCAAGGCCGATCAAGTAGCTCGGAAAATACGGTTTCGCTAGGTGCTTGCAGACAAACGGCGCATCGGCAGTTGAGTATCAGCAAGGATTAGGTCCGCGATGGCGCTTGCTTTTGCGCGAAAACCTGTGACATTCCGCAAAATTTCTCTGTTCCGGTGCTTGACCATGCGCGGCGTCATCGCAGCTTTCACGCTTTCGGCCTTCCTGGTGCAGCCTGCCGTCGCGCAAGGCGTGAAGGATCCGGCCAACTTTCCCGGGAAAAGCGCCCAGGACAGCAAAAAGGCGCAGAGCGCCCAGGACCCGTCGAGGCCGACGACTATTCGGAACTTTGCGACGGGGAGTTTGCCTAGCGGAATGGCAGCGCAACGGGTTTGGAAAGATGGCAAGCTTACCACAATTCCCCGTTACTGAGCCGTAAGGGAACGATGGGCTGCCCCGGGACGTTCTCGCTCGGGAGACGCGCTATGAAACGCTTGGCTTTGATCGCAGTCGCGCTTGTCGGGCCTGCCGGTGCCTGGGCTCAAGGGGTCAATGACCCCTCAACGCCCAACCGCAACGTGATCATCGTCAACCCGTCTCAGCCTGCGCCTCCGAACGCCACTCCGAATATTCCGAGCCGCATCGAGGCGCCACTTACCAGGGGTGCTCGTGCCCAGCCCTGGCGCGGAAGCAGCACGCGAGGGAGCGCCTCAAGTCGGCGGTAACGCGCGAGTCACTGATTGTTCGGCGTCATCCTGCCGCCGGCAGAAGTAGCTGCGAAACGCAGCCCACCACATGAGTTGAAACGCAAAGTTTGCCCGTGCGTGGGGAGGACAGGGTCAGCTCGAGACCCAGGCGGACGTGCACCTTGTCCGCGGGCACCCATTCAAGAGGAGCTGTGACGTTGCAGACCGCTCGGCACGCCGGTCCTGTTCTCGCGCAGGGACGACACGGATTCCGGACTATTGCCGCTGTCGCCCTTGCCATCGGATTTTTCCAATCTGTGCCCGCCTGCGTAGCGCAAGACGAACTCGGGCCAACCGTCAACGACTATCTCTCTCCGGGGCCACCCGAGCCCTCGCGCGACGAGTGGCGGCAACGGGTTGAAGAGGCAAAGCGGCGGGCAAAGGACATCGCTCGCGAGCGCAGCGATCATCGAGAACTCTATGCACCGACCCCAGAGGACCCCGACATCGTCGCAAGCGAGCGTGTCCTCAACGACGAAAGCCTGCAGCGCGGCGACATCATCACGACCAAGAAGGGCACATTTGTCTATCAGGGCAGATCGGACCAGCCGCGGCGTGAGGGCGATTTCGTGCCGATTGAGCCAGGATCCAGGCGCTAAGATCCGATTTGAATTGACTAATACTTCTTCAGCAACGCGTTGAACTTGGGATCGATGGTTTGGGTGGCGTCGAGCAGAAGCGACTTCCCTTCTGGCGATGCTTGCACATAAACCGCAACCAACGGCGCATCGAAGCGTGCGCGGCTCGCAAGCACCAACCGAATGTCGGATTGCGCCAGGAGCCGAATCTCCTCGTCAGATGCAGCCGAGGTCGATGTCACGGTCTGAAGCCTGGAAAATGCTACGTCCACCGGGACCGCGCCGGTCAAATAGGACATCTTCAGCGATGCTGTCGCCGGGGCGCGCATTTCGGCTTTCAGCGTGCCAAGTGCCAGCCAAAGCGCGGGTCTGACGGGAGAGATCTTAAGTGCTGCAGTCACGGCGTCCTGCGCCGATTTGTTCTCCGCGGCCCGACCGCTTGCATCGCTGGCGGGATGATGGATGACCTGAGCTGTCATCCGCGCCGCGTCGCTTGCTAGCAAGTCGCCGTCAAACGACACCAGCCGCGCAAAGCTGCCAGACGATGCGTTGGCATTTGTCGCCGCGAGGGGACCTGCGAACACATCGCTGGCGCGGAATCTCAGCAGCGTGAGATCGCCATAGAGGCTCACCCCGGCATAAAGGATCAGCGTCGCTGCAACGGAGATACCAAGGCCGCGAAGCCAGTTCGTCGGGTGCATAGGAACTCTAAAAGCCAATTCTGCGGCGGGCCGGAATGCCATGCTTTGAGGGCTAGATCGCAAGCAGACTATCGCCCTGGATCGTCAATAGCGTCAAGTTGCCCGTGGCATAGGCGCCGGTGTCGATGTTGATGCGGTTCGGCCGGATATCCGGCGCGCTGACCGGCGTGTGGCCGTGGACGACATATTTTCCGAAGCGCTCCTCGGAGGCGAGGAATTCGTCGCGAATCCAGAGCATGTCTTCATCGCGTTGTCGCTCCAGCGGGACACCCGGCTTTACGCCAGCGTGGACGAAGAAGAAGTCGCCGCAGGTGAAGGAGGAGGGGAGCTGCTGCAGGAACGCCAGATGCTCGGGCGGGATTGCGCGCTTGAGCCCCTCGATCAACTCGACCTGCTCCTCCGCGGATGGATTCATGGTCGGCGTGATCCCGTAGGAGACCAGTGTGAGCAGGCCGCCATAGTGGCGCCATTCCTGCAATCGGGCCGGGTCCTTCAACACCTCGAGCAGGAAGACCTCATGATTGCCTTTCAAGCAGACGGTCTCATGGGTCCTCGAGCGTTCGATCAAGAGGTCGAGCACCCCACGCGAGTCAGGACCGCGGTCGACATAGTCGCCAAGGAAGACCTGGATGGCGCGTACGGGCGCTGAGCGTGCGAGATCGGCATCGATCACGGTTAACAGCGGTTGAAGCAGATCAGCGCGGCCATGCACGTCTCCGATCGCATAGACGCGGACGCCATCGGGAAGCCGGGGCTTGGTCTTCTTACGAAAGCGTCTGGAAAGGCCCATTGGGTCGGTCGAATCGCTTGTTTCTTAAAGTCGCGCAAATCAGCGCTGCTCTTAGCAGAGCAGGTGCCTGCCCGGTATTGTTAATTGTTTCCGGAAGCGTTGCGTTGAGTTTGATTCAATGGCGGCTGCCTCGTTGAGGCATATTTCAAGACGCCGTTTGTAGGGTCACCCCGAAGATAGAACGGGGGGCGCAGGATGCGCAAAGTAGCTAAGTTCCTAACCGTTGCGGCCGCCATGTTCGGAGCTGCGATCGGAGTCCAGCAGAGTGCCAATGCGGGTTTCGTCGGCGCGCCGATCAACCTGCGCGGGGCCATTCAATACATCAAGTTCGACCAGCCGACGCTGCCGCCGATGGCGTTCACGATGTTTTGCCTGAAGTACGAAAACGAGTGCAAGCCACATCGCATGGTGTTCAGGGGCGGTCGCCTGAAACTGACGCCGGAGCGCGTGGCACAGCTTCAGGACGTGAACCAGCAGGTGAACGCAGCGATCCGACCCGAACCCAATCTGGAGGGGCTGCGCGGTGAAAAGTGGCTGCTGCACCCGACCAGCGGAGACTGCAACGACTACGCTGTGACAAAACGTCACGACCTGATCCAAAAGGGCTGGCCGGCCCGCTCGGTTTTGCTCAGCGAGGTCGTGACCACCTGGGGCGAGCATCACCTGGTCGTCGTAGTGCGAACCTTTTCCGGCGACCTCGTGCTGGACAATCTCACCGGACACATCCTGCCGTGGTCGAAGAAGCCCTATCGTTGGGTGCGCATTCAGACGCCGAAGAACCCGAACTATTGGGCGTCGCTCGGCGATCGCAATGTCTGACGTTGAGGCCGTTATCGTGAGGACTGGCTGATGCTTTGCGACAGCCCAAGTCCCACGATGACCGAAAGGCACAGGATTGCCGCCGGTCGCAGCAGTCCAGGGCCGGCAAGGGCCTCGACAAGCGCAAAGCAGAGGCAGGCCGCGGCAGCCGCCGGGAAGAACGAATCGCGGCCTCGCGTCAAGGCGCCGAAGAACAAACGCAGCAGAAGAGCCGCCGCAACCGCGATCACGGCTACGAGACCGATCCAGCCCATATCGGCAAAGACCGCGGCGGCGGCCGAAGGCGCGGCCAGCGATTGACCCGCGTCACTTTGGTAGATCCGCGCCAGGGCTGCAAACCCGCCAGCGCCGCCGCCGAACCAGCGTGTATCGGCCAGCATCCGCTCGAGCGCGGATTTGGCGTCCCCGGCCAGTTCTGATGAGAGCCGCAACAGGACAGAGCCGGAGCCTTTCTCGAAGATGAAGGCAAGGACGATGCCGACTCCGATCAGGGCGGCAGCCGCGAGCGCTGAGGCTGCGAGCGGTGAAAGGTCCAGGCGACGAATGATCAGGACCAGCAAGAACAGCACGATACCGAAGCTCATTGTGACCGCGCTGTTGGTGCTTGAAAATCCATAGACGGCCAAGGCGGTGATCAGCGCGCCGACCAGGCCGTAGAGGCCGATCGCGATCGAACGCGACAAGGCGTGACGTGTCTCCGCCCGCTCGGCTGCCAACTGCAGGAGCGCGAGATTGAGTATCAGACCAAAGCCGCCGAGGGGAGCCGCAAGGCTGCCGGTTGAGCCGTCCGCGAGTGCGGGCGAGATGCGGAGATCCAAGACCAGAGCCGACAGCGTGGTGACCCCGCTCAATACGAACAAGATCAGCTCGGCGCGGCGGCGGTCGCGTGCGACGACGATGGTCACGCCGAGCAGCGATAGCGCGGCAAGCGCCAGGAACAGGGCATTCAGCGTCAGGCCGAAATCGGCTGTGATAGAGCCGAGCGGCAAGCCGCCTAGCGCGTCATGGGCGCTGGTCCAAATCGGGTGGGCCAGGGCAAGCCAGACCGGGAGAAGTTGGGCGGCAATGCAGATCGGGATGACAATCAGAACCCAGCGAATCCAAGCGGTCGCCCGCAGATAATGGTCGTAGTCGGCCTTTCCTGCATTGAGCGAGGCGGCCAGCAGGCTTAACGCGGCAGCCGCCATCCCGAGCTCTGCACCAGAGGTGGCGCCAGCGATTTCAAGGATGGAGGCAGAAACGACGGAAAGAATGAGGGCGAAATAGGCGAGAGACAAACGGCGCGCTCGAAGAAATGCCTGAACCAGCGAAAGGCCACCATACAAGCCGTTAGTCCGTTTTCAAGCGGCGCCCGCCATCACACCCTGCCCCGACGCGCAGATCATGGCGGATGAAATCAGCGCGCGGTCTTCAACGGGCGCGCAAACACGCGAGAGGCACGTGCTGCGGCGAGCCAAAAACGTGCAAGCGATCCGAACAGATAACCGCCTTGAAGCGCGAGAGCACAGAACGCGAAACCTTTCAGGCCGTCGAAAAATGCGAGGTGAGCAACCAAGCCGACCGGAATCGCGGCAAGCCCCATCGCAAGTGTCAGCGGCAGCAGCACCATGACTCGAAAGCGCTGCCCGAGCACCGCACCGACAAGAAAACTGAAGATCAAGAGCCCAGCCATCCGAAACACTCCCGTGTTCCGGACATTAGGTTCCAGACCCCTAAGGCTCGATTAAGTTGCAAGAGCAGATTGTTCGCTATTGGCTGCAGCTTGCGAGCAGCGAAGCATAGGCCTCGCGAAGCCCGCCGAGTGTAATCACGCCTTTGATTTCGCTGTCATTTTCCTTCACGCTGACGGCAAGCGAGGGCGTCGTCTGCCACTTGCCTGCGGCAAAGGCCGATACCTCGTCCGGCAAAAGGACGGCGGTGCCGGCGCCCGCCATGCTGGCTTCGAAGGTCAGCGAGCTGCCGCCGGCGGCAATCGTCACCTGAGGGCGGCTCCGCGGCGGAAACGGGCGAATGAGGGCGATCAGCACGTCGATCTTGCCCTTGGGCGCGCAGCGCACGATGAGGCCGGCGAAGTCCAGATCGGACTGAACCGTGTCCGCCGTCTTCATGATGGCGGCAAAGCTCTCGCCGTCTTTGGTCCCTTGGGTGCGCGTGAACTTCCAGCCAGAGGGCGAGGCGACCTGAACCAGGGGCGGCCCCGGGCAGGCGGTTTCCGAACTCATCGCGAGGCGACAGCCAGCTTCCAACCGCAAGGGCTCAACCGGGCCGGTCGTCCCCCTCAGAAACAGTCCGATCAGTCCGATGGAGAAAACAGGCACGTCCCGGTGGTCCATCGCGCGGGGGAGGGCTTCCTCGGCGTGAGGTCTTCCTATCAGAGACCGGCGACCTTTGGGAGCCGCGCACACTTATGACGTGGTCTGCTCGCCATTCAGGCAAACGAGTTACACCAAATGGTCACAATGGCTTGACGGTGGTTCCCCTAAGTTGCAATGGAGCAACACCCGCCAACATACAGCGGCGTTAACCCCGCTCAACCGCCCCGACAGCTTGCCGCACCGCCCGCGAGCCCGTACCAATTTCGCCAATTGGGAACTATTGGGCGCGCTTCATGCAATCCTTTGCCAAGACTCGTATTTTTAAGCCGGCATTTTTGCTGGTCGCTCTGGCGCTTGGCGCGTGCTCCACCAATCCGGGTTCGGGTCCTCTGACCGATGACGTTAACAACCACGTCCAGACGGCCAATGCCCCGGAGTATGAGCTGGTCCCGCTTAACCCGGCCACGGTCAAGATCCTGCATAGCCATGAGCCCAAGGGGCTCGCAGGGGCGTTCACGGACAAGCGGCCGCCGGCCAGCATCGTGTTTGGCATCGGCGACGTCGTCAGCGTCACCATCTTCGAAGCCGCGGCCGGCGGCCTGTTCATCCCGGCTGAAGCCGGCGTCCGGCCCGGCAACTTCGTGACGATTCCCGATCAGACGGTGGACAATGACGGGTTCATCACCGTCCCCTATGCCGGCCAGGTCAAGGCGGCGGGCCTTACGGCGGTGCAAATCCAGCGCGCGATTGTGGAGAAAATCGCCAATCGCGCCATCGAGCCGCAGGTCGTTGTGGCGATGGCCTCGCAGCGGACGCAGCTCATCAGCGTGCTCGGCGAAGTCAATGCGCCGACCCGTTTCCCGGCGAGCGCGGCGGGCGCGAAGGACAAGGTGCTTGACGCCATTACCCGCGCCGGCGGCATCAGGGGCCAGGGCTTCGAGACCTGGGTCATGCTCGAGCGCCAGGGCCGGCGCGCCACCGTGCCGTTCGAAAACCTGGTCATGGCGCCCGAGAACAACATCTACGTGCGGCCGGACGACAGCATCTACGTCTATCGTGAACAGCAGAAGTTCCTGGCGTTTGGGGCCAGCGGCCAGAGCGGCGAGTTCAACTTCGACGCTTGGCGCATCAACCTTGGCGAAGCGGTCGGCAAGGCCGGTGGTCTCTTGGACGGGCAGGCCGATCCGGCCGCCGTGTTCCTCTATCGTCGCGAGCCGCGCGAGGTCGCAGCCCAGCTTGGCATCGACGTCAACAAATATACGACGGACACGATCCCGGTCATCTTCAACGTGAACTTCCGCGATCCGGGCGGCTTCTTCCTCGCCACCAAGGTCATGATGAAGAACGGGGACGTCATCTACGTGTCGAACTCGCGCAACGTCGAAGTCACGAAATTCCTGACCTACCTGCGGGTGATCATGGCGACCGGCGCCGATGCGGTGAACCTCGCCAACGATACGCTGATCTTCCGCAACAACATCAAGACCGCCCCGTAAGATCGGGCGATACGAACGACAAGGAAATGGCACCGGGGCTTTGTCTCGGTGCCATTTTCGTTGAGGGGCGGTTCGTAACTCAAAGGAAACCACATGCAAGGCTGCCAGCGGGACCGCGCGCTTGTCGTGATTGCCGCAGCGCTTTGGCTTGGCAACGGGACGGCGTCGGCTCAAACCAGCCTTGGCGTGCGGCACCGGATCGACGTGATCGTGTCAGCGGAGCCGAACGCGCCGATTCTTGAGCATCTGCCCGGTGCGAAGGGATCGCTCTCCTTTACTGTGCGTCTGTCAGCCAACTCGAAGGAGAGCCGGTTTTTCGGCATGCTGCGGCCGTCCTTTTCCGATATCGTAGCCCCAGACACCGCGGGCCAACCGCTGGTGAAGCAAACGAAGATCTGGGAGGAGGAGACGTGCCATCAACGTCGGGGCTTGCCGAAAGTCACGGTTACGCAGCTGACCGCGAGCTTTGGCGAGGGGAGGGACAAGGTCGAGATTTCCGCGATCAACCGCCACATCGGGCTTCTGGTGCCGCCGGACGAACTCAACCCCGGGATCAAACTCGAGCCGGCCAGCGATGACGGCGGGCCGTTTTTTGCCTTTCGGGCGCAAACCCGAAACAGCCGTTTGAACGTGGATTTGAAGATCTATCCGATCGATTGCTTCCTCTAGCTAAAGCAAAGCTCGCCCCCTGAACGACGATGCGCTTTTGGTCTCCCAACATCCGCTGGTCGTGGAGCTTGCCTGCGACCTTTGTCCTATTCTTCGTCGTGGCCGGTGCGCCGTTTCCCTTCGGCTCGACCAACGACCTCTCGATTGCGTTCTGGTGCCTGTGCCTAGGCGTTGCATTGGTGCTTGCGCCTACGCGCGAGCTGCGTGGCCCGCATCTGTGGATCATCGCCGGCATTGGTGTGATCATCGCCGGTTATACCTTTGTCCTGCATGAGCAGCTGTCCGACCATCCTTTCGTCGCGCCGTTTAACCCCATTTGGAAGCAGGTGTCGGATCTGTTGGGCGTGCCGATCGCGCCGTCAGCCTCCATCGTGAAGAACGAGGCGTTCTTTGCGCTGGGCGCGCCGCTTGCGAACATCCTTGCGATCCTGCTTGGGATCATCATCGGTGCTCAGCGCGAGCGAGCTCGCCGCATGGTCTGGGTGATCGCCGTCTCCGGCGCGGTTTACGCGCTCTATGGTGTCGCCTCGTTCCTGATCGAGCCCACCATGATCCTGTGGCGCGACAAGACCGCGTATCTCGGCAGCGTCACCGGCACCTTTATCAACCGCAACACGGCGGCGGCCTATTTCGGCTCCTGCGCGGTGATCTGGATGCTGCTGATTCTGGAGGACGTCCGCCGTCGCATTCCGGAGCGCCACATCGACTGGAAACGTCTGCCGCGGGATCTTGTGGAGATTCCTCCGCGGGAAATCCTGCCGCAGCTTCTAGCGCTGCTGGTCTGCTTGATGGCAATGTTCATGACGACCTCGCGCGCCGGCGTCGGCCTGTCGCTGCTCGCCATGATCGTGTCGTTCACCGCATTTTTGCGCAAGGACCTGCCACAGCGCACCGGCATCTGGATTTCGCTGGGCTCGGGCGTGGTCGTTGCGCTTGGCCTCTTGCAACTGCTCGGCGGACGCGTCTCGAGCCGCTTCGATAGCCAGGGCCTGGTCGATGAGGGGCGGGTGGAGGCGTGGAAATCCACGCTCAAGATCATCGCCGACAATCCGTGGTTTGGGACGGGAATGGGTACCTTCCAGTGGGCCTTCCCGCCCTATCGCAGCCCCAACATCTCGATTCGCGGCATCTGGGACGCAGCGCATTCGACCCCCCTGGAGTTAGCTTCCGAGGTCGGCATCCCCATGGCACTTTTGGTGGCGGCGGCTTGGGCTATCATGTTCGCGATTCTCGCAAAGGGCATATTCGGACGACGGCGCGACGTCATCATCCCGCTCGCGGCCGCGGCGACCGCTGCGCTGTCGCTCTTGCATTCGTGCCTGGACTTCACGCTCCAGATCCCGGGCTACAGCATTCCGTTCTTTGCGCTTTTCGGTGCCGGTTTGGCCCAGTCCTTCCGCTCGGGCGAGGTTCGGCCGGAGGTTGAGGCGCAGGTTGCAAAAGGCCTTCGGGGCGCACCGGATAGAGCGAGGAAAAGGGCCTCGCGACGCAGGCCTGATGTTCATAAAACCGTCTATTTTTGAAGCAGTTGCCGCCTTAACGGAGTTTTTAGAATAAATGGACAGCCGAGGGTTGTTCGGCTAGGTTCCGCGTTGCACGCGTCATTTGCCCGCGGCAGGGGGCAAGCTGATATTTTGGAGGTCTATTATGCGCGCACTTCGATTGGCGCTTCGGTTGGCTGCGGCCGCGGTTCTGACAGCTGCGATTTCAACGGCCGCGAGCGCTGCCGTTTATCCGCCGCAGCGGCAGCTGCCGGCCCAGACGATTTCCGATTTCAAGGCCTCCCCGAACAGCCTCCTGCAGCAATATCCGACCGGCGGCGCGCAGATGATCTCGCGCGTGCGCGACCTCGGCGCTTCCGACCCCACGACGGTCCCGGGTTTGATTGCGCTCCTGAAGGATCCCGCGACCACGAAGGACCAGATGCGCGCGATCGTCACCGGCCTTGCCCAGCTCGCCCGCATGGCCGCCCAGAGCGACGCGGCCTTTGCCGATGAGATCCAGCGCGGAATCGCCGGCACCAACAGCGCCGACGTGATTGCCGCCTACCAGGCCGCAATCGGCGACGTCGAGATCGCCGCGACCGGCGGCTCCGGCGGCGGTGGCTCGACCGGCGGGGGCATTTCACAGGGTGGAAACAACAATGGGCAGGGATCGTTCGGCAGTTCGTCTACCCCGAACGCGCAGGGCAACCTGCAGCCAGGTCAGGTCGGCAGCTTGACAAGCGTTAGCCCGCGCTAAGTCGGCTAAAGCTGCCTCATCAGATCGTCACGACAGCGGCGCCCTTGAGCGCCGCTTTGCTTTGGAGCCGTTAAGGTTCATAGAAGGTGTAACGCGCGTGTTGCGCCGCGCTCATCAACGACGTTCAATTTTAGGTGGCATTGTGCTAGCTTCCGGCATGAGACGTTGGGCACGAGATTTGCTCCGAACGCCGTGGGGCTTTTGGGCGGGCTTCAGTGTTAAACGCCCGATTGATTTCAGGAATCGATAGATGTTGCAGGTGAACAAGCCGACCTCGGAGATCAATCGGGATCTCGGTGAGATCGACGGCGCTCGCTCCCAGATGCTGACCTCCTATCTCGACATCACCCGCCGCCAGTTCCCGACCATGGTGGCGATCGTGTCGGCCGGCCTGATCCTCGCGCTGCTCTATCTCTTCACCGCCGCGCCGCAATTCACCTCGACTGCGACGATGGTGATCGACACCCGGAAGGTGCAGCTGTTCCAGCAGCAATCGGTGCTCGGCGATATCGCAATCGACTCTGCGACCGTCGAAACCCAGGTGGAAATCCTGAAGTCCGAGAATATCAGCCTCGCCGTGATCCGGGATTTGCATCTGATCGACGATCCCGAATTCACGGGCAGCGGTGGCGGCCTGCTTGGTGCGATGATCGGCTCGGTCACCGGGGGCCATGTCTCCTCTGAATTCGAGCTGACACGAAAAGCGCTCCAGCGCTTCGAGCACAACCGGACGGTCAAGCGGTTGGGTCTCACCTATGTCATGGAGATCGGCTTTACCTCGCGGGATCCTGCCAAAGCCGCACGGATCGCCAATGCGATCGCGGATGCCTATATCGTCGATCAGCTTGAGGCGAAATATCAGGCGACGCGCCGGGCCAGCGTCTGGCTCCAGGACCGCATCAAGGAGCTGCGCACGCAGGCCTCCACGGCGCAGAAGGCGGTGGTGGATTTCAAGATCGCCAACAACATCGTCGATAGCGGCGGCCGGCTGATGAACGAGCAGCAGCTCGCAGAGGTGAACAGCCAGCTGGTGCTGGCGCATGCGTCTACCGCCGAGGCCAAGGCGCGCCTCGACCGCATGAACGACATCCTCAAGCAGGATATCCCGGACGCCAACGTCACGGATGCGCTGAAGAACGACACGATCGTCAAGCTGCGCGCCCAGTATGTCGACATGGCTTCCAAGGAGTCCATCTGGTCAGCGCGATACGGCTCTGACCACCTCGCCGCCGTAAACCTCCGCAAGCAGATGGCGGAGATCAAGAAGAACATTACGGACGAGCTGAGGCGGATCCAGGAATCCTACAAGAGCGACTACGATATCGCGGGGACCCGCGAGGAGAGCATCAAGGCGAGCCTCGCCAACGTCGTCTCGGAATCGCAACTCACCAACCAGGCGCAAATCCAGCTGCGTGAGCTTGAGAGCAACGCGCAGAGCTACCAGGCGATGTACGACAATTTCCTGCAGCGTTACATGGAAAGCGTGCAGCAGCAGTCATTCCCGATCACGGAGGCGCGCGTGATTAGCGCGGCAACAACGCCCCTGGTGAAGAGTTCTCCGAAGAGCATGGTTATACTTGGTGCTGCTTTGCTCGGCGGATTGATGCTGAGCTTTGGTGCGGCCATGGCGCGCGAGCTCACCGACAAGGTGTTCCGGACCACGACGCAGGTTGAAGATGTGCTGGGTGCCAGCTGCATCGCGATTCTGCCGACGCTAGACGCCGCAGCTTCATCCATCCTCCCCGGCAAACTCGGCAGAAAATCAGACAACCCGCAGCCCAACCTCTTACGCTACGTCGTCAACACTCCGCTCTCCCGCTTTGCGGAGGCCGTGCGTTCGCTGAAGGTGGCAGTGGATCTCAATTCCATTGTGCGAGAGAATCGGGCGCTGGCAGTCACCTCGACCCTGCCGAGCGAGGGTAAGAGCACGCTCTCGAGCAATCTCGCGCAGCTGATGGCGCATAGCGGCGCCCGCGTCATCCTGGTGGATGCCGATTTGCGCAATCCCTCGCTGTCGCGCGCACTGGCGCCGGACGCAGAGATCGGCCTGGTCGACGTCATCGCGCAGAAGGTGCAGTTGGACGATGCGCTCACAGTCGATCCCGAAACCAGGCTGTCAATGCTGCCCGCTGGCAGAACCTCGAAACTGCTGCATACCAACGAGATCCTCGCCTCTAAGCAGATGCGCGATCTCGTGGCGCTGCTCCGCTCGAAATACGATTACGTCGTGCTGGACATGCCGCCGATGGCGCCGGTGGTGGACGTGCGCGTCACCTCTTCGTTCGTCGATTCCTATGTCTTCGTGGTCGAGTGGGGCAAGACCAAGATGGACGTCGTCAAGCACAATCTGCGCAATGCACCGGCGATCCAGGACAAGTTGCTTGGGGTCGTTCTGAACAAGGCCGACACCAAGCTGCTGGCGCGCTACGAGTCCTACCACGGTCGCTACTACTACCAGAAGTACTACGCTCGTTACGGGTATGTGGAATAGCGGCCGGATGGCGCTGCAAGCGTGGAAGCGCGCGCCGATGCTGCTGCTTGGCGTGGTTAGTGTGCTCTGGTCGTTGGACGCGTTGCCGTCGTTCTGGCGAGTGATGCCGGCTCGCGAACTGTCGAGGCAGATTCTACTGGATGACCGGTTCAAGCCTGGTGTGCTGAGTAAGGTGCTAGTGCGGATCGAACAGCAGTCCGCTCCGATCCTTTTGCCTTCTGAGCTTGCGCGAGCGGAAGCCTTGGTGCGCCTGCGTGTTGCCGAGGAGGCAACGGAGCGGGCGAGTTCGGAGGAAGCTGATCGCGAAGTCGCCTTGGCCGTGGAGAAGGTGAGGTCCTCTCTGTCGCTGAATCCTACGGATTCCTTTCTTTGGCTGATGCTCTATTCGGTGGAGACTACCCGCAACGGTTTCGATCTCAATAGCATCAGCTACCTCGAGCAATCCTATGCGCTGGCTCCGCGGGAGGCTTGGATTGCGCTCCGGCGCAACAAGTTGGCGCTCGCGATCTTTCCGAAGCTCAGTGAGGTGATGCAGGTAAAGGCAGTTTCGGAATTTGCCGGGATGGTTGATGGCGATTTCATTGAGGATGCGGCGATGAATCTAACGACGGTGGGTTGGCTTCGTCGGGACCGCCTTCTGGCGAGCTTAGAGCGCGTGGATATCATTCAACGCAAGTCGCTCGCGAAAAGACTGGTTGGTGATGGCTTGAAGGTCAGGGTTCCTGGCGTTGAGATCGATGAGAGGCTATGGCGGTGATCATCAAAAGTTATTACCGATCGGTTCGTGCAGCGGCCATTTATTTCGCTTTTCTGCCGTTATTGGCAGCCCAAGCGCAAACAACAGGCCAGAGCTCGTCTCGGCTTACGCTGCAGGGCCCGGCCGAACAGTCTGACAAGCCTGTGGTCCGCGACGCACTGGGACGACCTTGTCTGGACGTCGAAGCCGCTGCTCGCGTCCACGTCGTCAATCCGACCCTAGTCGATCACGTTGTCAGCCTAAAGAATAGCTGCCCGCGATCGATAAGTGTCAAGGTTTGCTATTTGAACTCGGACAAATGCAACGCTTTTGATGTGGCCCCTTACAAGCGTGTCGACACGATTCTTGGAACGATAAGCGGAATAAAAAACTTCAAGTATGTCCTTTTGCAAAAATAGTTGTGTTGGGGCAAGTTGCCTGCAAGCCGATTTGCTCTCCTGCTTTCCGGACTTGAACATCCGTTGAAAGCTGGCGCTTGACCGCGATGCGTTGCTCCGGCGGATCGACGTATTTCGCCTCTAAGCGTTGCCCGAGAGGGACGGTGTTGTGCATGCAGGCTTGGAGAGTGGATTTGCGCAGAGAAGCGCACCACAACCAAAGAGGATAAATCACAATATCGGAATGAGCTGTTGAGCAAAATCATAGTGCAACGTTCAGAGAACCAGGTAATTCTTCCCTGTCGCTGCGTCGCCTCCCTCAACTGATATGCAACGCACCTATCGCAGGAATCTCCAAGTGGCTCGCGCACGATCGCGGCGAACTGTGAGAGGCGGACAGCGGCGGCTTACGCTGCTCATTCTTGCTGCCATCGCGGTTGCTGGCGCGGCGATCCTGACGCTCACGCGGGAGCCGCTGCCTGTGACGGGGCGGATGGAGGGGGCCGCGCAACTAAGTCTGCTGCTGGATGGCCCATTCGGCGCGCCGTTCGCTGGGGAAATGATCGCTGAAAAGCAAGGATACCTCGCTCCCAACGTCACGCTGCGCGCCGATCCAAACGATCCCGATTTTGTTGCGACAGTCGCACGCCAACATGCCATTGGCGTGACGAGCGGCCATAAATTTCTGCTGGCGGCCTGGCGCGGCGTCCCGGTGACCGCTTTCGGGGCAAGCTTTCTCGATACCTCGGTCGCGATCTTCACGCTCGAAAGCTCGGGATTGCGACGCCCGGCCGACCTCGTCGGCAAGCGGCTAGGCTATCGCAGGGCAAGCGAGGGAGACGTCATCTTTGATGCCATGATGGCCCAGCTCGGCTTGCCGAGGAGCCAGATCACGAAAGTGGCCGACCGCGACACGTTCGACGCCCTGCGTACCGGTCAGGTGGACGCGATCATCGCCGGGCTCGGACAGGAGCCGTCCGAGCCCGGTTATGTCCGACTGAATGTCATCAAGCCACAAGACTACGCGATTCACGTCCCGGGAATGGTGTACTTTGCGAGTTCGGATTTGGTTCATGATCGCCCCTCAGCCATCGCGCAGGTGCTCGGAAGCCTCATTAAGGGCTGGCAATTCGTCTATAGTGACTATACGCGCAGCGTACCGGTTCTCGTTGGCTTTGACCCGGAGCGGCTGAACCCGGACCGTGTCAGATTCGAGCTGCAGCAACAGCGCGGCCTGGTCCTGCCGCCGGGTGGGCGGATCGCCGACTACGACGAACGCCGCTGGAGAACTCTCCGTGACATTCTGATGTTTGCCAAGCTTGGGCAGGAAGAGGTGCCCCTCGCCCAGTCGGTCAACTACCAATTGTTGCGGGATGTCTATCGTCGCGCGCCGGATCCTACCGCACCCCGAGCGGGGAGCGGCGAGAACTAGGTCGGACATGCCACAGTTCCAGGCTATTTCGCCTCAGGGGACGATTTGGTCAGGTGCTACGGTTGCCTAATGACCCGGCGGGTTGGTAATCTGCCTTTGTCTAATGTGACCTGATCTCTGGGTTTGTCTCAGAGTTCGATCGCCGTTAGGCCCATTCGGTTTGGAATCAAGCGGGCCATCAGCGAGTTCGGTTGGGGCAAGGGAGCTTTACGAATGTTGCAGACGTTCGCGCGGGTTGGTCTTCTGGGATTGGCTGCATCTTTCTGTGCAGCGAGCGACGCAAGCGCTGCTATGCAAATGTCTGCGAGTGCAGCTCTGCTGACAGGCGAGAGCCGGGCAACGCCTGTCACGTTCTGGGCGCAGCCTTATCCTTACCGCTATGTGCCGTCGCGCCGCTGCCCGCTGGTGCGTGTTGAAACGCCGTACGGCTGGTACATGGATCGCGTCTGTGCGCCGGTAGGCCCCGTCCTCCGCCGCGCGTACTGATCGTCGAGCCCTGCACGATTAGCCACTTATCGAAGCAGCAAACTCTGCTACGCGCTGAGGCAATCTCTCGAGGCAAGCAAAGCCGCTAAGAAGACCCGTTCGCTCCACCGACTTGCTTGGCGGTGGGGCCGTGCGTTTGCGGGCGCCATCCGCGGAGCCTCGCCACCAAATTCGGTGCTTATTTGGATGAGGGGCCGGACCCCGAATCTATAGATTGCACTTCCGGAAGCGGATTAAGCCGGCGGACGCTCTTGGGCGCCTCTCGATGTGATTAACTCTCAATAGTACAAGCCCCTGCTTCAAATGTGATTTAGATCGATAGTAGCCCTCTCATAAAAGTAATGGGCACATACCGCGAACGGAAATAACGCTGACCACAAATGTGCCACCCATCATGGGAATGATACTACTCGCTAGATCTTGCTAGCGATCTGGCATGGGGGCAGGCAACCAGCGAAAGGGCCTGCGTTGAGCGATACGTCCAAAGTTACTACCCTGGCGTTGTTGAACCTCATCCGGCTGCTGGCTGCCGAATTGGTTGCCGGAGAGCATCGGGATGACTGCACCAAGTTGATCGAGGCGATGGATAGACAGTTGACCGCGACGCCCTTGCCGCGAGGTATCGATGTCAACGACGCTCGTGCCGGCATAGAGGATGCGCGAAAGCTTCTGCGCCCCTACATCAAGCACGTTCGAGATCAGGCCCAAGCCGTGCGAGCTCGCGATCAGGCAGCGCAGCTCGAAGGTAATCAGGTCTCGACGGCTTTGCCGAGATCGAAATTTCTCCAATAGTGCAGCAACTCGTGGCCCTGTTCGAATGAGCGAGGCTCGATCGGACGGCTAGAGGCTTGCGCTGTCGATCGCGACTGTCAGACCGATATTCGGCGTGCTCGTTGCAATTCTTCGACGATTGAAGTCGACGACGAAATGGGCTCGCTCCGATCATCCAAGGGCTCCTGACTTCCAAAGGGCGTGTTTCCTCATCCTGCGCTTAACGAGCGATATTATCGTTACTACCCAAGGTTGTTTGGCTTGGCAAGACCGTCAGGTCGCCGGCAGACGGGGGGCGTGCATCGCTTGCTGGACTGCCGCAAGTATAGGCTCGCTCAGTCCGGCAAGCTCCGTCGAGATGGCGTAACCTCGGGGCAGCGTGCCAGCAGAGAAGGCACGGACGTAAGCGAGCCGCGAAGCAATTGGACCGCAGACCGTCTCTCCCAGTTCGCCTAGCGCCTCCACGATTTGCTGGCCTTCCAGCGTTCGGGGATCGACCCGATTGGGAACGAGAAAGGTCGGGACGTCGGCGTCGCGTTTGCTGCGGGCGAAGGCGATGGCCGAAATCGTTTCCTCCGTGGCGCTCAGGTCGAGCCCCGAAGGTGTACAGGGCAGAACGATGATGTCAGCGACCGCGACCGCAGCGCCAACCGCGTATTCGTGCGGCGGCGTGTCAATAATGGTGACGCTCCCCGGCGATGAGCTGATGAGCTTGGCCCAGCGGGCTGCCTCACCATAATGCAGCGGCACCTCGGAGACCCGAAAGGGAAGCCGTCCAGGCGCGGCCCACTCCGCGGCGGATCGCTGTGGATCGGCGTCAATAACATCCACCAAGATGCCGCGCCGGTGCAAATCGCCCGCCAAGCTTATCGCGATGGTCGTTTTGCCCGCCCCGCCTTTCCGCTGGACGATTGAGATCACCGAGCGCATATGCCTTTTCTCTAGTCGAGCAGAGCGCTCTTTCCGCCGATCGTCTCCCATCAATCCAACGAATGATTTTCTCATTCAAGTCTCGGTAGGTTGCGCAGAAATTTTGACAACGGAGTGTTGCATTCTTGCCTGTCCAGGCTTCGTCCGGGGCGAGTCGGGAGCGGAGAGCGATACCGCATCACAGCAAACGACTCGCCAAACGTTTAAGTTGTCTCTATAAGGCGAGCTCAATTTTTCCTTAATTCGGTTACAGCTGAGTCATTCTTGTGGCTGACACTACCGACTATCGGCTGTCCCGAGAAGTAGGGGGCGGGGCCAGGGGCTCGGGCCTGCGGCTTGGCATTCCCGGCTACTTGGTTGGTCCTGCGGTATTTTTCGCCGATCTTTGCCTGTTGATCCTTGCGAGCGTGGCCTCTGCGGTCGGCTACCATCGCATCATGCTGCAGGAGGTCGGAGATCTCACGACGTTCATGGGCCTGGCCTGCGCCGTATCCTTTTATCTCACGATATTTCTGACCTACCGCGGCAACTATTCCGTGCGACGGCTGATGCAGCCCGTTCTCCAGTGCCGCGAGGTCACGATGGCGTGGATCGCGGTCTTTCTCATGCTTGTCACGCTGGCCTTTCTGCTGAAGGTCGGTCCCAATCTCTCCCGTGGTGCGACCATCGCGTTCTTCCTGACCGGCTGGAGTGCGCTGGTCGGCTGGCGCGCGCTGCTCAGCGCGCAGCTGCACCAGGCTCGCGCCATGCGCGTCATCGCGCCGCGGCAGGTGGTGGTCGTCAGTGATCGGCGCGTCGAAGAGGCGCGTACCTACCTGCAGGATCTCGCCTTTCACGACTACGATGTTGCGCGGTTTCTGGTTCTCCCGGCGTCAGACGACTTTGACGAAATCGGTCGCGAACTGATCGACGCTGCTGGCCCGGAGCATCGCATCGACAGCTACTTTCTGCTCATGGATTGGGGCAGGCCCGATCGCATCGGTCGGCTTGCGGAAATCCTGCGTGCGGTACCGCTATCGGTGCGGCTCTTTCCAGATCCCAAGGTTTCGCGCCTTCTTGGACGGCATGAATTGTCTGTCGGAGGCGTTTGGGCGACCGAGATCCAGCGCGCCCCGCTAAGCTTCGAGGAGCGTCTGGCGAAGCGCACGCTCGACATCGTGGTCTCGGCCGCGCTGCTCATTCTGGCGTCGCCATTGATGCTGGCGTCTGCGCTGCTCATCAAGCTTGGCTCAAGAGGACCTGTGTTCTTTACACAGGCCCGGACCGGTTTCAGCGGAGTGCCGTTCAGGATTTTCAAGTTTCGCACGCTCACCACGATGGATGATGGTCCCACGGTGAAGCAGGTCTCGCGGAATGACGATCGTCTGACGCGTGTGGGGCGCTGGCTGCGACGGACCAGCATCGATGAGCTGCCGCAGTTGATCAACATTCTGCGTGGCGAGATGTCGTTGGTGGGACCGCGGCCCCACGCTGCGGCGCATACGGATTATTACGGACAACTCATCGCCAACTACGCCTATCGGCATCACGTCAAGCCTGGCCTGACAGGTTGGGCGCAGGTCAACGGCTTCCGCGGTGAGACCACGCTCTCGCAGATGAAGGCGCGTGTCGATCACGACCTCTGGTACATCGACAATTGGAGCTTGTGGCTCGACGTAAAAATCCTGCTCAAGACCTGTGTCGTCCTGCTCATATCCCCCGCTTATTGAATGCGGCTAATTGTTGGTATTTCCTAGCAAATCAACCTAGAGATGCGTTTTGGCTGCGCTTCGAATAGTGAAGGTTCCGCGAATCGTATGTGCGCTATTCGGTTCAAAAGCAATGCTTGCAAATTAAGCGAGTTGCACGCGTGTGCGGCAGCGTCCGATTGCAGTCCCTAATAAGCCACGGAGAACAAAAGGAAATTTTCAAGATCGCGGTGCACAATTCTACAGGTTGACTCCGAAACCTTTACCCGGGTATGTAACCAGTAGTTAAGCATAGCTCGTGATCAACCCTCCCCTTTGGTGCAAGGGAGGCACTGGTGAGTCCGAGAGCCGACATTGTGGAAATGAACCGGGGGTTGTCGTAACCTTCGGTGGAAGGGACAGTAACATGTCTACCTATGACTATACCGAAGCTCAATTTAATGCGCTCATTGGACCCCATGTCGATTCAACGACGCTTACTGAAATTGATAACTATCTGATATCAAAGGGATTCTTCCCGACTGCCGGTGATACAATCCGAGTTGAGAGCCTGAACGGCTACAAGGCAATTGACCCGAGCGCGAATGTCCTCATCGAAGGCGACACACCTGCCGCCATTACGACCGACTCCAACGACGCGCTGATTGTCATCGAACCGGGTGGCAATCTGACGCTGCGCGGCACGCAGAACGTCGGCATCGTGGTCGCAGATGGTGGGCCCGCCAAAGTTACGCTGCTCGATAGCGGCAGCGATGTGGTCTGGGGCTCGACGGATAACGATACGATCACCGCAGGCGGCGGCAACGACACGATTCATGCTGGCAATGGCAACAACGTTCTGATCGCTGGCACCGGCAATAGCTCGATCTACGCCGGCACCGGCAACGACCTGTTCGTCGACAACAACGGTGGTAACAACCACTTCTTCGGCGGCGGTGGCGACGACACGATGTTTGGCGGCTCGGGCAACGACACGCTTGAGGCATCGGGTACCGGCCACAACTACCTCCAGGCCGGCAGCGGCAACCAGACCCTGATCGCCGGCAATGGTGGCGACACGCTGTATGGTGGCGCCGGCAGCGACTCGCTGGTTGGCGGCACGGGCAATGATCAGATCGTTTCGCTCGGCTCTGGCAATAACACGCTGATTTCTGGCGGTGGTGACGACAAGCTCCAAGCCACTGGTGGCAACAACTTGTTGCTGGGCGGTTCTGGCAACAGCACGCTGATCGCGGGCACGGGCAGCGATACGCTCACCGGCGGCACCGGCAACGAGCACTTTGTGTCGGAGCAGGGTGGTAATACCACCATGACCGGCGGCGGCGGCAACGACACGTTCGAAGCTTACGGCACCAGCAACGTGTCAATGACCGGTGGCAGCGGCAACGATACAATGTACGCTAACGGCAGCGGCAACGACACGCTGGTTGCCGGCTCCGGTGCAACCGTGATGTACGCGGGCGGCAGCTCGGGAACTGACACCTTCACGCTCAATGGCAGCGACACCTTGTTCGGCGGATCTGGCATCGACGTCATCAATATCAGCGGGTCGGGCAACCAGGCTCATCTTGAGGGGGCCTCAGTTGCGGTCGCCACTATCACCGGCGGCGGTGCCAATACGGTCTGGGGCGGCTCAGGCAGCGACACGATCAATGGCAGTGCTTCCACGGGCAGCAACCTCTACATCACGGGCACAGGCAGTGCCTCGATCACCGGCGGCTCCGGCAACGATCAGTTCGAGGTCACTTCGATCACGAACAGCACGATCGATGGCGGCGCGGGTTCGAACGTGGCCTTCATGGATGGCCTCAACTCGACGGACGTCACGATCAGCACGACGGCGGGGGTCACCACCATTACTTCTGGCGGCAACACGATGACCTTCACCAATGTGCAGGACATCATCTTCAACGACACCGACTACAAGCCGACCTAACCCCCATAGCGAAAGATACCGCAGCGAACGCCCCCGGTTTCGGGGGCGTTTCGTTTTTTGCCAGGATGATTGCTCCGAGCGCCTTCGCGCTCAACCGTGGGCGCCGGGCGGATCCCGGTGCCGCCCTACTCGGTGAAGTCGAGCCCGCCGTTGCGTAGCTCCCCGAGGATTTGAGGCTTGTCGGCATGTGGCATCAAGGCCAGCGCATAGAAGTCGTAGCAATTGCCCTTGATCACCAGCACTTCATCGAAGCGGGCCTCCAGGAGCAGTCGTGCAATGACCTCTGCCGTGAAGCCGCTGTTGTGAGCCATGTAGAGATTGCCCTTCTCGATCGACGCGGCGTGGCCGTAGATCATGTCGAGTGCGGTAATCGGCCCAAGCGGTGATTCGTAGGCGACTTCCTCTCCGCGCCCCTGTGCGACAAGTGCTGCAATCGGTTCGAGATCCGGCGAGGTGATGAGCGCAAAGCCGTGCAGCTTGAGCACGCGGACGATGCCGCGGAGCGCAGAGCGGACATCGTGCGGATGAAGGTGCTCGAGACTGTGCGAACAAAAGACCGCATCAAAGCTCTTGTCCGCGACGGGACTGAGATCCTCGAGTGAGCCCACAATGTCCGGGGCGACTCGCGGGTCGACGTCCATTCGCACTTCCTGCCAGCCGCCGTTCCGGAAGGTACGCTGTAGCCGCTCGGGATTGACCGGCCCGCTTCCAGCGTTGAGGACCTTCTTTACCATTGCATCAAACCTACGAAATGAATGGCTTCTGCAGCCAGTCGTCTAAAACACGTGCGGTTACACACTATTCCTGAAACTCTGGTGTCGAACCGCGGCGGACCTCATGCCGGTCGAAAAACCGCACTGCCCGGTGCAGCTAGAGAAAGTTGCGTTGAATTTCAACGGCATCGGTCAGAATCCGGGTGGGAGTTCAACAGCGAAGGGAGGCAGATTGACACGGGGCGACCGGTCTCGTGGCGGCCAGGCCAGTGCCGAAAATGGTACCGCGTCCAGCGAGAGGTTGGGGTTGTAATAGGGGTCCTCGAGAAGATGTTCGCCCCATTTGTTACGCAGATTGCGGAGCTCGCGCTCGAAGCGCGCGGCCTTGTCGCCGACCTGATCGCGCCCGCGGCTTGCCGATTCATGATGGTAAAGCCGCGCGGCTGGCGTCCATATGACGCGCTTGCCCCGGCTGCGTAAGCTCAAGCAGTAGTCGACGTCGTTGAAGTTTATGGGAAAGCGCACCTCATCGAGCCCGCCCGCGTCGAGGTAGTCGCTACGCCGGGTCAACAGGCAAGCCGCCGTGACTGATCCGCATTCGCGAGCAACCTTCAGCATGTCGCCATAACCGGGATCGCTGGCGAGCCGGTCGTTGCCGATATGTTGTGCGGCGAAACTCGCACCGAGCGTTACGCCGGCGTGCTGGATCATGCTGCTCGGCCACAGCAGCAGCGCACCGACGGCGCCCACGTCGGCCTCTGCAAGCCGGCCCTGCATCTCGGCAAGCCAGGCGGTGTCCATCGCCCTGATATCGTTGTTCAGCAGCAGCACATCGTCGCTATCGCAGGCTTCCACCGCGAGATTGTTGAGCCGCGCGAAGTTGAAGGCGCCGGGGACAGCGAGCACATCCGTACCGCTGCGTTTCAGTGTTACGAGATAGTCGATCATGTCGGCGTCACTCGAGTCGTTGTCGACGACCAGAACACGCGCTCGCGCTTTGGTCAGTGCCGGCGCGATGCTGGAAAGGCAGGTTGCGAGCAAGTCCTTGCGGTTACGGACCGGGATGATGACGGTGAGCGTGCGTGGCTTGGGCTTCCTGGTCACCCAGGCTGCCGGCAACAGCGCGCCGCGCTGAGCCTTCGTCTCCGCCGCGATGCCGCGCGCGGCAAGATGGGTAAGGCTTGCCTTGGCTAGCAGACGGCTGTGCACAACCACGTCCAGCGGTGGCATTCGCCCGAGCGGGATTGGGACATGGACGACCTGTTTGTTGCGCGACGCGTTGCTGTCGTCGAATTGGCTGTTGAACACACGATAGAGATTCGTTGGCCTTGCCGCGAGCGCGGCCAGAACCGTTGCGCGGTCCATGGCAAAGAGCTGCGCGCAATAACCCTGCTCGAGCATCCGTTCATAGTCGAAGGCGGGAAGAGCCAGCGGCCATGGGCGAGCATCCTCACCGGAGATCTCCAGATCGCAATAGACCGAACGAGCTTGCGGGATCGTCACAAAGCCCTGCGCGAGCCCCTCCAGCGCAAGCTGGTCGAATACTGTGCCGGTCGGCGCGAACACCACGATCTCCGCATCGCGGCCGTCACGAGCGAGAAAGTCGCGCAGCTCGTCCGGATCAAAGCTTCCCGGTCCCTCCAGGGATGGGAGAACGGCCGCGACCCAGTTGCCGTGCTGTTGCCGGTCGAGGCTCTCCAGCGAGATCTCCTCATTGCCTCCGGCGACGAGTACCACGGCCGTGGGACGATCGACGGTCACTATCGGAGAAGGCGACTGAGCTCTTTCATCCCAGCGTTTGCGCCAATCTACATAGCTCGTGAAGGGGGCAGATGCCGGCAACAGCCGATCGAGCATCTGGCCGCGCAAGCGCTCGGATTCCGTCTCGCTGAAACCTGCAAAGAACCGTTCGACTGTATCAGGAAAGGCCACGAACGTCACAGGCGCGACCGTCAACTGCAGTTCATCCTCGGTGATGAAGTGGACGCGGCGGACCCGTCCATCCGCGTAATCGCCCGGCAGATGAAGGTCGAAGGCTTTGACCAGATTGGCATTGTCGATACCGCCAATGTGACTGAAGCCGCTCGCCCGCGCCTCCGCGATCGGCTCGCCGTCGACGACGGCCCGCACGATCGGCGATTCCGTTGCCGGGCAACGCACCCATCCGCGAAACCGCAAGCCGCCCATCCATTCGACAGCTCCAAGGCCTCGGCTGTCGGTCGAGACTTCCGCGGCCTCTCCGAGCTGAATTGAGGTGCCGATCGCGTCGGAGCCATTGGCAAGGCGGACCTCGGCAAGCAGGCTGTCGCTCAATAGTTCGGGCGTCAAAGCGAAGGAGAAGCCGTAGCAGGCATCGCCAATGGCCTTCGCGGCGAGCTTAGGAACGTAAGCCTCCGCGCGTGCAAGTCGGACAGGCAGCCCATCGAGGAGGAGCTCGACCACGAACCGGCGAGTCAGGTCCTTCGGGTCGTAGATGAAGCCCGAAAAGCCGGTCTCCTCGGTGCGCGCAAATTCATGGCGCAGCTCCCCTGGAAAAGGGGACGATGCGGCGGCGCTGACGCCAGCGGAACGGCGCACCTTCACCATCGGCCAGCCATCCAGCCCAAAAGGTCTTCTGCCGTGGTGGCTGCCTCATTCGAAGGAGCCATCGGCAAGTCGGCACCATGAGGGCGGACACTGCCAAACGTCCAATCGAAGAAGGCCAGTGGAACATCGACGTCGCTGAAGGCTGTCATGATCAGGGGATGGCCAAACGAAGGGATACGCCGGACAATCAGGAGGCCACCCAGACGATGCAGTGCTGCCATGTCACGCAACTCCTCCGCCTGGACGCGCCCCGTGACGGTCACATTGCCGAGTGCCATCAGCGCCAGGTCGTCGAGCGTTTCGCCCAAGACGACGATTCTCGCGTCCGGGCGCTGCTGCCCCAGGCAGCGCACAAGGTCGCGCAGGAAGGCGAAATCGCCGGCCCTGTGCCCAACGGGAAGCAGGCCGAGCGTCTTCCCGCGCGAGGCTACGGTTTTCGGCCGCATAGGACTGCGGCCGTCTGAACGAGTGACGCGCCGTACCCGCTTGGCGAGGCTTGAGGGGAGGCGGCGACGCAAGAAGGCCTCGGCCGTCATATCGGGCGCGAGAATGCGGCCGTCCCGCGTCAGCAGGTCGACCCAGCTCTCGATCGCATTGCCTCCGCAATCGCAGGTCTTGCCACGCAAGAGCGCAGCGCAGAGGCGGCCCGTTTGATCAAGGACGCCGCGACGGCACAGCAATGCGCCATCGGTGACCAGAAGGTCGAGCGTCGTACCGTCGCCGATCAGATCTCGCACACACGTCGTCGGCATGTTCGCAGGATCCGCCAACACAACGCGCGATGGGGCGATCGCGGCGATGGCCTCCGCGAGGTCCGATTGCTCGGCCGGAAGTGTGAAATCGAGTGACTGCGGAAAGTCGTTGCCGGCATCGCGCAGCGCGAGTGTCGTGCCATCCTGGTTGAAGAGCGCGAGAAGCGCCAGTTCGTCGGCACGGCCTGCGAACTGCGCTGCCACATCCGCTGCGGCGCCCGGGCCGGAGAACACGATGGTCGTTCGTTTGCGGTGGCCGATGAGTTCGCGTTCGATGGCGCTGCGGCTAGGCTTCAGCGGATCGAGCGCTTTGAAAGTCGCGCTCTCGCTGCGATAGGCGGGAAAGCGCAGGCGCAGCCTTATGAGATTGAGCACCACCAGGGAGCGCTTTTCAGCTTTGAACGAAGCCGATCCGGCATGACCGACATAGACTGAGGCGGCGCAAACGTTGCGAAAGCCCTGCTGGCGCGCGCGCAGGCAGAGATCGACGTCCTCAAGATAGCCGCGATGGTAGTGGTCGGATAATCCCCCGACGGCTTCGAGACATGGACGCGTGATATAGAGGCAAAAACCGATGCCGTCGGGCATGTCGATCAGGCGGCCGGCATTCGCGCGCGCTGCGATCGCATCGAGATGCGCGACCTCTTCGACAGGGGGTAAAGGATTGGCGGTGAAGGCGAGCGGCAGGCTGGTGGCTTCACCATTGTTCGACAGCGGCGTCACGGTGCCGATGTCGGGCGCTGCGTGTGCGGCCTCGCTCAGCCGTAGGGCAAAACCCTTGGGCACGATGGTGTCGGCGTTGAGCAGGATCACGTCACCGGAAGGCGTGGCATGCAGCGCGCGGTTGACGGCGCCGATGAAGCCGAGATTGTGGGCGTTGCGGATCAGTCGAACTTTGGGTTTGCTTGCGATGGAATCAAGCAACGCCGCGATGCGCGTGTCGGGCGTCGCATCGTCGACCAGCACGAGCTTGATCCGATCGTGATCGGCGACAGCTTTCATCAGGCATTCGAGGCAACGACGCGTCGCTTCGAAGTCATCGTAGATGGGAACGATGATGGTGATTTCGGCGGCCGGGCCTCTCGTCGGGAGGAGGTTCTTTTTTTTCGGTGCCCGATGCGTGTCCGGACGGACCGCGAGCGGTGCCGGAAACACGCTTTGCACGACGGTGCGCCGGCCAAGCCTCAAGCTCACCACTCGGCGCGTCGTCGAGGTTGGAAACGCAACACTGAAACTTGCCGCATGCTCGGCTTTGCTGGTCAGGACATGCTGCGGATCGCTCGCAACGGAATGAGTGACGGCTCCTCCATCATTCTCGATCTGCAAGCTTATCTGCCCGCGGCCCTGCCAAGCGGCCCAGCCTGTGATCCCGTCGCCGACACGATGGATCGCACCAAGTGCAGTCTCGCCGCGGGCTTGCAGATGCCGCACTGCTTCGCCGATCACGGTCATGTCGCGGTCGAGATCGATCAGACGGCGCGCAGCGGCGGTGCGTTGCTCGTCGTCGCCCCATTGCATCAGGCGTCGGTTGGCGGCGAGGTCATCCGGCGCGAGCTCGAGCGCCTTGCCGACGTCCTTGAGCGCGGCGGCCGCAAAGCCGGATCGATGAGCGATCTCGGCGCGCAACGTGTAGTGGCGCGCCTGGGCTACTGGAAGAATACGACAGCGTCTGTCGGCAAGGTGAAAGGCTTCGTCGAGTTCGCCGCGGTTGAGGCTTGCAATGGCGGCCCGCTCCAGCGCAGCAGGATGTTGCTCCGCATCGAGGAGAGCTGCAGGTCTTTCGAGCACGGCGCCCATCGGCTAGCGCTTGCGGCTCGCCGCGGCCCGCTTCGGCCGTGCGGCGCGGCCAGGGGCCGCGATCCTGTAGAAATCGATCAGACGCGGCAGGCATACCGTTTCGAGGTCGTAGCGGCTGACGACGGTCTCCCGCGCCGCACGGCGCATGCCGGCAAAGCGCCGCGGATTGGCCAACGCTTCGATGACGCGCTGGGAGAGCTGCTCGATGTCGAAGAAGGGCACCAGGATGCCGTTGCTGCCGTCGATGATCTCGCGCAGGGGTGTCGTGTCCGAGCCGATGACCAGACAGCCGGCGCTCATCGCCTCCAGCAGTGACCAGGACAACACGAAGGGATAGGTGAAGTAGATATGAGCGCTCGAGATCTGGAACGCCTTGAGGAAGTCCTCTCGGCTCAGATCGTCGGTGAAATGAATGCGGCTGCTGTCGACCTTGCCTTCGACCTCGCGGAAGAAATAGGAGCGCCAGCTGTGGCCCTCCGGGGGCGATAGGCCATAAGGCGTGCCTGAGCCGCCGACGATCAGGATCTGCGCCTTCGGCCGCGCCTTCATGATTGCCGGCAGGGCCCGCAGGAAGCAATGGAAGCCGCGTAACGGCTCGTGGCTGCGGGTGGCAAAAGTGACGACCTCATCCGCTTTCGTCAGCACCTTGCCCGAGCGCAGCGTCAACGCCGCGTCGTCGCTGGGGCGGATCGTCTCGGTGTCCACGCCGTCGTGGATCACTTCGATCTTGCTCTGGAAAGCGGCGGGATAGGTGGAGCGCTGCCAAAGGGTCGGCGAGAGGCCGGCGTCGGCGTCGTCGAGCGCCAGCAGGGTTGCGGCGTTTTTCAGGTGAATGCGAACGTGACCGTCGACGCCCATGTTGGGGAATTCGGCATCGAAGCCGACGTCCTGGCCCTCGGACCGGTAGTAGAATTCGCAATAGGCGACGATCCGCGCCGCGGGAAACAGCGGTCGCAGGGGGAGCATCTCGCCCCAGCCGGGATGCGCGACGACGAGGTCCGGATCGAAGCCCTGCTGCTTCAGATTGGAGGCCGAATAGAGCACTTGCTCGGCGCGCCGGCACTCGGCCTCGAAGCGCCGCGCAAAGGGATGCGCCGCCGCCAGTTCCCCATCGGGGATCATGTACTTCTTCAAGGACACGCCCGGCAGGGCGCGCGCCGTCGGCGACCCGATCGCCGCCATCTGGATGTCGTCGCGGCCGGAAAGCGCTTTACACAGCGGCAGAAACTGCGCAGGAAAATTATTATGAACAAAGAGAATCTTCTGCATGGGTCCTTCGCGCTCGCCTGCAACCTCAAGTCTTAGCACCTGAATCGCGGCCGTGCAGGGCTGATGTAATTTAACGGTAAAATGTGTTTGCTAACCCACAACTGGTCCGCATATTGCCTTTTAGTCTGCGATGTCGCTATGGTGCGGGCGTTTCCGGGGGCAACAAATGAAATCGACAACGCTGCAGAAGACGCTTGATCTGCAGAAGGGCCTATTCCTGATCCGTTACGAGTCGGCGGAAGACGCCGCGCAGCCGCCGAAGGTGAGCCTCTCGGTCGATGCCAGGAGTGCTGGCGCGGTTGAATTCCTTTTGCCCCCTGATGTCGCGGAGCCGGTTCTTTGGTCGCCGGGGGGCAATGTGGTCGTCCGGTTGTCCGCTCCTGCTCGCCTTCAGGTTGAGCTGAGCGCGAGGTCGGCGGGCGGTTCGCTTGGCGCCCGCATCCAAACGGCTCAGCTTTCGACCGATCCGCTCGGCCTTGCGGCCCTCGACGAGGCGCCGGTCGATTTTGCCGGTCTTCGTCTGCTCGGTCACCTCGCCGGCCGTGGCGACACCTTTGTGGGTCTAGGAGATTGGCTTGGCGGCCCGATGGCACCGACCCGCATCGAGGGCCTCGGCATCGACTGGGCAGAGCGCCCGCAGAATTTCGCATTGCGCCATTCGGTTCGTGTCGGTGGAGCGGGTGAGCCGAAGGCCACCGAATTTGTTGAGGCCGGAGGATATTCGGGAACGCGGGGGCGGGCGTTGCCGCTGGTTGGGGCAACTTTCGAAGTGCATGGTTCTGGTGCCCAGCATTACGAGATCACGGCTGACGCCATTTTCCTGGGGTCGCCGCAGATGAAAGTCTCCGGCCAGCGTGTTGTGGTCTCGGGTCCAACCGGTCGAGAGCCCTTGGTCGGATTGCGGCTCCAGATTGCCTCGACAAGAGTTGCGCCCGTGCCTTTGGCGTCTCCTGCCCGATCTGCGCCGGCTGCAACCGAGCCGGCATCCAAAGAGCCGGTCCGCAATGGCAGCGGGCGCGTCCGCGTCTTCCGCAGCCGGGCGGGGGCAAAGGGTTAAAATCCCAAGGAAATTTCTTGCGCTGCGGCATGTGTCGCGAGGGGGCTCGGCGCGGGCTAGAATGGGGGCGATTTGCCCAGAGCTCAAACCGAGAATTGCCTCTTTGTTCAGCCGTTTATGATGTTTCGAATACTATCAGAGTGGGCCTGCTCGCAGAACGGAAGCATTTGGTTTTCGGCACGCAAAGGTGTTAAGGTCTCGCTAGATTGCTTCGCAGGCGCACAATTAGGGATGCGCGGGGCGGATTGGTCCGTGGGGATTGATTCCTGCGGATTGCACAAGCAGAGGTTGGCATGACGGTCGATGTTTCATCCGGCAAGGCTACGGATGACTTTCTAACCTCGGTTGAGAACCCCGAGCCCACGGGTCTCGCGGCGCTGGTGATCGTGGCGCGGCAACATGGTCTGCATCTGACTGTCTCGCAACTCGTCCATGAAAACGTACTGAGCGGCGGCGAGGTTGCGCCCTCTGAGATCATCAAGTGTGCCAACAATTCGGGGATGCGGGCGAAGCTCGTCCACCTCGACTGGGACGGACTGAGCCACCTGAAAAAAGCGTTGCCGGCGATCGTTTGCCTCAAGGACGGCAGCAAGATGGTGCTGCTGCGCCTGGAGGGCGACGAGAACAGCCCGCGTGTCGTCCTGCGCGATCCAAATGTCGGCGAAGACGCGCTGCTCGTGATCGATCGTATCAGGTTCGAGGATGTCTGGACGGGCGAGGTCGTGCTCGTCAAGCGCGACTATGAAATCTCCGACGAGACGCAGCCATTCAGCTTCGGCTTTATCACCGCGTTGATCTTCCGCGAGCGTCGGATCGTACGGGATGTCGCCGTCGCCGCGCTGGTGCTCGGTCTGCTCGCCCTGGCGCCAATCATGTTCTGGCGGCTGCTGTCGGACAAGGTGATTTATTACAAAGCGTTCAACACGTTCTACGTGTTGTGTCTTGCCATGGTGGTGATCGTCGCCTTCGAAACGATGTTCTTCTTCTTACGACAGTATCTCGTTCACAATCTGACCGCGCGGCTCGATGTCAAGCTGTCGACCTACGTTTTCGAGAAGGTCCTCAACCTTCCGATTGATTATTTTGAGCGCAACCAGATCGGCCTGATCGCGCGCGACATGCGCGAAATCTTCAGAGTGCGGACGTTCCTGATTGGACAGCTGTTCGGGACCGTTCTGGATTCCACCACGCTGATCTTCTTTCTGCCGGTGATGTTCTTCTTCAGTCCGCTGATGACCTTCATCGTTCTCGGCTTCTCGGGACTGATTGTGGGCTGGCTCATGCTGATGCTGCCCTACTACCGGAAGAAGTCCGCGGCTGTGCTTGCCGCCGAAGGCGCGCAGGGCGCGTTCATGGTGCAGAACCTGAGCGGCATACGGACCGTGAAGTCTCTGGCGCTTGATGCGCGCCAGAAGCATATGTGGGATGTCCACGTTGCCCGCGTTGCGAAAGCAAGATTGGCCGAGGGATTGGCGGGGGTGACGATCCAATCGGTCGTGAAGCCGTTGGAGCGCCTGACCGTCAACGGCGCGTATGCCGTTGGCGTGTATCTGGCGATCACCTCGTCAGACCCCTTCTATATTGGTGCGTTGTTCGCTTTCCTGATGCTGTCCCAACGCGTCGCGGCGCCGCTGATGCAGATGGCGCAACTCGTCAATCAGCTGGATGAAGCTCGAATGGCGGTCGGCATTGTCGGCAACCTCGTGAACCAGGAGCCTGAGGAAGGGCGCTCGGGACACGGGGTGCAAACCCCGCTGCAAGGGCACGTCGAATTTGCGAACGTGACGTTCAAGTACAAGGGCGCGGTGTCGCCGGCGCTCAATGGCATTTCGTTTGAAATCCCGACGGGCACCACGCTGGGTGTGATGGGCAAGAGCGGGTCGGGCAAGACGACGATTACGCGTCTGTTGCAGCGGCTGCACTCCGAGTATGGCGGGCTGATCAAGATCGACGGCATCGACGTGCGCGAATACGATGTCGATCACCTCCGTCGCAACATCGGGGTCGTGCTCCAGGAAAACTTCCTGTTCAGCGGCACGATCCGCGAGAACATCTCTGCAGCCAAGCCTGATGCCACGTTCGACGAGGTGGTGCGGGCGGCCCGGCTGGCCGGTGCGGAAGAATTCATCGACAAGCTGCCGCGCGGCTATGAGACCTACATCTACGAAGGCTCACCCAATTTGTCCGGCGGCCAGCGCCAGCGCCTTGCCATCGCGCGCGCCCTGATCGTCAATCCGCCGATCCTGATCCTGGACGAGGCGACAAGCGCGCTCGATGCCGAGAGCGAGGCGATCGTGAACGCCAATATCTCGCGGATCGCGCACGGCCGGACATTGATCATCATCTCGCACCGGCTGTCCTCGCTGGTCGATTGCGATGCCATCCTCGTGCTCAATCGCGGGTCGGTGGATGACATCGGCAAGCACGAGGAGCTGCTGGCGCGGAACGAGATCTACGGCAGCCTCTGGCACCAGCAGAACAGTCACGCCATGGCGGCGGCGCGCCGGCCGCGCGCGAGCGTTGGAGGGCCGACCCTTGTCTCGTAATTCCACGGCGCTCACCACCGTAAGGCAGTTTCAGTCCGAGACCGATGCGATCCGCGAGGCTGCGGAGCCGCTCGTCGCGCGCGCGACCCTGTGGGTTCTGCTGGCCTTTCTGGCCTCGCTCGTCGCAATCATGTTTCTGACCCGGCTTGATCGCGTCGTGTCCAGCGTCGGCGGCAAGGTCGTGCCGCTGGACCAGATCAACGTGCTGCAGGCGCTCGATCCATCGATCATCAAGACCATCGACGTGCGCGAAGGCGAGCAGGTTCAGGCCGGGCAGTTGCTCGCAACCCTCGATTCGACCTTCGCCTCGGCCGACGTCACCCAGTACAAGCAACAGGTCGCAAGCCTCGAGGCGCAGGTTCTGCGCGACAAGGCGGAGCTCAGCGATTCAGTGCTTGTTTTTCCGGATCGGCCGGACGCCGAGTTCAGGAACTACGCGACCCTTCAGAAGGCATTGTACAACCAGAGGAAGGCGCAATACGCGGCCCAGGTCTCGAGCTTCGATTCCAAGATCAGCCAGACCGAGGCGACGATCCAGAAGCTCCAGAAGGACGATGAGCGCTATGCGCAGCGCGCCGAGATCGCCGGCAAGATCGAGGACATGCGCTCGACGCTCGCCGAAAGCGGCAGCGGGTCGAAACTCAATCTCTACCTCTCGCAGGACACCCGCCTGGAGCTCTTGAGGACCATCGACAACACGCATAACAGCCTGCTCGAGGCGCAGCACCAGCTGGACTCGCTGAAGGCGGATCGAAAGGCTTTCATCGAGCAGTGGAACGCGCAGCTCAGCCAGGATCTGGTGACCACGCAGAATTCGCTTGATGCGGCAAAGGCGAACTATGACAAGGCCGTCAAGCATCAGGATCTGGTGCGCTTGACCGCCGAGGAGCCTTCGGTGGTGCTGACGCTGGCGAAGCTGTCGGTGGGCTCGGTGCTGAAGCAGGGCGATCCCTTCATCACCTTGATGCCGCTGAAGACGCGGCTGGACGCCGAGATCAAGATCGCCTCGCGGGACGTCGGGTTCATCAGGCCCGGTGACGCCTGCACGCTGAAGATCGATGCCTTCAATTATGCCGAGCATGGCACCGCGGAAGGCAGGATCCGCTGGGTCAGCGAGGGCGCCTTCACGACCGATGACAACGGCCAGCCGGTCGACGCGTACTACAAGGCTCGCTGCTCGGTGGACAGGACCAATTTCGTTGACGTGCCGGCGAATTTCCGCCTGATTCCCGGCATGACGCTGACTGGCGATGTCCATGTCGGTACGCGGTCGGTCGCAATGTATCTGATCGGCGACATGCTGAAGGGCCTGGGCCAGGCCATGCGCGAAGCGCAATGAGCATGGCGGCGAGCATGCGCAGGCCCGGACTTTTGCATCGCCTGAAGCCATGGGCCGCGCTTGGCCCCGAGGCGCTCGTTCAGCGCGGCGCCGCCGCCCATGAGCGCGGCGCCTATATGGACGCCTTCGAGGCCTGGCGGCGCGCCGAGCAAGCCGGCTCCGCCGGTGCAGCGTACAGGATCGGCCTGCTCTATGTGCACGGACAGGGTGTGGTGCGCTCAATCCCGGATGCCGTGGCCTGGTACGAGAAGGCCGCCGAGGCGGGGCATGTCGAGGCTCAGCATCAGCTGGGCAGGATCCTGCTTGACGGCGCAATAGCGGGGCTTGGCGGCAACTCACCGGAAGGCTGGCGGCAGGCCGTCGAGACCAAGGCAGGCAATCAGGTCTCAATCGCAAACGTGATCTTCCCACGCGGCCTGTCGGTCGAGAAGCAGCCGGAGCGCGGCTTTGGCTGGGTCGCCAAGGCTGCCTCGGCGGGCAAACCGGAAGCCCAGGCGCTGCTTGCGGATCTCTATCGGCAAGGGCGCGGCTGCGCGCAGGATCTCGCGGCAGCGCGGGAGTGGTACGAGAAGGCTGCCGCGCAGAACCTTGCCGCCGGTGAGTTCGGCCTTGGCGACGTCTTCTATCAGGGCCTCGGGGTCCCTAAGGATCCCCAGCTCGCCGTGGACTGGTATCGCAAGGCCGCCGCACGGGGTCACGTTCGCGCTCAGGTCGCGCTCGCCTTCCTGCATCTGAACGGCTCGGGCGTCGCGCAGGATCGGGCCGAGGCGGCGCGCCTATTCAACGAGGCCGCGCAGCACGAGGATGTCACCGCGCTCTACAACATCGCCCTGATGCATCTTGCCGGCGACGGCCTGCCAAGGTCCGTCGACAAGGCCGAGACCGCGCTGCGCAAGGCCGGGCGGCGCGGGCATCTGCCGTCGATCCTGGCGCTCGGCGAGTTCTACTCCAAGGGCCTCGCCATCGAGCCGGACCTGCGCGAGGCTGCGTACTGGTACAATCAGGCGGCCGAGCGCGGCGATGTCCAGGCGCAGTTCTTCACCGGCCGCTTCCATGCCACGGGCCAGGGGGTGGCCCCGAGCGTGCGCGAAGCCGCCAGATGGTTCTTGCGCGCGGCGGAGAACGGGCACCCGACCGCGGCCTATAACGTCGCCGTCTTCTATCTCAAGGGAACCGGCATCGCCCAGGATATCGGCGCGGCGATCAAATGGTTCGAGTTCGCCGCCAATGCCGGCATCCCGGCGGCGCAAGTCCAGCTCGGCCAGCTCTATTCCACCGGCCATGGCGTCGACCGCGATCACAGCCTCGCCGAGCAGTGGCTGGAGAAGGCCGCGCGCGGCGGCGATCCCGAGTCAAGGCTCGCCTATGCGCTGTTCCTGCTGCAATCGGACAAGAGCACTGAGGCCATCGCGCGCGCCACGGACCTGCTGGCGCAGGCGGCCGAAGCCGGCCACGCCGCAGCCAGCTTCCAGCTCGGCAATCTCCATGCCGGCCGCTTCGGTGGCACGCCCGACTGGCCGCAGGCCGCAAAATGCTACGCCCGCGCGGCCGAGGCTGGCCTGCCGGACGCAATGCTGGCCCTCGGCCATCTCCATCTCGATCCGGCCACCGGTCTTGCCGATGCAAAAGCCGCCGCCGCCTGGTTCGAGAAGGCGGCGCGGGCCGGCCAGCCGCTCGCCCAATTCCAGCTAGGGGTGATGTATTGCACCGGCAACGGCGTCGAGATGAATCTGGAGAAGGGCGTGTTCTGGTACGAGGCCGCCGCCAAGCAGGGCCACCTGCTCGGGCAATTCAACCTGGCCGTGATGCTCTCCAAGGGGCAGGGCTGCACCCGGGATCCCGAAAAGGCATTCGAGTGGTTCGAGAGCGCCGCCGAGCACGGCATGGCGGCGGCGCAGCTTAGCGTGGGCGATGCGCTCTATTCCGGGACCGGCGTGGCGCAGGATCTTGAGACGGCCAGGGCCTGGTATGAGAAAGCGGCGGGGCAGGGGAATGAAGTGGCGCGGCAGAGATTGGCAGCGATCGCGTCTTCGCAGAACGATAACATTGCTGATGGCTGACACAGCGCGAAGTTGAGCGGCTAGCCGGCATTGCAGCTCACGGACTGGTGGATGACTCTTGGGCGAGCCGATGCAAGTTCGGGCAGCATGACGCCGCTTTATGAGCAGAGTTAAGGTTAGCTTTCATGTGCGTGACAGCAACGTTGCTCTAATGTAGTGATTGCGAATAAGACCGAGACTCGATCAAAGATTGTATGGAAATGGCTGACTTCCTGTCAAAGCTCGCCCGGGATGCCGGGCAAAAAGAGCCAAGAGCCAAGCGCGTAGGTGTCAGTAAGGTTCAATCAAAAAGCGCTTCGAAACCAGGCGCGGCCAACGAAACTACGTCGGATGCGACGGCGCAAGCCGAGCCGCTGAAAGCCGAGTCGCCGAAAGCCGAGCCGGTGGTCGAGAAGTCGGCTGAAGATCTCTCTGCGATCAGGCGCTACCTCGAAGCGCTGGGGCTCTTCGACGAGACGTTCTATTCCGTAACCTATCCCGACGTCGTGGCGGTCGGTGCAAATCCCTTCGAGCACTTCTTCCTCTACGGCTTCAAGGAGGGACGAAAGCCCAATCCCATCTTTGATCCGATGTGGTACGTCACGACCTATCCGGATGTTCAAGAAGCTGATGTTCAGCCGCTGTTGCATTATGCAAGGCACGGTGAGCCCGAAGGTCGCCGTCCAAGCGCTTACTTCCAGCCCGCGTGGTACCGGGAAAAGTACGCCATTCCGGCGACTGACAGCCCGCTTGCGCACTATCTGAAGAACCGGATCGGCCCTTTCAGCCCGATCCCCGAATTTGACGCGCAGTATTATCTCGAGACCTACAAGGACGTCGCCGAGGCGGGCGTCGATCCTTTCGAGCACTTTATTTTTCACGGCTACAAGGAAGGCCGCAATCCTTCTGCCGAGTTTGATACCAAGTTCTATATTCAGCGGTACTTCAAGGGAAAGACCGATCAGAACCCTCTCTTGCACTACCTGGAGCATCGGCACGAAGAGGGCATCTTCCCGTCGCCGCCCGAGAACGAAGCGACCATTCCGGCGGAGATCAAGCGCTTCACCAAGCCGAGCGCGCTGTTCGAAGAGTTGCGCCCGCTGCCGCCAAGCACCAAGCCGCGTGCGAAGGTGCTGGCCTACTACCTCACGCAATTCCACGCCTTCCCCGAGAACGACAAATGGTGGGGGACGGGCTTCACCGAATGGACCAACATCAGCCGCGGCGTGCCGCGCTTCAAGGACCATTACCAACCCCGCGTTCCGCGCGACCTCGGCTTCTATTCACTGCTCGATCTCGAAAACATGCGCAGGCAGGTCAAGCTCGCGCAGGCCGCCGGAATTCATGGCTTCGTCTATTACTACTACTGGTTCAACGGAAAGCGCCTGATGGAGCGTCCGCTGGAGCAGTTCCTGAAAGCGCGCGACATCAACATGCCGTTCTGCCTGATGTGGGCGAACGAGAACTGGACGCGCCGCTGGGACGGCATGGAGAGCGAGGTCCTGATCTCGCAGGATTATCTCGACGACGATGACGAGCGCCTGCTCGGCGACTTCTGCCGCCACTTCAATGACCGCCGCTACATCCGGGTGCAGGGCCGCCCCCTCCTGATGATCTATCGTCCGCGGCTGATCCCCGATACCGCCAACGTCATTGCGCGATGGCGAGCGGTCTTCAAGAAGAAGTTCCGCGAGGATCCGATCATCATCATGAGCCAGAGCTTTGATGATTTCGATCCGACTGTGATGGGCCTCGATGGCGCGATCGAATTCCCGCCGCACAAGATCACCAAGTTCACCCCAATCGTCACGTCCGAAGCGAAGATCCTGGACGACACCTTCTCCGGCCAGATCTACGGCTATGACGATGTCGTCAAATACTCGGTCGACGAGCCGCGGCCCAACTTCCCGTTGATCAAGACCGTCGTTCCGAGCTGGGACAACGACGCGCGCCGGCAGGGCACAGGTCTCGTCATCCAGGGCTCGACCCCGCAGAAATACGAAACCTGGTTGTCGACGCTGGTCGAGGAGGCGCAGCGCCACACTTTCTTTGGCGAGCCCTTTGTCTGCGTCAACGCCTGGAACGAGTGGTGCGAAGGCGCCTATCTGGAGCCCGATCTGCACTTCGGCTCGGCCTATCTGAACGCGACCGCGCGCGCGGCGACCGGCCTGACGCGGGACCTCTCGCAGCCCAAGATTCTGCTCATCGGCCACGATGCGTTTCCGAGCGGCGCCCAGCACCTGCTGCTCAACATCGGCAAGACCCTGCGCAGCGCCTTCAACATGGAGACCGAGTATCTGCTGCTGGCCGGCGGCGCCATGGAGGCGGAATACCGTGCCTCGGCGCCGCTGACGGTGCTGAGCAAACTCTCGGATCTCCCGGCCGCCCTCCAACACTTCAAGGACAAGGGTTTTTCGGCGGCGATCATCAATACGACCGCAAGCGGCCGCGCAGTCAAGCTTGCCGCCGAAATGGGCTTCCGCGCCATTTCGCTGGTGCATGAGCTGCCGCGGATTCTCCGCGAGAAGAATCTGGAAGACGACGCGCGAATGGCGATCGGCAACGCGCAGAAGGTGGTCTTCGCTTCGGATTTCGTTCGCGACAAGCTGGCCGACGCGCTCGAACTCGATGCGAGCGACGAGCGTTTACTGATCCGTCCGCAGGGCAGCTACAAGCAGATCGCGGAAGCGCCGGATGAAGCTGCCGCCATCCGTAAAGAGTTCGGCCTTGCGCCGGGCGACAAGATGGTGCTCGGCGTCGGCTATGCCGATCTGCGCAAGGGTTTTGATCTCTTTCTTCAGGTCTGGAGGCTGGTCCGGCAGGACAATCCGCACGTTCATTTCTGCTGGGCCGGCGGCATGGATCCCGGCCTGCAGGAATGGCTCGGCCCCGAGATCGAGCGCGCCAGGGCGACCGGTCGCTTCCATTTCGCGGGCTACCGCTCGGACATGCAGGGTCTCTATTCAGCCTCGGATATCTACGCCCTGACCTCGCGCGAAGACCCGTTCCCGACCGTTGCGCTGGAGGCGCTGAGCATCGGCGTTCCCGTGGTGGCCTTTGCGGATTCCGGCGGCATTCCCGGCTTCCTTCAGAAGGAAAAGGTCGGTCAGGTCGTGCCCTATTGCGACGTGCCCGCGATGGCGGATGCGGTCTCGCATTTCCTGCAATGGCCGCCGTCGGGCTCCGATCGCGAGCGGATGGCCGGTCTCATCGAGGCGAACTTCGCGTTCCCCGATTACGTTCGCGACCTGCTGCGGCTCGCCGTTCCGTCGCTGCCAACGATCTCGGTTGCCGTGCCGAACTACAATTACGCGCACTGCCTGCCCGAGCGGCTCTACACCATCTTCGACCAGAACCATCCCGTCGAGGAAGTCATCGTTCTCGACGACTGCTCGAAGGACGACAGCATCTCGGTCATCATGAAGGTGGCCGAGGAGCGCCAGCGCGACCTCACGCTCGTGGTCAACGAGGAGAATTCCGGCTCGGTCTTCGCGCAGTGGACCAAGGCGGCCGAAATGGCCAAGGGCGAGTTCCTGTGGATCGCGGAGGCCGACGATCTCTCCGAGCCGACCTTCCTCTCGAGCCTGCTTTCGCTGATGAAGGGCGACCCGAGCATCGCGTTCGGCTTCACCGACTCCAAGTCGATCGACGCCGAAGGCCAGCACGTGTATGCGAGCTACAAGCCCTACTACGCGAGCATCGAACCCGGCGCGCTTTCCAAGACGGAAGTTTTCGACGGGCGCGAGTTCGTCGCGCGCTTCCTCGGCGTGAAGAACACGATCCTCAACGTCTCCTCCGTGCTGTGGCGGCGCGACGCCCTGCTGCGGGCGCTGGAGGCCTGCCGCAGCGACCTCAGGGACTTGCGTATGGCCGGCGATTGGCGCATTTACCTGGAGTGTCTGGCCGCACCCAACGCCAGGATCGCCTACGTCGCCGATCCCCTCAACGTTCACCGCCGCCACGCCGCGAGCGTCACGCACTCGCTGAAGGCGCAGAAGCACATCGAGGAGATCGACAGCATGCACCACGTCGCGCGGGAGCGGTTCGGGTTCTCGAAGCGCGAGACGGCGGGGCAGGAGGCGTATCTTGAGGAGGTCTCGGCGCAACTGCTGGGAGGGGCCGCGGAGGCGGAGAGATCAAAAAAGTCGATAAATTCAGCGTCGCGTGCGCCAGCTAAGACATAATCTTTCCGAATACACTTAGGATAACGGGGACAGAAATGTTTGTACCTTCTGCCGAATCTCTGATGAGCGCACTCAGCGCCAACAAATCGGTTCTGGATGGGAATGGGCAGGTCAAAATACCCGCTCGACTCTTGAAGCTATTGTTGCAGGTCGCGCTTGCCGCAGCGGATTTCGATGAAGAGAGCTACCTTCGCGAAAATCCGGATGTGGCCAAGGCTATCTTACGCGGCGAAGTTGAGAGCGCACATCTTCACTATATTGGCTTCGGATATTTCGAGGGTCGACGCGGTGCCGGTCCCGTTGTGGATGCTGACTGGTACCTGAGCAAATACCCCGACGTTGCGGCGGCAGTGAGGGAAGGGCGAATAAAGTCCGCCGAAGCTCATTTTCACGCTATCGGCGGGGGAGAGGGTCGTAGCCCTGCTCTGGAATACGAATCCGACGCAGCTCAGTGGAAGTCAGCGATTAGGGGCTTGTAGCGGAAGAATATTCTTGCTGACTAAGGGCGAGTCGCTGAAAAACGATCACCGGGCGAGGACGAGAATAGAGCCGGGGTACTCCGGATTACGAAACAGAACTGCCGGAGGAGAGGCCTGTGAATATTTTCCTGCTTGGAGCAACACCCAGTATCTCAGCGGAGCCTGGAGAAGATCCGACCTCCAAGCTGACAAAAACCGGAGGTAACACGGGCAATCAGATGATTGCCCATGGCCTGTTGAGCCAGATTGACTACCAGAACATTGCTTGGGACTACCGCATCGATCCCAAGGAGGTGCGCGAGCGCTTCGATATGATTGTGATCGCGGCAGCGAATTTTCTGTTTCCGAAGTTCGATTTCGGCGGCATGGCGGATTATATCGAACGCGCCGATCTGCCCGTAGCAATCGTCGGCTTGGGTGCTCAGTCGAACAACTACGATCCGAACATTGAACTCATGCCGGGAACCGAAAGGTTCGTTAAAGTCATCGCTGAACGCGCCGCAAGTATCGGTGTGAGAGGTCCCTACACGTTGGACGTCCTCGCTCGTCGCGGCGTGCATAATGTCACTGTAACCGGCTGTCCATCTTACTATATGAGCGGGGCCAAGGGGCCCGTGATTGCAAACCGGCCGATGGAGGGTTTCAAGCGGATATCGATCAACGCATCACGAGATGTGATCGGCCATTCGTTCGACAAGGACAAGATGCGGCGGATTGTTCTTGAAATCTACAAGGCCGGGATCGCCTGGAATGCCGATTTTATCGCCCAAAGCGAGCTGGCGGAGATTCGGATTGCGGACCGTGAGCCAGGAACAGGGGTAGAGGAATCCTTGAATGCGATCTGCACATTTTTGAAAGACGTTGTGCCGGATGATGATGCGCGAGCCTGGGCAAGCTCGCACGTGAAAGTTTTCTTCGATGTTGATGAATGGCTAAAGACTATCGAAGAATACGACTTCGTTTTCGGTAGCCGTTTCCACGGCTGCATGGTCGCACTGCAGCGCGGTGTTCCTGCCGTTGTTGTCTGCCATGATACCCGGACAGAGGACATGTGTCGTTTCCTGGCCATCCCGTATGTGACCATCATGGATCTTGAGCGTGTCGACGTGAACGCGCTGCACGCAATAGTAGATCGCGACGCGCTCACGCGGCGTTATCGCGAATTGTATCCAGCCTACGTGGAATTTCTTAAGTCCAACAGACTCAAGCCAAAGAGTTAAGATACCGCGTGATGCGGACGACGGTTGTTCGATTCGAAGCTAGGGAGCGCCGGAGTTGAAGCAGGTCTAGTTGCTTGGTTGCTGCTTGCCGTTTTGGCGGAAGGGTCGAACTGGCCAAGAGAGCCATTAGCTCAGATCTGAGGGAGTGGATGTTTCGTCCCAGCTAGCACTTCGATCAGATCGGCCCTTATGCCCATGTCGATATCATGGATTTGTACGAGTATAACGTTGAGACCTGAAAAACTCAGGTTCGGTAGAGATCACTCCACGAGTCTCCTCTAAAGAGATCGAGGGGCGACAAATTGCTGTCCCAAATATCTAAACGATGTCAGCACATCGCTTATAGCCACTCCTATGTCGTCCAACTAGGAAGCGCATCCTTTTCGTCTGTCCACGGATATTGGAACGCGTATCCACCATTGCAGTGGATCGATCTGTGATCCCATTGTTCCGACGGAATCTTCCAACTGTCTGGATAATCGGCGAGCGACGTATAGTGCGTGACGTAGGATTTACGCGTCAGTTCCGGGTTCTTAATAGCAGTTCCCGCGTGGGGCATGTTACCGTGCCAAATTAGAACGTCGCCCTTCCTCGGGCAGAAGACAACAGGCACGATCCCAGCTGCTTTGACTCGCTCTTCAAGATATTTTGCGAATTCCATTGAATTCTGCATGCTGTCGGCACCCTTGATGATGTCACCATTACCCCAATTGAAAAAGCCGGAGATCGCGATTTTGTGCGCTCCTGGGTAATATTCTAGGGGGCCAGCTTCAGGCGAGATATCTTCGAGCGGAATCCAAGATGCGGCAATGTATGCCAATCGCTTCTGTCGACACACAAACGGATAGTCGATGTGAATTGGCTGCTGACTGCCGCGCCAAAAGGTCAGGCTTTGCGTCACTGCGGCGGGCGCCTCGAAAACAATTTGAAGGAATTGGGAGACCGCTGGGACGAGGCTTAACTGCGCTGCATACTTCGAAACAGTGTGAAGGTGATTAAATTTAACACCCGGATCATTTAGCTTATCAGGTGCGACGGCTCTGGTGTAGGTTTGCTTGCCTTGGAGTTCGATCGAGATGTTCCGATCGTGACTATGCGTACGAATGTACTCTATTTCTTCCTCGAATTGGTCCAGAAGACTCTTTTCAACGGCGTTCTCAAATACGACAAACCCATTCTCTTGCCAGAATAGCAGCTTCTGCTCGACATCGAACGGAGCGGCAGTCTTCTTGTTTGAGAGATATGCGCGGACGTTTGCCCCAGGGCGGTCGATCCACGGAAGTTCTTGGGTCCATTGATTGGTCGGGAGTGTTTTCACAATCATCTCATGGGTGCAAAACTGATTTAGTTCTACCTGTAAAGATTGGCTAGTTCAACAAACCTGCAGAGGTTCACTGTTCGATCCCACATTTAGGATTAGGGGTCGAGCGACCAGGGGCTAGTACATCATGCAAAACTTCCAGACGTTGCGTGTTGCAGGGTACCGTTGGCACGAGCCAGCCCCCCTCGTCATTTTCATTCCAAGCATACATTAGGATGGTCGGTGCCCTGTGGTCCCCTTGCCTCGACACAAACCGAATAGCCTGTCTCAGATGCTCAGCTATTTGGTCTCCGGTGGGAGTATCAAAGTGGAATTCCGTGCCCACGCCCGGCTTTTGACTGTGCTCCCAAGGCACGGGGTGCTCAATTCTTGGTCTGCGGTCCCATCCCGTGACCACCGTGGGAACGACCGGAAGTCCATAGCGTGACATTGATTGCCATCTCTGCTCGACCAAGTGTGTCAACGATGCGTAGTCCCCGGTGCCCCGCGGGTCGCTGATCGTGTAAGCGCCGGTAGCATCTCCCCCCAGGAGTGACCAGTAACCGATTTCTGAGGATGTTCCTGCGAGGACAATGTAAGGATTGCCAATTCCGGATGCGACGCACTGTGCACGGAAGATCTCTATTTGACCTCGCATTTGCTCGCTGCTTCCCCATCGCTCGGTGACTAATTTTTGGTCGATGAATCCGAGATAGTAGAGGGGCCGCCCATCGAGCACCCGCACATATTCCGGACGCTTCATCAGCGAAATGTGCTCAGAAATCAGTTGCGCCGGTTGGCTCGAAGTTCCCCAACGATTAAGTTCTGTGAACATGCAGAACTTGATCCGATCTTTGAATCGGCTCGCCAAATACTTAGAGAGTGCAGCCGACATCGGGTCCTCATTGCTGTATGCAAGGAACGCCCAATAGTCGAGCCCAGCAAAGCTCGCTTGGCGAATCTCTAGGTCCATCTCTGCTTGGGAGATCGGTGGCAGCGTTGGCTCTCCGCCGGGATGAACCTCAGCAAAGAAGGGAAGACGCCAACGGTACTTCTCTGGTCGTAACGACGTTTGCACGGCATTGGTCGTCACGGACCCGGGCACGTACCATGCATCCCATCTAATCGCGCCGACGAGCGGTCGTGATCCCTGGGACTGCTGGGAGTGAGCTGCGCGTTGCCAAATAGCGGACGCTGTAAGCGACGCGAGCACATTGCGACGAGTGAGGCTCCTTGGAACCTTCATAGTACTTACTCTGAGTGAGCTCCTAAGCAGATCATTGGAGCATGTCCAAGTAACCAAAAGAGTGAATTGATGCCGTGCGTCCTGTGAGACGCCTTCCTCCAGAACACGTCATCCGCATCAACGGCATACATCTGCTCCGTGATCACTCGCTCCGCGCGAAAATCTAAGTGGAGTTACCTCTGTGACCGGAATTGGGTCTCTTTGCATCGTTTGATCCAACGGGCTGGGGGGATTTTTCCCCGATTGCGTCTTCCTGCTAATTTATCTATAAAAATCAATGTGTTGTGAGGGTTGAGCGCTCGAAATGCGCCCAAGCCTCGACCCCTTTGCATGGGGTTGTTTTTCAATTTTTGATGGCCGGCCCTTAGAGCGGGTTAGTTTTGGGCGGCTACTTGCTCAATCCCACCCGCGTCGCCTGATACCCCCGCTCCAGGATCGCCTGCCACCACGGCTTCTGCTCGATGTACCAGCGCACCGTCTTCTCGATGCCGGTCTCGAAGTTCTCCTCGGCCCGCCAGCCGAGCTCGCGCTCGAGCTTGGTGGCGTCGATGGCGTAGCGGCGGTCGTGGCCGGGGCGGTCGGTGACGAAGGAGATCAGGCGGCGGTGCGGGCCGTCGATGCTCGGGGCGAGGTCGTCGAGCAGGTCGCAGATCGTCTCCACCACATGCAGGTTGGTGCGCTCGTTGCGACCGCCGACATTGTAGGTCTCCCCTAACTCGCCGCGCTCCAGCACGAGGCTCAGCGCCTTGGCGTGATCCTCGACGAACAGCCAGTCGCGGATGTTCTTGCCGTCGCCATAGACGGGCAGCTTCTCAGCCCCCAGGCCCTTGATGATCATGTGCGGTATCAGCTTCTCCGGGAAGTGATAGGGCCCGTAATTGTTGGAGCAGTTGGTCACCAGGGTCGGCAGCTCATAGGTCTCCCGCCAGGCGCGTACCAGGTGATCGGACGATGCCTTGCTCGCCGAATAGGGCGAGTTGGGCGCGTAGGCCGTGGTCTCCGTGAACAGGCCGTCATCACCGAGCGTGCCGAACACCTCGTCGGTCGAGATGTGCAGGAAGCGGAAGCGCTCGCGCTTCTCGCCCGCGAGGCTGCGCCAGTGGCGCAGTGCTTCCTGGAGGATCGTGAAGGTGCCGACGATGTTGGTCTGGATGAACTCGCCGGGGCCGTCGATCGAGCGGTCGACATGGCTTTCGGCGGCGAGATTCATTACCGCGTCGGGCTGATACTTTTCGAACAGTTCTCGCAGTCCCGGGCCGTCGCAGATGCACTGCTGCTCGAAGGCATAGTGCGGATTGCCTTGCGCGCCGGGCAGCGAGTCGAGATTGGCGGCGTAGGTCAGCTTGTCGATGTTCACCACCCGCGCATGCGTATCCCGCAGCAGGTGCCGCACCACGGCCGAGCCGATGAAGCCGGCGCCGCCGGTGACGAAGATCGTGGAACCCTTGAAGCGCATGCGTGCCTCCGGAAAATGGATCAGCGCGCGTAGGAGCGCGCGACGGATTTCAGATATTCGCCATAGCTGCTCTTGGCAGATTTCTCGGCGACAATCTCAAATTGCCGCAGCGAAATGTAGCCTTGGCGTAGCGCAATTTCCTCGGGGCAAGCGATGCGCAGGCCCTGGCGCTGCTCCAGGATCTGCACGAAGTGGCTGGCCTCAACCAGCGAGGCGTGCGTGCCGGTGTCGAGCCACGCAAAGCCGCGGCCGAGCACTTCGACGAAGAGATCGCCGCGCTCCATATACGTCCTGTTCACATCGGTGATCTCGATCTCGCCCCGTGTCGACGGTTTTACGTTGGCCGCGATATCAAGCACGTCATTGTCGTAGAAATAGAGCCCTGTCACCGCGACGTTGGATCTCGGCTGCTTCGGCTTCTCCTCGACCGAGAGCGCGCGCCCGGTCGCATCGAGCTCGACGACGCCATAAGCCTGCGGCTCGTTCACGACATAGCCGAACACGGTTGCGCCCGTCTTGCGGAACGAGGCGTTCGACAGCATGCTCGGCAGTCCGTGGCCGTAGAAGATGTTGTCGCCGAGGATCAGGGCGACCGAATCCGAGCCGACGAATTCACGCCCGACGATGAACGCATCCGCCAGCCCGCGCGGCGTTTCCTGTGTGGCGTACTCAAACCGCAGACCGAAGTCCGCGCCGTCGCCGAGCAGCCGCTGAAACAGCGGTTTGTCCTGCGGGGTCGAGATGATGAGAATGTCCCTGATCCCCGCCAGCATCAGCGTCGAGAGGGGATAATAGATCATCGGCTTGTCAAAAACCGGAAGTAGTTGCTTCGAGACCACGGTCGTGACCGGATAGAGACGCGAGCCGGTGCCCCCGGCGAGAATGATCCCCTTCATAACCCCTCACAGAAATTTACTATTCAAAGGTGTAGCAGATAGCGTGCACTGCACAAGTTTGTTTGTTATAGAGCTAGAGTAAATTGATGACGCCGAGGCGTAGGCGCTGCAGATGAATGTAGTTTCGACAGATCTTCCTGAAGTCCTGATCATTGAACCGAAGCTGTTTGGCGATCAACGCGGTTTCTTTTTGGAAACCTACCAGTTGCAACGTTACGTAGAAACGGGCATACATCGTCCTTTCGTTCAGGACAACATGTCCCGCTCGGCCCGCGGCGTGCTGCGCGGTCTGCACCTGCAGAACCCCTTGACCCAGGGCAAGCTGGTCAGCGCGCTCCGCGGCCGCGTGCTCGACGTTGCGGTCGATGTCCGCGTCGGCAGCCCGAATTTTGGGCGGCACGTTGCCGTTGAATTGAGCGAAGACAACCGGCGTCAGTTATGGGTGCCTCGCGGCTTCGCCCACGGCTTTGTCGTACTCTCCGAGACGGCAGACTTCTTCTACAAATGCGATGACCTCTATAGCCCCAAGGATGAGGTCTCCATCCGCTGGGACGATCCCGCGATCGGCATCAAATGGGGCATCGACGATCCCTCGCTCTCGGCCAAGGACGCGGCCGCCCCGTTGCTCGCCGACGTCAAGAATCTTCCAGTCTACGGGCAAATCTGATGCGAATTCTGCTGACTGGCACCGCCGGACAGGTCGGTGGAGCGCTGCTTCCTCTGCTGCGGGATCAGTATACGGTCCTTGCGCCGGCGCGTGCAGAGTTCGATCTGTCAAAGCCGGAGTCGCTCGCCAGCAAGCTTGATGCGCTCAAGCCCGATCTCATCATCAATCCGGCGGCCTATACCGCCGTCGACAAGGCCGAAGACGAAAGCGCGCTCGCTTTCCTGATCAACGGCGACGCGCCGGCGGTTCTGGCGCGCTGGGCCGCAGCGCGCGGCGTGCCGATGGTTCATTTCTCCACCGACTACGTATTCGACGGCAGCGGTCGCGAGCTCTGGCGGGAGGAAGATCCAACCGGTCCGCTCTCGGTCTATGGCCGCAGCAAGCTTGCAGGCGAGAGCGCCGTTCGCGCGGCCGGTGGCGCCCATCTGGTGGTGCGAACCGCATGGGTCTATGCCGCGCAAGGCGCAAATTTCATGCGCACCATGATCCGGCTCGCCAGCGAGCGCGACTCGCTGCGCGTGGTTTCGGATCAGTGGGGAACGCCCACGACGGCGCGCACCATCGCGTCGGCCCTCGTTGAAATCCTGAGGAAAGGCCAGGCAGACCTGCCCGATGTCTTCGCGCGCGCGAAAGGACTCGTCCACCTCACCAATTCGGGCTCGACCAGCTGGCATGGCTTTGCCAGCGCCATCGTCGAGGGGCTGCGGTCCAGGGGCGTGCCGCTGAAGGTGGCCGACGTCGTCCCGATCGCCACCAAGGACTACCCGACCAAGGCCGCGCGCCCGGCCAATTCCCGTCTGGATCTCACGCGCCTCAAGGAGGCCTATGCGCTTCTGCCGCCAGCGTGGGACATTGCTCTTGCGGCAGAACTAGACGCCTTCGTGACCTCCGAAGAATGTGGTGGCCGTTGAGAGCAGAGCGTGCGCGAGGAGCTGGATGCCTTTCTGGAGGCGGTTGGTGCAGCGCCTGGGCAACAGTCGGGCGTTCAAAGGGCCTGACGGCACGAGTCGCTGACGAACTCGTGAAATTAATCTTTTGAACTTGGTAAAAAGTCGTACAGACTTACGTGTCGGATAAGGAGATTGTCGGGAGGCGTCCGGGGTGCCGTTTCCTGCAAGACTTTTGAAGCGTTCATTCTCATCGCCTGACTGGGACTTTTCGAACACGGAATGCTTTTCTGAACAGACGGGGCCTGCGGGGGCCATCAGCTTAATTTGATCCTGGATGACAGCACGTGTGCTTTCCGCGTGTCACAACCATGTTGCTGCCATCTAGCTATGAAGAACTGGCGCGAGCTTTGCTGAGTCACGCAAAGCGAGCACTGATGTGATTAGGGGCGTCTTAATGAGTGGCAGAACTGTGCCAGAGCGGATCAATGAATTCCTCGTCCGCTGTGCCGGACGGGCCTATTGCGATCACTGCATCCAGGAACGCCTTGGGCTGCGTTGGCGTCAGCAGGTGCAGCTCGTCACGGCCACGCTTGGCGTTACCTCCAGCTATCGCCGCAGCATGTCGGAATGTTGCACCTGTCAGGAGACAAAGCAGGTCACAAGCTTTCTTGCGCCGAGCCTGCCTTCGCGTCCGAGCACGACATTGTCCCTGCGTGGTACGGCACACAGAAACGGAAAGCGTCCGGTCGAATCATCTCGCTCGCAACGGAAAGCTGAGGACAGATCTGTGGACCTCTAATCAGCGTCGTGGTTAGCCGGCTGGGATCGGCGAAGCGGGCATTTCCATTTTTGAACCTACGGCCGTTAGAATACGCTTAAGAGCCTAAAGCGGCGACGGAGCCTCATTCTCCCGCACGCTTCAAGCTCCGGCTTTGTCGGCAATCGGCACTCGTCGCCCCCAAAACGTCCGCTCGATGCCATAGGCGAGGAGGAGCGGGCCGATGCAGAACAGGAAAAAATCAAGGATTTTATAACCGCCGTCCCGGGCCCACTGAAGCAAGAGCCCGACCATCCAAAAATATGCGCAGTAAAAATAAATCGAAATCCGCGGTTGGCAGAACCGCCGAAACATTGCTCCGAAGAACCATCCGCACAAGCTCAACGTAATGACTACGCCCGGGTAGCCGAAGCTGATCCAGCCATCTCCGACGAGCGAGGTGGTTCGAGAGGTGAAGTGACCGTAGGCGTCGAGATTGACCCACACTACGGGCGAGCCGACCGGCTTGTCCGGCCACAGTATCCGCGGGATCGGTTGGGTGAACATTCCGAGATACTGTGTAAAGTATGAGTAGGTTCCGCTGACGGCGGGTACTTTGGCAATGACATAGGTGAGGAAATCAAAATTGGCGAAATCGGGGTGGGCGCCGAACGAGGACTTTGCAATGTCGAAGTCGAATTCGACCTCGCCGGTGGTCAGAAACTTGATCAGGCTGTCGCGATTCTGGCCGATCATGACGAACAGCGCAAGAACGACCGCCATCCCGGAGTAGTGGACCCAGGTGAAGGCGCGTCGTTTGTAGATGTAGAGCGTCATCATGCTGGCGACCAGCCCCGAAATCACAATCTCCCATCTCTCGCCGAGCTGGAGTGCAATCAGCGCGCAAAAGGATATCGCTAGGTAGGACCACCACCGCGCACGCGTCACATGGATCAGGAGCGCCGCGAATGGAAAGGCGAAATTGCGGGCATTGACAACATAGGCGGTGGTATCGGCAAACAGTTTCTGGCCCGTAGCCGGATCAACAGTCATGTTGATCTGGCCTAATTCCAGAAGCACTCCCACGCCATAGGTCTGGCGCATGGTGAGGGCGAGGAGGAAGGAATAGAGGATCAGCGGGAGGAGTGGCGCGAAGGCGATCAGGAACGAGCGCGCTTCGGACTGCGTGACGCGGATGTAGTTGAATGTCGGTTGGATCGGCTTGAAACCGAGCGACGCAAGGTAGGCCAGGATAAAACTCAGCAAGCCAAGGTCGGTCACGAAGAGGGTTCGCAGGAAGACCTCGTCCGTCGGCATGTACCTCATGAACTCGAACTCGGACCGTATGTCGAACAGGTAGACAACCAACGGCCGCTGCACGAAGACCATGAAATGAAAGGCCAAGTACAACATTAGTCCGGAATAGATGTTGAGGAAGCCTCGTGCGCTCAGTCCTGCAACCAGAGCGACAAAGAAAACTATGTGAGCTACGAGAGCGATTTCGATCATCTGATTTGTCTTGGACCCTGCGATGGAGGGCGCTCAAAGCCAGAACCCGCCTCAGGGTAGTGGAATCTCGCCTGCGAAGTAATTAAAGTTTCCGGTCTGGCCAGTGTTCGTGATAGGGAATTCCAGCTGCTTTTCCGCGATCGACCGGCCCTGATCGATGATCGTCATGACTATGGGACCTTCGGACATTTCGAACGCATAGTGGTGGACACCTGCCGGCATCGTTGCCGACCGTCGATGGCCTCCCACGGTCACATCGACCGTTAGAGGCCGAGGCAAAAAGGTCGTCACGCAAATGCAGTCTACGAGGTCTTCCCAGCCCTTGGGGCGCCCTTGCTCGTTGGTGTCGGGAGAGGCTATGCCGTAGGCAGACTTGGGATGGAGGCGATAGAAATAGTAGATTGATGGATGGTCGATGCGCGGGCGCCGCGATGACTTGAACCAATCGATATAATAGCGGCTCGCCTTCAGGAATGCCTCGTGGCTCAGAAGTGGACCCCAGTGGTAATTCCATAGATCCTGACGCCTGATGTCGCCATAGGGCGCGACATAGGTGGATTCGCCCCAATCATTCCACGTAACGATCTCGATCCAGTCTGCCCCCGATTCGATGGCGGCCGTCCATTGTGTCGCCATGCCCTCGAAGCCTCCGCTCTCGAAAACGCGAAAATTGCCGCGCAGGCCTCGATAATATGGGCTGATGCCAATCATCGAGAGTTTGCCCGCAAATTTGCTCCGCGCGGCCACCAGCGGTCCGTCTGTCGGTGGTTTTGCGTAGCCGAGATCGGGGCCGAAAACGAAATAGCCATTGATGTCGGGATGGCCGCGAAAAAGGCTGTCGAGGAATTGCGCCGTCGGGCGGCTGTAGTTCCGCGACCAGACTCTGTCCGTGAGATACTGGTAGTTGGGGACAAGGAATGGCCTTACTCCAGAGGAAGACAGCCGCTCCCTCAAGGCCGCGCCCCATTCTGGCGTGCCCGAATAGGTGCTGACCACTGGACGGCCTTCAACCTGCAGATAGGCGGGACTGGCCGAAAGCTCGATCAGCATCGTTGCGCTGTCACTGACGGGGGCATCGTCGAAGGACAGAAAGAGCTTGAACGATGGGGCAGACCGTTCTGCGGCTGCAAACATCCGCCGACTGATATCAAGATAGTGAGGCTCTCGTGACCAACCCGGCACATTCAGGGCAAACCCATCGAGTCCATAAGTTCTTGCTATAGCGATTTCGTGCTCAAAGTCCTCGACGGTCGCGCCGAGCCCATTCGTAGGGCAACAAACCATGTAGTGGGCGAAGACCATTTTGGGCAAAGATAGCCGATCTTCCGCGCAACTCGTTTGGCTTAGTGCTATCCACGCAGAGACCGTCGCGAAGAGCAGCCGGCCGACAGTGCTCAGCATGATCGTTACCTGGTAAGGGTGTTGATTGCCAGTGAATCGCGGCGGAGTTCGCCAGGGGCCAACGGTTTGAGGGCTTGATACGAATCTCCTAGTCTTTAGGCAAGCAGGGACGCCGTAGCGGCGAATTGGATGTGGGCCTCGGAAAACGCAATATCGTAATCTCAGCCGCCTTCCCACCGCCGCTCCACGGCTTGTCGAAGATCTCCCATTCGATTGCTTCGGATCTCGCCAAGCTGGCGGATGTTCATCGTTTTGACCTGTCGTCGCGTTCTCTTGCGCGGTCTCCGGTCTATCATTTGCGAAGACTGTGGGCCGTCCTTATCGCAGCCGGTGGCATCCTGCGCAACGGCCTGCGCCCAAATCCCTGCCTTTACATTCCCGCAGATGGTGGGTTGGGCCTTGTCTATACGCTTTTCCTGACGGCGCTTGCGCGGGCTTCTGGCCAGGCCATCTTCATTCATCATCATAGCTTTTCGGCGATCGACCGACGGCAGCTATTGATGTCAGTGCTCGTTTCGGTTGCCGGCAGGCGTGCGACCCATATATTCCTATGCCAGCTAATGCAGCGCCGATTTCGCGACAACTACTCCGGCGAATGGAGGGGGGTGATTTCGTCGAACGTGGTGCATGTTCCCGCCACCTCGGAAATGCCCTCCCGCGCCACCGGCAGGATCACGGTTGGTCTGCTGAGCAATCTGACACAGGAAAAGGGACTTCATCTGTTTCTCGACCTGCTGCGGGCTTGCCAGCGCCGCGGCGTGCCGGTCAGGGGCCTGCTCGCAGGACCGATAGAGAACTCCGCGGATGCAGTCATGGTCGAAGCTGCGCGGTCGGAAATTGGCGAACACTTGAGTTACCTTGGCCCCCTCTATGGGGCCGAGAAGAACCGTTTTCTTTCCGAGCTCGACATATTCGTCTTTCCGACGAGGTATCGCAACGAGGCGCAACCCAATGCCGTTTTCGAGGCGATGTCCGCGGGGGCAGCCGTTGTGGTTTTTGCCAGGGGCTGTCTCGGGGAGGATGTCAGCTCCGACTGCGGGGTTCTCGTCGAGCCATCGGCCGATTTTATATCGGCTGCCTGCGAGCAGTTTGCACGATGGAACGAGGATCGAGCAGCACTCGCAGCCGCCAAGACGGCTGCACGCCAGCGATTTGCCGAGTGCAAGGCTGCTGCCGTCGAAGGCTATCAGCAATTGCTTCTCGCAATCGCCGATCGCGAACCGCCCGCTCGCTTGTAGAGCTCCTTCCCTCTCACATTGAAGGTCTGGCAGGGTTCCTTGCCGCGTAGGTTTGACGATAGGCTGCTGTTATCTGCTGCACTGTTGTCGCCATGTCCGGGAAGGTCTCGCGGCTTGCGATTGCACCCTGTCGAAGGCTCTGCTGGAGCGACCGAGAAGAGTAAACTTTCGAAATTGCTTCGGCAATTGCTTCAGCCGATCGTGGCGGAACGACAAATCCGTTCACACCGGGGGTGATCACGTCGCGAGCTCCGACGTGCTCCGTTACGATCGCCGGAACGCCGCAGGCAAGAGCTTCGGTTACCACGAATCCGAAACCATCTTGAACCGAGGGCAAGACCAAAAGCGAGCTTTCCTGATAGAGACGAACGAGATCGCTGCGTCCGAGAGGACCAAGATAGGTGAATTGCCCTTCATAGCGCTTGAGAACCGTCTTCATCTCCCGCCTCATGGTGCCCACGAAGATCAACTCGGCGTTCGCAAGCTTGAGCGCCTTCCAGGCCTCGAGCAGATAGACGTGTCCCTTGATTGGATTGAGTTCTGCAACGCAGAGCACCCGAAAGGGTAAGTCCTTTGCAGAGGTTTGCGCAGGAACGAACGTCTCAAGGTCCGTAGGCAACTGGATAATATCGATGGCGTCCGCCGAAAAGCCTGCGGCAACGAAACTGTCGCGAACCAACCCCGAGAGGCAGAAGATCCTATCGCAAAGCTCGATCTCCGCGAGAGTGTTGATAGTATCAGCGAGGTAGGGGCCAGGCGCGATCGATAAACGCTCAAGTTCGATCCGCATTTCGTGTTCGAAGAACGCAGGATGGCATACGATGGGGTGCCCCAAAATGACGGCGCCCTCCCGTTTGGCCCGTTGCAAAAGGCTCAAAGCTTTCCCTTGGACGACGGCGTGCAGTACTTCACAGCGCTCCCAGGCGGCATGTGCGGCCGCAAGCCATATCGAGTCGTAGAAAGGATATATCGTATTTGCGAAGGCGTGATTCAGGTATCGGGCATGAAACTGAAGAAGATACTCTTTCAAGAAGAGATTCCGCGCCTGGGATCGATCGATTTGAAGACGCGCGGCGTTGCTCGACAATCGCGAGGCGTAATAGACGCGGCCCAGATCCGCGATTTTGTTCAATTCGGGAATGAGCTGAAGCTGCTTGAAATCACCGCAGACCGCAACATTGACCGTCGGTCCGGCGACGTCAGCCATTCTTGCGCCCGCGGCTGGCGACTTCGATAAGTCTCGCTTCGAACTCGCTCAGAATGGTTTCCTTGTGCCAGCGCGCGCATGCCAGCGCGCGGGCGTGCTCTCCCATGCGCATTCGCAAGCCGTGGTCTTTGGCAAGCTTCAAAATCGCTTCGGATAGTGCCTGTTGGTCAGACGGCGGCACTGCAATGCCGGCGCCTTCAATTTCGGTCGCCAGCTGAGTGCCAGGGTATGCCATCGCGACCGCTGGTCTTCCGGAGGCCAGAATAGGAGCGAGCTTGGAGGGTAGCATAAAATCGGAGACCTGGGCCCGTTGGGGTATCAAGTGGATATCTGCGGTCGCAAGCAATTCTTGCATTCGCTCGTCTGGTTGCAAGTCGAGGAACCTCACATTCGATAGGGGAGCCGCGATCTTGACAAGATGCTTCAACAACGCCCCGCCACCACAAAAAACGAACACGACCTCAGGCGCCTTGGCCTGGAGCTCCGCCGCGGCCTGCGCAAGACTCTCGATGCCCTGCTTGGCTGCGATGCTTCCTGCATAGAGAGCAACGATGTGGCGATCCGACAAGCCGAGCTGCTCCCGGAATCGGGTCTGTCGATCGGCTGGACTGATTGCATCCGTGTCGACCCAATTCCGGAATTTTACGGTACTTTCGGGCGCAGCGCCCTTGGTATGCAGCCGATCCATCATGCGAGGCGAGATCGTCGATACCCGATCAAACTTGCGCAAAATGACAGATTCGACGGACATCGCCGCACGCCGGAGATTGCTGCCTGTGAGCATGCCAAGTTCAAAGGCGGCATCAAGCTCGAAGTCTTGAACGTGGAGCCAGCTTGGAGTCCTAAACATTCGCGAAACCGCCAGAGCCATGGGCGCGATAAGAAACGAGGGTGTCACGGCCAGCAGGACATCCGGCCGCAATTTGCGTGCCGAGGCCATCAGCTTGGGGACGCTGGAAATTGCGAAAGAGGCATGGCTCAAGATCCGGCCGCGCTTGCCGGTGGGTACAACCCGGGGCAAATAGAGCGGGCAGCGGCGGACCTTGACCTGGTTCCTGACTTCATGCCGGTAGGACCGGTTGTCGTAACCTTCGGCAAGCACCCAATTGGGGTAATAGGGGTGAGCCGTCACAACTTCGACCGTGTGACCGCGCCCGGCTAACCACTCGCAGAGTTCGCTGGAATATTTCCCGATTCCGGTCAGCTCAGGAGCGTAATTGAGGCCGTACGCCAAAATCTTCATGAAAAAAGGTCAAATTGGGCAGCGCCACCTGCACAAGAAACACCCCTCAGCCTTAGGTTGTGCGGTCAGGAACACCTGGTAAACGCGCAGTAAAACAGGATTCCGGATGGCCCCCACCTGCCGACGACCAAAGGGTCAGCGTAAGCACATCTTTAGATGGTATGTTCCATGAGCGAAAGGCCCATTTTAGAGCATTCCGAACGATTCGGATGGGTGGTTACCAGCAGCCGCAAGAGCGTTTCCAAGATGCCAGATGCAGACAGCGTTCGCGTTCAGGATCTTTCCAGGTATGCAAATCCCAAGGGGCTCCGCGGCCGGTCGGCCCCGTTTGTCCAGTTGTGGTGGATCGTCGAGGCGCTGCTTTTCCGGCCGACGCCGCAGATCTTCTTTGCTTGGCGAAGACTTGTTCTGCGGCTCTTTGGCGCCAAGATCGGCCCAGGTGTACTGATCCGGCCATCGGTGCGCATAGTCTATCCCTGGAAAGTGTCGATCGGAGCGAATTCCTGGATCGGGGACGACGTGCATCTCTACAGTCTTGGCGAAATCGAGATCGGTCATGACGTCGTCGTGTCGCAAGGGACTTATGTGTGTACGGGTTCGCACGATCACCGGACCCCTGACTTTCCAATCTTCGTCCGTCCCATCGTCATCGAACCCGAGGCTTGGGTTGCTGCACAATGCTTCATCGCCCCGGGGGTCAGGATTGGTCGTGGCGCCGTCGTGCAGGCCCGTGCCGTCGTGATGCGGGACGTTTCCGCCGGTACAATCGTGGGCGGTCACCCCGCCGCTGTGATTGGCTCCCGGCGTCCGGATGGGCGCCCGTAAACTGTGGTTCGCATCGGTCATTCATTTCCAGCCAAGCTGCCGCGCCATCTGCGCAAGTATCCGATGACCAGAGAGCACGCCGCCGATTTCGGGCAGAAGGAGACAGATCCCAATTGTCCCTAGGCGTCCGGTCCATGGCAGCAGGATCGCGGCGCCTACGATGCCAAGGAGAAGGCCCGTTGCGTAGCCAAACGAGATCAACCCGACTTGATTGAGAGCGCTTGCCGCAAGGAGTGTCCCGTCGAAATAGCAGCCCAGTAGCGCGACGACCGCGAGCGCGATCATGAGCTCCCAGTTCAGCGGGATATGTCCTCCAGTCCACCGCGGGATAATCGTAGGCGCTAGAACCAACTCTGCCACCAGCAATACCGCAGCGAGCAAAGTCGCATTGCGGAGCATTCCCCGAACCAGCTGACGAACACTTTTCGTTTCGCCGATGGCCCACAAACGACCGATTTCCACCTGGGTCGCTTGCGAGGTCATGGTGGCAAGATTCCTGGCCGTCTTCGTGTACGTGGCCAGAACGCTGAAGGTCGCCAGCGCCACCGGCCCCAGACTGTGCGAGACCAGCAAACGTGGCATGTAGACGCCCAGAATGTTGACGCAGACGTAGATCAGAAAAAAACCCGCAGCCGACCGCCAGATGCGGGTCAGGAATCCAAGATCGAAGTTCGCCAGCGAAAATGAAAGCCATGCCACTCGGCGAAGTGCCCAGACCAAGTGAAGCGTGACGTTCAGCATGGCTCCTGCGAGCATGATTGCGGCGACCGCGAGAGGACCTGCTCCAACACGAAGCATGAATCCGATGCAGACGAGCTCGATCGTCTTGGAGATTGCTGCAATTGCATTCGGCACAGCGGCGCCTTGCGCGGCCGAAAGAGTGCCGGCGAGGGGCTCGCTCAGAAATGTGATGAGTGTGGCTCCTGCAAGGATGACGACCAGAGGCCCCGGCGTAGGCATTTCATCGAGCACTATCCCTGCGAGCGCTCGTAGGTCGACAAGGGCAAGGAGAAATCCTAGAACGATTAGGCCCGCTATGATGCTCGCCAAAATTATGAGGAGCGATGTGACGACGATACACGATGCCTTGCTAAACTCGTTCCGCGTTGATTGCAGAATGACTTCGGCGGCGGCTGCTTGTCCAACTCCGAGATTTGCGATTGCTGCAAAGCCGGCCAGGGCCGCGAGCGCGAGCCATTCACCGTATGATTGGGCCCCCCAGCTAGACAGAAACAAGGGGACGAGAATGATTTGTTCGGCGACCCGAATGGTTCGCGCGAACAAATAGGCAGCGAATGCGCTGCGAATCCGTCGCCGGACAGCGGCGAAGTTAAGGACGACGGTTGTCACTGCGCTTTGTCCCCGAAGCCTCTTACGATATTAATCCAAATTCGGCAAAACTCAGAGAAGCTAAGCGGGAGTCTGATAGGCTAGCTACGCTGTCGCTAGTTGGTATGTCTCTAACAGATCGCAATGGTGGTCGAGAAATCGCAATTTCGATGGTTAATTTGGTTCCGTCTCATCTGCTTGCTCTTGCTAAGAACCTAGTGGCCCCCGCGGGTCGGAGCCCGCGGCGCGTTAGATCTGGTCTGTACAAGGACATCGTGCTCGATCTCGACTTGCGTTCACAGACCCAGATGGTGCTGGGACTTTGGGAGAGGGAGACCTACTCTTTCGTGCAAACTGCCGGGGCAAACGTCCAATGGTTGATCGATATCGGCGCCGGTAGTGGAGAAATGACGCTGCACTTCCTACGCCAGCCCCACTTGATCAGGGCGATCGCAGTCGAGCCGGACCCGGCGGAGGTGGATGCGTTTCGACGCCACCTGAAACTCAATGGATTTTCTGAGGATTCCTGCCAAATCGTTAATGGCCGTATCGGCAGCGGTGAAGGAATGGTGCCGTTGGCGGACCTGATTAACCTTCTGCAGGGTCGGGGCTTCATCAAGATCGATGTCGATGGCGCCGAGATGGAGGTTCTCGAGAGCGCAGGAACCCTTCTCGACGAGGGAAATGTTGCCATGTTGATCGAAACCCACTCGGATCAGTTGGAGACCGACTGCATGGCGTGGCTGCTCAAACGCAACTACAGGACATCGATCATCAAGAATGCCTGGTGGCGACGCATTCTGCCGGACGGGCGGGTGATTGCGCACAATCGCTGGCTGTCCGCCATCCGGTAGATCACCCGACGTGGATCATCCTTGCATAAGTTAAGTCTTACAGGCGCTGCGGGCCATATGGCAGCAGCTGTCCTCGGCGTAGGCTAGCGATGGCAGACCGTTTGGCACGGTTGGAGCGGCCCGGCTGCGGCGCCGCTGGTTTTTAACGCCTATGCGTTGATTCCGAATTCGTATGGTCAAGCACAATCCGACCAGCGAACACAGTGGAGCCGCTGCCATTGTGGCTCGAGCTGCCTTGCGCGCAGAAAGCAGGGCAGCGGCCGGGCTTTTGATTGTCCGGATAGCAAGATCTCGGAGCGTAATTCCCGATGTGGAGGGTTGACCCAGACGGCCGATATGGCCAGATGGGCTTCATACAAGGAAACAGCGCTCGGGCTATCCGCCAGACGTGTTTGATGGGAGCCTGGCTTGGGATGAGAAATCGAGTCGACTTGATTACCGGCGTCACCGGACAGGGCGGCCTATCTCGTCGACAACGGCATCTTGGCCTCAAACGGCATCCTGTTCAATCACGAAAGCCGGTCCTCGGCGAGACCTTCGTCACCCGCAAGATCACCCGTGGCGTTGCCCGCATCGAGGTCGGCTTGGATGCTCGTCCAGGAGATGGTAGCGAGCGATCGAACCGAGGCGAGACGGGAAGTCGCAAATGGCAAACGTTCCCTTTGAGCTGAAGGGCAAGAGCGTCTACGTCGCCGGCCATCGCGGCATGGTCGGCAGCGCGCTGTCGCGCCGGCTCGCGCTGGAAGACGTGAAGCTCTTCACGACGGAACGGAGCGAGGTCGATCTGCGCAACCAGGTCCAGGTGTTCGATTGGTTCGCCAGAACCCGCCCGCAGGTGGTTTTCATCGCCGCGGCCAAGGTCGGCGGCATCGTCGCCAACGACACGCTGCGGGCCGAGTTCATTTACGACAACATCGCGATCGCCGCGAATGTCATCCACGCCGCGCATCTGCATGGCGCGGAGAAGCTGATGTTTCTCGGCTCCTCCTGCATCTATCCAAAGCTCGCGGCCCAGCCGCTGCGCGAGGATATGGTGCTGACCGGCCCGCTCGAGCCGACCAACGAGCCCTATGCGATCGCCAAGATCGCCGGCATCAAGATGGTGGAAGCCTATCGGAGCCAGTACGGAAGCGACTTTATCAGCGTGATGCCGACCAATCTCTACGGCCCCGGCGACAACTACCATCCCGAACATAGCCACGTGGTCGCCGCCCTGATCCGCCGCTTTCACGAAGCAAAGGTCTCAGGCGCTGCAAACGTCGTCGTCTGGGGCACCGGGACGCCGCGGCGCGAGTTTCTCTATGTCGACGACATGGCAGATGCCTGCGTCCATCTGATGAAGACCTATTCGGGCGCGGAGCTCGTCAATGTCGGGACCGGCGAGGACATCACGATCGCCGAGTTCGGCCGCGTTGTCGCTGGTGTTATCGGCTATCGCGGCGAGATCGCCTTCGACACCTCGCACCCCGACGGTACGCCGCGCAAGCTGCTCGACGTCAGCCGTCTGGCGAGACTTGGGTGGCGCGCGCAGACATCGCTCGAGGACGGCATCAGGCGCACTTACGAAGCTTATTTGTCTGAGCAGACGGCCGCCGCTCACTAGCGTCAGTTTCTAGGGGCGCTCCTGGGACCGGCAACAGGCGAGCGAAGCGACCGCCTCGCGGCGGCCCGAAATTGGTGCGAGCAAAGGGCCACGATTTTTGGGCGTGGCTCGAGTCCGGCGGCAAGACGCCACTTTGCCAGGGGATCGATGGGACCGGCGGACCATCGTTCGGCGGTGGGCGGAAGTCGTGGCAGGCGAGTCCAACTCAACTGGGAAAGAGGATAACGACAACGTTGCACTGCCGGCGGAGGATGCGGTTCGTGCGCCCTGAGCTGTCTGGCGGGTAATCAGCAGATCAGATCCGCTTCGGACCGAGGCCGACAGATTGGCGTTATTCGGTGACTTCAGCCTTAGAGCGTTAGCCGATCAGATTGCAAATAGCCGGCGGCGGCGAAGTAGTTCCTAGACTCTGCGGGCGTGTAGGTGTCGACGATGCGCCCGATCGCATCCCAAAGGCCGCCGATGGTCCGTTCGGCGGCCTTTCGCAAGTGTGCTTTGAGCTTGGCGAAGGCGTTCTCAATCGGATTGAGGTCGGGGCTGTAGGGCGGGAGATAGAGGAGCGTGGCGCCGGCCGCCTCGATCATCTTGCGTATGCGTGGTCCTTTGTGGCTGGACAGGTTGTCCATGATGACGATGGCGTGTTCCGGCAGCTCGGGGACGAGCACTTTTTCGACATAGGTCTCAAAGGCGTCGCGGTTGATGGGGCCATCGAGCACCCATGGAGCGATGATGCCGTTCGTGGTGAGGGCGGCTACGCAGGTTGTCGTTTTCCAGTGACCGTGAGGAATGCTGGCCCGCAGGCGTTCACCGCGCCGGCAGCGGCCGTGTGTTCGCGCCATGTTGGTCGATGCCCAAGTCTCATCAATGAAGACGAGGCGATCCCGGTCGAGCTTGTCCTGGCTCTCGCGCCAAGCCTCGCGGTCCTTCAAAACGTCCGGACGGTTCTGCTCTGCGGCATGGGCAGTCTTTTTTTGCGCGTGATCTTGTGACGTTCGAAGAAGCGGCGGATCGTGCCATAGCCAAAGGATAGGCCTTGTTTGCTCAAGCTGTGCCGCAATTCCTCAATGGTGATATCGGGCGACGCCTCGAGCAAAGCTATGATCGCCGCCTGGTGAGCATCGATCCGGTGCGATTTGCGATCACCGCCTTGAGCCTTTGGCAGAGCATCGCCTTGCTCCCGCTCGCGCGTTCGCCAACGGCTTACGCTGGCCGGGCTCACTCCAAATCGCTCAGCAGCCTGCCGGCCTGAAACGCCGCTCTCAATACAGCTAAGAACACGTTCGCGAAGATCCATCGACAACGGTTTCGCCATGCTCGCCGGCCTCCGGTCCCGGCCAACAGCTTGAATCAGGAAACCGCTGATTTGGGAATCCCCAACGATTCAGTAAGATGGGCTACCGCTTTAGACGCGCTCGAACAAGATGTCGAAATAGGCGCCACCAGACGCACGCTTCGCAAACCGATCCTCGCGGTTCACCCGAAAACCAAAAGATTTCAGATAGGAGCATAACTGGTCAACGGTCGCACAATTTCGATACGACTCGAAGTCCGCTGCTTCGGCCTTAATAAATTTGAACTGCCCCAGGAGTTCTTCCGCGCCCCGCAGAACCAGCAACTCCGATCCCTGAGTGTCCAACACAAGGGCATTGTATTGACCAGGATCGATCCTCCACATCTCAAGAGCCGTTTTCAACGTCGAAGAATTGATCGTTATGTCGCGGACGTAATGCACATCCGGCCAGATGTCCTTGTGGCCCCGCAAATCCAGAATAGATGATGACAGGCCATCATTATTCGAGACATGGAAAGTGTAGGATTTGCCATCCGTATCGGCGATCAGCGCATTGATTGCTCGCTGCTCAGGTAAGGAACGGATGTTTTGTCGGAGCGCTTCAAATTGTTCCGGAATAGCCTCTATCCACACAACCTTCAGCTTGTGTCGGGCATAGAGGTCGCGTTCTTGGCCAGCATTTGCGCCGACATGAATCACGCCGGAACATAGTTCCAGATAGGAGTTGGGATCGCCGTAAAGGCGGCGGTAGATGTAGCGGTGCAATCGACCGGCAAGGTGGAGCGGCGCCGTGAGCATGACGAACTCGCCTGTTCTTGTCGCCCGAACAGCCCAGAGGGACAGTTAACCCTCCGCACGAAAACAGGTCAACCAGCTCTACGCATAAGCAAGCCAGTATTCCCAATCGTCGAAAAGAATTGACGGCAACGCGGCAAGCCGGTGCAAGATCAACTGAAGAAGGCCAGAAAGTACAAGAAGGTATGGTCGCGATCGCGCGCATAAATTCGAGCGTTCGAGCAGCGAGTCGGGATGGCGACTCGCAAATGTGGCGGCGTGGAACCCCGCGGGCGCCGGTCGCATCTTTGCAAACCCCGATGAGCGATGGGCTTGACGGGGTCTATGGCGCGGCGCCGTCCGGAGGTGTCGATATGGAAGGGGCAGGCGACACGCGATTGCCCTCGTGAAATAGCCGGAAGTAAGCGCCCGCGATGAGCGCTCACTTCTTTTGTCTCGCTTATGACAATGGCTGGGGCCTACACCGCCGGATTACTCGTGTCGCGTGAAATAGCGGAAGCCGTGTTGCTTGATCAACTCGTCCCGCTTCGCCGATTCAACATCTTCCTTCATCATCTCCCGAACCAGGCTTTCGAAGGAAGTCTTCGGCTCCCAGCCGAGCTTCTGTTTCGCCTTGGTGGGGTCACCCAGAAGGGTGGCGACTTCGGTCGGTCGGAAATACCGCGGGTCCACAGAGACAATGCACTTGCCAGTTTCTGCATCGTATCCCTTTTCGTCCACTCCCGTGCCTTCCCAGCGGATACGCACTCCAACTTCGCGGGCCGCGACATCGACGAATTCTCGCACCGAGTGCTGCACGCCGGTAGCGATGACGAAATCGTCCGGCGTCTCCTGCTGCAGCATCAACCACTGCATCTCGACATAGTCGCGGGCGTGGCCCCAGTCGCGCAGTGCATCGAGATTGCCGAGGTACAGGCGTTCCTGCAGTCCCAAATGGATCCGCGCCATGGCGCGGGTGATTTTTCGGGTGACAAAGGTCTCGCCGCGGACGGGAGATTCGTGATTGAACAGGATACCGTTGCAGGCATACATGCCGTAGGCTTCACGATAGTTCACCGTGATCCAGTAGGCGTAAAGCTTGGCGACGGCGTAGGGGGAACGCGGGTAGAAGGGCGTTGTTTCCTTCTGCGGGATCTCCTGCACGAGGCCATAGAGTTCGGACGTCGAAGCCTGGTAGAAACGGGTCTTCTTCTCCAGGCCGACGATCCGGATCGCCTCTAAAATCCGAAGTGCGCCCAGCGCATCTGAATTCGCGGTATATTCCGGTTCCTCAAACGAAACCGCAACATGGCTTTGCGCGGCGAGATTGTAGATCTCATCCGGCTGCACCTGCCCGACAATCCGAATGAGGCTCGACGAATCCGTGAGGTCGCCGTAGTGCAACCGGAACGCCGGGTCCGGCTCATGCGGATCAAGATAAAGATGATCGATACGATCGGTGTTGAAAAGCGAAGTCCGGCGCTTGATGCCATGGACTTCGTAGCCCTTCTCAAGAAGCAGTTCGGCCAGATAGGCACCGTCCTGTCCCGTAACACCGGTTATGAGTGCGCGTTTTCTGGTCATGCAAGTCTCGTCGATATTGGCAGGTGTTCTTAGCCAAAACCTTTGGTCGGGGCTACCCGAAACAGAGCGAAATTTCCGAGCGGATTGGCCGCTAATGTTAACAGACCCGACATTTTGAAGGCCAAAGTAAGCTCAGACCTGCGGCAAGTAGCGGCAAGGCGAGCGTGTCGGGTGAGCAAGCGGCGGCGGCCAGATCTGCTAACGCCGATCCTGCTCTCTACGCGAAAAGGCAGTGCTCATTGCAGGCGCGCTTCTCAATTTTGCTTGCCAAGAGTTTGGCGCGACGCGAGCCAGCATTATGCCCGACGCCGCTCCCGCAACCTTGGTCATTGCATCTACCAGGCGACGTAGCTGTGATTAAACCGGCACTTGGCCGAGTGATTCCGATTCACTAGTCCAAGCCTACCTAGGTATGGCCACCTCATACCCGTGCGCAATGGCGCCAATCGCGTGCCTGGTGCTACCTGTAAATCCAGAGTGATGAAAAGCAACGGAACCGGTCCTGCAAACCGGCAGTTGCAGGGGAGGGTCGGCGGCGCCGCCCGCCTCGCGTTGCCGCTCAATTGGTGTCGATTGCCACGGTTGGCTGCAGAGAGTACGCCATGAGAAACATCGCCGATCTCCTAATGCGGATTTGGCAAGGGAGCCAGCCCGCGTCCAATACTCAGGTTGCGGCTATGGCCGAAAACCGAGATCGATCCAGCATGGCTGATTTTGTCCGGATCCTGCAGTCCTACGATCAAGACCAGTCCGGCAGGAGTTAGGGGCGACTGCGTCAGTCCGTGATACGATTGTCCGAGCAAAGCAAAGCTCAGGACTTGAGACCGCACCGCGTCCAGTTTCTTGTGTCTGCCGCGTCTGTTCGGGTCAAAAGCGCCGATGCAGGATTGTGGTAGATGGTTTCCCCGCTGACAGCGGACCGCCGAGCGACTTCGCCCCAAGGGCTAATAGGCGACCTCGTTACTCCGTCTGCAACATGGACAACTGAACGTCCATCTCTGCCTCACCCGCGGCCGCAAAGGATCGGCGACAATGTTAGCAAGTTAGCCGTTTAATGGGCAGAATGACAACTGCCTCTTGCAGCCTCAATAGCTGATTTTGCCTGGCGCTTGTCGTGGTCTTCGGCTCTGTTGCCCCACTAGGCCGGCAAAGACCAGCGCGACGACTGCGACCGAGATGACGATGATCGCGCCTGAAAATGCGTAGATGGTCGGCGAGGCACCCGAATTCATCGCGGCGAACATATAAAGCGGAAGCGTGTTTTGGCGACCGGCGAGGTAGTAGGCGCGCGCCTGCTCGTTTAGTGAAAGGAGAAATGCAAAGACGAAGCTTGAGATGAGATTGGTGCGCATAAGCGGCAGGGTTATGTCGACGAAGGCCCGTATCGGCCCGGCGCCGAGGTCGCGGGCGGCCGCGATGGTGCTGGGCCTGACCGCCGACAGGCCGATGAGCGAGACCACTGCGGCGAACGGCAGCGTCCACAGAAGATGTCCGATTGCTATGGTGACCCAAGAGGGGGCGAGACCGACAACTCTCAGAGTCGCCGACAGGCCGAGGCCCTCAATCGTACCCGGGACGAACATGGCCGAGAGAATGACGAGGAGGAATACGCCGCGCAGGCGCTTCATCTCCCGGTAGGCGAGCGCAGCAGAGAGGCCGATCGGCGTCGCCAGTGCGGCTGTTGCGAGCCCGACCAGCGCGCTTTCCTTGAGAGCCCCGGCGAGGCGGCTATCGTCGAGAAGCGCGAAATACCATTTGAGGCTATAGCGGCTCGGCGGAACGAGTCCAAGCTGCGCATCCGGGTTCAGCGATGCAAGCAGCAGGTACAGTGCCGGCGCATACATGATTGCCAGGCTCAACGCCGTGATAGTAGTGAACAAAAGCCGGCCGCCGCTGGTGCGTCCCGTGACGATTGCATCGAAGCTCATATGCCGAGGCTTTCGAACAAGCGCGACAGCCTGAGCGCGCGATTTGCGATGATGATGAGGACGGTAAGCAGAGTAGTGACAACCGTAGCGATTGCGAAGGCGAGGGGAAAATTCACCACTCTCAGTACATCGTTGATCATGATGGAAATGGACGAAGCCCCAGCCCCTCCAAGAAGCTCGATCTCCATCGATGCGCCAACGGCGACGACGAATACGAACAGGAAGCCCGCCACGATTCCTGGCAGGACGAGCGGTAAGACGATGGTTGCGAGCACGGTCCAGAAGCCTGCACCAAGGTCCTGGCTTGCACGAATCACTGAATGTTCGATCCGCGCGAATGCCAGCACAATGGGAACTATCGCGAATGGCAGATAGGCGGCGACCATGCCCAGCACGACCGCAAAATCGGAGAACAAAAGCCATTCGACTGGAGTCGCCACAATTCCAAGGCTCATTAGTGCGTTGTTGATAATGCCCTGCCGACCAAGCACGAGGCGCCATGCAAAGGCGCGCACGAGGCCGCTCGTGAAGAATGGAATGGTGAACAGTGCGAGGAGGAGCGCAGCCCGGCGCGGTCCGCTCAACAGACCGATGACCGCCGCGGCCGGAACCGCGAGCAGCGTGGAAGCCGTAGCCGTCAGTGCGGCGAGGCCCGCCGTGCGCAGAAAGACGGTTGCTCGTCCGTTCTCGAGGAGGGCCGCATATGACGCGAACGACCAGGCGGGCTTGATCCAGTAGGTGTCGGGATCGAAGCTCCAGAAACTCCACGTCGCGATCAGTACCAGCGGAATGAAGCCCACCCCAACAAAGACCGCGAGCGACGGGAGCGCGAGGAGGAAGCCCGCCGGCCGCCAGCGGACTCCCAGGCTTTCGTCAGGCCCCGGTTCGCGAGGCACTAAGCGTTCCTCAACCTCTGCCACCATGTTTCATAGAGCTGGAAATTGTCCGGCCGGGTGTTTTGCCAATAGACCTTGCCGGCAAACTTTTGCTTCACATGCTCGGCCAGTTCCCGGACGTCCGCCGGATCGAAAGCATTCGCATGAGTCGTCGCGTAGGCGACGTTGTTGTCGGTGGGAACGACATAGCCGCGCAGCAGGCCGAGTTTACAGCCGTAGAATCCCGAGAGAAGGGCATTGACCAACTGATGGGCCGTCTTTGTACGCCCACGGACCACCGCGCCCTTCAACAGGATGGTATTGTTAGCCCATCCCTCGTAGCCTTCCTTCGGCACGGCATAATAGCAATCAACACCCCGCTTCCGCGCGGCATAAACAATGGGTTCCCAACCGGTCATCACCCACACCTCCTGGTTGGCCACGAGCTGGAGACCCTGTTCCCAACCGTTCCAGAATGTTCGGAACTGGCGCTCCCGCTTGTGCTTGATCAGGAATTCCATGACCAGCCCGAGCTCGTCAGCGGTCAGGTTGCCGGGCTCGGCGATCTTCGCATTCTCTGAGTTCTTCAGATAAATGGCGGCAAAGGTGACGCTGTTGATCCAGGCGTCTTCCATTGCGGTCTTGCCTTTCAGCTTCGGATCAAAGATGACGCCGTAGCTGTCGACGCTGCCAGCCTTGTCCCTTATGGCAATGATGGAATCGGCATTGATGACGGTCGGAATTCCATAGATCTTGCCATCGTGGGTTAGGTAAGGAATGTCCTTCGCCCACTGCCACACGCTCGCATAATTTGGGATTTGCGAAATGTCCCAGGGCGCAATCAGACCGCGTTTCGCCAGTTCCTTTTCGCTGCCTCCCTGCAGGCCTCCGACATCATAAATGTCGGTTGCGTTGCCGGCCGCCAGCTTGGCAACGACCGGCCCCGGGTCATTGCCGTTATCGGTGAAGTCGACTTTGACGCCGCTGTCGTTTGCGATGGTCCTCCAGCCGTCGTCGCCGATATCGAGCGTGCCGGTTGCCCAAAAATTGATCTCATCTAACGCTCGGGCGGCGCGCGGTAGGCCCAAACTTCCGACTGCCAGCGCGCCAGCACCAAGAACACCGTTCTGAACCAGCTGGCGCCGTGTCAATTGGGCGAATACACCCGGTGGAGAACCATTCCCGATGCTGTGCGCCATTGTCCAAGCTCCTCGGGAGCTTCCCAGCTTGATGCATATCATAATTCAGGCGCCTTTGCAGAGGCGGCGCTCGGCGGATATCAGGGCTCGACCAGCGTGTCCGGTAGCAACAGCGGCTTCATGGGTTCCCAAACAATCTCGATGCTGCTGCCTGATGCGGGTACCGCGACACCCGGATCTGCGGAGATGAGAAATTTGAGCGCTTGACCATCAACCAAGCGGCTCTCAACCTCGACGTCTCGGCCCTTGTAGGCGGTGGAAATGACCGTGAGCGGCCCGAGATCACTTCGCTCTTTTGGGTGTGCGATCCTGATCCGCTCGGGTCGGAGGACCAGCACATAACCGTCCGCCGGGTCACGGCTGACGGGCGGTTCGCAGCGGATATCTCGTCCAGCAACGCGCGCATGCCAGTCGGCAATGCCGGAGTCGACGCGCTCTGGCTTCAGTATTGCGTCGAACCCAATGAACCGCGCGACGAAGGCATTGGCCGGTCGTTCGAAGACGTCGCGTGGCGTACCAATCTGTTCGATGCGGCCCGCTCGCAAGACTACGATTCGATCGCTTAGAGACAGAGCCTCATCCTGATTGTGAGTGACGGCAAGGATGGTCGCGCCGAGCCGTCGGTGCAGACGACTGATCTCGCCGCGCAGTTGCTGACGCAATCGCTCATCGAGCCCCGTCAACGGCTCGTCGAGCAGAAGAACCGCAGGGTCAAGCACCAGCGCTCGGGCCAGCGCCACGCGTTGGCGCTGGCCTCCGGAAAGCTGGTGTATGCGGCGTCGTTCGTAGCCTTCAAGGGCAACGATAGCGAGCATCTCCGCGGTGCACTTGCGCCGCGTGGCTGGGTCGACGCCGCGCACCTTGAGACCATAGCCGACGTTCTCGGCAACAGTCATGTGCGGAAACAGGCCGAGGTCCTGAAAGATCGTGTTGCATGGCCGCTTGTTGGGCGGAAGCGCCGTCATGTCCGTACCTGTGAAGAGAATACGGCCTGCGGTCGGCTGCAGGAAGCCACCGATCATTTGTAATATCGTGCTCTTGCCGGAGCCGGAAGGCCCCAGCACCGTGACGAAGCTTCCCTCCGTCACCTCCAACGAAATGTCGGACACGACAGGTTTGTCGTAGACCTTGGTTACACGATCGAGCGCTATGGCGGCTGGCGAACTCATCCGGCCTCCTCGTTCGCCAGAAAACCGAAACGGTCAATGGCTGACGTTGCGCGCGTGTGCAGTATCCAGCAACCCGACCGGCAGAACGAATTGGACGCGCGCGCCGGTCTTGCCGTCTGACGATGCCGAAAGTTGACCGCCGTGACGCTGAACGATCATGCGGCAGATCGCGAGGCCCAATCCCATTCCATTCGCTTTGGTCGTGACGAATGCATCAAATATGTTGTTCAGACGTCCAGGATCAATCCCAGGTCCTGAATCCTCAACTGCGACCACGATTGTGTTGTGGTCCCGGGGCTGTGTGCTCACCCGCAGCAGGCGTGATTTATCCGTTGTGGTGGCCATGGCATCGATTGCATTGTTGACCAGGTTGAAGACGACTTGTCGCAACTGACCCTGATGCCCGTCGACCAGCGGCAGATCGGACGCAAGCTCGGTTTCGGTCGCGACGCCGTGATCCCTCAACTGGCCGTGAAGCGATTGCAGCACGCCACGTGCAATCTCGTTGACATCGACCGGTCGTCTGCTGTGATCGACTTTCTTAAACAGGGCGCTGATGCTGTCGAAGACCTCGCTCGCATGACGGCAGTCGGCGATGATCCCATTCAGAATCGCCCGCAACTCGTCAAGATCGGGCGGCGTCATTTCAAGAAATCTTATTGCCGCAAGGCCGCCTATCGCGATGGCCCCCAGGGGTTGGCGTACTTCGTGGGCGATGGATGCTGTCGCCGCCTCGACATTCAGCAGTTTGTTGTCTCGTTCGCGCTGCAGCGTCTCAACCGCCTCGCGCAGGGCGCGTTCGGTCCGTCGCAGGTCCGTTATGTCTGTCGAGATGCCGCAAATTCCCTGGACTTCGCCGTCGTCTGAAATCAGCGGCACCTTCTTGGACAGGAGCAACCGGTCACCTGCAGGTGTCTTCGACATTTCCTCGGATTCCGACAGCTTGCCCGTCATCATGGCCGCAACGTCATTGGCTCGATACTGCTGAGCGATTTCTATCGGAAAGACGTCAAAGTCTGTTCTGCCGAGGCACTGCTCCCGAGTCACGTTGCACAGCAGCTCCATGCCTCGGTTGAGGAAGGTATAGCGACCATCTTTGCGTTTGGCGTAAATGCTCGCGGCGCTGTTTTCGAGGACGGTGTGCAGGAGCAGATGGTTTTCTCGCAACGTCTCGTAGAGCGTTTCGATCCGCTGCCTCACATCTGCAAAATGCTTGCGTGCCTTTGGCTCCGCGAGATCCGCCTCAAGAGCATCAATCTCTCGCTTCAGTGCGGCATAGTGCGCTTCAAATTCCGGTTGCAACATTGGGACGCTCGCGCCAACCGGTTTCACGACCTCATATCGAAGCACCCACCGGAGTCCGCCTTGCGGCCGCCACGATGACGCTGATGCTTAAAGGTAGAAAGTTACTACGATTTTGGCGAATATTCAATCTGGCGCGCGGATCGGCACGGAGGTTTTGCTGATGGTAGGTTCGTACCAAGACTCAGCCGCATTGCGAGCCTGCGTGATTGGTTGTGCAGCGGACGAAGGTAGGGTCGCGACGCCCATTGGCGAAGAATGATTGTTTTGCAACCGCGCGCCCACATGTGCAAAGCCGATTGGTCCACAATCGCCGGTCCGCGGCGCGAGGGTGTGGGTTGGGTGGGAGGGGCGGGTGCGAGGCGCCAATAGCCCTGATGAGCCAGCGCTTCGCTCTGCGGCAACTCTGGCCTCGTCGACTCCCAGCCTTGTACAAATACCACCAGTGTTCTAAAACAACCCAGCAATGGCAAAAAAAGCTCTCATTGCGATTGTCGACGACGATCAATCAATTCGCCGCTCAACGACAACGCTCATGACGGCGTTCGGATTCGCGGCTCGGGGTTTTGCGTCGGCTGAAGAGTTTCTGCAATCGCCCGAACTCGGCGAAACGTCCTGCGTCATTTCCGATGTTAACATGCCAGGCATCGGCGGTCTCGAGTTGCAGAGCCGATTGGCGTCCACACATCGTCGAACACCTGTCATCTTTATTACCGCTTTTCCGGATCCTCGAATCCAGGAGCGGGCGCTCGCGGGCGGGGCCATCTGCTTTCTCACGAAGCCTTTCGACGGAGAGACACTCCTTCAATGTGTCGACCGCGCCCTCCACCAGTCCAACAGTTGAGCGCATTTCTCACGGGCATTCTGGCGAGCCGAGCGCCACACTCAGCAAGCTCTCGGGCGGGCCCCGAAGAGGCCACGCTTGGTCAACAGCGCCGTTTGGACGGTCGTCCGCTTCCGGTCTACCCCGATAAGCCGACGAATTAGCGCTTCACCCGGCCCTCGCGTTTGGGGCACAGAAGCCGACATACGGTTTCTACCGATCGATGAATAAAGGTTTGGCGTATTCCTCGCCATCACACGGATTCCGCTATTTAAGCCGGACAGTCTCCCGCCAAAGCGTCCAGATCCAGCCAACGAAGGTCGCGACCAGCACGGGATAGGCGTAGGTTGGCATCGGTGCGGACGTTGGCTGTAGCGGCTCACCCCAGAAAATTCTCGCCGCAGTGACAATAAACAGGATCGCGCTCACGATGCCGAGGATTCGGATCGGCATCGCGAATAGCTTTGGAACGCTGACAAGGAGGAGCGCCGTCCCCCAAAGAGCGGTGCCAGCGGCAAACGCCGGGATGCTACCGGTAAGACCTGCCGCCGGGGCCGAAAGCAGGATCAGCCCCTCGCCGATGGCAAAGACCAGAAAGCCGCCGGCCACAACGTCATTTCCCGTTCGAAAGTATTTTGTGGCGAGCATTGCTGCGGCCATCACAAGTCCCGCGCCGTCGATCGCCCACAGGATTCCCTGCACATTTTGTCGCGTTACCATGGCCCCTGCCATGCCCAGAGCCCCACCAAGTGCAAGGCCCACGGCAGCGATAACATTGATCGAACGATGCATGTTGTCCTCCCCGGCCGTCCAACAAAACTATGCTGCCGATAATGGGAGAACAAGGGTTGATCAATGTTGCAGTTGGGTCAAACGCGCTGGTCGAGGACAGCGGCACCGATGTCCGGTCCATCCTCTCCAGCGCACCTGCGCCTTCCGACCATCTTCGCCTTCGGACCATCAGACATGAGTTGCGATGAGCGCCGATTTCAAAGCCGATTGAGTTAAGATCCGGGCGGGATTTCAAACGCAAACATCGACAGAATTACATCGGGGGAAAGTACGAACGGTGTGGCGCCTTGTACCCCGACCAGAGCGACGAGACGGGCCGACGCTCTGCTTTCAGTGCCCGCACCTTCTCGACCGATTGAAGATGCGGATCATAGATCGCGGCCGGATAGACATCAGCCAAGATACGGAGTCGGTCTCCCACGAAGCGAGCAGGCCGCCGACGCGCTGACCGCCATTGCGAACTGTAGCGTGCAAGGACACATCGTTCTGCGAGTGCGGTGACGAACGTGAGCCAAGCCTCTATGACTTCGGGAAATCGGCAGGCAGTTGTCCGAAACGTGCCAGCACTTTCCCGATGGCGGATGGTTGGCCAGTTGGTGATGAGGGAGGCCTAGGTTGGCGGCGAGGTCGAGGACCATTTCTCGGCCGGCGCGGTGCTGATGGGTGCCTGCACTCGATCTTGCTGCGCTTGCACACCAGGTCCAGGCCGGAAGGATGGCGCGCCAATCACCAAATTAAGAACGCACCGGCTTTTCCGGACAGCGAAATGCTGTAGGCTACGGATTGCGTGGGCTCAGGCTCGGCACTTCAATAAAATGTACACGGGAGGGACCTATGGACTTTCGAAAGCTTGCGGTAGCGGCCGCGTCGGCTGTCGCCTTGTGCGGGTGGTCCGGTGTCGCCGGTGCCGGCCAGTATGATGGCATTACGATCAACATCCTGACGCGCCCGGGACCCGTCATCGCCGGCGCAGTGTCCCAGCACGGCAAGGAATTCGAGAAGCTGACGGGTGCCAAAATCATCGTCAATGAGGTGCCGTATGCTGAGATCTTCCCGAAGGTTCAGCAAGACTGGTCCACGGGAACGAATTCCATTGATGTTGCCGTCTTCGCCGCCGGCTGGGGCGTCGAGCTCGCAGCGGCAGGGTTGCTCGAAAACCTCGATCCCTACATAGCGAAGGACGGGAAGATCGACCTCCAGGACATCGCTCCCTATTTCCGCGAATTTGCCCAGAAGATCGGCGGGCATACGATGGTGATTCAGGTCGATGGCGACTTCCAGATGGTCTATTACCGGAAGGACATCCTGGAAAAGAACAACCTGCAGCCGCCCAAGACCTGGGACGACTATCTCGCCATTGCCAAGGCGATCAACGGCCAGGACATGAGCGGCGACGGCAAGCCAGGCTATGGCTCCTGCATCTTCAAGAAACGGAACGCGCAGAGCTATTTCGCCGTACAGACGATCGCTTCGACGATCGTTCAGACCCAGGGTACGGCCCAGGGCTTTCAGTTCGAAAACGCCACAATGAAGCCCCTTGTCAACAATGCCGGCTGGAAGAAGGCCTTTGAACTCTACAAAGAAACAAGCAAGTACGGACCGCCTGAAGAACTGAACATGGACATCGGCGACACCCGTGCCTTGTTCAAGTCGGGCCGCTGCGGCCTCCTGATCGAATGGGGCGATCCGGGTCCGCTCCAGCTCGAAGACGACGCAAAGGTGATCAAGAACAAGCTCTACGCCACCAATGTCGGTTCGAAGGAAGTTTTGGACCGCAAGACCGGCAAGCTTGTTCCTGTCAGCAAAGAGTCGGCACCGAATGCGATCGATGGCATCAACTATGCTCCGTTCTCGGCCTTTGGCGGCTGGGGCGGTGCCGTCAACGCCAAGTCCGATCCGAAGGTAAAGCAGGCGGCCTACGACTTCTTGTCATTCATGAGTCAGAAAGAGCAATCCAACGTCGACGTGACCCTGGGCTGGACAGGCTTCAACCCTTACCGCCTCAGCCAGCTCAAGAGCACGGACCTTTGGGTGAAATCAGGCATGGATGAGGGCCTTGCCAAGAACTACATGGGCGCCATTAATGATGCCCTTAACAACCCCAATATGTCTTCGGACCTCAAGATTCCCGGTGCGCAGCAGTACACCGCCGTCGTGCTCGACACCGAGCTGGCGCGATATATGGCTGGCGAGATCACGGTGGACGAGGCCTTGAAGAACATTGAGGCCGGTTGGGAAAAGATCACCAGAGACTTCGGCCGCGACGAGCAGATCAAGCAGATGGCACTCGCTGTCGGACCTGCAAAGTGAGCGAGCCTGATGTCTGATGGGACCGCTACGAGCCAGCCGGGGATTTCCCCGGCTGGACTTTCTCGGGGTGAAAGCTGGGGCGAGTGGTTTGACCGCCAGTCGAGAACGTTTTTCATCGCTCCGGCCGTTACACTTGTCCTGCTCTTTGCGATTTTCCCAACCTTCTACACGATCGTCTTTGCGATCAGTCACGTAAGGTTCTCGGCCACCGGTCTCAAATTCCGGACGGTTTGGTTCGAGAACTTCGCGGCCCAATTTACCGGCAACCAGCAGGTCCACTTCCTTGGCCGCTTCACGAGCATGAGCACCGCCGGCTGGGTATTCAGCCTCGTGACTGCTGGCGCTCTGCTGTGGTGGCTTTATCGCGCCTTTGTCAGCGGAGCAACCTGGGTCGGTTTGGCCGGGCGGGTGATAAGCGCTGCAATGGCTATGTTCATTGCACTTCTATTCGCCGCCACCCTGCTCTCAGGTAATCAGTGGGGCACGCTGCTCAATACCCTGTTCTATGTTGTCGTCGGCTGCTCCATCCAATTCGTCATCGGCCTCATGCTAGCGTTCCTGTGCTCGCAGCCCGTTATCGGCAAGAATTTCTTCCGGGTCCTGTTCTTCATCCCCCTCATGATTACCCCGCTCGGTGTGGGCTATGCCTTCAAGATGATTCTGGATGTGACCAAAGGTCCGTTCCAGCCATTCTGGAAATTGGTCGGTCTCGGGAATTGGGCGTGGTCAACCGATGCATGGGCCGCTCGCTGGTTTGTTATCCTGGGGGACTCCTGGCAATGGATCCCCTTCATCTTCATCGTTTTGCTGGCCGCTCTGGAGAACGTGCCCAAGGATCATGTCGAGGCCGCTCAGGTCGACGGTGCCTCCAGTTTCCAGATCTTCCGCGAAATCACCTGGCCGCAGATTCTTCCAGTCGCGGCAACCGTCATGCTCATTCGCATGATCGAGGCGTTCAAAATCGTGGATCTGCCAAACATCATGACAGCCGGAGGGCCCGGGATAGCAACCGAGTCAATGACACTGCATTCTCTGTTTCTTTGGCGCGCCAATGATATGGGCGATTCTGCTGCCGTGGCATATCTTCTCCTGATATTGACCGTCGTCGTGTGCTCCTCGTTCTTCAACTATGTGGTCCTCAAACGGTTACGCAAGGCGCGGGCATGAGCGGGGCGACTTACAAGATTTTCAGGAAGGACCGGTCCTTCAGACAGCGGCTGTTCGAGCCGCCTGCCGTTGGCAAGATGTCCCTTTTAGCCAACCTTGTGGCCTGGGCCATCCTGTTGTTTTGGTCGCTGTTTGTGCTCTTTCCGATCTATTGGGTGGTCATAACGGCCTTCAAGGATGCCGCGACCGTCAATAACGGGCCGTTCTTTATCCCTTTTGTCGATTTCCAGCCGACGTTAAAGGGTTGGACTGCGCAATTCGCAACAGACCCCTATTGCGATGCCTATTCCGTCGGCCGCCAGCTTGTCCTGCTGGTCTACAATCTGTTCGTCTTCATTCTTTCGCCGATTATCAAGATCGAAAAAATGGAGCCGCAGATTTGCAAGGTCTACCTGGCCTACATGAATTCCTTTGTGATCAGTATCGGCGCCACCGCGCTTTGCATTGCGGTCGGGTCCATGGCTGCATACGCACTGGCGCGCATTAGCTACAAGCCGAAGTTCGGGAATATCGTGATGTTTGTGCTGCTGGCCCTGTCGGCCATCGTCGGTTCAAATTATTTCGATGTTCATTGGGCGATTTCAGGCTCCGTTGCCCTCGCCCTATTTTACCTTCTTGCCCGCACTTTAGGGCGGCGTTTCAAGTCCACGCTCGGAAATGACGACATTCTGTTCTGGATCGTATCTCAGCGCATATTGCCACCGATCGTTGTCATTATTCCGGTCTACATGATGTTTCAGTCGGTCCGCATGATCGACACGCACTTCGCACTTATCATCGTCTATGCGGTAGCCAATCTGCCAATCGTCGTTTGGCTCATGCATGACTTTTTCGCGAATCTTCCCGTTGAACTGGAGGAATCGGCACAACTCGATGGCTCATCACGCTTCGAAATATTTTGGGACATCGTGTTGCCCTTGACCCGACCGGGGCTGGCTGCAACCACCCTGCTGACGCTTATTCTCAATTGGAACGAGTATCTCTTTGCGATCTTCCTCACGACCGCTCGGGCCCAGACCATGCCGATCATGGTTGCCGCCAAGAACACGGGCGAGCGGGGCATTCTTTGGTGGGAGATGTGTGCCATTATCATGATCATGATCCTTCCGGTGATCGTCATGGCTGTCGTGTTGCAGCGCTATATCGCCAGGGGCGTCTTGCTTGGTGCGGTTAAGGGATGAGCGGATGAACAAGACGATTTCGGGCGCCGCTCACCAGGTCCCGGTCCGTTTCGACAAAGTGCGGAAATATTTCGGTACCGTGAAGGTACTCGAGGAATTCAATCTGAACATCGCGCCGGGCGAATTCCTGGTGCTGCTCGGCGCTTCCGGCTCGGGAAAGACCACCGCGCTCCGCATTCTCTCCGGCCTCGAGACGGCCACGGCCGGCCGCGTGCTGATCGGCGACCGCGACGTTACCGACATCTTGCCGAAATACCGCGACATCTCGATGGTGTTTCAGTCCTACGCGCTCTACCCGCACAAGACCGTGGCCGAGAACATTGGCTTTCCGCTCAAGGTTCGCCGCGTTCCCGAAGCCGAGCGTGCCGCTGCGATCAAGGAGGCTGCCGCTCAGGTTCAACTCCAGACCCTGCTCGACCGCTACCCCCGAGAGCTATCCGGAGGCCAGCGTCAGCGGGTTGCGCTGGCGCGGGCCATCATCCGCCGCCCGTCGGTGTTTCTCATGGATGAGCCGCTTTCTAATCTCGATGCCAAGCTTCGTGGTCACATGCGCGCCGAACTGAAACACATGCAGCAGGCGCTAGGCATCACGACGATCTATGTCACTCACGACCAGATTGAAGCCATGACCCTGGCCCACCGGGTCGCGATTCTGGAAAAGGGAGTTCTACAACAGCTCGATACGCCGGTGAACACGTACAACGATCCTGCCAACCTGTTCGTCGCCCAATTCATCGGCTCACCGCCTATGAATATCATCCATGGAGCTCTGGACGGCAGGGACTTCATAGGCCACGGAGCCCGGCTGATGTCACCGGTGTCAGGCAAGATCGCCAAGGCCGTCCTCGGCGTGCGGCCTGAAGACTGCACGATCGTTGAGCACGACAAGGGCGATCTGAAGGGAGAAATTTACGCCAACGAGCTGATCGGCGACCACACGCTTGTGACGGTCAAAGTCGAAAATGACTTCATCGCCGTTAAGGCCCCCAAGCAGTTTGCCGGCAGGCAGGGCGAGCGCATCGGTGTCTCGCTGACGCCGTCACGCACATTCGTTTTCGATGCTGAAAGTGGCCTCCGTGTCCGCTGAGCGGACGCATTGTATGATCAATACCTTGCGGATCTGAGTTCGTATTTTCGAATATCCCGCCTTATTGAGACGACCACCATTTCTTTTTTTTCAGGCACTGACAATCCCGACGTGACCATCGTCGTCCTTTGTTGGGGGATGAGCAGACATCGGGCGAACGGGCAAAAAGTAGTGCGAGTGACCGGATCATCTCAGACTTTAGTCGTGATGGATCCTGCAGGCCGGTGAGGCCCCTTCACGCCACAACCTGCAAGACCTAGTTATTGTTTATCTTGAGCATGCCGATAGGTCTCGATGTCTTAAGCGAGAGGTCTTCCGATGACCATCACCCTCAACCACACCATCGTCCCTGCCCGCGACAAGAGGGCAGCGGCGCAATTTTTTGCGCGCATCTTTGGCCTCCATGCTGATCCGAAAGGCGGCCATTTCGCGCCGGTACGTATCAACGAAACGCTCACGCTCCTTTTCGACGACGACGAGGAGTTCGAGAGCCATCACTACGCCTTCCACGTCGACGATGCCGAGTTCGATGCCATCTTTGGTCGCATTCGCGAGGCGAAGCTCGCCTATGGCAGTGCACCGTGGAGCCTTGACGACGGTAAGCTCAACGACTGGAACGGCGGCCGCGGCGTCTATTTTCGCGACCCTGACGGCCATGTGCTCGAACTCATGACCGTGCCGCAGTGAGCTTCAACCGCTCCGCTGCAGCGATAAGGTGTTCGAGAAATTGTCCCTGTGAGTGCGCGAGTCAGGTCCCGACCCTTAGACTTCGTCAGGGCCGCTAACGCGCTTGGCGGCACCAAGGTATGGGCGCCGTAGCGGGCGAATAAGGATCTTTTCTGGATCAGGATGCCAATAGCGCCAGGAGCCTTGCTTCATAAACTGCCGCTTCACCATCTGCCGCGTGCATCGAGGCGCAGCGGATCGTACCCCGACCAGAGCGAAGAGACCGGCCGGCGCGCCGCTTTCAGGGCACTCACTTCCTCAACCGATCGAAGATGGGGGCCGTAGATCGCGGGCGGATAGACATCATCCCAGAAGACGGATCCCGTTCCGTAAACAGATGCAGACCTGCGCGCCGGGGAGATCGAAAGATCCGCAGCTGAGGCAACGCCGGCCGCGAGGATTGGCGCGCTGGCACAGAGGAATGCAGTCAAAGCAAGGGCGCGACGCTTCACGGGAATCTCCTGCTTAAAATGGCTCAAGTCCGGATAATGCGGTCTCCTACAGAAGGTTGCAAGGCTCGAGCAAGGACACAGTTGCTCAAATGTTCGGACGGTCTGCTTGAGAGAGCATCGCCAGCCGATCTTCACGGGCGACAATTTGAGGCTGATGTACAATTAACTATCGCCGCCATTTGCAGGACCATTGCTTCATTTCAACCAAAGTTGTTTGGAGCAGGCACAATGGCATCCTTTCACCTTGACTCCTCCGTCACTCAATCAGCTACACGCGCCGTTCCCAAGACTGCTGTTCTCACGTGTACCGCTACCAGTGCCCCCGACGTTTATGCTCACGCCATTTTGGTCGTCGTCGGCGACATTCGACAGTTCACGCTGCATGCCGGAGATAGCATGGTGGTCCCGGACGCCGCGACCGTGACGATCTGGTTATTCCGGAAAAACCCCGGCAAGAGCACCTGGACCGCGGATTTTGATCTCACCTAGCGATCGACACGCATTGTCGTTTTCTCAGCCAGGCCGGCAACGTGTGCCCGGCCCCAGTGATGAGGGCGGGGCCCAAGCGAGACGCTGGATTGCAAACACGGATGGGGCGACCTGCAGTTGTAGTCCCCGTCAGACGGCGAGCATGCTGCTTCCCTGGATACTCATCAGCGTCAGATTGCCCGTCGCGTAGGCACCGGTGTCGATATTGGCTCGATTTGCCAAAAGTTCGGCGCTGCGTACCGGCGTGTGACCGTGCACGATATACTTGCTGAAGTGTTGCTCGCTCTGCAGGAACTCTTCGCGGATCCACAACAGATCGCTTTCCCGTTGCTCGGATAAGGGCACGCCGGGTCGAACGCCGGCGTGAACGAAAAAGAAATCTCCACACGTGAAGGACGGCCGCAGGTTGCGCAGGAATTCGACGTGCTCGGACGGTATCGCGCGCGCCAGTTCGTCCAATAGGGTGGTCGGGTCGTCCTGCTCCGAGCCCAGGGCAAGCGACGAAACCCCATAAGACATCAACGTTTGGGCCCCACCAACGCGAAGCCAATCCGTCAGCAAGGACGGGTCGCGCAGAACATTGACCAGGAAGGCTTCATGATTTCCCTTCAGGAAAACCGCATTACCGCGGCGGCTCCGCTCAACCAGGATGTCGAGGGTCGATCGAGTATCCGGGCCACGATCGATGTAGTCGCCCATAAACACTTCGACGGCGTAGCATGGTCGGCTTTGGGCTAGATCGGCATCGATTACGCGCAGCATCGGCTCGAGCAGATGCGCGCAACCGTGAATGTCTGAGATTGCATAAATTCGCACGCCATCCGGGAGCTTGGGCTTGCGCTTTGCCGGGCGTGATCGAAGGAAGGACATCATGGGGGGCGCAAACGCTCTAAGTCCGTGATCGGGCATTGACCGGCAGCGAGCGAAGCAATCCCTTTCGAGAGTGTTAACGCCGGAACAGGTTCCGGCGGAAAGTAATTTCGAAAGAAGGCAATATTGCTTCGCAACCAATATTTCGGGCAGTTCCACCAGCGCTAGACAGCGTGGTTGACTGATTGCGGCGTCACACTTCGAACGCGAAGTTCCGCAAAATAACATAGGATAACATGAGGGGGACGGAACTAACGCAAACTGCGGCGTGCCTCCGCTCGTGATCCTGTCAGGGTGACAACCAATTCGTCATCAGGACCGCGAAACGAGATTCAAGAATCTGCGAGCGCATCTGCGCTGCAAACTTTTTGCGTGCAACGCCACAATATCGCTGCGATCAATTAACACCTTTCGTTGTGAAAGTTGCAAATCATCAACATCGCGATGAGTGTCACGCGATCTCGCCACGTGGAGGTTCGAATGGCTGTTGCGACTTACGGCTCTGATGGAGCGCAATCAGTCTCCTCGACGCGTGGCACGGTTCTTCAGAGGCCCTTTCAGGTCTTCGTCATCGCCGCCGACTTTTTGCTGATCCTGCTCTGCTACGCGCTCGCCTCCGCATCGTATAACGCGGCGCTTGCGTCGGGCGCTGACAGCACCTCGGTCGGAGCCGGATTGATCGTGGCCTCGGTTTTCGTCGCGATCGGCTACTTTCAGGGCGTTTACGCGACCCATCGCTTGCTCGGACTCGTCTGGCAGCTGCGCAAGGTGCTCGTCATTTGGCTGGTGTCGCTGACTATTCTTGCGGTTGCCGCGTTTCTGTTGAAATCGACGGACAACTTGTCCCGCGGCATCGTCATCATTTTCGCCGCCATCGGCGCCGTTGGGCTGATCAGTCTCCGCTTTGCCTGGCAGTTTGCCCTCGGCACGAGCTTAGCGAAGGGGCGATTGGTCGATCGCAAGGTCGTGCTGCTCAGTCTGAAGCCACTGGACTTTACCGCAAATCGTTTCAAGGACCTGCGCCGGAATGGGTTCGATGTCGTGCACCATTTCGTGCTTGGCAACGATAGCGGCGATAGCGCGTGGGAGAAGCAGATTCGGGACGTCATCCGGCAGTCGCGCGCGACCGATGTCGATGAGTATCTTCTTGCGGTCGACTGGAATGAACTGCCGTTGTTGCAGAAACTAGGACAACATCTTCGCGTGGTGCCGCAGCCGATTCGTGTGCTCCCAGATAATTCGATCGCCGATCTTGTGTCGCGCCCGTTCTTGCCGGTCAGCGGCACCGTGGCGATCGAGATCCAGCGACCTCCGCTCACCGTGTTCGAGCGTCTGCAGAAGCGCTGCCTTGATGTTGGCATCGCGGCCTTCGCTCTCGTCACTTTGGCGCCGCTGCTGATGATGGTCGCCGTTCTGATCAAACTGGATTCACCGGGTGCTGTCATCTTCCGGCAATCGCGCCGAGGCTTCAACGGCAAGCCCTTTGAAATCTGGAAGTTTCGCAGCATGACGGTCTGCGAAAACGGTCAGACGATCACCCAGGCAACGAAGCATGACGCGCGAGTGACGCGGATCGGGCGTCTCCTCCGCATGACGAGCATCGATGAATTGCCTCAGCTCTGGAATGTGCTGCGGGGCGATATGTCATTGGTCGGGCCGCGCCCGCACGCACTCGCGCACGACAACTATTACGACGAGATTATCAGCAACTACGTCTACCGGCACCATATGAAGCCGGGGCTGACGGGCTGGGCCCAGGTGAATGGCTTTCGTGGCGAAACGCCGACCATCGACCTGATGGAGAAGCGCGTAGAATATGACGTTTGGTACGTCAGCAACTGGAGTATCTGGCTCGACGTGAAGATCATGACGCGCACGGCGGCTGCCGTAATGTTACAGGAGGCCTACTAGCACCTGCGCGAATCGTCCGGAGAAGCAACCAAGATCGTTCGTGGGCCTTGCGGTTCACCTCCTTATGGCGGCGGTCGAAGCGCTCGCCTCTTCCTCCAGAGTCGCATGATCGCATCACGTAGCGCGATCAGCGGGAAGACGAGGACGCAAACGGTTCTCAATCCGCGTGATACGATAGCATGGCGAAGGGAGAGCAGTTGGTCGTGACCAAACCGGTCTTGATGATTGTCGATATGATTGTCGATCGGCGCCGGTGCAAGCGTTGCTCCGGACGCGTCGAGCCGCGAGCCCGACTCTCGGGGAGGAATCACGATCAGCACGAACAGAGCGTTGAGCAGTAGCCAGACGCTCAATATGACAAGTATCGTCAACATCCCGTTCTTCCGAAAATGCAAAGATCAAGTATGGGGTAAAAACTGCCCTGGGCCCTACGGTGATCTTTATCAATTCGGGCGAAAGTCGGCTACGAGAATGATCGTCGATTGCCGACCGTGCGACTACGGTCTACGTGACGTTTCGTGCCTTCGGCGGCAAGCGCTTTGCCGATCGCCCGCGATCACTCGGACGTCAAGGGCGAAGCACAATCTTGTCGGAACCAGCCGCAGACCGCGCCTGAGAGTGAGCTAAGCGGTTAACGCTATTATGACCAGGCGAGCAGCAAATGTATTCCGCCACATGAAGCCTGGCCTGACCCGGCTGGGCCCAGGTCAACGGCTTCCGCGGCGAGACGCCCCCTGATGAGAGGCGCGCGGAGTTTGGCGTCTGGACGTGCGCAACTGGAGCATCCGGCTCGACATTCGGATCATTTTCTTGACCGCAGCAGCGCGAAGCGGATTGGAAGGGTTCGCGCCATGCAGTGTTAGGCTGACGACCATACCGCGATCAACGGCGCAGCGTCACAAGGAATGACGGATCGATCGATTCAACAGCGTCTTCCAGGAAAGCCTTGCCGAGATCTGATGCCCGCCGATAAGCCGACACGAGTGCCGATTTCGACAGAGGTCGTCGGGTCAAGATCAGCTGAACATCGTTGCGCACCAGGTCCTTGATGTCCGGAATAGCAAGCGCATCGAAGCGGCTCGCTATGTCGATCCGCACCGGCATCATTCGTGCGTCGTTTGGTGCGACAAAATACGCCATCTTCAGCGCCTCGACCACGACGGGATCGTGCGGGTCGCGTTGGGTCTGAAGCAGCGCCAGCGCCAACCACAGTTCGGGGTTGTAAGGCGAAATTGAGAGCGTCCGCCTGACCCTGTCGACGGCATCGACATGCTTCGTCGATCGTACGGTCCTCGGCTCTTGCTGGCCTGACTGGATCGCCTGCAAAGCGGCGATCAAGGCGTGATTGCTCTCCAGATCCGATCCAAAGAGAGAGAGCGCTGCCAGCGAGGAGGGCACATTTCCAGTCCAGCGCGAGCTGATCTTGGCTGCATCGGCAGGAAATGTCGTGGGCTCCAGCGCCATCACCTCTGCTAGTGCCGAGACCATCGCATAACATCCGATGATCAGTGCCAACGCAGACAGGAGAATGCGAAATCTGCTTGAGGAGGTCATTGTCGGTGGACTAGTTCGATGTTGTAAGGCAACCTTATGGCGCGAGCCTGCTGTCGCCCAGCGGCTGGCGCACGCTGGTCCGGCCCACGGATTGTGCAAGTCCAAGTCCGACCAACACCGCCACGATGGTCTGGATCGCCGGGCTTGAGAGGCTTGAATCGAGGAAGCTCTCGCAGAGCACAACCAGAACGCCGGCGGCCGCGGCGGCCGCGAAAAAGAAATCGCGCCCTCGCCGAACGGCGCCGCGAAAGCTAACGAAGAAGAGCTGGGCGGCGCAGGCTGCCAGGATCACGATCGCCAATCGCCCCGACTCGATAGCGATCAAGATCGCGGTGGAAGGAGGTACCGCCGGCGCTCCGGCGCCAAACTCCTGATAGGCTATCGAAGTCAGCCCAAATGTTCCGATGCCATTTCCCAACATCGATGCATCAGAGAGCAGATGCTTTGCCGGCGCAACCGCTTCCGGGCTGAGGCTGACGAAACCAAGGAGGCCCAAACTACCGGCTTGAGAGTGTGGCACCGCCATGATGCCCGCAATTACTGCAACGACTGAAAACAAAATCGCCGACGGCCAGGAGCGAAATCCCAAGCGGCGGACAGCGGCTATGAAAACGAGAACAGTTAATCCCCAGACGGTGACCGCCAACAAAGTGTCTCGTTCGAGGGTCGCCATTGCGGCGAACGCCACGGCAATTCCGAGCAGGCCGGAGAGAACTCCAACCCACAGCTGGAGCGAGGCCAGATTGTGGATGTCCCGTTGGTGCAGGTGTTGTTCGACTGCCCAGGCAACGAGCGCGCCATTTGCCACTACTGCGAGCGCAGTTGCTGCCGGAAACGGGCTCGTAGCGGCGCCTGTCTCGGACATCATGACGGCGAACAAGTCGAGTCGGCCGAGCAGGACTTCGATCGACATGAAAGTCGTTACTGCGCACAATACGAACAGGATCGTTTCGGCCCTGTGGCGATCCTTGGTGATGATGACGGTCGACACCACCAGAGACGCGTCAACCAGATAGCGAAACAGGCTTTGCAACGTCGCGCCGGGGTCGACGCTGATGCGGCCTGGTAGTGATGGTTGGTTCAATGCGATCGAAGTCGCCGGCCAGATCGGGTTGGCAAGCAAAGAAGTGGGCACCGGAAAAATTTGCAATGCCATCCAGACGACCGGAAGCAGGAGCACGGGCAAAAAGTGCTTGAGCAACTGCGCTGCAGATGTGAGTTCGGCCTCCGGCCCCCTTGCAGCCATGGCCAAAATCAAGGCGGCAACAAACGCAACCATATACTGTGCGAAGGCGTAGTTTACGATTGCCTGGATCGGAGTCGCGACGAGCAGCGCGATCAGGAGGCAGTGAGCAATCGACAAACCGTGAGACTTTGAAGCGGGAATGGAGCTCACCGTGACAAGAGGCTGACGTTGGTGCCTATCCCGTAGGCGTATATGCGACTCTAACGCGGTCTTACTCATAGCGCTGATCGTTGACAGTGTGACTCATCACTGGTCCCTGGCACGCTCCCGGGCCGAACGTTGTCGATTTGCGGGATTGAGGGGCATGGCTGAATTATCGGGCATGGCAGTTTTGCAGCAGGTAACGTAGGGCCGCAGCCAGTCCGGTGATCGGGACCGCTCCGTGGATCGCAGTTGGCGTGGTCCCGATCTCGACCGCCAGCTCGTTTGCGTTCTGCCAGTCGCTGGCAGCAAGCTTCGAGGCGTTAGCGGGCAGCAGCAGCGCCACGCCACCCTGAAGCACGGTAGCCTGAAACTCTGCCCGCTTTTCTCCTGTCATCAGGGTTACGTTCGGTTGCGTCGAGCGGGACAGTGGTTCGAGAACGATGAGCACCATTTCGATGCCGTCCTTCCCGCATTGGAGGTTCAAGCCCGCTAGGCGCGCATCGGATTTGGCGCTATCGACGACGTGCATCACTGAAATGGCGTCGGCGCCGCCGTCAGGATTTCTGCTCTTGACCAATCGCCATCCGCCCTCAAGCTGTGTGGATTGGCTGCCGGTCTCGACCTGCCTGAAGGCCTCTTCGTCACAACGTCGACGCTGCTCGGCGTCGACGCCAGACGCGCAGTTCAGAATGCCCGGACGCGGCGGCGCCGCTCGACCCGAACCATCGGTCAACACCAGGAGTCCTGCGCAGAGCAGGAATATGCGTATCATCATAAATGGAGACGTAGTCCCCGCTACCGTCAAATTCCTCATGTGTTACTCAACGGTCCTATCACAGCATGATCCATTGCACCGCATAACTTGTCACCGTCGGGGCGATCGCGGAGAACCAAGTCTGGACGTCAATCGACGTAACCATATCTCTTGTAGTAGCGATTACGATAGTAGGCTGCGCCGTACGTGTCGTAGCGGCTCATCACCGACACGTTCACCTTGTTAAGGACTGCACCGAGCAGGCGCTCGCGCACAACCGGTGTTTCACTCAGCACGCGCTCGACGATATCCACCTTCGACTTCGCCCATTCGATGACGAGGATATAGGAGTCAGCCAGCCCTCTGGTCGCCCGAACGTCGACGACCGGCGCCAGCGGGCTAAGATCGAGCACGATGCGGTCGTAGTGCTGACGTAGCTCTTGGAACAGCTTTTCCATCTGCTGGGAGGCGAGCAGGTCGCTCGAATTCGAGAAGCGCGATGTGATCGCACAGGGAAGAAAATGCAGATTTGTCTGCGGGTCGATCCAGACCACGTTCCTCCAGTCGGCTTGGCCGACGATGACGTGGATCAAGCCAACCTGCGCAGCCGGCGTAAACCTGGCGGTGAGGCTTGGATTGCGAATGTCGCCGTCGATCAACAGTGTACGACAGCCGCTTTGCGCCAACGTCTGTGCCAGCGCTTCGCTGATGGTCGACTTGCCCTCGTTCGGAAGGGCGGAGGTGATGCCCAGCACCTTATTGGATGCGGAACCGTAATTTGCAAGGTCGCTGGCCAGCTTGATTGATCGAAATCCTTCCGCGAAGCGCGAAAACGGGGCGTTGATCACGTACCGCCCCACGCTCTCGGCGGTCGAAAGCAGGCGGTCGCGATGCGGCTGCGGCTGGCTGGAACCCGGCTCCGGCCCCTGGAGTGGCAACGTCGTGCCGAATCCGCCGTATTTCGGTGGCGCCTGCTGCGGTTTGGGCCTGCCGCGTTTACCAAACCGCCAGGCCTTGCCGGGGAGCGCGGAAATAGCGTTGACGACACCTTGCTCGATGACTGGAATTGAGGCGAGGCAGCTGGTCTGCACGAACTGCTCGACCTGGGAAGCAGTTCGGAAGACGCGATCCATCATGTCCAGCAAGATCGCGACGATGCCCGCGAGAACCGATCCGCCCACGAACGCTGCAAGCAGGATGAGTGTCGTTTTTGGCGACGTCTTGTTGGGAAGGGTCGACGCGGCCTGTGTGATCACCCTCGCTTCGGTAATGGGAAACGACTGCTGCTGAACCGAAACCATGTACAGCTGCAGGAAGTTGTCGGACAGCGCGCGGGCGCTCTGCGCGTTGCTTTCGAGATCCCTCAGAACGATTTGGGCTTGGCTGGTATTATTCGACACCGCGATCGTATCGTTCAAGCTCTTCTGGCTGGACTCTTCTCGCGCCTTGGCGATTTCAAGGTCGCTCTTGTAGACCTCGGCCGTACGTCGCAGTTCATCAATAATCGAGCGTCGGATCTCGCGCATCTGGTTGCGCAAATTGACGACAGCCAGATGCGTCGATCCATATCGGTTCGACCAATCCGCCTGCTTGGCGTTGTAGTCGAGATAGGTCTGGCGCAATTTGGTGATGACCGGGTTGGCCATCGTCTCGCTCACGGTCGCAAGGTCGTTCAGAATGACCGTGGAATCCTCGGTGTCCGCATTCAATATCGTGGTGATGCGTTCGAGCTTGGCTTGCGCCTCGGCCCGCTGGCTACGGGCCGTTGTCAGCGAAGTGTTGATTTCAGCGAGCTGCTGCTCGGTGAGCAGTCTCCCGCCTGCGTCGACGATATTGTTCTTGGCCTTGAAATCGGCGACGGCGCGTTCGGCGGTGGATGCTTGCGACCGCAATTCCTTCAATCGGTCCTGCAGCCAGACCGCCGCTCGCCTGGACGCCTGATATTTCGACTCCAGGGAGTCCACGATATAGCCGTCGGCCACCGCGTTGGCGATCTGCGCGGCCTGTTCCTGCGACAACGCCTGAAAGGCGATCTCGATGACATAGCTCACGCCGACGCGTTTGATGCTGAGACCGCTTGCAAAGCGAGCGAGAGCTCCGCGCAGCAGTTGTTCTTCCGTGGGCGGCTTCGATTCCGAAAAAAGTCGGTAAATCGCATCGCTGATGCTGCTGAGCACTCCGCCGCCGTCGCTCATGAACTCCGGCGACTCGACTAGCTTCAGGTCCTTGATGACCTTGGAAGCGATCGCTTCGGACTTGAGGAGTTCGACCTGACTATCGACCATCGCCGAGTCGATGGGGTTGTCGCCGCCGCCATTCGTCTGCGCTTGCGTCTGCAGGCCCTGCATCTTGCGGCTATCGATCATCAGGATAGCCGTTCCCGTGTATCGCTTCGGCGCCGTGAACACATAGACGCCGGCAAGGCAGATGCACAGGAGCAACGTGAAGATCATCACGGGGTACTGTTGGCTGATCAGCGCAAGCGCAGAGGAAATCGTCTGCTCCAGCGATTGAGCCTCTGGGGCAGTGGGTTCGATTTCGCGCGATGTGATTTTTGTTTGAAGCATCCGGCTCGCCTACGTGAACCTATTGTGACTTGCGATGTGCGATATCAGCCTGGCCGTGCCGCCGCGCCGAATCAGTGAACATGTAGCGCGGGTCGAACTGCCTGACCGTCAGCAAGAGTTCGACAGAGCGGGATATGGTGGTCGAGGTGGTGGCTCTCGCGAGTTGACGGGTGCCGCCGACAACATCGATGGAATAGCTAGTTGAATAGTTTGACACGTTATTGGCCAGGGAAGGTTCGGCAACGCTGGGCGCGACTGTCGGTTCCGCTCGCCGCAAAGTCGTCATAATGCGCATCTCCGCCAAGCCCGCCTGACACCACCTTCAGGATGGTTTGCACTGCGTTGGAAGATCATTTGTCCGCCGACAGGATAGAGATCGAGCAAATCCCTGCCGACGGGATGGAACAGCGCCGACTAACCGCCAAATTCTGCGATGCAATATCGGCCTGAGTATGACCAAGCGAGCAGGAAAGACCGCAATGGGTAAACGCAGATCATGTCTCGGCGCAGCGATCGGGGACGAACGAGTGCGAAGGAAGCCCAGTTTGAGAGCCATCCGCTGCGGCGGCAAGCGTCTGTTCCGAAGTTCCACGGTTGATTGATGGAAAAACAGGCAATCCGTCGAGATCTCAATCAAAATCCTTGATGGAGGATTCTCGCTTCCATTCTGCAAGCGAGCTTGCCAGGTCGTATTCGAATTTGAATCCGCTTGCGAGCAGGCGCTTCGGCAGAATGTTCGTAGAAAACCACAACTTTCTGATTCGGTCGCGATTGATGCCGGTCTTGATGCCGACGGCGTGCAGGATCTCGAATGGAAGCACGGCGAGATTCATCAACCATACTGGAATCGTTATCGTTGGCTTGGTGTATTTGGCAGCTTGGGAGAACGCCGAACAAATCTCGCTGATCGTGTAGCGGTGCTCATAGCAGAAATTGTAGATCGATAGGCTGTCGTTGCGGGACGCCATGAACAACATCGAGGAGACCAGGTCCTTCACGTAGCCGCACGACTTGATCGTGTCGGTTCGGCCCGGATAGATGAAGGCTCGCCTTTCGAGAAGCCGCGACAATCGCGTGAAATTGCCCCGTTCGTAGCGCCCATAGATAACAGCGGGGCGAACGATGGTCAGCCGCCTGTCCGGGGCCTCCGACTGCCACAGACGATGGATCGCTTCGGCCGAGAGTTTGGAGCGTCCATAGGCGCTGACCGGCGCCGGTGTCGCATCCTCGTCAAGCGGGGCTTCGGTCGGGCCGTAGATCGATATCGAGCTGGTGAAGATGATATTCCGGTTGCCCGTCTCCTTGGCAAATCGGCAAACATTCACCGCGCCCAGCACGTTTGTATAGTAATAGTCGCCCTCGGGATGGCCGGGGGTTACGTGGATTGCAGCCAAATTGAAGATATCGGCAGGCATTGCGCCTCCGAGCTTTGGATCGATCGCCTCACGAATATCATGATGAACATATTCGACACCATCGACGCGCGCCCTTGGCTTGCCGATATCGACCGAGACGATCCGGTCGTAGCTCCTGGAAGCGACCAATCGCGTCATCAGATGAGTGCCGATGAAGCCCGCGCCGCCGAACACGATAGCCTGGGTAGAATTGGACATGCGCTTAGGGGTCAACGTGGGTGAAGTTGCTGGATCATGTGGGGCGAATTTCCGTCGGGGTGCTGAGTGACCGAGGACGTGAGACAGGCTACCGCAAAGTCGCATAGAATTCGGGCTATGCCGCTGGGGGGCAATGAGGCGGGCGATCGTCGATCATTCGTCTGCCAGAACCCTTTGCGAGCGGAGTTAGAGGTTAGACCTGGGCGCCGGTCTCCAGCATCTCGATGAGGCCAAAGCCGGCAATATGATGAAACGACACTTTCTGGCCCCCAAACAAGACCGCCGGCGCGGGGGAACCCACGGGAACGATTTCGACACCGGACGCCGCTAACGACTCGAGCACCAGTTCAGCATTTGGGCACGCGTAGCACAAATGATAGATCATGGAACCGGTTCGCTGTACGAGCTTGTCAATCGGAGAGGGGCCGTCACTCGGCCAGATAACTTCGACATCCGGCATCAGGGGATGATGCCGCATGGCGAGGTTGACCCTTTGTATCGGATCAAAGGCAGAGTTTCCCGCGGTGTAGCCGATCGAAGCCAGGTACAGAAACGCGGCTTCCGGAGAAGCGACCGCGAGCCCCAGATGATGGAAGGCCAGTTCAGCTGGTGCAGGAACGACACGGCCCACTTTCATGCCCTCATGCTTTCTTCTCGATTAGAGCGGCGAACTCTCCGACATTCTTGAGGTTTCCGATTTCTGAAGCGGAGAACTTCACGCCGAACGCCTTCGAGACCGCGAGTACCAGGCGGATATGGGACAGGCTGTCCCAGCCATCGACGTCGTCCGCCGTGGTCTGCGGCGTGACATTCAATTCGTCCTCGTCGAACACCTCCCGAAAAATGGCGGTGAGCTTGCTATAGAGCTGAGACTTTTCCATTTGTTTTATCTCTCGTGATGGTGACCGGCCGTGTTCGGGCCGCGCATCGCGTCTCAATTGGATTTCGGGGCAGCCAATACGCGTTCAGAAGACTGGAGGGTTGCAACCGGTGGTTCTGTATCGTCCTTTTCCTGGCAGACGAATGAGTTCAGCGCCATGGCGAGCCTGGTTGACCATATCTGGGCCAGGTGCCGCTTGGCGTGGACCTCGTCGGAGTAGTCCAGGTTCTCGTCGAGATCATCCATGCTCAGCGAGGCAAAGTTCGGGCGGCGGCTAAATTCCTGAACTACGCCCTTCAGGGCTTCCTGGTAACCTCGCTGGTAAGGACTGGCATCCCGATGCCAGGCGGGGATCGGCAGATCCACAAGCAAGACCTTCTCATCGGAGTCCAGCAGCGCAGCGATGGTCTCCTTCAGCACGTCGACCTGCGCACGGGAAATCTCATCCTTGCCTCCCATGCTCACTTTCCAATACTCCAGAGCCTCCTGCTTCTCCCGCTCTGACATAACGACGCTCTCGCGCTCGTCATCGGTGCGCTGCACGGAGGTCCGTCCGGTAAGGACCAAATTGACGCTGGCTCTGGTTTGGCGCGCGAGCTTTTCGAAAAGCAGGAACGGACGCAACGCCGTCACGCCCCAGTCCAGCCATTTCGGCGGCAACACCGCGACGGCTCCATCCGGCGTGCGGCGGTAGAAGCCATATCGGTATAGCTCGATATCGACGTCCGTTTCCCCGCGATGGCGGTCGCCTTCGGCGTACTTCACGTCTGAATCGACAAACATGCCGAACCAGGTGCCAATGACGAAGGTGTTGAGCCGGCGATTCTGCTCATTCTGCACCTCATGCACCAGATCGATCACCTGCTTGACCTCGGAAATGTTGGCGCCGCCCATCCCGAGATTGCTCACGCCGGCACAGCTGAGATTCGGTTGCACCATCGCCTGTCGGAAACCGACGCTGGTGTTTGACGCTCCGACGAGAATAACTTTCCTACCAGGGTTATCCAGAACGCTGCGGCCGAGGACAACATATTTCGGGACAGTCATGTAAAGGGTTCGTTCTGCGGCCTGGAAATCTCGCGGACCGCCTCCTGGAGGGTCTTGAAACACCAGGAACGATGCGCCGCCGAGCAGCACGTAAAGAATGGTGAATGACAACAAGGTCAGCGCGGTCTGCCGAAGGATGTGTTTCAAGTCAAAACGCCTTGTAGACGAAGTCCGGAGCCTTGTGCAGCAGGGTGGCGACGGCGACGATCGCCATCATCTTGCTTGCCAGGGTCAGGTTCCTGACGATCTCCCCACTCTGGATCGCCGACAGAGAAATCGGGATGTGTACACGTGCCCTGATCAGGTCGAGGGCCAGAGCAGTTATTGCGAATGCCGCAATCAAGACGACGAATGTGCCCAGTACGCCGGCGACACCGAGGCGCACCAACAGGTCGGTGAATTGAGGCAACTCCGTGACCCACAGACAGGTGAGAGCGAGTGCGAAGTAGCCGACCGTCAGGCCTCTGGCAAAGTAGATGTAGGCGGTGGATTCGGTAAGCGCCCGATAGCGCTTTTTGCCAAGGCGCTGGACGCAGGCCTCCTGCCAGAGCTTGTTGATGCTCGCGCCTGCTCCCATCAGGAAGCCGTAGATGACGAATACCGCCGTGGTGCCGTGCCACACCCCCATGACCAGGAACGTGATGAAGAATGCCAGGACGCCGAGGTAAGCGGTCAGAGTACGAGAGGGCAGCCGTGCCATTAGAAACATTAGAAGCGGGTTGAACAGATAGAACTTGAACCATTGTGACAGCGTCATGTGCCACCGCTGCCAGAATTCGAGGAAGCTGCGCGCCGTGAACGGTTTGTCGAAGTTCTCGGGCAATGACTGTCCGAGCAGGCGCCCGATACCGATGACGATGTCCATGTATCCGGAGAAATTGAAGTAAAGATAGACGGTGTAGAACGACGCGGCCATGGCGTAGACCGCACATAGCTTGAAGAAGGGCACAGGTGCCGCCTGCAACAATTGCGGGCTGAGAAACGTGAAGGCGTAGTCGGCGGTGGCGGCGATAATGACGAATTTCACGTAGCCGGTGACAATTCTGGAAAGCGCGTCATAAACGCTGGATTCGTCAAGCTTTGCCGCAGCTTTTCCGTCCGTCTCGCTGAAATCCTGATAGCGCTGGATAGGGCCGGAAACGAAACACAGGAAATTGCAGGCATAGCGAAAAAACGCGAACGGACCAATTCGCTCGACCAGATCTCCCGACCGCACATCCGCCATGATGTGCAATATCCGGAACAGGATGTAGGACAAGCCGACGGTCAAATAGGGGAACGGCAGGTGTCCAAGACCATCGAAGAAAGAGAAGCGCTTCAGGAAGATATAAGAGCAGAGTACGGCAACGACGCCGAATGCGAACACGACAGACGATTGGCGGAGATAAAGCACGCGCACGCAAGCATAGCCGAGCGCCAGGAAGGCGAACAGCGGCAGCACTTGTGTGAAATCGCTCAGATAGCTAGCAATGAATATGGCATTTGCGGCCGCAATGACCACCCGCCGATACGGAACTGACTCACTGATGTGGAAAGCAATGACCGTCGCCGTGACGAAAGCGAGGAATATGGGCGATGTGAGACTCATCGATGGGAAACTCGGGGCTGCCTGAAAGTGTGCTGCAAGATTGATTCCAATCACGCCAACGCAAGCTGCGACTCTTCCCGTTCAACCGTCATCGGCAATTCTTCCAACTCGACGTTTGTATCCAGCTCCCAACGACTGCTCGCGTCATTGCCGTCATCGATGCGCGTGAACCCCAACCTTCCGTAGTGTTCACGGACCATCTCGTTGCGATCGGTTGGAAGATAGAGGCCTTCGATGGTTTCGATGCCTGCGGCTCGCGCACGGTGTACGATCTCAGCCAGCACCGCCTGCTCCACGCCACGACCTAACACGCGGCAGCTCATCAGCCAGCTATCAATCGTCCATCGTGCGGAACCGATTGCCCGGCAAATGACGATACAAATGAGGCCGTTGTCCCCGAATTTGTCGATCAGCCTCGCGTGAAGCGTCATGACGGCTGGATCTATCTCGAGTTGCTCGACCTGGGATTCGGTGTACCGCCGCGTCGTCAAGTTGAATTGATTGCTCTTGTTGATGAGCTGTGTGAGGCGGGCGCGCGTCGTTCGATGGAAGGAGCCGAAGACGATACGCATTTCCAGCGATCGAAGATAAGACTGGAGGTCGGTTGTTTGACCCTGCAAGCTAAGCCGGCGCGCGTTGGCCTGATACATTTCGGCGCGCGCGCGGTCTTCTTCGGAGAAGTTGATCGCTTCAAAATACCCGGCCGCAGCCAACGTGCGCGCGTAGGTGGCCGGGTCACTGTCAAGTTCGGGAACGGCAACCTCCGGAAGCTCCTGCCGGATAAGGCCGCGTTCGACCGGATTGTCATCGAGGAAAACGCAGGAATCCAGCCCGAGCGCGAGTTCTTTCGCGATCGCGCGAATGTTGGTCGCTTTGTCGTTCCAATTGGCCTGGAAAACCGCGATATGCTCTTCCTTCAGGAGCATGTCCGGGTGTTCCTTGAACGGCCTTCTGGCGACGCTGTCAGTATTCTTTGAACTTACCGCCAGCACGATGCCGCGCGCGCGTAGCGCGAGCGCGAGCTGCTGCACGGAAAGATGGGCTTCACCGGTCGCGTCGCCTTGGGCGATCTGGATGCCCTCCAGTCCGTCGTCTCCGATAACGCCGCCCCAGACCGTGTTATCGAGGTCGAGTACCAGACAACGGCGGCTCTTACCGCGCATCGCCCCGATGATCCGCGTAACGTGTTCGGCGTAAAGCGGCACAAAGGCGTCAGCGAACGGCAATTTCGCTAGATTCCACAAGGCAGGGGAATGCCAATCCGCCAGCCCGACCGTCTCAGCGATGCCTGCAACATCAAGCAGCCTGTCGCTCGACTGCAGTATCGAATGGCAGATCATCCGATTGATACGATCGACTAGATTCCGGGTCGTTCCCGTCAGCGCGCGGTCAAAGGACCCGAACAACCCTTCGGGAGGCGGCGCCAACGTCTGGACGATGCACGGCGCGCCGCTGTTGCGCGATATGCCGCCGCGGATCGAATCGAGAAGTGCGATCGCGGCATCCGTTGATTCCTTTGCAAGCTGCTCGTTGCCCGGAGAGGGATGCAGCGCGAGTCCGCGATGATCGAGGGCGACCAGGACCGCATCGGGCCGCGCCCTGTTCACGGTTGACTCCGGCGTCAATGCATCCTGCAAAAACTGATCATACGCTCCCGTGATGCATTCGAGCGCGAAGCCGTGGCGCGCAGCCGTTGCGACCAGGACCGGAACGATAAGATCGAGCGTGCCGTTACCGATCAGGCCGAGGCGAAATGGAACCAGCGGGGCAAGCGTTCGTCCGTTTTGTTGCGCTGAGCTGATGACGCGACCCAAGCGGGCCAATTGGTGTTCATCCAGAGCGTGCGTCGCCAACAGCCTGATTTGCCGTCCCAAATCGCTAGAACTGTTTGCTACTTCTCTGCAACGTGACACAAAATCAGCGGGCGGCTTTGGAAGCCACGCTAGCTGCCGATACAGTTCCACAGACATGATCGCCCCACTTGTTTTTTGGCATTGGCTGTCGACGGGGTCGTACTAGCTGCCGCTGCAAGAGCTGTGCCTGCGAAGGCTGGATTGCTCGACATGCCTGGCGTAGTGCCGAAAGTTCCTGCCACGGCTCATCAATGAAACGAAAAATCGGGCAGGAGTTAGTTGGCTATCCAATGATCATGCTGCGATAACAAGATCGTTACCCGCCTGGCGCGTGCGACGACCTCATCGGTTCCATCCGGATCGTCGGCGGAAACGGCGGCGCGATAGTGGCGCGTTCGTCGAGAGAACGATTGCATTGCTCATGATGAGATCTGAGGAACGATCAACCGCGGCTGGATCGGTGTGCTCAATTGAGCTCGCGATATTCAAATTGAAAGGACATCGACCCAGCGGCGATTCCCAGTTCCCTCTGCAGTTTCTGGTAGCCTCCTAGCGGAACGACAATGCAGTCTCTGCTGCCGGCATAGCAAACCTGAACCCGGATCGATTGACCGCAAATGTTTTTAACCAGAACCATCTGGTCGATGATCTTGGGATTGTTGGTTTGTGGTCGTGTCAGTGGATAAACGGATATGCAGAGCTTCCCGTCCGGCGTCTTGTGATTTGGCGCGTAAGTGCCCTCCATGGGTTGAATCGAGCTAGACGGGCGAGTGGAAATGCCGGAGCCGCCATACATCGGTGCGGATGTGCGCCCGAAGCCGGAAATTTGAGCATCGGCCGTCGTTGCAAGTAGCGATGAAACGACCGCTGCGCATATCGCCACGTACCCATCTGATCGCGTCGATCGGTCGTCACGCATCTTCACTGCTCGTTCTGCATAGTTGTTCGGTCAGGACGAACCACATCCGACATATGATGATGGCTGAGGCCGGCTCTCGACAGGAAGCCGCACTTGTCGGCGGCAGGATAGAGCTACAGTTACGGCAACAGAATGACGAAACAAATTGTTCCCTCGACTGCAGGCGACCGAATCCAGCCTCTTCCTTGCAACTGAAAACCCGTGCTAGAGACTGCACTCTTGATGGATCTCGATATATTGAGTGTCCGGTCATCGACCATCTGTCGACTGTGACATCCTGTCTGCCGTCATATGGCGTATCCACAACGCGAGTATTCCCGACGTCCAATGCTGAAGGAGATACCAAGACAGGCTATGTTGCGGGGCGCCGAACCGGCCACCATACCGAGTCTTTCGGTCATCATTCCGAATCACAACTACGCTGCGTACGTGGGATCCGCGATCCGCAGCGCACTGGACATACGATGGCCGAAGGTCGAAGTGATCGTCGTCGACGACGGTTCAACGGACAATTCGCTCGAGGTCATCAACGAATTTGCAGACGAGGTCACGGTCATCAGCCAGCCGAACGCCGGGCAGATGCCGTCCTGTGTGAACGGCTTTCGCAAATCGTCCGGCGACGTCATCATATTTCTCGACTCGGACGATGTCCTGCATCCGGATGTGATGACGGAGATTGCATCCGTCTCGTCGAAAGCTGCGAGCAAATATCAGTTTCAGATGCGTGTTATCGACGCAAAGGGGCAGCCGACCGGAAATGTCCTACCGCAGTACTTCTCGTGTCCGGCCTCAGATGACATCCGCAGGTGGATGACAACGACCGGTGCCTATCCGACGCCACCAGGGTCTGGAAATGCCTACCCGAGATGGTTTGTCGAGCGTGTCTTCAGCTTTGAATCCGACTTTGTCGACCGGGCGCCCGACAGTTATCTCTTGGCGGCGGCTCCCGCCTGTGGCCATGTCGTGACGATCACCAAGCCTCTGGCAGATTATCGCGTGCACGGCCTCAATCATGGGGCCTTCCTTCAATTGGACGATACTCGCTTTGCCAGAGAGATCGACCTCACGCGGCGGCGCTACGAATTTTTTCTGGAGGTGGCGCAGACGATGAACCTGCCCGTGACGCAGCATGCTCTGAACAGGAATCTGACATACCTGTGCTTGCGTACGGCGTCATACCGCTTGCGGCCTGACATCCATCCCATCGCGCGAGAGGCGTCGATTTTCATCCTGGTTGATGCGCTTAGGGCATTCTTTTACCCGCAGGGCTTTTCGACCTCACAAAGCGCTTCGCTGCTGCTGTGGATCCTTTGCGTGTTAGTCAGCCCATCGCGTCTCGAGCGCAAGCTTGTAGGCTGGCGATATGTACCCGCGGAACGGCCAAAATGGATAAAGTCAATGCTCAGCCAACTTCGCGTCCTCCGATAAGGGCGCGAAACGAATTCTATTCCGGACGAACATACACAATATTCTCGCCATCCAGGATCATGTCGAAATCTCTCCGACCCATGGCCTTCTGAAGCGTTCGACTTGTTCGCCGGCCAGGCATCAGCCAGTCGTGCGGCTCTATGATTATCATTGTTGTGCGATCAATCCACTCGGTGTTTTCCGAGAAGAGCTCCTGTTCAAAGCCTTCGATATCGATTTTGACAATGAGCAAGACGCCGTTCGGTACCATCGCCAGCGCGTCGTCAACGGTGAGCACGTGTATTCCCGTCTCGGAGCGGCTTGTCCGTGCGCCCCAGGACAATTGCGAGTTTGTGACCGTGACGAAGCCGGGGGCTACGCCGATTGCAGCCTGGACTACGTACGTATTGGGGCGATTGCCAAGATTCTTTCGGAGGATCCTGACGTTGTTCTCCTCAGGCTCAATGGCAACGATGGAGGCCTCGGGTAAAGCCTTCCGAAACCAAAGCGAGGCCGCGCCGATATTGGCGCCTGCGTCAATGATTACAGGCTTGGCGCCCCGCTTTAGGATTGCTGAATACGAAGCCTCGAGTCTGGCTCTGACCGCCGGATAGCAATAGGCTGCATATTTCGACGAACCGAATATATCCCGAAACGTCGACACATCGCTTTCGCGAGGACGAAGGTAAACACTGCCAATCGAAGGAAGGAAGACTCGCGATGCATTCGCGCCAGTTATCCGAGCGACGTGGCGTAAGAGAATCCGTGGACCGAATAGTCTTACGTCCTCGATATTAAGACCAACATTGTACCAAAAGCTCATCGGTCTGGATTCCTGGTCAGTCTCCGCTGAAGTGGCGCGATCATGCCATCTTCATCGGTCTCATTGCCCCGCGGTGCAGGGGCAAACGGGTTGCGGTTACCGGCCGCGCAACGCCGGAGCGTCGAAGCCGCTTCTGCGCCAACGTCAACAACCAAACGATCACCGCGAACTCAGGCTTCAAGAGTTGTCCGCTAACAAGCCAGGTGAACAGGAAGTAGTTGCAAGCTTCGACCCGCAGGTCGCTCGAATGCAGCCGAAGTACGAAAACTGACAAAACAAGCATAAATCCCAGCAACCCGTACTCGTAAATGAGTTTCGCCCAGGTCGGATCATTCACCTCATACTTGACCTTGAGCAGACCGATTTCCCGCAGGTAGCTGCCGGCCCCGTTGCCGAGCCACGTCGAAAAGAAGCCGTCGTCGAAGCTGTGCGCGATCATGTCGAGCGGTGCCACAAAGCGGGCATACGCACTCGTATTCGGCATCGTGAATTCGTCGAGGCGGTTTAGCCAGACATCCAGATATGGAATGTCGGCGCTGTAAAGTGTGAACAGTACCACGACCACGCCGACCAGACATGCAACGAAGACTGGAATGCGGGCTAGCGACCGTGGAAGCAGAATCCCGGCCATGATTCCGATGACGCCCGAACCGGAGAATGAACTGACCAACCCGCCGGCAAGAATGCCGAGAACGTGCCATCTGGCTTTCGTGCAATATTCGAGGATGATGGCGAGAGCCATCACCAAAGACAGAGTCGAGGATTCGCGAAGGAAGAAACCGTTTGCCTTTATCAAGCCGGCGCCTTCGCGGCTATAAGTATATGCCCCCTCGCTCCGTATCGCATCGGGTAGCACAAAGTGAATATTCGTGATGAAGGGGCTCTTCACAGCATTTACCGCGACGATCTGAATAATGGAAATCACAGCGATCACGGTCGCCGCAGACACGAACGTGCGCTGGATGTAGTCCTGCACCGGCTGCGGATCATGGACGCTCTTCAAGCGGAAGCAGAACGGCACGTACAAGGCGGATAGGAGCAGAAGCGAGGTCCACGTGCCCGAGGTGTCGGAAAACGACATGCGGAAAGCCGCGAGGGCGATCGCGCCGACGAGCAGCAGCAACGACCAAAGGCTCAGCGATACATAGCCTGAGACGAGGAGATAGGATGTAAACAATGCGTAAGAGAGGAGATCCGCCGAGACCGGGAAAGTACCCATGTTGTAGGCAATTTGCGACAAGAAGAGAGGAGATATCACCGACACCCAGACTACGGCCTTTCCCTTTCTGTCCAGTTCCATCTCCATTCGTGCGGTCGATGTTTGGCCGACAGGAGACGGTTCATTCATAGGGAGATCAAAGGTCACCGTATGCTGCCCTTTCGGTCAGTTGTGCTGGCATGCTTGGGTGCAATTCAGTCAAATATCTTTATTCGGAAGCGCCCAGTATCAGGTTCAGTGAAGATTGTGGCTATTGTCGTTCCGCAAGGGCAAGAAACCTAGTCCGCAATCAACGTTATGTCGACGCAAAAGTGTCGCAATATTCGCATGTAGTTCCGATCGGCGACTTCGATCAAACGTGGACGGGAGACTGGAGACTTCAGTGATGATTGTCGGCTGGCCCAAACAAGTCTTGAGTGTTGTTCCGATCATCCTGGTGGTCGCGTCGGCTGGACCAGCGCGCAGCGCCGGCTGGGAGCTGGTGTTTTCGGATGAGTTCAACGGCGACAAGCTTGATCGAACCAAATGGGCGACCCGATACATCTACAACAATGAAACGATGGACCGGTTCAACGACGAAAAGCAGCGCTACCGCGACGGCCACGTGGTGTCCGGAGGTATGCTGAGCCTGACCGCAAAAAAGAATGAGGGGACGGACACGTTCGACTCTGCGATGATCCGAAGCCACCAGACATTCTATTACGGTTACTATGAAGCGCGGGTCTTTCTCCCCAATGCGCGGGGATCGTGGCCGGCATTCTGGCTCGAAGCCGATTACGACATCGACGGGAAATTCTGGCATCCACCGGAGATTGACATCTTCGAGTACGTCATCAACGGCGTGGAGGACAAGCCGAATATGCTGCACTCGAATGCCATGAGCAGGGACAAATGGACGCCGCAGTCCTACACGTATGCGGACAGCTCTTTCGTGCTCAAGTTCCAGGACATGGTCGGCAAGGACGACCTGAATAAGGATTGGCACATTGCCGGCTTCGTTTGGGCACCCGACCGCATTTCGTTCTTCTGGGACGGTCGCCTCATCTACACGCGCACATACCAGTGGCTCAGGAAGGACGGTCAACTCGGGCCGCCAGCGCACGTCGATCTCAATTTCGCTGTGGGCGGAGCAGGCTGGGCGGGCCGGCACGGCGTCGATGACGCTGCTTTCCCGCAGACGTTCAAGATCGACTATGTTCGTGTCTGCCAGTTCACGGCCTCCGAGCGGGGAGGTCGAAAATGCGGCCCGAGCGACGTGACGCCGGATCCGAATGATTTTGGCTATACGGCAGCGCTCAACGATATGCCAAAGCCGACATTCCGCAGCGTTACGCAGGTGGTTGCGGATAAGAAGCCCAATGCGGGGGTATTGTCGCTGAGCACAACCGATCCGCTCAAGATCGAAGTTCCAATCAAGATTCCCGATGACTATCCGACCGATCGAACGCTTCACGTGTACGTCTTCGACGAAACGACCGGCGCCATGGTCGCATCGGCAAAGAAGCCGCTGCAACAGATCTCTCGCAAAGATGGGGAGGATGGCGCGAGCGTGATCGAATTTGCGCTGCCGGCCGTGGCGCGCGAAGGAAACTACCTGCTGGGCAGCAAACTGACGGCTGAAGTCGCGGGCGAGGTCGGCCCCAAAGAAGTTCCCGTTACTTGCGACACCATGGTGGTCCAACCCAAAAAAGCCAGATCTTGTCGTCTATTGTCGCTGCATGTGCGCCGCTGATCGGTCAGGGCGCATCCAGCGTGAGCACAACTCGGCATGATCTTGATCGAGCCGGGTAGCGCTGCGGGCACGCTATCAGAAGGTCGGTCCGAATTTTGCTTTAACGGTGGGTGAGCCCGTCATGCGCGTTTGCCTACCACAATCGGTGTTTCTCAATGGTTGTCGTTCATGAACTCTAAGGTTCGGGCCGTCAGGCAAATCCTCCGTGGCGCATTGCGCGGGTGCCCGAGCCGGCTTTGCGATCATCGCACCTGGCGGAGTGAACATCCGCACGCATGGATGATGGCTGTCGAGGAAGAGGTGCTGGTGCGGAAGGCGCCGGCTCGATTTGGAGGTCGCGACGCAGGGTTCGGTGAAAGCGTTGACAATAGAATGCCCGAGCTGGGCGTTCTCAGCATGAGCAACGCCCGCATCCTCGGGCCCGACGGATGGCTCGTGACGGAGGACGGATCGCTGCTCTACGAGAGCACCTGGTACGGATCGTCGTTCTCACGCCATCCGCGATCGATTGCCTACGGGACGCCGCTGCCGCTGAGCGGCACCTGTCTCTCGCTGGCGAGTGACTTTGCCGGGGGGAACTATGGGCACTTCCTGCTCGATTGCCTGGGACGCCTGGCACTCTTTCAGAAAAGTGGCCTGTCGCTCGATGATGTCGATCATGTCTATCTGCCCAAACCGATGCCCGGAACAGCAGCCAAACTCGTCCACCGGCTTGGAATTCCGATGCACAAGTGTGTGTGGGCAGGTCAGGGCGACGTCCAGGCGGATCTCGTGATCGGCACTTCGTTTCCGGGCTTGCGACGAAACTATGCGCCTTGGCTTACGGATTTCTTTCGCTCGCAGGTAGCCAAGTCGCCGCTTCGTCACGACAGGCGCGTATACGTTCCGCGCAAAGGCCAAAGGAAAGTCGCCAACGAAGAAGAGCTGATGCCTGTGCTGAAGAAGTTCGGTTTCCAGATCTACGACTTCGACGACGTTGAGGATGAGGCGACCTTTTTTTCCGAATGCTCGATTGTCGTTGGCCCGCATGGAGCAGGCCTGACAAATCTCGCATTCTGCTCGCCGGGTACGAAAGTCCTGGAGCTGATACCGTCAGACCACGTCCATCCCTACTACTACACGATCGCAACATCCGCTGGCGCGGAATATTCTTACATCGTGGGAAACAGCGAGGGAACGCGCCCACAGGGAGCATTTGGGCCGAGCCCATTCGATTTCGAGGTTGCGCCGGACATCTTCGAGCACGCACTGGAAACCATCTGCCAATGAACGAGCATTGAAAATGGTCGATGTTGGTGCGCATGCGGGATTCCCTTTGTCGAAAAGGTCAATCGCCATCGGAGCTGCCTGGATCGGCGTGAGCCGCGTGGTGGTTGCCAGTCTTGCCTTCCTCAATACGCTCATATTGGCGAGAATGCTCACGCCGGAAGATTTCGGTCTGGTTGCTGTCGCGACGGCCATCATTGCAATTTTGACGTCGATGACCGAGCTGTCCCTGACATCGGCGCTCATTCACCACAAGGATCCAAGCGAAGATCAATTCCACGCCGCGTGGACGTTGAACGTGGCCCGCGCCTGCTTGCTCGCACTCTTGCTGTCGGCGCTTGCCTATCCGGTGTCACTGTCCTACGGCGATGGCCGTTTGATTCCGATCCTGCTCGTCCTGAGCTGTTCGATCGTGATAACCGGCCTTCGAAATCCGATGCTCGCAATGATGCAGCGTCAACTCGTCTTCTGGCAGGAATTCGTGACGAGTACCAGCCGGGCGCTCGCAACTATCCTTGTTTCCTCCGGCATCGCCATTTGTTTCAGGAGTTACTGGGCGTTGATCGCCGGAGCCGTCGTCGCCAACCTCGTCGATGTCGTCGCCTCCTATCTGATCCAGCCGTTCCGGCCAAAATTCCGGATAAGGGGCAGCCGCTCCCTATGGTCGTTCTCTGTGTGGCTATCGCTCGGACAGGCGGTCAGCACGCTGAACTGGCGATTCGATCAGATCATCATCGGATATTTTCTCGGAAAACCTACTCTGGGTCGATATGTGCTTGGCAGCGATCTGGCCGCCACGCCGACACGAGAAGCAACAAACCCGCTCGCCGGGACGCTGTTTCCCGCATTCGTGAGGCTGAGGGGCGACAAAGCGGCGCTTCAACGTGCTTATCTGTCGGCGCAATCAATGCTGTGTGCGATCGCCTTTCCGGCGGGGTTCGGCTTCGCGTTGGTAGCCGATCAATTCGTTCCGCTCGCGCTGGGTGAGGCGTGGGCAGGCGCGACAATCGTGATCCAGCTGCTCGGTGGTGCAATTGCGTTGCATACCCTCAGTGCGACCGTCCAACCCCTGGGTTTGGCTCTTGGACAGACGCGCAAGTTATTTCATCGCGACGTTGCGATCCTGATCGTGAGGTTGCCTGTCATTGTTGCGGGCTTGTGGGTAGGAGGGTTAGTTGGCCTGCTTGTCGCTCGCGTGGCGGTTACGCTCGGCGGTGTCCTCTACAACATGGTCCTGGTCCGCGAGTTGATCGACACTTCCGTCTCCCGGCAGTTCCTCGTGAATCTGCGGACCGCTTTGTCCACCTGCACGATGATCATTGTCGGTCTGCTGACCAATTGGACTTTCATCACATCTTTTGGCCATGAGTCCCACGTCTATGTTCGTTTGATCGTTGTTGTTCTCGTGAGCGCTCTTACCTATGTCGGGTCACTGTTTGCATTATGGCGGGCTGCTGGCTCACCGGTCGGGCCCGAGCTCGAGATCCTGCGAATCCTCGGCGCAATCGCCGACAGGCTTTGGAAACTAGGGAATCGTCAATGACAACCGCGGAGTCGGGTGAGCAATATATGAATGAAGGGTCGAAGCGCCGCGTTGCGCTTATTACGGGTCTCACAGATCGGGACGGTGCCAATGGCAAGCGCTCCGTTTGACCTGGCCGGCAAGACTGTCTTCGTCGCCGGCCATCGCGGGATGGTTGGCTCCGCGCTGGCGCGTCGGCTCGTGAAGGAAAACGTAGAGCTGCTGACGGTGTCGCGGAGCGAGGTCGACCTGCGTGATCAGGCCGCCGTCGACGAATGGTTCGCTGCAAGACGTCCGCAGGCGGTGTTCCTTGCTGCCGCCAAGGTCGGTGGCATCGTCGCCAACAATACGCTGCGCGCCGAGTTCCTCTACGATAATCTGGCGATCGCGACCAACGTCATTCACGCCGCGCACGTCAATCGATGCGAGAAGCTGATGTTCTTTGGCTCCTCCTGTATCTATCCCAAACTCGCGGCGCAACCGCTGCGCGAAGAGTCGATGCTTACAGGCCCGCTGGAGCCGACCAACGAGCCCTACGCGATCGCCAAGATCGCGGGCATCAAGATGATCGAGGCCTATCGCAGCCAGTACGGATCAGACTTCATCAGCGTGATGCCGACCAATCTTTATGGCCGCGGCGACAATTATGATCCCGAATACAGCCACGTCGTCGCGGCGTTGATCCGCCGCTTCCATGAGGCCAAGATGTCCGGGGCGAAGAACGTCGTGGTGTGGGGCACCGGCACGCCACGGCGCGAATTTCTCTTTGTCGACGATCTTGCGGACGCCTGCGTCCACCTGATGAAGAGCTATTCGAGCGGCGAGCTCGTGAACATCGGCACGGGCGAGGACATCACGATCGCCGAGTTCGCCCGCATGGTTGCGGGAACCATCGGCTATTCCGGCGAGATCAGCTATGACACCTCGCGGCCCGACGGTACCCCGCGCAAATTGCTCGACGTCAGCCGGTTGATGAAACTGGGTTGGCGGGCCAAGACCTCGCTCGAGGATGGGCTCAAGCTGGCCTATCAGGCATATCTCAAAGAAGGCCGGCGGACGGCGGAGTAGGGAACGCGGCCCGTCGCTGCGAGCCAACGGCCGCACATCCGTGCCCGATGTTGGCAGCTGGCCCGGCTACATCGGCGCGCCACGTGGTGATCATTCCGGAGCGAACCAGCATTTCGGAAGCACGACGTCATCCCTGTTTGCGACGTTCCTCCTGTCGAGATCGTGAGGGAATCTCCTCGCCGGAGTCCGGCGAGAAACGCGATCCTTGCGCAAGAATGAGAATTCCATGATCGGCGGGATCTCGAAACCCCTGTATTCGACGGGTTTGAAGTAATTGTTCGGATGAATGTGTACGACGTCGAAGTGCTTGGTAATCTTCTTGAAAACGGCTCCGATCAGTTTGAGACCGATGGGATTGAGAATTCTGTCCAAGGAATGGAACTCAATGACTATGATCCGGAAGCGCATCAGGTACTCCCAGCTCGTTTCAATGAGAACCTCGTATTCGCCGCCTTCAATGTCCATCTGGAGGATGAGGTCGCCAGCCTGAGGGCCCTTTCTCGACATCCAGTTCTCTAAGGTCATGAACTTGCCGTTGTCTTCGTTCCCGAGGAATTTTTTTTCGAAGTCCAGCAGGTCGTTCTGGATCGCAGGTGCATCCACCGAGAAATCGGCGAGGAAACACGGGATGCCGCGTTGGGAAAGTCCGAGCTCGAAATCAGAGACGTTGTAGACGCCCGGGGAAAAGCAACCGACGCATCCATCCAGGTCGTCCGGAACCAGATAGCCGCCATCGGCCGATCCGCCCAGTCGAATCAATTTCTTGTCCGTCGTCACGGGGAAGAGGTCCCGGAGGAACTCCCGGAGCTCGTCCTCCTTTGACGCGCCGGATATCATAACGTCGTTATCGAGCAGGCGTGCCTTTACGTAGTCCTTCAACAAGCCAATCATGCGGTCGACTCCGGGCTCACTAACGCATCTGGGTGTGGTTTGCTGCAACAAGCGGCATTCCTGGTAGGGCCTTTGCCCATGTTCGTTGCGATGAACACATTTGCCTGCCTTAAGACTTCGTTAGAGTCGATTTTTGTCATGAATATGTGCGGTGTTGTCGGTAATCGGCAGCGTTGCCGAGACTTGCCTTTGGCTGCTAAGGCGACCTATCCGCGCTCTGGAGCCCGGTCAGCTTCCGCGCCGGCGAGGGACCTCGAGGGAGACACGAGAGCGTGATAGAGGCGGAAGTCGGTGGACCGCGAAAGATCGAATCTGACGCGGGAAATTCGGCAGCGCAAACGGTCTGGCGTTCTCGCGGGCGGTGCGCTGACCCGTGGTTCACTCAACCGTAGCGCGTATCTCGCTGCAGTGGCGGAAGTGGATTTGGCGAATGCGAAATGTTGGCGATGCATCAGAAGCCGTTCGATGCTGTGATGCGACGGGTACCGAAGAGTTCAGGACGATGGCCGAAGGTCCCATAAAGGATTCTCGTACGCTCATTGCGGAATTGCAGGGCGAGATCGACAAGATCATTGGGCCTCATCTGGAAGGCGCCGGAAACTTTGCGCTGGTCGACTTCCCCAACCATCCAAACGTGGGCGACAGCGCCATTTGGTTGGGTGAGGAGACCTATCTGCAGAGGAAGCTCGGCAGAGGCCCGTCCTACGTGTGCACCTACGACACCTTCGCAAGGGAGGAGTTTGAGAGAGCCGTTCCTGTCGGACCTATCCTGATCCATGGCGGCGGCAATTTCGGTGACCTGTGGCCAAGTCATCAGGAGTTTCGGCTGAGGCTTCTATCGGAGTTTCCGGATCGCCGGATCATCCAGTTGCCGCAAACCATTCACTTCTCCTCGAAGGCAAGCCTCAAGCGGGCCGCGGAAATCATCAACTCCCACAAAAAGTTCCGGATTTTGGTCCGCGACGCCCAAAGTCTGAACGTCGCGAGAAAGGAATTCACGGCGCCCGTCGATCTCTGTCCGGACATGGCGTTCTGCCTGGGGGCGCAGAGCTCGCGAGCGGAAATAACGAGGAAATTGTTGCTGCTGCTTCGAACCGATCACGAGAAGGTGGAGCAGGAGCGCTCTCGTCCGCTTCCGAGCTTTGCAGTCGTGGAGGACTGGCTCACGGAACGGCGAGGCTTGGCGAAGTGGTTGTTTCTCAGGGCGGTGCTTGAGACGTCCCTTCTTCCGTTCAAGGGCAGGATGCCGTCCGGGCTCGATACGCGTATTCGGTGGTTTCACCTTTTGGCGTCGAGCCGTGTGGCTCGCGGAATGGAGCAAGTTGGATCGTCGGCCTATGTGATCACGGACCGGCTTCACACGCACATCTTTTGCGTGTTGTTGAACGTGCCGCACTCGGTCCTTGACAACAACTATGGAAAGATCAGTACGTTTGTCGATGCCTGGAGCAGGCCTTTCGAAAAGTTGAGCCGGCCATTGAGCACGAGTGTGGACGAAGCCGTCGCAAGCTTTCTGAAAATCGGCAAAAGCGGTCCGTCACCGTCGGATCAAGGATGACGGTCGGTCATCATCTTCCGTCCAGGCGGCTCGCCGCATCATGCGCGTCTACGGTTAACGTGGCCGTCCTCGTTGCCGTCTGGCCTGCGTTGTTTGTGCAGGAGATTGTCAGGTTGCTGACCCCTGTTGCCGTTGCCGCGCCGGTGATGAGTCCGGTGGAACTGTCAAAAGAGAGACCCTGCGGCAGTCCTTTGACGGACAGCACCTTCGGCATCATGACGCCGACGTCGCACTCAGCGTAGATATCGTGGCGGTAATCGTCGCCCGCGGTGGCTGAAAGGGCACCTGTCGTCACTCGTGGGCCGCGGTTGATGGAGAATCGCAAAGGCTCCATCGTCGAGCCGTCGGCCTTGTAGCCATAGACGACGACGTGAGACCGCCCGGCATTGCCCCTGCCGGTGGTGAAGTCCGCCTTGATCGTGCGCGACGCCGGGTCGTACGAAATTCCCACCGGAAATTGCGTAAACGTCGTCTGCTCCGTCATGCCCGGTTCGGAGCTTTCATAGGGCACGACCTGGACGAATTCCGTAACGCTCGCATCACCCCAGAGGGCTTTGGCGCTCGGCAGCACAACCTTGCCGTTGCCGCCATAGTCGACATTAAGGTCTGCAACCGAAACCAGCGGCCTCCAATGCGTAACGCCTGTTGTCCGCCAGCCGCGGATCCAGTCGACATCGAGATAGGCCCCGGCTGCCGAGCCAGCCCACGCCTCGGCGTGATACGCTTCGCCCGCGAACGTATTGTTGAATATGTGTGACGTCAGCAGCACAAATGAGGGCATATTCTTGGTATTGGAGTCCACACCGACGAACTGGGCTCGAAGCGCGCCGTCGACATACAGCTGGGTGTTCCCTCCGTTTCGAAAGACAAAGCTGAAGACATGGAACGTGTCGTCCATGTAGTTGAATGGTCCGGCGCTGTTGTCGGTCGAGATTGTCCCCGAGGTGTGGACGATGTTGCTGAAGTGCATGCCTTGGGAGTTGCACTCAAGATCCCACTCATTGCCGGTCGGATTGAGCACAGGGGTGACTGAGTAGGTCCAGAATGACGGATGAAAGCCGGCCGGATTTGTAAGCCTGGAGCTGAGCCTGGCACGAATCTCGATGATCACGGCGTTGGTGGTCGGATAGTATGCAAATGCCCCCGCGGTATGGATCATCGCGGAGAGGTGTGGGCGGTCGCCTCCGTTGATGGACCGGTCTGTCGGCGTAAGGAACGCCTGCTCGTGCGCTGTTGCCTTGCGCGCTCCGAGCCGAAGCACCGAGCGGGAAACCGACATGTTGTCGAAACCAACCGCGACGCCGCGGTTGCCGTCTTTATAGCCTGTCGTCAGCGGGTCGGCATCGAAGGCTGTCCCTAGCGACGTGGTATTGCCGCGGATGCCCGGATGATAGGCGCCAGTCGGGAAGAACTTGCCGCGAGGATTTGCTGGGCCAACAATGTCGAGTCTGTCAAAATCATCACCCCAGGACAGCGTATAGCCCGCATAAAGCCCACTGCCATTCTGGCCGACGACGGCACCACCGACCACCTCGGCGCTTCGCCTCAAGGGTTGGATGGATTGCAGCCATTGCCGCAGACCTTCACGGCTCACGCCCATATAAAGTGCCGAGCCACCGATAACCAACGATGCGGCGAACAGTAATGCCATGGGGCCGTTGGTTCGACGCTTTGATGGCATCCGTGCCTCTCTTGGCTTGAGACCGTTGCGCCAAGCGCCCGATTGCGGACCGGTTTGGCGTGTAGCCGTGGAATTCGCCGTGCTGAGGGAATAGGAATGTGAAAACATGGCCGACAGCAAGGCAGATCCCAGCGGGTGCCTCGTCCTTGTCAACAGAGACAGGTTCGCGTTAATCGTTTCGAGTTCATGTGCAATATGGTTCCAAGCAACAGCGCCGGACTGACTATCCAATGAGCGGCAATCTCAGAATTGTGGCGATCAGCTTGGCTGGTTCCCATCGCCGCGAGCGTGCGGGTGCAAACCTGGATGCGCTTGGTATTCCGTGGACCTTCTTTGATGCCTTGCGTGTGCCCGCCGAGGGGCTCCCACAATATGACGAAGCGCTGGCCATCCGCTTTTGGGGCAGGGGCCTTTCTCGAGCCGAGATCGGCTGCGCTGCGAGCCATATGAGCATCCTGGCGCAATTGGCGGCGTCAGACGCGAACGAGTCCTGGGCTCTCGTGATGGAAGACGATGTCGTTCTCGACGATGGATTCAGCTTTCGATCGCTCCCGGATATCTGCAAGGCTGCCGAGATCGGCTATCTCCGGCTGTATGGGCGACACATGGCGCCATGCAAGCACGTCGCCTGGCTGGATCAGCGGGAGTTGGTGCGGTTTGAGCGCGCGCCAATGGGAACGCAGGCGTATCTGATCTCCAGCCGCGCTGCGCGTCGATTCATCGACAGCGTGACGACGATCCATCGGCCAGTCGACTGGGAGATGGACCGGTTTTGGGCAAATGGCCTCTACAACTATGCCCTGTTTCCTTTCCCGTGCCTTGAACTGGCGTTGCCGTCGTCGATTGCAAAGGCGGCAGAGTCTGTCCGCGCGCCGACGGCGATCGACAGAGCGGTATGGTTTGCGTGGAAATCAAAGGAATATGTTCTGCGCTTGTCGGAAAATATTCGTCTTCGCCAGTCCGACAAACGGATTCGCGCCCGCCTTGCCGGCGCAACCAGTCTTCACGGGCAAATGCCCGAGACAATTCGCAGGATCAAAAGCGTGTAATTGACGCCTGGAGGCGTGCGACGAGGAGGGGCGCCTTTGCGCCGTCGCGCACTCAGGCGTGCTTGCGCCGGATGACGCTGCCGAACCTCAGGAGCGGCTTGAGGAGTTCTGCCCTGTTGAACCGGAGCATGATCAGCCGATATGCAAGCCAGGAAGGGCTCAAGAATAACGCAGTGAACCAGACGATATGAGACGCTGCGGTGCTCCATCCTGTCGTGCTGGTCGCGGCTAGCCATATCCCACGGCGCAGAAGTGAACCTGACGTGTCCGCGTCCTGTCCGACATACCCCAGTCCCAATTTACGCGACGCGAGGCGATAGTTGACAAAGACGATCTCGTTATCGATTGGCCTCGTAGCTTGCACGTGCATCGACTTCCTGTCGCAATGCGCCTTCAGGATGTCGAACTCGGCAACGCGAAACCCGATCTGCCTGCGGAAATCGGGAAAGCGCTGCGCGCGGCCCCTCGCGTCATTCCGACTGATATTTCTGCCGTGAAGCCGATATTGCCCCAAGGTTGCCTGCACCGTGACCACGTTCCCATAGAGAGGCGCGATCGTGTTGAGGGCACCATCGTATCCGACTGGCGGATTGAGAGGGACGACTTGGCGAAGAAACTCCCTGGAATACGCATTTCCCGACATGACTGGCCAGATATACGTTCCCGACTGGACGAATTCTGTGCGCACGTCGTCTGGCGTGTAGGATTTGGGAAACGCACAAAACGAGCGCCCAAGTCGCCTGCCCGCGCCATCGATGATTTCCAGATTGAATTGAACTTTCGAGACGCCCTCGCGCCAATGCGCAGCGACGTTTTCCACCGCCGTCGGCAGCAGGATATCGTCCGCATCGAGGAATAGCAGCACATCGCCCGTCGCTTCGCGGTACCCGACCTCGAATGCTGCGATGTTGCCTTGATTTGCCTGAAATATGGCTCGAATCCTGTCACCATAGCCGGCGATAATCCGGCGGGAACCGTCGATCGAGCCGTCATCAACGACAACGATTTCATTTGCTGGACGCGTCTGATTCAACGCGCTGTCGATTGCCAATCCGACATACCGTTCATAATTGTAGACTGTTATGACGATGCTGATCTTCAACGTGTGTCGCTCACGAAATTCGCAGGTGTCAGGAGAGGCTATCAATCCATGCCTTGATGGGCCAGAAGTAATTCAAGGTTCGCAACGCATGGTTGGTGAGGCAATCGCATGAAAATCGCTCTGATCGATCCGTCTCTGTTTACCTGGCCGTACGATCTCAAATTAGCCAAAGGATTGACCGATATTGGGCATGCAGCCAGCATTGTCGGGCGCCAGCATGGGCAGAAGCCTTCCGTCGATGAAGACTTGTTTCTGGATCGGCATTTTTATCCAGGATTGCAGTCGCGCTTTTTCAAGAAACTTCCGCGCAACGTGCAGCTCGGACTGAAGGGCCTCAGCCACGCTGAATCAATGACACGGTTGATCAGGCGCTTCAGGAGAACGCCGCCCGATGTGATCCATTTCCAGTGGGCACCGCTGGCGATCGTTGACAGCCAGTTCATTCCCAAGTTCAGAAGGGTCGCACCAACTGTGCTGACCGTTCATGACTCGAATCCGTTCAATAACAATCCGAGCTCGCGGATACAACGAATTGGCGCGTTCAGGATTCTGCATTGCTTCGACCATCTTATCGTTCACACGACTGTTGCACGCGATCGCCTGCTGCGCGTTGGTATTCCGGACGAGAAAATTTCAGTTATCGCGCACGGATTGCTGACGGATCATATCGCCCGACCGGCCGACGAGCCTTCGGCCGCGGACGGTCGCTTTCAAATACTGCTGTTCGGCAAGATTAAGCCCTACAAGGGCGTCGACGTCATGCTTCACGCGCTTGCGCTGCTTCCCCGAGAGGTCAGGGCGCATTGCGTGGTGAAGGTCGTGGGCTGGCCGGAAATGCCGATGGAGCCGCTATTTGCGATGGTGAAGGACCTGCAGCTCGAAGACCATGTCGAATTCGACCTGCGATTCGTTCCGGAAGATGAAGTGACCTCGCTGGTCGCGCGCGCTGACATCCTGGCTTTTCCGTATCGGGATATCGATGCGTCGGGCGTGCTGATGCTGGCGATTGCGGCGGGACGTCCGATTGTGGCGTCGAACCTTGGAACGTTTTCGGAATGGCTGAGCGATCAGGCAGAGGGGACGCTCGTTCCTCCAGATGATCCGGCGGCATTGTCCCGGTCGCTCGAGCGACTGATTTGCGACTCCGATTATCGAAACGCCAAGGGGCAAGCGATGCTGGATCTGCGCGACGCCGTGCCGACGTGGACCTCGATTGCCCGCCTGACCGAGGCCGCCTATGCGAAGGCGGGCCGGCGTGTGAAGCCGCCGGCCAGCGTACAGGTTCTGCAGGATCTACGAAACTGAAGGGGTCATCTGCCAGGTTGTCTGGCGGATCGACAGGATGCCCCAGAAAAAGCCAAGCGCCCACGCGAAGTGCATCACGACAGCGGCCGGCAGCGCGAGCAGCCCGCAGAACGAGCGATGCTTTGCGACGATCTTCATTGCGGTCAGCGCCAATATCGCCAGATAGGCCGCCGGCAACGTCAACAGCACCGGTGCCACCGGAGACAGCACGATGGCGCAAATCGTCAGTGCAACATGAGTGGGTACCAGGAACTGGCGCAGTCGCAACGATCCGGGATGCCGTCTCACGGTTCTCGATCGACCGCGACCGTAGTTGAAGTATTGCCTCGCCAGGCTCAGAAAACCCGACCGCGGTCGATATGAAAGGCGGATGTCCGAATCCAGAAATATCCGGCCGCCCATTGCGCGTAGTCTGCAGTCAAACTCTGCATCTTCATTGTGAGTGAAGGTTTCATCGTAACCGCCGGCCCTGCGGAACGAATCGATGGTCATGGCCGCATGATGTCCGTGGTCGACAAAGCCGCTTTGCTTTCCGCCGCGATGTGCCGATCCGCCCGAACCGACCTTTGTGTCCGAGACCCAGGCGACGGCCCTCTGCAGGCAGCTGTCACCACGCGAGTCCATAGGGACCACGACCGAGTCCGCCTGGCGCTCGTCCAAGGTCTTGAGGAGGCTCGAAACATAATCCGCCGGATATCCGCAATGGGCGTCGCACCGCACCAGGACCTGTGCCTCAGCACCATAGGCCCGTACGGCCAGATTGACGCCGGCGCTCTGCAATCGCTGGGGATTGTGCAACAAATGGACGCCCCCGATTTCTTTGGCGAGCAAGCGGACAATGTCAGGCGTCCCATCGGTGCTGCCGCCATCCGCGACCACGATCGTGCGATCCTCGCGGAGACTATCCCGAGCCAGGTTGCGGACAACGGACTCGATATGGGAAGCCTCGTTCAATACTGGTATGACGATCAGGGCTTTTCTGGACACGGTTTAGCCGACACTTGCCGTTGCTTGCTCAATGTTTGCTCAATCCGTCGGCGGGCGCGGGGAATGTTCGTTCCATGATGCACGCCAAGGGACGACTCGACGGTCAGCCAAAAGAATGGCCAACTCGTGGCCTCTTGACTTGGTCTCTTCATGCCTCGGCAAATCAGCGAGCGTGCTTACAGATTGTACCTTGGATATGTGCTTGGTCGATCGCCTGAAGATCGGAAGCGAACCTGAATGGGAGAGGTGCGTGAGAATTGTTTTTGTGGTGTTCGCGTCGTTGTTTGCCGTGTGTCATCCCGCATCGGCTGATCCGATGACGCTGGATTTTTCCTGGCGCGGCGCACGTGGTTGCGTCACGCTGTTCCCGAATCCCGAGATCCGTCTGCGCAACGTTCCCGCGGGCGCCACGTCGATATCGTTCACGCTGACGCAAGGCGCCCGAGAAATGGGAGGTCAGGACGTTCCGGTTCCGAGCAACGGCATTTTGCCCTTTGGCGCGATCCGGACTTTCGGTCCATGCAATCCGGGTCTGTATGAATGGACTGCCTTGGCGAAATCATCGACAGGGCAAGTTCTGTCGAAAGCACACCAAGAACGGTTCTATCCCGCAGACGAGCCCGCAATGGAGAATGATTCGACAGCGATGCCGCCGGCTGCGGGCAGAGCTCGCGACTTGCAACCGACACCGGTACGCGAAAGAGCGAGAAGTCCGTCGGTTTGTTCTAGCGGTTGCTGACGTCAATTGCAGCATGCACAACGAGCATTTCGAGGCTTGGCAGCGCGCGTTCCGAAGTTCCACCCGCGTGGCAACATGATTGACCGTACCAATTGAGGCCACAATCAGTCTGGATAAGAATTAAGTGGAATTGGACAGGTCGGCGGAGAGTGGGAATAAGATCGTACTTTCGTGACTAGGAGTAAAACATTGTTGGCACGAAGGAAGCAGTTTCTTTTAAGAAATGGCGCCGGGGTTTTTGTTCGGCTCTCTTTCGAACTGATACAGGCCGTGAAGCGTATCACCGGAGCGGGAGCTCGGTTGGAAGCCGCGGCGGTCTCAGATCATCGATTTCATTGTCGAGACTGCGCTCAGGTGGAGCGATAGCGGCCCACTGGCATGATGTCGCGCATATGGCCGATAGCCCATTCATTGCAGGGATTGGATTGGGAAGAGGCGTGACGCATGTCTCCGTGGCGTCGGCGTCCGCTGTTGCGGAAACGGCGTTGAGCGAGGGCATGACGGTGTTTTGGCGCGCCAATCAGCCGATCGGCCATGTGCTGATGCATCAAGGCCAGATAACGGACGCCAAGATAGAGCATATCGACGACACGTTTCTGTCAGCCGTCGACGCCAAGGTGCGAATCTCGACGAAGGTGGGCCTCTCGGCGAGCGTGGTGATCTGTACGCGCGACCGTCCGGACCAGCTGAGCAAATGCTTGTTGTCGCTGCCGCGGCAGACCTATCCTCCACGAGAAATCATTGTGGTGGACAATGCATCGCGCGATCAGCGGACGCGGGATGTCGCGTTGGCCGCTGCAGTGACCTATATTCGCGAGGATAGACCCGGTCTGGATATTGCGCGCAATACGGGCGCGCTTCAGGCAACCGGCGACATTGTCGCCTATACGGACGATGATGTGCTGCTTCACCCGCGTTGGCTGGAGCAACTGACATGTGCGTTTGACTCTCCCGAGATCGGCGCGGTGACTGGACTGGTGCTTCCGGCCGAGCTCGCGACCGAGGCGCAACGGCATTTCGAGACGTATTGGGGATTTGGCAAGGGCTATCGCGAACAGGATTACGACAGCGCAGTCTTCCGATCGCATCGCGGACGGGTCGTGCCCGCGTGGGACATTGGCGCAGGAGCGAGCATGGCGTTCCGGCGCGAAGTGTTTCAGGCGGTCGGGCTCTTCGACGAGCGATTGGACGTCGGTCAGGCCGGCTGCTCCGGCGACTCGGAATACTGGTATCGATTGCTCGCGGGCGGCTACACGTGTCGTTACACTCCGGCGTCAGTCGCATTCCACTTTCACCGCGAGACAATGGATGGCCTGGCCAGCCAAATCTATCACTACATGCGTGGTCATGCGGCGGCACTTTTGGTGCAGTATGAACGAACGGGAATCTCGGCGAACCGACGTTTGGCTTACTATCACAAGCCGCGTTGGTATCTCTATCGGCTGCTCCGGAAATTAGTGGAAGAAGACAGTATTCGCGACCGCTTCCTGAAGGAGGAGCTGACGGGATATCTCGCGGGATTGCTGTTCTATCATCGCCGGAGGTTTCGCAGATGACGGCCCATCCGCGTACGTCGGTCGTGATCGCCGCCCGTGATGCCGAAGAGACCATTGCTGAAACACTCGGCAGCCTGCTCGCGCAAAGCGTCTCCGACTGGGAGGCTCTTATCGTGGATGATGGTTCGAACGATGGCACGGCCGCGATCGTTGCTGAACATGCGGCGCGCGATTCCCGATTTCGGCTTCTGAACTGTGATGGAGCAGGCGCTTCAAGTGCTCGTAACAAGGGAATCTCAAACGCGAGAGGCGAACGAATACTCTTCCTCGACAGTGATGATTGGATCGATCGATCCTTCCTCGCCAGGATGAATGCTGCGCTGGATCTCAATTCCTCGGCGGTGGCCGCCTATTGCAACGGTTGCCGGGTCATGCCTGACGGCGGCGAGACTCCCGTTCGCGTCGACCCGACAATCCAGGACAACGCATTTGAGCGTTTCGCTCGCACGTGCGCCACGTTCATCCATACCGTGCTTGTCCTCAAGAGCGCGGTTGCAAAGGTCGGTGGCTTTGAGACGAGCCTCCGTACGTGCGAAGATTGGGATCTGTGGCAACGGATCGCTCGCTGCGGCGGCAGGTGGATCCATGTCGATGAGAAATTGAGCTACTATCGAATAAGCGACCGCTCACTGACGCAGGACGTCAAACGGATGCTGGCCGACGCGCAGGTTGTCATTGCGCGCGGATTTTCGAGCGATGATCGCGTCGGCGAGCCGGCCCCCGCACACCAAGCCGGAGCCTCAATTGCATACGGCACCGCCGCGGCGGCGTACGCGTATTTCGTGCTCTGGTGCGCCGGATTTGATTGCGGCCGCAGGAACGCCAGCGATCCATCTCTGGAAGCGCTCAGCGACATTCCGAAGACTCAGGCGTCGGCGGACGATATCACCACCGTCCTGCTCGATGCCGTCATGGTGGGGGCAAGAACGGTGCCTGCCAAGTTGGCTGAACGCTGGCCGCAATACGGGAACGGGGTAACCAGCCTCATCTCAGCAATCGCTCGTGCGTGGAACGACCGCGCGGCGGGGCGAAAGTGTCAATACAGATTTGAGCGGAAAGTGCTCGACTATGACGACCTTTCGGCGCCCAGGGTCCTCACATTGACACTAGGCACGCGCGTTGATCTTCGCCACATCAGCACCATCAGGCCAATCGGGACCATTGATCGATTGTACGTCTATCTCTGCGATGGCCCGCGCATCCTGACGCTGGTCGATATTGGTGTCCTCGGCACTGTCGGCCGCCGCTTCTGGATCACGCTGGCTGCCGATGGCCTGGTTCATTTGCAGATCAAGGACCAGATCGGAAACCTGGTTCGGGCAAAAATCGCGCTCCACAAGCGGGCCGGACGGCTTCGATCCTTCGTGCGAGACGGCCGAGACACTCACCGGGGGCGGCTGCGCGAGTTGGACTCGCGGGCTTCACGCGAGGCGCGGTCGCTTGCCATTTCAGGCATCCCCGCTTCCAGCAGTCGGATGCGAGGCGCCGAAAGGTCTCAAGAGCCCGGACGCAAGCAATTTTGGGAGGGGCTCTTCGAGCAGGAAGATCCCTGGAACTACGGTTCGCCGTATGAACAGGAAAAGTACATCCGGCAGCTCGAGCTGCTTCCAGACCAACCGGTGGAGAACGCGCTTGAGCTCGCGTGCGCGGAAGGACACTTTACGCGGCAATTGGCCCGCAGGGTCAAACGCCTCCGAGCCGCCGATATTTCGACGAAGGCGCTCGATCGTGCTCGGGTCCGGTGCAATGGGCATCAGAATATTGAGTTCGCTCAACTGGATTTAGCCACCGATCCGCTGCCGCAGGACATCGATTTGATCGTCTGCTCCGAGGCCCTTTACTACCTTGATGACGAGGCCGAACTGGAATTGGTCGCGAAGCGACTGGCCCAGGCGCTACGTCCTGGCGGTTACCTTGTGGCGGCCCATGCCTTTGTGCTGAAGGACAACATGTCCCGAACGGGGCTCGACTGGGAGAGTCCGTACGGGGCGGAGACGATCACGCGGACCATCCAGGGCGTACCCGGACTTGCGCTCGACGCGTCGATCGAGACCGAACTGTACCGTATCGATCGGTTCAGGCGTTTACGCTCGGGCGAAGCGACCCCCGATGCGCAGGTGAAATGTGCGGCCGTCAACGCGCCGATCGAGGTCAAGGTTGCGCGATCCATCGTGTGGGGTGGCGCGGCCGCGCGCCGGTTTGACGTCACGCAATCGGAAAGACGCGCGCATGCTCCGGTCTTGATGTACCACCGGATTGCGGCTGAAGGACCAGGTGAACTGGCGCGCTACCGCGTGTCTCCAGATGCGTTCCGGCAGCAAATGCTATGGCTTCGCCGCAATGGTTACCACACGATCAATTCGGATCAGCTCGCCTGGTTCGTGGCAAACGATCATCCGTTCGTCGGCAGGCCGGTGCTGATCACCTTCGACGATGGCTACGAGGATTTCGCCGAGCATGCATGGCCGATTTTGCAGGCAAACGATTTCTCGGCGGAGGTGTTCGTTGCGACCGACTTCGTGGGAAAGCGGGCGGAGTGGGATGCACCGTTGGGAGAGCCCGCTTCGCTGCTCGATATGACCGGGATTGCCGCGCTTGCCGCCGAGGGCGTCTGCTTTGGGAGTCATTTGGCTAGCCACCCGCGGAGCGAGGCACTCGCGACCTGGAATCTCGCCGAGGAACTGACGCGATCTCGCGCACAATTGGAACAATGGCTTGGGCGACCGATAACGTCGCTTGCCGCGCCTTTTGGCGCCACCGATCAGCGGCTCGAAATTCTGGCAGCCGAATGCGGTTACAAAACCCTGTTCAGCACGGTCAGCCGGGCCGCCACACTGAAGGACAATTTGTTAAATCTGCCGCGAATTGAGGTCAGGGGCGAGTTTACGCTGGACGCATTCGCGCGTTGCCTGGAGCAATATCAATGAGTACGGGGACGCTCCTGGTCAGCGTGGTCATTCCCGCCTTCAACGCCAGTGCAACGATCGACGAGACGCTTCGCAGCGTCAGATCGCAGTCGCATCGGGAGCTGGAGATCATTGTCGTGGACGACGGCTCCACTGACAACACGGTGGCGGTCGTTCAGCGGCATTTGGCTCAGGATTCCCGAATAACAATAGTAGAACAGCATAATGCAGGGGTTGCGGCCGCTCGGAATGCAGGCTGGCAGGCGGCGCGCGCGGACTTCGTCGCGTTCATTGATGCCGATGATCTCTGGACGCCCCGCAAGATTGAGCAACAGCTTCAGACCTTGCTTGATGGAGGCAACAGGACTGGTCTCGTCTACAGCTGGTATGATTGGATCGATGCCGACAGTTGCGTAAGCGCCAGGTCCGATCCTGTGTTCCATGCGGGCGAGGTCCTGGACTATCTCTGTCAGGGAAATTTCATTGGCAACGGCAGCTCGGCACTGGTTCGCCGGGAAGCCCTCATAGCTGCACGAGGCTTCGAAAGTGGGCTCAGGGCATCGGGTGCTGAAGGCTGCGAAGATCTACTGTTCTATTGCCGTGTCGCGGAGACGTACCAGTTCGCGGTTGTGCCCGAGTACCAGATTGGTTACCGCTACCTGCCGAACAACATGTCAAGCAACATGACTCGGATGTTCCGGTCTTGGATGCTGGTCGCCGATGAGATCATGACGCGGCATCCCGGGCGCTCGGCGCTCCTTGAGCAGGGCTTCAGAAACTATGCGCGTTGGCTGCTACGGAGGGCTCTGACGGGCGGTCGATTGTGGTACTTCGCTTCGATCATTGGGCTCCTGTGCAGACGGAATCCCTTGCTGGCGCTAAGGATCCTTATCCACGATGTGCCGCGGGATATCGTGTCGGAAATGCGATGGAAATGGCGTCATCGGCGTCGCAGGGTGGTTCGACGCCCGGTTTCGTCGTTTGCTATCGGCGATCCAAATCAATCGCCATGACAGAGAACGCAGGCAATACGACAAGACCTAGAGCTGCTCGCCGCGCTGCATTGGCCGAACTGTTCAAGCTGCTCAAGCTTGCGCCATTGCCCCGATGGGTGACGCCAGCGCTGATCGTCCTTGGCTTGGCTGCATCGTTGGCGGAGACGGTCGGAATTACCCTCGTGCTCCTGTTCTTTTATTTCGCCATGGGGCAGGTGGAGCTTGCGACGTCCACCGGCGGCCTCCTGGGCGAAGCGCTCCGGTATGCGGTGAACTGGTTTCACAGCTCGACCGAAACTGCTGTCGTGCTGCTCCTTCTGATTGTCGCGCGTGGTGCTCTTTCCTTCATTAATACGCTCATTAGTGCGCGTGTTGGTGAAAAGATCAACGAAGCCGCGCGCAACCGCGTTCATCTGCAGTATCTGTCGACCGCGTATTCGTTCTTTCAACGCCATGACGAAGCATATCTCATGGAGGTGTTGGGAACCGAGACATGGGTGATCTCCGGAGCCTACGCCAGCCTTACGCGCATTATCGTGAGTTCGTGTTCGATTTTTCTCTTCGCGTCGTTTCTGCTGGCGCTTTCGATCAAGGTAACCCTCCTCGCCATCGTTGCCTCAATGCTTGTATCGGCCGGATTGCGTCATCTTTCGTTGCCGATGCAGCAGTTGGGCGCCGGCGTTAAGATGGTTCATCAAAGACTGGGAGAGCATATGCTGATGACACTCCAGGGTATGCGCACGATCCGCGCATATGGCCAGGAGGAGATTCACCAGAGACGCTTCGAGCAGGCGTCGACGCAGGCCCGACAGGTCGCGCTGCGGCTTGCGCGTCTGTCCGCTCTCGTCTCGCCTCTGACGGAGGTGGGGTATCTAGTCGTGTTGTTTCTCGTTATTGCCTTCGCCGATATGTGGGGAATCGGATTCGCGACGAGCTTGACCGCGGTCGCGCTGCTCTATCGATTGCAGCCGCATATGCGAGACCTGGAAGGGAACCTGCTGTATATGGCGCAGATCGAACCCCAACTCCGGTCCATCCGGAACATGCTGTCGACGGATGACAAGGAGTACCCGAAGGCTGGGCACGTGGCGATGAGTACGCTGCGGGAGGGCATCTCATTTCGCAACGTGACGTTCCACTATGATGCCGGAGCCGAGCCCGCCCTTTCGGATGTTTCGTTTGACATTCCTGCGGGAAAGACCACTGCGCTCATTGGAGCAAGTGGCGCGGGCAAGACCACGATCGTGAATCTTCTGCTGCAGCTCTATTCTGCCAACGAGGGTGTCGTACGGGTTGATGGTCGACCCATCGAAGATGTTCGCCGGACCGACTGGCTCGGCATGCTCGCGATTGCGGGCCAGGATGTCGATCTGATCGAGGGCACCGTGATCGAGAATGTTCGGATGGCCAAGAACGATGCCTCCGAGGAAGAGGTTCGGCAGGCGTTGCGGATGGCAGGCATTTCAGAGGTCGTCGAGGCCCTGCCCGACAAATACGACACGTGGATAGGACAACATGGGCTGCGGTTCTCGGGCGGTCAGCGTCAGCGTCTTGGACTCGCACGAGCGATTGTGCGCAATCCGAAGTTCCTCATCCTTGACGAAGCGATGAGCGCGCTCGATCTGACGCTCGAGGACAGTATCCGATGCGCGATCCAGAAGCATTTCAAGAGCCGAACCTTGTTGCTCATAACGCATCGCCTGGAGTCCGTGCGCGATGCGGACCATGTGGTGTGTATTGAAAATGGCCGAGTTCGCGCGGAGGGACCTCCGGCGATAGTCCTGGCGCATTCGAGGGGCGAGCGTACACGGAACTTCGCGAGCTGAAAATCGATCAGCGCCGGCGCCGAGTTCCCCTTCCAACAGCCGGCATGGTGCCCAAAGCGAGGCCGGGTTCCGCGTGCGCTCATTGGTGATGGGCCGTGCATTGAACTTGCCTGGTTGAGCCGCGCCGACTTCACATGAGCTCGTAATGTTACGGCGTCTCTTTCCGTTGCCGGCAGATTCCCCCTTCATGCTTCAAATTGTGTCGAATCCGTAAGGCCGATTTGAAGGTCGGCGTAGTTCGCTACTACGCAAAGGGAGCACGGCACTCATCATGACCATAATCAATGGAACCGCAGATTCTGACGTCCTGTTCGGCGGCACAGGCAATGATCTCTTAACCGGGAGAGCAGGCAGCGATATCTTTGTTGTCTCAAAGGGCTACGGTTCCGATACCATCAGCGACTTTCAAGCGGGCATCGGTGGCGACGTCCTGCGGGTGCAGAATTACGGTTTTGCCACGTTTACAAGCTTCATGTCGGCCGCAAAGCAGATCGGCACTGACGTGATCGTCACGCTCTCGTCCACTGAAACGCTCACATTACAGAACATTGCGCTTTCCTCGTTCACGCCAGCAAACGTTGTCCTCGACAATCCGCTTCCAGTAAGCGCTGCGCCGAATACCCCTTGGACTACGGTTGGTACCGGGGGGACGCTCACGGGCGGTGCGATGAACGACTCGCTGCAGGCGATGGGCGATGGCGTCACGTTGATTGGCGGCGCGGGCGACGACTCCTACTTCATGTACAATCACGGCACGAAGGTGGTGGAGCTCGCCGGTCAAGGCATCGACACCATCTATGATGGTATGATCGACGGCTACAGCCTCGTTAACGCGCCGAACGTCGAAAATCTCACTCTGGGCGATAAATACGACTCTCCCGCCGCCGGCAACGATCTCAACAACATCATCATCGGCAACGCCGGCAACAACATGATCGATGGCGGTAAGGGCAACGACGTCCTCACCGGCGGGGGCGGCAGCGACACGTTTGTCATCAGGGCCGGCAACGGAAATGACATCATCACCGATTTCCAAACTGGTGCCGGTGGGGACGTCCTGCAGGTCAATGGCACGAGCTTCAAGACGCTTACCGACGTCACGGCCGCCATGCAGCAGGTCGGCACGGATGTCGTTCTATCGCTTGGAAACGGCGAAAAAATTACCCTTGAAAACACGGTCGTTCAGAATTTCGTCGCCGCCAATGTCAATATCGTCACCGCGCCAACGGGATTGGTTCAAACATTCGGCGACGACTTCAACTCGCTCTCGGCCGGCCAGGATCCGCATCTTAACTGGAAAACGAACTACGCCTGGAGCGGCGCTGCAAGTTACTCGCTAGCGGGTGAGCAAGAGGTTTATGTCGACCCGAGCTTTGCAGGTCTGCCGGGGACGCAGGCCTCTAGTCCGTTAGGTCTCAATCCGTTCTCCATCCAGGACGGCCATCTGGTCATCACCGCAGCACCGATTCCATCGAGCGACGCAGCCTATGTTGGCAATCATGTTTTCTCGTCCGGATTGATCACGACCGAGAACAGCTTCGTCCAGACGTATGGCTACTTCGAGATGAAGGCCTCGCTGTCCGGCACTCAGGGCGCATGGCCTGCTTTCTGGATGTTGCCGATCAACACCCACGGTCTCAAGACGGAACTGGATGTGCTTGAAGCACTGGGCAAAGATCCTGACCAGGCTCATTGGGGCTTTCTTTCGTCCACCACCTCAAATCAAGGATATTGGGCGAATACGGCGAACCTGACGGCCGGCGACCATACCTTCGGTGTGGAGTGGACGCCGTACACGCTGAGCTACTTTGTCGATGGAGTCGAGGTCGGGCAGGTCGCCACTCCATCGGACATGAACACAGCCATGTACATGATCGCCAATCTGGCGATGGGCGGAAGCTGGGCCGGCAACGCAGATCCAAGCGCAACCGCGCAAATGAACATCGACTATATCAAGGCCTACCAGCTGCCGGAGTATACGCTCGCCAGCTATACGCTTCTGGCCAGTGGAACTCCAACGAACACCATCGCGGGTACGGCAAGTGCCGACACGTTGACTGGGACCAGCGGCAATGATCTCCTCGGCGGCGCAGGGGGCGCCGATATGATGACCGGCGGGCTTGGCGACGATACCTACATCGTCACCGATCCCGGCGCCAAGGTGGTCGAGAGCTATGGCGGCGGGGTGGATACCGTCCTTTCTTCCGTCACGTACAAGCTGCCCGATTACGTTGAGAATCTGACGCTGACCGGTTCGGCCGCGATCGACGGCACGGGCAATTCGGAGTCCAACATAATCGTCGGCAACGATGCGTCCAACGTGATCACCGGTGGTCTCGGAAATGACATTTTGACCGGCGGCGGTGGCGCCGACACCTTCGTGATCAACTCGGGCGATGGTTCGGACATAATCACCGACTTCACGCCGGGATCGGCTGCGGGGCACGACGTCATTCAATTGAACGGTTTTGCGTTCACTTCACTCAACGACATCAAAGCGGCGATGACGCAGGTCGGCAACGACGTGTACTTCGCGTTGACAAGCCAGGATACGCTGGTTCTTCGCAACACCACGATTTCGGCGTTCACCAGTGATGACTTCCAATTGCCGGGAGCTTTGCCGGTAGGGGGAACCATTACATCCTGGATCAATGGATCGACCAGCAGCCATATTGTCTACGGTACCGCTGCGAACGACAAAATAACACCGGTAAACAGCGACGACACAATGGTCGGATGGTCCGGTGACGATACCTATGTCGTCGGCAGTCCAAATCAAAAGATCATCGAAAATCCGGGCGGTGGCATCGATAGCGTCGAAGCCTGGGTGTCCTATACGCTGCCGGCAAATGTCGAAAATCTGACGCTGATGAAGGGGGGGCTGACCGGCATCGGCAACACGCTCGCCAACCGGATGGTAGGCTCCAGTGGCAACGACGTCCTCAATGGAGGCGGCGGGGACGACTGGCTCTATGGAGGTTCGGGCAACGATACCTTTGTTTACGGTATCGCGAGCGGCCACGACACCATAGCGGACTTCCACGTCTTCACGAGTTCGACTGCAGAGCACGACAAGCTGATCCTGAAGGGCTACGACGCGAGCGCGTATCTGACGAATGTGGGCGACGAGTGGACCGTTCACTACGCAGGGGGAGCCGACAGTTTCCGAATTGCCGGAGTGACACAACTGTCGTCGTCGGACTACTCGTTCGTCTCTCCTACTGGCGCCTCCATGACCATGGCCGGACTTACGGCGCCGACGATCTCGCTCGCTTCTCCCGGCACGCTGGGCACCGGGGGACTGACCAACGCAAATCATTTGATCTTGACCGGATCCGCACAGGCTGGCGTTACGATCAAGGTGTTTGACCAGACATCCCAGATTGGTGTGGCGACCGCTGACAACAACGGTGGTTGGAGCTTCACCACTGGCACGTTAGCGGACGGAAGCCACTCGTTTACGGCGGTCGCTGCTGATGGAGTGGGTGATCTCAGCGCTATATCGACCAGCGTGAATGTTCTCGTTGATGCAACCGCGCCAGCCGCGCCGAGCATCGCTTCGTTTTCGCCAGACAGCAACATCGTCGGAGATGGCATTACGAACGCCAATCAGTTGACTCTGACTGGCGCTGCAGAGGCAGGCAGTCAGGTCGAGATATTTGATGGATCGACGCAGGTCGGCATCGCGGCTGCTGACGCCAGTGGCAACTGGTCGTTTGCGACCAGCACGCTGGTCGACGGGATCCATGCCTTTACCGGCAAGGCCACGGACACCGCCGGCAATGTCAGCGCTTCGTCAGGCGGGTTGAACGTCACGGTCGATACACTTGCACCGGTTGCACCGATCCTGACCTCAGGTACACCTGCCGCTTCAAGCGCCATGGTCGTTTCCGGGACGGCGGAGGCGGGAAGCACTGTCAGGCTGTACGAAGGCGCGACCCAGCTCGGCACGGGCACGGCCGGAGCCAGCGGGGCTTGGAGCATCACCACGGGATCGCTCGCGACGGGCCAACATGGCCTGACCGCGACCGCAACCGACATCGCCGGCAATTTGAGCCAGCTCTCGAATGTCTTCAGCGCTGCCATTGGCGCGGTGATCGAAGCCGCCGGCGCGACAACGCTCACCAAGGTGGGAAGCAACTTCTACCTTTCGACGGCCGGGTCATCGGTTGTGTTGAAAAATGGCGGGACGGCGGTTGTCGCAGGGCAGCTTGGCGCATGGGTGCCTGTGGGCGCGGAGGCTTCATCGAGCGGTTATCTCGTCGCTTGGAAGATTTCCTCCACCGGCCAGTTCGCGATCTGGAATACCGACGGCAACGGCAATTTCGTATCCAACTATTTGAACAAGGTATCTGGAACCGACTCGGTGCTTGAGTCGAGCGAGACCCTCTTTCACCAGGATCTCAATGGCGATGGCGTGATCGGTGTTCCCTCGACCGCCACGGCGGCGGCGTCTATCGCGACAACAATTGCTGGAACGACAGTCGAGGCATCCGGCTCAACGAGCCTGGTTGCGGTCGGACAGAATTTCTCGTTGGTCTCGATGGCCGCCGGAACTGGACCAACGTTGAAGTATGGCGGCGTCGCGGTCGTACCGGGACAGTTCGGCGTCTGGACCCCCGTGGCGGCAGAGCAGACGTCCACAGGCTATGACGTGGCCTGGAAGATTCCGGCCACCGGCGAATTTTCGGTATGGACCACCGACGGCAACGGCAATTACTTATCGAACCTGCTGAACAAGGTATCCCCGACCGACGCGTCGCTCAAGGCGGCGGAAACGACGTTTTATCAGGACCTCAACGGCGACGGCGTAATCAATACGTCGTCGACCGTCCTCGAGATTTCCGGAAACGTCGCATTGAAGCTCGGCAATATGACGCAGGCCGCGACGATCGACGCAGGCGCCACACTCGAATTGTCCGGCGCCGCTTCCGGATCGATCACCTTCAAGGCCGCGACGGGTAACCTGACGCTGGACCATGCGGCGGAATTTACGGGGACGCTGATCGGTCTGGCCGGTGACGGCACCAGCGCCAATTCCAACCATCTCGATCTGAAGGACATCGTGTACGGTGCAGGGACGTCGGCTTCGTTTTCGGGCAGCACGGCCGGTGGCACGTTGACCGTGGTCGACGCCCAAAATCACACGGCACATATTTCGCTGGTTGGTGATTACACCAAGTCGAGCTTCAATCTCTCGAGCGACGGAACGGGCGGCACGCTGGTCATCGATCCCCCGAAAGCCAGCTTTGATTTCGCGCCGGCTCCGACGTCACAGTCTCCAGCAACGGCACCGGCCGCCACTGCGGCGCGCCTGGGAGGCGACGGATTTGCTTTCGCGCAGTCTGCCGCTCCGAAGGACGCCTATGAGTTCGTTAACGAGGCATTCCATGAATTGGCCAGGGTCGCGCACCTCGCGGAGACCAGTCGCACAGATGCCGACTTCGGCCATCATCAGGTCGACGTCTTTGACGCGGTGGCCGCGATCGATGCCCATCTGGCGGAGTTGCATAACTTCATCCTTCGCTGACCGATAAGATTGTGAAGCGGATTGTCCAAACGAGGATATCCGGGTCCGGGACGATAGCCCGAACAGGCCAAGATCCCGACCGTTGAAAAGAGCCTGAGAACGAGCGTGGACAGGTAAAGCGCCCAATAATTCCTCAAGATGATCACGGCGACGATCCCTGCGACAACAGAAGCGGTTGGCGCTACGACATCCAGAATCGCCAGGGCCTTGAACCGGCACTCTCTGGCAACAACCACGATCTTGCGACCTAGCACGACGCGATCACCTGCGGCCCGGAGATCCTTCCACGTCAGGACACCGGAGTAGCCATGGAGGCTGTGGAGAAATTGATCCGCGAGACGGATCATTTTTTCCGCGTCCATCCCCGGGTCAAGGACAACAACAGCTTCTACGCCTATCCGCACCTCATGCTCTCAAATCCATGGATGTACCGCGAATTCAACAAGCTGACCATGGACGACGTTGTTGTTGCCTATCACTACGTAGTGGAATCAGCATGCCTCGGTCTTGCGGACAGTAAACTTGTGCGCGACGTTCGGCAGCGAACGGACTATCGAATTGAGACAAGATAGCGATGACGAGATCTGGGTGGTCTATGACGGCGAATGCCCGTTATGCAGCCGTTATGTTCTGCTGTACCAGTTGCGGGAGCGGGGGCGGCGGGTTCACCTGATCGACGCGCGATCGGATCATCCGATTGTAGGCAATATCCGCGCGCGTAACCTCGATCTCAACGAGGGCATGGTGGTTCGCTGGCGTGGGCAGTATTACTATGGGGCCGAGGCAATGCATCTGCTGGCAACGCTTGCCGGCGAGGCGACTTTTTTCAACCGGATCAATCGGCTCGTGTTCTCCCGGCCCCGCCTCGCAAGGGCACTTTATCCGTCACTCGCGCGCGGAAGGAAGCTCCTCCTTCGGCTTCTTGGCCGCAAGCTGATCGGTGAGATCTGATCAGAGCGTCCTCCATAGCGAGACACAAATGTGCGGATCATCCCCAGAATATCAGCCGACGACTTCTGTGCGGCGTGGCTTGAGTCAGCACGTCACAAGCGGAATGGGAACTATGACCGGCGCTGTACCGGCTGGAAGATCCCGGCAAGACATGGCGGGAACCGATCGTGAGGCCCAGACAGACGCTCTGTCGGCGATATCCATCCGCGGCGCGCGATTAAGCAGGTTTGAAGGCTGATCCGGGAGGACGCGATGCCGTACGATGCGAAGAAGTCCTCTCCTAGGCCGGTGATTTGATTAGAATGCGACCCGTGATTCAGGCAATGGCGGGGATGCCTCCGACTGCACATGATCGAGCACCGAGAGGTTCTCCACGAGCAGCCGGGTCAGCAAGCTCGCGAAATAGACGACCTGCATTACCACCGCGCTGACGAGGAATGCTGTCGCGCCGGTTACCAAGCCCTGCTGCGCGCCCAAATACCACGCTGGAACCAGGATTAGCATTGTTGCAGGAATCAGGGTGAACGCGCGGAAGAAGCGTCCCAGAAGAAGGCCCGCCACGCCGCTTGCTACTATCAGCAAGACCAAAATTCACCCTCCTGCATTTGCGGCGTCAGAGATGTCCTGGAAAGGATCTCGCCGCATTCCAACCACAGAATGGCTAGAAAGATAACACTTTCCGACTGCGTCTGCTAGTCAATTGCTGGGCGCTCTGCTCGACGTACGGCATCGTTTTTTGGCTTGAAAGCGCTATGCAACATTATTGATGTTCGGTTCCATCCTCGCCCCGCTGCGCGTCGGCTGTCGCCCGGCATGCCACGCAGCGAGATCAGCTCTGACTGAGTGGGCGGGAACGAAACTGATCGATGCGCAAGTGATGTTGGATGCAGCGATCGGTGCAAACGCGCAGCGGGATGTCGCGCGAAGCATTGGCTGCTTTCACCTATCCGCATCACTTGAACAGTCCGCCGGCACGACTACGCTTCCTGCACGAAGGGAGCCCAGGCGAGCTCGAGCCGAGATTGGCAAGGGCTGGCGGACACGGCGAAAGACTTCCGACCAAGCCGATAGAGCGGACTAGCCTTCCTGCCTGCGCCCCTGCAGCAATGCGACCAATTCCTGAAGGCTCTGTTCGATGGTTGCGGGCTGCAAAGATCCGGCCTCCGGCTGAGGCCGGTGGTGAGTCTGGACCAGATGCAAATTTGCGGCGGCAGGTCTCGCGGGTTTGGCTGGCTTTGACTGGTGAATGAATATGTCCTGAAACGAGCGCGTGATGTCGTGGTTCGACCGCTGCCTTTCAGGCATCGGCGGTTCAGACGCGGCATGTCGCGCCCGCGTGATGTCATCCGGAGATTGCGAAATGTAGGGTTGGAATTTCAGGTATTCTGCGTGCCGTTTGCGGGAGACCAGCCCACGCGTGCCGTAGCCGGCAGCGAAGCCAATCGCGAGCAGAACAAATATAATAACGAGCCCTACCATCAACTATACGCGCTCTCATGATTCTGCCCCAAAGCCAGCCTGCTGCCGTCTATATCCTGTAATTGACTATTTGAAGGCACGGTGTTCGCCGTGTCTATCTTGGGCTGCGCTCGTTTTGGAATTGTGTCCTGATGCGACTTGATGTGTCAGAGCTGTCGATCGACGGACCGTTCAATCTGGCCGGTATCGTTAAGTAGCAAACCACGAAATGCTGAGATCGCCGATCTTGTCGTTACAATCTCCAGATTCCGTCACCATAGCAGAAAGCGGCGCGCAGAAGATCGGAGCGGTCAACGGTCTTCGTGGACTCGCGATCATGATGGTGATCGTCTTTCACCTGTTCGTTCCGTTTACATCCAGCACGCCGTCGTTTCCCGGTGAGCTTGATCCGAACGGCCTTCTTGCCATTGTCGCGAAGCACGGCTTCTTGGGCGTAAATATCTTTTTTGTGCTCTCTGGATTCGTTCTGTACCTTCCCTATCGCACGAGAAAGAGAGCGATCACTCGGTTGGCGGACTTCCCGGATTTCTATTGGCATCGCGCTAGCCGGTTGCTTCCGCTTTACTACATCGTCGTCCTCGTGACGGTTGCACTCCATTCCAAGTCACCCGCTGGATCGCACGCCTGGTATCTGGAGCTCGGCGGACTTCTATCGACACTTTTCATTTTTGTGCCGCACGGGTTTATGCCCCCCTCCAATCCCGTGTTGTGGTCCGTTGCTGTTGAAATCTGGTTTAGCCTTTTGTTTCCGTTGCTGGTCCTTATGATCGCGCGATGGAGTCTCGAAAGGCTGGTGCTGTCCAGCGTGGTTATCTGCTCAGCCTTCGTGGTGCTCGGCCATCTCATCGCAGTCGATCGGATCGGCGTATTTCGTCCGTTTGTGGGCGGCATCTTCGGGTCGTGCTACCAGTTCATTTTCGGGATGTTGGTTTGCGATCTTTACGTCAAGTCCAGGGACAGCGTCCCGCTCAGGCGATTCCATTGTCGCATGCTTCTGCCCGGGGTCCTGCTGATGATCGCCGCCATATATATCAAGGACAACGGCCCCTGGGCCGTGAGCATTCTCTACGCGACGATGTTTTGCGCCGGGTTTTCCATGGTGTTGCTCGCGGTCCTGTCCGGAGCGTGGTCCGCAAATCGCGTGTTCGAGGCATGGGCAATTCAAGTGGTCGGATGTATGTGCTACAGCATTTACGCATGGCATTCGTCCATCATGGTTGAGATGATCCCGCCCGATACGTCATCGTTGAAAGACACGCTTCGATTGTCGTTGCCATATCTCGCAATCGTGATCGCCCTAAGTGCTTTGAGCTATCGCTATATTGAGTTTGGCCATCAGCGCGATTGGAGAGCCTTATTCTTGTTGCGTAGCCAGAAGTCCAACGAGCTCACCCGGGCATCCGGTCGCGATCATGCCGGGTCTAAGCCTGTAGCATCGTCCTGAAGGTCCAAGCTGCGACCTGCATGCCGGCGACGTACCAGGTCTGGCACCTGTTGTCGTCCGGGTTGCATCGACGAATTTTGTACGGACGGTCCGTGCGCGCGGTGTGCCTTGCCATGGCGCCGCCACGCAAGTTCACGCTAGTATTGGACCGAGAGCTTCTCGGGGATAAGAGACATGAACGAAGACATTCACGTGGTTCGAAGCGGAGCGCTGAGCGCGACCATCAAGGCGCAAGGGGCCGAGCTGTGCTCCCTGAAGCATGAGACAGGCCTCGAATTCATCTGGCAGGCGGGTGCGGAATGGCCCCGCCATGCGCCGCTTCTGTTTCCGATCGTCGGCCGGCTCAAGAACGATGAGCTGCACTATGGCGGCAAGGCCTATCGGCTGACCCAGCATGGCTTTGCGCGCGACCGGCGCTTCACATGGCTCGAGCGATCCTCGTCGCGTTGTGTACTCGAACTCACCGACGACGCGGCGACGCGCGCGCTCTATCCCTTCGCCTTCCGGCTGACCGTGACCTGCACGCTCGACGGCGCGGGACTCGAATTCGGCTTCACGATCACCAATACAGGCGAGGACATCTTGCCGGCCTCGCTCGGCGGCCATCCGGCGTTCAACTGGCCGCTCGAACCTGATATGCCGAAGGAGCGCTATGTGCTCGCCTTCGCGCAGGACGAGCCGCATCCCGTCCGCCGGCTCGAAGGTGGACTGCTGCGTGAGGCGACAGAGCCGAGCCCGGTCCGCGAGAGGGTGCTCGGCCTGTCCGAATCCTTGTTCGCCGCGGACGCGGTGATCTTCGATCGCCTCAACGGCACCTCGGTCCGCTACGCGGCCGGGCAGGGAGCATCTCCGGCTCCTTGGGTGGAGATGTCCTGGAGCGGCTTCCGCGAGCTCGGCGTCTGGTCCAAGCCAACGGGCGCGCCGTTTCTCTGCATCGAGCCATGGCGCGGCTATGCGAGCCCTGCGGACTTCGACGGTGCGTTCGATGAGAAGCCAGGGCTGATGCATATCGCGCCCGGCGCGGAGGAGACGCTGTCGTTCCGGATCAGGGTCGGGATCAAGTAGTTCGAGAGAGGCCGGATCCGCCGCGCGGCTCGCTTCGCACTTGCGCTAGGCATTCGCCGTGCGGTGTTCTCTCACCGCTGATATTGTTTGCGCACGCCGAGGCGCGTACTATCGCGCCATGTTCGCTGGGGCTTTCAAATGCTTTGTGAATGAAGGTTCACATCGCGACGCATTGCGTTGCGAGCCCATCTGCACGGCTGGCTCCTGCTTGCACCGTTTTGATGACGTCGAACGTGCAGGGAAAGGCTGACGCCATGGCCGGCTCCGTATCCCAGGACTTGCATCGCCCGGATCGCATCGTCGTCGTCGAGGACGAGGCGGTGACCCGCGCCATGCTGGTTGGCTATTTCAGCAAGAACAATTTCAACGTGGTCGGTGCCGGCTCCTGCGCGGAATGCCGCCAGGCGCTACGCGTCCGCACCGATCTTGTCTTCCTCGACGTCCAGCTGCCCGACGGTGACGGCTTCGAACTGGCCAAGGAAATCCAGGCGCTCAGCAATGCCGGCATCATCTTCGTCACGCGCCGCGACACCGACGCCGACCGCATCCTCGGGCTCGAGGTCGCCGGCGATCATTACGTGACCAAGCCTATCAACCTGCGCGACCTGCTTGCGCGTGCGCGCAGCGTGCTGCGGCGGCGCTCGATCGATCGCAAGGCGGCGCGCTGCCACAACTCGATCGCATTCGGCGACTGGATCATCGATCTGATGCGCCGGGAGCTGATGGACGGCGACAGCAAGCCGGTCCCGCTCACCCGCGCCGAGTTCGATCTGCTCGCCGCCCTCGTCGGCGCTGACGGCCGGCCGCTCAGCCGCGACTACCTCATCGAGGTCGTCAGCAACCGCCAGACCGAGGTCGATGTGCGCACGGTCGATGCGCTGGTGGCGCGGCTGCGCCGCAAGTTGATTGGCAGCGGAACGCCCGTGATCGCAACCGTCACCGGCGTCGGCTACAAGCTCGCGATCACCGAGCGACTCTAGGCAAGACGCGGCGCCTGCTAGACTAGCCCGTCCGTTGACCGCTCGCGTGCGCCCGCACACGATGATGGAACCCGCGTTGCGGTTGTGCTCAACAGTTCTTGAAATGTGTGGTAGTTCACACTACCGGGGCGGCAGATCGGGCCAGTGTTTGCCGCGTCGATGGCGGCAGGCTTTGCCGCGGCATCGATCCACACCAGCCCATGGAGGCAACATTGAGCCACGCTGCAGACAAGGAAGATATCGTCCGCAAATTCCTGGCATCGCGAGCGTTCGACTTCGCCGCGTTCGGAAAGTTCGTCGCCGAGAACGGCGCGAGCCTTGCCAGCGGCCGCGACGGCGAATTTGGTTTCGTCATCGGTCACCGCGTCATCCGCTATTGCATACCGCCCCAGGTGGAGGTGACCGAAGAGATCGATCCGGCCGTCCTCCGCAACGAAGTCACCGGCCGCTGACGCGAGCCTGATCCCCTAGCGCGGCTTTGGTCCGCCGTGGCGCGACAGCTCCGCGGCCACCCATCGGGAGGCGGTATGCAGCATCCACAGCAAGGCAAGGTCGCGCTAGATCACAAACGCGACGGCGGGCTCACGCCGGATCCGGACTTTCGCCAGGACTTTCGTGAGGACTTTCGCCAAGACCTGCGGCGACGTCTGCGTCTAGCGATGCGGATTGCCGCGCGCACGGTTCAGTTCCTCGGCGAGCACGGGTTTGACGGCTCGGATCTGCCGGAGGGCAACTTCGCCGCAGAGAAGCCGCTCGCGGAAACGGCCATGCTGCTTCACATCGCAGGCCGGCATGCCTCAGATGCCGGCATTCGCCACGCGATCGACGCGCTGCTTGGCGAACTCCTGCCCTGCGCGCGCTCTCAGCAGATGCGCTGGGATGTCGCGCGCTATCCGTCGGTCTGCCTCCAGCTCGCGACCCCGCACATCATCCTGAGCACGTTCGGTCATCCCGACGACGCCTTCGACACGCTGCTCGCGCAAAGCTGGTCGGCGTCGGCGCGGCCGGGCCATGAGGTGGTGCCCTATCGCGAGCTCGAGATCGGCTGGCTGCTGGCGCTTTGGCTCGACGATCCGCCCGGACCCGACTTCGCGCAAGTCGCGCGCAAGACCGCGCTCGGCAACGCGATCGATCTGCTCAACGGCACGCGCGAGGATGCCTATGCGCACACCCATGCGGTGATGTATTTCACCGATTTCGGCAACTGGCAGGTCAGGCTGCCGCGCCCGAAGGAGGAGTTCCTCGATGAATCGGCGGCCGTGCTCGCTCGCGCGCTGGTGGTCGAGGACTATGACCTTGCGGCCGAAGCGCTGATGGCTTGGCCGCTGCTCTCGTCCGCCTGGAGCCCTGCCGCAGCGTTCGGCTTCCGCGTCGTGGCCTCGCTCGAGGACAAGGTCGGTTTCCTGCCGGCGGGACGGTCGGCGGCGAGCCAGCTGCTGCGCCTGAGCGGTCACGACAAGACAAAATGCGCGCTCGCGACGTCCTATCACACGGCCTATGTCATGGGCATGCTGTGCGCGGTTGCGCTCAAGGCCGGCATGACCTCGCCGTTCGCGATCGCCGGCCGGTGCTATCCGAGCACGCTCGCGGCAGATCTCTACGCGCGCATTCCAAAGGCCGGCGCGCATTGGGAGCAGCTGTTCGAGGACTTGGCGGCGGACGAGCAGGCCGCACTTGTCCCCTTCCTGCTCGAAGTCGCGCTGATGCAGGCGAGCCGCAGGAGCGAGGCCGCCGAGATGGCTGATCTGCTTCGCCTCGCCGTCACCCACGGCATGGCCAACACGACGCTCTGCGCCCAGGCAGCCGAATTCCTGGCGCGGCTTGGTGTGCTCGTCGGCGGACGCTGAAGCGTCAGCGCGCGGATGCGGCCTGGCCGCCGGCGAGGTTGTCGTCGACGGCATAGAGACTGCAATCGGCCGCCCATTTGCCGCAGGCCGCGAGCGCGTCGCGCTGCGCGGCGTCGGTCGTGGCGCGGCCGGAACGCCAGCCGAAGGCGCCTTTGGACGCGACCGCGAACGCCTTGTGCGGATTGAAGCTGGCGAGATAGCGCGAAAACTCGTCCTTGCCCGAGCCTGAGAGCTGCCCTGGCACCGGCAGCGGATCCGGCAGGCTCACCGTCTCGCGGCTGCCCAGCCCGCGCTCGCGCAAAAATGCGTCGACCGGCGGCGTCCAGAGCGGGCGCGTCACGGTTGAATAGAGATAGTGGCCGTCATCGCCAAAGGCGGGCGCATCAATGAAATTGGCATTGCCGCCACTGCTGCGAAACGCCTCATAGAATCGATGCGCCATCGCAGGTGCGAAGAACTGGTCGTTTGCGGCATAGACCCACAGCATCGGCACGCGCGAAGTCTTGCCGAAGGTCGCGAAGGCCTGCACGAGGTCATCCGGATTGCAGACGAAATTGTCGCTGGAGGAGCCGCGGCCGCCGGCAAAGTTGATCGCGGCGACGAGCCCGGGCGGGGCCTGCGCAGTCAGTGCCACGGTGGCAAGGCCGCCCGCGGAATGGCCGACGGCGATCATGCCGGCTGTCGTGACGTCGTTCCGTCGCGCCATCGCATCGATCGCCGCGCGCAGGTCGGCGACCGCAACGGCGGTGGCCGGCAGATAGGCGGCACGGGCGCAGGGGCCGAGGCTGTCGACCCGGTCGCCCGGCGAGGTGCCATAGCCGCGCCGTAGCACGATCAGCGCGGCAAATCCGCGCCGGGCGAATTCCAGCGCAATGGCATAATATTTGTGCGCCGACATGGTCGTCCGGTCGTCGAAGTGCCGCGGCGTGCCATGGCTCAGCAGGGCAAGCGGATAGCGCTTGGACGCGGCGGGCCGCACCAGGAAGGCCTCGAGCCCCTGCGGTCCTGCCGCCGCCATCGGGATGCGGAGATCCTCGGTGTAGAACTTGGCAGCATTCGCGTGAGCTGCTACGCCTGCGATTGCGAGCAAACAGAGCACGGGCACGAGCCGGCGCGCGAGGTCCATGGGCGGGATGATGCTCCGTGACCGCACGAGACCATAGCAGAGCCGCACGATCCGGCGAACCGGCGTTCACCGGATTTGCCAGCCGCCGGTCTCAATCGCTCACTTCAGCGTCGCCAGATAGGCGATGACGTTGCCGCGATCGCCTGGGTCCGGCAGCCCCTTGAAGAACATCTTGACGCCGTGGACATCGCCACGGGGGTCAGCGAGGTAGGTGTCCAGGGCGGTCGGTGTCCAGGCCTCCTTGTTGGCCTTCATCGCCTCCGAATAGGCGAAATCGGGGACAGCTGCGGGCTTGCGGCCGACGACATTCCAAAGACTTGGGCCAACCTTGTTCACCCCGATCACGACCGCGTGGCAGTTTGCACAGGTTCGTTCGAAAACAACCTTCCCGGCGGTCGGATCGACCTCCGCGGCGAGAGCTGACGACGCGACGCTCGCCAGCATGAGGGCAAAAATCTGACGTCCAATCATCTCGAATCTGCTCCCCTTGGGATCCGCCGGGAAACTCCCGCAACTCCCGGCACTTCAACAGGAAGCAGCCTGCCGATGCGGCGCGGCAGCGTCTTTGTCCTGCATCAATCGACATCCGGCACCAAAGTACGAGATCGCCCATTGACCCCTGGCGATGGATCGTCCCGCGGTGGATGGGCGTTGTCGGTTGGTCGTCGGCTGGTGTGTGGCTCTGGCCGGTCCGGCAATCGGCTTGGCGATGGCTTGCCCGATGGTATGGTGACGCAGTCGTTTGAAAATTGCGAGGAGTTGCAGTGGCAGAAGTCGATCCCGCGGCGGGTAAGCCGGTTGCGCCGAGCGCGCTTGCCAATGTTCCAAGGCTTGTCACGGCCTATTTCGCCAACAGGCCTGATCCGGCCGACCCGGCGCAGCGGGTGGCATTCGGAACGTCGGGGCACCGCGGCACCTCACTGAAGAATTCGTTCAACGAGGGTCATATCCTCGCGACGACGCAGGCGATCTGCGACTACCGGCGCGAGAAGGGGCTGACCGGTCCGCTGTTCATCGGCATCGACACCCACGCACTCGCCGAGCCTGCGCTCGTCAGCGCCGTCGAAGTGTTCGCCGCCAACGGCGTTGACATCATGGTCGATCGGGCTGGAGGCTACACGCCGACCCCGGCGGTCTCGCATGCGATCCTGTCCTATAACAAGGGGCGGACGAGCGGTCTTGCCGACGGCGTCGTCATCACGCCGTCGCATAATCCGCCGGAGGACGGCGGCTACAAATACAATCCGCCGCATGGCGGTCCCGCTGACACAGACGTCACTGGCGTAGTCGAGAAGCGCGCCAATGCCTTGCTCGCCGATGGCCTCAAGGGCGTTGCGCGCATGGACTACGCGAAGGCACGCAAATCCTCGTCCGTCCACGCGTTCGATTTCGTCACGCCTTACGTCGCCGATCTCGGCAATGTCGTCGATCTCGAGCTCGTCAGATCAGCCGGCGTCAACATCGGCATAGATCCGCTCGGCGGCGCGGCCGTGCATTATTGGCACCCGATCATCGAGCGCTACGGCCTGACGGCGACGGTCGTGAACGAGGCGATCGACCCGACCTTCCGCTTCATGACGGTAGATTGGGACGGCAAGATCAGGATGGACTGCTCCTCGCCCTACGCCATGGCGAGCCTGATCCGGATGAAGGACCGCTTTGACGTCGCCTTTGCCAACGACACCGATGCGGACCGCCACGGCATCGTGACGCCGACCGGCGGATTGATGAACCCCAACCATTATCTTGCGACCGCGATCGCCTACCTGTTCGCGAACCGGCCGCACTGGGGCGGGGACGCTGCGATCGGCAAGACCGTGGTCTCGAGCTCGGTCATCGATCGTGTCGCCAAGAAGCTTGGCCGCAAGCTGGTCGAGACGCCGGTCGGCTTCAAATGGTTCGTCGATGGCCTCGTCACCGGCTCGTTCGGCTTCGGAGGTGAGGAGAGCGCAGGGGCCTCGTTCCTCAAGCGCGACGGTACGGTGTGGACCACCGACAAGGACGGCATCATCCTCGGCCTGCTCGGGGCCGAAATCCTGGCGAAGACCGGCCGCGACCCGAGCCAGCTCTTTGCCGACCTCACCGCCGAGCTCGGCGTGCCCCATTATGAGCGGATCGACGTCGCGGCGACCGCGGCCCAGAAGAGCGTGCTGAAGTCGGTGACCCCCGAGCAGCTCGGGCTGAAGGACCTCGCCGGCGACCCCGTCCGCGCCACCCTCAGCAAGGCCCCCGGCAACGGCCAGCCCTTCGGCGGCATCAAGGTCGAAACCGATTTCGGCTGGTTCGCCGCACGGCCCTCCGGCACCGAGGATGTATACAAGATCTACGCCGAGAGCTTCCGCAGCACCGATCACCTGCACCGCATCCAGCAGGAGGCCCAAGCGGGATTGACGAAGGCGTTTGGGGCCTAGCTCGGCGAGCAGCTTCGTATCATCGGCGACAGAAGTGCGCCTCTCTCCAGGCGGGAGGTGCGCTCCGGCGCGCTTCTGCAAAAATCGAAAAACAACCCCATGCAAAGGAGGGGCGGTCCTGCCTTCCAGGACATCGCTTTTTTTTGGCGATGCTGGGAAAGGCTGGACGGATTTACGACAACTGCCAAGCTCGACGTCTAGTGTATACAATTCTTAGATAAGAGGTATTTTGTTACTTATATTTTCCCGCTCACGCCTGATAATGTATACAGAACGTATTCATACAAGCCTTGGGAGAGAGACCTGTGACAAAACCCTTCCCCATGAATGCCTGGTACGCTGCCGCCTGGGACGCCGAGGTCAAGCAGGCGCTGCTGCCGCGGACGATCTGCGGCAAGCATGTGGTGATGTACCGGAAAGCCGATGGCGGCGTGACGGCGCTGGAAGACGCCTGCTGGCACCGCCTGGTGCCGCTCTCCAAGGGCCGGCTGGAAGGCGACACCGTCGTCTGCGGCTATCACGGCCTGAAATTCAATCCGCAGGGCCGCTGCACCTTCATGCCCTCGCAGGAGACCATCAACCCGTCAGCCTGCGTCCGTGCCTATCCCGCCGTCGAGCGCCACCGCTTCATCTGGCTGTGGATGGGCGATCCCGCGCTGGCCGATCCCGCGCTGGTGCCGGACATGCACTGGAACGACGATCCGGCCTGGGCCGGCGACGGCAAGACCATTCACGTGAAGTGTGACTATCGCCTGGTGGTCGACAATCTCATGGATCTCACGCACGAGACCTTCGTGCATGGCTCCTCGATCGGCAACGAGGCGGTCGCCGAGGCGCCGTTCGATGTCACCCATGGCGAGAAGACCGTTACGGTGACGCGCTGGATGCGGGATATCGAGCCGCCGCCGTTCTGGGCCAAGCAACTCGGCAAGCCCGGCCTCGTCGACCGCTGGCAGATCATCCGCTTTGAAGCCCCGTGCACCGTCGCCATCGACGTCGGCGTGGCGCCGGCCGGCACCGGCGCGCCGGAAGGCGACCGCTCGCAGGGCGTCAACGGCTTCGTGCTCAACACCATCACGCCCGAGACCGAGAAGACCTGCCACTACTTCTGGGCCTTCGCGCGCAATTATCGCCTTGGCGACCAGCGCATCACGACCGAGATCCGCGAGGGCGTCTCCGGTATCTTCCGCGAGGACGAGGTGATCCTCGAAGCGCAGCAGCGCGCGATGGACGAGAACCCCGATCGCGTCTTCTACAACCTCAACATCGATGCCGGGGCGATGCGGTCGCGGCGGCTGATCGACAAGATGGTCGCGAAGGAGACCCAGCCGCAACATCTCCAGGCCGCGGAGTAGGTCATGGCCGAGCGCGAGGTCGATCGCTCCGTCTCGCAGACCGTGAAGGCGCAGCTCGCGCTGCGCGACCAGATCCTGTCCGGGGCCTTGCGTCCCGGCGAGCGCATCTCCGAGCTCCAGGCGGTCGAGACCACCGGCGCCTCGCGCACGCCGGTGCGCATGGCGCTGGTGCGGCTGGAGGAAGAGGGCCTGCTGGAGGCGATCCCCTCCGGCGGCTTCATGGTGAAGGCCTTCTCCGAGCGCGACATCCTCGATTCCATCGAGCTGCGCGGCACGCTGGAGGGACTCGCCGCACGCTTCGCCGCCGAGCGCGGCGTTTCCGCGCGCGAGCTCGAGCCCTTGAAGGAGTGCCATGCGGCGATCGACGAGCTCCTGCGCCAGATCCCGATCTCGGTCGATGCTTTCTCGTCCTATGTCGCGCTCAATGCGCGCTTCCATGCGCTGCTTACGGAATTGTCGCGCAGCCCGCCCCTGATCCGGCAGATCGACCGCGCTTCCGCGCTGCCGTTCGCTTCGCCCAGCGGCTTCGTGATGGCGCAATCGGCGCTGCCCGAGGCGCAGCAGATTCTGATCATCGGGCAGGAGCATCATCGCGTCGTGATCGACGCGATCGAGAACCGGGAAGGCGGGCGCGCCGAAGCCATCATGCGTGAGCATGCGCGGCTCGCCGTGCGCAATTTGCGGCTTGCGCTGCGCAACCGGACGAATCTGGACCTGCTGCCGGCGCTCGCGCTCGTCAAGTCCGCAACCGAATAGGGCAGTCATGCGATTCATCGAAACCTGGACTCCGGCGACGCTGGTCGAGACGCGCGATCTTTCGCCGAGCATTCGCGAATTCCTGATTCTGCCGGATCAATTCGACGGCGCCGCCTATCCTGTCGGCAGCCACATCAACGTCACCGTGAGCATCAACGGCCAGCCGGAGACGCGGTCGTATTCGCTGGTCGGCGAGGCTGATCCCCGTGGTTTCCGGATCGCGGTGCGCCGCGCCGAGGATTCCCGCGGCGGCTCACGCTACATGTGGTCGCTCCAGCCCGGCGCGCGGCTCGACGTCACGTTGCCCTCGTCGCTGTTGTCGCTCGACTGGAGCCGCAAGCATTATTGCCTGGTCGCCGGCGGTATCGGCATCACGCCGATCGTCGGGGCCGCGCAGGCGCTGGTCCGGCGCGACGCCGGTGTGACGCTGCATTATGCGGTGCGCTCGCGCCACGACGCCGCCTATCTCGATCATCTCGCCGAGTTGTTGGGTGATCGTTTGGTCGTCCACGCCAGCGACGAGGGAGGGCGGCTCGACCTCGACGCGCTGTTCGCCTCATTGCCGCCGGAGGCGCTGGCGCTGTTCTGCGGCCCCATGCGCATGCTGGACGCCGCGCGCCATGCCTGGCTGGATGCGGGGCGTCCGCTCTCCGATCTGCGCTACGAGACCTTCGGCTCCAGCGGCTCGCTGCCGACGGAAGCGTTTCGCGTGCGCCTGAAGGGCTCGGACGTCGAGTTCGAAATCCCGCGCGAACGCTCCATGCTGGACGTGCTCAACGCCGCCGGCCACGAGGTGATGTACGACTGCAAGCGCGGCGAATGCGGTCTGTGCGCGATCGACGTCGTCGATATCGAGGGCGAGATCGACCATCGCGACGTCTTCTTCAGCGACCATCAGAAGCAGGAGAACCAGAAGATCTGCGCCTGCGTCTCCCGCGCGCGGGGCACCATTACGGTGGACACGCTGCACCGGGCGGACGCGATCTGACCAAACCAGGGCGCGTCCTCATGAATACGTCGCGTGCGTTTTGCCGTTGGCAACGCCTTGAAATTAGGGGGGCAGGAATGCTGCTGCTTTCTCAAGCTGGTCAGCGGGCACGGCTTCATCCGACCGCGCGAATACGACGCGGGAGGTCACGGATATTTCTGCGTCAGCCTTGCCGTCCTGGCCAATCAGGATGAGTCCGGCGCCGCCATTGGCTACGTTCAGGATGACCTGCTCGCCGCCCCACGTCTTGATCGGCTCCATTCCAATGATCAGAAATTCTCCCATGGGCTGGTCAAGATATTGAAGCCTCAATTGTGGGCCGGTCTCTGGGGCCGCAAGCCTAAAGCCCAGCTGCTTAGCGCGCGCGTAAATTGCAGCCAAAGTCACGCTATCTGTCGTAAAGCCGAGTTCGGCCGCCGATACGGTAACGAGCTCAACGTTCTTTTTTGTCGAACTGACGACGAAGGCCGGTCGTGCAAGAATTTCCGCAGCCAGCCCTCCGACGTTGCACCCGCTCGCATCCAAAGCGTTACGAAGGGCGAATGAATTTGCAAAAGTCCCGAGCGTAATCGTCTTCCACGCCGGGACATTGGCGGCTGAACTGACCAGAACTTCCGGCACACGCACCGAGGGAGCTTTCCTCAGCTTCAGCTGGTTCTGCAATACATCTCGTGCGGTGCATTGAGCTCTGGCTTCACTCGCGAATTGGAATATGCAAGCCGCGCAGAGCGCCACGCTCAGGAGATGACGGCAACGATGATATGCTCGTGTTAGACAACGTTGTAGCGGGTGGCAATCGACTTCACGATGAAAAATTTGCTCCACAGCAACCTCCCTTGCGCGAGGCGCGTACCAATGATCACACAATTGCTTTCAATATCTGTTGGCCCTGCATCATAACGGGCCTCTCAAAGTACTTGCGAGCTTAACACGCAGGCTCAAGCGTGGACATCGCAATATTGTGGGCTGTTGGGAGTCCTGACCCCGACAACTGTATTGACCGAATTTGCGAGGGCGCGAGCGCCGGTACCGCTCGTTCGGTGGTAAGTTGCACCCTGCGATGATGTCTGTGAGCAGCCAGCATGCTGTTGAAGGCAGTCGCTTCGCCATTATGCAGTCGCGCGTGATCAGGTGATTAATCCACCTCGCGCGATTCAAGTTGCCCGCTGCCCGCGCGTCCAAGTCAGAGACCCGTGAGTGAGGCCGCCGCCGAAGCGAGATGTACGCTTCGACGCGAAGGGCCACAAGCGGATCAGAAAAGTCGGTGAGTGAGAAAATGGGGAGAGCCTCAGCGGGAGAGAACGTATCTGTCCTGACAGTGAGAGCCAACGATGCTTGCGGTAGCGACTTTTTGAGTCGTGACTGCTTGCCAGTCAGTGAGTTTCGCACTCGGCATGCAGTTAGCCTAGGCAACACTACTGTTTCGGCGCGTCGAAATGCATGCCTCAAGTCACCTGGGCTATGGTAGACTAGCTCAAGGCGCGGTTGGAGAATTGCGAAAATGCCAATCAAGCTGCCCATTAGTGAAAGGGAATTACGGCGCGCTCGTCAAATCCTGAGTTCATGGACGCCTAAGCGGCTCTCAAGCGACGAAGCTGACATTATTGTAAGGATGATTGCACAGGGCATCGCGGAGGGCAGAAGATACGGTTTCGTGGAGGCAGAAGCCGAAGAGCCAGCTGCCGGCAGGAACCACCTCCAAGAGCTGAAGGACGATCTCGGCGCCAAGTTGTAACTGTGTGTGAGCATGTTTTTCGGCGAGCCGGTTTTGATCGGGCGTCTGCTTGCGCTCGCTTGCTTGTCGATCGAAGGGATCGCGCGTTCGGGAATCCGGAGATTGCGCAATGAGTACGGCCTATAGTGCAGCAGGGTGGGACAGAAGGCTCGCTTCTGCGCGGCGCGTCGTCAACTTCCTGGAGACATGTTGGGATGCATTTCAAGAACGGCGCAAACGCGAAAGACTGCGCGCCGATCTATTCGATCCTAATGACAGGGAACTGATGGACATCGGCATTTCGCGCGGCGAGATCGATTTTGTCGCTTCGAACCGAGGCATCGACCCGCGAGGTGTCCGATCGAATCCTCCAATAAACGTTTGATATCCGAAGCCGGGGATGACGGAAATTGGATACGACCGGACGTGCCAATTTCCCAAGGCTCGACCTCGCGCAGCTGTCGTCCTCCCGCCGTGAACAGACCCGTGCGCCCGGCTCAATTAAGCACGCCGCAAAAAATGACTTTGTCCCTTGTCCCAGGACCGTGTCATGCAACCAAAAAGATCTCACCCGAGTCGGTTCGAGCGGCCGATGTCCTCATTTCGAATTCAGCCTGATTGGTATGAGGAATACTGGTTAAGCCCGAAGAAGGCCGCACCGTCCATTGGAGGAAGATGGCGCCGTTCCAGCTTTTATTTCTCTATTCTGTCTTGTACGGACATCCCGACATGTGCACGAGCATTGGGCTTCGCCGGTAAGGTACAGGCTCTACGCGGCGTAAGTCGCTCTTTGCTTCTTCGGGTCGAGCAGAGCCAGCACCTGATCGGCCGAGGCCGGGCGGCTGATGAGATAGCCCTGGACTTCGTCGCAGTTGGTCTGGCGCAGATATTCGAGCTGATCGGCCGTCTCGACGCCTTCGGCGACCACGCCGATCCGCAGGTCCCGCGCAAGCGCGATCACCGATTTCACGATCGCTGCGCAGTCGGGCTGCGCCAGCATGTCGCTGATGAAGGATTGGTCGATCTTGATGCGGCTGAACGGCAGCTTGCGCAAATAGGTCAGCGACGAGAACCCGGTGCCGAAATCGTCCAGCGCCACCGTGACGCCGAGTTGCAGCAGCGCGTTCAGAATCGATGACGCCGAACCGTATTTCGACAGCAGCATCGATTCGGTGATCTCGATCTCCAGCCGGTGAGGGGCGACGTTGGCGTCGGCCAGCGCCTGCACGATCGTGTGAAGGATGCCGGTGTTGTGGAATTGCGCCGCGGAGAAATTTACCGCGACCCTGATATGGTCGGGCCACTCCGCCAATGTCGCGCAGGCGCGCCGTATGACCCACTCGCCAATCTCGTGAATGAGGCCGGTTTCCTCCGCGATCGGAATGAACTCGCTCGGCGGCACCAGTCCGCGCACCGGATGCTTCCAGCGCAAAAGCGCCTCGAAGCCGGTGATCCGGTTGTCCCTGAGATTGAGGAACGGCTGAAAGACCAGGAACAACTCGTCTCGCGCAATGGCGCACTCCAGATCCGATTGTAGCGCCTTGCGGTCGCGCGCCGACTTGTCGTCGGCGGCCTCGAAGAAGCAGATCGTGCCCGGTCCGGCTTTCTTGGCGCGATAGAGCGCGGCGTCGGCATGCTTGAGCAGGTCCAGCTGCTTGTCGCCGTCCCGCGGCGCCAGCACGATGCCGACGCTGGTGGCGCCGATGATCTCGCGGCCCTCGACCAGGATCGGCTCGGCGAAGGCCGCGACGAATCGCTCCGCGATCTCGAGGGCGTCTTCAGCCCTGGTGAGATTGGTCATGACCAGCGCGAACTCGTCCCCGCCGATGCGCGCGACGTGCTCGGCCGCCCGCGTGCAGCGTTGCAGGCGGTTGGCGACCTGGACCAGGAATTCGTCGCCGGCCGGATGGCCGAACTTGTCGTTCACCTCCTTGAAGCGATCGAGGTCGAGCAGCAGCACGGCGAACTCCTCGCCGGACAGGGCCAGTCGCTTCAGGGCGGCATCGAGTGTCTCGTTGAACGCGAAGCGGTTCGGCAGTTGGGTCAGCGGATCCTGTCGGACCGATCGTTCCGCTTCGAGCTGCCGCATGATGCGTCGCATGAAGGTGAAGGAGTTGACGAACACGCCGCGCAGCAGCACGGATCCGTAGACCACGACCAGGACCGCCATCAGCAGATAGGCGGGGTCGCCGCCGCTGCCGAGACAGATCCCGATGCCGAGGAAGAGCGGAGTCGTGAACGCGATGGCCGCGATCGGGATGGTGGCGAAGGCGAGCGCGCCGCCGGCCAGCATTCCGGCGCACAGGCAGGTGATGATGAGTTGGCCGCCGGTGGAGGCGTTGGCGAAGAACGCGACCGGAACGATGCCCCAGGCGGAGCCGAGGATGAATGCGTTGCGCACCAGCCGGTGCATGGCGCGGCGGGATACGAATTGCGGCTTCGTGATCCGGCGCGCGCTGTGGGATTGCACGCCGAACAGGATCGCAGCGCCCGCGACCGCAATCGCCCAGACCACGGCGAATTTCCAGTCCGGCGAATGCCAGAGCGCGATAGCGAGCACGGCCGCATTGCAGGCATTGGCCAGCATGATGCCGACTGAATAGCCGAGCACGAGAGACATCTGCTCCGCGCGGATGTGGCCGGCGACAGCATCGTCGGTTGCGGGTCCGCCGAACGCGGCGAGGTCGCCGGCGAACAGCTTTGTCAGATAGGACGTCAGTCGGGACCGCATTTCACAGCCTGCAGCATGGGCCGTTCAGTTCGGCTCAACCCGCAGAATTCACTGTAAACCTTTGACGATCTATGAATTACCGCCCGCGCCGGCATCGCTGCGGCACGAGGCGCATAGGGAACCACCGGTATCGGTAACAAATCGATACAAATGCCGCGTCCCCGGTTCCCGCGTCGAAGCAGCGGTGGCCTGCGCTGGAACAGCCGACATCGCCAAGGCGGGCGCGGAATATGCCCGCGCGTTCAAGTCGCTGATCGAGGCGCTGCGTCAGCGGCCATGAGTGTGCTATGGACCTTCGATCCGAAACGCCTGTGGCCAAACAAACAATAAGAACCGAAGAACCATGACCGCCCAACTGCCATCTTTCCAGTCAGATGATCCCGAGTTCGACTACGTCATCGTCGGCGCCGGCTCGGCCGGCTGCGTGCTCGCCAATCGATTGTCGGCGAACGGCAAGCATTCGGTGCTGCTGCTCGAAGCTGGCCCGAAGGATTCCAACATCTGGATCCACGTGCCGCTGGGCTACGGTCGGCTGTTCAAGGAGAAGAGCGTCAACTGGATGTACCAGACCGAGCCGGAGCCCGAGCTGGGCGGCCGGCAAGTGTTCCAGCCGCGCGGCAAGACGCTGGGTGGCTCGAGCTCGATCAACGGCCTGTTGTACGTCCGCGGCCAGCATGAGGACTACGACCGCTGGCGTCAGCTCGGCAACGCCGGCTGGGGCTATGACGACGTGCTGCCCTACTTCAAGAAGGCCGAGAACCAGGCGCGCGGCGCCGATCAGTTTCACGGCGCCGGCGGGCCGCTGCCGGTCTCCGACCTGATCCTTTCCGATTCCTTGTCGAAGGCCTTCATCAGCGCGGCGGTCGAGACCGGCCTGCCTTACAATCCCGATTTCAACGGCGCCTCGCAGGAAGGCGTCGGCCTGTTCCAGACCACCACGCGAAAAGGCCGTCGCGCGTCCGCGTCCGTTGCCTATCTCGGTCCCGCGAAGAACCGCAGCAATCTGACGGTCGAGACCTCGGCGCTCGGCCAGCGCATCCTGTTCGAGGGCCGCCGCGCGGTCGGCGCCGAATATCGGCAAGGTTCGGTCGTGCGCCGCGCGCGGGCGCGCAAGGAGGTGCTGGTCTCGAGCGGCGCCTACAACTCGCCGCAGCTCTTGCAGCTCTCCGGCGTCGGCCCGGCCGACCTCCTGCGCAAGCACGGCATCGATGTCGTGCTCGATGCGCCGGGCGTCGGCCACGATCTCCAGGATCATATGCAGGTCCGCATCGTGATGCGCTGCTCGCAGCCGATCACGCTCAACGATACCATCAACCATCCGATCCGCCGCACGCTGACCGGCGTGCGCTACGCGCTGTTCCGCCAGGGCTGGCTGACGATCGCGGCCGGCACGGCCGGCGCCTTCTTCAAGACCAGTCCGCGGCTTGCCACGCCCGACATCCAGGTTCATTTCCTGCCGTTCTCGACCGACAAGATGGGTGAGAAGCTGCACGATTTTTCCGGCTTCACCGCCTCCGTGTGCCAGCTCCGCCCCGAGAGCCGCGGCAGCCTGCGGATCAGGAGTGCTGATCCGACCGTGCCGCCGGAAATCCGCATCAACTATATGTCGACTGAAACCGACCGCACTACCAATGTCGAAGGCCTGAAGATCCTGCGCAAGATATTGCATGCGCCGGCGCTGAAACCCTTCGTGGTGGAGGAGGTCGATCCAGGCCTGAAGGTCGCGACCGATGCGGAGCTGCTGGAATTCTGCCGCCAGCGCGGCACCACCATCTATCACCCGACCTCGACCTGCCGTATGGGCAATGACGCGCTCGCCGTGGTTGATCAGCGGCTCACGGTGCGGGGGATCGAGGGCTTGCGCGTGGTCGACGGATCGATCATGCCGGATCTTGTGTCGGGCAATACCAATGCGCCGATCATCATGATCGCCGAAAAGGCCTCGGACATGATATTGGAGGACGCGCGATAATCGCGCTGTCCGAAAAGGAGCATACGGCTTGGCTATTCGATTGCGGATCGGCACGCGCAAGAGCGCGATGGCGCTGGCACAGACGGAAGAGATCGCGCGCCGCCTGAGCGCCGCCGTGCCCGACATCGACGTCGAGATCGTCAAGTTCGACACCACGGGCGATCTCGATCAGACCAGCAAGCTGTTGCCCCATGGCGGCAAGGGCGGCGCCTTCGTCGCGCAGATCCGCGCCGCGGTGCTGTCAGGCGAGTTACAGGCGGCGATGCATTCGCTCAAGGATATGCCGGGCAATGAGGACACGCCGGGCCTCGTGATTGGCGCCACGCTGTCGCGCGATCCACCCGGCGATGCGCTGGTGCTGCGCGACGGTGTTTCGCTCGATGCGTTCAGGCAGTCGCGCGGCAAAGGTTTCAAGATCGGCACCAATGCGGTGCGGCGCGCGGCCTATGCGCGGCGGCTGTTTCCCGACGCCGAGGTGATCCACTTCCGCGGCGCCGCCGACACGCGCGTGCGCAAGCTCGACAACCGCGAGATGCAGCGGTTACCGGATGGCGGCGCGGTCGGTCCCGCCGATGCGCTGATCATGGCCCGCTCGGGTCTCGATCGCGTCGGGCTCGCCGATCGCGTCGCATACGAGTTTACGGCGGCGGAGATGCTGCCTGCAGCGGGGCAGGGCATCGTCGCCGTCGAATGCGCCGCACGGGATTGGCAGACCAGGCAGATTCTTTCGGCGATCGATGACCCGACGGCGCACGCCTGCGCCGATGCCGAACGCGAGGTGTTGTGGGTGCTCAACGGGCACTGCAATTCGCCGGTCGCGGGCTTCTCGACGATTGCAGGCGACCAGATGTCGCTCGCAGCCTCGGTGCTCGATCCTTCCGGCAACACGATCATCGAAGCATCGCGTGCAGGTCCCGCAAACCGCCCGCGCGAACTGGGCCGGGCGGTCGGCCTCGATCTGCTCGCGAAGGGGGCCGCCGACATCATCGAGCGCAGCCGGCCGCGCTAGCCGCGCACGCGCTTCAGCATCTGCTCGACATGGGCGATCGGGGTCTCCGGCTGGATGCCGTGGCCGAGATTGAAGATCAGCCGTCCCTTCGCGAAATTCGCAAGCACCTCGTCGACGGCGCGATTCAGCGCATCGCCGCCGGTGATCAGCACCAGCGGGTCGAGATTGCCCTGCACGGCGACGCGTGATTGCACGCGCTCGCGGATGAAGGCCGGCTCCGCCGTCCAGTCGATGCTGACGGCGTTGACGCCAGTTTCTTCCACATAGGCCGGCAGGAGCGCGCCGGCGCCGCGGGGAAAGCCGATGATCTTCGCATCCGGTACCTTGGCGCGCACGCCCTCGACGATGCGCCGCGTCGGCTCGATCGACCATCGCGCAAATTCGGCGGGCGGCAGCACGCCTGCCCAGGTGTCGAAGATCTGGAGCGCATCGGCGCCCGCGGCGAGTTGTCCGAGCAGATAGTCGACGGAGCTTTCGACCAGCGTGTCGATGATCTTCGCGAACGCCTCGGGATGGCGATAGGCCATCATCCGCGCCGGCGCCTGGTCCGGCGTGCCCTGGCCCGCAACCATGTAGGTCGCCACCGTCCACGGCGCGCCGCAGAAGCCGATCAGCGCGGTCTTCGTATCGAGCGCGCGGCGCACGATACGCAGCGCCTCGAACACCGGCTCGAGCTTGCCGAAGTCGGCGCGCGGCGACAGCGTGCGGACCTTGTCGGGATCATCCAGCGGTTCGAGCCGCGGACCCTCGCCGACCTCGAAGCGCACGGAACGGCCGAGCGCGTAGGGGATCACGAGTATGTCGGAGAAGATGATGGCTGCATCGAAGCCGAACCGGCGGATCGGTTGCAGCGTCACCTCGGCTGCGAGCTCGGGCGTGAAGCAGAGATCGAGGAAGCCGCCGGCCTTGGCGCGGACCTCGCGATATTCGGGCAGATAACGGCCGGCCTGCCGCATCATCCAGACCGGCGGAACGGTCTGCCGTTGGCCGGAGAGCACGTCGATGAAAGGCTTTGCGGAGGAGGGCGGCACGAACGATCCCTGGGACATGTTGCGGTTCCTGATACACCGCCGCTCCCGCCGGGCCAAGCGGAACAGCGGAACCCCTCGGCAGGCGGCGAGTTGACGGCCAATGGAGGAACTCATGGCTGAGAAATTCAACCCCGCGCCGCACGACAAGCACGCCGACGATCCGCGCGAGGCGCTCGCCGCCGATCGCGAAACCCATGCCCGGCTCGATACCGGTCTGGTCGATACCTTCCCGGCATCCGATCCTGTCAGCGCCGCCCAGCCGACGCCATCGAAGGCCGATGCGGAGGCCGATAGCCCCTCGCTGTGGGACAAGGTCAAGGCGATCTTCAGCTAAGGCCTCCTGCAGGCCGATTGCCCTCTCGCCACGCTAACCAGCCGTTAGCGATCAGATGGTCGTGAGCACCGTAAGACTACGTAAAACGGCGTAGTTTGAGGCGAATTGCGCCGCGCTTTTCAGCTTTCGATAACAGAAGCAGCGGATTTTCCGGGCATCGGAGAATCCTGTTCGCATGAATGTCATGAGTCAAAGAGCCGGCTTGAGCCGCCTGCCGTTGCGGGCGGCGGCATTCGTCGTGCTCACCTGCACAGCCATCCTCGGCATCAGCGGTTGGCGCGAGTGGAGTTCGCGCGATGCATTGCTGCGCGGCGCCGAGAACGAAATGGCGAACCTCGCGCGATCGCTGACCCAGCATGCGGAGGACAGCCTCGAGTTGCTCGATTCCGGTGTCGTCGGCGTCGTCACTCGCCTGGAAATGGACGGCACGGACCCCACCACCATCGCCAAGCTTCGCAACCTCCTCGAAGCCCGCAAGAAGGCGATCGAGCGCATTCAAAGCCTCGCCATCATCGACGACAAGGGCAACTGGCTGACATCCGCCGGTGCCGTCACTACCACGCTCAGCGACGACGAGTTCTTCAGGCATCACCAGTTCTCGCCGAAGCGGGAGGCCTATGTTGGCCGCCCGATCAAGAGCCTGGTCGACGGCGAGTGGGTGGTCACGCTGTCGCGCCGGTTCAACAAGCCCGACGGCAGCTTTGGCGGCGTCGTGCTCGCGACCATCGGTGCGAACTATCTGACACATTTCTACCAGCAGTTCCTGATCGGTCGGAACAGCTCCATCACGCTGGTGCACGGCGATGGCACCATCATCGCGCGCGATCCCAGCAACGACAAGTTCGTGGGGCGCAGCGTGGCCGACGGTCCGCTGTTTCGCGAATCGAAGCTGCAGCCGAGCGGGGCCTATCAGTTCAAGTCGCTTCTGGATGGCGTCGAGCGCGTCAGCTTCTACAAGCGCGGCGGTCGCTTCCCGCTTCTCCTGGTCGCGACCGTTGATCGGCAGGAATTGCTGGCGCCCTGGCGGGCGGCGGCCGTTTCGCGCATGCTGTACGTTCTCGCGCTGGTGATGCTGATCGCAATCATCGGCGCGGTGCTGGTCCGGCATTTGCAGCGCGGCGAACGCATGGCGGCGGCGCTCGCGGCCAGTGAAGCAAATTTCCGCCTGATCGCCGAGGGCTCCGGCGACATGGTGACCCGGATCGGGATCGACCATATCGTCAGGTATGCCTCCCCTTCATCCAAGCGCGTTCTTGGATGGCGTCCCAACCAGCTCGTCGGCCATTCCGCACTTGCCGGAATCAATCCCGCCGACCTGCCCGCCGTGGAAGAGACGATCAATAGGCTCAATCGTGGTGAACTTGACGAGGTGCGTACGATCCAGCGGCAAAGGCATCGCGAGAAGGGTGAAATCTGGGTCGAATCGACCATGCGGGCAACGCGCAGAAGCGACGGCAGCATAGACGGCGCCATTACGGTCTCGCGCGACGTCACGGAGCAGAAGGAGCTGGAGGAGCGCCTGGAAGCGCTGGCGACGGAGGACAGCCTCACCGGGCTCGCCAACCGCCGCCGCTTCGACGAGCGGCTGGACGAAGAATGGGCGAGGGCCTATCGCGACCGCTCGAGCCTCGGTCTGTTGATGATCGATGTCGATCACTTCAAGGCCTATAACGACGAATACGGCCATCCCGCAGGCGATGCGTGCCTGCGCACGGTGGCGACGATCATCGCGGCAGAGGCCCAGCGCGTCAGCGACCTCGCCGCGCGCTATGGCGGTGAAGAGTTCGCCGTGCTGCTGCCGAACATCGATGCGGCCGGCTGCGCCCGGATCGGCGATCGGATCCGCCAGGCGATCCGCGCCGCGGGCCTCGTACGTGCCTCCAATGATTCCGCGGGCTGCGTCACCGCTTCGGTCGGCGGTGCGATCTGCCGCCCGTGGCTGGAGCGAACCGGTGGGCCGGGAGCGCTCGTCGAGGCCGCCGATCGCGCGCTCTATGGCGCCAAGCAGGACGGGCGCGACCGGTTGGTGATGTCCGTCGAGGTCTTCAATCAGCTGCCGATGGCCTCGGGGCAGTAAGAGGCCCGCGCGTCAGTAATGCGGCGGGCGCTCGTTGGCGGGGCCGGGGGCGTTGGCTTCGGCCTCCTGGAGACGTTCGTTCAGCGCTGCGATCTGCCGCGTCAGCGCGTCGATCTGCTTCCACTGCGCGGTGATGGTCTGGTTGAGCTGCTCGATGGTGTCGTCCTGGTAGGCGAGCTTGGCTTCGAGCGTGTCGATGCGTTCGCTGAGCGTCCTGATCTCATTCATCGGCGGGGGCGTCCTTCTGCCGCTCGCGCAAGCCATGGCCGAGCGCCACGCGCTCGTCGAACACGAAGCACTCGCCGCGCCATCGGCTTTGCGCCTCCGGCACATCCTCGAGATACCTGAGAATGCCGCCCTTGAGGTGATAGACCTCGGCGAAGCCGCGCGCGAGCAGATGCGCGCTCGCCTTCTCGCAGCGGATGCCGCCAGTGCAGAACATCGCGATCCGGCGATGCTTTGCGGGATCGAGCTGCTGCGCGGCAAAGTCCTTGAATTCGCCAAAACTCCTGATGCCTGGATCGAGGGCGCCTTCGAACGTGCCCATTGCCACCTCGAAGGCGTTGCGGGTATCGAGCACCAGCGTATCGGGCTCGGCGATCAGCGCATTCCACTGTGCCGCATCGACGTAAGTGCCGACCTGACGCGTCGGGTCAGCGGCGGCGTCACCGAGCGTGACGATCTCCTTTTTCAGCCGCACCTTGAGACGGCCGAACGGCATTGCCTCGCTGGTCGAGAATTTCAGTTCGAGATTATCGAGCCGGCCACCGAACATCTCGCCATGTGCGAGCTCATTGGCAAAGGCATCGATCGCCTCCGCGGAGCCCGCGACCGTGCCGTTGACGCCCTCCTGCGCCAGCAGCACGCTGCCCTTGATGCAGAGGCCGGCGCAGAACGCGCGCAGCGGCTCACGCAGCTCGCGGTAGTCTGCGAGCGGCGCGAACTGATAGAAGGCGGCGACTTTGCAAGCCGTGTTCTTGGAAGTCATGGCGGCTCGTTTAGCAGGCGGCAGCCGCCCGGAAAACCCGCAACTCGCGAGCCCATTCGCGCAGCGGATGGCAGCCATTTCGGTGGTATGCCAGCATTGCCCCGCGGGGTCCGAATGTGTCATGTAGACCCGGATTTTCGAGAGGGCGCGAGGTATGCGCGCCTTCGGCAAGAGAGCAGAACAGGCCAGGAGAGCAGAACAGGCAATGAGAAGCTTCCATTTTCCCGGCAGGTCCACGGTCCACGCCCAAAACGCGATGGTGGCGACCTCGCATCCGCTGGCCGCGCTGGCCGCGGTCGAGGTGCTGCGCGAGGGCGGCACGGCGGCGGACGCGGCGGTCGCGGGCAGCCTGCTGCTCGGGGTGATCGAGCCGCAGTCGACCGGCATCGGTGGCGACTGCTTTGCGCTGATCCAGCCGCGCGGCGAGGGCAAGATCACTGCCTATAACGGCTCGGGCCGGGCGCCGAAGGCCGCCAATGTCGAGTGGTATCTCGAGCGCAAGATCAACTCCGTGCCGCTGACCTCGGCGCACGCGGTCTCGATCCCCGGTGCGGTCGACGCCTTTGCCACCGTGCTGCGCGATCACGGCAAGTTCGGCCTCGACCGTCTGGCGCAGCCGGCGATCAAGGCGTCGGAGGAGGGCTACGTCGTCGCCCCCCGGGTCGCCTTCGACTGGAAGAACCAGTTCGAGAAGCTGAAGAAGGGCACCAACACCGAGCGCTATCTGCTGCCGCACGGCAAGCCGGCCCTGGCTGGCGACGTCATCCGCCAGCCCGAGCTCGGCAAGACGCTGCGCGCGATCGCCAGGGACGGTCGCGATGCCTTCTACAAGGGCCCGATCGCCGAGGACATGGTCGAGACGCTGCGCTCCATCGGCGGCCTGCACACGCTCGACGATTTCACTGGTCATACGACCGAGGTGACCACGCCGATCGGCACGACCTACAAGGATTACGACATCTGGCAGTGCCCGCCCAACGGGCCCGGCATCACCATGCTGGTGATGCTGAACATCCTGTCCCGGTTCGACCTCAAGAAGTTCGCGCCGCTCAGCGTCGAGCGCTTCCATCTCGAGGCGGAAGCCGCGCGCATTGCCTACATGATCCGCGAGATGCATGTCGCCGATCCCGCCCATATGAAGATCGACGTCGCAAAAATCCTCGCCAAGGAATTCGCCGACGAGTACATCGCAAAGATCCGCATGGATGGGCTGCTCGACTTGCCGAACGTCGCGCCGCCGATGAATCCGTCGACCATCTACATCGCCGTGGTCGACAAGGATCGCAACGTTTGCTCCTTCATCAATTCGATCGCGCATTCCTTCGGCTCGGCGATCGTGTCGAACAAGACCGGCGTGCTGCTGCAAAATCGCGCCGGCGGCTTCCGTATCCAGCCGGGTCATCCGAACTGCATTGCGGGTGGCAAGCGACCGCTGCATACGATCATTCCCGCACTCCTCACCAAGGCGGGCCGTGCCGTCATGCCGTTCGGCGTGATGGGCGGGCAGTATCAGCCGGTCGGCCAGACGCACGTGCTCACCAACATCCTCGACTATGGCTGCGACGTGCAGGAGGCGATCGATATGCCGCGCGGCCTACACTACGAGGGCGTCTATCAACTCGAAGACAGCGTGCCGGCTGCAATCGTCGACGGCCTGAAGAAGCTCGGCCACAAGACCACCAACCTCGTCGGCCCGCTCGGCGGCGGGCAGGCGATCTGGATCGACTGGGACAAGGGCACGCTCACCGGCGGTTCCGATCCCCGCAAGGATGGCTGCGCACTCGGCTATTGAGCGAGATGCCAGGCGAGGTTCCTCGCGCGTTCAGGAAAAGTTGACGGAGGAACGGAGCTCATCGCCCCCGGTTAAGGGGCGATGAGCGGCGCTGGCTTGCGCTGCTTCCTTGGAAGTGGCGGAGGCCGATATGTCCGACAATCCAGGTTCCGGTTTCGATCGTCGCGCCTTCATGGCCGGCACAGCCGCGAGCACGCTCGTTCCGCTGACCGCGCGCGGGGCAACGCAAGAAACGAGCTCCGCGGCCGCGCAGGATCCGACGCTGCCGGTCGATGTGACGTTGCGCGTGAATGGCGAGGACAAGCATCTTCGCATCGATGCGCGCACCACCGTGCTCGATGCGCTGCGTGAGCATCTCGGCCTCACCGGCAGCAAGAAAGGCTGCGATCACGGCCAGTGCGGTGCCTGCACCGTGCTGATCGGCGAGCGGCGCGTGGTCTCATGCCTGACACTGGCGGTCGCGGCGCAAGCCGAGAACATCACCACCATCGAGGGCCTCGCGAATGGCGACGGGCTGCATCCGATGCAGCAGGCCTTCATCGACAACGACGCCTTCCAGTGCGGCTACTGCACGCCCGGGCAGATCATGTCCGCGGTCGCCTGCGTGAAGGAGGGGCACGCCGGCAGCGACGAGGACATCCGCGAATATATGAGCGGCAACATCTGCCGCTGCGCCGCTTATCCCAACATCGTCGCGGCCGTGAAGCAGGCCGCGCCCGACATCATGAAAGGCTAGGCGCATGCGATCGTTCTCCTATCAGAGAGCTACCGATGCCGGCGCCGCCGTTTCGGCTCTCGCCTCGTCCACGTCCGACAACAACCCGCTGACGCTGGCCACCGCGCAGCCGCTCGCCGGCGGCACGACGTTGATCGACCTGATGAAGCTCGACGTGATGCGGCCCGCAACCATCGTCGACATCAATCCCCTGGCCCGGAGCTGGTCGGCGATCGATCTCGGAGGTGACAATCTGCGGCTTGGCGCGCTCGCAAAAATGTCCGATGTCGCCGGGAACACAGAGGTCCAGCGCAGCTATCCGGTCATCGCCAGTTCACTGAAGCTTGCCGCGAGCCCGCAATTGCGCAACATGGCCACGCTCGGCGGCAACGTCATGCAGCGAACGCGCTGCAGCTATTTCCGCGACATCTCCTACGAGAATTGCAACAAGCGCAATCCCGGCGCCGGCTGCGCGGCGATGGACGGTTTCAACCGCATGCATGCGGTGCTCGGCACCTCCGATCAATGTATCGCGACTTATCCCGGCGATTTCGCGCAGGCTCTGATCGCGCTCGACGCCATGGTCGAGATCACCGGGAAATCCGGCACGCGTAGCCTGCCATTCGCGCAGTTGCACAAGCCGCCCGGTGATTCGCCGGAGATCGAGACGACGTTGCAACCGGGCGAACTGATCTCTGGTTTCGCGATCTCCGGGCGCTGGCCGCGCTCGGTGTATCTGAAGGCGCGTGACCGGCAATCCTACGAATTCGCGCTGTCGTCAGCGGCGATCGCGCTCGACGTGCAGGACGGCGTGATCCGCGACGCCCGCATCGCGCTCGGCGGTGTCGCCACCGTGCCGTGGCGCGCCCGCGAGGCGGAGGCGCTGGTGAAGGGCCAGCAGTTCGATGACGGCCTCGCCCAGCGTGCCGCGGATGCAGCGTTCGCGGACGCGAAGGGCCGGCGGCACAACGCCTTCAAGATCGCGCTCGGCAGGCGCGTGGTGGCTCGCGCGCTCCAGCAGGCCGTAACGATGGAGATCTGACATGACCACTGCCGCTCCCGAGCCGAAGGCCAATATGGGCCAGCCGGTGCCGCGCTATGATGCGCTCGCGAAAGTCACGGGGAAGGCGGCCTACGCCTCCGACATGCCGCTCGCCAACCCCGCTTATGCCTTTCTGGTCACCAGCGCGATCGCCAGGGGCCGCATCGACAGTTTTGAGCTCGACGATGCCAAGCGGGTGCGCGGCGTGATCGAGATTTTCACACACCAGAATATGCCGAAGCTGAAGGAATCGAAGTTGTTCTCCAACGGCGGCCATGCGGGCACCACGATCCAGCCGATGAAATCGGCCGACATTGCCCATGATGGCCAGATCATCGCCGTGGTCCTTGCCGAGAGCTACGAAGCCGCGCGCGAGGCGGCCAATCGCGTCAAGGTCAACTACACCGCTCTGATGCCGGCCGCGACCTTCGACTCGCAAGGCACGACGGCTGCCGCGGCCAAGGGACAGGCCGCCCAGTTCAAGGAAGATCCCAAGGTCGGCGACTTCGCGAAGGCCTTCGACGAGGCCGAGGTCAAGCTCACGGCATCCTACGACACGCCGACGCAGCACCACAATCCGATGGAACTGTTTTCGACGAGCTGCCTCTGGATGGGCGACAATCTCCTGATCTACGAGCCGAGCCAGTATGTCTATGGCTTGAAGAACGGCGTCGCCGAGCAGCTCGGCATCGATGCCGACAAGGTTCGCGTGGTCAATCCTTACGTCGGCGGCGGCTTCGGCTCGCGCGGCTCGATGACGCCGCGCACGGCGATCATCGCCAGCATCGCGCGCCGGCTGAACCGTCCCGTCAAGCTCGTGCCGACGCGCGACCAGGGCTTTACGATTGCGACCTACCGCGCGGAGACGCGGCACCAGATCCAACTCGGCGCGAGCCGGGACGGCAAGCTCGTTGCGCTCCGTCATGAAGGCGTGGAGCTCTCCTCGCGCGCAGATCCCTATTGCGTCGGCGGTACCAAGACCACGACTCGACTCTATGCCTGCCCGAATGTCGACAGCCTCGTCTCGATCGCGCGGGCCGATCGCAACACGCCCGGCTTCATGCGCTCGCCGCCGGAGGTGCCGTATCTGTTCGCCTTGGAGAGCGCGATGGATGAGCTCGCTGTCAAGCTCGAGATGGATCCGGTCGAGCTTCGTCGCGTCAACGACACCACGAACGAGCCGATCGAGGGCAAGCCTTACACCTCGCGATCCCTGATGGCCTGTTTCGACGAGGCGGCGAAAGCCTTCGGCTGGTCGCAGCGCTCCGCTTGGCCGAAATCGATGACGGATGGCGACTGGCTGGTCGGCTATGGCTGCGCCGCGACCTGCTATCCCACCCAGATGGGGCCGTCGGCGGCACGGGTGCGCCTGCAACGCGATGGCCGCACGCGCGTCGAGATCGCCGGCCACGAGATCGGCACCGGCGCCTACACGGTGATCGCGCAGACCGCGGCGGAACGGCTCGGCGTGCCCCTGGAGAAGGTTGCCGTCTATATCGGCGACAGCGACCTGCCGCCGGCACCGGTGGCGGGCGGCTCGAATTCGACCGCCAGCACCTGCTCCGCCGTGATGATGGTGTGCGACAAGGTTCGCCAGCGGCTGTTCCGCGCGCTGATGCCAAACGAGAGTCTCACCGACAAGGCCAAGGAGACGGTCGGCATGGGCCAGACGCCGGCGAAGCAGGCCGCGGCCAGCCGCCAGGGGCTCGATCGCGAAAAGGCCTTCGATGCGCTCGGCATCAGCGTGGTCGAGGAATATGGCGAGTGGAAGCCAGATGGCGCGCCGTCAGATGCCTTCGAGGCCATGCACAGCGGTCATGTCCGGCTGGTCGGTGGCCCCAGCCTGAAGGGTGGCATCGCCTATGCGTTCGGTGCGGAATTCGTCGAGGTGAGGGTGAACCGCTTCACCCATGAAATCCGCACGCCCCGACTGGTCGGCGCCTTTGCCGCCGGCCGCATCATGAACCCGCGCACGGCGCGCAGCCAGCTGATGGGCGGGCTGATCTGGGGCATGTCCTCGGCGCTGCTGGAGGCCACCGAGATCGACGAGCGCACCGCGCGCTACGTCAACGACAATCTCGCCGACTATCTCGTGCCGGTGAACGCGGATGTGCCCCATGTCGAGGTGATCATGTTGTCCGAGCAGGATGATCACATCAATCCAGCCGGCGTGAAGGGGCTCGGCGAGCTCGCCAATGTCGGCACCAATGCGGCAATCTGCAATGCGGTCTATCACGCGACCGGCCAGCGCATCCGCAAGCTGCCGGTGCGGCTGGAGAATATCGAGGCCTGATAAGGCTGGCCATGCTGCCAGCGTTGCGCTAGACACCTCCCGCTTCAAACGGAAGGTGTCTTATGCAGCGTGTCCAGCGTGCACTCCTCACCCTCATGTCGGCGCTCGCGATCACGGTGATTGGCGCAGTGTCGGCGTTCGTCTCCACCCCGGCATCGGCCCAGACCGCAGGAAAAACCATGACCACAGCTTCAGGCCTCGAGATCATCGACAGCGTCGTCGGCACCGGCGCCTCCCCAAACCCCGGCCAGATCTGCGTGATGCACTACACCGGCTGGCTCTATGAGAAGGGCAAGAAGGGCAAGAAATTCGACTCTTCCGTCGATCGCAACGAGCCGTTCGAGTTTCCAATCGGCAAGGGCCGCGTGATCGCCGGCTGGGACGAGGGCGTTGCCACCATGAAGGTCGGCGGCAAGCGCACGCTGATCATTCCGCCGCAGCTCGGCTACGGCGCACGCGGCGCCGGCGGCGTGATCCCGCCGAATGCGACGCTGATGTTCGACGTGGAATTGCTCGGGGTGAAGTGACGAACTCTCCGACTCGTCATGGCTGGGCTCGTCCCGGCCATGACGGAAGGGTCATCGCAAACGAAAAGACCGGCCTTGCGGCCGGTCTTTTCGTTTTCAGTCCTGCTCGCCTCACTCCGCCGTGCGCTTGGCGTTCGCCGCGGCGCGATCGATCGCTTCCTTCGCGGCGTCCTTGGCATCGCCCATCGCCTGCTGGCCCTTGCCCTTGACCTCCTGCACGGTGCCTTCGCCCTTCATGCGCTCGGAACCGGTCGCCGCGCCAATGCCCTGCTTGGCCTTGCCGACCGTCTCGTTGGTGGCGCCCTTGATCTTGTCGCTCGTGCTACCCATAAAAATCTCCTTCCACCTTGATTGCAAGAACAACGCCACGCGCCTAAGAGCGTTCCGATTTTGGTCTGGCTTGATGCCGCGGCTTTGGTTAGCTTGCCGCGCAGGGAACCAATGGAAAGCAGACACATGAGCGGCCATGACCACACGCACTCCCAGCATCACGATCATGACGATCGCTGGAAACATGACGGCGTGCGGGTGATTCCCGGCAATCAGCTCGATCCCAATGTTCCCTCGACGCCCGGCATGGACCGCAAGGCCGCGATCAATTTCGCGCGCGTCGGGGCGCAGAAATTGTGGGCCGGCACCGTCAGCATCAAGCCCGACGCCAAGACCGGCGCGCATCATCATGGCCATTTGGAGAGCATCATCTATGTGGTGAAGGGCAAGGCCCGTATGCGCTGGGGCGATCATCTCCAGTTCACCGCGGAGGCCGGCCCCGGCGATTTCATTTACGTTCCGCCTTACGTGCCGCACCAGGAGATCAACGCCAGCCCCGACGAAGTCCTCGAATGCGTGCTGGTGCGCAGCGATGGCGAGGCGGTCGCGATCAATCTCGACATCGAGCCGGTCGAGAAGCCGGAGACGGTGCTTTGGATCGACCCGGTGCACCGCGATCCGAACGAGACGAAGTGATCTGATCTCTCTCCACACCGAGTTCGCGGCGTGCGCGTCCAATACATTTGGTGTCATCGCCCGCCTTGTGCGCAATTGCGCACTGGGCGGGCGATGACAGTATTCCAGAGACTGTGCGGGGATACGGAGAAGCTGCGGGGTAATGGATTCCCCGCCTGCACGGGGAATGACAGCGGTGGACGAGGAGCATCGTTGGCAAAAAATTGCGTGCGGCCTGTCGGGTCTCCGGCCACTCCGTCGTCCTCGGGTCGGGACCCGCCCGAAAGAGGAGTTTTGCCCCATGTCCAAGGTTACCCCCTGCCTCTGGTTCAACGGCGATGCCGAGGAAGCTGCAAATTTCTACGTTTCCCTGATGCCGGATTCGAAGATCCTGAAGGTCCAGCGCAACGTCGGCGACAATCCGTCCGGCAAGGAAGGCTCAGTGCTCGTCGTCGAGTTCACGCTAGGCGGACAGCGCCTCGTTGCGCTGAATGGCGGGATGAAGATGGAGTACACCCACGCGCTCTCGCTGCAGATTGATTGTGAGGATCAGGCGCAGGTCGACAGCATCTGGTATGCCTTCCTCGCCCATGGCGGCAAGGAAGAGCAGTGCGGCTGGCTCAGGGACCGCTGGGGCGTGGCCTGGCAGGTGGTGCCGAGGGCGATGTTCCAGTTTCTCTCGAGCTCCGACCGGGCCGCCGCCAACCGCGTCATGCAGGCCATGCTGAAAATGGTCAAGCTCGACGTCGAAGCGCTGCGGCAAGCCTATGAGGGCAAGTCGGCGGCGTGATGCGTGCGCCCGCGACACGACTTCCGCTGTCATCGCCCGACTTGATCGGGCGATCCAGTACGCCGCGGCGGTTGTGATGAATCGCGCTGTCTCTGGAATACTGGATGCCCCGGTCAAGCCGGGGCATGACAGCGGAGATGTTGGCACGAACGAGCCAACTCTCAATAATTGATCCGCAGGCCCACGCCGCCATGGATGGTGTTGCCGACCGGCTGCGGGCCGAGCGTGCCGTTGGCGAAGAGGTCGACGATCCACCCCTGCGCGAAGCGGAAGCCGAGGCGGCCGCCATATTCGAACCAGCCTTGATTGCCGATGGTTGGCACCACCGTGCCGTTGCCGGTGACGGTGGCGACGATGCCGGAATGCGCGCCGAACGACTGCACCCAGCCGCCGTTGACGTTGGCCTCGAGCGTGCTGCCGATCAGATGCGTCCACTGCCCGCCGAGCTTGACGAGGCTGGTGCGGTCGGTGCCACCCGCGATCGTCGCGTCGAACGGGTTGAACGCGACGGTCGGATCGCTATAGCCGGACACCCGCTGCCATAGCTGCCAGAACTCGACGGAGGCCGCGACCTCGTCGCGCGGCGAGAGCCGGCTGATCCAGCCGGCACGGCCGTAGACGGCGTAGTTCGAGCTGTCGGTCGTGCCGGTGACGCTGACCGCGCCGAGGCTCGTCTGATAGCTGCGTGTGTAGCGCACCTTCTCCCAGGGCGTGAGCACTGTGCCGATGTCGAAGAACGGGCGTGACGCCCCCCAGTCGGTGAAATCGTAGCGCAGCGCAAAGGCGCCGATCGGCGCGCTGGTGACGTGGTAGCCGCCCTCATTGTATTGCGTGTAGGCGAGGCCCGTGAGCAGGGATAGATTGCCGGTGAGCTCCTTGCGACCATGGACGCCGGCGGAAAACGAGCCGGCCGAGCCGAACGCGCTGACGCAGTCGCTGCAATTGACCTGCTCGTTGACGCCGAGCAGCACCGAGCCGAGCACGCGGTTGGTGATCATCTGGTTGAAGCGCTGGTTGGCGAGATCGCCGATCGAGCCGCCGCTGGAGTCGGCTCCGGAGACGGTCGGGTTCGCCCCTGGTGTCGTTGATGGAGTCGGCGACGGCGAAGGACTCGGTGAGGGCGTAGGCGTCGGGGTCGGCGAGGGGCTAGAACTCGGGCTGGGTGTCGGCGTCGGCGAGCATTCGGTGCAGTTCTGGGCGGCAGCCGGCTGAGCCGCAAGGAGCGCGAGCGACGCCACCGCGACCAGCGCGGCCGCGAGGACGATGCTGCGAGTCCGGAGCTTCGCCATCGTCACCGTCCGCACAGCACGCCGTCGTCATGGACGGCGGGCGTGATGGTCGGCGAAGCGTCGGCATATTGGTTGACCGAGCACAGTCCGGCCGCCGCCGTGCAGGTCGCGGCAAAAGTCCAGGGCGGTGTGCTGGTCTTGGTGATGGTGGTCCGGCCACCCGTCGAGGTGATGATCGCGGTGTCGCCCGGTTGCGTAAGCTGCACGCACTGCAAGCTCAGCGTGCAGACATTGGCCGCGCCGTCCTGCAAGACGACCACGGAGCGGCTGCGCTGCGAGAGGATGTCGAGCGTGGTGCCGCGCACGCCGATGGTCGCGAGCGGCGTCGTGATCTTGTAGGCGGCCTTCTCCGAATGTCCCGTGACGAAACGGAACGCGCCCGTGGTCATGCTGATCGCGACGTCGCGATAGCTGTGCTCGTCGTTGAAGACGGTGCGGTCGAGCTTGAGGGTGGCGCTCGGCCCGAGCGACAGGTTGGTGCTGTCGGCCATGACGAAGCGCGCGGCGCTGTCGGCGCCGGTGCGCACGGTCTCGTCGCGCAGCATGCTGTCGCCTACGTTGATCTGCGTCGCCGTCGCCGCGACGCGAACCACATCGTTCTGGATCACCACGGCTTCGCCAACGCGCGTCTGCGCTTGAGCGGCGGAGGCCGCACAAGCGAAGGCTGTAAGCAATGCAGGAAAGAAAACGGGAAGGCGCAAAATCATTCTTCAGCCGATCAATGTATCCCGTATCGTACCGGATCGCGTTCGCTTGTGATGTGCTATAATTGTCACAAGCGACGCAGGACGAGCGTCGTGGTTAGTGACAGTAGCGGCAAAATGCGTTCAAAGCGCTGAGCAAGGAAATTTTTGTCGGCGGTGAGCCAAATTTGCCACGCAAAGCATCCCCACAGCGACAGCGCGAAGTGACTCCTGTGCCGCCGATGTCGCGGCGCGCAGTGATCGCCGTCGTAATTTTCCTGGTCGCGCATCTCGTGCTCCTGATCGGCGTCTCGACGCCGGACAAGTTCGTGTTCGACGAGGTGCATTACGTGCCGGCCGCGCGGCAGATGCTCGAGCCGGTTGTGCCCAGGCCCGTGCTCAATCCGATGCATCCGCCGCTGGCAAAGGAGCTGATCGCGCGGTCGATCGCGACCTTCGGTGACAATTCGCTGGGCTGGCGCTATCCGGCAACGCTGTTCGGCGCGCTCGCGGTCGTCGCAGTCTATCTTTGCGGTCTTGCGCTGTTTTCGGCGGAGGGCCCCGCGATCGCGGCGGCGCTGATCGCCTTCTGCAACCAGATGCTGTTCGTGCAGTCGCGCATCGCGATGCTTGACATCTTTGCGCTGGCCTTTGGCCTAGTGGCGTCGGCGGCCTTCATGCACGGCTTTCGGAGCGAGCGGCCGCACCGGTTGTTTGCGCTGGCCGGCGGATTGTTCGGTCTTGCCGCCGCCTGCAAATGGAGCGGCCTGTTTCCGCTCGCTGCCTGCATTGTCATCGTCGCGGCGATCCGTCTGATGCAGAGCTGGCGCACGCTGTTTGCCGACGCGAAGCCGACCGACTGGTATCGCCCCGATCTCTGGCCGGATTTCAGGGCGCAGCATGTCGCGCTCTGCTTCGGCCTGTTGCCGGCAGTGTTCTATCTCGTCGCGTTCGTGCCGCTCTACGGACTATCGCCATCCGATCTGATCGAGGCCCAGCGGCGCATCTTCGCCGACAACACCACGACCGCGATCGCCGGGCATACCTATATGAGCTCATGGCCGTCCTGGCCCTTCCTCGTGCGCCCGGTATGGTTCCTGTTCGACAAGGTCGGCGACGACAGCATCTCCGCGGTCGTCCTCCTCGGTAATCCCCTGGTGCTGTGGCCGGCGTTGCTCGCGCTGGCGGTCGTGTTGCGCGACTTCATCGTCACGCGGCGTTGGGATGCGTTCCTCATCTCGGCATTCTATTTCGGCCCGTATCTCGCCTGGGCACTGCTGCCGCGTACGCTCGGCTTCATCTACTACTATCTGCCGGCCGCAACCGCGTCCTCGCTCGCACTGGTCTATGTGCTGCGACGTGAGAAGCTTCCGCCCTGGGTGCTGTGGGCCTATGTCGCGGTCGCAGCCATCGGCTTCGCCGCCATGCTACCGATCTCCGCGGCCTTCGTCGGCACCTCGATGCAGACCTTCAACCGGCTGATGATCTTCCAGAACTGGATTTGAAACTCGCCCGCCGCGGGCGCGGCAGGCGAGTTGCCGAATTGGACGCCGAGATCACTTCGAGGCAGACGTCTTGGTTTCCATGTTCACAACCTGGACACGACGGTTGACCGGGTCGGCACCGTTCGCGGCGTCTTTCAGCCGGGTCTTGCCATAGCCGACGGTGACGAGATCGCTGCCGTTGAGGCCGTAGTTCCGCACCAGATACTTCTTGATGGTGTCGGCGCGCCGCTCGGAGAGATCCTGGTTGAAGGGATCGCTGCCGATCGCGTCGGTATGGCCGGCGACAACGAAGGTCGAGCCCTTCAGAGCCGGATCGGACAGCGCCTTGCCGAGTGCCTGCACCGACCCCATCGAAGTCGTGGCGATGTTGGCCGAGTTGTAGTCGAACTGGATCTCCAGATCGATCTTCGGCTTGTTCGTTGCGAGCTCGGCGATCTGCTCTCGCTCGCCCATCGAGAGCGAACGGGTCTGCCGGTTGCGCACGGTATTCAGGAAGCTCGCCTCCTTGCCGCGATCCGCGGTCTCGGTCTGCGGACCGGCAGACAGGCCGCGGGTCAGGGGCTTCGACTTCAGGGCATCCAGGATCTGGTTGGCGGTGACGTTGTTGTCGCCGGCGAATGCCAGGCCCGCCGTCAGCGACAGCGCGGCCGAGATGGTAATCGCCTTCAATCCGAAAAACTTATCAAAGCGGGTCATTGTCGTATGTCCTAGCTGGTACGCCTGATGGCGATTTGGTGCTGCGAGCCTAGGTCACGTTCAAACACCCCGATGTGATGCGTATCACATTCAGAAGTGGCCTCATGTCTCTACCCATTTTAGCGCCGGAGCCGGTCGGCATCCAATTGCTCGTTCGATTACCGGCAGCGACCTGCCACCAAGAATGTTCGCGTCCGTTGGTCGGGCAGCACGACTGTCTCTTCGAGTCGTTGATCGATAGCCGATTTTTCTGATCGTATCTTACGGCCCGCATCGCGCTCGCTGGACTCCACGCGCCAGCGGGTACATTCTCTCTGCATTGCTCGTCACCAGCCATTGTTGTAGCTGCGTTAGCAGCCGGAAAGATAGCCGTCGCAACGTCTTCCAGCTCGGTTCGAGCACCTGAAATCCCCGCGTGATCCAGATCACAGTGCTTTCTCGTGGAATGGATCAGATTGCTCCGATCGGATCGACTCAGGCGGATCCGAGGGCAGCGAAGAAGTTTGGATCAGGGAAGAGTGATCATGCGCTTCTTGATCGCAGCAATTTCAATCGCAGCATTTCTCGTCAGCGGGGACGCAGCCTTGGCTGACAAGCGCGTCGCCTTCGTGGTCGGCAACTCCGCCTACAAGAATGTCCCGCAGCTTCCCAACCCGGCGATCGATTCCAAGGCGATGGCCAGGGTGCTGCGCAATGTCGGCTTCGATGTCGTCGAGGGCTCCAACCTCACCCGCGATGCCATGACGGCAAAGCTCCTGGAGTTCGGCAAGAAAAGCGAAGGCGCCGATGTCGCAGTGTTCTTCTATGCCGGCCACGGCATCGCCGTGAACGGCATCAATTACCTGTTGCCGATCGATGCCGACCTGAAATCCGAGATGGACGTCAAGCTGGGCGCGGCGATCAACGTCGACGTCACGCTCGAGCAGACGATGGCGGATGCGAAGGTGAAGCTCGTGTTCCTGGACGCCTGTCGAGACAACCCGTTCGCGGCAAAGATTCGTTCGGCCAAGGCAACGCGCTCGATCAACGTGCAGACCGGACTGGCGGAGATGAAATCGGGCGAGGGTACGCTCATCGCGTTTGCCACCGGCCCTGGCCAGACCGCTCTCGATGGCGAGGCCGGCACCAACAGCCCGTTCACCCGCGCCCTCGTGGCCAACATTGCCCAGCCCGGCCTCGAGATCCAGCAGGCGATGACCAAGGTCCGCGCCCAGGTCAGCGACGAGACCAATAAGGGGCAGTTGCCCTGGGGCCATACCAACCTCACCGGCAACGTCTATCTCAATCCGGTTGGCGTGCCAGCCACCGCCGCGAGCGACGGCTCGAGCGTGTCGGCATCGGCTTCGACCAAGCAGGGCTCGGACGTCGAGCTCGAGTTCTGGCGCTCGATCAAGGATTCCAACAAGGTGGAAGAGCTCAACGCCTATCTCACCAACTATCCGAACGGCACGTTCAAAGCGATTGCCCTCGCTCGCATCGCGGCGTTGCAGGACGGTCCGTCGAACACCACGCGCAACCTGTCGGCCGGGGTCGATCCTGCGACCTTTACCGAGGAAGCCAATCAGGTCACCGAAGACCAGATCGGCCTCGACAAAGGTCAGCGCCGCGACGTGCAGCGCCGCCTCACCGGGCTCGGTTTTGACGTCAAGGCGACCGGCAAGTTCGACGACGAGACCCGCTCTGTGCTCAAGCGCTGGCAGGCGGCACGTGGCTATCCCGCCACCGGCTATCTCAACAAGCTTCAGCACAGAGCCCTGCTATCGGAGATTGTCTCGACCCGCGCTGCCTCCTCCGAGTCGGCGGACGAAGAGCCAACGCGCCGTCGCTCCTCCGGTGGTGGTGGCCATCGCTATTATGGTAGTGGCGGCGGCGGTGGCGGCCCGATGGGCGGCCCCGGAGGCCTCTTCGGTGGCATGATGGGCGGATTGTTCGGCCGCCGCTAGTAAGCAAACGGGCGAAGCGAAGGCGGCCCGATCCGGGCCGCTTCTTCGTTTCGGCCCCTTGCTGGACGATGGTCGCAAAGCCGTCGCCGGGCAGCCCGGCTGCGAACAAGAAATCGGCCAGATGGGCGCCTAGCAAACGGCGTCACCCCTGAAGAAGCGTCAGCCCAGCGGAAGGGAGCCGGTTCCGACCAGTGCCAAGGCCGAGTGAGTATCAGTCCTATCGGGGCGGCCCGCCGGATCGGACGACTTCGCAGAGTTCTATGCCCATCTATATCGGCGCAGCGATGATCGCGGTCGCGATCCTGCTGTCGACATTGATCACGGGTCTCACCAATCGCTATGTCGGCCTGGAAGGCGTGACCGAAGACAATATGTGGCTGGTCGACCGCCTGACCGGCAGCGTCTATCGCTGCCAGGCGACCGATCGCGGCAAGGCCGCCTGCGAGCCCGATATCGCGACCGGCAGCCTCGGCGACCGCCCCAAGGGATCGAAGCGAGGGCCTTGAGGTCATCAGCCTTTGCGCTGCAGCAATGAAATTGTCTTCTCCGCGAAACGCTCCTCGCAGACAATACGTAGTTGCGAAGGCCGGCATGACGCCGGTTTCGTTTTACGGAGGAGACTTTTGATGAAGACTTTGCTGACGGCCGCAGCCTTTGTCGCACTCGCGCTTTCGCCAGCTTCGGCGAAGATGATGGCCTGCACCAGCGCCAACATGGGCGCCACGCTGACGACGGTGGCGGCCATGCCTGATAGCCCGACCAAGATGGGCATGAACAAGGAAATGGCGATGGCCAATACTGACATGAGCAACGGCAAGATGCCCAGCGCCTGCAAGCACTACATGAAGGCGCAGATGACGAAGTAGCACGGGCGTTCGTTGCCCGGTCGGCCGCGCTGTCAGCAGACGGCGGCGCGGCTTTTCTTTGTCGTTGCTTCTTTGCCTCCTTGCGAATCCCGCTACATTGCCGCTCGCAATGTCCCGCACACCCAAGACACTCCCGCTTCAGACGTCGCAAGCCCGGCAGATCTGGCTGCGCGCGCAGCGGCTCGATACCCGCGAGCCCTTTGGCGCGGGCGCGCAAGCGGTCACTGACGCGATTACCCATCTCGGCTATGTGCAGATCGACACCATCAACGTCATCGAACGCTGTCATCACCACATTCTCTACAGCCGCATCCCGTCCTATCGCCGCGCCGACCTGCGCCACGCCCAGAGTGTCGACAGGAGCGTGTTCGAATACTGGACCCACGCGCTGTCCTACGTGCCGACGAGCGACTTCCGCTTCTTCCTGCCCGCGATGCGCGAGCACCGGCGCGACGGACACAAATGGTACGCATCGGTGACACCGGCCGACATGCGCAAGGTGATGCGGCTGGTGCGGGCCGGCCCGCTGACGATCCGCGACATCGAGGACGACGTTCTCACGGAGAAGGAGCATCTGTGGCAGAGCCGCAAGCCCTCGAAGCGGGCGTTGCAACTCGCCTTCTACACCGGCGTCGTCACGATCAGCGAACGCCAGGGCATGCTCAAGACCTATGAACTGATGACGCGACATTTCGGCTGGGACAAGCTGCCGAAGCCGGCCTCTGCGAAGGACGGGACCGCCTATCTGCTCGACCGTGCGCTGCGCGCTCAGGGCGTCGTGAGCCTCGATTCGATCTGCCATCTCGACGCGCCAAGCAAGCAGGCGGTGGCGCATCTGATCGCATCGCGGGTCCGACGCGGCGAGCTCGTCCCGCTTGCCTTGGAAGGCGCGGGCAAGCAGGAGCATTGGGCGGCGCCGTCGGCGCTGGAGCCGGGCGAGGGCGCGCCGCCGGATCTCGTGCACATCCTCTCGCCCTTCGATCCCCTGATCATCCAGCGCAAGCGCACCAACCTCATCTTCGGCTACAATCATCTGTTCGAGGCTTATGTGCCGAAGGCCAAGCGCAAGCTCGGCTATTTCGCGCTTCCCGTGCTGGTCGGTGACGAGATCGTGGCGGCGCTGGACCTCAAGACCGACCGGCAGAACAAGATACTCCTGATGCAGAAATGGACCTGGGTCGGCAACGGCAAGAAGACGGCCGGCCGCAAGGAGCTGAAGCGCAGGGTTGAAGAGGAGCTCGATCGTTTCGAGCGTTTTCAATTGGCGGAGCAGGATGCAGCTTCGTAGCCCGCGTAAGGGTGGGTTAGCCTTGCTGCGCCATAAACGCTCTAACTCCTCATCCTGAGGAGCTTGCGAAGCAAGCGTCTCGAAGGATGTTGGCCACAGGCGGGGCCTCATGGTTCGAGACGCGCTTCGCGCTCCTCACCATGAGGGTCTTGTGACACATTAGAACTAACCCACCCTCCGCATCGCAACGACCCGATCGAGCCAAGTGCCCAAGATAATGCCGACGAAGTAGGCCACGATATTCCACAGCGAGAAGATCCGCCCCAGCAGCAGCGCGCCGGCGGTTGTGAGGCGGAATGCATCGAGCCAGGGCGTATGCACCAGCCGGGACAGTTCGACGACGATCGCGATCGCCGCCGCGATGCCCGCTACTTGCGTCCGCGTCAGTTGTGGCAGCAAGGCGCCGACCAGGAGAAACACCATGGTCGCCCACAACAGCGAGCCGCCATATTTGACCACGAAGGCGGAAAGCCCGAGCGGAAAGCCATACCGGCGCAAGAAGAGGCCGCAGGCGATCACGACGAGAGCGAGGGCGGCACGGACCAGCGATAGCTGCAGCGGCGCAACAGGGTTGGTCGATTGCGTTCCGTGCATTGCTCGTTCCATTGACTCTTTTGCCGCGATGCTCAAAACCGCCATCAGCCCGAGAAAAACAACAACCAAGGGGACGCCATGAGCCAGACCACCACCTTTGCCGGTTCCGCAGGCACTGCCAAGAACAATAACAAGAGCGCAATCGAGACCTCGACCATCCGCGCCATCTCCTGGCGCCTGATTCCCTTCCTGGTGCTGGCCTACTTCTTTTCCTATCTCGACCGCGTCAATCTCGGCTTCGCCGCGCTGACCATGAATGCGGAATTGAAGTTCACGCCGCTGATCTTCTCCTGGGGCGCCGGCATCTTCTTCATCGGCTATTTCATCTTCGAGGTGCCGAGCAACCTGGCGCTGGAGAGATTCGGCGCCAGCCGCTGGATCGCCCGCATCATGGTGACCTGGGGCGTGATCTCGGCGCTGATGGCGCTGGTCAACGGCGTGACGAGCTTCTACATCCTGCGCTTTCTGCTCGGCGTCGCCGAAGCCGGCTTCTTTCCCGGCATCATCCTCTATCTGACCTATTGGTACCCGGCCGAATATCGCGCGCGCTTCCTCGCGGCGTTTGCGATTGCGGTGCCGGTCTCGACCGTGATCGGCGCGCCGATCTCCGGCCTGCTGCTCGGGCTCGATGGTGTGCTGGGCTTGCAGGGCTGGCAGTGGCTGTTCATCATCGAGGGCGTGCCTTCGGTGCTGCTCGGCATCGTCACCTGGTTCTATCTCACGGACAAGCCGGAGAAGGCAGACTGGCTGTCGACCGAGCAGAAGGCGTGGCTCAAGGCGAGGCTGGACTCGGAAATCGCGGCCAAGCAGGCGGTGAAGTACCTCTCGCTCGGCGAAGCCTTGTCATCGCCGAAGGTAATTGCGCTGAGCCTGATCTACTTCGGCTTCGTCGGCGCGCTCTATGGCATGCAGTTCTGGCTGCCACAGATCGTGAAGGCTTTCGGCCTCACCAACGCGCAGACCGGTTTTGTCACCGCGATCCCGTATCTCTTCGGCACCATCGCGATGATCCTGTGGGCACGGCATTCCGACGCCGCGCGCGAGCGCGTGATGCATGTCGGCGCCCCGCTGCTCCTCACAGCCGTCGCGCTCGGCGTCTCCTCGTATCTCACCGACCCCACCATGACGATGGTGGCGCTGACGGTGGCCGCGATCGGCGTGTTCTGCTGCTTCGGCGTGTTCTGGACCCTGCCGACCGCCTGGCTCTCGGGCACGGCCGCCGCCGGTGGCATCGCGCTGATCAACTCGATCGGCAATCTCGCCGGCTTCGGCGGCCCCTACCTGATCGGCTGGGTCAAGCAAGCCACCGGCCAGACCGCGACCGGCCTCCTGGTTCTCGCGATCCTGCCGCTGATCGCCGGCATCCTGGTGTTCGTCGGCGGCCACGAGAGCAAGCACGAATTTGCCGACCACGGACGGTGAAGGGACTTTGTGGAGTGGGCAAAGCGAAGTCTACCCACCAATCGTTTTGCACATGGACGGTACCAGCGGTGGGGCACGGCGCTGACGCGCCTTTGCTGCAGCCGTTTTGCGACCAGACGTCGCATCCGCCGCCAACCCCTGAGAATTCTTACTACTCCTTAACGCTCACGTTTTTCTGATGACTGACGATTATTGACTTTTATCAGTGATTATTCGACATTTCTCGGGAATACAGCCGCAGGAGTGTCCGATGTTCGTCCGGTCGATTTTATCGAGCTATTCCAGGCTCTTGGCAGGTGCTTCGCTGGCCCTGATGGCCGTGGCGCTGGCCGGATGCAATGACACTGTGGCGCAAAAGGCCGAGCCACCGCGGCCGGTTCTGGTCGCAACCGCCCATTACGAGGCTGACACGCCGGAGCGGAGCTTCGTCGGCACCATCAAGCCCCGGATCGAAAGCGACCTTGGGTTCCGCGTCGCCGGCAAGGTAGCCAAACGCCTCGTCGAAGTCGGGCAGACCGTCGAGGAGGGCCAGCCGCTCGCGACCCTCGATGAGGTCGATCTCAAGCTCCAGGCCGAGCAGGCCGTGGCCGAGCAGACGGCCGCGACCGGCGTGCTGGCCCAGGCCGCCGCCGCCGAGCAGCGCGCCAAGGATCTGAAGGCCAAGGGCTGGACCACAGACGCGCAGATGGATTCGAGCCGCGCATCGGCCGACGAGGCCCGCGCGCGCCTGGACCGCGCCGTGCGCTCGGTCGAGTTGACCAAGAACTCCCTTTCCTATGCGACGCTGGTTGCCGACGCCCGTGGCGTTGTCACCGCAACGCTGATCGAGCCCGGCCAGGTGGTCGCCGCGGGCCAGGCTTCGATCCGCGTCGCCCGCTTTGCCGAGAAGGAAGCGGTCGTCGCGATTCCTGAGACGCTGGTCGGACGCGCCAAGTCGGGCGTCGCCAGCGTCACTCTTTGGTCGGAGCCCGACAAGAAGTACACGGCGAGGCTGCGCGAGATCGCGCCTGCCGCCGATCCGGCTACACGCACCTATCTCGCAAAGTTCTCGATGCCCGATGCCGACGACAAGGTCGCGCTCGGCATGACCGCGACGCTGACGCTGTCGGACGCCGCGACCGAGCGCGTCGCGCGGCTGCCGCTGTCGGCGCTGTTCAACGAAGGCGGCAAGCCCTCCTTCTACGTCGTCGACGACAACGGCGCCGTCGCGCTGAAACCAGTCACGGTGAAATCCTACGAGAGCAATGACGTCGTCGTCACTGGTGGCGTGGAGGAGGGCGCGAAGATCGTGGCCCTCGGCGTGCAGAAGCTCGATCCGAGCATGAAGGTCCGGATCGTGTCGTCGTTGTCGTTCTAGTTGCAGAGCATGATCCGGAACAGCGTGCAGCGGTTTTCCGAAAAGATCATGCTCAACCGATAAAGGAGTTCCGTCATTGCGAGGTGAGCTTCGGCCGTCGCGCGAATGCGGCGTAAGGAGCGGCGAAGTGATCCAGAACCTGCCCAGCCCCTTGGATCGCTTCGCTACCTCGCAATGACGGGTTCAACAGGGTTGGTTGTCTTGTTGTTGGCAATTGGGTCATCTCTGGAGAGAGTGCGATGAAGCGCTTCAACCTTTCCGCCTGGGCCGTCAGTCATCCGACGCTGGTGCTGTTCCTGATGCTCGTCCTCGGCGTCGCCGGCTTCTTCTCCTATCAGAAGCTCGGCCGCGCCGAGGATCCGTTCTTCACGGTGAAAGTGGTCAACGTCTCCGTGATCTGGCCGGGCGCGACCGCGCAGGAAATGCAGACCCAGGTCGCCGATCCCATCGAGAAGAAACTCCAGGAGCTGCCATATTTCGAGAAGGTGCAGACCTACTCGAAGCCCGCCTTCACCGCGCTGCAGGTGACGTTCCGCGACTCCACGCCACCGAAGGACGTGCCGTATCTCTTCTATCTCCTGCGCAAGAAGCTCGTCGACGTGCAGGGCCAGTTGCCGTCGGGCATTCTCGGGCCCGTCGTCAATGACGAGTTCTCCGACGTCGATTCCATCCTCTACATGATGACCGGCGATGGCGCCGACTATGCGCAGCTCAAGAAGACCGCCGAAGGTTTTCGCCAGCACCTCCTTAAAGTGCCCGGCGTGACCAAGGTCGACATCTATGGCACGCAGGACGAGCGTATCTATGTCGAGTTCAGCCACGCCAAGCTCGCGACCCTCGGCATCACGCCGCAGGCGCTGTTCGATTCGCTCGCCAAGCAGAACAACGTGACCCCGGCCGGCACGGTCGAAACCTCCTCGCAGCGCGTGCCGCTGCGTGTCACAGGTGCGCTCGACGGTGCCAAGGCGGTTGCCGAAACTCCGGTCGAGAGCAACGGCCGCGTGTTCCGTCTCGGCGACATCGCCACAGTCACCCATGGCTATGTCGATCCGCCCAGCTTCACCGTCCGCCAGGAGGGCAAGCCCGCGATCGGCATCGGCGTCGTCACGGCCAAAGGCGCCAACATCCTCGAACTCGGCAAGGACGTCGAGAAGGCGACTGCGGAATTCATGAAGGCGGTGCCGCAGGGCATCGACGTCGAGCTGATCGCCGACCAGCCCAAGGTGGTCGAGCATGCGGTGGGCGAGTTCGTGCATTCGTTCATCGAGGCGCTCGCGATCGTCTTGTTCGTCTCTTTCGTTGCGCTCGGCTGGCGTACCGGCATCGTGGTCGCGCTGTCCGTGCCGCTGGTGCTCGGCATCGTCTTCATCGTCATGAACTCGATGTCGCTCGACCTGCATCGCATCTCGCTCGGTGCGCTGATCATCGCGCTCGGCCTCCTGGTCGATGACGCCATCATCGCGGTCGAGATGATGGTTGTGAAGATGGAGCAGGGCTGGGACCGCATCCGCGCCGCGTCCTTTGCCTGGGAATCCACTGCGTTTCCGATGCTCACGGGAACGCTGGTCACGGCCGCTGGCTTCCTCCCCATCGGTTTTGCCAATTCGGCGGTCGGCGAATATGCCGGCAGCATCTTCTGGATCGTGGCGATCGCACTGGTCGCCTCCTGGTTCGTGGCGGTGATCTTCACGCCCTATATCGGCGTCAAGCTGCTGCCCAACGTCAAGCTGCACCACACCCACGATCCACACGCGGTCTACGAGACGCGCATGTACCGCGGCCTTCGCGCCATCGTGCAATGGTGCGTCAACCACCGCATCACGGTGGTGGTCGCGACCGTCGGCGTCTTCGCCGCCTCGATCGTCGGCTTCGGCCACGTGCAGCAGCAGTTCTTCCCGCTGTCCGAGCGGCCCGAGCTGTTCCTCCAGCTCCGCTTGCCGGAAGGCACCGCATTCAACGTCACCGAAAAGGCGGTGAAGGATGCCGAGAAGCTGTTGAAGGATGACCAGGACATCGCGACCTACACGGCCTACGTCGGGCAGGGCTCGCCGCGCTTCTGGCTCGGCCTCAATCCGCAGCTGCCGAACGAGGCCTTTGCCGAGATCGTCATCGTCGCCAAAGGTGTCGAGGCGCGCGAGCGCATCAAGGCGAAGCTCGAGAACGCCGTTGCCGACGGCGCGCTCAATGAAGCCCGTGTCCGCGTCGACCGCTTCAATTTCGGTCCACCGGTCGGCTTCCCCGTGCAGTTCCGCGTGATCGGCCCCGATCCCAACAAGGTGCGCGAGATCGCCTATCAGGTGCGCGACGTCATGCGTCAGAACAAGAACGTCAAGGACGTCCAGCTCGACTGGAACGAGCAGTCGCCGTATCTCAAGCTCGTCGTCGACCAGGATCGCGCACGTGCGATGGGCCTCACCCCGCAGGAGGTCTCGCAGTCGCTCGCGATGCTGATCTCGGGTGCGCAGGTGACGACCGTACGTGACGGCATCGAGAAGGTCGGCGTGGTCGCCCGTGCGATCCCGTCCGAGCGGCTCGATCTCGCCCATGTCGGCGATCTCACCATCACCTCGCGTAACGGCGTCGCCGTGCCGCTCCAGCAGATTGCCAAGATCGAATACTCCCACGAGGAGCCGATCCTGTGGCGGCGCAACCGCGACATGGCGATCACCGTGCGCTCCGACGTCGTCGACGGCGTGCAGGCGCCCGACGTCACCAGCCAGATCACGCCGAAGCTGCAACAGATCAAGGACAGCCTCGAGCCGGCCTACCGCATCGAGCCCGGCGGCGCGTTCGAGGAATCAGCCAAGGGCAACGCCTCGATTTTCATCCTCTTCCCGGTGATGGTCATGGTGATGCTGACGCTGCTGATGATCCAGCTCCAGAGCTTCTCGCGCCTGATCCTGGTGTTTCTCACCGCGCCGCTCGGCATCGTCGGCGCATCCCTCGGGCTCAACGTCGCCAACCAGCCGTTCGGCTTCGTGGCACTGCTCGGCCTGATCGCGCTTGCCGGCATGATCATGCGCAACACGGTCATTCTGGTCGACCAGATCGAGACCGACGTCTCCCACGGCCTGACCCGGCGCGAGGCGATCGTGGAAGCGACCGTCCGGCGCGCGCGCCCGGTGGTGCTGACCGCGCTCGCGGCGATCCTTGCCATGATCCCGCTGTCGCGCTCGGCGTTCTGGGGCCCGATGGCGATCACCATCATGGGCGGATTGTTCGTTGCGACCTTCCTGACGCTCCTGTATCTGCCGGGCCTCTATGCCCTGTGGTTCCGCAAGAGCCTCGACGAGGCTGGAACGGCCGAGCAGCCGGAAGCTGCACCGCAGCATGGCACCGATGCCGAACCCGCATTTCCGCTTGCTGAGGCTGCTGAATAGATGAAAAGTGAGTTTGACGAGTCCCGACAGATGACACTGGTTTCGGAACATATCGAAGGCGACACCCGGGAGCGCATCCTCGAGGTGGCCGAGCGGCTGTTCCGCCAGCTCGGCTACCAGAAGACGACTGTCGGCGACATCGCCAAAGAGCTCCGAATGAGCCCGGCCAACGTCTATCGCTTCTTCGAATCGAAGAAGGCGATCCATCAGGCGGTGGCGCGGGGGCTGATGGGCGAGGTCGAGCTGGAAGCGCAGCGGATCGTGCGCGGGCCGGGTCCGGTGCGCGACCGCTTCCGGCAGCTCCTGACCACCATCCATCGCATGAACACCGAGCGTTATGTCGGTGATTCCAAGCTGCATGAGATGGTCGAGATCGCGATGCAGGAGGACTGGGACGTCTGTGTCGCCCATATGGAGTGCATCGCTTCGATCATCGGCCAGGTGATCGCTCAGGGCGTCGCCTCCGGCGAATTCGAGGCGCCGGACCTGCAACTGGCCTCGCTCTGCGCCTGCACCGCGATGATGCGCTTTTTCCACCCCCAGATGATCGCCCAATGCGCCACCAAGCCGGGCCCGACCATCGACCAGATGATCGATTTCGTCATCGCAGGCCTGTCCCCGCGTAGCTGACGCACTCGTCAGTTGACCATTCTTTCATTGCAAGCCAAGCAGGCGCAGCCCGGATTGCGCTTCGCTCCATCCGGGGTTACCAGGACCAGGAAAGGCCTGCGCGTGACCGACAAAGACCTGCACTACTACGAGCCCGCCAAGGGCCATGGCCTCAAGCACGATCCCTTCAACGCCATCATCGCGCCACGGCCGATCGGCTGGATCGCCTCGCGTGACGCCAAGGGCCACGTCAACCTCGCGCCCTACAGCTTCTTCAACGCTTTCTGCTACACCCCGCCGATCATCGGCTTCTCCTCCACCAACTGGAAGGACACCGTCGGCAATATCGAAGCGACAAAAGAGTTCGTCTGGAATCTCGCCACCATGGACCTGGCGAAACAGATGAACGCAACGGCCGCCCATGTCGGCCCCGAGGTCGACGAATTCAAGATCGCGGGGCTCACCGCCATGCCCGGCAGGCTCGTCAACGTGCCGCGCGTCGGCGAAAGCCCGGTCGCCTTCGAATGCAGGCTGTCCGACATCGTGCGCCTCAAGGGCGCCGATGGCCGGCACGCCGATGCCTGGCTGACGCTCGGCGAGGTCGTCGCCGTCCACATCGACAAGGCCTTCATCAAGGACGGCGTCTACCAGACGGCCGCAGCCCGTCCGATCGTCCGCGCCGGCCGGCGCGGCGACTACTTTGAGATCAAGCCGGAAAACATGTTCGAGATGGTCAGGCCGGATTGATCCGGGCTAGGGTTGGCTCTTCGAGTTCAACGGAGGGGCCTGCACTTGCCAGCGATTCCGTTTTTCAAGGACGCAACGCCACGCGAAATCCGCCTGATGCGTTTCTTCGTCGCCGCCAACGGCGCCGTCGTTGTGTTCTGTGCGGTCTATCTCGTCCGGCACTATTTTGACGTGGGCTTGCGCCGGCCGTGGCTGATGCTGGCGCTGCTCGCCGGCTATTTCGTCGCCGATTTCGTCTCAGGCGCCGTGCATTGGGGGATGGAAACCTGGTTCGACGAGCGCATGCTCGGCCGTGCCGTGAGCATCGCGCGCGAGCATCATACCCATCCGAGCCACGTCCTTCTCTATGGCTTTCTCGAACGGTCCAGTTTCGGCTCGGCGCCGAGCGCTATGGTGTTCGGTCCGATCGCGGTCGCGACTTCGCTGCTTCCTGTGACCGCGCTCACCTACGCGTCGATGATGGTCTGGTTCGTCGTCTGTCTCTGCATGCTGTTCGGCATGCACTTCCACAATCTCGCCCACAGGCCGGCCCGCTTCGCCATCCTGCGCCTTGCACAACGTCTGCATCTGGTGTGCCCGCCGGCGCATCACTGGATCCATCACCGGCAGCAGACCATCCACTATTGCGTCGTGAACGGCTGGGCGAATTATCCTTGCGATCGTCTCCAGCTGTGGCGCGCATTGGAGCGGCTGATCTCGGCGCTGACCGGCGCCGAGCCACGCGCCGATGATCTGGCCTGGCAAATCGAGTTTCGGCAGACTGGAATCCTCACGGCTCCGCGGCGGAAGGGAAGCGAAGCCGAGCCGGTTGCGGACACGCAGCCGGCTCGCTATGCAGGGCGGCTTGCTGCGGGAGGCATGCCGTGACCGACACGACCACGCCGAATGCCGCGATCGAACCGCGCGGCGATCTCTGCATCCGCACGCTCGCGATGCCCGCCGACACCAACGCCAATGGTGACATCTTCGGCGGCTGGCTGCTCAGCCAGATGGACGTCGGTGGCGGCGTATTCGCCTCGAAGGTAGCGAAGTCGCGCACCGTGACGGTTGCGATCCAAGCGATGAATTTTCGTAAAGCGGTCTATGTCGGCGATCTCGTCTCGGTCTATGCCACGCTCGTGCGCGTGGGACGCAGCTCGCTCACCGTGCATCTCGAAGCCTGGGCGCTGCGCCGCGGAGAACAGCATCCGTTCCTCGTCACGGATGGCAACTTCACCTATGTCTCGATCGACGATCACGGTCGCCCGCAGACCGTCAGCCGCACCGTGCCGCCGGTCGCGACGTAAGCGCACGGCGCCTTAACGCATGTGGTGATCGTGCGCCGCGGATGTCGCGGCTTCGCCAAGAACGCGTCACAAAACGGATGAGGTCGCAGCGTACTCCATTGCGTGTCGATTCGGGGTGGAAACGGCCGCAATGCCCATAGGAACCTTTGGGCAGAAACACCGTTATTTGCCCGCACTGAGGAATCACGGGCAATGCCGGACAGCTACATCATCGAAGTCAATTCGCAGACCGCAGGTATCGTCGTACGCAACCCGGAAGGATACCGCTTCTTCGCTTCCTCACACCGCTTCAACCGCCTCGAAGGTCAGGTCTTCCGCAACGCCCGCGAAGCCGAACGCGCAGCGCGACGCCTCGTCAATGGCGATTTGAAGGAAGCGGCGTGATTGGTCGCGCCTGGTGAGTGTTAAGGCCGCTTGTCATTCCGGGCGCGTGTAGCGCGAGCCCGGAATGAGCGCGAATCAGGTCACAACTTCGTCGCCGCGCGCGACAGCAGCTTCCAGTCGTCGCCCTGCTTCTGCCAGTTCATCAGGATGTGCAGGTTGGTCGGCACTTTTTTCCCATCGGCCGCCATCTCCTGCTCGGCGATCCAGTGGAAGCGCACGATCGCGGCCGGGCCCACGACCTTGATCGTCGGGTCCTTGTATTCGATCGACAGGAATTTTGATTTCCCATCCGTGGCGTTGGCGATGAAGGTCGCCTTGTCCTCGACCTTGCCGCTGGAATGGCTATAGCTCAATTCGTCCGCGCAGAGCGCACCGAGCGCCTCGGGATTTGCCGCGATCTGGGCGAGACGAAAAGCCTCGACCTTTTTCGCGACCGCCTCTTCGTCCGCTGAGGCGGCGAGCGCGGGAGCCGCGCCGAGAGCGGCCATTGCAAGGGCCGAGACGGCCAGTCCGCGCCGATTGACGGTCATCGTTTCCTCCTTTTCGCTCTTGCAGGTAGTGTCGCAGCCGCGCGCGATTTTGTCGAGCATCCTCGTTCGTCGTTCCGGGCACGCGCCTTATGGCGCATCCCGGAATGACGAACGAATTTTTCTCCGCTATTGGTGCGTCCCGACAAACAGGAATCATTTGAAATGTCGCAAGCCAGGGGCCAGGCGCTGCTGTTCGACATCGACGGCACGCTCGCCGACACCGACGCGCTGCATCGTGAAGCATTCAACCAGGTCTTCGGCCCGCGCGGTCATGTGTTCGACCACGCCCGGTTTTCGAAGGAGTTGCAGGGCTTCTCCAATGCGTCGATCGGGGAGCGGTTCTTGGCCGAGGAGGCGCCGGAGCGGCGCGCGGCCATCCTCGACGAGAAGGAGCAGATTTTCCGCACGCTGGTGGCCGGGCAGATCAAGCCGGTGCCGGGCCTGATGGCGCTGCTCGACAAGGCGGAGGCGACCGGCATTCCCATGGTCGCCGTCACCAATGCGCCGCGGCTGAATGCCGAGATGCTGCTGTCGGGTCTCGGCATCATGGATCGTTTCAAGGCGATCGTGATCGGCGACGAACTTCCGCACGGCAAGCCGCATCCGCTGCCTTATCTGGAAGGGTTGCGCTTCGCCGGTGCCGCTGCACATGCCTCGATTGCATTCGAGGATTCCCGTTCCGGGATTCAATCGGCCGCGGCCGCAGGCATCCCGACGATCGGCATGCGGACGTCGCTCAGTCACGACGATCTGGTCGCTGCCGGCGCCGTCGCCTCGGCCGGCGCCTATGATGACGAGGCGTTGATGAAGCTGGTCGCGGGCGTCATGAAGTGGTGAGGGCAGGCCGCCGGCGGCAGTTCGTTAACTTTACCGTGCTCTCTCGTTGACCTCGGCGTCGAACCGCCGCACCATGCAAAACTCTGATGTGAGGTTGCCGCCCGTGACCGGATTGACCCATCGCCAGACCGAAATCCTCAACATCGCCCGCGCCTCGGGCCGGGTGATGGTCGAGGAACTCGCGCGCCGCTTCGAGGTGTCGGCGCAGACCATCCGCAAGGATCTCAACGATCTCTGCGAGCGCCGCTCGCTGACCCGCATCCATGGCGGCGCCATCATCGCCTCGGGCGTCGAAAACCTCGCCTATGAGGCGCGGCGCTTCGTCGCCGCCGACGAGAAGAAAGCGATCGGCGCTGCGGCGGCTTCGCTGATCCCGAACGGCTGCTCGCTCTTCATCAACATCGGCACCACGACGGAAGAGGTGGCAAGCGCGCTGACCTCGCACGAGGACCTGCTCGTCATCACCAACAATCTCAACGTTGCGATGCTGCTTTACCGCCATCCGCGCATCGAGGTGGTGGTCGCCGGCGGCACGGTGCGGCGCGCCGACGGGGCGGTGGTCGGCTCGACCGCGACGCAGCTCATCGGCCAGTTCAAGGTCGACTATGCCATCATCGGCGCGTCCGCGATCGACGAGGAGGGCGCGCTGCTCGACTTCGACTATCGCGAGGTGCAGGTGGCGCAGGCGATCATTGCAAATGCGCGCAGCGTCATGCTGGTCGCCGACTCCACGAAGCTGAGGCGCAGCGCACCGGTGCGTATCGCCCATATCAGCCAGATCCAGACCTTCGTCACCGACCAGGAATTGCCCGAGCGCCTCGCCACGATCTGCCACAGCAAGGGCATCGAGGTGGTGGAGGCGATGCCGAAAGGCTTGCCTGATGACGACGCGGCGACAGAGCCCGCACAGGATTCCGCCCCGGAAGCAGCGCCGGTGGTGCGGCTGAGGTAGTCACGACCCCTGTCCACCTTTTCCACTGCGCTTCGTGTCAGTCGCTCATGGAGGCGGCGGGGCTGCCTACTGTTTCATCCTGTTGCCCAGCAAAAATCGTCGGTTTGCCCACGAAAAAAGTTCCAGTTTCGCTTTCTTTCGTCTTGCTTTCGTTTTTGGTTCTGATCTAATCGAAACCGAAAGCAAAATCGCCCAAGCGAATGGGCAATTGCCGGGGGATGCGTCTGTTGGAGCGTATTTTCGACCTCGCCATTATCGGAGGCGGTGTTAACGGTTGCGGCATCGCGCGCGATGCCGTCGGCCGGGGCAACACGGTTTTCCTGTGCGAAATGAACGATTTGGCGAGCGGGACATCGTCCTGGTCAACCAAGCTGGTCCATGGCGGCCTGCGCTACCTCGAATACTACGAGTTCCGCCTGGTCCGCGAGGCGCTGATCGAGCGCGAGATCCTCTGGGGCGTCGCGCCCCATATCATCCGTCCCCTGCGTTTCGTTTTGCCGCATCACGCCGGCCTGCGTCCGGCCTGGCTGCTCCGCCTCGGCCTTTTCCTCTACGACCATATCGGCGGCCGCCACCTGTTGCCGGCGACCCGTTCGGTCGATCTGACCAAGGATGAAGTCGGCCGTCCGCTGATCCCGAACCGCTATTCGCGCGCGTTCGAATATTCCGACTGCTTCGTCGATGACGCTCGCCTCGTCGTGCTCAACGCGCGCGATGCCGCCGACAAGGGCGCCGAGATCCGCACTCGCACCCGTGCCGCCGAAATCCGCCAGTCCGACGGCGTCTGGACCGTCAGCATGGTCGACACCATCACCGGCGCACGCTCGATGATCCGTGCCCGCGCGCTGGTCAACGCCGGCGGCCCCTGGGTCGAGGACGTGCTCGGCCGTGGCGCCGGCGTGAATGCCAGGGCAAAAGTGCGCCTGGTGCAGGGCTCGCACATCGTCGTGAAAAAACTCTACGGGCACGACCGCGCCTACATGTTCCAGAATGCGGACGGTCGCATCATCTTCGTCATTCCCTATCAGGACGACTTCACGCTGATCGGCACCACCGATCGCGACTATGACGGCGACCCCGCCAAGGTGAAGGCGACGCCGGAGGAGATCCAATATCTCTGCACCGCCGCTAGCGAGTATCTGGCCAAGCCGGTGACGCCCGACGAGGTCGTCTGGACCTATTCGGGCGTGCGTCCGCTCTATGACGACGGCGCGAGCGAAGCCAAGGCCGCGACCCGTGACTACGTGTTCGAGCTCGACACGCCCGGCGGCGCGCCGCTGCTCTCGATCTATGGCGGCAAGATCACGACCTACCGCCGCCTCGCCGAAGAAGCGCTCGAGCGCCTCGCGCCCTATTTGCGCAGCGCCAAGGCACGCGAGGGCTGGACCGGCAAATGGCCGCTGCCCGGCGGCGACATGGACGTGTCGGCCGTCGACGCGCTGATCGCGGACCTCCAGCGCGGCTATCCCTTCCTTTCCGTCGAGCATGCCCGCCGCCTGGCGCGGGCTTATGGCACCCGTGCCATCAAGCTCCTGGGCGACGCCAAATCGGCGGCCGATCTCGGCCAGTCCTTCGGCGCGACGCTGACGGAACGCGAGGTTCGCTATCTCTTGAACAACGAATGGGCAGTGACCGCCGAGGATATCGTCTGGCGGCGCTCCAAGCTTGGCCTGCGACTAAGTGCCGATCAGATCGCGGCACTCGACGACTGGATCGCCAGCCATGCCGTGTCGCAAAGTCCCCTGCTCGAAGCAGGAGGACGCTCATGACCGTCACACTGGATCACGTCAGCCGTTCTGTGGACGGCGTTCCGCATATCAGCGACGTTTCGCTGACGCTCGACGGCGGTACGCTCAACGTGCTGCTCGGACCGACGCTGTCGGGCAAGACCTCGATCATGCGGCTGCTCGCAGGGCTGGATAAGCCGACCACGGGCAGGGTGCTGGTCAACGGCAAGGACGTCACCGGCATCGACGTGCGCCAGCGCTCGGTCGCGATGGTCTACCAGCAGTTCATCAACTACCCCTCGCTCACGGTCTACGAGAACATTGCCTCGCCGCTGCGCGTGCAAGGCAAGCCGCGCGAGGAGATCGAGAAGCGCGTCGCGGAAGCCGCAAAGCTGCTGCGGCTCGAGCCCTTCCTGAAGCGCACGCCGCTCCAGCTTTCCGGCGGTCAGCAGCAGCGCACCGCGATCGCGCGCGCGCTTGTGAAGGGCGCCGATCTCGTTCTGCTCGACGAACCGCTCGCCAATCTCGACTACAAGCTCCGCGAAGAACTGCGCGCCGAGCTGCCGCGCATCTTCGAGGCTTCCGGCGCGATCTTCGTCTATGCGACGACCGAGCCCTCCGAAGCGCTGCTGCTCGGTGGCAACACCGTCTGCATGTGGGAGGGCCGTGCGCTCCAGATGGGCGAGACCTCCAATGTCTACCGGCGCCCGCAAACGCTCCGTGTCGCTCAGGTCTTCTCCGATCCTCCGCTCAATCTGGTCGGCATCGAGAAGAAGAACGGGCAGGTCGCTTATGCCGGCGGCAGCTCGGCACCGGCCTCCGGCCTTTACGCCGGACTCGCCGACGGACCCTATCGCGTCGGCTTCCGTGCCCACCAGCTCGGGCTCGCCGATGGCCAGACCGATCGCCACGCCTTCCACGCCACAGTGACGGTGACCGAGATCACCGGTTCGGAGAGTTTCGTGCATTTGACTCGCGACGGATCGAACTGGGTTGCGGTGCTGCACGGCGTGCACGAGTTCGAGCCGGGGCAGACGCTCGACGCCGTGCTCGATCCGCAGGATGTCTTCGTATTCGACGCGGCCGACCGCCTGGTCGCTGCGCCCAGCTCCACTAATACGTGAGGGAGGTGCGCCATGGCCCGCATTGACCTCGTCGATCTCGCGCACTCCTACGGAGTCAATGATGCCGCCCCGGAGAGCTTTGCGTTGAAGCCGGTGACCATGACCTGGCGGCAGGGCGGCGCCTATGCGCTGCTCGGGCCTTCGGGCTGCGGCAAGACCACGCTGCTCAACGTCATCTCCGGCATCATCACGCCCTCGCGCGGAAAAATCCTGTTCGACGGCAAGGACATCACACCGCTGTCAACCCAGAAGCGCAACATCGCCCAGGTGTTCCAGTTTCCGGTGATCTACGACACCATGACGGTGGGGGAGAACCTGGCGTTTCCGCTGAAGAACCGCGGCGTGCCGAAGGCCGAAATCGAAAAGCGTGTGACCCAGATCGGCCGCCTGCTCGATCTCGAGCCCTATCTGAACCGCAAGGCGACGCGGCTCACGGCGGACGCGAAGCAGAAGATCTCGCTCGGCCGGGGCCTCGTGCGCAACGACGTCGCCGCCGTGCTGTTCGACGAGCCGCTGACGGTGATCGATCCCGAGCTGAAATGGCAGCTCCGCTCGAAGCTGAAGGCGCTGCACCGCGAGCTCGATCTCACGATGATCTACGTCACCCACGATCAGACCGAGGCGCTGACCTTCGCCGACACCGTGGTGGTGATGCATGACGGCCGGGTGGTGCAGAGCGGCACGCCGGCCGAGCTGTTCGACAAGCCCGCGCACACGTTCGTCGGCTACTTCATCGGCTCGCCCGGCATGAACATCATGCCGGCGGAAGTGAAAGGCCGCGAGGCGCGGATCGACGGCCATGTCATCGCGCTCAATCGCAGCTACGACCATCTGCCCGCCGGGGCCAAGATCGAGATCGGCGTGCGCCCGGAATTCGTCGACGTGGTCGCGCCGTCGCCGGGACTGCTCACCTCGAAGATCGACCGGATCGACGATCTCGGTCGCATCCGCTTCGCCCGCGTGCGCGTCGGCGATGCCAAGCTCGCTGCCCGCGCGCCGGGCGGCTTCACCAGCTCCGACGGCTCCGCCGGGCTGAAATTCGATCCATCCCATGTCCACGTTTATGCGGACAGCCTTCTGGTGGAGGGAGCCGCCTGATGGACAAGACCGTCAATCAAAAAGCCTGGTTCCTGGTCCTGCCGGTGTTCCTGGTCGTCGCCTTCTCCGCGGTGATCCCGCTGATGACGGTGGTGAACTATTCGATGCAGGACACATTCGGCAATAACCAGTTCTTCTGGAACGGTGTCGGCTGGTTCAAGGAATTGCTCGATCCCTCGACCGATCTCGGCGGCCGCTTCCTGGCCTCGCTCGGCCGCAACCTGTTCTTCTCGCTCGTCATCCTCGCCATCGAGGTGCCGCTCGGCATCGTGATCGCGCTGTCGATGCCGCGCGATGGCTGGACGGTGGCGGCCTGCCTCGTGATCCTCGCACTGCCGCTGCTGATTCCGTGGAACGTCGTCGGCACGATCTGGCAGATCTTCGGCCGCCCCGACATCGGCCTGCTCGGTTACACGCTGAACAGCCTCGGCATCAACTACAATTACGTCGCCAACGATCTCGATGCCTGGGTCACCGTCATCGTCATGGACGTCTGGCACTGGACCAGCCTGGTTGCGCTCTTGTGCTATGCCGGCCTGAAGTCGATTCCCGACGCCTATTACCAGGCGGCGCAGATCGACGGCGCCTCGCGCTGGGCGGTGTTCACCGCGATCCAGCTTCCGAAGATGAATCGCGTGCTGCTGATCGCGGTGCTGCTGCGCTTCATGGACAGCTTCATGATCTACACCGAGCCGTTCGTCGTCACCGGCGGCGGCCCCGGCAACTCCACGACCTTCGTCTCGATCGAACTCGTCAAGATCGCGCTCGGCCAGTTCGACCTCGGCAAGGCCGCGGCCCTGTCGCTGGTCTACAATCTGATCATCCTGATCGTCTGCTGGGTGTTCTACACCGTGATGACCAACGCCGGCGTCGAGCGCAAAACGCAGGCGGAGAAAGAGCCCGCGGCGGAGCGCAAGCCCGCCGGTGCGCTCCAGCCCGCGCATGCGCTTCAGCCCAAGGAAGGAGTGGCCTGATGCACTCGATCCCCGGCCGACGCGTCATCATGGCGCTGTTCCTGATCTTCCTGCTGTTGCCGATCTACTGGCTCGTCAACATGAGCTTCAAGACCAACGGCGAGATCGTCTCGACGATGACGCTGTGGCCGCACGCGCCGACGCTGCAGCACTACAAGCGCATCTTCACCGACGAGAGCTGGTATTCGGGCTACATCAACTCGCTGGAATACGTCGTCCTCAATACCCTCATCTCGATCACCGTGGCGCTGCCGGCCGCCTACGCCTTCTCGCGGTACCGCTTCCTCGGCGACAAGCACCTGTTCTTCTGGCTGTTGTCGAACCGGATGGCGCCGGCCGCGGTCTACGCGCTGCCGTTCTTCAACCTCTATTCGGCGATCGGGCTGTTCGATACGCCCTGGGCCGTTGCGCTCGCGCACTGCATCTTCAACGTGCCGCTCGCGGTGTGGATCCTCGAAGGCTTCGTGTCCGGCGTGCCGCGCGAGATCGACGAAACGGCCTTCCTCGACGGCTATTCCTTCCCGCGCTTCTTCGTGAAGATCCTGATCCCGCTGATCGCGAGCGGCATCGGCGTCGCCGCCTTCTTCTGCTTCATGTTCTCCTGGGTCGAGCTCTTGCTCGCGCGCACGCTGACCTCGGTGCAGGCCAAGCCGATCGCGGCAATCATGACGCGCACGGTGTCCGCGGCGGGCATGGACTGGGGCCTTTTGGCTGCCGCCGGCGTGCTCACCATCATTCCGGGCGCGCTCGTGATCTGGTTTGTCCGCAACTATATCGCGCGCGGCTTCGCGCTCGGCCGGGTGTGAGGAGGCTCTGATGGAATCCATCGCATGGATGGCCTGGACCATACCGACCGCGATTTTCTTCGGCGCGCTCGCCTGCACGCTCGCGGTGATGACGTATCTTGCCGCGGCCTATCCCGAGGCGGAGCGCGTCGGTGCCTTACGCATTCCGACCACGCGCGGCGATCGCCTGTTCATCTCGCTGATCGCGGCCGCTGTCATCCATCTCGCGTGGATCGGCCTCGTCGGCACCGACACGATCGGCACGCTGCCGATCGGGGAGGAAGGGTTTGAACTGTCGAGCCTGTGGCTCGCATCAGGAATTTCGCTTGTCACGGCCGCGCTCATATTCCGCACGGTCTGAAGCTCGCGAAGAAGACCAGATCCGGGGGTCAACCCGGGCCTGTTAGAGTTTGTCGCTGCAACGGAGGAACAACATGCGACAGTTTAGGAGAAGGAAAGGTCCATTGATCAAGATCAGCTTTCTAACCGTATCTAGTGCCGCGGCTATCATTGCGGCTGCATTCGCGACTTCGGCGCCGGTTCGCGCCGCCGACGACGCCACGATCCAGAAATGGATCGCGGAATTCCAGCCCTCGACCCTGTCGAAGGACGACCAGAAGAAGGAGCTCGAGTGGTTCGCCAAGGCCGCCGAACCCTTCAAGGGCATGGAGATCAACGTCGTCTCCGAGACGATCGCGACTCACGAATACGAGTCGCAGACGCTCGCCAAGGCGTTCACCGAACTCACCGGCATCAAGCTCAAGCACGACATCATCCAGGAAGGTGATGTCGTCGAGAAGCTGCAAACGCAGATGCAGTCCGGCAAGAACGTCTATGACGGCTGGATCAACGACTCCGACCTGATCGGCACCCACTTCCGCTACGGCCAGACCATCGTCCTTTCGGACTACATGAAGGGCGAGGGCAAGGACGTCACCGACCCGATGCTCGACGTCGACGACTTCATCGGCAAGTCGTTCGGCACGGCACCAGACGGCAAGCTCTATCAGTTGCCAGACCAGCAGTTCGCGAACCTCTACTGGTTCCGCTACGACTGGTTCACCAACCCCGACTACAAGGCCAAGTTCAAAGCCAAGTATGGCTACGAGCTCGGCGTGCCCGTGAACTGGTCCGCCTATGAGGACATCGCCGAGTTCTTCACCAACGACATCAAGGAGATCAACGGCGTCAAGGTCTATGGCCATATGGACTATGGCAAGAAGGACCCCTCGCTCGGATGGCGTTTCACCGACGCCTGGCTTTCGATGGCCGGCAACGGTGACAAGGGCATTCCGAACGGTCTGCCGGTCGACGAATGGGGCATCCGTATGGAAGGCTGCCGTCCGGTCGGCTCCTCGATCGAGCGTGGTGGCGACACCAACGGTCCGGCCGCGGTCTACGCGATCAGCAAGTATCTCGACTGGCTGAAGAAGTATGCCCCGCCGCAGGCCCAGGGCATGACCTTCTCCGAGTCTGGTCCGGTACCTGCCCAGGGCAACATCGCCCAGCAGATCTTCTGGTACACCGCCTTCACCGCCGACATGGTGAAGCCCGGCATCGCCGTGATGAACGCGGACGGTACGCCGAAGTGGCGTATGGCTCCGTCTCCGCACGGCTCGTACTGGAAGGAAGGCATGAAGCTCGGCTACCAAGACGCCGGCTCGCTCACGCTGTTGAAGTCAACCCCGGCTGACCGCCGCAAGGCGGCCTGGCTCTATCTCCAGTTCATCGTGTCCAAGTCGGTGTCGCTGAAGAAGAGCCATGTCGGTCTCACCTTCATCCGTGAATCCGACATCTGGGACAAGTCGTTCACTGAGCGTGCGCCGAAGCTCGGCGGTCTGATCGAGTTCTACCGCTCGCCCGCTCGCGTGCAGTGGACCCCGACCGGCAACAACGTGCCTGACTATCCGAAGCTCGCGCAGCTCTGGTGGCAGAACATCGGCGACGCGTCGTCCGGTGCGAAGACGGCGCAGGCCGCGATGGACTCGCTCGCTGCCGCACAGGACTCCGTCATGGAGCGTATCGAGAAGTCGGGCGTGCAGGGCGCCTGCGGTCCGAAGCTCCACAAGAAGGAGTCGGCCGAGTACTGGTTCGCGAAGGCCGAGAAGGACGGCACCATCGCGCCCCAGCGCAAGCTCGCCAACGAGAAGCCGAAGGGCGAAACGATCGACTACGACACGCTGATCAAGTCGTGGCCTGCCACCCCGCCCAAGCGCGCGGAAGTGAAGTAAGGCGTACCAGCCCACGCCATCCGCAACACGAAAGGCCGGGAGCAATCCCGGCCTTTCTCTTTCGTTGGGTCGCATGACGCCTCCGCACCATCATTGCGAGCCACCGGGTCCGCGCGTAGCGCGGCCCGATGACAGGCTCCGCGAAGCAATCCAGATTCTTTTCCGCGGTGGCAGTCTGGATCGCTTCGTCGCTGTCGCTCCTCGCAAGGACGAGCCGGTAGCACGCGCGTCCCACGCTCTCACTGTCATCGCCCGCGGAAGGCGGGCGATCGAGTATTCCAGAGGCGGTGACGACTACGGAGAAGCCGCGGCGTACTGGATTCCCCGCTTTCGCGGGGAATGACAGTGGATGTTGCAGTCACGTATGGCGCGGCGCCCTGTCATGTTGTCCTCGGCTTTCGCCAGGACGACATCGGCTTGGTTCCCGGCCGTCCTAACCCAATCCACCCCACCCGCTTGACTCCGCGCGGCCTCAAATTCATAGTTAGCATAATGCGATCGAAGTAATCGCATAGCAATTACCACGGACAGGCGGTCGGGGCCACTGGCGGTCCCCATCCGGGAGGCCGGTTGATGGCATTGATCGAGGCGTTCAAGCGCTTGCTGGGCGACACGGCCGTGCTGACTCGCGAGGAGGACCTCGCGGGCCTGATCGAGGATTGGCGCGGCCGCTTTCGTGCCCCGGCGCTGTGCGCCGTGCTTCCGGCGAACACCGAACAGGTCGCGGCCATCGTCCGCCTCTGCGTCGAGAACGGCACGCCGGTGCTGCCGCAGGGCGGCAACACCAGCCTGTGCGGCGGCGCGACGCCCTCCGAACTCTCGATGCCGCCGGTCATCATCCTTCTGACCCGCATGCGCGCTATCCGGTCGATCGATCCCGTCAACAACACCATGGTGGTCGACGCCGGCTGTGTGCTGGCCACCATCCAGGCCGCCGCCGCAGCGGCAGACCGGCTTTATCCCGTGAGCCTCGGCGCCGAAGGCTCCTGCCAGATCGGCGGCAACATCGCTACCAACGCCGGCGGCACCGGCGTGCTGCGCTATGGCAACACGCGTGACAACGTGCTCGGCCTCGAGGTCGTGCTCTCCGACGGCTCGATCTGGGACGGCCTCTCGGCGCTGCGCAAGAACAACACCGGCTACGACCTCAAGCATCTCTTCATCGGCTCGGAAGGCACGCTCGGCATCATCACCGGGGCCGTCTTGAAGCTGCATCCGTTGCCGAAGGCGGAAGCCGTGGCGTGGCTCGCCGTCGACAATCCGCAACGCGCGCTCGACATGCTCGGCCTGTTTCAGGCCGCCTGCAACTCGCAGCTCTCGGCCTTCGAGTTGATGAACGCCAGGCAGATCGAGCTTGTGCTGGAGAAACTGCCGGGCCGCCGCTGTCCGGTGGAGCGGATCGACACCTGGCACGTCCTGGTCGAACTGTCCGACACCGGCAACGCGGAAGAGCTTGCGGCCACGATGCAGGCCGTGCTCGAGCGCGCGCTCGAGGACGGCATCATCAGCGACGGCGTCGTCGCGGCGAGCGAGGCGCAGTGCAAGGCGATGTGGCTGGTACGTCACAGCGTGTCGGAAGCCAACAAGAAGGCGGGCGTGGGCCTGACCTCCGATACGGCGGTGCCGGTATCGGCCGTGCCGGCCTTCATTGAGGGAGCGATGGCGGCCGTGCGCGCCATCGTGCCGGATCTGCCCTTCGTGATCGTCGGTCATATGGGTGACGGTAACATCCATCTGATCCCGTTCTTTGGCTTCGCCGAATGGGACGCGCTTGATGATCGCGATGCTGTCGCGCAAAAAATCCGCCGTGCCATGAACGACGTCGCAAGCTCGCTGCGCGGCACCTTCAGCGCCGAGCACGGGGTCGGACGCACGCTGACCGGCGAGATGTCCCGCTACAAGCAGCCTGTCGAGCTCGCGCTGATGCGCGCCGTGAAACAGGCGTTCGATCCAAAGGGCCTCTTCAATCCCGGCCGCGTTCTACCGTGACCAACAATTGCAACATCACACAGAGGGGACTGACATGAGCCATCTTCCGAAGATCATCACCTCCCGCCGCCGCCTGCTTCTCGGTGCCGGCGCCGGTGCCGTCGCGCTCGCTGCGCCGGCCGTCTGGTCTCCGTCGCGGGCCGCAGGAAAACGCATCGTGGTGCGTGACGACGGCGGCATCTACACCAAGGCCTATGGTGCGGTGTTCTATCGTCCGTTCACCGAAGCAACCGGCATCGAGGTGGTCGGGGTGCAGGCCAATGCCGAGCCGGTCGCGCAGATCAAGACCATGGTCGATACCAAGAACTACACCTGGGACATGGCCAAGATCAGCTGGCCCGCGATCCTGCTGCTGACCACCGGCGGCAAGCAATATCTCGAAAAGCACGGCCTCGAATCCGAACCCGTCATCAAGTCGATCCCGGCCGAGTTCATGTCGCCCTACGGCGTCGGCACCAACGTCTACACCACCGTGCTGGCTTACCGCACGGACGCCTTCAAGGGCCGCAAGGCGCCGCAATCCTGGGCGGACTTCTGGAACGTGGCGGAGTTTCCGGGACGCCGCGCCGTGCGCAAGCATCCGTTCGACACGATCGAGGAGGCGCTGATGGGCGCGGGCGTGCCGACCGCGCAGGTCTACCCCTGCGATCTCGACAAGGCCTTTGCTTCGCTCGACAAGATCAAGTCGAGTGTGGCGGTGTGGTGGACCAGCGGTGCGCAGGTCGAGCAGATGCTGACCTCGGGCGAGATCGATCTGTTGCCGACCTGGGTGTCGCGTCCGCAGGCAGCCCAAGCGGCCGGCGCTCCTGTCGAGATCGTCTGGAATCAGGGGATCTGGGGCGGCGACAACTGGTCGATCCTCGCCGGCACGCCGAATGCGGATGCCTGCCGCGAGTTCATCAAGTTTGCCTCCGATCCGAAGCGCCAGGCGGCGCTGATGGAGTATTTCCCCGCGGGCCTCACGCAGCCGGAGGCCTTCAACTACGTCAAGCCGGAGCTTGCCAAGAACTGTCCGACCTATCCGGACAACATCAAGGCAGGCCTGAAGATCGATGCGAAGTTCTGGTACGACAACCAGGCCGCGGTCATCGAGCGCTTCAATAGCTGGATCCTGGCTTGAGCCTGAAGCGTCGCGAATTGGAGCTGGGCATGACATCGTCGAGCTTGCGCGTCAAAGGACTGACCAAGCGCTATGGCGACTTCGTCGCGCTGGCATCGACCAGTCTCGACGTCGCGAAAGGGGAATTCCTCACGCTGCTCGGCCCTTCGGGGTCGGGCAAGACCACGCTGCTCAGCCTGATCGCGGGGCTCGCGCACCCGGACGAAGGTCAGATCCTGGTCGACGATGCCGATGTAACGCATAGCCCGGCCTATGACAGGGACATCGGCGTCGTGTTCCAGAACTACGCGCTGTTTCCTCACATGACGGTGGAGGACAACATCGCGTTTCCGCTGAAGATGCGGAAGGTCGCCGATGCCGACGCGCGCCGGCGCACAGCGGAGGCGCTGGAGACGGTTCGCCTGCCGCATGTCGCAAAACGCTATCCGCGCGAGCTCTCGGGCGGTCAGCAGCAGCGCATTGCGCTCGCGCGCTGCATCGTCTACCGGCCCGCGATCATCCTGATGGATGAGCCGCTCGGCGCGCTCGACAAGAAGCTGCGCGACCAGATGCAGCTCGAGATCAAGCGCATCCATCGCGAGCTCCGCACCACGATCATCTACGTGACCCACGATCAGGAGGAGGCGATGACCATGTCGGATCGCATCTGCCTGATGAACGCAGGCGCGATCGAGCAACTCGGCACGCCGGAGGACCTCTACTTCCGCCCGCAATCGGTCTTCGTCGCGGACTTTCTCGGCGAGTCCAACCTGCTCAGCGCCACGGTCCGGCAGGTCGATGCGCAGGGGCTCGATATCGTGCTGGCCGACCAGACGGCGGCCTCGCGCGCCGTCGGCAACGGCGCGAGCTTCACGGCCGGCGAGCCGATCAAGCTCATGGTCCGGCCCCAGAACCTCCACGTCGCGGACGCGGCGAACGGCAAGCTCACCGGCAGGCTGGTCGACGTGATGATCAGCGGCAGCATGACGCGGCTTTACATCGCGCCCGAAAAGGCCGACATGCCGCAACTCGTCGCGGCCTATCCCACGCGATCGAGCGCGGCGCCTTACGAGATCGGCCAGCGCGTCTCGCTCGGCTGGAATTCCGCGGATGCCGTGGCGATCCGCGACGGCAGGGGACACTGACGCCATGGCATTGGCCAAAGCGCCTGCGATCGAGCCGGGACAGCTCCGGACCGCGACGCGCTCGCGCGCCCGGTCGCAGGCCTGGACCTGGGCCGCGATGGGCGGCCCGCTCGTCCTGCTGCTGGTGCTCTTCCTGATCTATCCGGTCGGCCAGTTGCTGCTGCTCAGCATCTACAACGACAGCGGATTCACGCTTGCGCCGTACCGCCAGCTCTTCGCTTCATCCGTCTATGTCGATGTCCTCCTCATCACCCTGAAGATCTCGCTGGTGACGACGCTGGTGTGCGTCGTCACCGGTTACCCGATCGCCTATCTCATTTCTGTCGGCAAGGAACGGAAGGCAACACTGCTGTTCTGGGTGCTGCTGTCGTTCTGGACCAGTTTTCTGGTCCGCGCATTCGCCTGGATTGTGCTGCTCGGGCGCAACGGCGTCATCAACAAGCTTCTGTTGTCGCTCGGTATCATCTCGAGCCCGGCGAGCCTCCTCTATAATTTCGGCAGCGTCCTCGTCGGCATGGTGAACGCGCTGCTGCCGCTTGCCGTGCTGACCATGCTCTCGGTGATGGAGAACATCGACCGTAACCTGCCGCGTGCAGCCGCAACGCTCGGGGCGCGGCCGGGGATGGCGTTCTGGAAGATCTATTTTCCGCTCTCGCTGCCCGGCGTCGCCGCGGCTGGCATCATGGTGTTCGTCACCGCGATCGGTTTCTTCATCGTGCCGGCGCTGCTTGGCGGACGCCGCGAGACCATGATCACGCAATTGATCATCGACCAGGTTCAGCAGACGTTGAACTGGGGATTTGCCGGCGCAATCTCCGTGCTTCTCCTGATCGTCGTGCTCATCGTCTTTGCGGCCTATGACCGGCTGCTCGGCCTGTCGACCATGACTGGGGCGGCAGAGCCCCGCAACGTGGCGCCCTCGCGCCTCGCAGGTCCCCTCCAAAGGATCGGCGACGCCGTACTGACGCTGCTCGGTGTGATCTCCGATCGCATTATTCTCGCGCTGCCGTCACGCCGTCGCGAGCGCAATCCGGACCAGGCGGGCCTCGGCTTGCAGGCCTTCGTCTGGACCATGCTCATCGTCATCAGTGCGCCGACGATTTTGATGATCCCGCTGTCGTTTGGCACCGGCGGCCTCAACTGGCCGCCGCAGGGATTTACGCTGCACTGGTATGAGACCGTGCTGCATTCGCCGGTATGGACCCAGGCGTTTCTGCGCTCGCTGCTGGTTGGTCTGGGGACGGGCGGGCTCGCCATGCTGATCGGAACGCCGGCGGCGTTCCTGCTGGTGAGGAGCAACATCCCCGGCAAGGCCGCCTGGCTCGCCTTCATCCTGTCGCCGATCGTCGTGCCGCGCATGATCATTGCGGTCGGCATGTTCTACGTGTTCGCGAGCATGGGCCTCGTTGGCAGCGCCTTTGGCCTCATTCTCGGACATACCGTCGTCGCGGTGCCCTACGTCGTCATGACCATGATGGCGGTGCTGCGCAACTACGACACGCGGCTCGACCATGCCGCGCAAAGCCTTGGCGCACGTCCCTTTGCGACGCTGCGCTACATCACCTTTCCCATTCTCGGCGCGGGCATGTTCTCCTCGTTCCTGTTCGCCTTCGCGACCTCGTTCGATGAACTCACCATCGCGCTGTTCGCGACCGGCGGCCTCAACGCCACGCTGCCAAAGCAGTTCTGGGACGAGGTGACGCTTCAGGTCTCGCCCGTGATCGCCGCCGTCTCCACCTGCCTGTTCATCTTCATGGGGCTCCTGATTTTCGTCGCCGAACGCCTGCGTCGGCGCGCTGCCGCAAGGTAGTCATCCCGCGTTCTAACCAGAGGTTCTCCTTATGCTCACTGCAAATCGTCTTCGCGGCCTGCTCCCCGCCATTCCGACCCCGGTCAAGACCGACGATACGATCGATGCCGAGGCGGTCTCGGCGCTGTTTGCCTGGCTGCTCAAGCAGGGCATCGACGGCGTGGTGCCGCTCGGGGGTACCGGCGAATATGGTGCACTGTCACGCGCCGAGCGCATCCGGATGGCGGATCTGTCGGTGAAGGCCATGGCGGGCAGGGGGCCGGTGATCGCGGGCGTGCTCGACACCGGTTTCCACGACGCTCTTCAGGCGGGCAAGGAATTCGCCGCCGAGGGCGTGGATGGCCTCCTGGTCCTTACGCCATATTATACCAATCCGACTCAGACCGGCGTCCGCGACTATTTCCTGCGCTATGCCGACGCCTCGCCGGTGCCCGTCCTGATCTACGAGATTCCCTACCGGACCCGGATCGCGATCGAGCCCAGGATTTTGCATGAGCTCTCGAAGCATCCCAACATCATCGGCATGAAGGCCTGCAATCTCGACATGTATCATTTCCTGCAGGTGGTGGCCGGTGTCGACGACAGCTTCACGGTCCTGAGCGGCGAGGACAGCCTGTTTCCGCTGCATCTCGCGGCCGGCGCCAAGGGTGGCATCATCGTCACCGCCTGTCTGTTGCCGCGCGCCTGGCGGCAGATCTACGAGACGGCAATTGCCGGCCGTACCACGGAGGCACTGGAGCTGCACCGCCGGCTGATCCCCTTCATGAACATGGCGTTTGCCGAGACCAATCCGGGGCCGATGAAAGCGGTGATGGACATGGTCGGCGTCGACGCGCCGCGGATGCTGGCGCCCCTGGTGCAGCCGGCGCCGGCGCTGGTCTCGGCATTCCGGGCCGAGCTCGGCAAGCAACTGGCGATCTCGGAAGGGATTGCGTGAGGCAAGGGACGGCAGATGACGGGCAGCGGCAAGGGTGGCACGAAGAAGGTGCGCAAGGCCAAGAGCACGGGAAAGGGCGCGGGGAAGAGTGCCGAGCTGGCGCGCTCGTCGCTGTTCGTCGGCTCGACCGAGAAGGCCTTTCAGGTCCTTCACGCCTTCGACGGGCCGCAACGCTTCATGACGCTTGCCGATATCGCGCGTGCGGCCAATCTCGACCGCAGCGCCACCCAGCGCCTGGTCTACACGCTGGAAGCGCTCGGCTACCTCAAGCGCATCGAGGGCACGCGCAATTACGGGCTGACCTCGAAGGTGCTCCAGTTCTCCCACAGCTATCTCAAGGCCAACGAGCTGATCGACCGGGCCTCGCCGCATCTGCTCGAGATCAGCCGCAATCTCGGCGAGACCTGCAACCTGCATGAGCTCGACGGTCACGAGGTCGTGTTCGTGGCGCGCTTTCCCGGGCAGCACCTCATCAACGTCGACATCGTGATCGGCAGCCGGTTGCCGACCTTCTTCACGGCGTCCGGCACGGCGATCCTGTCGGCGCTTCCGGAGGAGGAGCGGCTCGATCTTCTCGAGCGGACGCCGCTCGAGAAGCTGACGCCGTTCACGGTGACCGATCCGAAGGTGCTACTGGAGCGCATTCGCGTTGCTGCGCAGCGCGGCTATGCCGTGATCATGAACGAGACCGTGATGGGCGACATCTCCGTCGCAGCACCGATCATCGACGAGCATGGCCGCGCGGTCGCCGCCATCAACATCTCGGTGCCGACCACGCGCTGGACCAAGGAGCGCGCCGAGGCCGAGCTCGTGCAGCATGTCCATGTCGCCGCGACCTCGATCTCGAAGTCGAAATTCAACCGCTACGCCGCCTGATGCGGATGCTGCTGAATGCCGACGACTACCGCGGCCGCGCGCGAAAATTCCTGCCGCGCGGCCTGTTCGAGTATATCGAGCGCGGCACCGAGGACGAGGTCGCGCTGCGGCGCCTGCGCGCCTCGCTCGATGAGATCACGCTGACGCCATCGCTGCTGACCGGGCACGAAAGGCGATCGTTCGACACGACGCTCCTGGGACAGCGCCTCGCAGCACCGCTCGTCGTGGCGCCGACCGCGCTCGCCGGTCTTGTCGCGCATGATGGCGAGACCAAACTGGCGCGCGCGGCCTCGCGCGTCGGAATCCCCGTCTGTATCTCGACGCAGTCGGTGACGACAGTCGAAACCATCCGGCGCGGCGCGCCCGATGCGACGTTGTGGTTTCAGCTCTATGTCTGGCGCGATCGGGCACTGACGGCGAGGCTTCTGGAGCGCGCTCGCGCCTGCGACTGCGAGACCGTGGTCGTCACGGCCGATACGCCCGTTGCGCCGAACCGCGAGTACAACAAGCGCAATGGCTTCGGCATTCCGTTCGTGCCGAGCCTGCGCAGCACGATCGACGTCGCGCTGCATCCGCGTTGGTTCGTCAGCGTTCTCGCGCAATATCTCGTGGGCGAAGGCATGCCGACCTACGGACACTATCCGGACGTGTTCCGCACCGCCATCACCCGGCCGAGCATCGCGGAGGCCGTGCGGCTCGACCATCGCCTCAAATGGGACGACGTGCGCTGGCTGCGCCAGATCTGGCCGGGCAAGCTGATCGTCAAGGGCGTTTTGGCCGTCAAGGACGCGGAGACCGCGGCCGAGGCCGGCTGTGAGGCAATCGTGGTTTCCGCCCATGGCGGACGCAATCTCGACTGCCTGCCTGCACCGGCGGAATGCATTCAGGCCATCGCGTATGCAGTGAACGGACGGCTGACCGTGCTCGCCGACAGCGGCGTCCGTCGCGGCACGGACGTGCTGAAATATCTCGCGCTCGGCGCCGAGGCCGTCCTGCTCGGGCGCCTGCCGCTCTGGGGCCTCGCCGCCGGCGGCGAGGCTGGCGCGGAGGCCGTGCTGCGGATGGTCATCGGCGAGATGGATACAGCGATGGCGTTCCTCGGAGCGGAACGCGTGACGGAGCTGAAAGCGTCGCTTCGCTAAGACCAAGGCCGGGATTGCTCCGGGCCTTCATGTGCATGGTGTCTCCACGCCGTCATTGCGAGGAGCGGAGCGACGAAGCAATCCACTCTGTCACCGCGGGAGCATTCCTGGATTGCTTCGCTTCGCTCGCAATGACGGTGGATGAGCGCGAGCGAGCGCTACTCCGCCGCGTCCGCGGCCTCCAGCGTGGGATAGTCCGTATAGCCCTTGGCGCCGCCGCCGTAGAACGTGTTCTTGTCCCACTCATTGAGCGGCGCGCCTTTCTTCAACCGCTCGACCAGGTCGGGGTTGGAGATGAACGGCTTGCCGAACGCGATGAGGTCGGCAGCGCCGGCATCGAGCACCTTGGTCGCCAGCTCGAAATCGTAGCCATTGTTGGCGATGTAGGCGCCGGAGAAGCGCTTGCGCAGATCCGCATAGTCGAACGGCGCGAAATCGCGCGGGCCGCCGGTCGCGCCCTCCACGACATGGAGATACACGAGCTTGAGCGCATTGAGACCGTCGACGATGTGGTCGAACAGGGCTTGCGGATTGCTGTCGGAAATATCGTTCGCCGGCGTCACCGGCGAGATGCGGATGCCGGTGCGCTCCGCGCCCGCCTCGACGGCGACGGCCCTCGACACCTCCAGCATCAACCTGGCACGGTTCTCGATCGAGCCGCCGTATGCGTCGGTGCGCTTGTTGGCGCCGTCTTTTGCAAACTGGTCGAGCAGATAGCCGTTGGCGCCGTGGATCTCGACGCCGTCGAAACCGGCTTCCAGCGCATTCTTCGTGGCGCGCTTGAAATCGTCGATGATCGCCGGAATCTCGGCGAGCTCGAGCGCGCGCGGCTCGGAGACGTCGGCGAAGGTACCGTTGACGAAGGTTTTGCCCTTGGCGCGGATCGCGGAGGGGGCGACCGGCGCGCCGCCACTCGCCTGCAGCGCTGTGTGCGAGATGCGCCCGACATGCCAGAGCTGGATGAAGATGCGCCCGCCGCGCTCATGCACGCGATCAGTGACCTTGCGCCAGCCGGCGACTTGTTCTTTCGAGTAGATGCCGGGCGTGTCCTGATAGCCCTGGCCCTGCTGGGAGATCTGGCTCGCTTCGGTGACCAGGAGTCCGGCTGAGGCGCGCTGCCCGTAATAGTCGGCCGCAAGCGGGCTCGGCACGAAGGTCCCGGGCGCAGCGCGATTGCGCGTCAGGGGCGCCATCACGAAGCGGTTGGCCAGCGTGATCGGGCCAAGCTTAAGGGACTCGAACAATTTGGTGGGACGGCTCATGGGCGTATGCTCTCAGGCAGTGGCAGGTCAAGCAGACTTGTGCATCGCCACACGCCGTGCAAGGGCGAAGCCATACGCAAACTGCAGGCGAGCTACGCCGAGGCGGCAGTGAGGATGCCGAAAGAGGATGGTTCTTCTGCAGTTTCGTCCGCGGCAGCGGAGTTGATCTCCGTGCCACGGAAAATATGGATCACAAATTTCAGGTCATGCCGAGGAAGTCGCGTTTGCCGATCTCGACACCGTTGTGACGCAGGATCCCGTGCGCGATCGCGGCATGGAAATAGAAGTTCGGCAGGGAGACCGAGCTGAAGAATTGCTGCCCCTTCAATGTAACGGATCGGTCGGGGCCGGCCGGGAATGTGACGTCCTTGGCGTCGGCGCCGTCGAACTGCTCTGGCTTGAACGATTTCACGAAGTCGATCGTCTTCGCCAGCCGCTGTTTCAATTCCGCGAACGTCGTTTCGGTGTCCGGCATCGACGGCACCTCCGTGTGCGTGAGCCGCGCGCAGCCCTTGGCCGCGAAGTCGCTGACGAGCTGGATCTGCTTGCCGAACGGCAGCATGTCCGGGAAAAGCCGAGATCCGATCAACACGCCGGGTTCGATCTTCCTGGCCGCGCAATGGGTTTCCGCCTTGGTGAGCAGGCCGGTGAGACTGTTCAGCATCTGCAAATAGGCAGGGACGACGGCGTCGTAAAAGGACATGTGATGCTCTCTTCTCTTTGGGATGTCAGGAGGTACCCTGATCCCAAGACATGGGAGCATCCCAGAAAAATACAATCGGCGATCGGGCCACGGCAGCGCAAAAATTCCACCACACCAACTTGCGACGATATCATTCGCACCGCTCTCTCCGCCCGTCATCGCCCAGCTTGACCGGCCGATCCAGTGCGTAGGCCTCGACGTCTCTGAAATACTGGATGCCCGCTTTCGCGGGTCATGACAGCGAGGAGGTGTCTATCGCACCACGCCTGCCGGCTGGGCCTGCGCGGTGCCGCCGCGCATGCGCGCGAGCAGCTCGGCCGTCGGCCAGGAATCCGCGGGCAGGCCGTACTTGATCTGCATCGCCTTCACGGCACTGCGGCTCTGCTGGCCCAGCACGCCGTCGACCTTGCCGACGTTGAAGCCGGCACGCACCAGGAGCTGCTGCAATTCCTTCAGCTCGTTGAACGGCAGTTGCGCCACCGGCTGCGCCGGCTTGCGCATGGGTGCCGCGCCGGCAATGCGCGAGGCGAGATAACCGGCGGTGGTGGAATAGATCAGCGAATTATTCCACTCGGTGTAGGCCGCGAAATTCGGATAGGCCATGAAAGCGGGTCCCGTCCGCCCCATCGGCAGCAGTACGGAGGCGGCGAGATTGTCGTTCGGCAGCAGCCGGCCGTCGGGATAGGTCACACCCAGCTGCGCCCATTTCGAGCGCGGCTGCTGCACCGAGAGATCGGTCTGCTCCCAAGGCAGGTTCGCGGGCACCTTGATCTCTTCCAGCCACGGCTCGCCGCGCCGCCACTTCAACCCGTTGGCGATATAGTTCGCGGTCGAGCCGATCACGTCGGGTCCGCTGCGCAAGAGATCGCGCCGGCCGTCGCCGTCATAGTCGACGGCGTAGTTGACGTAGTGCGTCGGCAAGAACTGCGTCTGCCCGAGCTCGCCGGCCCAGGAGCCGATCATCTCGGAGGGCGTGAGATCGCCGCGGTCGATCACCTTGAGCGCTGCAACGGTCTCGCCCACGAACATCTCCGAGCGGCGGCAATCATAGGCGAGCGAAACCAGCGATTTCAGCGTCGGCAGATTGCCCATGTTGGCGCCGAAATCGCTTTCCAGTCCCCAGAATGCGGCGATCACCGCGGGCGGCACGCCGTATTCCTTCTCGGCGCGCGCGAACGCCGCCGCATAGGTCTTGATGTGCTGCTGGCCATTCTGCATGCGATAGGTCGCGGCCATCCGGCCGGCGAACTCGGTGAAAAGCTGGCCGAACACGCGCTGGCCGCGGTCGCGGTTGACGATGCCCTGGTCGTAGACGAGGTAGGGCGAGGCCTCGCTGATCGTGCGCTGCGACACGCCCGCGGCGATCGCTTGTTGCTTCACGTCGGCGAGGAAGCGGTCGAAGCTCGCGCCATTGTGGCACGAGGCCGCGCGCGCCGAGGGCGCAGCGGGCTTCGGCGCAACAGGCTTTGCGGGTGGCGGGAGCAGTTGGGCGGAAGCGGTAGGGGAAAGTGCGAGCAACGTGACGGCCGCGATCGCAAATCGGGTCTGGATCATAGGGGTTCCGGCGGAGGGAAGGGCAGTAGTGGTATCTGCCGAAGTTTAGGTGAAGTGAAGGCCTCACGCCATCCCTTGGGTGCCTAGCCGAACAGCCGGAGCAAGAGCGCCCTGCCGACCGGGAGCGCCCGGATGCCCCGATAGGCGCGCACATATTCGCCGGCATAGAACGCCCGGATCGCATGGACGCGTGTGTCCATGCCTTCCTCGAACCGCACCGCGAATCCGTCCGGCGTTCGCCGCACCACGACCGCCGCGATGGCACGGCCATAGATGCGGCATTCGATCGCGCTGCCGACCGCGGGCGGGTCGGGATCGATCAGCCGGGCGCCGGTGATGGAGAGATCGGCGAGCCGCGCGAGGTGCGACTTGCCGTCCTGACGGAGCAGGATCGCCTCGTTGCGAACGAAGCGCTCCGCCTTGCGCTTGCGCGGCTGCTCGATGCAGACGAAGCAGACCACGGTGAGGATGAGCGCGTTGTAGAGGCTCCAGCCCAGCGCCAGCCCGCCATAGGCAATGCTCTCGCCGCGCAAATGCAGGATGAAGGCATAGGCGATGCCCGCAAGCGTGACGACCAGCGCAGTGCCATAAAGCCGCAGCAGCGGCCATTCGACGAATTTCCTGCCGCGCTCGCCGCCCTTTGCGGTCACCCTGAACTTATGTCCTTTCGGTTTCAGCAAGCCCGTCGTAATCGCCTTGAGCACCGCGGGCGCTGCGACGAGCTGCGACAAGTCGGTCATCATGGCGAGTGCACGACCGTGCGACAGCCAGGTCATGGTGAGCCCGTGCCAAACATAGAACGGTAGGAAGAACTGCAAGAGCTCGGAGAGATCCGCCTGCACGGCCTTGATGCCGAACAGCAGGAACAGCCAGGGTACCACGAGCCCGAACATTCTGGCCGGATAGACCGCAGCCCAGCTCATGAAGGCGTCGATCAGCGACAGCCGGTCGATGAACGGAAGCTTCGATGTTCGCGACAAGGGGCCGCTGCGGCCGCGCACGATCTGCATGAAGCCGAGACACCAGCGGCCGCGCTGGGTGATGTATTCCTTCAGCCCCTCGGGCGCGAGTCCGATGGACAGCCGCTCGTTGAGATAGATCGTCTTCAGCCCGCGCTCCTTCAGGCGCAGCGTGACGAGATAATCCTCCGTCACCGAATCGGTCGGAAAGCCACCGATCGCCTTCAAGCCGTTGTAGCGGATCAGCGAGGACGTGCCGCAGCAGAACGCGACGCCCCAGGCATCCTTGGCCGGCATCAGGATGTCGAAGAAGAAGCGCTGCTCGTCCGGCCACACGTCCGTGGCGGCGAGGTTGGTCTGGATGGGATCGGGGTTGATGAAATGCTGTGGCGTCTGCACCACGCCGACCGATGCGTCGTCCATCAGGCTGACGGTTTTGGCGAGAAAATCGGGGCGCGGCACGAAGTCGGCGTCGAGGATGGCGGCGAAATCCGGCCGCTCTACGAGCTCACCGACGTGACCGAGCGCATGATTGATGTTTCCCGCTTTGGCATGGCGATTGTCGGGACGGGCGAGATAGCGGCAGCCGAGCTCGCCGGCGAGCCGCCGCAGCCACAGGCGGCGTCCGTCATCGAGCACCCAGACGCGATAATTGCCGTACTCCATTCCGGTCGCGCCGATGATGGTGCGCTCGAGGATCGACCGCTCCTCATTGTAGGTGCAGATGAAGACGTCGACCAGCGGGGCGGCAGGATCGCTGGCGCGGCCGTCGATCCTGGCGGAGCTGGAGCGATCGATCGTCCGGCTCAGGAACAGGAGCGACAGCGCCACCGCGATCATCGAGGCCGCCTCCGTCAGCATGAAGGGATAGCCGACCATCGCGTCCGCCGTCAGGCCGAGCGGCGGCAGCGTCTGTGTCACCCGCCAGTGGAAGTAACGCACGAGCAGGACGAACGACACGCCGGCGAGGCACGCGCGCGCCAGCGTGCGCTCGTGCCGGAGCAGCGGCACCAGCGCCAAGAAGGCACCGAGCGCGACCAAGCCGGGCGCCAGCGCCGCCATCATGGCGTGGTCTCGTTGCGGCCAAAGACGACGCGGCCGGTCCGTCCCACCGTGCAGCCGTGCGCGGCGGCATCGCCGATCGCCACCGTCACGCGATAGGGTTCCTTGCTCAGCGCATCGGGATTGATGGCGAGATTGGCCGGCGCGCCGGCGGCGCCGGTCAGATTGACGACGGTGCCGGCGATCGGCTCGGCGCCATCATTTGGCTCGAACGTGGCATGGTCGCCGAGCTGCAGGCGGTTATAGACGCTCTCGGTGACGTTGGCCGTGATGACGGCGCCGCTGCAATCGAGCACCTTGAGCAGGGGCTGGCCGGCCTGCACGTCCTCGCCCGGCGAGGTCATCATCTCCCAGACGCGGCCTGCGACCGGGGTCTTGATGTCGGCCTCGGATAGATCGGCGAAGCGGATCTCCTCGGTGTTGATCTCGTTGCCGAGCCAGGTGATCTCGGTATCGATGCGCGAAAGATCGGCCTTAAGATCGTGCGCGCGCTGGCGCATCTCCTCCTCGCGCTGCACCGAGCTCGGCCGGTCGTTGTAGCTGTCGCCGAGGAACGATCCGGCTTTCGCCGCGGTCAGCTCGACCTTTGCCGCATCGAGGCGCTTGTGTGCGCCGAGCTCGGTCTGCTGCGCCACCGAAAGCTCGCGCGTCAGCCGCGCGAGCTCGACGGTGGAGACGTTACCGGTTTTCGCCAGCGACGAGGCGCGGTCGGCGGCGGCGCTGGCCTCCTCCCGCCGCGCTGCGGCCGCCTCGATCGAGGTCTGGATCTCGGCGATGCGCGCTTCGAGCTGGAGCACGCGCCCGTCCCGGAACTGTGCGGCCTGCCGCGCGAGGTCCGCTTGCGCGGCCTGCGCCGTGGCGAGCTTGGCGGCGACGCTCGGCCGCTCGTTCTCAAGGCGCGACTTCTGCCGCCGGAGATCATCGAGCCGCGTGCGATCGCTGCGCGAGTTGGCCACACGCAGCACGATGGTGCCGGCCTCGAGTCTGGCCTGGTCCTTGAGCGGAGCGGCGGCGGCCACGCGCCCCCCGATCGGCGCGCGCAGCGTGACGAGGCGGGAGTTCAGCACGGCCTCGACGCTGGAATTCTGCCACATTGCGCGCAGCGGCAGCCAGCCGAACACTGCGACAATGGCAAGTCCTGCGGCGAATTTCACGCCGCGCCGCAGATGGAGCCAGCGCCGAGTCGGCTCCGGAGGCTCCGCCCGCGCATCCGGTCCGAGGCTGTGTTCCTCATGGGTGTGCAGCTCCTCGTGCAAGGTCTGTTGCAGGCTCTTGGCGTCACTTTTCGTGTTGTGAGCGGAGGTGTCGTCGACGGAAGCGGTGCGAGAGCGGTCCATCATGGGAGTCACCTTGCTGATGGGTGCAGGCGGAACCGGATAATGCCCAGGGACCGCTCGGCGTGCCCGGCTGGCGCCGATTAAGCCGAAGCTGCGCTTTCCAACTTTATAAACTACAGCGTGTGTTTTTTGGACAGATGCTGGTCAACTTTTAGTGACGGCGAAACGATGATCGCGCGCATCTCGCCGCGGCCGGGCGACGCACCAGGATGACCTTGCGCCGGCTCGCTGCTTTCCTACTTCGAGGGGCGCCGGCCAAAGGCGGTCGCCTTGGTAGGCCAAGGAGACGGCGATGAACTATTTCCGTACCGCTTTGCTGCTCGCAGGCCTGACCGCCCTGTTCATGGGCGTCGGCTATCTCATCGGCGGCGCCACCGGGGCCATGATCGCGCTGGTGATCGCGGCGGCGACCAATCTCTTCACCTACTGGAACTCCGACCGCATGGTGCTCTCGATGTACGGCGCCCATGAGGTCGACCGCGCCAGCGCGCCGGAACTGGTCGGCCTCGTCGCCGAGCTTGCGGGCCGTGCGGGGCTACCGATGCCGCGCGTGTTCGTAATGGACGAGGCACAGCCCAACGCGTTCGCCACGGGCCGCAATCCGCAGAATGCCGCGGTCGCCGTCACCACCGGCTTGATGCATCAGCTCAGCCGCGAGGAGCTCGCCGGCGTGATCGCGCATGAGCTCGCGCACGTCAAAAACCACGACACGCTGCTCATGACCATCACCGCGACGATTGCCGGCGCGATCTCGATGCTGGCGCAGTTCGGCATGTTCTTCGGCGGCCATCGCGACAGCAATTCCGGCCCCGGCATCGTCGGCTCGATCCTGATGATGATCCTCGCGCCGTTGGGCGCCATGCTGGTGCAGATGGCGATCAGCCGCACCCGCGAATATGCCGCTGACGATCTCGGCGGACGCATCGTCGGCCAGCCGATGTGGCTCGCATCCGCGCTGGTCAAGATCGAGAATGCTGCGCATCAGGTGCCGAATTTCGAGGCCGAGCGCAATCCTGCGACGGCGCACATGTTCATCATCAATCCGCTGTCGGGGCATGGCGTCGACAATCTCTTCGCTACCCATCCCTCGACGCAGAACCGTATCGACGCGCTCCAGCAGCTCGCGGCCGAGCTCGGCGCGAACGCGGCGCCATCGCTCGGCGCCAACGAAAACTATCCGCCGCAAAGTCCGTGGGGCCGCTCGTCCTCGCGCGGACCGTGGGGATGAGATGAGCTGACACCAATCGGTTCAGCCGCCGCAAGACGTGCCGTGATGGCGTCACGATTGATACGCGAAACCAGCCGTCCAACTCTGCATTGGTGACGGTAGTCGAGCTCAGCGTCAGGATGCGAATTTGGCGCTCATCTAGTCCAAAAGGACTCTTGCGCTTCGCCCCGCATTGATTCACACCAGTGCGACTCGCCTTTTTCGGCGAGTCGGCAAGGCCGGACGGCTTGCCCGGTGCGAGAATTGTTTAAACAGAATTGCCGGAGGTGCGCATGTTGCACATGAACCGGTCCGTGCGGGACGAGGCAGCGTCGCACGAGAGTTTTCTGGTAAATGCGGAAGGCGCGCTCCTTCTGACGTCCTTCGCACTTGCTGCAATCGGCTGGTGCTGTCTGCTCGCAATGTGGCTGATGAGAGCCCTCTCCTGGGCGTCTGACTGGGCGGCCTGAGGCCCGCGCAGCCGAGATTGTGACCGGCTTTGTGAGCTGGCGCACACAAGATCGTCCCCGCCGGTGCTAACACCGGTCCAGACCTCAAGCGTCTGAAAGGGGATGCGTGGCCGGCCTGTTGCCGGCGACGGCCGGCGATGACCAGATTAACCGCGCCATTGTTGATCGTGTCGGGCATTCTCGTCGGATTGTCGTTGCATACCGTCGTCAATTGCGGCGATGCCAACGAGCCCGACGTCTGCTCGGCCGTGATCGGCTTCAGCCCGTTCTGCGGCTCGCTGATCGCATTCGCCTATGAGGGGCGCGGCCGCATCGCGCTGCGGCACGGTGATGCCAAACGGGCGGTCGCGGATTTCGACCAGGCCATTCATCTCGACCCCAACCGCGCCGCCACCTTCCGCGACCGCGGCCAGGCACACCGGCAGAACGGCGAGCTCGATCTCGCGATCGCCGACTACAACCAGGCGATCGCGCTCGATCCGAAGCTGGCCGCGTCCTATTCCGAACGGGGCCTCGCGCTGGCGGCGAGGGGCGATCTCGACCGAGCGATCCTGAGCTACAACACCGCCATCCGCCTCGCGCCCAATGATGCGGGCACGCGCGTCAATCGCGGCCTCGCATTTCTCGCGAGCGGACGAGCCGAGGAAGCCCGCGCCGATTTCGAGGCCGTCCTCGCGCTTCCGGAGCGCCCCGACGGCGCCGCCCATCAGCTCGCCCGCGCCAAGCTCGGTGAACTCGGCGAGCCAAGGCCGACCAACATCTCCGCGCCGCTGCGGTGAGCTGGCGACAATATCTCTTCTCCCTCTCCCCGTTCTTTACGGGAAGAGGAGTTCGGATGAGGGGCTCTCTCCAGGGTGAGAGTCGGATTCGCCGAGGTTTCCCGCTCACCCGAAATCAAGCTTCGCTTGAATTCGACCTCTCCCCGCAAGCGGGCGGTGAAACGCGCAGCTATCTGGCTTTCTTCTTCGCGGGTTTCTTCTTGGCCGCTGGCTTCTCATTCGCCGGCTTCTTCTCCGCTGCCTGCTTCTTCTCAACCGTCTCGGCGGCTGCGCTGGCTGCGAGGCGCATCGACCTTGCGTAGCTGTCAGCGACGTTGTCGGCGGACATCTGCAAGCGCCGCGCGGCCGCGGTCGCCTGCTCCATGGTGGTCTTCGCCATCATCTTGTAGCGGTCGCGGGCGTCCTTGCCCTTGGCCTTGGCCGCCAGCCCATTGAGGCGATCCCGCCGCTCCTTGGCGCGGGTCATCAGGCCCGTATGCAGTTGTCTGGCCAGTTGCCGGATCACGCCATCCAGGTCGGCGTCCGCCATGTCTCTTGTCCTCTTCGCAAAGTCACACCAAATCGCGCGCGACTATGCAGATGCCGCTTGGCAATGTGAAGGGGCGGGCAGATCGCTTGCACAACTTCGCGCGAGGGCGTGGATCGGCCCCACGCTTCGGCGTAACATCGCCGCAGGCCACCAGGCCCCACATGCGAGCCGGAAGGAGGATCCCATGTATGCCGCCATCCGTCAGGCCAAGGCGAAAAGCGGGAGCGCGGAGGAGCTGGCGCGCCGCATCAAGGAAGGCGCCGTTCCGATCATCAGCGATGTCGACGGCTTCCGCGCCTATTACGTGGTCTATGCCGGCGACGACACGGTGACCGCGATCTCCATCTTCGACAAGTTCGAGCAGGCGGAGGAGGCGAACCGGCGCGCGATCGCCTGGATCGAGAAGGATCTGAGTTCGCTGCTCGCGGGCCATGCCAGTGCCGCCGCAGGCCCGGTGATCGTGCATACGCTGGCGTGACGTGCGGGGTATCTTCGCCTCTCCCCGCTTGCGGGGAAGAGGCGAAATTCAAGCGCAGCTTGAATTTCGGGTGAGGGCGACTCTCCGCGAGTCCAACTTTCACCGTCCCCGCGGAGACTCCCCCTCATCCCGACCCTCTCCCCGCAGGCGGGGCGAGGGAGCACGCCCCCTCACAACTCCCGCGCATTCGAGAACGCGAACGAGCTTACCCGTCTTGTCGTCTCATCCAGAATCAGCGTTCGCGTGATCGGTGGCTCGGCGCGCTGGGCGCAGTTTTCGCGCTCGCAGAGGCGGCAGTTGACGCCGATCGGCGTGCCCTCGGCCTTCTCGAGATCCATGCCGGCGGCGTAAACGAGGCGCGAGGCGTGGCGGATCTCGCAGCCGAGACCAATGGCAAAGCGCGGCTGCGGAAGAGGGTGGGGCGCAATGGGCCGGCGCACCATCTGCGCGATCGAGAAGTAGCGCGTGCCGTCCGGCAGCTCGATCACCTGCTTCAGAAGCCGGTCCGGCGTGTCGAAGGTCGAATGCACGTTCCATAAAGGGCACGTGCCCCCGAATTTCGAGAACGGGAAGGTGCCGGAGGAAAAGCGCTTGGAGACGTTGCCGGCATTGTCGAGGCGGAGCAGGAAGAACGGGATACCGCGCGCGTTCGGCCGTTGCAGCGTGGTGAGGCGATGGCAGACCTGCTCGAATCCGGCATTGAAGCGCTGCGCCAGCACGTGAATGTCGTAGTTCAACGCATCGGCCGCCGCGAGGAACGGCTGGTACGGCATCATCACGGCGGCGGCGAAATAATTCCCGAGCGTGATGCGGAACAGGCGCCGCGGCGCATCGTCCAGCGGCCCGGCGCGGCCGATGATGGTTTCGAGATGCTGGGCGCATTCGCCGAGCCCGAGCTGGAACGCAAGCTGGAACGTGCGGCCGGGCGGATCGACGAGCTCGGAGATCAGGAGCTGGCGGCGATGGCGATCGAAGCGCCGCAAGGTCTCGCGCATCACGTCGACGGGCATGATGCGGGTCTGAACCGAATGTTTTTCGCGCAAGCGTGCCACGAGGGCTGCGTAAAGCCCTTCGGCCGGGACGTTCAATTCGTCGCGCAGGCTTTCTGCGGCCTGCTCGAGCTCCGGAAAATAGTTGCGGTTGGTCTCGATCAGCTCGCGCACGCGCTCGACCGGATTGGCCTCATAGCGCGTGCCGACGTCGCGGTCGGCCATCTGCGCGGCCGCCAGCGTCTCGCCCTGGCGCGCCTCGGTATAGGCGGCGTAGAGCCGCTGCAGCGCATGGGTGACGCCGGGGCAGAGCTCGGCGAGGTCGCGCAGCTCCTGCTTGGGAACGTCGATCTGGCGGAACAGCGGATCGGAAAAGATCTCGTTCAGCTCGGCGAAGAAGCGGTCCTCGTCGGCGGTGGCGAGGTCGCGCAGATCGAGGTCGTAGGTCTCGGCCAGCCGCAGCAGGATCTGGGCAGTCACCGGGCGCTGGTTGCGCTCGATCAGGTTGATGTAGCTCGGCGAGATCCCGAGCCCCTCGGCGATCTGGGTCTGTGACAGCCCTAATTGCTGCCGGATCCGGCGGAAACGGGGACCGACGAACAGTTTCTTCCCGGATTCGGCGGGCATGTCTCAGATCTCCTGACGCATCAAGGACAGCCTTGCTGACCTATATTTTTTACTAACTTTACAAAATAACACCTATTACATGTTCTGATGTTACATGACATCACCAATAAAAAACAAGCCATCTATACGAAGTTTCTGTTTTCGCGTTTAGCTCCTGACACGCATCTCGCAATGCATTGTCAAGAATGTCGATGGCTATCCATCGGCCATCGTCAGCGAAAGGATAGGCACATGAATTACCAGCCCCGCGGCATCAACGCGCTTCAGCGCCCGGCCCCGTATCAGAGCGAGATCGAGGCAGCCCAGGCGCTCCTCAAGAACCAGCCGACCTGGAACGGCGTGTCGGCCGAGGCCGTCGCCCGCATGCGCCTGCAGAACCGCTTCAAGACCGGTCTCGACGTCGCCCGCTACACCGCGGCGCTGATGCGGGCCGACATGGCGGCGTATGACAAGGACCCGACCAAGTACACCCAGTCGCTGGGCTGCTGGCACGGCTTCATCGCCCAGCAGAAGCTGATCTCGGTCAAGAAGCACTTCGGCGGCAAGACCGATCGCACCTACCTGTATCTCTCGGGCTGGATGATCGCGGCGCTGCGCTCCGAGTTCGGTCCGCTGCCCGACCAGTCGATGCACGAGAAGACCTCGGTGCCGGCGCTGATCGAGGAGCTCTACACCTTCCTGCGTCAGGCGGACTCGCGTGAGCTGAACGACATCTTCCGCAGCCTCGACAAGGCGCGCAAGGAAGGCGACAAGGCCAGGGAGAAGGAGCTGATCGAGAAGATCGACAACTTCCAGACCCATGTCGTCCCCGTCATCGCCGACATCGATGCCGGCTTCGGCAATGCGGAGGCGACCTATCTGCTCGCCAAGAAGATGATCGAGGCGGGTGCCTGTGCGCTCCAGATCGAGAACCAGGTCTCGGACGAGAAGCAGTGCGGCCACCAGGACGGCAAGGTTACCGTGCCGCACGAGGTCTTCCTGGCCAAGATCCGCGCCTGCCGTCACGCCTTCCTCGAGCTCGGCGTTGACGACGGCATTATCGTGACCCGCACCGATTCGCTGGGTGCCGGCCTCACGCAGCAGATCGCCGTCAGCCACAAGCCCGGCGACATCGGCGACCAGTACAACAGCTTCCTCGATTGCGAGGAAGTGACGCCGGAGAACGCCAGGAATGGTGACGTCATCATCAACCGCGACGGCAAGATGATGCGTCCGAAGCGGCTGGCCTCCAATCTCTACCAGTTCCGCGCCGGCACCGGCGAAGATCGCTGCGTGCTCGACTGCATCACCTCGCTGCAGAACGGTGCTGACCTGTTGTGGATCGAGACCGAGAAGCCGCATATCGAGCAGATCGCCAAGATGGTCGATCGCATCCGCAAGGTGATCCCGAACGCCAAGCTGGCCTACAACAACTCGCCGTCCTTCAACTGGACGCTCAACTTCCGCTGGCAGGTCTACGATGCGATGAAGGAAGCCGGCAAGGATGTCAGCAAGTACAACCGTGCGGAGCTGATGAAGGCGGAATACGACGACACGCCGCTGGCGATCGAAGCCGACGAGCGGATCCGGACCTTCCAGGCCGATTCCGCCAAGCGCGCCGGCATCTTCCACCATCTGATCACGCTGCCGACCTATCACACGGCCGCGCTGTCCACCGACAATCTCGCCAGGGAATATTTCGGCGAGCAGGGCATGCTCGGCTATGTGAAGAACGTCCAGCGCGCAGAGATCCGCCAGGGCATCGCCTGCGTGAAGCATCAGAACATGGCGGGCTCCGACATCGGCGACGATCACAAGGAGTACTTCGCCGGCGATGCTGCCCTGAAGGCGGGCGGCGCCCACAATACGATGAACCAATTCGGCTAACGGTTGAGGAGACTGACAATGACCAAAGGCAGCAATTTCTGGGTGATCGGCGGCGAGTTCGGTTCGATGAACTTCCACAAGCTCGTGGAAGGCTCGGCCCAGGTCAAAGGCCCCTTCAAGTCCCGTAAGGAGGCCGAGGACTGCTGGCGTGAGGTGTCGGAGGAGAACCGCCACAAGGCCGGTGTCCGCTTCTCCATCGTGGAAGAGCCGCACCGCGCTCCGGCAGCCTAGAGCGTGATCCGGACCCTACTGCTGGCGGCCTAATAGAACCTCATAGAAGAAGACGTCCAAGGACGGACGGTCCCATCCGGGCTCTGCCCCGGGTGGGATCGTCTGTTTTTGGGACAGGGAAAACTCCCCTCCGGAGACGTAAGTATCTGGAATTATACGGCCTTTGCGGAGATCATGGTTGCTGATAGGTTAACGGCGCCAGTCGAGCTACGAGGCCGAAAATGTCAGAGCCCGAGATTAGCGGGATCAATCCCAGCCAGCCGCGCCCGGTGCGGCTGCGCGATGCGCTGCTGAAGGCGCGGATCGAGGCCGCCGACCGGACCGGCGTCGTGGTCGACCTGCGTGATGCCGAGGTAGCGCGGCTGGAGATCCTCAACGACGCGCTCGAAGCCTTGTTCGCTCAGGTGCCGGAGCAGATCGACCTGTTCGATCGCGGCATCAGTCAGGGCGACACGCCGCGGCTGTGGATCGACGTCGTCGCCCACATCATGATGGGCCGCGACAAGCGGATGTACCGCTTCGTCCAGGACACCCGCTTCGGCCGCATCGTCCTCGCCGAGTCGCATGACACGGCGGCGATCGTCGATGCGGTGACGGATTACGTCGCCCGCCGCATGATCGAGCGCGAGCACGCGATGGTCGTGCCGCCCGAGCCCAAGGCGGCCGAGCCGGAGAAGCCGCGCCGCTCCCGCATCTGGCCCTTCCTGCTCGGATTCATCCTCGGCGCCGCCGCTCTGTTCGGCGTTGCCGTGCTTGCGGCGTTGCAGAGCTGGTGAATATCTCTCAACTCGTCCTTCCGGGGCGCGCCGAAGGCGCGAACTCGGAATCCATTTATCCGCATGCGCCGTGGCCCGATGGATTCTCTGATGCGCAATTGCGCGTCATAGCTCGCGGCTGATGCCCACCCTGGACCGACGGTCGTGCAACTCAAACCAGCCGCACGTGCTTGATCTGCCGAACCTGCAACCCATGATCCAGGCTGCGCACCGTCTGCTCGCAGCGCCAGCCGGCATTGTCCTTTTCGATCGCGAACAGATTATACGCCGCCGCAGGATAACGCCCATGCGCCAGCGCCGAGGCCGATGGCACACCCACCGCTGGCACGTTGCCGTTGGGGCCTTCGAACCACATCGTCGAATGCACGTGATCGTGCCCGTGCAGGATCAGCTCGACGCCGTGCAGCCTGATCAGCGCGAGCAACGCATCGGAATCGGTCAGCCGCTTGTGGCGCGCCTTCGACCTCAGGGGATGATGCACGAGCAGGACGCGAAAGACGTCTTCGGTCGAAAGCCGCGCCAGCACCTCTGCGAGCGCTGCGAGCTGGTCGCGGCCGAGCGTGCCCGTCGCCATCAGGGGCGCCGTCGGCACCGCCGTCGACAGGCTGATCAGCGCGGCCGGTCCGCGCCGGCGTACGGCGGGAAAGAAGCTTGCCGCAGGCTCGTCGCCGGCAATGTAGTTCAGGAAGGTTTCGCCAAAGCGCTGGCGTGTCGCACTGACATAGGCGTCGTGATTGCCGGGGATCGCGGTGACGCGATCCGGCGGACCGACGCCTTCGAGCCAGTCCAGCGCCGGCGCGAATTCCGCTTCCAGCGCCAGGTTGACGAGGTCTCCCGTCACCGCGATGTGGTCGGGGCCTTGCGCGTTCATGTCCGTGACCAGCGCGTCGAGCACCTCGCGGCGCTGGTACTTGTGGCGGTTGCGCGCCCAGTTGACGTAGCCGAGCGCACGCTTGCCGGCGAGCTCGATCAGCCGGGGCCTCGGCAGCGGCGGCAGATGCGGGTCGGACAGATGCGCGAGTGTGAACGGTGCCATCAGATGCGCGTTTGCCTCGCTATTCCCGTGCTGTAATGGCAAGGTCTGCCTTGCGACGCAAGAAAAGCTTGCATGCGAGTTTTATCAGGGAGCCTGATGGCGGGACGTCTGGACCAGATGCGACGGAAATACGAGTACCTGCTGCGGCGTATCTTCCACTCCTACTTCCTGGTCGCCCGCGGCATGACGCTCGGCGTCCGCGCCGTGGTGCTGGATCGGGACAATCGCGTCTTCCTGGTCAGGCACAGCTATGTCAGCGGTTGGTACCTGCCGGGCGGCGGTGTCGATCTCGGTGAAACCATGGAAGGTGCGATGCGGCGCGAATTGAAGGAGGAGGGCGACATCGACCTCACCGGGGAGGCGGTGCTGCACGGCATCTTCCTCAACAGCCACGTCTCGCGCCGCGATCATGTCGCGGTCTATGTGGTCAGGGAGTTCAACCAGGAGCAGCTGCCTGAGCCCAATCGCGAGATCATCGAATGCGGGTTCTTCGCAAGCTCGGCCCTCCCCGAGGGCACCACGCCCGGCACGCGGCTGCGGATCGCGGAGGTGCTGGAGGGGCGGCCGCAGATTACGACGTGGCGATGACGGGCGGCTATGCTAGTAGGGCGGCGCGTTCCCTGGGGGCGCCGTGGAAACCGGATGAAGAGCCTCAAAATTACCTTCGGTCTGATCGGCCTTGCGATCCTCGCCAGCAACATCGTGACGATGTCGCGCTGGAACGAGGCGCGCGGCGTCTATGACGACATCTGCTATCTGCGTCAGGCCCACCTGTTCCAGCGCTTCGGCATCGGCGGGCTCGACACCAATGCTGCGCTCGACGACGACGGTTATTTCGAGAGCAAGCTGAAGGAGATCGGCTTTTCCGGATGGAAGGAGCCGGGGCGCTGGCCTTGCCACACCCCGATGCCAGGCGACAAAATGGTGCTTCAATATCCGCCGGGCACAGGCGCGCTGCTGGCGCTGTTTCCGGCCAGACACCAGGCTGTGCCGCTCTATGTCGGCGCGAGCCTGATCGTTTCTGCCCTTGCGCTGCTCGGCATCCTCGCGGCGCGGACGCTGCCGTTGACCGTGGGAGCAGGTAGCTTCGGCGCGCTCGCGATCTATCTCATGATCAACCCGGCCAAGGCGAGCTATTCGATCGCGCCGACCATGGCGGTCTGCGCCGCCGCGGGATTTTTGACCGCATGGTGGCTGCTGAGGGCGCGGCAGAGCCTGTGGCCGATCATGCTGGTCGGCCTCCTGTTAGGGCTCTCCGTCAATTTCCGCCTGCCCAATGCGCTGCTCGCGGCCGGTTATTTCCTGTTCCTCGGCATTCTCTTCGTGCAGTCGCGCAGGCTCATCACCTTCGCGCAGGGCCTTGGCTTCAGCGTTGCTTTCCTTGTCGGGACGGCGCCGACATTGATCGCCCAGGCCATCAACGCCGGCAGTCCGCTGGCCACCACCTATGGCAGCGCCGACGTGGTGGCGCCCGCCTTCAGCCTCACCGTGCTCGGCCAGTATCTGCGCGACATGCAGTTCGTGTTGATCGTGCTTGCGATCGGCGCGACGGCCTGGCTGCTGCGGACGGGGGAGGGCGGCGTGCGCCAGGTCGCGCTCGTTGCTGCCGGCAATCTCCTGGTCAATCTCGTCTTCTTCCTGAGCCACCCGGTCTTCACGCCCTATTACGTCGTGCCGATCGCGATGCTGACGCTGTGGAGCACGGCCTTCGCCGCGCTGATGCAGCCGATGGAAGCCTCTGAAGCGGCGCCGCTGCGTCATGGGGCCGCGAGTATTGGAGCGCTGTCGCCATGACATCGACGGAGCTTCGCGTCGCCGTGCTGGTGCCCTGCTACAACGAGGAAGCGGCGGTCGCGACCGTCGTCGCCGATTTCCGTAAAGCCCTGCCTTCGGCCGAGATCTACGTCTACGACAACAATTCGCGCGACCGCACGGCGACCGTTGCGCGCGAGGCCGGCGCGATCGTGCGCAGCGAGCGGCGGCAGGGCAAGGGCCACGTGGTGCGCCGCATGTTCGCCGATGTCGAGGCCGACGTCTATGTGCTGGTCGACGGCGATGCGACCTATGATGCGCCGAGCGCTCAGCGTATGATCGACAAGCTCCTCGACGAGCATCTCGACATGGTCGTCGGTCTCCGCATCGATCAGGCACAGGCCGCCTACCGGCTCGGCCACCGAACCGGCAACCGCATGCTGACAGGCTTCTTGTCGTCGACCTTCGGCCAGGCCTTCAAGGACATCCTGTCCGGCTACCGCGTGTTCTCTCGCCGGTTCGTCAAGTCCTTCCCGGTGCTCTCCGACGGCTTCGAGATCGAGACCGAGCTTGCGGTCTACGCGCTCGAGCTGTCGCTGCCGGTCGCCGAGGTCGAGACGCCCTACTATGCGCGCCCCGAGGGCTCGTTTTCCAAGCTCAACACCTGGCGCGACGGTTTTCGCATCGTCGGCACCATGGTCAAGCTCTACCGCTCCGAGCGGCCGCTGCGCTTCTTCACGATGATCGGAATTCTGCTGGCGGTGGCGTCGATCATCCTGGCGATCCCGATCGTGATCACCTTCATCGAGACCGGCCTCGTGCCGCGCTTTCCGACCGCCTTTCTGTCGATGGGCCTGATGATCATGGCGCTGCTCGCAGTGTCGTCGGGGCTCGTGCTCGACACAGTCACGCGTGGCCGGCGGGAAATGAAGATGCTCGCCTACCTGTCCCAGCCGGCACCGAAAACGAACTGAAGTTGGGTGCAACTCCCATGGACCTCCACATTCGCAGATGCTACTCCGCTTCTTGTATTGACGCGTTTTCTTAACGCGAACCGGTGCCCACTTCGCTCGAAAACGCTGTGATAATATGAACGATCTCTCTGTCACCATCCTTCCCGAGGCCGCAGGCGATGCGCAGGCGATCGAGCGGCTGCATGAGCGCACCTTCGGGCCCGGACGCTTCGTGCTCAGCGCCTACCGCATCCGCGAGCATGTCGACCATTTGCTCGAGCTCTCCTTCACCGCCCGCATCGGCACGTTGATGGTCGGCTCGGTGCGCCTGTTGCCGATCACGATCGGCGACACCAAGGCGCTGCTGCTCGGCCCGCTCACGGTCGAGCCGCCGTTCCGCGGCCGTGGCGTCGGCCGCTTGCTGCTCGAGCGCGCCCTGAAGGACGCGAAGGCGCAGGGCCACGCCATCGTGTTGCTGGTCGGCGACGAACCGTATTACAGCCGCGTCGGCTTCAAGCCGGTGCCGAAGGGCCGCATCACCATGCCAGGCCCGGTCGACGCCAGCCGCATCCTGGTGTTCGAACTCATCGACGGCGCGTTCGAAGGCGTGTCGGGCCCGGTCGGTCCCGACTGGAGCAAGGCACGGGGGTAGGTGAACGGCCTGGGTGCCAGCAAGACCTTCCTCCTGGACGTCTTGAACTTCTTTCAATCGCGCGTGCATGGAGCGGACGCGAATTCGGGCCAACACCGTCTGCCGCACCTCCGCAGAGTGTAAGCGGTCACCGGGATAGCACCTGGACGAGCCTTGGATTGAAGACTGCGTCTCACTGCCGTGGAGACATTCAGCCGCCAGCCCGGTCATGGCCCCGACCGCATCTGCTGGGTGCACCGGCTTGTTGCGCCAGGACGATACTCGCCCGCAACACTACGGTGTCCGTTTCTGATCTCCGTAAAACGGTTGTAAAGCATTGTCTGCTAGTTCCGGACGGACGACTAGCCGGAAACGATTTTTCCGTGGGCGCTTCCCGATCGAGGACGGCCTATCTATCCCGGCCCCACAAATTGATGACCAAGGTAGATATCGGCACGAGATTCTTGTCATGACGGACCAGGCACGCTCCGCCTTCATTTCCAACGAAGAGCTCTCGTTGCCGTCGCGAAGCCCGGCGGACATCGCGCCGCACAAAGGCGCGAGAGGCCTGCAGGACGAGCTGAGGGAGCGCTGGTCGCCTCACGATGAAGAGCCCGAACACGAGCAACGTGCCGACAGTTCAAAGACAGCCCAAACGGGCCGGATTGTCCGACGCAGTTTGCGGGTCGTCGCCGGACTTGTAATCGTTGCGGTATTTGGCTGGATGCCGCTGCGCGCGATGTGGCAAGCCTCCAGTGTGGAGGCCGTCGTCAACTCACGCCTTGTAACGCTCAGGTCGCCGATCGATGGCCAGGTATTTTCCCGTCTCGACCTGTCTCGACAAATGGGGCCGGTGAGCGAAGGCGCATTGGTCCTTCGCATCGTCAATCCGCGCGGCGACCGAATGCGGCTTGACGATTTGCGGCGACAATTGGCCCGCCTTGAAATCCAGCGGCCGAGCCTGTCCGCAAAGCTCGACGCCGTGCAAGCGGCACGGCAGGACCTCGCCCGGCAGGCGGCGCAGTTCAGGGACGGTCGCATCCTTCAGCTGCAAGCACGGATCGCGGAGCTGCAGACTTCCATCGAAGCTGCCGCGACGCGGCTGGAAGAGTCGACCGCAGCCGTTGAGAGGGCTTCATCGCTGGCCAAATCGGGCAGCGTTTCCACGGTCGAACTCGCCCGAGTGACGCGCGAGCAATCAGTCGCGCGACAGACTGAACTCGGGGCGCGCAAGCGACTTGAGGCGGCCATGGTGGAGCTTGCGGCAGCCAGAAACGGCACGTTCCTCGGCGACAGTTACAATGATCGGCCAAGTTCGGTTCAGCGCGAGGAAGAGATGCGGCAGCGCGCTGAGGATCTCAAAGCGGACCTTGCGCAAGTCGACGCCGAGATCAACTGGCTCGCTGGCGAGATCGTCTCCGAGCGGACGCGTTACGTCGAGCGTTCGGAGGCCGATATCAGGTTGCCGGCAACGGGCCAGGTATGGGAGATGATGACGTCGACTGGTGAGGATGTCCGAGCAGGCCAACCACTGCTGAAGATACTGGATTGCACGCAGGCCGTGGTCACTGCGAACGTCACCGAACGGGCCTACAACCGGTTGCAATTGGGTGACCAGGCGACATTTGAGCCCAGCGACGGCGGACCGGCGATCGACGGAACGGTGACAAATCTCACGGGCGCGTCGGGCGCTCCGGCCAATCTCGCGATCAACCCTGATGCACTCAGCAAAGAGCCGTACCGCGTCACGGTTACGCTTCCCCCCGTGAATGCCGTGGCAAATGGCTGCACAGTCGGACGAACCGGGCGCGTCGTATTCTCCGGATCAGGTTCGAAGCCATGACAGCGGCCCTTGTGCCGGCTTTCATTGCGCTGGGCGCCTGCATGGCAGTTCTGCCGCTGCTGAACCGCGACAATGTTTTTGCCCGATCCCTGATGACGGGCATGTCGTTCATTCTGATGGCGCGATACTTCTACTGGCGCCTCACGCAGAGCCTTCCCGAAGTGGCAATGACCGCCGACTGTCTGGTCGGCTATCCCTTCATGCTCGTAGAAGCCGCCTCGCTGATCGGCGTTGCCACCTCCCTGCTGTTTCTGAGCCGCACGATCGATCGCTCCACCGGCGTGAAAGCGATGGATCCGCGACCGAAGGAGCACCTTCCCCTGATCGATGTCTTCATTTGCACCTACAACGAGGAGAGAGCGATCCTCGAGCGCACGATCATCGGCGCCACGGGCATGAGCTACGGCAACTATCGCGTCTGGGTGCTCGATGACGGTCGGCGCCCTTGGCTGAAGGACCTCGCCGGGGAGCTCGGGTGCCGGTATTTGACTCGCGCCGACAATCGTCACGCCAAGGCCGGCAACATCAACAACGCTCTGCAACAGGTTGGGAAACTCGAGGAGCGCCCCCATTTCATTTCGATCCTGGATGCCGATTTCGTGCCCAGGCCGGATTTTCTGACCAGGGCGATGGGTGTCGTCACCGACGATTCGATCGGGGTCGTGCAAACACCGCAGCACTTCATCAATCCCGATCCGATCCAGACCAACCTTGCGGCCGCGGAAGTCTGGCCCGACGAGCAGCGCTTCTTTTTCGATATCCTGATGCCGGCAAAAGACGCATGGGGTGTGGCCTTCTGTTGCGGCACATCATCCGTCATCCGGTACGCCGCGCTCACGCAGATCGGAGGGTTTCCGACGGATTCGGTGACCGAAGACTATCTCTTGTCCTTGCGGCTCAAGGAGCGCGGTTTCCGTACGGTTTACCTGAACGAGCGGCTTACACTCGGATTGGCACCAGAGGGACTGAAAGAGTACATCACGCAGCGCGGGCGCTGGTGCCTCGGCTTGGTTCAGATCGTAAGGGGGCGCAGCGGCCCGTTTTCCGCCCGCTCTTCACTTTCGGTCATCGACCGGCTCTCGCTCATCGATGCTTTCCTTGCCTGGGCAGCCGTGTACGGCATGAAGGTGCTGGGGCTCATCGTGCCCTGGCTGTTCCTGCTGTTCGGGATCAGAGCCGTGCATGCCGACTTGTTCGAGCTGCTGCAATACTTCCTTCCGTTCTACGTCTGGAATGCGTTCACGATGGCCTGGATCTCACGAGGACGCGCACTCGCCATCATGACGGACGTGTCGCAATACATTGCGGCGCCAGCCATTCTCAAAGCGGTTGCCACCGGCCTGGCGCGACCGAAGGGGCACAAGTTCAAGGTTACGGCAAAGGGTGGAGATCGCAACCGGCGTTTCATCGAGTGGCCGCTATTGCGGATCTATGGCACCGCATTGGCCATTACGTTGGCTGCCATCGCCTATGCCTTTATCATTCACCTGCGCGGCGAAAACATCGCATATGGCGGGCTGGCACTCGGCTGGAGCCTCTACAATTGTGTGGTCCTCAGCATCGTATGCTTCGTCTGTATCGAGCAGCCGCGACAGAGGAAGGCAGAGCGATTTGCCCGCGATGAGCCCATTCTGATCGACGACGGGAACAATGTGCGACTGTTCCGCCTCGCTGACATATCCATAACCGGAGCGCGCTTCACCGATCACGCGCCCCCGCCAATCGGCGCGCAGGTCGGGTGCCAGGTCTATGGACGCAGCATCGTCGCAACCGTAGTGCGTCGGACGTACGATGGGTTTGCGGTGCGCTTCGATGAAAGCGTGGGAGCTCGCGTGCAGGCCGTGCGCGCATTCTACGCGGGCGAATATGTTCACTCGTTCCGTGGCGTTCGCGCCACGCCCGTCGGCAAGGCGCTCCTCATGCGCATGTTCGGGTGAAAAAGCGCGATGACGATTCATCCTAATCTCATCGCGCTTTAGCCCAGTCAGGAAGCGCGGCGCCTCGAGGTCGCCGCGGATGTGGCCATCGAGCCGATCCCCTGCGGCTCTAGAACTTGAAGTTCGCAAACGCCCGCACGCCGATCCCGGGCAGCAGCACCTCGTCCTTGGTGTAGGAGACCGAGTTGCGGATGTTCTCGTTGAGCAGGTTGTTGCCAACGAGACCGACCAGCATTTCGCGCGCACCAAAGGCGTTCGGCTCGAGCTTGGTCTTGTAGCTGACCTCTGCCTTGAGGAGATTGTAGCCCGGCGTCGGTGTCTCCGCGATCCCTGCGATGTTGTTCTGCGGGAAGGCGTGCAACAGGTTGACGCGCATGAGCCAGTTGTCGTCGCGCCAGAAAAGGCCGCCGCCCATCCGCAAAGGCGGTATCCGCGGCACGTTGGTGCCGTCGGTAAAGGTGGCGCGGACCACGTCGCCCTGGGTCTCGATGCCCCAGATCCCGCCCTGGAAGGGGCCGACGTCGAGCTGTGACTGGAATTCGCCGCCGCGGAAGTTCGCATTCGCCTGCGAATAGACCGCCTGATTCAACTCAGCGCCGGCCGTGCCGCACGAGGCAAAATCGTCGCCGCACATCACGCCGGTGAGCCGGCGATAGATGAAATTGTCGAAGTGGGTGTAGTAGGCGGTCGCCTCGAAGCGGAACGGCCCCGTGGCCTTGCGCAGGCCGATCTCGACCGACTTCGCCGTCTCGATCGTGAGGTTCGGATCGCCGATGTCGAAGGTAGCAGTGGCGTCATGGGCGCCGCGCGAGAACAGCTCCGCCGGCTTAGGCGCGCGCTCGACATATTGCGCGGTGATGCTGCCGACCATGCCGCCCGGAAGGTCCTGCAACAGGCCGATGCTGCCGCTCTTGGGCGTGAACGACGGATTGCGAACGATGCTCGTTTGCGCAGTGCCGTCGGCCAGGAAATCCGGCGTCGAACCGTGCAGCTCGACATGCTCGATGCGGCCGGCGATCTGCGCCCTAGTGTGGTCGCTGAATTTGAATTCGTTGAAGACGTAACCGGCGACGCGGTAGTTGCGGTTCGAGTCCCACAGGCCGTTGAACAGCGTACCTGGATTATCCGGACTCGGTGCGGTCAGCTCCTGATGGCCGGCCTGGAAACCGAATGCGGTCGTCACTTCGGCGAAACGCACATTGAACGGCATCAGCTGCGTTTCGACGCGCATCTCCTCTTCGCGGTTGGTGAAGGTCTGCCGCACACCGTCTGTCGCCGGGTCAGCGGGGTTGGCGAGCCCGAGCTCGTTGTGGCGATAGTTGGTGGCGCCCATCCACAAGCGGATGGTATCGATTCCGGCGGCATCGGGGCGATACTCCCCTTTGACGTTGATCTTGGTCTGATGCGCGTCGATGCGGGTCCGATGATCCGCGCCATCGATGCCGGGGATCTGATAGAGCGCATCGTTCTCTGTGATCGACGCGCCGATGAAGCCGCCCGTGAAGACATAGGAGCCGCCGATCGACGCGCCGTCGCCTTGCGTCGCCGAGTTCGGTTGATGGCCGCCGACCGGCCGTGTCTGGTCGAACAGATAGGGGTAGCTCGGAATCGAATAGTCGGACGTCTTGCGGCCGTAGACGTCGGCATGGAATGCGAAATTGCCGCCGCCGGTATCGAGCAGGAGCCCGCTTTCGACGCCGCGATCGACCGAACTGAACGAGGTGCGGGTCTCGGCCGTCAGGCAAGGCGAGGTTTCAGCTGTGGCGAGTGGCGCCTTGGCCGGCATGCCGTAGGTCTGGAACGAAGGCGCGCAGGTGGGCAGGGCATCGGGGATGCGATTGTTGGTCGCGCTCACCACGCCGCCGATCGAGGTCGAGCCGTAGCGCAAGGCGGCGGGGCCGCGCACCACTTCGATCTGATTGGTCGCGAGCGGATCGATCGGAACGAAGTGATCTTCACCGAGATCGGAGGCCCCGCCCGCATTGGTGCCGTTCTCGACGATGCCGACGCGGTTGACGTCGAGGCCGCGGATGATCGGCCGGCTCGACGCACCCGGCGCGAAGGTCGAGCCGGTGATGCCGGGTTTTGCGAACAGGAGATCGCCGAGCTGTCCGCCGCCGTCGCGGCGGATCTCCTCGCTGGGCACGACGGTGACCGTTGCGAATTGGTTGGTGACGACCGGGAGCACGCCCTGCTGAGGCGCTGCGGGTGCCGGCTCCGGCGGATGCTCGCGATTGCGGGCGGGGACTCTGCGCGCGACGCGCGTCGTCGGGCGCGCCGGCACGATTGCCCTGCGCACGATCGGGCTTGGTGCCGTCACGGTGACGGGCGGCAGCTCGGTGGAGGGCTTGTCCTGTGCGATGGCGGGTGTCGCGGCAAGGCCGAGCATGAGCCAGCTCGCTCCGCCGAGACGCTGCGCGCGTCCTGGATGAGATGTCATTGTTGTTCTGCTTCCAATCAGGCGCCGGGCAACACCTGTGTGTTGACAGGCGGCGACCTGCCGTCTTGATCTGACGGACTTCGACCTCAACTGCTCCCGGGTGCTCGTCCGCGCGTCAAAAGCGAACGAGTCCAGGCGTGCTCAATGCTGGAGAGATCAGGAGGCGGGAGGGGCGCGCGGCTGGAACGCGCGGCCGGCCGATTTCAGATGGATGAATTCGGCGTCTGTGGTGCGGTAGAGGAATTCGACCGCCTGCGGCAGATGCAGCAGCGGCGGCGTTGCGAACACCACGGTGCTCGCCATCGAGACGACGGCGCAGATCGCGCAATTGTCGTCGCCCTGCTGGTCGTGGTCCGGGTTGGCCGGCGACTGCTTCTGCAGCGCCGCGCGATCAACTGACGCGATGCCGTTGGCCTGCTGCGATGACTGGAGTAGCGGCGCAGCTTGCGCAAACCAGTGGCTGTGGCCGAAGGTCAGCGCAAATTGCACCAGCATCGCGAAGATCGCGAGCCGGGCGCCGTGCCTGATGTTCGACCGGAACCACTTCATCCGAAAACGCACCCCGCATCGGGAGGGCCAATCCCCCGGCCATCACGATGTTACAATGTAACATCGCAGGAGCGTGGCGCACATGTCAACAGCGGGAGGCGTGGCCGCTGTGGCCGGACTCCCGGCGTGATCTTCATGCAACGGAATTCGTAGAGGTCAGCGCCCTTCGCGCACCCAGGTCGCGGCAAACGCGCCGAGCAGCAACAGCAGCCCGATCAGCCCGGCGAAGATCGGCAGCACGCCGACCCCCTTCACCACGCTGGCATCGCGCATCCTGACCCCCATCCAGCCGTCGCCGTGGAAGATGGAGGCGGAGCGCACCGGCACGACGCGCGGCAGCTCGACGCTCGATCCGTCGACGACGCGCACCGCATCGCCCCCGGTCGCCTGCGTCAGCGGCTTCAGCGTCTCGGTGGTGGAGGTGACCTCCGAAAACTCCTTCGGATTGGTCGGGCCGACATTGATCAGCGCCTTCAGCGTGCCGTCGGTGGCCTGCCAGAGGCCGAGCTCGCCTGCCGGCAGGCTCGCGCGCCATTCGCCCGGGTCGCCGGCATTGAGCGTGAGATCGCGTGTCACGCCGGAGGGCGACGTCACCGTCACGGGCTGCACGGCGTCCGCCATCGTCTGGCGTACCACCACGAGATCCTTGCCCTGCACCTGAAGTCGCAGCGCCTCCTCGTCGAGATCGGGCTGCTTCATCAGCCAGTGCGACATGCGCCGCAGCAGGTCGAGATGCGGGCCGCCGCCCTCATAGCCGCGCGCCCACAGCCAGATGTGGTCGGTCAGCAGCAATGCGACGCGGCCGTCGCCGAAGCGCGACAGGAACAGCAGCGGCTTGCCGTCGGCGCCGGTCATCACCGGCGAGCCCGTCGAGTTGCGGGTGTCGACGGTGCGGAAGAAACGGCTCCAATGCGGCGGCTCCGATGCCGAGCCCTCCAGCCCGCGCGTGACGGGATGGCGCTTACCGGTGTCGGAGAGGTGCGCATAGAACGGCTTTTCGGTGACGCCGACCGGCTCGGCCGGCAGCACGGAATCCAGTGGCGTGCGCCAGATGCTGGTGTTCGAGGCATAGTCGGGACCGGCCGAGACCAGCACCGCGCCCCCAGAGCGGACATAGCGCGCGATGTTGTCGAAATAGGCTATCGGCAGCACGCCCTGGCGAGCGTAGCGATCGAAGATGATCAACTGGAACTCGTTGATCCTCTGCTGGAACAGTTCGCGGGTCGGAAACGCGATCAACGACAGTTCGTTGATCGGCGTGCCGTCCTGTTTCTCGGGCGGACGCAGAATGGTGAAATGCACGAGATCGACGCTGGCGTCGGACTTGAGCAGGTTGCGCCAGGTGCGCTCGCCGGAATGCGGCTCGCCGGAGACGAGCAGCACGCGCAGCCTGTCGCGCACGCCGTCGATCGCGACCACCGCACGGTTGTTGACCGGCGTCAGCTCCTTCTCGAGCGGCGAGGCCTCGATCTCGACGATGTTCGGGCCGGCATGCTTGATGTCGACGTCGACGCTTGCGGTCTGGCCGCTCGACAGCGTGCGTTCGCTGATCACCTCGCCGTCGCGGCGGATCGTGATCTTGGCGCGATCGCCGCTGACGCCCTGGTCGTCGAGGCGATAGGTGATGGTCTGGGTCTGGCCGACGATGCCGAAACGCGGCGCCGCGGTGATCGCGATGCGGCGGTCTCGCTCGTCCTTCTGTCCGGTGATCAGTGCGTGCACCGGCGCCTGGAAGCCGAGCGCGGCAGCATTCGGGGGAATATCGTGAACCCGGCCGTCCGTGATCAGGAAGGCGCCGGCGACGCGGTCGACGGGCACGTCGGAAAGTGCAGACGAGAGCGCGCCGAACAGTTTGGTGCCGTCGGTTTCGCCGTCGGCCTGTCCGGCCTCCACGACGCGCACCTCGAGGCCCTTGATCCGCTTCAGGCTGTCGACCAGCGCCTCCTGCGCCTGGGCAGCTTCGCGGGTGCGATTGCCAAAATTCTGGCTCGGGCTCTTGTCGACGACGACCGCGGCCACCGAGGTGAGGGGATCACGGTCCTCGCGGGTGAAGGAGGGGTTTGCGAGCGCGAGCAGGAACAGCGCCAGCGCGGCCACGCGCACGGCTGCGCCACGCGCCCGCGCAAGCAGCAGGAGAATGGCGATGACCACGATCGCGGCGAGTGCGATCCACAAGACGATCGCGGGGACAAGCGGCGTGAACGCGATGCCGTAATTCATGTCGCTCCTATTGCCCGAGCCGCTCGATCAGCGCCGGCGCGTGCACCTGGTCGGCCTTGTAGTTGCCGGTCAGCGTGTACATCACGATGTTGACGCCGGCGCGGAAGGCGAATTCGCGCTGGCGCGGCTCGCCCGACGTCAGCGGCAGCATCGGCTGGCCATCGGGGCGGATCGCCCAGGCGCCCGCAAGATCGTTCGAGGTGATGATGATCGGCGAGACGCCGTCGCCGCCACGTGCCGGGCGCTGCGCGCTCTCTTCCTCTTCCTCGCGCGGTAAGGTCTCGACCCAGGTCTGTCCGGTGTTGAAACGGCCGGGGAAGTCGCGCAGCAGATAGAACGTCTTGGTCAGCACGTGCTCGCGCGGCACCGGCTCGAGCTCCGGGACGTCGAGCGAGGACAGGATCTCGCGCAGCGCCTGCATGCCGGGTGTCTGCGATGCGCCGTTCTCGCCGGGGGGCGCTTCGACCGCGTCGCGGGTGTCGAAGATCACGGTGCCGCCCTGCTTCATGTAGGCGTCGACCTTGTTGATGGCGTCCTGCGGCGGTTTTGCCGCGCCCGGAACGATCGGCCAGTAGATCAGCGGGAAGAAGGCGAGTTCGTCGCGCGCCGGATCGACGCCGACCGGATCGCCGGCCTCGAGCGCGGTGCGCTGCGCCAGGAACAGCGTCAGCCCGGACATGCCGGCTTTCACGATGGAATCGACGTCGGCGTTACCAGTCACGACATAGGCCAGGCGAGTCTGCGAGACGGCTTTCATCGCGAAATCGTCGGCAGCGCCGTCGGCGCGCGATGGTGCGGGCGACATCAGGCTGGCGAACACCAATCCGATCGCGAGCATGGCGGTCGCCGCGCGCCGCCGCAACAGCGCGGCGAGGCCGCCGCCGAGCAACGCAACGATGATGGCATCGACTAGGAACAGCGCGAGCGAGGTCGAGAGCAGCCAGCCACGCAAATCGCGCGGCTCTGCGTTGGTATAGGTCGCGTGCCGGGCGCGAAGGCTTGCCGTGCTTAGCGGGGCGATACGGTCGGCGGCGGCGAGCGTGTTCACGGCCAGCGGTCCTTCCGCGGGGCCGTAGAAGCCGGGCGGATGATCGGGCGTGGCGCGGTCGCGGTAATCGGCCGACAGCGGCTTCGCGGTCGTCGGTGGCGGGCCGAAGGCGCCAAAGCCGTCGAGGATGTGCAGCGGCGCCACCGTCTCGGCGCTGGCCTCGCCGGCAACGCCTGGGCCGGGTTTGGAGGTGTAGCCGGACATATCGACGATCCGCCTCAGCATTTCGACGAAGGTGCCCGACATCGGCAGATCCGACCAGCGCATGTCGGCAGAGACGTGGAAGAGGCTGACCAGACCCTTGCCGCGATGCTCGCCGGTAACGAGCGGTGTGCCGTCTTCGAGCGAAGCCCAGCTCCTGGTCGCGAGCACCGCATCGGGCTCCGCGAGCACCTGCCGGCTCACTGTGACGTCCTTGGGGACCGGGACGCCGGCGAACGGACCGTCGGCGGTGAAGGCGGCGAGGTGCTGCGGCTTCTCCCATGTCAGGCTGCCGCCGAGCGTGCGGCCGCCCTTACGCAGCTTCACCGGCACGAGGTCGTCCTCGGCCTGCGCGAGGCGGGGACCTGCGAAGCGCACCAGCACGCCGCCCTGGTCGACCCAGGCGTTGAGGCGCTCGCGGATTTCGGGCGCGACGGTGCCGACATCGGCCAGAATGATCATCGGCAGCTTCTGGTCGAGGAATTGCGTGATGCCCTGCTGCGGCGCGCCCTTGTCGGCGAGGCGGACGTCGGCGAACGGCGCCAGCGCACGGGTGAGATAGAAGGTCGGCGCCAGCAGGGGCTGCGCGGTCTCGCTGGTCGCGCCGGAGACGATGCCGATGGCGCGGCGGCGCCAGCGCTTGTCGAGCAGTTGCACGGCGCCCGCGGAGCGCTCGCCGGAGATCTCGAGACGGGTGATGTCGTTGCGCAGCTCGACCGGGAGATCGAACGACGCCTCGGTCTCCTTGTCCTGCGGGCCGAAAGTGTAGCGGGCCTCACCGATCGGCGATCCCTTCTGGTCCAGCGCGCGCACGGTGCCGGCAGCAATGCCGCTGTCGGTGCGCAGCACCTTGACGACCATCTTGGCGGCCGCATTCTCCGCCGCGACCAGCGCCAGCGGCGAGGACGTGCCGCCTTCAAACACCGTCAAGCTGCGGTCTCCGATCGTCTTTGTCAGGCCTTGCAGGAATTCCTCGCCGCGGCCGGTATCGACGCCGTCGGACAGCCAGGCGATCTCGCAATCACCGGTGGCCTTCAGGAAACGATCAATCGCGGCGAGCGTCTCAACACGCTCGACGGAATAGGGCTTTGGCGCGAGCTGCCGCAGCGCAACGCGGGCTGCGCCGGCCGGCATCAGCGTGATGTCGCGGTTCGGCTCCGAGAGCGGCACCAGCGCGACGGCGCGGCGGTCGTTGTCGGCATTGGCGATCAGCTCGTCCGCGGCCTTGATCCTGCTGTCCCAGTTTGAGGCCGCGCTCCAGCCGTCGTCGAACATGATCATCAGCGGCGCCTTGCTGCCGGCAAGACCGGTCTGCGGATTCCAGATCGGGCCGGCGGCTGCGAAGATCACCAGCGCGGCTGCGAGCAGGCGCAGCGCCGTGAGCCACCAGGGCGTGCGCGAGGGCGTCTCTTCCTTCGGCGCGATGTCGAACAACAGGCGCGTCGGCGGGAACTCGATGCGGCGCGGCCGCGGCGGCATCACGCGCAGCAGCCACCACAGCACCGGCAGGCTGACGAGCCCGATCAGGAGCAGCGGTTCGGTGAAGGCGAGCGGCAGGCTTCCGATCATGCGGCGGGTCCCGCTTTGACGGTGGTCGAGCGCACGCCCGATTTGCTCACCTGCATGCCGGCATGCAGGAACAACAGCAGTTCGGCGGCGGAGCGATCGGTGACGTGGGTGGTGAACAGCCAGTCGAGCGTGTTGGTCTCGCCGCGGATCTGGTCGCGGTGGAGTGCGAGCCGCGCGGTGTAGTCCAGGGCCCAGCTTTCGGCGCGTCCCGCTGTGATCGCGCCAAAGCCCTCGGGCTCGACGAATTCGACGCGGCCGGAATAGGGGAACGTCTCCTCGGCGGGATCGACGATCTGCACCAGGGTGCCATGGGCGCCGGAGCCGGAGAGCCCCGCGAGCATGCTCCTGATCTCGGCGATCGGCGACCAGAAATCGGACAGCACCACCGTCTCGGCGAGCGCCGAGGGCACGAAGGACGGCGGCAGGCTCGGCCGTTCTGCATCGTCATGCAGCATCGCCTGCGCCATCTTGTCGATGACGCGGCTGCTTGCGGTGGGATTCATCAGGCCGGGAATGCCGACGCGTTCGCCGCCGGAGACGAGCAGTTCGGCCAGCGCGAATGCCACGATCAGCGTGCGCTCGAGCTTGGAGTCGCGTGCCTGCCTGGATGCAAACGCCATCGAGGGCGAGCGGTCGGGCCAGATCCACACCGTGTGCGCGGCTTCCCATTCGTGCTCGCGGACATAGAGATGGTCGTCACGCGCCGAGCGTCGCCAGTCGACGTTCTGCGCCGGCTCGCCGGAGATGAAACGACGATATTGCCAGAAATTTTCACCGGGGCCGGCGCGGCGGCGGCCATGCAGGCCGTGGATGACATTGGCGGCGATGCGGCGGGCTTCGAGGACAAGGTGTGGCAGCGATGCGGCGAGCGTTCGGCTTTCGCCATCGGCACGTCGGATCGCAATGATCTCCTTCGCTATGTGCCCGTTCGCTGCGGCCATCAACCGATCCGTGTCTTCAATTGCCGGATCACGTCCGGAATCGTGCGGCCCTCGGCGCGGGCCGTGAATGTCAACGCCATGCGGTGCTTCAGCACCGGCTCGGCGAGGTCGAGCACGTCGTCGATCGACGGCGCGAGGCGGCCGTCGAGCAGCGCGCGTGCGCGCACGGCCAGCATCAGCGACTGGCTGGCGCGGGGACCCGGTCCCCAGGCGATCAGCTTGCCGGCTTCGCCACCTTCGGGGCCGGGACGGGCCGAGCGCACCAGCGACAGAATGGCTTCCACTACGGAATCACCGACCGGCAAACGCCGCACCAGCCGCTGGGCCGCGATCAGCGCATCCCCCGTCATCGATCCCTTCGCCAGCGTCTCCTCGGCGCCGGTGGTCTCGAACAGGATGCGCCGCTCGGCGTCGCGATCCGGATAGTCGACGTCGATCTCCATCAGGAAGCGGTCGAGCTGCGCTTCGGGCAGCGGGTAGGTGCCTTCCTGCTCCAGCGGGTTTTGCGTCGCCAGCACATGGAACGGCTTCGGCAGATCATGACGCGCGCCGGCGACCGTGATGTGCTGCTCCTGCATCGCCTGCAACAGCGCCGATTGCGTGCGCGGGCTGGCGCGGTTGATTTCGTCGGCCATCAGGAGCTGCGCGAAGACGGGACCAGCGATGAAACGGAACGAGCGTTTTCCCGCGGTGCTCTCATCGAGCACCTCTGATCCGAGAATGTCTGACGGCATCAGGTCGGGCGTGAACTGGATGCGCTTGGCGTCGAGGCCGAGCGTAACGCCGAGGGTCTCTACGAGCTTGGTCTTGGCAAGACCGGGCACGCCGATCAGCAGCGCATGACCGCCGGAGAGGATCGTCACCAGCGTGTTCTCGATCACGCGGTCCTGGCCAAAGATGACGGTTGCGATCGCGTCCTTGGCGGCGCGAATCTGTCCCGACACCTGCTCGGCCGAGCGGACGATCACGTCCTCGAGTTTTTCGACACTTTCCGCCATCCGTCAGCTCCTTAAGCCGTTCACGCAGCCTGCTCGCGTCGTCGTCTCATCACATGCCAGCTCTTGGCCTCATGCTAGACTTGCAGGAAGGCCCTGTATTCGCTGAATTAAGCTATCCCCACCTTATCGGCTTCGGGATATGTACGGCATCACGAAGTGGCGACCTTGCACACCGGATGATTCCGGTGTGGAACCGCTCACCGAGGTACAACGTAGACCTGCACCAATCGTGCCAAAGACAGAGTCAGGGCAAACCATGGCGAACCAAGGGCAGAGCAAAAATCGGGGCCTTGACGGCCTGACCGCCGCCGCCAGGAACGCCGGTGCTGCCCAAAAAGGGCTGCCCCCGGTGCATCTGTGGAATCCGCCGTTTTGCGGCGATCTCGACATTCGAATCGCCTCCGATGGTACGTGGTTCTACATGGGGACGCCCATCGGCCGCCCGGCACTGGTGCGCCTGTTCTCGACCATCCTGAAACGCGAAGGGGACAAGCACTTTCTCGTCACGCCTGTGGAGAAGGTCGGGATTCGCGTCGACGACGCACCGTTCATGGCGGTCGAGATGCAGACGGAGGGCGAGGGCAACCATCGCGTGTTGAGCTTCCGCACCAATGTCGACGACTGGGTGAGGTGCGATGCGGCGCATGGCTTGCGCTTCGAGCAGGCGGCCGACGGCGGGCTGACGCCGTACTTGCACGTGCGCTCTGACCTTTGGGCCAAGGTGACACGTGCGCTCTACTACGATCTGGTTGACATGGGCGAGGAGCGGATGGTCGATGGCCAGCCGATGTTCGGTGTCGAGTCGGCCGACGAATTCTTCGCCATGGCGGATGCTGAGCAGGTGAGGGCCGCGCTTTGACCAAGCCGTTTCTGAAGGACGAACCTGCCCGGTTGGGCGCGGCGGATTTTTTCGCCCGCTCCAAGGCGCGGCTGACCTTCGACGTGCCGCCCGCCCTCTACGATCCCAACATCGTGCCGATGTCTGGTGATCCCGGCACCGACAAGATGCTGCAGATCATTGCGCGCGAGCAGCCGGTGCGCCCCGCGGCGGTCCTGATTCCGGTCATCGATCGGCCCGAGCCGACCGTGCTGCTCACGCAGCGCTCCGCGCATCTGAATGACCACGCCGGGCAGATCGCCTTTCCCGGCGGCAAGATCGACGCGATGGATGCCTCTCCGCGCGATGCGGCGCTGCGCGAGGCCGAGGAAGAGGTCGGCCTGTCGCGCGATTTCGTCGAGCCGGTCGGCTATCTCGATCTCTATGGCACCGCCTTCGGCTTCCGCATCCTGCCGACGGTTGCAAGGGTGCAGCCGGGATTTGAACTGGCGATCAATCATTCCGAGGTTGATGACGCCTTCGAGGTGCCGCTATCCTTCCTGATGAATCCGGCGAACCACCAGATGCACAGCAAGGAATTCCGCGGCATGGAGCGCTTCTACTATGCGATGCCGTTCGCGGAGCGGTACATCTGGGGCGCGACCGCCGGCATATTGCGTGTGTTGTATGAGCGGATCTATCTGCCATGATCCGGCCGGCGCTGACCGAGATCGGAATCTTCCTCATTCCCTTCGCGGTCTATGCGTTGTTCCTGGTCGCGACGCGCTCGGGCCTGTTCGTGCAGTCGTCCTGGCCGGTCTACGCCATCGCCCGTCTCGTGCTGGTCGCGCTGGTGCTGGTGATCGCGAGCCTGGTCGGACTTGCGCATTTCACCGGCGCCTCGCCGAACTCGACCTATGTTCCAGCACATGTCGAGAACGGCAGGCTCGTGCCGGGCGTCGAGAAATAGGGGCTGGCAGATGAGAGCGGAGCCCCTGCTTGCCGATGCCTCCTGGCTGACCTCCGGGGGGACCGCGCATGTCCTGCGGCTGTTGAACGCGGACGGCGAGGAGGCGCGCGTGGTCGGCGGCGCCGTGCGCAACGCGCTCCTCAAGCTGCCGCCGGGCGACATGGACATCGCGACCACCGCATTGCCGGAGGAGGTGATGCGGCGCGCAAAAAGCGCCGGCATCAAGAGCGTGCCGACCGGCATCGACCACGGCACCATCACCCTGGTCATCGACGGGCACCCGTATGAGGTCACTACGCTGCGCGAGGATACCGAGACCTTCGGCCGCAAGGCCAAGGTTGCGTTCGGCCGTGACTGGGTGAGGGACGCCGAGCGGCGCGACTTCACCATGAACGGGCTCTCGGTCGACGCGAAAGGCGTCGTGCACGATTATGTCGGCGGGCTTGCCGACGTCGCCGCACGGCGCGTGCGTTTCATCGGCGATCCCGACCAGCGCATCGCCGAGGATTATCTGCGCATCCTGCGCTTCTTCCGCATCCACGCCGCCTTTGGCCTGGGTGAGCCGGACCGCGACGGCTATCTCGCCTGCATCCGCGGCCGCGCCGGGCTTGCCGGTCTCTCGGCCGAGCGGGTGCGCATGGAAATGCTCAAGCTGCTGGTCGCAGGCGGCGCTGCAGCAGCAGTGCTCGCGATGGCCGACAGTGGCCTGCTCCTGCCGTTGATCGGCGGCGTGGCCTATACCGGCCCGCTGGCGAGGATGATCGCGATCGAGCACGAACTCGGCCTGCCGGCAAACGCGACCCGGCGCCTCGCCGGACTGACGGTCGCCGTTACCGAGGATGCCAAGCGCGTCGCGTCGCGGCTCAGGCTCAGCAATGCGGAGGCCAAGGCGCTGGATTCGATGGGGCACCGCTGGTGGCGGTTCGCCAACAAGGACGAGGCCAATGCGCGGCGGCTGCTCTACCGGTTGGGCGCCGAGCGCTATCACGATCGCGTGTTGCTGGCCTGGGCGAGGGACGGCGGCGACGTGAATTCGGCGCGCTGGCGCGAGCTTGCCGAACTGCCGCAACGCTGGATGCCGCCGAAATTCCCGCTGAAAGCTGCCGACTTCATCGCGCGCGGAATGGCGGAAGGGCCCGCGCTCGGACATGTGTTGACGCTCGCCGAGGACGCTTGGCTTGCAGCGGATTTTCCCCTAGAGGAGGCGGCGCTCGCTTCCATCGCCGATCAAGCTGCGGCACGCGTCAGCCGCGATCAGAGAACGTGACCATCGTCTCAGGCTTCGCCGATATCTCGATTTTGCAGCTTCTGCTGGTCGCGTTGATGGCGTTGTTTGCTTCGATCATCGGTGGGCTCGCCGGCTATGGCACCGGCGCGCTGATGCCGCTGGTGCTGGTGCCGATGGTCGGCGCTGAGCCCGTGGTGCCGATCATCGCGATCTCCGCGATCTTCACCAATCTCAGCCGCGCAGTCGCCTATGTCAGCTATGCCGATCGCCGCCGCGCCCTGATCGTGCTCGCGCTCGGTCGGTTATGGCGCGCTGGTCGGCGGCACCTCGGGCTCGGGCGTGATCCTGCTCTCGCTGTTGATGGCCGCAGGGCTGGAGGGCGCGGCGGTGATCGCGACCGACGCGATGATCTCGCTCGGCACCGGCCTCATCAAGATCTCGGTGTTCGGCCTCGCCGGCGCGGTGACTGCGCAGGTGCTGGCGTTCGCGCTCCTGATCGGCGGGATGGCGGTGCCGGGCGCATTCCTGGCAAAGGCCTTTGTCGAGCGGATGCCGGTGCACATCCACGCCGCGATCCTCGACGTCGCGGTGATCACGGGCGGGCTGGTGATGATCTCGGCTGCGGTCAAACAGTTTGTTTGACAGACGATCGCGGCCCAGGCAGCGTTTGCGCCTGGGTCGCGAGGTGACGCTATCGACCTGTCGCTGAGCCGCAATCACTCCTCGTCTTCATCTTCCTCGTCTTCGTCCTCATCGTCCTCGTCGTCTTCCTCTTCGGGGCGCTCGAGCGCGGCCAAAGGAAGCGTCTCGCGAAACAGATTGCCTTCCATGCCCATCCAGAGGCAGAGCACGTCCTCCTCCTTGACCTCGACGACGGTCAGCGGCTGGCCGCCGGATTTCAACATCACGACATCGCCGGCTTTCAATTCCATGGATTTGTCCTCCGAGTTGATCGACACGTGTTCAACGCTAGCAAGCCGTCATGACACGCCGATCACGGAAGGAGAGCACGCTGCCGCGCTGTCGATTGTCGGGAGAACGTTGTCGCGGTCGGAGGACCGCAACCAATCAGGGCTTGCCGGGCAACAACTCGGTCAGCGAGCGGATGATGCGGTCGGGCTTGATCGGAGATCCCGCCGGTAGGCCCTCGCCATGCACGTCCATCCAGATCGCGTAGATGCCGAGGCGCTGCGGCGTCACGACTTCCCATTCCAGATTGTCGCCGATCATCCAGGTATCCCCGGCGGTGACGCCGAGCGCGTCCATTGCATGCAGATAGGCGCGCTCCTCGGGCTTGCCGAAACCGTGCTCGCCTTCGATCTGGATGTGGTCGAAGCGATGGGTCAGCTCGAAACGCTCGACCTTGGCCCGCTGCATGTCGGCAGCCCCATTGGTCACCAGCGCGAGCTTGACGCCAAGCGCCTTCAGCCGGTCGATCGCCTCATGCGCGCCGGGGAAGACGAACATCTCTTCCTCCCGATAGCTGGTGAAGCGGTCGGCGAGGCGAATGGCGAGATCGTCGGGCAGAGCGCGGTGCCCGCTTGCGGCGAGCGCTGCGAAGCCGCCTTTCACGGTCAGGCGCCGGGCTTCGCCGAGCTTGAGCCGCCAGGCGGCTTCCGCATTGGCCCAGAAGTTCCGCGCAAACGTCAGAACGGCTGCGGCGACCTGCTCCGGCGGCAGCGGGGCAAGCTCGGCCGCGAATTCGGTGGCAATCGTGTTCCAGGCGATCTCGGGACGACCGTAGGCTGACAGGATCGTGTCATCCATGTCGATCAGCATGGCGCGCGGGAGAGGCTGTACGGTCATGGCCATTTCACCTCCGGTGGAAGCGACGACAGGATCGAATCCACATTGCCGCCGGTCTTGAGCCCGAAGATGGTGCCGCGGTCGTAGAGCAGGTTGAACTCGACATAGCGCCCACGGCGGATCAACTGCTCCTCGCGGTCTTCCGCCGTCCAGGCCTCGGCAAAGTTGCGCCGCACGAGCTCCGGATAGATCTTCAGGAAGGCGCGGCCGACGTCCTGGGTGAAGGCGAGATCGGCTTCCCAATCGCCGCTGTCATGCCAGTCGTAGAAGATGCCGCCGATGCCGCGGGCCTCCTTTCGGTGCGGCAGATAGAAGTACTCATCGCACCATTTCTTGTACTTGTCGTAGTCGGCGACACCGTTCGGCCCGGTGCAGGCTTCCTGCATCGCGGCGTGGAAGGCGATACTGTCCGGATCCTCCTGCGTGCGCCGCCGCTCGAGTACCGGCGTCAAGTCGGCGCCGCCGCCGAACCATGCCTTGGAGGTGACGACAAAGCGCGTGTTCATGTGCACGGCGGGCACGTTCGGATTGCGCATGTGCGCGATCAGCGAGATGCCCGACGCCCAGAACCGCGGATCGTCCGCCGCGCCGGGGATCTGCGCGCGAAACTCGGGCGCGAACTCGCCATGCACGGTCGAGCAGTGCACGCCGACCTTCTCGAACAGGCGACCGTACATCATCGACATCACGCCGCCGCCGCCGGGCGCGCCGGAGTGATCGGTGCGCTGCCAAGGCGTGCGCACGAAACGGCCGGCCGCACCGGGATAGAGCTCTTGCGGCGCGTCATCTTCGAGCCGCTCGAAGCTTGTGCAGATGTCGTCGCGCAAGGATTCGAACCAGGCGCGCGCGCGTGCCTTGCGGTCTTCGATCATCGAAACGTCCATCTGCATTCCCGTCGCCAACCAAGCGGAGCGTCGTCTACGGTGGGCAAGGCGCTGTTGCGCCGAGCCCACCATCTTGCCCGCCTTACGAAGTCTAACTCTGCGGACCGTAATAGGTGCAGCTCTCGTTGCAACTGTCGCGATGGATACTGACGCGGGTCAGCCCGCCGAGATGCGCAAGGCGCTCCCAGACGAAGCGCGAGAGGTTTTCCAGTGTCGGGGTGCCCAGCGCCTCGATCTTGTTGAGAAACTTGTGGTCGAGCGTCAGTCGCACGTCCTCGATCGCGCGTTGGAGGAGGCCGAGATCGACCACCATTCCGGTCACGGGATCGGGCGTGCCGCGCAAGCTCACCTCGGCGCGGAAGGAGTGGCCGTGAATCTCTTCGCTCGCCGCGCCAAAGGTCGTACCCGACAGCGTATGCGCCGCTTCGAAGCGGAATGATTTCGTCAATTCCCACATCTTGTGAACGTCAGTCCTATCTGATGCCGAGCGTCTTGTGTGTTTGCACGCTGAGCCGCCATTGCGGGTGGCGCAGGCAATAGTCGATGGCGCGCGCGGTGTTTTCGGCCACCTCGGGCCCGTCCATCGGTTGCAGCGAGAACCGCTCGAAGGCGAGGCCTTCGAAAGCTTCCGGCAGCGCCTGCGCTTGCGGATAGACCAGCTTCAGCTCGTGCCCGCGCCGCAGCACGAGATCGCTTCCCGCTTTCGGACTGACGCAGATCCAGTCGAGGCCTTCCGGCGGGAGAATCGTGCCGTTGGTTTCGACCCCGATCTCGAAGCCGCTGCCGTGTAGCGCATCGACCAGCGGGGCGTCTACCTGCAAGAGCGGCTCGCCGCCGGTCAGCACGACATAACGGCTGCCTTGATGTTTTTCTTGGGTTCCCGTCCATTGCGCGGCGATCGTCGCCGCAAGGTCCTCCGCTGTGGCGTAGCGTCCGCCCAGCGTGCCATCGGTGCCGACGAAATCCGTGTCGCAGAACTGGCAGATCGCACCGGCGCGGTCCGCCTCGCGGCCGCTCCAGAGGTTGCAGCCGGCAAAACGGCAGAACACCGCCGCGCGCCCGGCATGGGCGCCTTCGCCTTGCAGGGTCAGGAAGATTTCCTTGACCGCGTAACTCACCATGTTCTCCTTAAAGCTCTAGATCTGCGGATTGCGGACCTGCCGCAACGCTTCGCCTGCGGCCATCGCCGCGGTCATCGCCACATTGAGCGAGCGCAGCCCCGGCTTGATCGGGATGACGAGCCGCGCATCCGCGGCCGCGACCACCTCGTCGGTGACCCCTGCGCTCTCGCGCCCGAGCAGCAGGATGTCCGACGGCTGGTAGCGAAAATCAAGATAGTTGGTCGCACCCTTGGTGGTGAACAGCAGCAGCCGGTACCCTCGTTCCGTGCGCCAGGCCTGAAATTTCGACCAGGAGTCGTGACGGGTCACGCTGACCTGGTCCAGATAGTCCATTCCAGCCCGGCGGAACAAGCGGTCGGAGACGGGAAAACCCGCCGGCTCGATGATATGGGCGGCCATGTCCAGACAGGCGCAGAGCCGAAGAATGGTGCCGGTGTTCTGGGGGATGTCGGGCTGGAAAAGCGCTATCTGCATGGGGCTGCGACGGGGTTGGTGCGGGCCGGAAATGTCTCAATAAAACACCGCTGGCCGCGGAATTCGTGCATTGCACGCTTCCGCGCCGATAGCGGGCTTGCGCTCGCCCGGCAAGGGTGCCAATAGAACGATTCTGGACTGCTGTTTCGCTCGTTTTGGCGCGGATCAAGCAAAGTTCTGCCGCCGCGGGGGCCGCGGGCGCCGGCAGCCTGTTCTGGGGACCTTTGGGCGCCCCCTGGGGCGGTTCCGCCGGTCGCATAAGAAGAAAGGGTTGGAATCGTGACGACAGCGTCTTCGGCGGACCATCCGACACGCCGTGATTTCCTTTTCGTTGCAACGGGGGCAGCAGCGGCAGTGGGCGGCGTTGCGACGCTCTGGCCGTTCATTTCCCAGATGAATCCGGATGCCTCGACGATCGCCGCCGGCGCTCCGATCGAGGTGGATCTGACTCCGGTCGCCGAGGGCCAGGACATCAAGGTGTTCTGGCGCGGCAAGCCGATCTACATCAGCCACCGCACCAAGAAGCAGGTCGAGGAGGCGCGCGCGGTCAACGTCGCGAGCCTGCCCGATCCGCAGTCCGACGAGGCTCGGGTCAAGGCCGGGCACGAGCAGTGGCTGGTCGTGATCGGCATCTGCACCCATCTTGGCTGCATCCCGATCGCGCATGAGGGCAATTACGACGGCTTCTTCTGCCCCTGCCACGGCTCGCAGTACGATTCCTCGGGGCGTATTCGCCAGGGGCCCGCACCCGCAAACCTGCCGGTGCCGCCCTACCAGTTCGTCTCCGACACCAAAATCCAGATCGGCTGAGCTTCGGACCCCGCGTCCGAAGCTCCGAGCCGTCGCGTTGTTTATTTCCTCAGGATCGCATCATGAGCGGACCCTCCGACTATCAGCCGAGCAATCCAGCCCTGAAATGGATCGAGCGGCGGCTGCCGATCTTTGGTCTTATGCACTCCTCGTTCGTCGCCTATCCGACGCCGCGTAATCTGAACTACTGGTGGACCTTCGGCGCCATCCTGTCTTTCATGCTCGGGATCCAGATTCTCACCGGCGTCATCCTGGCGATGCACTACACGCCGTACGCTGATCTGGCCTTCAAGTCGGTCGAACTGATCGTGCGCGACGTCAATTATGGCTGGCTGCTGCGCAACATGCATGCTGTCGGCGCGTCGATGTTCTTCTTCGCCGTCTACGTTCACATGTTCCGCGGCCTTTATTACGGGTCGTACAAGGAGCCACGCGAGGTGCTGTGGATCCTCGGCGTCATCATCTACCTCCTGATGATGGCGACCGGCTTCATGGGCTACGTGTTGCCGTGGGGCCAGATGAGCTTCTGGGGCGCCACCGTCATCACCAACCTGTTCTCGGCCATTCCCTATGTCGGCGAGAGCATTGTGACACTGCTGTGGGGTGGCTATTCCGTCGGTAACCCGACGCTGAACCGCTTCTTCTCGCTGCACTACCTCTTGCCGTTCCTGATTGCCGGTGTTGTCGTGCTGCACGTCTGGGCGCTGCATGTTGCCGGCCAGAACAATCCGGACGGCGTCGAAGCCAAGACGGAAAAGGACACGGTGCCGTTCACGCCGCACGCGACGATCAAGGACCTGTTCGGCGTGTCCTGCTTCCTGCTCCTCTATGCTTGGTTCATCTTCTACATGCCGAACTATCTCGGGGATGCGGACAACTACATCCCGGCCAATCCGGGCGTGACCCCGCCGCACATCGTGCCCGAATGGTACTATCTGCCGTTCTACGCGATCCTGCGCTCGATCCCGAACAAGCTCGCCGGCGTCATCGCGATGTTCTCTGCGATCATTGTGCTGGCATTCCTTCCGTGGCTCGACAGCGCCAAGACCCGGTCCACCAAGTATCGCCCGCTCGCCAAGCAGTTCTTCTGGATCTTCGTTGTGGTCTGCATCCTGCTCGGCTATCTCGGCGCGCAGCCGCCGGAGGGCATCTACGTGATCGCCGGCCGTGTTCTGACGGTCTGCTACTTCGCCTACTTCCTGATCGTGCTGCCGCTGCTCTCCCGGGTCGAGACGCCGCGCCCGGTGCCGAACTCGATCGCGGCCGCGGTGCTGGCCAAGGGCGGCAAGGTCGCTGCCTCCGTCATGGTCGCGCTGGTCGCTGCCGGCGCGCTGTTTGCCGGCACGTTGCAGGACGCGCGCGCGGCCGAAGGCAGCGACAAGCCGCCGGGCATCAAGTGGTCGTTCGCCGGTCCCTTCGGCAAGTTCGACCGCGGTGCGCTTCAACGTGGCCTGAAGGTCTATAAGGAAGTCTGCTCCAACTGCCACGGCCTGTCCTATGTCGCCTTCCGCAACCTCGCGGAAGCCGGCGGCCCGGGCTATTCCGTCGCGCAAGCGTCGGCGTTTGCCTCCGAGTACAAGATCAAGGACGGTCCGAACGACCAGGGCGAGATGTTCGAGCGCCCCGGCCGCCCGGCGGACTACTTCCCATCGCCCTTCCCGAACGAGCAGGCGGCTCGCGCGGCGAACGGCGGAGCGGCGCCGCCCGACCTGTCGCTGATCACCAAGGCGCGGTCCTACGAGCGCGGCTTCCCATGGTTCATCTTCGACTTCTTTACCCAGTACCAGGAGCAGGGTCCGGACTACGTCGCGGCGGTCTTGCAGGGCTTTGAGGACAAGGTGCCGGAAGGCGTGACCATTCCGGAGGGCTCGTACTTCAACAAGTACTTCCCTGGCCACGCCATCAAGATGCCCAAGCCCCTGAGCGACGGCCAGGTCGCCTATGACGACGGCTCGCCGACCACTGTCGCGCAATACGCCAAGGACGTGACCACGTTCCTGATGTGGACCGCGGAGCCGCACATGGAGGCCCGCAAGCAGCTCGGCTTCCAGGTATTCGTGTTCCTGATCATCTTCGCAGGCATGATGTACTTCACCAAGAAGAAGGTCTGGGCCGACGCGCACTGAGCGGCCGAACGGCGAGTGAAATAGAAAAGCCCCTGCAAGGGGGCTTTTTTGTTGGGCGCATGCGTGTCCCGGGCGCGGCGCAGCGTGCAACGGTGCGCCGCAGAACCGGGACCCAGCCTGCTCGCGGCTGGGCTCCGGGATCAGCAGTGCATCACGCCGCAAAGACGCGGCGCGCGGCACAGCATCCGGGCACGAGAGTTTGTATGGGACCGCGATTGCCTATCGCTCGCGCAGCGGCCAGAATACCGTCAACCGCCCCAGAAATTCGTCGGAGGAAAGCATGGGCACCATGATCACCTTCAAGCGTCCGGACGGCAAGGATGCGTCGGGCTATCTCGCCAATGCCGCGCGCGGAAACGCACCTGGCGTGGTCGTGATCCAGGAATGGTGGGGCCTGTCGGACCAGATCAAGGGCCTGTGCGACCGCTTTGCGCTCGCCGGCTTCGATGCGCTCGCGCCCGACCTCTACAAGGGCAAGGTGGTGCCCTATCACGACACCGATGCAGCCAATCGCGAGATGAACTCGCTCGACTTCATGGACTTGACCACGCAGACCGTGCGCGGCGCCGCGCAATATCTGGCACGCAACAGCGCCAAGGTCGGCCTGACCGGCTTCTGCCTCGGCGGTGCGGTTACCATCATCGGCGCCACCAAGATCCCGGAGCTTGCGGCCGGCGTCGTGTTCTATGGCATCCCGCCGGAGCAGGCGGCCAAGCCCGCCGACGTCGAAATCCCGCTTCAGGCGCATTTCGCCAACAAGGACGATTGGTGCACGCCTGAGGTGGTCGATGCCTTCGAGAAGGGCATGAAGACGGCCGGCAAGTCGCTGGAGCTGTTCCGGTACGATGCCGAGCACGCCTTCGTCAACGAGCAGCGCCAGGCCGTGCACGACCGCGAAGCCGCCGAGCTCGCCTGGGGCCGCGCGACGGAGTTCTTCAAGAAGCATCTGGGATGAACGCGGCGGTGCGCTTCTGCGACACAGGGGAGGCCGCCCCGACGTCGGGCGGCCGCGTTGGCGCGGTTCAGCAAGCTGCCGTGTCCTTCGTCAACAATGTGGCGCCGAGCATCCCATATGAAAGCCTTCCTGATCGCATCATTGTTCGTGACCGCCCTTGCGGCGCCCTGTTGGGCCAAGGATCCAGTGTGTAACGGACCGGAATTTCAGGCCTTCCGCAACGACTTCGAAGGCGCGGCGAATGCGAACGACAAGAACCGCATCGTCAAGCTGATCTCATTCCCCGTCGAGTTCTGGTCGGGGGAAGGCAAGCACGACGTTCAGAGCGGCCCGGTCAAGAGCGAGGCCGAATTCCTGCAACGCTTCGACACGTTGTTCACGCCCTTCATGCGCAAGCATCTGCACACCGCAAAACTCCTGTCGTTGCCCGAAGGCCACTGCGCGCTGACCTGGCACGACACGAATTCCGAATTCACGTTCGAATTCCGCTATGTCCCTGACAACGGATTTCGGGCGATCGGATATGAGGTCGGGGCGTATTGATCCATAGCCAGGATATACCGCAGCTCCATCCTGGCTATGGCACGTGGATGGCATCTTGACGCCGCCGCCGCGCCATGGTGTGTAGTTCCCCATGAGCACCGTCGTCCGCCCATCCCGTCGTTGGTGGCGCACCTCCTGAAGAGGTGGCCGGTGCGATTTCTTTTCCCTAAATCGTCGAAGGTCGCCAACGCAGTGCGGCGGCCTGATCGTTTGTCCTGTGTGGCGTTCCCTCGGCAAGTCTCGTAAGAGGAGCCCAAGAGGATCACATGAACAGGACAGTCTTTGCCCTCCCGGCCAGAAGCGACTTTGTGACCCGCGCGGGTCTCGCGATCACGCGCGTGGCGGAGCAGTTTAGCGGCGGCGCCAGCAGGCTCGACGATCTCGTCAGCCTGCTCGACCGCCGCCGCGGCGTGGTGCTGTCGTCGGGCACCACCGTGCCCGGCCGCTACGAGAGTTTCGACCTTGGCTTCTCCGATCCGCCGCTCATGCTGGAAACCGTCGGCGTCAATTTCAAGCTCGAAGCGCTGAACCAGCGCGGGCAGGTGCTGATCACCTTCCTGGCCGACGTCCTGCGCGAGCCCTGCGTGGTGATCTCCGAGAAGACGGCCTCGTACCTTGCCGGCCACATCATCCGCGGCGATGCGCCGGTCGAGGAAGATCAGCGCACCCGGCGTGCCAGCGTGATGTCGCTGGTGCGCGATCTCGTCGCCGCCTTTTCCGCCAATGACGACGGGCTGCTCGGCCTGTTCGGGGCCTTCGCCTATGACCTCGTGTTCCAGATCGAGGACCTCGTACAGAAGCGCGCGCGCGAAAAGGACCAGCGGGACATCGTGCTCTATGTGCCCGATCGCCTGCTCGCCTATGACCGCGCCACCGGCCGCGGCGTGGTGCTGAGCTACGACTTCACCTGGGAGGGCCGGTCGACCGAGGGCCTGCCGCGCGAGACCGCGGACAGCCCGTACCTCAAGACGCCGCGGCAGGGCTTTGCCGATCACGCGCCCGGCGAATATCAGTCCACAGTGGAGACCGCGCGCGCCGCCTTTGCCCGCGGCGATCTCTTCGAAGCCGTGCCGGGGCAGCTGTTCGCCGAGCCCTGCGAGCGTTCGCCGGCAGAAGTGTTCCAGCGTCTCTGCGTCATCAACCCGTCGCCCTACGGCGCGCTGATGAACCTTGGCGAGGGCGAATTCCTGGTGTCGGCCTCGCCGGAGATGTTCGTGCGTTCCGACGGCCGTCGCGTCGAGACCTGCCCGATCTCGGGCACGATCGCACGCGGCACGGATGCGATCGGCGATGCCGAGCAGATCCGCCAGCTCCTGAACTCGGAGAAGGACGAGTTCGAGCTCAACATGTGCACCGACGTCGATCGCAACGACAAGGCGCGCGTCTGCGTTCCCGGCACCATCAAGGTGCTGGCGCGGCGGCAGATCGAGACCTACTCGAAGCTCTTCCACACCGTCGATCACGTCGAAGGCATGTTGCGTCCCGGCTTCGACGCGCTCGACGCGTTCCTCACCCATGCCTGGGCCGTCACCGTCACCGGCGCGCCAAAGCTCTGGGCGATGCAGTTCGTCGAGGATCACGAGCGCTCGCCGCGCCGCTGGTATGCGGGCGCGATCGGGGCGGTGAATTTCGACGGCAGCATCAACACTGGCCTGACCATCCGCACCATCCGCATGAAGGACGGGCTCGCCGAGGTTCGCGTCGGCGCGACCTGCCTGTTCGACTCCGATCCGGCCGCGGAAGACCGCGAGTGCCAGGTGAAGGCGGCGGCGCTGTTCCAGGCGCTGCGCGGCGATCCGCCGAAGCCGCTGTCGACCTTCGCGCCCGATGCGACCGGCTCGGGCAAGCACGTGCTGCTGATCGACCACGACGACAGTTTCGTGCACATGCTCGCCGACTACTTCCGCCAGGTCGGCGCCAGCGTCACCGTGGTCCGCTATGTGCATGCGCTTGACATGCTCAAGCAGAGGACGTGGGATTTGCTGGTGCTGTCGCCCGGACCGGGCCGTCCCGAAGACTTCGGGATCAAAAAGACCATCGACGCGGCGCTTGCGAAGAAGCTGCCGGTGTTTGGCGTCTGCCTCGGCGTGCAGGCGATCGGCGAATATTTTGGCGGTGAGCTCGGGCAACTGACGCATCCCGCCCATGGCCGGCCGTCGCGGGTGCAGGTGCGGGGCGGGCGCCTGATGCGCAATCTGCCGAACGAGATCGTGATCGGCCGCTACCATTCGCTGTATGTTGAACGGGGCAGCATGCCGGATGTTCTATCCGTGACGGCGAGCACCGAGGACGGCGTCGCCATGGCGCTCGAGCACAAGACGCTGCCCGTCGCCGGCGTGCAGTTCCACCCGGAGTCGCTGATGTCGCTCGGTGGCGAGGTGGGTTTACGAATTGTCGAGAACGCATTCCGGCTGGATGCGGGCGTCGATTGAGAGGCACCAATGACCTTTGACCACGATCTGAAGGCGAGCGTTCGCACCATCCCGGACTATCCGAAGCCCGGGATCATGTTCCGCGACATCACGACCCTGCTCGCGGATGCGCGCGGCTTCCGCCGCGCGGTCGACGAGCTCGTGCATCCCTGGGCCGGCAACAAGATCGATAAGGTCGCCGGCATGGAGGCGCGCGGCTTCATCCTCGGCGGCGCGGTGGCGCACCAGCTCTCGGCCGGCTTCGTGCCGATCCGCAAGAAAGGCAAGCTGCCGCACACCACGGTGCGCATCGCCTATTCGCTGGAATACGGCATCGACGAGATGGAGATGCATGTCGACGCGGTCGCGCCCGGCGAGCGCGTCATCCTGGTCGACGACCTCATTGCCACCGGTGGCACCGCGGAGGGCGCAGTCAAGCTGCTCAGACAGATCGGCGCCAACGTGATAGCCGCCTGCTTCATCATCGACCTGCCCGAGCTCGGCGGCGCCGCCAAGCTGCGCGCCATGGACGTGCCGGTGCGCACGCTGATGACGTTCGAAGGGCATTGAGCGCTCAGATCGCCTCGGCCTTCAGCTCAGACAGCCAATGCAGCATGCGCTCCTTCAGAAGCGCATCGCGGACATAGCTCATCTCCTCCTCGTCCAGCCGCTCGCATTCGGCGAAGCTCAGGTTTGCTGCGCCATGCGCGTTCCAGGCGGCCTGAAGCGTGCGGCAGGGGTGTCCGTCCTGGCGCAGCGTGAACCAGATCCGATTGGGGACCTTCTCCAGATCCAGCGCCTGGCCGACCCAGGCTTCGCCTGTCGCCGCGCAGCGGACGACGTAGATGCCGACGGCGGTCTTGCGCTCCTTGTAGGCGGCAATCGCGGCCTTTCGGTCGATGCTCATAGGCTTGGTCTCGCGGGGCACGGTGTCGCGCGGTCATACAAGCCACCAGACGGGTGGTCAATATTACCCGGGTAAAATAAATCAGGATCGTTGCAGGATCAGGCTGAGCTCGAGCTCGCGGAAGGCGAGATAATTCCGACGGATCCATTGGTGCAGCTCGGTCGAGGAATCCTTCTCCTGGCGCAGATAGCCGGTGAAGGAGAAGCTCAGCCGGTCGATATAGGTCTTCAGGAAGCCTGGCAGCGCCGGCAGGCGGAACAGCCGGCCCCCGGCCATGGCGGGCGGCAGCTCGCCGCGCACGACATATTCGTTGTCCACGGTGATCAGATTGATCCGCGGGATCTGCTGGCGCAGCATCTCATATGCGCGGCCCGAGACGCGGTCCGTATCGGCCACGAACAGGATCATCGGCGCCACGTGGCGGCGGGCGGCTTCCTTCAACAGGCCGATCTCGTCGGTCATCTTGAAGAATTCATCGAAGGCGTGGAAGCCGAGGTCGATCACCTTGGCAAGGCCGTCATCGACGATGACGCGGTCCATGAGCTGCATCTTGCCGTAGGTATCGATGACGTCGGCCGTCTCGGTGACCTTCGGCAGATAGTCGAGCAGCGACGGCTCCTTCAGATTGACGTCGAAGGCCGCGACATCGCCGTTCTTGAGCAGCAGGAATTCGGTCAGCAGGCGCGCGAGCAGCGTCTTGCCGACCTGCGGTCGGGGCGAGCAGATGATGTAGACGGGCGTGACGGCCATTAGCAGCTATATCAGGCGGGTTCGGCGCCCAATCCAGCCGCATCCACACCTCGCCCGCAACTATTTTTCGCTGCTGCGGGCGGCGGGCTTGGAGCTGACGATGTCGGTCAGCCGGATGCGGTCGAATTCGCTCCAGACATTGGCGAGCCAATGCCGGACATAGCCGCGCAGCACGAAGGAATAGTTCGCGGCCTCGTCGTTCATCCCCTTGTTGGCGACGAACTTCAGGAACGGAACGGACGAGACCTCGACCTGCTCATAGGCCATTTCGTTGAGCTTGGGGATCGTGAGTTCGGTTGCGTCCTTGATGCGGTGAAAGTAGGAGTTGTAGGTCGACTGGTCCCACTGGAAGAACTGGGTGTCGTTGATGAAGTTCTTCACCAGGAAGTATTTGGCGCCGGCCATGAAACCCGCAGTCTCGGCGATCTCGTCGAGCGAGGCGATCGACGGCCCCAGGATGTGGAACACCGCGAAGGTGATTTGGCCGGCCTTGGCGGCGTCGAGGAAACCGATGTCGCGCAGCGAGGCGAGTGCCGGCGATAGCAGGCCGGCGCGGACGTCGATCACGGTCACCGACGGGCTCGCCGCATTGAGCGTGTCGAAGATCTTCATCTGGTCGGCCGTCGTCATCATGTCGACGATCTCGGTGATCTCCGGGTGAAAGCGCTTTAGCGTTCCGCGCGGGGATTCCGTGTCGAAGGCGCGCGTCGGCACGTTGTTGGCGGAAAAATAATCGAGCAAGGTGCGCGAGACCGTGGTCTTGCCAACCCCGCCCTTGTCCGCGCCCACCACAACCACTGCCGGCTTTGCCATCGCTGTCCCCTAACGCACGCCCGCCGATTGCGTAGGTGCAATCGGCCGGGTCCCAGATCGACTTTCCCAAGTCTGCTGTTGGGCGCGAACATGGCAGAAACAAGGGAGAATTCAATTCCTCGCAGCCTCGTTGCGGCAATTCTCGCGGTTTTTCCCAATCGCAATGAAATCCCCGCAAGATCGGCCTCGCGACGGTGCAAATCGTGCGATCAATGATGGCCCCAAGGCCCCATCGGGTTGGGGACGGGGGTTCCGGACGGGCTGTGCGCGGTGCCCTGCGCGGCATCGGCCGGCTTGCCCGGATCATTCCATGGCCCGGTGGGCAGCGGCGGCGGGGCGTCCTGCTGTTCCGCCTCGGTATCAGGTTGCTTGCCTTCGTCGGTCGGCGGCTGGAGCGGGCCCGGGTCATGGCCGCCGGCAAAATCGACCAGCGCCTTGATCCGCGCGTCCACCGAGGGGTGGGTCGCGAACAGGTCGGCGAAGCCCTCGCGGGGATTGTCGACGCAGAGCTCCATCACGGCAGAGGTCGCGCCCGGCAGCTCGCCGCGGCCGTCGATCTTGCGCAGTGCCGAGATCATCGCGTCGGGGTTCTTGGTGAGCTCGACCGAGCCGGCATCGGCCAAGAATTCGCGCGAACGCGACAGCGCGAGCTTGACCACCTGCGACACCAGCCAGGCCACCACGATCAGCACGACCGCGATGATGACGACCACCACTGCGCCGCCGCCGGAGCTCTTGCTGTCGCTTGATGAGGACGATCGCGACGAGGAGGACGAACCCGAAGACAACGAGCCGCCGGAGCCCGAACTCCAGTTGAAGCTCGTGAACAGGCGGAAGAACAACTCGCCGAAGAAGCCGACCACACCGGCGATGATCACGGCGACCACCATCAGCTGCACGTCGCCGTTCCTGATGTGGGTCAGCTCGTGGCCCAGCACCGCCTCGATCTCCTGGTCGTTCAGTGCTTCCAACAGACCCGTGGTGGCGGTGATCGCGTATTGCCGCGGGTTGAGGCCGGTCGCGAACGCGTTCAGCGCCGGGCTCTCCATGATCTTCAGCTTCGGCATGGTGATGCCGCGCGAGATGCAGAGATTTTCGAGGAGATTGTAGAGCCGCGGCTCTTCCTGCCGTGTCACGTCATGGCCGCCGGTGACGGCATCGATCATCGATTGGTGGAAGAAATAGGCGATCACGATCCAGGCAACCACCGCGACGGTCGCAAAGGGGGAGGCCTTGATCAGATCGGAGAAGGCGCGGGTCAGGTAATAGGCGACGGACTGATTGCCGTTGATGACGACTTCGGCGATCAGCGCACCGGCATAGACCAGCACATAGACCAGCAGGAACAGCCCCGCGAGCAGAACCATCGAACGAAACTTGTTCGAGGCGATATGCGTGTAGAGACCATACGCGGCCATGGCGCGCTGTCCTGCCGGTCAATCGGTTCGATCAGAACTTGACCTGTGGCGTTGCCTCGACCTCGGTGCGGCTCGCGCCGAGATCGAAGAACTCCTTGCGCGTGAAGCCGAACATGCCGGCGAACAAGGCGGCGGGCATCTGCTGGATGCCGGTGTTGTATTCCTGGACCGCGTTGTTGAAGAAACGGCGGCTCGCTGCGATCTTGTTCTCGAGGTCCGAGAGCTCGCTCGCGAGCTGCTGGAAATTGGCGTTGGCCTTGAGATCGGGATAGGCCTCCGACAGCGCGATCAGCCGGCCGAGCGCGCCGGAGAGCTGGTTCTCGGCCGCGGACACCTGCGCCGGACCCTGCGCCGACATCGCCGAATTGCGCGCCTTGATGACGTCGTCGAGGGTGCCGCGCTCATGCGCGGCGTAGCCCTTCACGGTCTCGACCAGGTTCGGAATCAGGTCATGCCGCTGCTTGAGCTGCACGTCGATGTCGGCAAAGGCCTGGCCCACGCGCTGGCTCAGCGCCACCAGGCGGTTGTAGGCGCCGAAGGCGAACAGCACGAGGACGACGATGACGCCGAGAACGATCCAGCCGGTCGACATGGAGAACTCCTGAGGGGAAAGAAGGCGCGTAGCGTAAACCAAAATGACGCCGGGCGGCAGGCCGGCGAGCAAGGCGGGCAAAAGGCAAGTAAGGCTTGGTCGGGCGCGAGCCCATTCCAGTTCAAGGGAAAAGCGCCGAACGAGGTTAACTTTCGGCCATGACGGCGTCGCCCCAACGCCAGCGGCGGGCACCCGCATAAGCCGCCTTGTCGCGGCGCGGCACCTTTGCGAGCTCGACGCCCTCTTCGGTACAGAGTTTGGCGGTGATCTCGACCTTACCCACGTCCGGCTCTGCCAGCACGCGCGAAAAGCGCGCGGCAGGGGGCGCGCGGGTCAGCGCCACATAGATGAACTTCTCGTCCTCGAACGGCACCTCGGCCGCCTTGAGCTGCCGGTGCGCTCGCGAGCGCGGCAACCGCTGGGTGAAATGGCACCAGTCGGGCGCGACGAGCGGGCAGGGTTTATCGTGCGGGCAGGGGCCTGCGACATGCGCGCCCAATGCAATCAACTGCTGACGCAGCGCAAGGATGCGCGCGTACCCGGCCGGCGTGCCAGGCTCGATCACGACGAGGGCGTGCCGGGCTTTCGCCCACATGGCCTCGCCGAGCACGCGCTGGTCGTGCTCACTGAGCTCGCCAATCATGTAGCTCGCGACGACGAGATCGGCGGGCATGGCCTCCGCGAGGTTCGCGGCCGCGTCGCCCGGCAAATACCGGCAGTCAGCCAGTCGCGCGCTGTCATGCGCAAGCTCGAGTGCCAGGTTGCTCAACGTGCGGTTGGCGTCGAGCAGGGTGAAGGATTGCAGCGAAGCAAAGGCTTCCGCGGCTGCCCAGCTCGCGGTGCCCGGCCCTGCGCCGACATCGAGCAGGCTTTCCGGAGCAAGCTCCGGCGCGATCTCGGTCAGCGCATTCAGGCTGGCCGCAACGGCGGCATAGGTCGCGGGCATCCGTGCGAGCGCATAGGCCAGCGCATCGGCATCGGACTTGATGGCGCCCGAGCCACCGCCAGCGCGATAGGTCCTCGAGATCTGCGACGACCGCCGCGCAGCGTCGGTGCGGGAGAAGCCTTGCAGCTTCGCGTCAAGGGCGGCTTTCAGTTCGGCGGGGAGGGTGGGAGCGATCATCATGCGCGGTCATGCCACGCGAAGGCGGGGCATCCAGTACTCCGTGACAGCGCCGTCAACCGAGAAGTCACGGCGTACTGGATCATCCGCCTTCGCGGATGATGACGTCAATGGTTGTGGAACGTCCGCAGTCTCACGCCACGTTCTGATCGAGAATCTCCACCGCTTCCTGCAGGTTCACCGACACGAGCTGCGAGACGCCGCGCTCGGCCATGGTGACGCCGAACAGCCGGTTCATCCGCGCCATCGTGATCGGATTGTGCGTGATGATGATGAAGCGCGTGTCGGTCGAGCCGGTCATCTCGTGCAGGAGGTTGCAGTAGCGTTCGACGTTGTGGTCGTCGAGCGGCGCGTCGACCTCGTCCAGCACGCAGATCGGCGAGGGGTTGGTGAGGAACACCGCGAAGATCAGCGCCATCGCAGTCAGTGCCTGCTCGCCGCCCGAGAGCAGCGACAGCGTCTGCGGCTTCTTGCCCGGCGGCTTTGCGATGATCTCGAGACCGGCCTCGAGCGGATCGTCGCTCTCGATCAGGTGCAGGGCCGCCTCGCCGCCGCCGAACAGCTCGACGAACAGCCGCTTGAAGTGGTTGTTGACGACCTCGAACGAGGTCAGCAGCCGCTCGCGGGCCTCCTTGTTGAGGCTCTGGATCCCCTGGCGCAACCGTTTGATGGCTTCGACGAGGTCGTCGCGCTCGGTGGTGAGGCCAGTGTGCTGGGCCTCGACCTCGCGCAGCTCTTCCTCGGCGCGCAGGTTCACCGCACCGAGACGCTCGCGGTCGCGGCGCAGCTTTTCCAGATCTTCCTCGATCTCATGAAGCGGCGGCAGCTCGGCGCCGGGCTCGATCTCGGCAAGGCCTGCGACTGCCTGCGGCTCGACCTCGAGCATGTCGCGGATTTCGCGCTCGATGTCTTCGAGCCGGCGCCGTGCGCCTTCCATGCGCTCCTCGGCGCGCGCGGTCGCCTCGCGGGCGCTCGACAGTGCTTCGAGCGACAACTTTGCCACGCGATCGGTCTCTGCCATGGCCGTTTCGGCCTCAGCGAGCGCGTCGGCGGCGACGCGGCGATCGTTCTCGGCGTATTCGATCTCGTTGATCAGCGCGCTGCGCTTCTCGGCGAACACCGCGGGGGCATTCTCGAGGTCGCTGCGCTCGATCGAGACCTCGGTGATGCGGGCCTGGATGGTGTCGATGTGGGAGGCCGCGCTTGCTTTCCGGTTCTGCCATTCGGTGCGCTCGGCGAGGATCGCCTGCACGCGGCGGTCGGCGAGCTCGGCCTCGCGCGCCAGCGCCTGCGCCTCGGCACGGACCTGGGCGGCCATGCGGCGATGGCCCTCGATGTCGCTGCGCACGGCGGCGAGCCGGACTTCGGTGTCTTCGCTCGACGGCAGCTCGGAGATCGCAGCCGCTGCATATTCATGCGCGGCCTCGGCCTCGGCGCGGTCGGCGGCGAGGCGGCTGTGCGCTTCAGACAGCGCCGACTTGCGCGCGGCGTGACGGTTGATTTCGCGCTCCGCGGTGGCATGGCGCTCGCGCGCGGCGTTGAGCTCGCGCTGCGCGGCGCGCCATGCCTCTCGCGTGGCGCCTTCCGTGCTGGCGGCCATCTGCAATTCGGCTTCGGCGTTCTCCAGCGCCTGGCGCTTGACCTGCGCGTCGATGCGGGCCTGCTCCAGCTCGTTCTCGATGTCGACGAGGCGGGCGCGCTCAGCAAGACGTCGCGCAGCACCGGTCGGCGCGTGAGCCGCTGCGACAAAACCGTCCCAGCGCCAGACGTCGCCTTCGGGCGAGACCAGCCGCTGACCGGTCTTGAGCTGCGAGACGAGCTCGGCGCCGCGCTCGCGCGGCACGACGCCGATTTGCGCCAGGCGGCGCGAGAGCTCGATCGGCGCCTGCACGTGGTCGGCGAGGGCCACGACGCCCTCGGGGAGGGCCGGGTCGCCATCGGTGACGCCAGCATTGGTCCAGCGCATCGGCGCGGAGGGATCGACGGGTGCGTCGAGGTCGTCGCCGAGCGCGGCGCCGATCGCTTTTTCAAAGCCCTTGTCGACGGTGATGCCATCGATGATCGGCGGCCACAGATTCTTGGTCTCGCCGTTGACGATCTTCGAGATCGTGCGCGCCTCGGTCTCCAGCCGCTGCACGCGCTTGTCGGCCTCGTTCAGCGGCGAGCGCGAGGATTCCAGCGTCTGGCGAGCCGCGACATGCGCGGCTTCGCTCGCCTGTGCCGCGGCTTCGGACGCCGCCAGCGTCTGCTCGGCGTTCTCGACGGCAGCGGTCAGCTCGTCGAGGTCACCGAAGCCGCCGGTCTCCTCCGCAAGCTTCTGCTCTTCGGCCGAGACGTTCGCGATCTCCTGGTCGAGCCGGGCGAGGCGGTCGCGGTGGGTGCGGACATTGGCTTCCAGCTGGTTGCGCTTGGCGGTGAGGTCGGCGAGCGCGGTGGTCAGCTCGGAGAATTGCTGCTCGGCTTCGGTGAGTGTCGCCTCGGCCCCGGCCACGCGCTCGTCGACGCCGGAACGCTTCTCGACACGCGACTTGATCTCTTCCTTCAGCTCCAGATCCTCGGCATCGAGCCGCTGAAGCGCGACGTCGGCATCCATGGTCTGCTGCTGGGCGCGGGCGATGTCGCCCTCGAACTGGGTCAGCCGGCGCTCGAGCTCGGTGACGCGCTCCTTGGCACGCTCTTCCTCGCGGTCGAGCAGCTCGCGTGCATTGGTCAGCCGTTGCAGGCCGGCCGCGGCGCGCGCTTCGGCATCACGCAGCGCCGGCATCCCGGCGGCGCGGATCGCCTGGATGCGGGCAGCTTCCGCCTGGTGCTGGGTGCGCTCGGCCATCTCGCGGACGGCGAGATCATGGGTGTGGCCGGAAGCATTGACCTCGGCTTGCGCCCCGATCCAGCGCAGATGGAACAGCGTCGCCTCGGCCTTGCGCACCTTGGCCGCGACCTCGCGATAGCGCACAGCTTGGCGGGCCTGCTTCTTCAAGCCTTCCATCTGGCCGGAGAGCTGGCCGATCACGTCCTCGACGCGGGTGAGGTTGGTTTCGGCTGCCTTCAGCCGCAGCTCGGCCTCATGGCGGCGGGCGTGCAGGCCGGCGACGCCGGCGGCATCTTCCAGCACGCGGCGGCGCTGTTCGGGTTTGGCCTGAATGATCTCGCCGATCTTGCCCTGATGGACGAGGGCCGGCGAGCGCGCGCCGGTCGCGGCATCGGCGAACAGGATCTGCACGTCACGGGCGCGCACGTCGCGGCCGTTGATGCGATAGACCGAGCCCGCCTCGCGCTCGATGCGACGGGAGATTTCGAGAAGCTGGCTGTCGTTCATCGCCGCAGGCGCGGTGCGATCGGCATTGTCGATCGTCATCGTCACTTCGGCGTGGTTGCGCGCGGGGCGATTGCCGGAGCCGGCGAAGATCACCGCGTCCATGTCGGCGGCGCGCAGCGATTTGTGCGAGGTCTCGCCCATCGCCCAGCGCAGCGCTTCGACCAGATTCGACTTGCCGCAGCCGTTCGGTCCGACGACGCCGGTGAGGCCCGCTTCGATCACGAAGTCGGTGGGCTCGACGAAGGACTTGAAGCCGTGAAGGCGCAGGCGGGTAATCTTCATGAAACACGCTTCTCTGTTGGCAGGACGCGAATCTCCCTGCCGTGACAATACCATAGAAGGCAAATGTCGGTGTCTGGGCTACCGCTTCGAGCGGCTTATGCACAAGCGACAATGGCTGTGCCGGTGCTCAAGGGCAACCAGCCAGCATTGCTTTTCCCAAGGCTTTTGAGGCGCGAATCAGGATCAAAACGTGAAGATCAGCTCTTCAACAGCGGATTGATCTTCTTTGCGAATTCCTCGAACGAGGCCTCGCCCTTGATCTTCTCGCCGTTGATGAAGAAGGTCGGCGTCGAATCGACCTTCAGAACCTCGCTCGCATATTTCTGGTCGGCTGCGATCTTGTCGAGCAGCGCCTGGTCCTTCAGGCAGGCCTCGACCTGGCTCTGAGACAGGCCCGCCTGCTTGCCGATCCGCCCAAGCGTCTCGGTGGTGTTCTTCGTCACCCAGTCGACCTGCGAGCGGAACAACATGTCGGTGACGGCGAAGTATTTCGGCGCGTCGCCATTGGCGATGCAGCGCGCCAGCATCGAGCCGGCGGCGGCTTTGATGTCGAGCGGGAACTCGCGGAAGATGTAACGCACCTTGCCGGTGTCGATGTATTCCTTCTTGATCTTGGGGAACACCTGCTCGTTGAAGGCCGCGCAATGCGGACAGGTCATCGAGGCGAATTCGGTGATGGTGACGGCGGCGTTGTCGGGACCGAGCGCCATGTCGGGCAGCGACACCGGTTTGGCGACATCGGAGGCGCTCTGCGCCAGGGCTTCAGGAATCATGGCCTCGGTGATGAGCCGCAGCGGCGACAATCCGGCGGCCACGGCAAGTCCGGTCAGCGAAAGCATCGTGGTGAAGACGCGGCGGGTGATCATCAAAGGTCCAACTCCCGAATTGGCGTGAGCACGCCCAAAGTTCCCCGATCGAGCGGCCTGTCGCTAGCTTGAAACGGCAATGGAGGCAATGGCGGGCCGCAACCACGGCTCCAGATTAGCGGCGGAATGAGGCTCAATTTCGCTTGATTGCGGCGCCCAGCCGGGCCAGCGCGTCCCGCAATTGTTCATCTTCGATATTGCCGAGGGTCTCGGCCACTTTCGCAACCGCCCCGGCGTCGGGCGGGCGGGGCCGCGCCGGGCGGCCGCGGCTCGACAGGGGAGCCTGGCGGAAGGCGAGCTTGCCGACCGCATTCCAGCCGAAGAAGCGGTTGACCCGTTCCAGGATGACGTCTGCGGAGTGCTGGATCTCCAGCGCCATCGGCCCCTCGACCCGCAGCACCAGCGTCGCCGGCTCCTGCGGCTGGCCCTCCACCGGCCGTGGCCATTGCATCTTCAACGGCTCCGAATGCGCGGCGATCTCGGAGCCGGCGATCTCGCCCCACCGCGTCACCAATTCGCGCGCGGCAAACCCCTGCTTGGCATAGGCATCGGCAAAGACGTCGTTGAGCAGGATCGACAGCGGCTTCGCGCTGATGGGACCGGGTTTGGACATTTGGGCCTTATAGCATCGCTGATCCGCCGCCTGAAACTCCGTCATGGCCGGGCCGGGCCGTCCAAAGGACGGCGTCGCTTCCGCTTGCGTATGCCCGGCCGCCTCACCGCGAAGAAAGGCGTGGATGCCTGCGACGAGCGCTGGCATGACGTGGAGAGATCAGCGTTACCCAGTTACAGTATCAGCATGAGCTCCAAGTCTGCCCTGAAGGCAAAATCGGAACTGCACCAGCCAGACGTGACTGCGCGTCCGATTGCGCTGCTCGAGTGGTACGACCGCCATCGCCGCCAGCTGCCATGGCGCGCGAGGGCGGGCGAGACGCCCGATCCGTACCGCGTCTGGCTGTCGGAGATCATGCTCCAGCAGACCACTGTGAAGGCGGTCGGGCCCTACTTCGAAAAGTTCGTCGCGCGCTGGCCCGACGTCACGGCGCTCGGCAGCGCCTCGCAGGAGGACGTGCTGCGGATGTGGGCGGGGCTCGGCTACTACTCGCGCGCACGCAATCTGCACGCCTGCGCGGTCGCGGTCGCGCGCGAACATGGCGGCGTGTTTCCCGATAGCGAAGAAAATTTGCGGTCTCTTCCGGGCATTGGGCCCTATACCGCGGCGGCGATCGCCGCGATCGCTTTCGACCGCCGCACCATGCCGGTCGACGGCAATATCGAGCGGGTGGTGTCGCGGCTGTTCGCGGTCGAAGAGGAATTGCCGCAGGCAAAACCTCTGATTCAGCAATTGGCGGCGACGCTGCTCGCCGATTCTCGCGCGGACGACGAGAAGTCTCGCGCCGGCGACAGCGCGCAGGCGCTGATGGATCTGGGCTCCTCGATCTGCACGCCGAAGAAGCCGGCGTGCTCGCTCTGTCCGTTGAATGAGGGTTGTATCGCGCGCGCGCAAGGCACGCGGGAGACGTTTCCGCGCAAGGCGCCGAAGAAGAACGGCACGCTGCGTCGCGGCGCGGCCTTCGTCATCGTCCGCGGCGATGAGCTGCTGGTCCGCTCGCGGCCTGAGAAGGGCCTGCTCGGCGGCATGACCGAGGTGCCGGGCTCGGACTGGCTAGCCGGGCAGGAGGACGAGGCCGCGCGCGCGCAGGCGCCTGAGATCAAGGGCATCACGCGCTGGCGGCGCAAGCTGGGCGTGGTCACCCACGTGTTCACGCATTTCCGGCTGGAGCTCGTGGTCTACTCCGCGGAGGTCGATGGTCGCACCCGTGCGCCAAGGGGCATGCGGTGGGTGCCGATCGCAACGCTTGCCGATGAGGCGCTGCCCAACGTCATGCGCAAGGTCATTGCGCACGGGCTGGATCTCCAGCTTCGCGCGCACTCCTGACGGGATGCTGGCAGCAGCGCTGCGCTATCGGGAAGCGAAATGGAGGCTCCCGATGGTCAAGACTGCGCTCGATGATTTCAACATGCCGCCCTGTGCCAAGCTGCTGGGCTGGCGCCTCTTGGACGCCCGGCCCGAGGAGGGCTGGATCAAGCTTGGCTTCGAGGGCAAGCCGGAGTTCTGCAACCCCGCCGGCTTCATCCAGGGCGGCCTGCTCTCGGCGATGCTCGACGATACGATGGGTCCGGCGGTGCTCGTGACGAGTGAAGGCAGACTCTACACGACCACCGTCAGCATGACCGTGAACTTCCTCGCGTCGGCCAAACCCGGGCCGATCGTCGCTGAGGCCAAAGTCACCCAGCTCGGCAAGACGATCGCGTTTGTCGAAGGGAGGCTAACGGCCGAAGACGGCACGCTGCTTGCGACCGCCACCGCCAGCGAGCGCCTGCTCGATGCGGCAAGGGTGGTTCTCTGATACGGGTGCGGTGGCGAATAGGGGGCAATGCTACCGCATCGGCATGGAACCGGAAAGGGATCTACCTGCGCGTGCAGTGAGGGAATTTGCTCGTAAATTCCTTGCCCGCGCGAATCAGCGCGCCGCTCGTTGCCGGTTCGAGCAGCGCGAGCATTTGGATTCGCGCTTATTGTCGCAGCCCGGAAAAGAGACGATTGGATACGCGCAATCTGCGGGCGAATCGCGGCGTTCGCCGCATCGTCGACGTGGCATGCGGCAAAGTGGCCACTTCCTAATATTCTCGGCTGAAGATTTGATAGGTGGCCCGATAGAAATTAACAAAAGTCAAACGGGATAATTTTCAAAGCTGTGTTTTACTTAAGTCCTTGAGGTGAGCTATGCCGCTTGCGCTTATCGAGACCGGCCATTGCAACGTCGATCTCAAACCTTCCCCGATTGAGCCATCCTGGATCATTGAAGGAAACCCACAAGCGCGTTCGCACCTGCTGTCGACCAGCGCGTGCGGCACCGCCACGACCCTGATCTGGTCCTGTACCAAGGGCAAGTTCAACTGGTACTACGATCTGGACGAGACGATCATGATCCTTGAAGGATCAATGGTGATCGAGAGCGACGGCATGCCGCCGAAACGCTACGGTGTCGGCGACGTCGTCTTTTTCCGCGAGGGTGCGCACGCCAAATGGCACATCGAAACGTATGTGAAAAAGGTCGCCTTCCTGCGTCAGACCTATCCGGTTGGGCTTGGTTATGCCGTCCGTGCCATCAACAAACTTAAGCGGCTGTCGTCCACCTTGAGCGGTCGTCGCTCCAACTAACTCGCGCCCGTTGACTGCATTGCGGATCGTGCGGCGACGACCCCGAAGGGCCACGTTAGCGCCAAGTGTGAAGCGATTTTCAATCGCGACAAGCGTTGAACGCGTTTGCGCGGAGATCATGCTCAAACAATAACCTAAAGCGCGATGACGAATCATCCCAATCTCATCGCGCTTTTAGGTGCTCGCGCGACTTGCATCGGTGAGCCGCGGCACGAGCGGTGGCTTGGCGTTGAGGGCCTCGACCTGGAAGCCGGCGACGCGCTTGTAGTTCGTGGCGATGTCTTCCAGTTCCTTCTGCGACAGCACGTCGGTGACGATATCGTAGCCGTTGGGCGCGCGCTCCTCGACGAGCTGCATCACTTGCTCCGGGCCGTTCTTGCGGTTGAGCAGCACAAGATCGGTCGTCGCCGGCCGGCGCTCGGCCTCATAGGCCGATAGCGCTTTAGTCGTCAGCCCATGCGCAAGAATCTCGCGGGTGATGACACGGGCATCGAGGATCGCTTGCGAGGCGCCGTTCGAGCCGATCGGATACATCGGGTGCGCGGCGTCGCCCATCAGCGTGACGCGGCCAAAGGTCCAATGCGAAATGGGATCGCGGTCCACCAGCGGGTATTCGTAGGCGTGCGCGCAGTTCCGGATCAGGCCGGGTACGTCGAGCCAGTCGAACTGCCAACTCTCGAACCACGGCAAAAACTCCTCCAGCCGCGCGGTGCGGTTATAGTCCTCACGCCGCCACTGATAGGTCGGCGGCATATGCCGCTCGGCGACCCAGTTGATCTGGTGATTGCCGGATGCGTCCGGCGCCTTGGTGATGGGATAACAGACGAATTTCAGGATCTCGTGCCCGGCCATGATCATGCTGCGGCCGGTGAGGAATGCCTTTGCCGGCGTCACGCCGCGCCAGAGGATGCGGCCGTTCCAGACTGGCGATCCCTCCTGCGGATAGAGCTTTTCGCGCACGGCGGAATGGATGCCGTCGGCCCCGATCAGGAGCGCGCCTTCGTAGATGCCGGCGGGCTTGCCGGTCACCTTGTCGACGAACTCGGCGCGGACGCCGTCTGCCGTCTCATGCCAGCCGGTGAGATGATGGCTTGTCAGAATGTTCTCGCGGCCGAGCCGCTCGACGGCGGCGTCGAGCAGGAGCTGCTGGAGGATGCCGCGATGGATCGAGAATTGCGGCCATCTGTAGCCGGCCTCCAGCCCGCGCGGCTCGCTCCAGATCGGCTTGCCATGCTTGGAGAAGTAGGCGAGCTCGCGAGTGCGCACGCCGTTGGCATCGAGCTTGTCCATCAAGCCGAGCTCGATCAATTCGCGCACCGCATGCGGCAGCACGTTGATGCCGACGCCGAGCGGCTTCAGCTCGGCGACGCTCTCGAACACTTTTGCGGGAATGCCGATTCCGTGCAGGCTGAGCGCGAGCGTCAGCCCGCCGATGCCGCCGCCGGCGATGAGGACCGTCATGTCAAAACCCCTCCGATTGGCGGCGTCTTCGCACGAGGAGGCGGCCATGGGCAACTGCAAAGAGAGCGGCCTATGGACGCCGCGCCGGCCTGCCGTTAACGTTCCCCTTTCGGTACGAGGTCTCCCATGCTCAAGCTCTACTACGCCCCCGGCACCTGCGCGGTCGCCTCCCATATCGCCCTTGAAGAGGCCGGCGCCGACTACACGACCGAACGGCTCGACTTCAAGGTCAACCAGCAGAACAGTCCGGACTATCTCGCGATCAATCCGAAAGGCCGCGTGCCGTCGCTGGTCACCGATCGCGGTGTCCTCACCGAGACGCCGGCGATGCTCGCCTATATCGCGCAAGTGTTTCCGAAGGCGAAGCTCGCGCCGGTCGACGATGCCTTCGCGCTCGCGCAAGCGCAGTCGTTCAATTCCTATCTGTGCTCGACGGTGCATGTGGCGCACGCCCACAAGATACGCGGTGCGCGCTGGGCGACGGAGGAGACTTCGTTCGCGGACATGAAGCGGATGGTCCCGAAGACCATGGGCGCCTGCTTTTCACTGATCGAGCAGAAGATGCTCAGGGGGCCCTGGGTGATGGGCGAGCAGTATACGATCTGCGATCCCTATCTCTACACGCTGTCGCTCTGGCTCGAAGGCGACGGCGTCGACATCAAGGCGACACCGAAGGTCGCCGATCATTTCAAGCGGATGTCCGAGCGGCCCGCCGTGCGCAAGGTGATGGACGCGCACAGGGCGTAGGCCCCGGCCTGCAGGGTGGGCAAAGGCGCGTAGCGCCGTGCCCACCACTCGCCGCTTCAAGCCATGCCAGATGGTGGTGGGCACGCTTCCGCCTTTTCGAGCTACGGCGGACAAGTCGCTTTGCCGACCCTACGAAGCTTTCCGCTTTTCCAATTCCCGTCCCGTCTCGAGCATCAGCCGTCGCAGCCAGATCGAGCCGGGATCCATCTGCGCGCGGGTCGGATAGAACATGAACTGCTCGTCGATGCCGGGATCGAGCGGCGGCGTGACGGTGGCGAGCACTAGCTGCTTCGACAACGCCGCGATCAGGCGGCGCGGCACGAAGGCGACGAGGTCGGTGCGTGCTGCGACATGCAGCGCCTCGAGATAGCCTGACACGACGAGCGCGATGTGCCGCTCGATGCCTTTGGTACGCAGCCAGGTGTCGATCAGGTCCTCGGCCTGGCCGCGGATGATGACGGCGACGTGACGCGCGGCGAGGAACGTCTCGCGCCGCTTCAGCCTGGTGCCGACGGGATGGCCGCGCCGCACGGCCAGCGCATCGCCGTCGGTATAGAGCAGCTGGCGGTGAAATCCCTTGAAGGCGTTGCCGATCGAGATCACGAGATCGATGGTGCGGGCGAACTCGGCGTGGAAGATCGCAGGTCCCCGCCACGGCACCACGTCGATGCGGACGTTGGGCGCAAGACGCGTCACCTTCTCCATCAAGGGTGGCATCAGAAGTTCGACGGCGAGGTCGGGCATCATCAAGCGGCTGCCGCCAACAGGAAACTGATGCAGGATATCTTCGCTGCCGCCGCCAACCCCGATCCATCCGTGCGCGACCGCGCGCTGTTCATCGCGAGCCTCGCCGACGACGCGAAATGGGTCGTCACCGGGCAATATTCCTGGTCGCGCACCTTCAAGGGCAAGGACGCGATCCTCAACGATCTGCACGGCCATGTCCGCTCGCGCCTCGTCGACCGCACCCGGACGGTGGCGCACCGCTTCATCGCCGACGGCGACATCGTCGTGGTCGAGGCCAAGGGCGACAACGTCACCAAGGAAGGCGTTCGCTACGACAACGACTATTGCCTGGTGTTTCGCCTGGAGGACGGCAGGATCAAGGAGATCAGGGAATATTGCGACTCGGTCCTGACTGAGAAAGCGCTGGGCCCGTTTCCGCAGGCAGCAACCGGGGCATCAGGCTGATCGCTCGTCTCGGGGCAATCTCGCCAGCGCCAGGCTGGCTTTTTGCCAGATGCAAGGAAAATGCTGCTTTGCGGTCGCTCCTCCACCATAGGGCACGCGAGCGGCATGAAGGATACAATTAACAAGTGTTCTTCATTGTACCGCCCCCAGCATGAGTCGCCGGGGGCGATCGACGGCGAATCTCCGTCGTTAAGCTGCTCGAATTCTTTGGGGGCATGATGCCGAGCGTTCGTTTGAGAATCCGTGGGCGTCTTTACGCCGGCTTCACGGCTCTCGTCGTGGTGGGCCTGATCATGGCCGTGGTTGCCGTTTGGAACCTGTGGGCCGTCCAGCACCAGGTGGCGAGACTGTCAGCCCTTTCGGACAACACTGCGCGCGTTCAGGAAATCTCGACCCATCTCCAGGCGATCAGGCGCGCCAATCTGCAGTCCGCGCGCCGCGCAGGTCAGCCGGCGTAGAGGAAGCCGAGGATGGCGACGATGATCACGCCGAGTCCCGCGGCTTCCACGCGGTGCGCAAGGTGCGTCGCGGCATGCACGTCGGAAGCCCGCGCGGCGCGCTCGGAGCCGCGCGGATAACCGTGGACGATGACGTCGTGATTGAAGGTGTCGTGAGCCTCGTTGCCGCTGGCGAGCCCGACGCAGATGAGCAGTACGCCGAACAGGGCGAGCCCGGCAAAGCCGAGCAGTCCGATCATCAACATTGGAAACATGCCAACCAGGAAGATCGGCAGCAGCGGCAAGAACAGCAATGTCTCGGACTGTCGTCGCATGGCTCGACCGGTCAGGACAGGAAGCGGATATCGAATGTAGTCCCGGGGGTCGGATCGTTCAAGGAGCCGCGCCATTCCGGACCCACACCATGTCCGGAATGACGAAAAGGTGAAGCAGCGCTACTCCGCCATGCCGGAGCGGATCTCGGCGCGCAGCTCGTCGATCAGCTTGAGGCCCTGCTTGGTCTCGACGTGCCAGTAGGTCCAGCCGTTGCAGGCGGCCGAGCCTTGCGCCACGGCGCCGATGCGGTGGATCGAGCCGACCTTGTCGCCCAGCATGATGGCGCCGTCGGCGCGCACCAGCGCCCCTAACTTCTTCTTTGCGTCGAACAGCTTCGTGCCGGGCATGATCATGCCGCGCTCGATCAGTTCGGAGAACGCCACACGCGGCGCCTCGCGCGCGGTCATGAACGGGGCGAGCGATTCTTCGGGCAGCGGTTCGACCGCTGCGATCCGTTCCTCGGCGGCCTCGGCGTAGGTCCGCTCGCGCTCGAAGCCGATGTAGCTGCGGCCGAGCCGCTTGGCGACGGCGCCGGTGGTGCCGGTGCCGTTGAAGGGATCGATCACGAGATCGCCGGGCTTGGACGAGGACAGCAGCACGCGCGCCAGCAGGCCTTCCGGCTTCTGCGTCGGGTGAACCTTCTTGCCGTCGGCGCCCTTGAGGCGTTCCTCGCCGGTGCACAGCGGAATCAGCCAGTCGGAGCGCGCCTGCACGTCCTCATTGGCCGCCTTCAGCGCTTCGTAGTTGAAGGTGTAGCCCTTGGCCTTCTCGTCGCGCGCGGCCCAGATCATGGTCTCGTGCGCATTGGTGAAGCGGCGGCCGCGGAAATTCGGCATCGGATTGGACTTGCGCCAGACGATGTCGTTCAGGAGCCAGAAGCCGAGGTCCTGCATGATCGCGCCGACGCGGAAGATGTTGTGATAGGAGCCGATCACCCAGATCGTGGCGGACGGCTTCATCACGCGGCGGCAGGCGAGCAGCCAGGCGCGGGTGAAGTCGTCATAGGCCGAAAACGAATCGAACTTGTCCCAGGCGTCGTTGACGGCGTCGACATGGGATTCGTCGGGGCGCTTGAGATCGCCCTTGAGCTGGAGATTGTAGGGTGGATCTGCGAACACCAGATCGACCGAACCGGATGCCAGCTTCGACATCTCGGCGACGCAATCGCCGACGATGATGCGATGCGCGGGGGACTCAAAATTTGTGCGGGGCGCCCTTGCAGACGCCCCGCGACGCGACACAACCATGACTCAAGAACTCTGACTCAGGCGACGCTGTCGGCGACGCGGGACCAAACAACCGACTGGCCGCTACATTGACCGCGCAAAGTAAAAAACGACTTAACCCGCATCTTTTGGAGATTGCTTCGACGTTGCGCATCGCGCGCGGAAAGATGCGTGGATCACTCGTGTTTTGCAGCATATTTCGCGTTTTGTGCGCAACGATCGCTTCGTTCGCGTCAAACTCTCTCCCGGAAAAAATTGCTGCTCTCCCGGAAAAAATTGCTGCCATCGACAAGCCGCCGCACTAGGCAATTTTTGCCGAGCAGGATATTGATTAAAGGAACGGAAATTTTACGTTTGTGACGCCCTGAGCCTCGCGTTCTTTGTGTGCCCAGGGATGCAATCAGGGACTTGAAGGAAGCCGCCATGCGTTACGATGATTTCCGCCGCAGCGACGACATCGAGGATCGTCGCGACGAGGGTGGCGGTGGATTTGGCGGTGGCGGCGGCGGTTTCGGCCTCCCGATGGGCGGCGGCGGCCTGGGCATCGGCACCATCATCGTGCTTGGCCTGCTCGGCTACGCCTTCGGCATCGATCCGCGCATCCTGATCGGCGGGGCCGAGATCCTCACCGGCGGCGGCCAGGCGCCGAGCTACCAGACCGATCGTCAGGCCTCGGGCGGGCAAGTGAAGCGCGGTGCGCCGACCGACGAGATGGGCAGCATGATCTCCGGCATCCTGGGTGAGATCGACGATCGCTGGAGCGAGATCTTCCAGGCCAGCGGCCAGAGCTTCACCGGTCCCAAGATCGTGCTGTTCCGCAACGCCACCAATGGCGGGCGCTGCGGCATGGCGCAGTCGGCGATGGGGCCGTTCTACTGCCCGCCGGACAAGACCATCTTCCTCGACACCGGCTTCTTCCGCGAGGTGGAGACGCGCTTCCGCGGCTGCTCCGGCAACGCCTGCAAGTTCACTGCGGCCTACATCATCGCGCATGAAGCCGGCCACCATGTGCAAAACCTGCTCGGCATCATTCCGCGGGTGACGCGCCTGCAGCAGCAGGCCGGCAGCAAGTCCGAAGCCAACGCGCTCCAGGTGAGGGTGGAATTACAGGCCGACTGCCTGTCCGGCGTCTGGGTCAACCGCGAGGAGAAGAAGCGTCCGGGATTCCTCGAAGCCGGCGACATCGACGCCGCGCTGACAACCGCAACCGCGATCGGCGACGACACGCTGCAACGCCAGGCGACGGGACGCGTCGTGCCGGATTCCTTCACCCACGGCTCGGCCGAGCAGCGCAAGCGCTGGTTCATGACCGGTTATCAGCAAGGCACGGTGCAGGCCTGCAACACCTTTGGTGGAAACGGGTCGTTGTAGTCAGGAGGGCTTCTTGCCCCGGACGCTGCGCAGCGCGAAGTGATGCGCTGCAGATCCGGGGCCCACAACGCCGGTATCTCAGCAATGGGTCCCGGCTCTGCGGTGCATCGCTGACGCGCTGCACCGCGTCCGGCACACGAGAGGAGCCATGGCTTCCATCGACGAGACAAAACAATTCATCCCGCTCAACATCGCGGTGCTGACGGTGTCCGACACGCGCATCCTCGCCGACGACAAGTCCGGCCAGACGCTGGCGGACAGGATCACGGTGGCCGGCCATCATCTCGCCGCGCGCGAGATCGTCACCGACGACGTCGAGGCCATCCGCGCGGTCGTCCAACGCTGGATCGGCGATAGCGGCGTGGATGTCGTCATCACCACCGGCGGCACCGGATTCACCGGACGCGACGTCACGCCGGAGGCAATCGAGCCCTTGTTCGAGAAGCGGATGGACGGCTTCTCGATCGCGTTTCACATGATGAGCCACGCCAAGATCGGCACCTCGACGATCCAGAGCCGCGTCACCGCGGGCGTGGCGGGCGCGACCTACATCTTCTGCCTTCCCGGCTCGCCCGGCGCCTGCCGCGACGGCTGGGACGGCATCCTCGCTGCCCAACTCGACTACCGCACGCGCCCCTGCAACTTCGTCGAGATCATGCCGCGCCTCGACGAGCATTTGCGCCGGCCGAAAGCGCAAGGCGCGACGGTTTGACCGCAAACACAGGCCCGACTTTTACCCAGGCGAGCCTACTTGCGCGCGCTGCGGAAGGCTGCTCGCGCAAGATTGGCGCGATCTCTCGCTGCGCGCGCGTGAACCTATTCCGAGAACATTGACTTGGATCAACACTGCCCAGGGTCTGAGTGCGCCGTTGTTGTGCCGACTTGGAGGAAGTTCCAATGCGCACATTGGCTTTGACGATTTTGACGATAAGTATCGTTTTAACCGCAGGGCACGCCCGGGCTCAGAGATATGATCCGGCTTTTCCCGTTTGCTTGTACGTCGTCTCTTTCGGAGCGAGCCCTTACTATAGATGCAGCTACACGACGATGGACCAATGCAGGGCGTCCGCCAACGGTCAGATGTGCATCCTCAACCCGTATTACGCTGGCGCGACGGCGCCGGTGAGGGGAAACAATCGGCGTTATTCTCGCCAAGGTTCTCGCCAAGCCGGATCAAGATCGTCCGCGCACGCAGAGACCAGATCGTACGCGCCATCTCAGTCGCCGATCCACTACCGGGCCGCACCGTACAATCAATACAATGAACCGTATTATGGAGCTTCTCAAGGTTACGCGCCTGGCGAAAAACAACGATTTCTCGAAAGTGTGAGACGAAGCCTCTAGAACATGATCCGGAAAGTTTTCCCTCGCCGCGTTTGCGCGGAGATCATGCTCAAGCAATAACCTCTCGCGCGATGACGATTCGATCTCATCGCTTTAGACACACCCGGTGCACAACCTTGGCACCGATGCTGAACCTGGCCTCGCCAAGGGGCTCAACGAATGTTGGCCACAAGGGGCGAGGGCACAATCATGCGCAGCGTGTGCTGTTGAGCGCCGCAGTTCGTCTGTTTCAACCTCCTGCGAAGCGCAGCCAAACCGCCCGCCACAGGTCGCGGCAGGCATCGCGGCGCAGCCGGCGGGCGCGGCGTTTGTAGAGATCGACGAGCTCGGCCGTGACCCGGCACGCAGCTTCGTGCCGTGGGCGCATCAGAGGTCGCGCTCCCAGGTCTCGCCGATCAGGTTCTGGCCGAAGCTGCGATGCGGCTCGCTCGCCACCAGCTTGAAGCCGGCGTCCTGATAGATCTTGCGCGCGCCGACGAGAATGCTTTGCGTCCACAGCGTCATCCGCCGATAGCCGCAGGCGCGCGCGAAGGAGACGCATTCGGCGACCAGCCGCTGGCCCAGGCCGCGGCCGCGCGCGGCGGGATCGAGCAGCAGGAGGCGCAGCTTGGCGACGTCGTCGCTGGCCTTCACCAAGAACACCGAGCCGACCGGGCGCCCCTCGATGTCGGCGATCCAGCAACGCTCGCGCGAGGCGTCATAGGAGGTCATGAACTTCGCGACGATCTCGGCGACGAGCGCTTCGAAGCCTGCGTCGAAACCATATTCGCTCGCATAGAGCGCGCCATGGCTCTGCACGACCCAGCCCATGTCGCCGGGGCGCGGATCGCGCAAGGAGGCGGGCGGCGGTTCGGCGCGCGGCATGTCGAGTAGACGTTCGACCGTGTCCATCGCACCCCTCAACTGCCTGCGATCGATCTCCGACAATGGCTGCAGCATCGCGGCGACGTCCTCCTCTGTCGAGCGCTCGAGCCGGGCGAAAGCCTGCCGGCCCTTCGCCGTCAGGCTGAGCTGATATTGCCGCCGGTCGGTTGCGAGCGGCTTGCGCGCGATCAGGCCAGCATCGTCGAAATTCTGCACGATGCGGCTGAGATAGCCCGGATCGAGCCCGAGCTCGATGCCGATCTCCTTGGCCGAAAGCGCATCGCGATGAGCGAGCTCGTAGAGCACGCGCGCTTCGCTGAGCGAGAACGGCGTCTTCAGAAGCTGCTGGTCGAGCACGCCGAGTTTGCGGGTGTAGAAACGGTTGAAGGCGCGAACCGCCTGAATCTGGTCTTCGGAGACCTGTCCGGTGGTCACGCCTGGAGACACGCTGGACGACATGGGGACCTCCAATATTTGCCATTGTCAATCAATTGTTTGACTTTAGCAAGTATCTTTCGGCCTCACGTCACGACGACAATCTTGCTCCGGAGCACCATGCGGGACGAGCGGCCAAGCCGCCGCAACAGCCGCGTCTCGGAACGGCTGGCATGGGGCGGGTAGCCGCCGATGCGGTCGTAATGGTCGCGCGCAATCAAGAGGCCCTGATCGCCAAGTGGACCTACGACCTTGCGCGCGACGAAGCGGACGATGTCGCGCAGGCTGGTATCAGAATAGGGCGAACGCGCATAGCGGAACACGGCGGCCCGGTCGCGTCCGCTGGCGGAGACGGTCTGGATGAACTGGGTGGTCTCTTCGATCCAGCCGGTCTCGAGCACGGCGCCGGCATGCAGGAACATCAGCCAGGGCGAACGCGCTTGTAACGCGCCGGCGGCAAGAGCTGCACCCTGCGATGAGCCTTCGACGCCTATGAAGCGGCAGCCGGCGACGTCGGCGACGCGCTCGATCACGCCGTTGCGCGTGGCATCGACCAGGAGAACTTCCTTGATCAGGCCCGCAGCAGCACCTGGAACCAGCGCGGCCAGAGTTGCGACCGCCGGCTGCTCGACGCCTTCCGTCGGGATGATGACGCTCAACATGACCGAGGCTTCAGTGTCTCAAGCTAGAGCAAAAACGCAATTGTTATACGGTATAACCATGGCCTCGGGCTCCGCGCAACGTTTTGCGCGTCCATTGCTGCGGCCGCGTCGCGCGATGGTAAACTGTGTAGACCGCCGCAGCCAAGCCCGTCGCACACAGGCCGCAATGTTGCGCAATATTTCGACGGCCACAGACCCTGACCGCATGCAACCTGATTCAACGCGGACATTGTGAGGGCAATGCGACGGATCGCATCGCTGCAAGGATGGCCGCCCTTGTCGCGCGCGGTCGTGCCAGGACGAGCAGTCATGCAAAAAGGTGATCTATCTGCCCGAAATGCGGCGCCGGATTTCGTCGGATCACGCTATCATCCCTGGAAGGTGAACGCGGCGAGTTTCGCTGCACGATCCGTGATCGCGTTCTGGAGGTCTTCGATGACTCCGGCGCCGTCGCTTGTCGCCTCACCGTGGCCTGAGCAGGATCTTCGTGTGAACGCCGATCAACTCGCTGTTGGTACGACCGCAACATCACCCCGGCAGGAGACGACGCCTGCCTTGCGGATTCGCGCCCTGATGCTGGGCGACCGCATCAATGCTGCGGGCCTGGAGATCGGAACGCTGGTATCGTCGATGCCGGCCGCGTTCCGCGTCCATGCTGGACTCGCTGTGATCTTCCGCTACGGCGTCGTGGTGCTGATCGGACTATTGCCCTCGGAGGAGAAGGTCCTGATCGACACCTTGAAGCCGCGCGTGATCGGCGAATTCAGCCCCTATGAGGAGGAGACCGCGCAGGCGCAGCTCTGCAACGACGAAGCCTCCGAAGCGATCCAGCCGGGCGGGCCGATCTGCATCGCCAAATTCTCCGACGATCGGCTGCTCCTGATCGCCGACGCGCTCGCCAAGAGCACGGCCCTTGCACGCGACGAGCGCCGCGTCGCCGCCGTGTTCGATGTCATCGAGCCCTTTGCGCGGGAACTTGCCCAGCGCGGTCGCACGCCGCGCCGCCGCAAGGGTATCCTGCAATTGATCGGTAATGCGCTGCTGGTTCAGCAGCGCGTCGCGGGCCGTGTCGCGGTCGCCGAAAAGCCCGACGTGCTCTGGGAAAAGCCCGCGCTCGACCGCCTCTACTCGCGGCTCGAGGACGAGTACGAACTGAAGGAGCGCCTCGATACGCTCGAGCGCAAGCTCACTGCGGTGTCCGAGACCGCCAATGCGCTGACCGACATCATCGACACGCAGCGTTCGCTGCGCCTCGAGGTCGCCGTCGTCGTGCTCATCGTGATCGAGGTCGTGATCGGCTGTGTCCAGATCTTTACCGGAACTCACTGAGGCGGCGTCGCTGCGCCGGCGCCGTTCGGCCAGACCCAATTGCGGATCTCCGGCATGTCCTCGCCGTGCTCGCGGACGTAGTGCGAATGCCTGAGCAGGGCATCGCGGAACTGCTGCTTCACATGCGCGGCCTTCGTCGCGAGATCAGGCACGCGCTCGATCGCCTCGATCGCGAGATGGAAGCGGTCGAGCTCATTGAGCACGACCATGTCGAACGGCGTCGTCGTGGTGCCTTCCTCGTCAAAGCCTCGAACATGCATGCCGGCATGATTGGTGCGGCTGTAGGTGAGGCGATGAATGAGATAGGGGTAGCCGTGATAGGCGAAGATCACGGGCTTGTCGCGCGTGAACAGCGAGTCGAAATCGCGATCGCTGAGGCCGTGCGGATGCTGCTCCTTCGGCTGCAGCGTCATGAGGTCGACGACGTTGACGACGCGGATCTTCAGGTCAGGCAGCGCCTTGCGCAAGAGATCGACCGCAGCGAGGGTCTCCAGCGTCGGCACGTCGCCGGCGCAGGCCATCACGACGTCGGGCTCGCCGCCCGAGCTTTCCGTGCCGGCCCAGGTCCAGATGCCGATGCCGGCATCGCAATGCGTCGCCGCGTCGTGCATGGTGAGCCATTGCGGCGCGGGCTGCTTGCCGGCAACGATGACGTTGATGCGGTCATAGGTGCGCAGGCAGTGATCGGCGACCCACAGCAGCGTGTTGGCGTCCGGCGGGAAATAGACGCGGACGATATCGGCCTTCTTGTTGGTGACGAGGTCGACGAAGCCGGGGTCCTGATGGCTGAAGCCATTATGGTCCTGGCGCCAGACATGCGACGTCAGGAGATAATTGAGCGAGGCGATCGGCCGCCGCCACGTCAGCTCGCGCGACACCTTCAGCCATTTGGCGTGCTGGTTGAACATGGAGTCGACGATGTGGATGAAGGCCTCGTAGCAGGAGAAAAAGCCGTGGCGTCCGGTAAGCAGATAGCCTTCGAGCCAGCCCTGGCAGAGATGCTCGCTCAACACCTCCATGACGCGGCCATCCTGGGCGAGGTGCACGTCGTAAGGGTCTGTCGGCTCCATCCAGACGCGTTCGGTCACCTCGAACACGGCGTCGAGCCGGTTTGACGCGGTCTCGTCCGGACCCATGATGCGGAAGTTGCGCGCCTCGGCATTCAGCCTGACGACGTCGCGCAGAAATTTTCCGAGCTCGCGCGTCGCCTCCGCGACCGTCCTGCCCGGCTCGTTCACCTCGACGGCGAAGTTCCGGAAATCGGGCAGCTTCAGCTCGCGCTTCAGGAGGCCACCATTGCCATGGGGATTGGCGCCCATGCGGCGGTCGCCGCCTGGTGCAAGCGCCTGCAACTCGGCGACCAGCGTGCCGTTGCGGTCGAACAGCTCCTCGGGCGCGTAGCTCTTCATCCAGTCTTCGAGCACTTTCAGATGCGCGGGATTTTCGCGGCAATTGGCGACCGGCACCTGGTGCGCGCGCCAAAAACCTTCGACCTTCAGCCCATCGACCTCCTTGGGGCCGGTCCAGCCCTTAGGTGAGCGCAGCACGATCATCGGCCAGCGCGGCCGCTCGATCGTGGTCCTTGTTTCGCGTGCATGCCGCTGGATCGAGCGGATACTCGCCAGCGCCACGTCGAGTGCGTCCGCCATGATCCGGTGCATCGTTTGTGGATCGTCGCCCTCGACGAACAGCGGCTCGTGGCCGTAACCGCGAAAGAGATCGCGGATCTCCTCGTCGCCCATCCGCCCGAGCACGGTGGGATTGGCGATCTTGTAGCCGTTGAGATGCAGGATCGGCAGCACCGCGCCGTCATGGGCGGGATTCAAAAACTTGTTCGAATGCCAGGACGCCGCGAGCGGCCCGGTCTCGGCCTCGCCGTCGCCGACGACGCAGGCCACGATCAGGTCGGGATTGTCGAACGCGGCGCCATAGGCGTGGACCAGCGCGTAGCCGAGCTCGCCGCCCTCATGGATCGAGCCCGGCGTCTCAGGCGCTGCATGGCTCGGAATGCCACCGGGGAAGGAGAACTGCCTGAACAGCTTGCGCAATCCGTCCGTGTCGCGCCCGATGTCTGGGTAGATCTCGCTGTAGCTGCCCTCGAGGTAGGTATTGGCGACCATGCCCGGGCCGCCATGGCCGGGGCCGCAGAGATAGAGGACGCTGAGATCGAGCGTGCGGATCGCGCGGTTGAGATGGGCATAGATGAAGTTCAGCCCCGGCGTCGTGCCCCAATGGCCGAGCAGGCGCGGCTTGATGTGCTCGGGGCGGAGCGGCTCGCGCAGCAGCGGATTGTCCAGGAGGTAGATTTGCCCGACGGATAAGTAGTTTGCGGCGCGCCAGTAGCGATCGAGCAGGTCGAGGTCGTCTGCGCTGGCGCGCGCTTGTTGTTGGCTGGTCATGATGGGGTGACCTTGTTGCGGCTGGTGTCACCAACCCGGTTCCAGGGCGATCGATCCCGTTTCTAGCGGCGTCATCAAACGGCATTGCGACCGGCAACCTTTGCGCGAGGTCAAAATTCCGCGCGCCGACTCCTTTGCATGGGGTTGTTTTGTGGTTTTTACTTTCATGTTCTTGATTTGTTCCTTTTCGGTGCTATCTTGGCTTCATGAGTCGAGCATCCTCTCATGCCCTCAGGCACCCGCCGGTCACGGCGCCCTCCGAGCCGGCGGGTGCACCTTCCGCGTTTCCCGAGCTTGCCGTCGCGATCGACCGCGAGCGCAGGCGCGGGCGTGGCGCCCAGTCCAACGCCAGCGGCCGTTATGAGGCCGAGGTACGCGTCGCCTTCGACGACGGCTGGCAGAGCCTGGAGGAATTGCCGCCGTTCAAGACCACGGTAGCGGTCGACACCTCGCGCAAGGTGATCACCCGCAATGACTCGCCGGATATCGGCTTCGACCGTTCCATCAATCCCTACCGCGGCTGCGAGCATGGCTGTGTCTACTGCTTCGCGCGGCCGACCCACGCCTATCTGGGCCTCTCGCCGGGGCTCGACTTCGAGTCGAAGCTGTTCGCCAAGCCCGACGCGCCGGCGCTCTTGGAGAAGGAACTCGCCGCGACCGGCTACGAGCCGCGGATGATCGCGATCGGCACCAACACCGATCCCTATCAGCCGATCGAGCGCGAGCGGAAAATCATGCGCGGCATTCTCGAAGTGCTGGAGCGCGCGGGACACCCCGTCGGCATCGTGACCAAATCGGCGCTGGTGACGCGCGACATCGACATCCTGTCGCGTATGGCGCAGCGCAACCTTGCCAAGGTCGCGATCTCGGTCACGACGCTCGATCCAAAGCTGGCGCGCACCATGGAACCGCGCGCATCGACGCCGCCCAAGCGCCTGGAGGCGCTGAAGCAGCTTGCGGACGCCGGTATCCCGACGACCGTGATGGTCGCTCCCGTGATCCCCGCGCTGAACGATTCCGAGATCGAACGCATTTTGGACGCGGCCGCGCATGCCGGCATCAAGGAAGCCGCCTACGTGCTGCTGCGGCTGCCGCTCGAAGTCCGCGACCTCTTCCGGGAATGGCTGATGGCGAACTATCCGGATCGCTATCGCCACGTCTTCACGCTGATCCGCGACATGCGCGGCGGCCGCGACTACGACTCGCAATGGGGCACGCGGATGAAGGGCACGGGTCCCATGGCCTGGACCATCGGCCGCCGCTTCGAGATCGCCTGCGAGCGGCTCGGCCTGAACAAGCGCCGCTCGAAGCTGACCACCGACCACTTTGCAAAGCCGAAACGCGGCGGCGAGCAGCTGAGCCTATTCTAGCGTGCAAATTCAACGAGGGCTGTCATGAATAAGGGATTGCCGGTGCCGCGGCTCACGGTCATCACGCTCGGTGTGAGCGACATCCGTGCCAGCATTGCCTTCTATGAGGCGCTCGGGTTTGCGCGCAAGCTGAAGGCCACCTTCGTGGCATCACCCTCGCCTGGAATTGCCGGACGCGCGAGGAGGTCGATACGGTCCTGGCGTTTGCGGTCGACAAGGGAGCCGCATTGCTCAAGGCCGCGCACGAGACCGACTATGGCGGTTATTCCGGCTATTTTGCCGATCCGGACGCCCATCCTTGGGAAGTCGTGGTCGCGCCCGGTATTGACGTCGGCGAGGACCGGCGGGTGCATCTGACCGATTGACGCCTATATCTGAATAACGGGAATTGTCCGAGGTTCCCAGTTGCGCGGGCCGGACCGGCGTGCGCACGATCCCGGCCATGATTCGGGACAAGTCCGCCAGCAAGCCGGCCAAGAACGCCGCGAAGAAGGAGCCCAAAGCGGCCGCGAAGGAGCCTAACGGCGCCGTCAATACCCAAAGGGGCGTCATCGCGATCGCGCCGCCGAGCTTTCGCCGTGAGCGCGCGCTGATCAAGCGCGGCGTCTGGCCGGTCGCCGGCTGCGACGAGGCGGGGCGTGGGCCGCTGGCCGGGCCCGTGGTCGCGGCCGCCGTGATCCTCGACCCGAACCGGATTCCGCGCGGCATCGACGATTCCAAGCGCCTTACGGCCGAGGAGCGCGAAAAGCTGTTCGACAAGATCTGCGCAACCGCGCAGGTCTCGGTCGCCGTCGCCTCGCCGGCGCGCATCGACCGCGACAATATATTGCGCGCCTCGCTGTGGGCGCTGAAGCGCGCGGTGATGGCGCTGCCCGAGGCGCCCCGCCACATCTTCGTCGACGGCCGCGACAGGCTCGACACGCCTTGCGACTGCGAGGCCGTGATCGGCGGCGACGGCCTGGTGCTCTCGATCGCAGCGGCTTCGATCGTCGCGAAAGTGACGCGCGACCGGCTGATGTGCGCGCTGGCGGGGGATTGTCCGGGCTACGGTTTCGAGCAGCACAAGGGCTATGCCGTGCCGGAGCATCTCGAGGCACTGGACCGCCTCGGTCCTTCCATCCACCACCGCAGCTTTTTCGCCCCCGTCGTCGCCGCGCGCGAGAAGCACATGCCCTGGACGGTGGAACCCAAGCGCGATCTGTTCACGGCGGCTGCTGAAGTGGACGTTCAAGTTGAGGCCCAGGCGGAGGCGTCGGTCGTCGACGCCTCTGCGAGCCTCTAAGTCTTTTCCATTAGCCCGGCCCGCGATGTCTTCACCTCGCGCCCCGCTGGCGGGGAGAGGTCGAAACTCAAGCGCAGCTTGAATTTCGGTGAGGGGGTCTCCACGAGTCTGACTGGTCACCGCCCTCGCACTCCCATCATCCCGACCTTCTCCCCGCAAGCGGGGAGAAGGAGAAGAGACTCAGTTGCCACGGCGCGCAGCGCGCTTTATCAAACGCGGACGCGCCGGCTTGGACGGGTTGGCTGCATCATATCGGACGTTGCATGCGGTTTACCTCCCTGGTCATCGAGCTGATCCGCGCCCGGCCGCGGCTGGTGGTGTGGATCGTGGTGCTGCTCCAGGCCGTGATGTGGTTGTTCGTGGCGCTGGTCTTCTACCGCAGCCCGCCCGGCAACCTTGCAACCCTGCTCGCCTTCGGCCGCGAATATCAGGTCGGCACCGAGCTCGGGCCGCCGCTCGCCTTCTGGCTCGCCGACATCGCCTATCGCGCCGCCGGCAGCCACATGATCGGCGTCTATGTGCTGGCCGAGCTCTGCGAGATCGCGACCTTCATCGCGCTCTATCATCTGGCGCGCGCCGTGGTCGGCACCCAGCAAGCGGTGCTCGCCGTGCTCCTGACCATGACGGTGCTGGCGTTCTCCTCGCCTGCGCTCGACTTCGGTCCGATGGTGCTGGCGCGCCCGCTCTGGGCGCTGCTCCTGCTGCATTCCTGGCAGCTCATTGGCCAGCGCCGCGGCAACGCCTGGTTCGCCTGGTCGATCGCCGCCGGCCTGCTGCTGCTGACGACGCCGGCCGCTATCGGTCTGTTGCTGCTGCTCGTTATCTTCGCGGTCGCGACCGAAGGCGGCCGCAGGACGCTGCGCGCGCTCGATCCGATCTATGCGCTCGTCGTTGTTGCCGTGCTGGCGCTGCCTTATGCGATCTGGTTGTTGCGTGCCGAGACGCTGACCATGCCGGTCTTGCCGCAGGTTGAGGATTTGAAGGCCCGCGCGATCAACACGGCCTGGCTGTTCGGCGGCCTCCTGCTTGGCGCGGTCGCGATCCCGGTGCTGACGTTCCTCAACACCAGATGGTTCGCCGGTCAAGCCGAGGACGCACCGATCATCTACCGGCCGCCGGTCGAGCCGCTGGCGCGCAATTTCGTCTACTTCTTCGCCCTGGCGCCCGGGCTTGGCGCCATCCTGGTCTCCGGTCTGTTCGGACTCGACAGCGTTGCGGGCGGAGCGGGCATCGTGCTGGTGATGTCGGGCCTTGCCGTCATCGTCGCCGCCGGCGACTTCATCGCGATGCGCCGCGCCCGCGTGCTGCGCACGGTGTGGGCGGCCGCCGTCGCGGCGCCCGCCGCGGGCGTCGTGCTGGCGGTATTGTTGATGCCGTGGACTGGGACCGGCGAGATCGCGACCTCGATGCCGGCGCGTGCGATCTCGGACTTTTTCGACGACAGCTTTGCCCGCCGCACCAACCAGCGTCTGCGCGCAGTCGCCGGCGAGACGCAGCTTGCGAGCCTGATCGCGCTGCATTCCGGCCGGCCGCATCTTCTCATCGACGCCGAGCCCCAGCGCACCCCCTGGTTCACGCCGGCCAGGTTCAGCGAGACCGGCGGCGTCGTGGTCTGGCGCGCCTCCGACACCGCCGGCACCCCACCGCCGGAGATTGCACAGCGCTTCCCCGGCATCGTGCCCGAAGTGCCGCGCGCCTTCGAATGGCTGGTGAACGGCCGTCAGCCGCTTCTGCGCATCGGCTGGGCCATCGTGCGCCCGAAGGGATCGTGACACTTTCTCGTGCCCCGGACGCAGCGCGGCATGAAATGTGGCGCTGCTGAGCCGGGGCCCATCTCACTGTGGGTCCCGGCTCTGCGAAGCATCGCTTGCGCGCTGCATCGCGTCCGGGACACGAGGCCTACCCCGCCAGCGCCTTCGCGATCGCGCGCAGATCCTGCCAGGCCAGCCGCTTGTAGGACGGCGAGCGCAGCAGGTAGGCCGGATGGAATGTTGGCAGCGCCCGGATGACGCGACCACCCGTGTCGTAGTCGAACCATCGCCCGCGCGTGCGCATGATGCCTTCGCGGGTAGAGAGCAGCGTCTGCGTCGAGGGATTGCCGAGCGTCACCAGCACGTCGGGATTCACGAGCTCGATCTGGCGCTGGATGAAGGGCAGGCAGGTTTGCGTCTCCTGCGGCGTCGGCGTGCGATTGCCGGGCGGCCGCCACGGGATGACGTTGGCGATATAGGCCTTGCTGCGATCGAGCCCGATCGCGCCGATCATGCGGTCGAGCAGCTTGCCGCTGCGCCCGACGAAGGGCAGGCCTTCGATGTCTTCGTCGCGCCCCGGCGCCTCGCCGACGAACATGATGCGCGCTTCCGGGTTGCCGTCGGCGAACACCAGCCGCGTCGCGGTGTTCTTCAAAGCGCAGCCGTCGAAGTTCTGCATCAGCTCGCGCAGCGCCTCCAGCGTTGGCGCGGTCCGCGCCGCCTCGCGCGCCGAGGCGATCGCGACGTCGGGGGCGGGTGCAGCCTCGCCCCGCATCACCGCCGGCGCCGCAACGGGGCGAGGCGCCTCGGCCGGCGAAGCGGCGCGCGCGACCGGGGGCGGCGCGTCCGCCTCGGCGAGCCGATCGATCGGTTCCCCGGCAAGCGCGCAGTCGACGCCGGCCTCCAAATAGAAGGCCAGCAGCTCGCGGACGGTGGGGGCGGGTTCGGGGATCATGGGAAAGTCTGACTATTATATCAGTTTGGGCCGCCCTGCATCCCGGTGAAATGCATTTCCGAGGTTGTCCTGCCCGGAAAAATCGGAAACAAGAGGGCGCAAACGACCGAGGACCGTCTCAAGGGCTGAGATCAGATGAGCACCGAAGAACTTCCCCCGCGCGAATCCATGGAATTCGACGTCGTCATCGTCGGCGCCGGCCCCTCGGGCCTGTCGGCCGCGATCCGGCTGAAGCAGCTCAACGCCGATCTCAACATCGTCGTGGTGGAGAAGGGCTCGGAAGTCGGCGCGCATATTCTCTCTGGCGCGGTGATCGATCCTGCCGGCCTCGACAAGCTGTTCCCGGACTGGCGCGAGGATGCCGATTGCCCGCTCAAGACCCAGGTGAAAGACGACCGCTTCTTCTGGTTCACCGAGACGAGTTCGATCAAGCTGCCGCAGTTCATCATGCCGCCGCTGATGAACAATCATCATTGTTATATCGGCTCGCTCGGCAATGTCTGCCGCTGGCTGGCGCGAAAAGCCGAAGCGCTCGGCGTTGAGATTTATCCGGGCTTTGCGGCGGCCGAGGTGCTCTATAACGACAACGGCGCGGTGCGCGGCATCGCCACCGGCGACATGGGCATCGGCAGGGACGGCAAGCCGAAGGATTCCTTTACCCGCGGCATGGAATTGCTTGGCAAGTACACGCTGTTCGCCGAAGGCGCGCGTGGCAGCCTGTCCAAGCAGCTGATTGCGAAATACGCGCTCGACGCCAAGAGCGAACCGCCAAAATTCGGCATCGGTCTGAAGGAAGTCTGGCAGATCGATCCGGCCAAGCACCAGAAGGGCTTGGTCCAGCACGCCGTCGGCTGGCCGCTCAAGAACGACACCGGCGGCGGCTTGTTCTTCTACCACTATGACGAAAACCTGGTGTCGATCGGCTTCGTCGTCCACCTCAACTACAACGATCCCTATCTGTCACCATTCGACGAGTTCCAGCGCGTCAAGCTGCATCCTGCGGTGCGCGCGACGCTCGAAGGCGGCAAGCGGCTGGCTTACGGCGCGCGCGCAATCACCGAAGGCGGCTATCAGTCGGTGCCGCGGCTCAGCTTCCCCGGCGGCGCGCTGATCGGCTGCGCAGCCGGCTTCGTCAACGTGCCGCGCATCAAGGGCGTGCACAATGCGATGGGCACCGGCATGCTCGCTGCCGAGTACGTCGCCACCGCGCTTGGTGCGGGCCGCGCCAATGACGAACTCGTCGAATACGAAAATGCATGGCGGGATTCCGTCGTCGGCAAGGACCTCTACCCCGTCCGCAACGCCAAGCCGCTATTGTCGAAGTTCGGTACCTTCATCGGCGCCGGGCTCGGCATCTTGGACATGTGGACCAATACGCTGTTCGGACTCTCGCTGTTCGGCACCCAGTCGCATGCAAAACCCGATCGCGCCACGCTCGACGCGGCGAAAAGCCACGCACCGAAAAACTATCCGAAGCCGGACGGCAAGATCTCCTTCGACAAGTTGTCGTCGGTGTTCCTGTCCAACACCAACCACGAAGAGGATCAGCCGGTTCATCTGAAGGTTGCGGACATGGAACTTCAGAAGACCTCGGAGCACGACATCTTTGCCGGTCCCTCGAACCGTTACTGCCCGGCCGGCGTCTATGAGTGGGTCGAGGAGGTCGCGAGCGTGAGATTCCAGATCAACGCCCAGAATTGCGTCCACTGCAAAACCTGCGACGTGAAGGACCCCAACGGCAATATCACCTGGGTTCCGCCGGAGGGTGGCGGCGGGCCGAACTACGAGGCCATGTAGGATTCGGGCAAACTGCCGCACGATCGCGTGAGGGGGCAGTGATCGCGATCACACGCGGCCACGATAAGGCCATAGTAAAAGCGTCTTGGGCAGGACGTTGGGGCGGACAGGGCCGGTAACGGGCGAGCGCCGAATCGGCTTCCGAAAACCCCGCCGAATCCTTGCGATTGGGCGCTAAAAGCGGCATTGTTCCCGGCCATGACGGTTCCGGGTCCCGATGCCACCGGTCGCGTTTGCAGGCGAGATGACCCCGACTTTCCAAACTTAAGGCGAGCCCTGATGTTTTCAAATCGTTTCAACCGCTGGACTGCTGCTGCCATCGCTCTTGCCGGTTCTGCGATCATCGCGGTCCCCGGCGCGGTCCTGGCGCAGACGCCGGATCATCCGGCCGACACGGCGGTGCAGTTTCCGACCCGGAATGATTTGAAGTCGCTCACCGGCGCGGGCAGCTATCTCGCCGCGCGCCACGCCAGCGTCGAACGCGACGCCTCGTCCGCGGCCGCCTTCTATCGCTCGGCGCTGCGCACCGATCCCAAGAACAACGAGCTGCTCGACCGCGCCTTCATCTCCTCCGTCGCGGATGGCGACATCGACGAAGCCGTCAAGCTCGCCGAGCGCATCCTGACCATCGACAAGTCGAACCGCGTCGCGCGCCTCGTGGTCGGCGTGCACGACCTGAAGATGAAGAAATATGCGACCGCCCAGAGCAACATCAACCAGTCGATCCGCGGGCCGATCACCGATCTGGTCGCGACGCTGTTGTCCGGCTGGGCCGCCTATGGCGCGGGCGACTCGAAGGCCGCCATCGCCAGCATCGACAAGCTGACCGGCCCGGAATGGTATCCGCTGTTCAAGGACCTCCATGCAGGCATGATCCTCGAGCTCTCAGGCAAGGAGAAGGACGCCGGAACCCGTTTCGAGCGCGCCTACAAGCTCGATGATTCCATGCTGCGCATCACCGAAGCCTATGCGCGCTGGCTGTCGCGCAACAAGGATGCGGCCGCAGCGACCACCGTTTACGAGGCCTTCGACAAGAAGCTCGCCCGTCATCCGCTGATCCAGGATGGCCTGCGCGAGACCCGCGCCGGCAAGAAGATGCCGCCGTTGATCGAGTCCGCGCAAGGAGGTGCGGCCGAAGCGCTCTACGGCATCGGCGCCACGCTGACCCGCCGCGGCGGCGAGGATCTTGCGCTGGTCTATCTCCAGCTTGCGCTCTATCTCCAGCCGAGCCATCCGCTCGCGCTGCTCTCGCTCGCCGACCTCTATGAATCGGTGAAGCGGCCGCAGATGGCGATCAAGGTCTATGAGCGCGTCCCGGCGAGCTCGCCATTGAAGCGCAATGCGCAGATCCAGCTCGCGGTCGATCTCGACTCCGCCGACAAGACCGACGAGGCGATCAAGATCCTCAAATCCGTGGTCATGGAAGATCCGAAGGATCTCGAAGCCATCATGGCGCTCGGCAATATCGAGCGCGGCCGCAAGAAGTTTGGTGATTGCGGCGCGACCTACTCGCAGGGCATCGACGTGCTGCCGGCCGGCGCCGACAAGTCCAACAGCGTCTGGTACTACTACCGCGGCATCTGCGAGGAGCGCTCCAAGCAGTGGGGCAAGGCGGAAGCCGACATGAAGAAGGCGCTCGAGCTCCAGCCCGACCAGCCGCATGTCCTCAACTATCTCGGCTATTCCTGGATCGACCAGGGCGTCAATCTCGACGAGGGCATGAAGATGATCAAGCGCGCCGTCGAGCAGCGGCCCGACGACGGCTATATCGTCGATTCTCTCGGTTGGGCTTACTATCGCATCGGCAATTACGAGGAGGCGGTGAAGAACCTCGAGCGTGCGATCGACTTGAAACCCGAGGATCCCACCATCAACGACCATCTCGGCGACGCCTACTGGCGCATCGGCCGCACGCTGGAAGCCAAATTCCAGTGGTCGCATGCACGCGATCTGAAGCCCGAGCCGGATGAACTGCCGAAGATCGAGGCCAAGATCGCCAACGGTCTGACCGACGACAATTCGAATTCTTCGGCCGCGCAGGCCGAGAAGAAGAAGGACGACGGCAAGGGCGGCTGATCGGGCATTTTTGGGGGTTGGTCGTCGATGTCGGCGTTGATTGAAGAAGGGCGCGCGAAGGTCAATCTGAGCCTTCGTGTCGTCGGCCGTCGCACCGACGGCTATCATGATCTCGAAAGCGTGGTCGCATTCGCCGATTGCGCCGATCGTCTCACGCTCGAGCCGGGCGAAGAGCTGAAGCTCACCACCACGGGCCCGTTGGCCGCGGCCTGCGGCGAGACATCGGACAATCTCGTGCTCAAGGCGGCAAGGTTTCTCACGGAGGCCGTGCCGAACCTGAAGCTTGGTGCCTTCGCGCTCGACAAGGTGCTTCCCGTCGCAGCCGGTATCGGCGGCGGCTCGGCGGATGCTGCGGCGGCCTTGCGGCTGCTGGCGCGCCTCAACAATCTCTCGCTCGATGATCCCCTTTTGCAGAAGGTCGCACTTGCGACCGGCGCCGACGTGCCAGTGTGCCTGCTCTCGCGCGCCTGCGACATGACCGGCGTCGGCGAGCAACTCCTGCCGCTGAAGTTGCCGAGCATGCCCAGTGTGATGGTGAACCCGCGCGTGCCGGTGGCGACAAAGGACGTGTTCCAGGCTCTGGGCCTGCGCAACGGCGAGCTTTTGGTCGGCGTCACCGACGTCTTCGAAGCGCCGGCCTGGCCGGGGGAGGGAGCCTCGACCGCAGACTGGGTCGACGTGCTTTCGACCGTCGCCAACGATCTCGAAGCTCCTGCAATGCGCATCGAGCCCGTGATCGGCGACGTGCTGGGCGCCTTGCGCGCCTGTGCCGGCGTCAAGCTTGCCCGCATGTCGGGTTCGGGCGCGACCTGCTTTGCGATCTTCGGCGGACCTGCCGAGGCACATGCCGCAGCCGAGACGATCCGCCGCGATCACCCTGGCTGGTGGGTGCATGCGGGGACGTTGAGTTAGTCGCCGCCTCCAAGGCGAAGCGTGCCCACCACGTCTATCGCCCGATCTGGGATGCACGGTGGGCAAGGCGCTGTCGCGCCTTTGACCACCCCAAGGCGGCTCAGCTAGCCTGCGCCTTCATCTGCTAGTCCGAGAAACCGCCTGATCGCGCCGATGACCTCTTGCGGCCGGTCGTGATGCAGCCAGTGTCCAGCGCCGCAAACCATTTCGATGCACGCCTTCTGGAAGTAGCGCTCCAGGCCTGCCGCCCGGGAGGCGGCGAGGAAGCTTTCGTCTGCGTTCAGGAGCAGCGTGGGGCAGGCGATGCGCGCCCACAGTGCGACGTGGTCATCCGGCCATAATCGCTGCGGCGCGGTGACGCGCTGATAGGGATCGAACTTCCAGCTAAACGTGCCATCCTCGTTCTGCCGCACCCCGTGCGTTGCAAGGTGCAGCGCCAACTCACGTGACAGCCGTTTGTTGTAGGTCCTCATCTGCGCCGCCGCGTCCTCGATCGTGCGATAGAAGCGGGGTGCACGGTCGTGCAATTTGTCGACCTGGCCGACCCATTTGGCGATGCGTTCATGTGTCGGAGCCCGTTGCGCATCCGGCAAGACGGTCACGCCGTCGAGAACCACGAGCGCCGATACCGTCTCCGGAAACGATCCCGAATGGATCAGGCACACCATGCCGCCCATCGAATGGCCGATGAGGATCACCTCTGGCGCGGCGATGACGCGGACGAGCTGGGCCAGATCGTACACATACTCCGTCAACGCGTAGCTACCGCCCCTGGTCCAGTCGGAATCGCCGTGGCCGCGAAGATCGGGCGCCAGCACGTGAAAATGCGGCTGCAACGCGCGGGCGATGACGTCCCAGCTCCGGCAATGATCGCGGCCGCCATGGACCAGGATGACGACCGGCGCGCCTTCATTGCCCCAGTCGGCGTAGTGCAGCCGCAGGCCGTGAGATTCATAGAAGCGACTTTGCGGGGCGAGCATCGTGCGGCGATCCTATGCCGACGCTAACTATTCACCGGCCGACGCGCCAGCGCGAGCGAAAGCCCGAGGCCTGCGATGAAGACGCCGGAGCCTTGGGTGAGGCGCTGCACGAGACGCGGCCGGCTGGTCAGTTGCGCGCGGGTGAAGGAGGCCATCAGCACGACGCCGAAATCTGCGAGCGTATTCAGCGTCACCGAGATTGCGCCAAGCAGGATGAATTGCAGCGTGGGGCTGGCGGCGGATGGATCGAGAAACTGCGGGATGAAGGCCAGGAAGAACGCTGCGGTCTTCGGGTTCAGCGCCTCGACCAGCACGCCGTCGCAGAAGGCGCGTCTGTCGCCGACAGGCTCACGCTCCAGCGCCGGAGGCCGGCCGGCGCTGCGAAAGGTCCGGATGCCGAGCCAGACCAGATACAGCGCACCCACGTACTTCACGGCGGCGAACAGCTCGGCGCTCGCAAGGATGATGGCGGAGATGCCGAGGCTGCCCGCGACCACGTGGACCATTCCGCCCAGCGCCGTGCCGGCAATCGAGGCGAATCCGCTTGTCCGGCCTTCCGAGAAGGTTCGCGCGGCGACGTAGAAGATGCCGGGACCGGGAACGAGCGCAATGACGAGGGCCGCGGCGAGGAACAGCCAGAAATTCGCGTCGACCATTCCCGGAGCTCCGCTAAAGCATGTTGAGGTTAGATCCGATTGCGAACCGCGAGGAAGATGCGCTCCCCTCCCGCTTGCGGGACCCGCAAGCGGGAGAGCTGCAGCGAGTCTGCGGGCTCATCGATCCAATTCAAACTTGTCCTGTTCTAGTGCGACCGTGCGAGGCAGAACGCTACCACCTGCTCCAGCGCGCTCTTCATCGGCGAGGACGGGAACAGCGCCAGTGCATCGACGGCCATGGCGCCGTAGTGCTGAGCGCGGCTCAGCGTGTCCTCGAGTGCGCGGTGCTTGTTCATCAGCCCGATGGCGTGATCCAGATCGGTGTCCCCAATCTCGCCGCGCTCCAGCGCCCGAATCCAGAAGGCGCGCTCGCTGTCATTGCCGCGGCGGAAGGCGAGCACCACGGGCAGCGTGATCTTGCCTTCGCGGAAATCGTCGCCGGTGTTCTTGCCGAGCTTGGCGCTCTTGCCGCCATAATCGAGGACGTCGTCGACGAGCTGGAAGGCGATGCCGAGATTCATGCCGACCGAGCGGCAGGCGGTCTGCTCGGCCTTCGGACGGTTGGCGATCACGGGCCCGACCTCGCAGGCGGCCGCGAACAATTCCGCGGTCTTGGCACGGATCACGGCGAGATATTCGTCCTCGGTGGTCGCGGTGTTCTTGGCGGCCGCAAGCTGCATCACCTCGCCCTCGGCAATGGTCGCAGCCGCAGCCGAGAGGATGTCGAGCGCCCGCAGCGAGCCGACCTCGACCATCATGCGGAAGGCTTGTCCCAGCAGGAAGTCGCCGACAAGCACGCTCGCTTCATTGCCCCACAGCATGCGCGCCGACAATTTGCCGCGGCGCATCTCGCTCTCGTCGACGACGTCGTCGTGCAGCAGGGTTGCGGTATGCATGAACTCGACGGAGGCGGCGAGCTTGATATGGCCGTCGCCGGTGTAGCCGGCGAGGTTGGCCATGGCGAGGGTGAGCATCGGCCGCAGCCGCTTGCCGCCGGAGGAGATCAGGTGGTTGGCGACCTCCGGGATCATGGTCACCTCGGAGCCGGTCCGCGACAGGATGGTCGCATTGACCCGCTCCATGTCAGGGGCGACAAGGGCAACCAGCTCTTCGATCGACGCGCCGGGAGTTTCGAAAGGTACGATTACGGCCACGCCGGTCTCCAATATTTGCCCGGGAAGGGCTATTCTGATGCAAAGACAATAGAAACTGCGGGCGGATGCGGCAAGTGCCGCGGAACCATTGACATTTCCGCCCACCCCGCGTCAGGCAGGAGGCTCGTTTTGCGCGAACTGGTTCGGACCAACGACATGGTGCTGGTGTCGGCGATCGGCGCACTGCTCGACGGCGCCAATATCCACCATCTGGTGCTGGACCAGAACATGAGCATCATCGAAGGCTCGCTCGGTATCCTGCCGCGGCGGATCCTGGTCCATGAGGACGACGCCAGCGAGGCGCGGCAGCTTCTGACCGAGGCCGGCCTCAGCCACGAATTGCGCGGCGATGACTGAGCTCGCCCAAAACGTCACGGACGATGGCATCACCGAGGACGCGTTCCTCGACGGGCAATTGCGGCTGATGCAGAAGCGGTCCGGCCACCGCGCCGGTCACGATGCGATCCTGCTGGCCGCGGCGACCGCGGCCAAGGCAGGCGATCGCGTCGTCGATTTCGGCGCTGGCGTCGGCGCGGCGGGCCTTGCGCTGGCACGCCGCGTTCCCGGGGTCAGCCTGACGCTGGTCGAGATCGATCCGGAGCTTGGCAGCCTCGCGCGCGCCAACGTGGCCGCTAATGCGATTGAAGCCGACGCGATTATCCTCGACGTCACTGCCGGTTCGGAGAGCTTTGCGGCCAGCGGCCTTTCACCTGACAGCGTCGACGTCGTCCTGATGAATCCGCCCTTCAACGATCCAGTGCGCCATCGCGGCTCCCCGGACCAGGCGCGTCACGTCGCCCATGTCGCGACGGAGGAGACGCTGCACGCCTGGGTGCACGCAGCAAGGCGCATCCTCAAATCAGGCGGCGCGCTGACCTTGATCTGGCGCGCAGATGGGATAGCAGAAGTACTGACAGCGCTGTCACGCGGCTTCGGAAGCCTCTCGGTGTTGCCGGTTCACGGCGACGTGGAAAAGCCTGCGATCCGCGTGCTGGTCCGCGCCATCAAAGGCGGCAGGGCGCCGACACGCATCCTGCCCAGCCTGATGCTCAACGAAGACTCACGCGTGCCTAAAAAAGAGGTGCAGGAGGTATTGGCCGGGAGGGCGGTGCTGCCGCTGGCGGTCCCGTGAAAATCTATTGGGGAAGCGAGCTTGACTGCTGTTCTTGCGTCGTGGTGAAGCGAATCGCCGTGAAAAGCGCACCCATCAACATCACCAGCAGATAGATCTTCATGGTGCCCTCCGCTGCGCCATTGCAGCCTCCCAATCGAGGCTTTGCAAAACACGTTCCAGGCACTTCCAATGACAGTCGCGTGATAAGAAATGGTAAAGACGAGGTAACGGCATGGCCGAACAATTGAGCGATACGAATAAGTCGTCCGGCCTGATCGACGGGTTCATCGATTATCTTCCGGCGCGCTTTCGTCCCGGCGCCGCGGTCGTGCCCGTGGTCCGGCTCTCCGGCGTGATCGGCGCGGTGACGCCGCTGCGGCCGGGCATGACGCTCGCGGGCATCGCGCGGGTGCTGGAGCGTGCGTTTTCGTTCCGGAATGCGAAGGCGGTGGCACTCGTCATCAACTCGCCCGGCGGATCGCCGGTGCAGTCGCGCCAGATCTATCTGCGTATCAAGCAGCTTGCGGCCGAAAAGAAGCTTAAGGTTTTGGTGTTCGTTGAGGACGTCGCCGCCTCCGGCGGCTACATGATCGCCTGCGCGGGCGATGAGATCTTCTGCGATCCCTCTTCGATCGTCGGCTCCATCGGCGTAGTCGGCGGCAGCTTCGGCTTCCAGGAGGCGATCAAGCGGCTCGGCATCGAGCGCCGGCTCTATACCGCCGGCGAGCACAAGGCGATGCTCGATCCATTTCTGCCCGAGAATCCCGACGATGTGGCGCGGCTCAAGAAGCTCCAGCGCGAGATCCACGCGATCTTCATCGCGCTGGTGAAGGAGAGCCGGGGCGCGCGCCTGAGGGGCGGCGAGGATACGCTGTTCACCGGCGAATATTGGGCGGGCGATACCGCGATCTCGCTGGGCCTTGCCGATGGGATCGGCGATCTCCGCTCAACTCTTCGTGCCCGCTATGGCGAGAAGGTTCTCACCCCCGTGATCGCGCAGCCGACCGGGCTGCTGGCCGGCCTGTTCGGCCGCAAAGCGCCCGGCGCAGGCCAGCTTTCGGCCTTGGATGGGGTAGCCAGCCTGCCGGATGAACTGATCTCGGCGTTGGAAACGCGGGCGATTTGGGCGAAATTCGGGTTCTAGCAGCAGCTGGCCCGCGCCATTTGGTCCGAACCAAGCCAATTGCGGCGCGGGCCCGTCTGCGCGAGAATACGCGTGGGGGCTGAGCATTGAACAAGGATCGACCGATGCCGCCGTTCGTTGCATTCGCGGGCGTGCTGGGCGGGCTAGCCGTGGTCCGCTGGGCCTACAAGACAGCCGTCCGGATCAACCAGGAGCTGGAGGAGATGCGCCTGTCGCGCGTTGCCGAAGCCGCCCGCACGGGGGAAATTCAGACGCTGAAGCGCGACCCCGTCACCGGGGCGTATCGCCCGGGTTAAGGGACGCCAAACTCCGTCACTGCCACGCAAAAGGTGTGCTCCCTCTCCCGCTTGCGGGGAGGGCGGGGGTGGGGTATCTCCGCAGTGAACACTCCCTCAATGGAAAGAGCCCCCACCCGCGCCTTCGGCGCGACCTCCCCGCAAGCGCGGGAGGTAAGAACGCCCCCCTTTGCCTTGATTCCCATCGCCGCCGTCGATACGGTCCCGCGCGATTCAAAACCCCCCGCGAAAGCCTGACCTGACGATGGACGCCTCATTGCCCGCCCATATGCGCCCGGACCGCTCGTTCCAGGGCCTGATCCTGGCGCTGCAACGCTATTGGGCGGATTACGGCTGCGTGGTCCTCCAGCCCTACGACATGGAGGTCGGCGCCGGCACCTTCCACCCTGCGACCACCCTGCGCGCGCTCGGCCCGAAGCCGTGGAATGCCGCCTATGTGCAGCCCTCGCGCCGGCCGAAGGACGGCCGCTACGGCGAGAACCCCAACCGGCTCCAGCACTATTACCAGTTCCAGGTGATCCTCAAGCCGTCGCCGCCGGACCTTCAGGAGCTGTACCTGAAGTCGCTTGCCGCGATCGGCATCGATTCCGCCGTGCACGACATCCGCTTCGTCGAGGACGACTGGGAGAGCCCGACGCTGGGCGCGTGGGGGCTGGGCTGGGAATGCTGGTGCGACGGCATGGAAGTGTCGCAGTTCACCTACTTCCAGCAGGTCGCCGGCGTCGAATGCGCGCCGGTGGCGGGCGAACTCACCTATGGGCTCGAGCGGCTTGCCTGCTACTTGCAGGGCGTCGACCGCATCATGGACCTCAACTTCAACGGCCGCGAAGGCGATCAGAAGGTCACCTATAAGGACGTGTTCTTCCAGGCCGAGCAGGAATATTCGCGGCACAATTTCGAATATGCCGACACCGCGATGCTGTTCGAGCAATTCAAGATGGCGGAAGAAGCCTGCAAGAAATACCTCGAGGCCGGCTGGCGCGAAGCCAGCAACCGCAGGGAGCACCTGATGGCGCTGCCGGCCTATGACCAGTGCATCAAGGCGAGCCACGTGTTCAATCTTCTCGACGCGCGCGGCGTCATCTCGGTGACCGAGCGGCAGAGCTACATTTTCAGGGTGCGCGAGCTAGCCAAGGCCTGCGGCGAGGCCTGGGTGCACACCGAAGCGGGCGGAGTGGCCTGATGCCCGATCTGTTGCTGGAGCTGTTCTCCGAGGAGATTCCCGCGCGCATGCAGGCCAAGGCGGCCGACGATCTGCGACGCATGGTCACCGACAAGCTGGTTGCCGAAGGCCTCGTCTATGAGGGCGCCAAGGCGTTTGCGACGCCGCGCCGCCTCGCGCTCACCGTACACGGCATCCCCGCGCGCCAGCCCGATCTTAGGGAAGAGCGCCGCGGTCCGCGCGTCGGCGGACCGGAGGCTGCGATCCAGGGATTCTTGAAGGCCACGGGCCTTGCCTCGCTGAGCGAGGCAAAGATCCAGAGCGACAAGAAGGGCGATTTCTACATCGCGCTGATCGAGAAACCGGGCCGTGCGGCGATCGACGTGATCGCCGAGATCCTCCCGGTGATCATCCGCACCTTCCCCTGGCCCAAATCGATGCGCTGGGGCGCGCGCTCGGCCAGGTCAGGCTCGCTCAACTGGGTGCGTCCGTTGCATGCGATCACCGCGACCTTCGGGCTCGAGACCGAACAGCCTGACGTCGTGAATTTTTCCGTCGACGGCATCGAGACCGGCCAGACCACCTTCGGCCATCGCTTCCTGGCACCAGGGGCGATCAACGTGCGCCGCTTCGAGGATTACGAGGCAAAACTGCTCGACGCCAAGGTCGTGCTCGATCCGGAGCGTCGCAAGGATTCGATCCTGACCGACGCCAAGCAGCTCGCCTTTGCGCAAGGCTTCGAGCTGCTCGAAGACCAGAACCTGCTCGACGAGGTCGCGGGGCTCGTCGAATGGCCGGTCGTGCTGATGGGCTCGTTCGACCAGGAATTCTTGTCGATCCCGCCGGAAGTGATCCGCGCCACCATCCGCAACAACCAGAAGTGCTTCGTGATCAGCGATCCCAAAACGGGCAAGCTCGCCAGCAAGTTCATCCTGGTTGCGAATATCGAGGCGACCGACGGCGGCAAGGCGATCGTCTCCGGCAACGAGCGCGTGATCCGCGCGCGGCTGTCGGATGCGAAGTTCTTCTACGAGACCGACCTGAAGACGAAGCTCGAAGACCGGCTGCCGAAATTCGAGCAGATCGTGTTCCACGAGAAGCTCGGCACGCAAGGAGAGCGCATCAAGCGCATCGAGCGCCTGGCGGCGGAGATCGCGCCACTGGTCGGGGCGGATGTCGCCAAGGCCACGCGCGCCGCGCTTCTGGCGAAGGCGGATCTGCTGACGGAAGTCGTCGGCGAATTCCCGGAAGTGCAGGGCCTGATGGGCAAGTACTACGCGCTGGCCCAGGGCGAGGATGCCTCCGTCGCCGCGGCCTGCGAGGAGCACTACAAGCCGCAAGGGCCAGCGGATCGCGTGCCGACCGATCCGGTGAGCGTCGCCGTCGCGCTCGCCGACAAGATCGATACGCTCGTCGGCTTCTGGGCCATCGACGAGAAGCCGACGGGAAGCAAGGACCCCTATGCGCTGCGCCGCGCGGCGTTGGGTGTGATCCGGTTGCTTGTTGAGAACGGCATTCGGCTCAACCTCGCAAAGCTCTTTGACCAACACTACGATACGGTGCTTGAATCGATCGCGCAGCGTCTGCGCAGTGCCGGTGGAACATTTGGCATAGGAAAGGGAGCTATTGATCTTCTTCCCTTCTTCGCCGACCGCCTCAAAGTCCAGCTCCGTGAGCAGGGCGCGCGTCATGATCTCGTCGACGCCGTGTTCGCCCTCGGCGGCCAGGACGATCTCCTGATGATCGTGCGCCGCGTCGAGGCGCTCGGCAAATTCCTCGACAGTGACGACGGCAAGAACCTGCTCGCCGGCACGAAGCGCGCCGGCAACATCCTCAGCATCGAGGAGAAGAAGGACAAGCGCACGTTCGACGGCGCGCCCGATCCTGCGCTCTACAGCCTGGCTGAAGAGAAAGCGCTGGCGAAGGCGATCGGTGAGGTGAAGGCGGAAGCAAGCGCAGCCGTCGCGAAGGAGGATTTCGCCGCCGCCATGAGCGCAATGGCAAAGCTGCGTCCGCCGGTCGATGCCTTCTTCGACAAGGTCCGCGTCAACGACGAGGACCCGAAGGTGCGCGAGAATCGCTTGAAGCTCTTGAACGAAATCCGCAGCGCCACGCGTGCTGTCGCGGACTTCTCGAAGATCCAGGATTGATCGCTCTCGTGCCCCGGATGCTGCGCAGCGCGCCGCCCCTTTGCGGCGTGATGCGCTGCTGATCCGGGGCCCATGCCGCTGCGTCGCTCGGCTTCTGGGTCCCGGGTCTGCGCTTCGCTTGCCCGGGACACGAGAGTGCAAAAAAGCCCTGCCCGGCGGGGGGAGGACCGGGCAGGGCCTGATGTCCGTGAACTCTACGCGCGCCAAGCCTTGTTGTTGGCCTTGTGGGGCGCGCCGGACATCTAGTCGAGAACTTCGACGATGCGTCGCGAGCGCGGCTCGACCAGCACGGTCTCGCCGTTCACGACCGTGTAGCGATAGGTCGTCGGACCGAAGCGCTGCGGCACGTCGTAATAGGTGATGCCGGTTTCCGGCAGCACGGTGCCGACCACGATGCGGTCCGGCACGCTGAAGGCCGGCACGCGCTGCTCGACGACATAGTCGCGAAACGCCGGACGTTGTTCGACGGCGATGCCAGGGCTGCGCTCGGTCACGACGGGGGCGCGGCCGATCGTGACATCGGCTTGCGCCTGCGCTGCGACCGGCGCTCCGAGCGCGGCGCCAAGCGCTGCAAGAGCAAGAATTCTGTTCCGCATAGGCAACTCCTTCTCAAGATGGTTTTGCCGAAGATGGTCTTGCCGAAGGTGATTTCGACATGCGCCCAACGGCGCGGTCGGTTGCCAATGCTGCGGCGCGCGCAATGTTCCGGAAAATCGAGTGCCGCATCCGCGGCAATTTCAGGCAGTTTTCGTGAGTGGGGGAACTCAACCATGATCTCGTGCGTCTCTACTCGCGGAACCGGTCCCGGTATGATCCGGCCGCGATTCGCATCACCCCCAGGCCTCGAGAAAGATATTTCATGCACCTCACCGTCGCCCACCTCTCGCCGATCATGTCGCTGATCGCGGGCGTGCTCATCCTGATCATGCCGCGGCTCCTGAACCTGATCGTCGCGATCTTCCTGATCCTGAACGGCGCGATCGGGCTCGGCCTTTTGAAGTGGCTGCATCTCTAATCTTCCCATCAATCTTCCCATCCCCCATCCGTCCGACTTGCGCGAGCCCGCCCAAAATGGTGTAAGGCCCGCGATTTCCCGTTCCTCTCGCAGGTTGTGTGCAAGCTATGGCCAAAGCCGCCTCGAAGCCTAAGAAAATCCCAGCGAAATCAAAGCCCTCTGCCAAGGCGAAAGCCGCGCCGGCAGCCCGCAAGGCGCTGCCCAAAAGCGCGGTGAAGAGCGCCGTGAAGACGGCTGCGAAGCCCGCCCCCAAGCCTGTGAGCAAGCCGGTGGCGCCCAAGGTCGCTGCGAAGCCGGCGCCAGGCGCCGCCAAGGCGGGCAAGTGGGTCTACACCTTCGGCGACGGCAAGGCCGAGGGCAAATCCGAAATGCGCGATCTGCTCGGTGGCAAGGGCGCCAACCTCGCCGAGATGGCCAATCTCGGCCTCCCCGTGCCTCCCGGCTTCACCATCCCGACCTCGGTCTGCACCTATTTCTACGCCCACGAGAAGACCTATCCGAAGGAATTGAACGCGCAGGTCGAGAAGGCGCTCGACTATGTCGGCAAGCTGACCGGCAAGGCGTTCGGCGATGCCAAGAACCCGCTGCTCGTCTCGGTGCGCTCCGGCGCGCGCGCCTCGATGCCGGGCATGATGGACACCGTGCTCAATCTCGGCCTCAACGACGAGACCGTGGAAGCGCTGTCGGAATTGTCGGGCGACCGCCGCTTTGCCTATGACAGCTATCGCCGCTTCATCACCATGTATTCCGACGTGGTGCTCGGCTTCGAGCATCATCACTTCGAGGAAATCCTCGACACCTTCAAGGACAGCCAGGGCTATTCGCTCGACACCGACCTCACCGCCGAGGACTGGGTCGATCTGGTCGGCAAGTACAAGGATGCGGTGGCGCACGAGACCGGCAAGGAGTTTCCGCAGGATGCGCACGACCAGCTCTGGGGCGCGATCGGCGCCGTGTTCTCATCCTGGATGAACGCGCGCGCGGTGACCTACCGCAAGCTGCACGACATACCGGAATCCTGGGGCACCGCGGTCAACGTACAGGCCATGGTGTTCGGCAACATGGGCGAGACGTCGGCGACCGGCGTCGCCTTCACCCGCAATCCCTCCACCGGCGACAGCAAGCTCTACGGCGAGTTCCTGATCAACGCACAGGGCGAGGACGTGGTGGCGGGCATCCGCACGCCGCAGGACATCACCGAGGAAGCGCGGAAAGAGTCCGGCTCCGACAAGCCGTCGATGGAAACGGCGATGCCGGAGGCGTTCAAGGAGCTGACGCGCATCTACACGCAGCTCGAAAAGCACTACCGCGACATGCAGGACATGGAGTTCACCGTCGAGCGCGGCAAGCTCTGGATGCTCCAGACCCGTGGCGGCAAGCGCACCGCGAAGGCGGCGCTGCGCATCGCGGTCGAGCTCGCCAATGAGGGCCTGATCTCCAAGAAGGAAGCGGTGACGCGCATCGATCCGGCTTCGCTCGATCAGCTCCTGCATCCGACCATCGATCCCAACGCCAAGCGCGACGTGATCGCGACCGGGCTGCCGGCTTCGCCTGGTGCTGCCTCCGGCGAGATCGTGTTCTCCTCGGATGAAGCCGCCAAGCTCCAGGCCGACGGGCGCAAGGTCATCCTGGTCCGCATCGAGACCAGCCCCGAAGACATTCACGGCATGCACGCGGCCGAGGGCATTCTCACCACGCGCGGCGGCATGACCTCGCACGCGGCGGTGGTCGCGCGCGGCATGGGCAAGCCCTGCGTCTCCGGCTGCGGCACGATCCGCGTCGATTACGGCCGCGGCACCATGAGCATCGGCTCGCGCACCTTCAAGACCGGCGACGTCATCACCATCGACGGCTCGCTCGGCCAGGTGCTTGCCGGCCGCATGCCGATGATCGAGCCGGAGCTGTCCGGCGAGTTCGGCACGCTGATGAACTGGGCCGACCAGGTCCGCAAGATCGGCGTGCGCGTCAACGCTGATACGCCGGACGATGCGCGCACCGCGCTCAAGTTCGGCGCGGAAGGCATCGGCCTGTGCCGCACCGAGCACATGTTCTTCGAGGAGACGCGCATCCGCACGGTGCGCGAGATGATCCTCTCCGAGGACGAGCAGTCGCGCCGTGCGGCTCTGGCGAAGCTCCTGCCGATGCAGCGCGCCGACTTCGTCGAGCTGTTCGAGATCATGAAAGGACTGCCCGTCACGATCCGGCTTTTGGATCCTCCGCTCCATGAATTCCTGCCGCACACCCACGCCGAGGTCGAGGAAGTGGCGCGCGCCATGAACACCGACCCGCGCCGCCTGGCCGACCGCGCGCGCGAGCTCTCCGAGTTCAACCCGATGCTCGGATTCCGCGGCTGCCGCATCGCGATCGCGTATCCCGAGATCGCCGAGATGCAGGCGCGTGCGATCTTCGAGGCCGCAGTCGAGGCGCAGCGGCGCACCGGCAAGGCCGTTGGCCTGGAGGTGATGGTGCCGCTGATTGCGACCAAGGCCGAGCTCGACCTCGTCAAGGCACGCATCGATGCCACCGCCCAGGCGGTGATGCGCGCCACCAACACCAAGCTCGCCTATCAGGTCGGCACCATGATCGAGCTGCCGCGCGCCTGCCTGCTCGCGGCCGAGATCGCGCAGTCGGCCGAGTTCTTCTCCTTCGGCACCAACGACCTGACGCAGACCACCTACGGCATCAGCCGCGACGACGCGGCGAGCTTCCTCGGGCCTTACGTCGCGAAGGGCATCATGCAAATCGATCCCTTCATCGCGCTCGATCAGGAAGGCGTCGGCGAGCTCGTCAAGATCGGCGTCGCGCGCGGCCGCAAGACGCGCTCTTCGCTCAAGGTCGGCATCTGCGGCGAGCACGGCGGCGATCCCGCCTCGGTGGCGTTCTGCCACGCGATCGGCCTCGACTACGTCTCCTGCTCGCCCTATCGCGTGCCGATTGCACGCCTCGCGGCAGCCCAGGCCGCGCTCGGCAAGGCGATCGCAAGCCAAGCGTGAAATTGATCAAGATCTGAGAATGAGAGAGGCGGGGCCAAGGCTCCGCCTCTTTCGTTTTGATCTCCGCTCTATCCACACCGTCATTGCGAGCGCAGCGAAACAATCCAGTATCCTTCCGCGGAAAGACGCCGTATCGCTTCGTCGCTGCGCTCCTCGCAATGAACTTGTGGCAGGTGCGTCCCACACTCTCGTCGTCATCGCCCGACTTGACCGGGCGATCCAGTACTCCGAGACGGTCGTGCCTGAATCGATAAGCTGCGGCGTACCCCGGTCAAGCCGGGCGATGACAGTGGTTGTGTGGAAATACGTTGCGCAATAACGCGGTTCGTTGACGCACGTCCCGTAATGACACGCCGTCAAGAGTTCCTTCACCATATCCGTTGACGAGGTGTTCACCTTTTTGCGTGAGGTCGCATTTACCTACGCGTCCGGTCGCGCGGTGAAAACACCTGCGATCGCTTGAGTGTGGTGTGCGCGCAACGCCGATTAACTCCCCGGCAACCTAAATTAGATACCAACAAAAAGGATCGAATTGCACGGACGCACTGCGTTCGATCTTCTCTACCGTAAGCGTTGCGTGAGCGTATCGATGTTTGTGTTGCGTAACCATCCGAAGGGCGCGCGGTTCGCGTCCTTCGGCATCGGTCTCTGCATCTTCGCATTGATGCCGAGAGAGACCGGATATCAGGACATTGCTTCGCTGTTGGCGCGCCAACCCGGCATTGCCGAGCGCTGGCAGAGGCAGGTATTTTCCGCGGCGTCCTCGATCCAGCTCGCCACCTACAGCTTTGCCCGTCCGATCGGAACCTCGGCTCCGCAGAGCGCGAGCTATCGCCTCGCGAGGCTGGACGATCGCGACATCACGGGCAGCATCTCGCGCAATCCGGCGCTCCAGACGCCACCGCGCTATCAGGCCGCCGATTTTCCGCGCGTGGATCGCACACTGAAGGGCGACCGTCTCGCGACCGTTCCGCCCGCGCCGGCTGAGCCGGACGCGCCATCCGCAGCGCCCGCCGCACAGGATCCCGCGACATCGAACAGCTCGGTCTTTGGCGCCAAGACGGCCGCGTTGTCGCAGGCGATGTCGCCGGAGTCCGCGGCCGCGCTTGATCCCGAACTCGAGGAGGCGCTGCGCGCGCCGCCGCTGCCGCAATATTCCACCGCGCCCGCAAGCGACAGCGCGCTGTCGCTTGCGGCCCAGACGCTCAACGAGTTGAAGCGGGCCCCGGCCGCGCCAGCCCGCGATCCCTTCAGCGTCAAGACGTCGAACCTGTTCTTCGGAAGCTCGTCGCTCGGCGGCAGCCTCGAGAGCATGGAGAGCTGGCAGCCCGGCGCGGAACCGCTGATCGTGATGCCGGACCCCGACATGAAGGTGATGGCCTCGCTGCCGCCGCCATCGGAGGAGGTCGCAAGGGCCACCGAGAACGGCGAGAGCGTCGCGCCCAAGGGCGAGGTCAATGCCGACGATCAGCGCGTCAGGTCGCCGGCCGAACGCCTCGCCCTTGACGAGAAGTCGCGCGCCAAAGCAGAGAAATGCCTCGCCGAGGCCGTCTATTTCGAATCGCGGGGCGAAGCCGTGCGCGGCCAGATCGCGGTTGCCCAGGTGGTGATGAACCGCGTGTTCTCCGGCAAATATCCGGACACTGTGTGCGGCGTGGTCTATCAGAACAAGTATCGCCACTTCGCCTGCCAGTTCACCTTCGCCTGCGACAACAATCCCGACGTGATCCGCGAGCCCGACATGTGGGAGCGCGCCAGGAAGATCGCGAAAGCGATGCTCGACGGCCAGATCTGGCTGCCTGAGGTCGGCAAGTCGACGCACTACCATGCCTATTGGGTGCGGCCGTCCTGGGTCGCCGAGATGAAGAAGACCTACAAGTTCGGCGTCCACACCTTCTACCGGCCGCGCGCCTGGGGTGACGGCAGCGAGGTGCCGAGCTGGGGCACGCCGGCGCAGACCGCCGCGCTGTCAGCAGAGCTCGCGCAGGAAGCCAAGAGCTCAGCCGAGCTGGGTGCGACCGAGCGGCGGTAGCGCGCTCAGATCGGGATCAAATGCGGCCGCACTGAAGATGCGCTCCCTCTCCCGCTTGCGGGAGAGGGTTGGGGAGAGGGTGTCGCCATAATCGAGACTCCCAATATGGAGAAAGCCCCCACCCGGCGCTTCGCCATAGCCGAGGCTTCGCCTCGGCGTCCCTTAGGAGGACGGCCGCCAAAGGCGGCGGCCTATGCCTCCCCGGCTTGCGGGAGAGGTGCAGCGTGCCTAGGACTAAGATCAATCCAGAAGGCGTTTGCGCATCAAGCCTCGATGTCCAGCGCGCAGTCGAAATTCGGCGCCGAATGCGTCAGCGCGCCTGACGAGACGTAGTCGACGCCCGTCGCCGCGATCTGTGCAATCGACTCAAGCGTGACACCACCGGACGCTTCCAGCGCGACGCGGCCGGCCGCGAGCTTCACCGCTTCGCGCAACGTGGCGATATCCATGTTGTCGAGCAGCACGGCATCGGCAAGGCCGGTGTCCAGCACCTCGCGCAATTGCGCCAGCGTATCGACCTCGATCTCGATCTTCACGAGATGGCCGGCATGGCTGCGGGCGCGCTCCAGCACGGCGCGGATGCCGCCGGCGACCGCGATGTGGTTGTCCTTGATCAGGATCGCGTCATCCAAACCAAAACGATGGTTGAAACCGCCGCCGCAGCGCACGGCGTATTTCTCCAGCGCGCGCAGCCCCGGCGTGGTCTTTCGCGTACAGCAGATCCGCATCTTGCTGCCTTCGGTCTGGCGGACGTACTCGGCCGTCAGCGTCGCAATGCCGGAGAGCCGGCCGACGAAGTTCAGCGCGGTGCGCTCGGCCGTGAGAATGGCTCGAGCAGGGCCTGATATCGTCAGCACACGCTGTCCGGCCTTCACGCGCGCGCCGTCGCGGATGTGCGCCTGCAGCTCGATCGCATCGGAAAGCTTTTGCAGCGTCGCCAGCGCCAGCGGCAGGCCGGCGATCACGCCGGCTTGGCGTGCGACCAGGATCGCCTGGGCCGTGTTGGCCTCCGGGATCGTCGCGAGCGAGGTGATGTCGCCGGCGCGGCCAAGGTCCTCGTCGAGTGCGCGGTGCACGGCCTCGTCGATCGCGAGCGGCGACAGGAAGGCGTCGGGATGGAGCAGGGAAGCTGGGGTCATGACAAGACTCTCCGTCAGGCGATCATGGCTTGCGCCGTCCGGCGCGCAGGCTGTTCGATCAGCGCTTCGACGACCTCGCGCGCCGCAGCGAGCGTCGTCATGGTCCGCTCTGCGAAGGCAGGCACCTCGGCCGGATGGTCGGAGCGGAAATGCGCGCCGCGGCTCTCGTGCCGCGTGAATGCGGATGCGGCGACGAGCAAAGCCGTGGTCGCCATGTCGCGAAGAGCGACGCTGCCGGCATCGCGTTCCAGCGTCGCAAAATGGCGCACCGCCTCTGCAAGTCCGTCGTGGTCGCGGATCACGCCGACCTTCGCGCTCATCATGGCGCGCAATCTCGTCTCTGCACGCGTGTCGATCAAGGCGTTCCGTGGCGTCACGAGCGCCTCCGGCAGCCGGGCCGGCGAGGGGATTGCGCGACCGGCGATGTCGTCTGCAATGCGCGCGGCATAAACGACAGCCTCCAGCAGCGAGTTCGATGCGAGCCGGTTGGCGCCATGCGCGCCGGTCGAGGACACCTCGCCGCCGGCCCAGAGCCCTTCGATGGACGTGCGGCCGCGTTCGTCCACCGCGATGCCGCCCATGTGGTAGTGCGCGGCGGGCGCGATCGGGATCGGCTGCGTCGCCGGATCGAGGCCGGCCGCGATGCAGCTCGCATGGACCGTCGGGAATTTCTCGGCGAAATGGGACCCTAGCGCTTCCCGCGCATCGAGGAACGCGCCGCGGCCGGCCGCGATCTCCGCGAACACGCCGCGTGCGACGATGTCGCGCGGTTCGAGTTCAGCGAGCGGATGACGTGCCGCCATGAAGCGTTCGCCGTCGCCGTTGATCAGAACTGCGCCTTCGCCGCGCAGCGCTTCGGTCGCGAGCGGCGCCGGATCGCGGCCGACCATGATTGCAGTCGGATGGAACTGCACGAATTCGGGATCGGCGATGACGGCGCCGGCCCGTGCCGCGATCGCGAGACCCGATCCGTTCGCCTCGGGCGGGTTGGTCGTGACAGCGTAGAGATGACCGATGCCACCGGTTGCCAGCACCACCGCGCGGGAGGCGATGATGATGGGACGTGCCGTCGCATTGCCGACGTCGCGGAGCTGCAATCCGGTGACGGCGCCGTCCTCGGTCAGCAGCGCCTCGGCGACAAGGCCTTCGATCAGGCGGATCGACGGCGCGCGCCGCACGGCCTCGCTGAGCGCCGCGATGATCGCCGCGCCCGCCATGTCACCGCGCACATGCACGATGCGCCGCGCCGAATGCGCAGCTTCCCGCCCCACCGCGAGCCGGCCTTCGAGATCGCGGTCGAAGGGCACGCCGTAGCTGAGGAGATCGTGAATGCGCGGCGCTGCCTCGCGTGCAATCCCGAGTGCGACTGCTTCATCGACGAGACCGGCGCCGACCGCGACGGTGTCGGCGGCATGTGCTTCGGGGCTGTCGCCTTCGCCGACGGCCGCCGCGATGCCGCCTTGCGCCCAGGCCGATGATGCGCCCCGTCCGAGCGGCGCTGCCGAGATCAGCGTCACGGGTCGCGGCGCCAGCTTGAGCGCGCAGAACAGCCCGGCGAGGCCGCCGCCGACGATGACGACGTCGTCGGTGGTGCGGGTGAGGTCGTGGATGGTGGTTGGCATGGCTTTTTCCTCTCACTCAGCCGTCGTCCCCATGAAGGCGGGGACCTACCCCAGGCCGAAGTTGTTTTGCGAAGCCGTGTGACGTCTTTCTTCGCGACCACATCTGCCTGTGATTATGGGTCCCGGGCACTTCGCGCGCTCCGGGACGGCAGTTGCATTTTGTTGCCGCTCTCAATTCTTCAGATTGATCATCCGCTCGACCGAGCGCCGCGCGCGCTCGGCGATGGCGGGATCGATCGTCACCTCCTCACTGAGCGTCAGCAGGCTGTCCAAAATGTTCGACAGCGTGATGCGCTTCATGTGTGGGCAGAGATTGCAGGGGCGCAGCATCTCGACCTCGGGCAGTTCGGCGCGCACATTGTCGGCCATCGAGCATTCGGTGATCATCACGAGTCGCTTCGGCCGCCTCTCGCGCACCCAGTTGATCATGTGCGCGGTCGAGCCCGTGAAGTCGGCTTCCGCGAGGACGTCCGGGGGGCATTCCGGATGCGCGATGATCTGCACGGACGGATCGGCTTCGCGAAAGCTGCGCAGCTCTTCGCCGGTGAAGCGCTCATGCACCTCGCAGGCGCCTTTCCAGGCGATGATCTTCACATCGGTCTTCGAGGCAACGTATTTCGCGAGGTACTGGTCGGGCAGGAAGATCACGCTCGGCGCGCGCAGGCTTTCGACCACCTGCACCGCGTTCGACGAGGTGCAGCAGATGTCGACCTCGGCCTTCACTTCGGCGGAGGTGTTGACATAGGCGACGACGGGCACGCCCGGAAACTTTTCGCGCAGCAAGCGCACGTCCGCACCCGTGATGCTGGCGGCGAGCGAACAGCCGGCGCGGGAATCCGGGATCAGCACCGTCTTGTCCGGATTGAGCAGCTTCGACGTCTCCGCCATGAAGTGCACGCCACATTGCACGATGACATCGGCTTTCACCTTGGTCGCCTCGACCGCGAGCTGGAGCGAGTCGCCACCGATATCGGCGACGCAGTGAAAAATCTCCGGTGCCTGGTAGTTGTGCGCGAGGATCACCGCGCCCCGCGCCTGCTTCAGCTCGTTGATCGCCTTGATGGCCGGCGCCATCAGCGGCCACTCGATCGACGGGATCACATGGCGGACGCGCTCGTAGAGATGCGCCGTGGCCTGCTCGACCTCCGGTGTCCATTCCAGCAAAGGGCGCGGCAATGCGGGGCCGTGATTGCCGACGGGCTTGCGTAAGGCGGGAGCGGGGTGGCCCTGCGGCCGCTTGGCGAAATCGTCGGGACCGTAAATTCCAGAGATCGGCATCGAAGCCTCCCGTTCTTATATACTCAATTTGAGTATATCTAGGCCGTTAGAAATCCGGCCTTCCAGGCTGGTTGGGTTTGTTCAGGTTGATATGCTCAACATGAGTAAATCAAACATAGCATGCGAGGGCGCAGGCCGCCAGACCCATCCGGACACATTTCTGTGCGCTCACCCCCGTGCGCTCACCCCGCGCGAGATTTGCAGGGCTGCAATGCCCGGTATACCTCTTGGGGTTTTCATGCAGATGCATTAAATGCTTGCGGCGCGGCGACCTATCCCGGACCGCCGGCGGCAGAAAAGGGAAATTGCATGTCGGCAAGTGTGGGCGACGTCGGTCCGGTTTCGCATTCTTCCTCCTGGCGCACGCCAGCGATCATCATTCTCTGCGGCTGCGCCATCGGCATGCTGGGCTTCGGCCCGCGCTCGAGCCTCGGCTTCTTCGTCCAGCCGATGAGCCACGAATTTTCCTGGGGCCGCGACGTCTTCGGCCTCGCGATCGCCGTGCAGAATCTGTTGTGGGGCCTGGGCCAGCCGTTCGCCGGCGCGGTCGCCGATCGCTTCGGCCTGTTTCGCGTGATGTGCGTCGGCGCGGTGCTTTATGCCGGCGGACTGCTGTTGATGCGCTATTCCTCGACGCCGCTCTCGCTCAACATCGGCGCCGGCGTCATGGTCGGCTTCGGGCTTGCCGGCTGCTCGTTCAATCTCCTACTGTCGGCCTTCAGCAAGCTTCTGCCGGCCGAGAAGCGCGGGCTTGCGCTTGGCGCCGGCACTGCGGCCGGCTCCTTCGGGCAATTCCTGTTCGCGCCCGTCGGCGTCGCTCTGATCGATAATTTCGGCTGGCAGCAGGCGCTCACGGTGTTCGCGGGCCTGATGCTGCTGATCGTCCCGCTCTCGCTGGCGCTGTCGACGCCGCCGGTTGCGAGCTCGACCAGCACGCCGGCCGCCGACGAGCAACCCTTCACCAGGGCGCTCGCCGAGGCTTTCGGCCATCGCTCCTATGTGCTGCTCGTGCTTGGCTTCTTCACCTGCGGCTTTCAGCTCGCCTTCATCACCGTGCACCTGCCGGCGTTCCTCGTCGATCGCGGCATCTCCACGCAGGTCGGCGGCTGGGTGATTGCCGCAATCGGGCTCTTCAACATGGTGGGCTCGCTGAGCGTCGGGTGGCTGCAAAGCTATCTGCCCAAGCGCTACATTCTCTCGACGATCTATTTCATCCGTGCGCTCGCAACGCTCGCCTTCATCTCGTTCCCGATCACGCCGTTCTCGGCGATCGCCTTCGGCGCGGTGTCGGGCCTGATGTGGCTCTCGACCGTACCGCCCACCTCGGCGCTGGTGGCGCTGATGTTCGGCACGCGCTGGCTCGCAACCCTCTATGGCTTTGCATTCGTCAGCCATCAGGTCGGCGGCTTCCTCGGCGTCTGGCTCGGCGGCATCGTGTTCGAGCGTTTCGGTTCCTATACGCCGATCTGGTGGCTCTCGATCCTGTTCGGCGTACTCTCGGCCCTGATCAATCTCCCGATCGTGGAGAAACCCGTCGCACGACTAGTGCCGGCGATTTGAAGTTCCTGCAGAGCAAGCGGCACATTCGTTCGGGAACTTCAAATCGAAAACCGGCACTAGAATCATATGTTTGCTGGCGCTCCTCTTGATTCCGAAGTTCGCATGTGAAGGCGCGGCTCGTGGTTTGCGAACTTCGGAATTGGAGCGCCAGTTGCACAGCCTGCGTGATCGGCTAAACATCCCCTGAAACAAGTCAGGGAGTTTTGCCGTGGCAACGTTCAAGGCGATCCGGATCGACAAGGCGGACAAGGGCACCACCGCCGCATTGACGCAGTTCGACGAAGCCGAGCTGATGGACGGCGACGTCACCGTGCGGGTCGAATGGTCGACGCTGAACTACAAGGATGGCCTGGCGCTCACCGGCAAGGCGCCGGTGGTGCGCCGCTTCCCGATGATCGCCGGCATCGATTTCGCCGGCACCGTCGAGCAGTCCTCGCATCCGCAATGGAAGGCAGGCGACAAGGTCGTCTGCACCGGTTGGGGCATGGGCGAGACGCATCTCGGCGCCTATGCCGAGAAGGCGCGGGTGAAGGGCGACTGGCTGGTCGCGCTGCCGCAGGGGCTGTCGGGGCGTGACGCCATGGCGATCGGCACCGCCGGCTTCACCGCGATGCTTGCGGTGCTGGCGCTGGAGAAGCAGGGCATCTCGCCGAAGCGCGGCCCCGTGGTGGTGACGGGCGCGGCCGGTGGCGTCGGCTCGGTTGCGACCGCCGTGCTGTCGAAGCTCGGCTACCACGTCATCGCTTCCACCGGTCGCGCGGCGGAAGCCAGCTATCTCAGGGAATTGGGAGCGGCCGAGGTGATCGACCGCAACGAGCTGTCCGCGCCGGCAAAACCGCTCGCCAAGGAGCGCTGGGCCGGCGGTATCGACAGCGTCGGCTCGACCACGCTCGCCAATCTCTTGTCGATGACGAAGTATGGCGGAGCGATTGCAGCCTGCGGTCTTGCCGCCGGCATGGATCTGCCGTCCTCGGTCGCGCCGTTTATTTTGCGCGGGGTGTGCCTTCTCGGCATCGATTCGGTGATGTGCCCCCTGGAGCCGCGAAGGGCCGCCTGGCAGCGCCTGGCTTCCGATCTGGATCGGATGAAACTAGCTGAAATCACTAAGGAAATTCCGCTTGACCAAATCACCGAATGGGGGCCGAAGATCCTCGCGGGCGAGGTCCGCGGCCGCATCGTGGTAAAAATTCTCTAACGGCGTTCAGACTTTACCAACCAACCTGCTTCAATGTCGCCACGGTTAGTATGGTAAGCAGCGGGTAAAGAGATCAGGCTTGCCCGCTACTGGGGTCGTCGGAGTAAGAGCATGCTTGCGCGTATTGTATTGGGGGCTGTCACGGCGGCGGCAACGGTCGCGCCGGCCATTGCAGGAAGTATGAACGCGGACGAGGCGCGCCGGTTCGTGGCGGGCAAGGTGTTCGCCTTCACCTGTTTCGACGGGACCCGCGGTGCAGGCCGCATCCTCGACGATCTCGGTGCCGCAGGCGCTGTACAGTTCTCGGGTGCCGGCCCCGTTCGCCACATCCGTCTGCCCGGCAACACGCTTCAGATCCGCGGCCAGAACGTCTGCGCCTCGATCAAGGGCATTCCGTTCGAGCCCTGCTTCAACCTGGAAAAGACCGATGATCGCAGCTTCCGCGGCTCGGTCTCGGGCATGGGCTTCGCCTATTGCGATTTCCACCATCAGGGCGGCAACCAGATGCTGATGGCGCGCGCTGTGGCGCGGCCGCGCTCGCTGCATGCGCCGCGCACGACCGGCTCGGTCAGCGCATCCGCGACCGAAGTTGCCGCGCGTGTCGAGACACCGCGCGTCGAAGCCGGCCGCATCGAGCCGGTGAAGTCGGAAGCAAGGCCCGAAGCACCGAAGAATGAAGGCCCGCTCGAATTGCGCCGCTCGACGGATTGAGCCTTGCCTGCCCGGCGCACATGCTTTCCGCGAGGTGCTGTCGGCCGCGAAATCGCTTGCTTCCGGCAGCACGCGCCTCAAGGTCCAGGTCGCGAGCTTCCTGGAGTCGGTTCGCGCGGCCTGATCCTCACGCGCTCGTCTGCGTCACGGCTGGCGGCGCCTGCCGGCGGAACAGGATCCGCTGATAGAGCCAGCCGATCGCGACCAGCACGATGCCGAGCCCCATGAACGACAGCGCGCGCCACACGCCCGATAGCGTCGACATGTCGATGACGAAGGCTTTGAGGATCGTCAGCGCGATCACGACGGCGGAGGCGAGCCGCGCGCGCTCCGAATTGACCAAGAGGCCAACGCCGAGCAGCACCACGCCGAAGCCGAGCCAGCCGATCGAATAGGTGTACTGTTCGGCGCCAGTCGTCGCGCCGTAGAGCAGGACCGGCCCGTGATAGAAGCGGCGGATCTCCAGCGTCACGTAGGCGAGAGCGAACACCAGCGCGCCGCCGGCGATCGTGTTGGCATAGGCCGTGGAACGATGCCCCGCCACCGCATAGGACAGCAGCAGCATGAGCACCGCCGGCAGCGCGTAGCCGAGCAGCAGCAGGTTGAACACAACACCGCCGACATCGATGCTGCTGAGCAGATAGGGGTTCTCCAGGATCAGGAGGCCGAACACGCTGATGAGCCCGGCGATCACCGTGAGCACGATCGCGCCGAGATTGTGCACGATACTGCCGCTGCGCAGCCGCAGCCGTTCGAGGCCGATCGCCATGGCGAGCGTTACGCAGACCTGTAGCGCGAATTCGAGCAGCGATGGCGGCGACGTCATGTTGCCGCCGGTCGCGAAGTGACGGATCTCCATGAAGGCGAGCAGCGCGGTGAACAGGATCGCGGCGGCTTCCACCATCCGCAGCGGAGCATCGTCGCCGCGGCGATGCAGGAAGCGGCTCGCCGCCCAGAACGACAGCGCCGGCACACCGTAGCCCCAGAGCAGCCAATTGAAGATTGGCGTGGTGCCGACGGCATCGCCGACGATGCGCGGGTCGTAGACGATGCGCGCGGTGACGATGCCAGCCAGGATCGCAGCGAGCCAGCGCAGGAAGGCGATCGGCCGCTGGATGGAGATCCAGGCCGTGCCGAGCGACATCAGCGCCAGCGCGATCGTGAGCCAGCCCTTTTCCAGCGCGAAGGTCAGCGCCAGCGCCAGCGCGCCGAGCGTGCCGGTGGCGAACAGGGCAATCGAGATCGCAAGGCCGGGTCGGTTCTCGCGTCGGGAGAGCGCTTCGGTCGCTGCGGCAAAGGCGGCGGCGAGCAGCACGGCGAGGATCGCGAACGGGATCGAGCGGTCGAGATGCGCGATACGGGCGTAGAGCGCGACCAGAAGCGCAATCGGCGTGAAAGTTGCCGCCGCTGACCACACGACCGGGATAATCGCAGAAGTCGAGCGTCCCTGCGCGAGGAAGCCCGCGCCGCCAAAGCCCGCGGCGAAGATCGCGGCCATCAAAAGGTGCAGCGTCACCGAGCTGTCGGTCGCGGTCGGTCCGATGCCGGGCAACGGACCGCCGGGCAGCACCAGCATATCGGGATTGGCGCGCACGGCCCATTCGGCGAACACCATGAAGACGAGCGCTGCCGCAGCGCCAAGCGCGCCGGTCGCCGCGGGCGCGCGCCAGGCGACGAACAATGTTCCGGCAATGAGGAGGGTGAACGTGATCAGCGTGAGGTCGGCATGCGCGCTCGACAGCACGATCAGCATCGCTCCGAACAGATAGGCGGCGAGCGAGCCGGAGGACACCGGCTCGATCTGGCCGTCGTCGATGGTCGGGCCGAACATGAAGCCGCAGACCACCAGCAGTGCCGCGAGCACGAAGCCCGCGATCACATGGAAGGCGTGGGCCGCGGCGAGCTGTGCCCCGAGGTCGAGGCCCGGGAAGGTCCACAGCAGCGCGAAGATGATAGTGGTCACCGCAAGCCAGCGCCACAGCCGGATGCGCGCGAGGCCAAAGCTCGCCGCGCTGACGATCGCCAGGTAAATGTAGAGCGCCCAATAGTCCGGCTTGTCGGAGGAGACCAGGATCGGCGTGACGAACGCGCCGACGACGCCGAGGCCGGCGAGCGCCGGCCCGTGCAGCAGCGCCGCCGCGAGCGTGCCGAGCGCAACAAGGCCGAGCAGCACGAAGGCGGTCGCAGGCGCGAGGAAATCGTAGAGCGCGTAGGCCGCATAGACGGTCGCAAACGCCACCGCCGTACCAGCGGCGGTGAGGATCGCAGGGATGTTGGCGATCGGCAGCGCCTGGATGTCGGCGATGCTCTCCTTGCGCCGCGTCCATTCACCGGCGCCGAGCAGTGCCAACGCGAACAGGCCGCCAAGGAAGACACGCACGCCGGGGCCGAGCAGGCCGGCCTCGATCGAATAGCGCACCATGAAGAAGCCGCCGAGCGCGAGCGCCAGACCGCCGATCCACACCACCCAGCGCGTGCCGAGCCGCTCCTCGAGACCGGGCCCTGCGGTCGGCAACAAAGGCGGCGGCGCAGCGTCCGCGTCGATTGGTGGCGGTGCAGCCTGATCGGCGACGAGCGGCGGCGTCAGCTCGGCGTCGGGCGCGGGCGGCTCGGCCGCGCTCGGTGTCGCAGCCGCATGCGTTTGCTCCATCTCCTGCTGCGGTGTCAGTGGCGGTGGCTGGACGGGGCGTGCCGCGTGCAGATTGGCTTCCAGCGAGCTCAGCCGCCGGCGCAGGTCGGTCGCCTGGTTGGAGGCCTTCAATGCAATGAGGAAGGCGGCGATCGCGATCATCACCGCGAAGACGTCGAACGGGGCGTCGAACATAAGGCCTCCAGGCGACTGGCCGTGCCAGCCCGTCGCGCAAATCATCATTGTTTGAGCATGATCCTGGTCGGAAAACCGGTAACCACTTTTCCGGGATCATGCTCCTACCGCCGGGAGCGGACGCGCAAGCCGGGCGCCGGCCGCTCCTGGAGCACTTCGCGGCGGAAGCGATAGAGAGCTGCCGGCCGCCCACCGGTCTGTGTCGACATCACCCCGGTTGGTTCGACCAGGGCCTCGCTCTCCACCAGACGACGGAAGTTCTGTTTGTGCAGATGCCGGCCGGAGATTGCCTCCACCGTATGCTGCAATTCCGTGAGTGTGAACTCGGCGGGCAAAAGTTCAAAGATGACAGGACGATACTTCAGCTTTGCGCGCAGCCTTGCAATCCCGGTGGCAAGAATCCGGCGGTGATCGAACCGCATCGAGAGGCCAAGCGCAGGAAGCGCCTTGCGCGCTAATGCCGCAGGACGGCCGTCGCGGCGCGCCTCATCGATCAGCCCGGCCTCGTACAGCAGCTCGTAGCGGTCGAGCACGCGCTCCTCGTCCCAGGCCGCGTCTTCGAGGCCGAAATTGAGCCGCACGCGATCCTTGCGTGGCAGCGCACGGATCGTCTCCGGCGTCTCCTCGTCGGCCCACTGGGTCAGTGCCGGAATGATGTCGCGGGCGATGATCTCAGGCCTTTGCTCACGCCAGTCCTCCCAGGGGAAGAAGCGATACCACGGCTCGAACGTCGCGCCGGCCGCCCGCACGCCGTTGTCCGCGGCGCGCGTCAGCGCGAGATAGCCGATCGAGACCATGTGGGCGCCGGTATCGGCGGCCTCCGCATGGCGGCCGCGATCGCCAAACGTGTAGAGCTGCTCGACATAGCCGAGCCGCAAGCCAGCCTGCTCCTCGACCCAGGCACGCAGGCCGATCTCGAAGGTGCGGTGCGTCAGCGCATCGAAGGGGCCGAAGGGCAGGCCGGCCAGGCCATCGCTGCCGCGCGCGGTGAGGATCAGCGGCTCGTGGGCCTCGATCGCGACGATCGCGGCAGTCAGGCCGATCTCGATCGGCGTCAGCAGCTTGTCGCTCATCCGGCTTGCGAGGGGATCATGAGTACAGGTTGTCGTTTGGTTGAAGCCTATCCACGGGCTCGCTGTACCTCTCCCGCTTGCGGGGGAGGGCGGATCGCATCGAAGGATGCGATCCGGGTGGGGGCTCTCGCCCCACGGGGAGTGCGTCGATTGTGGATACACCCCCACCCCGACCCTCCCCCGCAAGCGGGAGAGGGAGCGCACCTGTGATGGGGCGCGTTGCCGTCATTCGAGCTCGATCACGAACGGACGGCTCTCCACCATCATCGCACCGGGGCCCATCTCATCGAGCGCGCGCAACATGCGGCCATCGCGGCGGAGCGCGCGATCGGCGAGCTCGACGATGCGGCGGTTAGGCGAGGCGATCGGAGAGGCAGCGCGGATCTTCTGCGCGATCTCGATCTCGTCGCGATGCGGATTGAGCAAGCATGCCGCGGCAAAGGCGCTCGCGGTGGAGCGGCTGATGCCGGCATAGCAATGCACGACCAGCGGCGCGCTGCGATCCCAGCCGCGGACGAAGTTCAGCACCTGCTCGATATGTCCTTCCGAGGGCGCGACGAAGCCGTCCAGCTCCTCGGTGATGTCATCCATCGAGACCTTCAGATGGTTGGCCGGCAGCACTGACACCGGCCGCACCACCTGCTCGACATTGGCCATCACGGTCAGCACATGGCTGGCGCCGGTGAGACGAACGGTTTCGGAAAGCGCGGCGAGGGAGCAGACGTGGATCATGGTGGTCCTTTTCGCCGGTGATTATAGCGAGCGCTTGTAGGGCGGGCAAAGCGAAGCGTGCCCACCACTTTCGTTGCAATCGCGAAAAGATGGTGGACACGGCGCAAAATCGCCTCTGCCCACCCTACAGGACATTACGAAAACACCGCACTGAACCGCTCCAGAAACCGCTTCTCGGCCCTGGCGGCCGTCCATGGCGTCAGGTAGTCGCGCAGCACGGTTTCGGGCAGGCCGGGGTCGCGGCCGAACAGGCGCCTGGCCTCACTGTCACTGAAGCCGGCGAGCTCGGTGGCTTCCAGAAATGCCGCGCCGCGGTCGGCGGCCTTGATGGCCAGCGTGATCTCGTCGGGCAGCACCGCCGGCAATCCGAAGCGGATGTGGATGGCGCCGAGCAGGCGCTTCTCCACCGCCTTGTAGTGACCGTCGAGCACCGCCTTGAACGGCGAGATCATGTCGCCGATGACGTATTCCGGCGCATCGTGCAGCAGGGCGGCGAGCCGAACTCGCTGATCGACGCGCGGGCTTTCATGGCGCATCACGGTTTCGACCAGCAGTGTGTGCTGGGCGACGGAGAAGATGTGCGCACCCGTGGTCTGACCGTTCCAGCGCGCGACGCGCGCCAGCCCGTGCGCGATGTCGGCGATCTCGACGTCAAGCGGCGAGGGGTCGAGCAGATCGAGCCGGCGGCCGGACAGCATGCGCTGCCAGGCGCGGGACTGCAAATCGTTTGCGGCGCGCTTTCCGGCCATCATTTGACTTTGGGGCGCGGCTTGCGCTGCGTCTTGCCGCAGGTCGCGTGACAATGGCAGTCGACGAGATGGTCGTTGACCATGCCGGTCGCCTGCATGAAGGCGTAGACGATGGTGGGGCCGACGAATTTGAAGCCGCGCAAGGACAGCTCCTTGGAGATCTGCACAGACAGCGGCGTCGAAGCAGGCACGCTCGCGGTGGTCTTGAACTTGTTGACGAGAGGCCTGCCGTCGACGAAGTCCCAGAGCAGCTTCGAAAAGCCGGGGCCCTTCTCCATGATCTCCAGATAGGATTTTGCGCTCGCAATCGTGCCCTCGATCTTGGCGCGGTTGCGCACGATGCCGGCATCGTTCATCAGCGCGTGGACCTTCTTGGCGTTGTAGCGCGCGATCTTCTCCGGCTGGAAGTCGTCGAAGGCTTTGCGGAAATTGTCGCGCTTGCGCAAAATCGTGATCCAGGAGAGGCCGGCCTGGAAACCGTCGAGAATCAGCTTCTCATAGAGCGCGCGGTCGTCATATTCCGGCACGCCCCATTCGGTGTCGTGATAGGCGACATACAGCGGGTCTTCGCCGGGCCAGGGGCAGCGCGTCAGGCCGTCGGCATGCAGGCGAGGGGCGCGGCTCATGCGACGGGCTGCTTCGCTGGAATGCGGACCACGTCGGGCTCAGCGAGCCTTACATCGAGCCCGCCGGCGGTCAGCGTCTGTCCGGCATTGAGCGCGTCGGCGACGCGATCGATGCGGACCAGCGCAATGCCCTTGCCATGTGCCGTCGAGCCGATGGTGCCCACCGGCTTGTCGCCGGCGAGGATGGTGGCCCCGGCTTCGGGCGAGGGGCCGTCGAGCAGCACCTTGACGCTGCGCGTGCGCGCGGTGCCGCGATGCTGCATGCGCGAGACCACCTCCTGGCCGACATAGCAGCCCTTGTCGAAATCGACGCCGGAGAGGCGATCCATGTTGGTCTCGTGCGGGAACGCATCGCCATACATGAAATCGAGACCGCCGCGCGGCACGCCGAGCGCGATGCGATGCGCCTCGTATTCGGACGCATCGACGAGCTCAGCGCCGATCAGTGCGGCAAGCTTCTCCTTGAGTTCCGCGGGGATCAGGATGCGCAACCCGAGCCGCTCATCGCGCGGGTCGGCGAAGGCGAGGTCCGGCTGGGCGGCAGGCGTGCCGTCCCAGCCTGCGAGCACGCCGAGGTCGTCGGAGAGATTTTCCACGGTGACCTTGGCGCGCAGCTTGTAGAACTTCAGCTTGGTGGCGAGGGTTTCCGCGAGCGCCTTCGGGCAGTCGATCAGGAAGCCGCCGCCATGGCCGGCGGGCGCCTCGGTGATCAGGAAATCCACGATGATCTTGCCCTGCGGCGTCAACAGCGCGCCGAATCGGCCGAGCCCGGGCTTGAGCCTGCCGATATCCGTGGTGAAGAGGCCGTTGAGGAAGCCCTGCGCATCCTCGCCTGCGACCTTGACCACGCCCCGATCGGGGAGAAACGCTGCCTTCATTGCGAAAATCTCTTGCGACATGTCGGCTTCGAACGTAAGCCCGCCCTGCTTAAACGACAAGGCCTCGAGCCCTGCGCCTGAGGGTTGGGAGAGACTGACAGCCATGACCCAGCGTTTTGACGTGATCCTGAAATCCGGCACGGTGGTCAATCAGGACGGCGAGGGCGTCCGCGACATCGGCATTGTGACCGGCCGCATCGCGGAGATCGGCTCGCTCGCGCAAGGCGCGGCGGCGGAGGTGATCGACTGCAAGGGCCTGCATGTCCTGCCCGGCGTCATGGACACGCAGGTGCATTTCCGCGAGCCCGGTCTGACGCACAAGGAAGATCTCGAAACCGGCTCGCGCAGCGCGGTGATGGGTGGCGTCACCGCCGTGTTCGAGATGCCGAACACCTCGCCGCTTACGGTGACCGAGGCGGATTTCACCGACAAGGTGAAACGCGGCCATCACCGCATGCATTGCGATTTCGCCTTCTTCATCGGCGGCACGCGCGAGAACGTGCAGGATCTGCCGCATCTGGAGCGCGCGCCGGGCTGCGCCGGCGTCAAGGTGTTCATCGGCTCTTCGACCGGCGCGCTGCTGGTGGAGGACGACGACAGCCTGCGCCGCATCTTCCAGGTGATCCGCCGCCGCGCCTCGTTCCACGCGGAGGACGAATATCGCCTCAACGAGCGCAAGTCGTTGCGCATCGAGGGGGATGCGCGCTCGCACGCCGTTTGGCGCGACGAGACCGCGGCGTTGATGGCGACGCAGCGCCTGGTGAAGCTCGCGCGTGAGACGGGCAAGCGCATCCACGTGCTGCACATCTCGACCAAGGAAGAGATCGAGTTCCTGCGCGACCACAAGGATGTCGCCTCCTGCGAGGCGACGCCGCATCATCTCACCATGGCCGCGCCCGAATGCTATCAGCGGCTCGGCACGCTCGCGCAGATGAATCCGCCGGTGCGCTCGGCCGATCATCGCGCCGGAATCTGGCGCGGCATCGAGCAGGGCATCGTCGACATCCTCGGCTCCGACCACGCGCCGCATACGCTGGAGGAGAAGGCGAAAGTCTATCCCGCCTCGCCCTCGGGCATGACCGGCGTGCAGACACTGGTGCCGTTGATGCTAGACCACGTCAATGCGGGCCGGCTGTCGCTCGCCCGTTTCGTCGATCTCACCAGCGCCGGCCCAGCGCGCCTCTTCAACATCGCCTGCAAGGGCCGCATCGCCGCGGGCTATGACGCCGATTTCACCATCGTGGACCTCAAGCGCAGCGAGACCATCACCAATGAATGGATCGCCTCCAAAGCCGGCTGGACGCCCTATGATGGCGTGCGCGTCACGGGCTGGCCCGTGGGCACGTTCGTGCGCGGCAAGCGCGTAATGTGGCAGGGCGAGCTCGTGGCCCCGTCGCAGGGCGAGCCGGTGCGGTTTCTGGAGACGCTGAAGCAGTAGGAATGGCAACTTGAGGTGTGGGCGCTCGTCATTGCGAGCGCAGAATACCTCCGGATCGGCAATCTGGATTGCTTCGTCGCTCAGTCCCCGCAATGACGGTGTGACGATATCCGTGCTTCCTCGTAACAGGGAGAAAGCTTCGATGACCCAGCCGACATCGCTCATCTCCACCGAACAGCTCGCGGTCTTGCTCGGCCAGCCGTCCTTGCGCCTCTACGACTGCACGACCTATCTCGAGCCCGCGCCGCAAGATAGCCGCGATCCCTATCTCGTCGTCTCCGGTCGAAAAACCTTTGAAGCCGGCCATATTCCCGGCGCGGATTTTCTCGACCTGCAAGGCGAGTTCTCCGACCCATCCACGCATCTGCGCTTCATGATGCCGGCAGCTGCGCAGCTCGAGAGCGCTTTCGGCCGCCACGGCCTGGATGCCTCGAAGACGATCGTGCTCTACAGCATCGGCAGCATGATGTGGGCGACGCGGTTCTGGTGGATGCTGCGCTCGCTCGGTGTCGATGCGCGCGTGCTGGACGGTGGCTTGGACAAGTGGAAGGCCGAAGCGCGGACGCTCGAGCAGGGGCCGCCGAGCCGTTATCCGGCGACGAGATTCAAGGCCGCGCCGCGCCAAGGCTTCTTCATCGACAAATCCGCCGTGCTGGCACGCATCAACGATCCCTCGACGGCAATCGTCAACGCGCTCGGGCCACAGTTTCATCGCGGCCTGGAACCCAGCCGCTATGGCCGCCCCGGCCGCATTCCTGGCAGCGTGAACGTGCCGGCGGCAACCCTGGTCATTGCCGCCGACAAGACACTGACAGCGCTCGCTGATGCCGAAGCGAAGTTCGCCGCTCAGGGCGTTACGCGCGACAAGAACGTCATTTGCTATTGCGGTGGCGGCATCTCCGCGACCATCGATCTCTTCCTGCTGGCGCAGCTCGGTTATGACAAGCTGACGCTCTATGACGGTTCCATGGGCGAATGGGCCGGGGATTCCGAGCTGCCAATCGAGACGGGCTGAGAGTAGATTGGCGGGAACCTTTTCGGCGGGCCTGCATCCAATGTCCGAAAAGAGCTGGAGATGAGCCCGTGACCGCCATCCGCCGCACTGCAATATCGGAAGTCGCCGGGGTGGCCGAGGCCGAACTGGTCGAGCGCGCCCGGGCCCGCGACGAGGCCGCGCTGCGCGCGATCATGCAGGCCAACAATCGCAGGCTCTATCGGCTGGCGCGCGGCATCCTGCGCAACGACAGCGAGGCCGAGGACGTGGTGCAGGAGACCTATGTGCGAGCGTTCACGCATCTGGACGGCTTTCGCGGTGAGTCCGGCCTGGCGACCTGGCTGTCGCGCATCGCCATCAACGAGGCGCTCGGCCGGATGAGAAGCCGCAAGGTGCAAGTCGAGATCGGCGCGCTGCCGGAGGCAACGCTCGAAGCCCAGATCATCCAGTTTCCCGTGTCCTCCGGCGCAGGCGATCCGGAAAAATTCATGGCCCAACGTGAGATCCAGCGCGTCGTCGAGCACGCGGTCGATGAACTTCCCGACGTGTTTCGCATGGTCTTCATCGCGCGCGTGATGGAGGGCATGAACGTCGAGGAAACCGCGGAACTGCTCGGCATCAAGCCTGAAACCGTGAAGACGCGGCTGCACCGCGCTCGTGCAATGCTGCGGGAGAATGTCGAGAAGAAGATCGGGCCGGTGGTGATGGATGCGTTTCCGTTCGCCGGCCAGCGCTGCGAGCGTCTGACTGAAGTCGTGCTGAAGCGGCTCGGCGTCGGCGCATAATTCTTGGGAACCTTTGTCAAAATTCTTCATCCAACTCCTGTGCAGGTCATACGCCGGATGGTTCCGGCACCACAGGAGTGTCAAATCATGTTCGTCCGATGGAGTGTGGCGATCGCTGCAGTCGCCCTTTTATCCAGCCCTGCGCTGGCGCAGGGCGCAAAGCCCACTGATCCGCAGATCGCCCATATCGCCTACACCGCGGGCGTGATCGACATCAACGCCGCCAAGCAGGCTCTGAAGAAAGCCAAGAACAAGGACGTGAAGGCGTTCGCGCAGGACATGGTGCGCGACCATGAGGCGGTCAACAAGCAGGCGCTCGCGCTGGTGAAGAAGCTGAAGGTAACGCCCGAAGACAACGACACCAGCCGAACGCTCATGAAACAGGCGAACGACAAGCTCGCCGAGCTTTCGAAGCTCAACGGCGCCGCCTTCGACAAGGCCTATGTCGACAACGAGGTCGCCTACCACAAGTCAGTCGACAGCGCGCTGGAGACCCAGCTCATTCCCTCCGCAGAAAATGCGGAGCTGAAGGGCCTGTTGCAGACAGGTCTGAAGATTTTCCAGGGCCATGAGCAGCATGCCGAGCACGTCGCGGCCGAGCTGAAATAGACGGGAGAGGATGATGCCGGGGCGACTGCTGGCGATGACCGCGATCATGTTCGCGTCGATGCTCGTCCCGGCGCGCGCCGCGACCGTGCAAATATCGATGGAGAATCTCGAGATCTCGCCGGCTGACGTCTCGGCCAAGATCGGCGACACCATCGAGTGGGTCAACAAGGACGTCGTCGCCCACACCGCGACGGCGAGGAATGGCGACTTCGACGTGAACCTGCCGGCGAAGAAATCGGCGACCTTCGTGCTGAAGAAGCCAGGAACGGTGGAGTATTACTGCCGTTATCATCCCAACATGAAGGCAACACTGAAGATCGAACCGTGACGAGGCGGCAGGGGAGGACACCCAAGGAGGAATGTCATGAACCCCAGATCGACTGCGGAAATTGCCGGGCATCCGATTCATCCGATGCTGATACCGTTTCCGATTGCGTGCTTCGTTTTGGTCCTGCTCAGCGACATTGCGTTTTGGCGCACCTCGCACGATTTCTGGGCGACTGCCTCGCTCTGGCTGCTCGGCATCGGCCTCATCATGGCCGCGCTCGCAGCCGTCGCCGGACTCATCGACGTGCTGTCGGACAGCCAGATCTACAACCTCAACGACGCCTGGCTGCACGCCGGCGGCAACGTGATCGCCGTCGTGCTCGAGCTGATCAACTGGTACTGGCGCTACCAGGATGGCGCAGTTGTTCCGACCGGCCTCATCCTGTCGCTTGTGGTCGTGCTCATCCTGCTCTTCACGGGATGGAAGGGCTGGGACATGGTCTATCGGCACAAGGTCGGCGTCGTGGATTGAGGCGCGGGGCGGCCGGGAGAAGTTCCGATCATATCGGGAAAACTCCGGTGCGTTTCGCGGACTATTGCTTATCCCGTGACGCGCGCTTTCGTGCGATCATCGGCGCAGCCATCGCGACCTGTCGTGAGGTCACTCATCCGCAGACTTCGCCCCGCCTCCCCGGCGGGGTGATTTTTGGCTACTGCTTCGCGAGCCCGACTGAGAACTCGCCGTTGCGGATGCGGGCGGGAAAGCCCTCGACGAATTTCGCCACCGCATCCTCCCCATAGGTGCCGACGAGCTCGGCGAGCGCCGCAAACAGGCTCGCCTGCGCGAGACAATCGCCGTCGACACCGTCATGGCGCGCTTCCGCCCAGGCCTCGTTGAGATAGCTGAGCGCAGCCTGCTTCTGCTCGTGGTCAGGCAGCGGCGCGCGGGCGGGGGCGTAGGACACGGGAATGCTCATGAAGCTCGGAACAGGCTGGTGGCGCGATCCACGGCGATGCGCTGCGTGAGAGGTGTAGCACGCAGATTAACCTCGCCTAGGCCACATCTTTAGGAAAGGTTAACGGAGGTGAACAATGTGGATGAGTTGTTCCAGCGACACGCCAGGTGCTGCTGACCCTCATCCTGAGAGCTTGCCAATCTTTCTCGTTTTGCGTGGTCATCGAAGGATGTGGCAGTTCCTCGTCGTGGCAACGCGTGGGCTGGGCGGCTGTGGCGAGGTTGGGGGATGTCGATGAACGCTCCTCTATGCGCTAGCGAGGCGGTTGCCTTGCAGGATGTTGTTGGCGAGGGCGTACCAGAGCACGACGGCGCGGACCTTTTCGAAGCCGCGCACGGTCAATTGGCGCAGGTCCCAGTTGCGCCAGCGGGCATGTATGCACTCGCAAATCGACCGGGGCTTGTATCGGGCCTTGCCCTCTTCGCTCGCCATGCGCGCACGCCAGGCCAACACCCCCGGGCCGTCGCCGCGTCGCGGTAGATGGGGATCGGTGCCGTGCTTGGATTGAGTGGGCGGGCAAAAGATATCGATGCCCTCGGCGTGCGCCCACTCGATGTCCTCGGCACTGCCAAAGCCGCCATCGACGAGATGGTCCTTGGGCAACCCGCCAGGACGCGCGCGCTGCCGCTCCAGCATGGGCCGCATCAGGCCGCGGTCGGACCCGGTGTTGCAGACCTTGATGTCAACGACGATCGGCTGGCCGGCGGCACTCGTCACCTGCACGTTGTAGGCGGGGCGGAAGCCGCCGTCGGCCATCTTCATGACCCGTGCGTCGGCGTCCGTCGTGGAGGCCCGCGGCTCTTTCGGCTTCTTGCCGTTGCCGCGCTTTTCTTCGCGCTCCTTGCGCTGCTGCTTGATTTCGGCGAGCGCCGTCTGCGCCGCTTTGACGCGCGCTCTGCGCTCACGCGCGGCGCGCTCCTTGGCGGCCTTCATGCGCTGATTGCTAGCATCCGAACGAGCGTCAACCTCGCGTTTGAGGTCTTCCACCACCGCCTCAGCCAAGGCCAGGTGCCGATCGAGCGTCGCCTCCCGCCGGAACGAAGCGGCCCCGGCGCTGGCCCGGACCCGAACACCGTCCTGCGCCAGCGTTTCCAGATTGACGAGGCCGACCTTCGCCAGCACCGCCAAATGCTCGCAAAGCAGCCGGTCGAGCAGGTCGGCGCAACCGACCCGGAAGTCCGCCAGCGTGTGATGGTTCACCGACACCCCGCCACACAGCCAACGATAGGCGTCATGGCTCTCGCAAAGCCGCTCCAACGCGCGCGCGCTGCCGACGCCCTCGCTGGTGGCATAGAGCCACAGCGCCAGCAAAAGCCGCGGCGATGTCGCGGGGTGACCAGGCCGATCGCCCCGCGCTTTGATCCGGTTCTCCAGCTCACTCAGGTCGAGTTCCTCGACATAGGACCAGATCAGGCGCACCGGATGGTCTTCCCCGATCAGGCTCTCGATATCCACTGCTCGCAACTCGATTTGATCGCGTTGGGGCTCACGAAGTCGCGGCGCTGCGAGCGGCGCCGCACCGGCTTGCGGCTTTGCCTGCTCCGGCAGATCCCCAAACAATTCATCAGCGGCCATCATCCCTCCTGCGAATCCATCACCGCAAGAGAATCACACAGCACCAGCTTTCGGCTATACCGCTTGCGAGCAGTCAAAAAGATTCACAGCCTCTGAGGAGCCTGCGAAACAGGCGTCTCGAAGCATGAAGGCCGCGCTGCCGAAACGGGGGCCTGCATGGTTCGAGACGGCGCTGACGCGCCTCCTCACCATGAGGTTTGAGAATTCGGGATGCGGGACAACTCAGTTGGCGCCGCGACGTCAGTTCGCGCCGCGATGTCAGTTCACGCCGCGACGTCAGTTCGCGTAACGCGCCGTGAGATCGCGGGAGATTTTGGAGCCTTCCTCGATGTAGCGGCGGATCGCGACCGTCGCGGCCGGCGTACAGCTCCGGTAGGTCTGCTGGAAACCGTTATAGCCGCGGTTGAAGCCGGCGATCATACGGGTGCGGCGCTCGCCCGAGGGGGTTTCGGCGTCGATCAGAGCCTGCATCTCGTTGCGCCATTTGTTGCCTTCGTTGGCCCCGCAGATGCCGCGCAGATAATGCAGGCCGCCGAGGATCTCGGCCAGCCGCTGCAAATCGCCGTCGAACGGCGCAGCCACGTCCTGGGCCCGGGCTGGCAGGACGGCGCAGGCAAGAATCAGGGCCAAAACGGCCGGAAATCGCTTTGACATCGGCGGGTGTATGCCCCTTAAGGGCGGCAGACGCAAGGCAGCCCAGGCCGCCGTCAAGGCCCGATCAGGCGCTTTGCCGACTGGATGAGGTCGTCCAGCCCCCCGGTGAGCTTGAGCTCGCCGAGGCCGCCCAGCGCGTCGGGAGCGAGCCAGCGGAAATCGTCCAGCTCCTCGTTCAGGACCGGTTCCCCGGCCGTCCAGCGCGCGGCAAAGGACATGATGAGATAGTGGCCGGCGACCCCCGACGACGGCAGCACCTCGCGCCAGCCGGCGAGACCCACGATCTCGATTGCGAGCCCGGTTTCCTCGTCGACCTCGCGCGTCAGCGCCTGGTGCAGCGATTCGCCGAATTCGACCCGGCCGCCCGGTAGCGAATAGAAGCCCTTGGCGGGCGAGCGGGCGCGGCGGACCAAGAGCACCTTGCCGTCACGGAAGATCGCGGCGCTGACCGCGAGCTGGGGATGGCTCGGCTGCACGACTGGGGCCATGGCACCTCCTTCACCTCTCCCTGGTGGGAAGAGGTCGATTTGCGCAGCAAATCAGGTGAGGGGGCTTAGTGAGCGCGAGGGACCGTAACCCCTCACCCGGCGCTCCGCCATAGCCGAAGCTTCGCTTCGACGTTCCAAAGAACGGCCGCCGAAGGCGGCCTATGCCTCTCCCTATGGGAGAGGTGGGGTGCGCATACCGTAAGCTTCGATCGAATCGCATCGCCTCAATTCGACATGATGGTATCGACGTCGGCTTCCGCGCCGCCATTGATGATGCCGCCGCAGGCCGCGATCAGCGGCTTGACCCAGAGGGTGGCCTGCTCGGCAAGCTTGACGCGCGTCGCATCCTTTTCGACCTCGCGCATGGCCGAGCCGACCGCGGTCAGGATCGAAGTCATGGTGTCGGTGATGTGGTCGAACTGGGCGCGCACGTTGGGGGCGGCCTTCTCATAGGCCTCGATCGCGAGATCGCGCGCCTTGAAGTTCGAGGCCGTGAAATGCTCGGCATAGGATAGCGGCGTCCACGTCAGGAAGTCTTCGGCGCATTCCGGCATGTCCGGCACCATTTCGAGCAGCATGACGGCTTCATTGAAATGGTTCAGGTAGTCGGTGGCAAGCCCGGTCCGCGGGTTGATGTTGGCCGCGCGCAACCGCTCAGCCCAGGCCGCCGCCTCGGGGCCCGTCACTGCATGTGTCCGCGCGGGTTCGGAGACCATTGAGCTCATCGGCCGCAGTGTTAACGTTGGGAGTTAAAAGGTGCTGAACGGACCACATATAGGCTCTCAAGGATGTGCGGACGCTTCGTCATAACCTCGGCTCCGGCGGCTTTGCGGCAACTCTTTGGCTATCTCGAGCAGCCGAATTTCCCGCCGCGATACAATGTCGCGCCGACACAACCGATTGCGGTGGTGCTGGTCGACAAGGACGCGCGGCATTTCCAGCTCATGCGCTGGGGGCTGCTGCCGACCTGGGTGAAGGATCCCCGTGGTTTTACGTTGTTGATCAACGCGCGCTCGGAAACGGTGCTGGAAAAGCCTGCCTTCAAAAACGCGATTCGCAGGCGCCGCGGCCTGATTCCGGCCGATGGCTATTACGAATGGAAGGCGGAGGGCGGCGGCAAGCAGCCCTATTTCATCCACCGCGCCGACGGGCAGCCGCTTGGCTTTGCCGCGGTGTTCGAGACCTGGGTCGGGCCGAACGGCGAGGAGCTCGACACGGTCGCGATCGTCACGGCGGCGGCGAGCGAGGATCTCGCCGCGCTGCATGACCGCGTGCCGGTGACGATTTCGCCTGACGATTTCGAACGTTGGCTCGACTGCCGTGGCGACGAGGTCGACGCGATCCTGCCGCTGATGGCGGCCCCGCGCATCGGCGAATTTGCCTGGCATCCCGTCTCGACCCGCGTCAACCGCGTGGCCAATGACGACGCGCAGCTCTTGCTGCCGATCAGCGCCGGGGAAATGGAAGCGGAAGCACTGAGGCCGAAGAAATCGGCGCGGAAGGTTGCGACTGCGCCGGCCGATGATGGGCAGGGGTCGTTGTTTTGATTGTCGATGCTGTAGGGTGGCGCAACGCGCCGTGCCCACCATCTATCCGGTTACGCAATGCGCGATTGGTGGACACGCTGCGCTTTGCCCTGAGTGCGGCATTTGTGGCACCGCCTCACACAATCTCCCGCGCCCGTAACGCCGCGATCTCCGCTGCGTCAAAACCCAGCTCGCCCAGCACCGCATCCGTATCCGCGCCCAGCTCCGGCGCCATGTGGTCGAGCCTGCCGCCGCCGTGCGCGAGTTTGAAACCGCTGCCGGCGAAGCGCAGGCGGCCGTAGGGCGTGTCGAGCTCCTGGATCGCGCCGCGCGCAACGATCTGCGGATGATCGATGATCTCCTCGATCGTCCAGATGCTGGCGCAGGGCGCGCCGGCGTCCTCCAGGATCGTCTCCCACTCGCGCGGGCTCCTCGTTGCCAGCGCCTCCTCGATGATCGCACGCAACGCCTTCTCGTTCTCGTTGCGGGCGAACCAGTCGGCAAAACGCGGATCGCTCAGCGTGTCCGCGCGGCCGAGCGCCGTCATCAGCGTGCGGTATTGCTTCTCGTTGTTGACCGCGAGCAGGATGTAGTTGTCACCGCATTTGAACAGGTTCGCGGTGGTCTTGCGGCTGACGGCCTGGTTGCCCGAGAGCTGCTGGCGATGGCCGGCGACAGACCAGTCCGCGATCTGGCCCGACAGGAACGCCAGCGTCGCCTCCAGCATGGAGACGTCGACGAGCTGCCCCTTGCCGGTGCGGTCGCGTTGATAGAGCGCGCTGGAGACGGCGAACGCCGCGGTTGCGCCCGAGAGCACGTCGCACACCGCAAAGCCCGCGCGCGTCGGCCCGGTCGAAGGGTGCCCGGTGATCGCCATGATGCCGGAAAGCGCCTGCATCTTGCCGTCATAGCCGGGACGCAGGCGATCGGGGCCGGTCTGGCCGAAGCCGGACACGGCGCAATAGATCAGCTTTGGATTGATCGCGGACAGCGCCTCATAGCCGATGCCGAGCTTGTCCATCACGCCCGGGCGAAAGTTCTCCATGACGACGTCGACCTGGGCTGCGAGTTTCTTCACGATGGCGATCGCGTCCGGCTTTTGCAGATCGAGCGTCAGGCTGCGCTTGTTGCCGTTGATGGCCTGGAACGCCGGCGCGAGCCCGCGCTCCGCCCATTCGCGGCTGAGCGGCGTGCGGCGCATGTCCTCGCCCTCGCGCCGCTCGACTTTGATGACGTCGGCGCCCAGCAGCGCGAGCTGGTAGCTCGCATAGGGGCCGGCGAGCACTTGCGTGAAGTCGAGGATCTTGACGTCTTCGAACGGCCTCGTCACGGCGCGCTTCTCCCGTCAGGCCGCGCGGTTGCCGCGCGCGATCTCCTTCTGCCTGTCGAACTCGACGCGTCGCCGCGCGAGCTCTTCGGGCGAAAGCTGCGCGACATTGTTGTAGTCGAGCTTCCAGGAAGCGTCCTCGCTCCAGCGCAGTGGCGATTGCATCGTGGTGCGCGCGCCGCTCGCCGATTCCAAAAGCCTCAAGGCGAGCTCCAGCGTCTGCGATTGCGAGGCGACGTCGTGCGGCTTGCCGGCGGAATTGCCGAGCGGGAAATCGGAGAACAAGAAGCGCGGCACGGCCGCGTGCTCGACGATGTCCTTGGCGCAGCCCATGACCACGGTCGGAATGCCGCCTGCCTCGAGGTGCCGCGCGACCAGCGCGGTGGTCTGGTGGCAGACCGGGCAGTTCGGCACCAGGACCGCGACATCGACCTTGTCGGCGAGGCAACGCGCCAGAATCTCCGGTGCGTCGGTGTCGATGGTGACGCGATGGCTGCGGTTGGTCGGCGCGCCGAAGAAGCGCGGGCTCACCTCGCCGATGCGGCTCGCGGCCGAGGCCTTCAGGAGCTGCGGCAGTGGAAACCAGGTGCCGCTGTCGGTCGCGCTCGTGTGCTTGCGGTCGTAGCCGATGTGCGAGATGCGAAGATCGTGTGCCTGCGAGGTGTCGCCGTCATAGACCTTGTAGAACTTTGCGCTGCCATTATACGCCGCGCCCGGCCCCTGATCGCCCTTGGTCGGATCGTAAGGCGCGGCCGTGGTGATGATGGTCACGCGCGATTGCGCCAGTGGCTTCTTCAGCGGCTGGAACGGTGCGTCGACATAGTGTGCCCAGCGGTAGGGCGTGGTGTAGCCGATGGCCGCGTAGTAATCGCGGGTCCGCTGCATATAGGGAACGGGAGCGTCGTAATCGGGCGCAAAGCCGAATTCCTCGTCGCGCGGAGCTGACATGGGGCGCATCTCCTCTCGTTATCGTTGCGGACAGAGTAGAGATAGTCGGCGGGCAGCTCAACGGGGGGGTAGGGGAGCGCAGGTCAGAATTGCAAGTTGAAGATGGCGCGGCGCCCGACGGTGCCACTTACCCTCCCCTGGAGGGGGAGGTCGGCTCACATGAGCGCAGCGAAATGTGAGCCGGGGCGAGGTGACAGTGCTTCCGCATCGAACTCTGCCCGAGCGGAGAGATACCCCACCCCGTTCGCGCTGCGCGCGATCGACCCTCCCCCTCCAGGGGAGGGTAAGCACGTGTCACCGAAACACATGCAGCGCCGCGTATTGCAGCAGCATGATGGTCTTCGCATCCACGATGCGCCCATCCGCGATCATCGCGAGCGCCTCGTCGATCGACAGCTCCAGCACCTCGATCTCCTCGCCTTCGTCGGCGAGACCGCCGCCGTCGCTGATCCGCATCTCCGGCTCGTATTCCGCGACGAAGAAGTGCAGCTTCTCCGTTACCGCGCTAGGGGTCATGAAGGCCTCGAACACCTTGTGGACGTCGTGCAGGCGATAGCCGATCTCCTCCTCGGCCTCGGCTCGGATGCGCGCTTCGGGATCGGCGTCGTCAAGCATGCCGGCGGCGGCTTCGATCAAGAGGTCGTCATAGCCGTTGACGAACGCCGGATAGCGAAATTGTCGCACCAGCACGACGGTGCGCCGCTTGCGATGATAGGGCAGCAGCGCCGCACCGTTGCCGCGGTCATAGACCTCGCGGGTTTGCGTCTGCCATTGCCCATCGTTGCGGCGCCACTCGAAGGTCGTCGCTTTCAGAATATACTTCTTGTCCGAGAGCAGGCGGACATCCTTGACGCGGACGCGGTCGGAAACGGACATGCAGGCCTCTAGGGAGTCGCGGCCCGGCCGTCGAGCCATTTGGCGAACATCACCGACGTCGACTCTTCGAAGCCGAGCGAAGTGTAGAACGCGCCGGCCTGCTTGTTCTCGCGGCGGATCAGGAGCTGGAGTTTTGCGATGCCGGCCTGGCGCAGCCAGTCTTCGACGGCGGCCATGATGATGCGGCCATAGCCGCGCTTGCGGCAATCGGGATCGACCGCGACGTAGTAGATCCAGCCGCGATGGCCGTCATGGCCGACCATCGCGCTGGCCACGATCGCGTCGCCGTCCCGCCCGATCAGCACGGTCGAATTTGCCTCTCGCCGCGCCAGCGCGATGTCGGCATGCGGATCGTTCCAGGGCCGCGTCAGGCCGCAGCGCTGCCATAGCGCGACGAGGGTTTCGACATCGGCATCCGCGATTTGAGCGATCGCGAGCGGGGAAGGGGAGACTGATACGTTCACAGCACTTTTCCGGGGTTCATGATTCCTAGGGGATCGAGCATCGCCTTGACCTGCCGCATCAGCTCGATCGCGGTCTTGTCCTTGACGTCGGGCAGTTCGTCGCGCTTGAGCACGCCGATGCCGTGCTCGGCCGAGATCGAGCCGCCCATGCGCAGCACGATCTCGAACACGACCGCGTTGACGTCGTGCCAGCGGGCGAGGAAGTCGGCGGCGTCAGCGCCGACCGGCTGGCTGACATTGTAATGCAGATTGCCGTCGCCCAGGTGGCCGAACGGCACCGGCCGCGCGCCGGGGATCAGCTTGACCACGGCGGCATCGGCTTCCGCGATGAAATCAGGCACGGCGGCGACGGGTACGGAGATGTCGTGCTTGATCGAGCCACCCTCCGGCTTCTGCGCCGCCGACATCTCGTCGCGCAGTTTCCAGAAGCCGGCGCGCTGGGCCAGATTCGCGGCGATCACGGCGTCGTCGACGATCTCCTCCTCCATGGCGCGCGTCAGGATCGATTCCAGCGTGGCGCGTGCATCCTCGCGCGGTGAGGACAATTCCATCAGCACGTACCAGGGGTGCTTCTGCTCCAGCGGATCGCGTACGTCGATACCGTGGCGGATCGAGAAATCGACCGCCATCTCCGCCAGGAGCTCAAAGCTCGTCAGTGCGGTCGAGGCTTCGCCTTGCGCGATGGTGAGCAACTTCAGCGCCTCGGCGGGCGACTTCAGCCCGACGAACGCGGTCTCGATCGCCCGCGGCTTCGGAAACAGTTTCAAGGTAGCCGCCGTGATGATGCCGAGCGTGCCTTCGGCGCCGATGAAGAGATTGCGCAAATCGTAGCCGGTGTTGTCCTTCTTCAGCTTCGACAGCACGTTGAGCACGCGCCCGTCGGCGAGCACGACCTCGAGCCCCAATGCCATCTCGCGCGCGACGCCGTAGGCGAGCGCGGAGGTGCCGCCGGCATTGGTCGAGAGATTGCCGCCGATGGTGCAACTTCCCTCTGCTCCCAGGGAGAGCGGAAACAGCCGGTCGACCTCGGCCGCCTTCTGCTGCGCGATTTGCAGCACCACGCCGGCCTCGCAGGTCATGGTGTTCGAGGCGGTGTCGACCTCGCGGATCTTGTCGAGCCGGCGCAGCGACACCACCACCTCGCCGTTATGCGGGGTCTGGCCGCCGACGAGACCGGTGTTGCCGCCCTGCGGCACCAGCGCGATGCGATGTTCGGACGCGAGCTTGCAGATCGCGGAGACCTCCGCAGTTGTCGCAGGCCGCAGCACCAGCGGCGAGCGGCCGTGGAACAGGTTGCGCTCCTCGGTGAGGTAAGGCTCGATGTCGGCCGGATCGGTCACGGCATATTTGGCGCCGACGATGGCGCGGAATTTTTCGATCAGCTCGGGCGCAAGCGGAGCGATGGCAGGCTTCGTCACGTTCATCTCTTCTTCTTTCCTCACCGCTTCCATTCTAGCGCGCATGATCTGGTCGGAAAACCGCTACACACTTCGCGCTAACGCGGGCCTGCGGGTTGGGATCATCGCTATCGCGCCACCGCTGCGCGCCGCAGCCGGTCGTTGATTGCCTCTCCCAGCCCGTCCTCGGGGATCGGCATCACCGCGATCCCGCGTGGGCTCTTCGCATCGAGGGCGCGAAGATAGCCGAACAGGTTGGCGGCGGCCTCATCGAGATCGCCGCTCGCCGACAAGTTCATGACGGCGACGGCCTTGCTCACGCCGGGTAGCACGGCCGGTCCGAAGGCGAGCAGCGCCTCGTCGGGCGCGACATCGCGCGCATCGAGCCGCACGGCGGCGCGCGGCGCGTAATGCGAGGCGAGCATGCCGGGCGCGAGTGGCTGCGAGCTGTCGCTCGCGGCATCTTCCGGAGGGCGCGCCAGCGGCGCGCCGAGCACGGCCTCGATTCTCTCGCGGGATAGCCCGCCGGGGCGAAGCAGCATCGGCGCCTCGAAGCAGCCGAGAATCGTCGATTCGACGCCCACCTCAACCGGGCCACCATCGACGATGAGGTCGATCCGCCCCGCAAGATCGCTGTCCACATGCGCCGCCAGCGTCGGCGAGACGTGGCCCGAAATGTTCGCCGACGGCGCCACCACCGCCCCGCCAAAGGCGCGCAGGATCGCCTGTGCCACCGGGTGGGCGGGAATCCGGATCGCGACCGTATCGAGCCCGGCGGTCGCAAGCTCGGCGACCGGGCAGTCGTCCGTCTTCGGCACCACCAGCGTCAGCGGCCCCGGCCAGAATGCTTCCGCGAGCTTGGTTGCCCGCGAATCGAACCGGCCGATGCGCCGGGCAGCAGCAAGATCGGCGACATGGGCGATCAGCGGATTGAAGGCCGGCCGCCCCTTGGCGGCGTAGAGATGGGCGATCGCCGTCGCGTTCGTGGCGTCCGCGCCGAGCCCGTAAACCGTCTCGGTCGGGAACGCGACCAGCAGGCCCGCTGCAAGCGCCCGCGCGGCGGCATCGGCAGCGGCCGGTCCGGCCGGCAGAATCTCGGTGGTCAGGCCCGTTTTCACTGGGACAAAATTCCTCAAATCGGCCGCTTGCGGTGCGCCAAACCCGACGCTATAAGCCGCCTTCTTGTCGGAGTGTGGCTCAGCCCGGTAGAGCACTGCGTTCGGGACGCAGGGGTCGCAGGTTCGAATCCTGCCACTCCGACCATTATTTCAAGTACTTATAGTTTCTATGTTTTTCGTGCGCAATGAAATGCGCAATGATTTAAGGCACGGCAGCCATGCCCGTCGATCTCAAGGCTGACGCCAAGGACGTCGACGACCAGATAAAGCAGATCCGCGACGATCTTGCGCCGCTGGAAGCCGGGAAACTGACGATTGGGGAGCGCGAGGGAAACGGACCCTGGCGGGATGTTACGCAGGACATGATCGAGCATCACAAGTCCTCCCTCCGGACCTACGAGCTTATTTTGGCTGACCTCCGGGCGCGGATGGCGCGCGGGGAATAGAGTTTAGCTCAGCGCCTGCCTCCAAACGCCTCCGCAGCCTTTTCCTGGAAATCCGGATGGTGATGGCCGTAGTTGGCCTCTAGCTGCTCCACGGTCATTCCAAGCCAGCCTGCGGCTTCCCACAAATCGACTCCCGCTTGCATGAGCCAGGTCGCCGCGGTGTGCCGCAAGGAGTGGCGAACTACGTCATCTCCCAGCCCCGCATCCTCCAGAATGCCCTCCCAAGCTGATCTGATCTTGCCCGCGAGGGGCTGGCCATCGTGCATACGGTTCACGACGAAGCGTATCTGCTCACCATCCTTCAGGAGGCCCGCCGCTCGCAACTCCAAAGAGCGCGCATGGTCGATCTTGCGCCAACGGATCAGGTGAGGCCGCAGCCGGCTGGCAATCTTTGCAGGCGGGCGTCGCTTCTTGGTTGACCGCTCCAAGGCTCCTTTGCCCTGGTACACCATCGCATCCAAGTTCATCCAAGGATGGGTCGTTGACGGTAGCCACTGTGTGCGGCGGATCGTCTCTTCCCGGCGGGCGCTGTAGAGACCAACTAGGGTGAAGCGGGCAGCCGGGTAGCGGCGACGGATGATCCACCGCTCACGTCTCAAAAGCTTGCCGTCTTCCCTGCGTTTCCAGCTCGCGCGCTCATTGTCCCACACGTAGCCTATCGCCGCTCCAAGCAAGCGAGCGGCTTCATTGCGCGTCAGCCATCGGTGACGCCCCTCCGCCTTCGGAGGCAGGGTGATCTTTGGCACCACGCTAAGTGTATGCTCCGCGTGATAGGCGTTCACCGCAGCCCGTAAATCCTCAAGTCGGCGCCGCGCGGTCTGGTCCGAGACCGTGCCGTTGCGGGGCTGGATGTCGGCTCTCCTATTGTTGTCGTTCGGCGTGCCCGTGGACCAGTCTACAAAATCGCGGCAAAGCTGAGCCTTAAGTTCGCTGACCGTCTTGTCGCCAAAGAAGTTGTTGAGATCTAGCAGGCGAATGAGCAGCAAGTCGTGCTGTGCCCAGGCCCGCTGGTCGCTCTTATCTTTCGGACGCTTTGAAATCTCGTAAGCGGTGAGGACGTCAGCTATGGCGAGGACGCTGGGGTCGGTGGCGCCGATTGTGCTGGTATGCCGCTCGCCGATGTAGTTTTCGAGCGCCTTCGCAGCGCCGTCAATGTCGTCGCGGCCGCAGCCTGTGCGGATTTGCCGGCCGCGGTCGAGGATGATCCAGGTTTCATCATCCTCTCGGAACCAGAGGCGTGGGGGCTTGGCTTTACGGCCCGGCATGATGGCTTGACCAATTTGCGGATGGCGCGAGGTGTGGTCAAATCTTTGCCCGCCACTTTGGCGATTTCAAGAGTCCCGGTCGCTGCCGCCCTGCGTAACGATGACAAGGTCAGCGGACCGTGCGGAAAGAACACCGCGGCGGCTTCGACGAGGGTCATTACTTCGTCCTCGCTCCATTGAGCGGGATCAGGGCGTACTTTCGCGCGGACGAGTTTGTCGATCTTACGCTTCGGCATATCTTGAACGCGGTACATGTGAGTGCGCGAGGCCCTTCGGATCGGCCACCAGTCCAAGGTGTATGCGAAAGCTGCTCTTCGAGAAGCGCGCCTCTCACTAGATGCGGCGATTGGCGGTTTCAGAGTGCAAATCGGACGCTTCGAGACTCTTAATCAGCGGGTCCCAGGTTCGAGCCCTGGTGCGCCCACCAAAATCAGAAACCAATCAATGGTTTGTAAGATCGCTCAGCAGAGGCTGCTCCACTGTGTCCGTTAATGGGATGGTCTGGCCGTGCTCCTGCCCCGCCAGCAAGCGAAGCTGGGAAGGGGCGTCAAAGACAAGGAGCACGCCATGTCTCAGACAGCCAATACCGCGATCGCCGTGATCGGCATCGATATCGGCAAGAACTCGTTCCACGTCGTGGGCCACGATGCGCGCGGCGCCATCGTGCTGCGGCAAAAGTGGTCGCGTGGCCAAGTGGAAGCGCGGCTCGCCAATATACCGCCTTGCCTGGTCGGCATGGAAGCCTGCGTCGGCGCCCATCACCTGAGCCGCAAACTCACCTCGCTTGGTCACGATGCCAGGTTGATGCCGGCCAAATATGTCCGCCCCTATAGCAAGGGACAGAAGAACGACTTCAATGATGCCGAAGCGATTGCCGAAGCCGTGCAGCGCCCGACGATGACGTTCGTGGCGACCAAGACCGCGGAGCAACTGGATCTGCAGGCGCTGCATCGGGTGCGCGAGCGGCTGGTGTCGCAACGCACCGGCATTATCAACCAGATTCGCGCCTTTATGCTGGACCGCGGGATCGCCGTGCGCCAGGGGATCGGCTTCCTGCGTACGGAACTACCCACCGTCCTTGCGACGCGCACCGATGCCCTGTCGCCACGCCTGCTGCGTATCATCGAGGAGTTGGCAGGCGACTGGCGCCGGCTGGATCAGCGCATCGATGGCCTATCCGGCGAGATCGAAGCACTGGCCCGTCAAGATCAGGCATGTTCGCGTCTAATGACGGTGCCTGGCATCGGGCCGATCATTTCGAGCGCCATGGTGGCCGCGATCGGCACGGGAGACGTCTTCTCCAAAGGCCGTGACTTCGGCGCCTGGCTCGGACTGGTGCCCAAGCAGATCTCGACGGGAGACCGCACGATCCTCGGCAAAATCTCGAGGCGCGGCAATCGCTACCTGCGCGTTCTGTTCGTGCAGGCGGCATGGGTTGTGCTGGTCAGGATAAAGAACTGGGAACGTTACGGGCTCAAATCCTGGATCGAAGCCGCCAAGAGAGGCGGTTGCACCACAACGTGCTGGCGATCGCGCTTGCCAACAAGCTCGCCCGGATCGCCTGGGCGGTGCTGGCCAAAGGACGCGCCTTCGAGCTGACGAGGACCGACGATGCAGGCGTCCGACCCGCTTGATCCTCGCGCCGTGCTCGGCGCGGTCAAGGCGCAGCCTGGCAACGCCGGAGCCAGCCGCAAGCCAAGCGCGACGGCCGGCCCTGACCGCCCCTTGCGCGCGACGCGATCGACGTTCTGCGGGCCGGGACGAAGGAACGGCCCTTGGCTCGAACAAAGGAACTGCGCGATAGAAGGAGCAAGCGATGACGTAACCCTATCAACAGCTTCCAGCTGCAGTCTGCGAGAGGATGAGACGAAATGGAGGTTCGGTCTTCCCGGCGCGTGCGAACACTGGTGACCCAAATGGTCCAATCGAGGCCTGTCCGTTAATGAGAACGCACGCGCGCTGATATCCATGATGGCCCGGAGCAAATGCTCCAATCCAAGGCCGGATACATTGATGCAAGACCGCTCACCGCCAGCTCGGCGAAACCACTTGCAACGCACGGCCGGACCATACATGGGGTCACACTTGGGTCACGCAGAAGAGGCCGAACTTCCTTTTTGTGCCTCTAAGCGGACCAAGCATTCGAATCCTTGAGTGGCGCCCATCCGCCACTTTTTGGACCTGCCAAAGGCCTCGAAAAACAACGCCTCCGGCCTGCCCGAGTGTGCAAGTGTCGAAGCGTGTATCCCGCAATGTAGTCCGCAAAGTAGTCCAACAGAAAAGTGCATCCGAGCGCCCCGCGCGCCGGCCCAGAGGGCCTGGGCGGGCGCCAACCTATCTAGTGCGTCGGCTTTCCACGTATTTCTTCCAGATTCGGCCCCCCTCAAACCTTGCAGCCAGTCTGCCGTCATGCGCTCCTATTCGGGTGCGACTTGGGGTGCTTCCGCATCGCGAGGCGCAGAGGCGGGCCTCTTGGCTGGGCGCGCTGGCCCAAACCGGCTTCAGCCAGTGGAGATGCGGGGTGAATACTCACACCGGGGAAGAGCTTCCGTGCAGCGACGTCGGATTTCCGAAGGGCGACAGCCCTGAGGAATTCCTCGCGAACATGCTCGCCTTCCTCGAAACCGCAGCGGCCAACATCGCCAATCCCCCTCCGTGGCCGGATTTTTCGCCTGACGTGCTGCGCGATATCGCCTCGATCCAAGAGGCGGTGCTGATCGAAAAGGAGGTCAACAAAGGTGAAGCGGGAAATCCGACCGTCGTGGCCCGCGCCGATCTGTTGCGCCAAGACGTCTGGAATCGCTGGCGAGCCGGCGCGGGCCTGGCGCCTGGTGGTGAGCCGTTGTCGGACGTGCTCGGCAAGCTCACCGAAGTCGCCGACCGGCAACTTGCGATTCTGGAACGGACCTCGGCGGCGCCGACTGATCGCTCCGCCACCTCGCGCGACCTCAGGCCGGCGAAGCCGCCGCATCAATCACCTGAACAGCCGCCGGCTGTCGTTCCGACCAGTATCGACACATCGTTGGCGCCGAAATTCGGCGAGCTGGAAGATGAATATTTCGAGCTTCGAAGGGCTGGCGGAGCATCTGAGAGCGCCATCAGCACTGGCCGGATGCGTGCGGCGACCTTCAAAGCGCTTGTCGGAGATCGCCCGATCGATTGCTATTTGCCAATTGATCTCCAGAATTTCGTCAATGAGCTTTCAGTATGTCCCGCTTGAACTTTCGCGAGAAGGCGAAAATTCCGAAGAGCTGCGACAGATGGGGATCCATGCGGCGATCGCAAAGAATAAGGCCGAGAGTTGCTACGAGCCACTTGCGCTCAAAACCATCCAAGACGGATACGTGCAGACGGTTCGAGCTATCATCAATAATGCGGTGGGATTGCATCGCCTTCGTAACCCGTTCGAAGGCTATAGGGTGCGATGGCCGGGCAACGCCAAACCCTCAGTCAAGCGCGAGGCGCTCGACTACGAAAAGGTCGACAAGGTCTTCAGACTGGGTGTCGAGAGCGGCTATTTGGACGACGCGATGTTGGGCCCCTTGTGCCTTCTCTCCTCGGGTCGGATCGGAATCCTCCCCTTTATCCGAGGCAGCGATTTTGATCGCAAACATGGAGTCGATATCGTTCGCGTGAACGGCATCGTCTACGACAAAGAGAAGGGCATGTACAAGCGGGTCGGATACAAGACCGAGGGAAGTCTCCGCTTCTTCGTCCTACATAACTTTTTCCGGCGCATCGGCTTTGTCGATTGGGCGACCGAGCAGGGAGATAACTTTATCTTCCGCTTGCTCGCATCCACATCCGATCCCGGCGATGTGGCATCGAAGCGCGTGAACCGGCTCCTGAAGAAGGCCGGCGCTATCGGCATGAACATCGAGGTGGCCCATTCCCTTCGGCACGGTGCCAAGGACATGTTCATTGAGGAGGATCTCGACGACGAGGCCACGAGGCTGCAGATGGGCCATGAGGCAAACGATGTTCACGGCAATTACGGCCAGCAGTCCGCGCTGCGCCGCAAGCAGTGCCAGGAGCTGGCCCATTTCGAGCTGCCGAAGGAGATCGATTGGGCCATGTTCCAACGCTTAGATTTTGAAACCATGGCATCAAGACCTCGTAAGGTCGGAAGGCCAAAACTGTAAGATTGGTGATTTCTGAGAACTCCACTCTAACGCCTGAACTAGCTCATTTCGCGCTGCATGCACTCAACCTAAAGGTCTAATCGAGAAAGACACAGGCCGATGACTGTTCATCCGCCCCGTTCAATTGGAGAGCGCTTCTCCCGCGTCTTCGCTTAAACACGCCTACAACCGCTCTCCATAGTTCAACAAAAAGGTTCTCGCGCGGCGTCTCCGCGAACGAGCGACGAATTTCGCGCCACGTCTCGCGCGGCATACGAATGCCTCCGTCGAGAGACCATCCTCTACCTGGCGTCGGTCGATTATCAGCGAAGAGCGGGTGCAGGAATTCGAGCGCATAGCCCGGCACCCAGACAAAATCACGCCATCCGGCGTGCAGATATGGATTGCTCCACCGATAGATTTTGACGACGTCGTGAAAATCGACGGCAAACTGGATTTTTGGAAGATTAGGTGTGATCGCCTCGATCAATTGACCGAGGTCGATAGGCCTTATGCCATTCGTTCTTGTATCGTAGTAGCCATAGATGCCGAAGGCGGAGCGGAGCCGGTTTTCGACGGCGGTTCGAAGAACAGCAACAGGTGTAAACGGCGCCCGATCATCATGAGCGAGCCCAGAGAACCGTCCATAGATGATCTGTTCGGCGCCTGCCAATATCTCAAACGGATGCTCCTGCGTTCGTCGCCAGCCGCCGTAGGCACCCGTTAGATTCAGGAGGCATTGACCGGCTTGCTCGAACAGTATGATGCCGTGACCCAAGAGCGAGATCAGCCCACCGTGGAGATTGTAAATCGCGACGTTTCCAGCGAACGGATTCGGCTCCGCCATGAAACGCGCGACGGCCTTGATGTACTTCTTTGCCTCGCTGTCCAGCATGCTTAGGTGCGCTTGATAGAAGCTCGGCTTTAAAGGCATTTTTTCGCGATCGGCGGGCGTGGTCTGCAAGCCCATTCTGATTGCTTCCGCCGGTTGGAGCGGGCGGGCATTTTTCTGACCAAGAATTCCCGCGAATTCCTTCCATAGCCATGGCAAAGCATCTTGTTCTGCCCATTGCGCCAAGTCGGCGAGGTTCTGCCGGTTAGCATTTCGCCAACGATTCAGCGCACCTTTGTAGTCATCTTCATTCATTGCTGGTTGCTCGCGCGAAAGCTCACGGCATTTGATGTCAAAAATGACCGACGAAGTCCGGAATCATTCTCAATTTTGTCGCATCCGGAGCGGGTGCGCCTTACAAATTCGCGCTGGCCGCGATACGTTGGCTACCTCAAAGCGGGACCCTCTTCGATGGCCAAGGAAGACATTCAGCTTTTCGTTAAAGCGCAGAAGGCAGGCTACAACACAAAGTGTCTCCATGGTGCACTGGATTGCGACGAGAAGCCCATCCGCGCCCACTCTATACAGAATGCCCGCGTTCTCGATCTCATAAGATGATTCTTCGTTCCTTCTCCGCCGCCGCATTCTATGGCCTTTCGACGTTGGCGGCCGTCGCTTGTCCAAACGATCAGTACGAAGACCCGGTGACCCACGCCTGCCTGCCGAAGTCGAACATTCAGAACGATCTCGTTAAGGGGCTGACGGACATCACACACGGTCGCGCGCCTGGACCAGCGATCCTCGGAACCGTCGGAGGACGTAGGGTCTGCATCCCTTGGTGCTGATCCGCTCGGAAGGCGGCGAGTCCGTGTTCACGGACTCGCTCGCTTTCGATTTTGTCCGACCAATGGGCTAGAGACCTAGTCGGCAGGGCAGATCTTGCGAAGTACCAACGAACTGACGGTTTCGCTACGCTCGGACCCGTAGAGGAGGTCATCGTTCACTTGCAATGACTTGCTGAGCGGCAGCGGCCAGCTGCGGAGTTGCTCCGGCGACCACCGACCTTCTGCACGCAGTGTCCACGAGTCCTTGCAAGGACTCGTGTGATGATCTCCCTCTGGAGTCAATCCAGGCTTCGGCGGCACGTGGCGACCGAGGAGACCAAGGACATGCTTGATCTCGCCAAGCACATCGTCAATCAGAAGGCGGGTCATTTCGAGCCGGACAAATTCGAAGACCAGTACGAGAGTGCGCTCATTGATCTGATCAACCAGAAGCGCGCCGGCAAACCAATCACCGCGAAAGCGCGTCCCCGCGGCGAGAACGTAGTGGACCTGATGGACGCGCTGCGAAAGAGCATCGGAAAGAGCATCGGAAGAGAGGGCGCGTCCGCGACAGAGGCACCTAAGAAATCAGGAAAAAAGCCGCGCAAGGCGGCGGCCGGGCAGAAGGAAATGCTGATGCCGATCGCAGGCAAGAAGCCGGCGAAAGAGACCGCGACGAAGAAGACGGCGGCCAAGCCGCAGCGGAAGTCGGCTTAGGTGTCGTGAAGCACCCGGTGACGCCGGACGGCCACTATTTCGTCGTCCGCGGCAGGCTCTAACGAATGGCAAATCCCATCTCGACGAGGTCACGCGAGATCATCTCATCGGCCGTTTAATGGCGGCCCCGGCGGGGCGGTGCGCGCGCCAGGAAAGCGGCCGACCGCGGGGCCGAAGTAACGGTGCATAGGACTGTGGTCGAGGCCAAGCAGGCGCTCGGCGAGCGCCGTTACAATGCCATCGCCTCTTGTCCGATCGCATGAACGAAGTAGTGGCCTTGCTCGGGATGAAGACACCTGGTTCCCTCTGAGGCCGGTGGACGCGGTGTCGGAGGCAGCGCAGAATCGGACGTCAGATGAGAGCCGGCCGGTTCCTTTCGAGAGGCGTTGCGCAGCTGATGAGGCGGTATGGCTGCTTCAGACAATCGCCACAAAGTTCACCGACACGCTCCCCACAGTCAGTTCTCACCAAGGCCGCTATGTCTCAGTATTCCCTCGATGTATTGCGTCAACGCTATGTCGTCGAGAAAAGACCGCTCGAGGCCAGCGTGGAGCAGATCTTGCGGGCCGACACCCGCGCGGGAGTCCGTGCCATCCTGGCTTCGATCGATAGGCGCCGCTTCGAAAATAGGTCCGAAGGGCAGCGCCTCCGCAAGATGCTGCGCTTCGAGACCTCTCTCTGGGAGAACGGCCATCATGCCGTGGCAGGCGTGGACGAGGCCGGAATGAGCCCTCTCGCTGGGCCGGTCTCCGCTGGCGCCGTGATTCTCAAGCCCGGCACGCGGATCATCGGAATTGATGATTCGAAAAAGCTCGACGCTGCAGCCCGCGAAGAACTCGCGAAGGAGATCAAGGAAAAGGCCGAGAGTTGGTGTGTGGCGTTCGTCGACGTCGAGGAGATCGATGCGATCAACATCTATTGGGCAGGCATCCAGGCTATGCAGCGTGCGGTCAGGGGACTCGGCTTAACGCCGCAGCACTTGCTGATCGATGCGAAGCGGTTGAAGGAAGTCGACATCCCTCAGCAGGCCATCATCAAAGGCGACGCCAAGTCCGCCAGCATCGCCGCCGCCTCCATTCTCGCGAAAGTCGAGCGTGACGCGGTCATGCGGGCGCTCGATGTGCGTTACCCAGGGTACGGATTCGCGGAGCACAAAGGCTACCCGGTGCCGGCTCATTATGAGGCGCTCGCTAGGCTTGGTGCATGCGCAGCCCACCGCAGGTCCTTCGGACCTGTACGCAAGGCTCTCGGGTTGCCGCCGCTGCCGCCATGACCCTCTGCATCCGAGCGCGAAGCCGGTTGAACTACATCAGGTTGTACGCTGCGTCTTAGCGTTGTTTTCGCGACCAAGTCCTTTCGCGAACGACATCCTTGGCCTTCTTGTCGGACCGCAGGCCGAGATAGACCGGCTGGCGCAGCTCGCCCTTGCTGGTCCACTCCGCGAATTTCACTTCGGCGACCAACGAAGGGCGCACCCAGGTCGTGACTCGCTCATCCTTTATCTTGGCAGGGAAGGGCGACTTGGCTGTCTTGAGCTTCATGAGCTTGCTGTGAAGCTGTTCGAGAACCTGGTGGCTGAAGCCGGTGCCGACGTGGCCGATGTACCGCCATGCATCTTCTTCGCGGACCGCCAGCACGAGCGCGCCGAAGAAGGGCCGGGTTCGCCGCGGTGCCGTGAAGCCGGCGATCACCACCTCCTGCCGTTGTGCGGTCTTCACCTTCAGCCAATCGGCGGTCCGGCGCCCGGACGCGTACGGGCTGTCGGCGCGCTTGGCCATAATGCCTTCGAGATGTCTCCGCTCGGCTTCTGCGAAGAACTTCGTCCCCTTAGCCTTACGATGGTTGCTGAACGCGATCAGCTTGTGGCGCGGCAAGATAGCCTTGAGCCGCTTCTTGCGCTCGAGGAGCGGTAGCGCACGCAGGTCCTCGCCGTTCGCGAACATAAGGTCGAACGCGCAGTACAAAAGCTTAGCCTCGTGGCGGAGCGCGTTCTGAAGCAGCTGGAAATGCGAGACGCCGTCCTTTCCGATCGCGACGAGCTCGCCGTCGATCACGGCGTCGCCATTCGCGCCCTCCAGCGCTTTGGCGACCTCGACATAGCTGTGGCTGATGATCTTCCCGTTGCGGCTGTAGAGCGCGACCCGACCGTGCCGGATTTCCACGACCATGCGGAAACCATCGTACTTATCCTCGAAAACCCAGCCGGGGTCGTCGAACGGCGCGTCGGTGAGCGTAGCGAGCATTGGCTGTAGGCGTTTGGGCAGGGTCGACGTCCGGCTCATTCAAGGGCCAATCCTTCAGTGCGTGTTGCGTAATGCACGGACGGCACCTTATCGCTCGAGGTGGCGAGGGCCGGTTCGATGAAGCTGGGGAAAAGCGCCTTGATACAGATAGCCGTCGGCCTTTTACGCTGAAACGGCACTGAAGAACTCCACGCTACGGTCGATTCAAATTGGCACAGTTCGAATCGTTCCGGAACCTGCGAATCCTTGTCGCGTTTGCTTCGATGTCACAACAGGAGGCACCGATGGCGGTAGCGAAGAAGAGCAAGACGGCGCGCGGACGAAAACAGGACCGGGCTCGGGTGGCTGGCGGGCAGCACTACGAAGTGCAGTACGAGGCGAAGAAGACGCAAAAGTCGGCATCGGCCGTGAAAAAGGCAGTCAAAAAGGTCGGCAATTCGCGCAAGCGTGTGGAGAAACGGCTGGGCCGCTGAGTCGAAGACGGGTCGGCGTCGGGGCCTAGCGCCGAGGGGGGCATTCTGGGCAGATATCACCGATCGAGTCCAGCACGTCGCGAACCGCCGCCACCGCTGCTTCACGGGATACGCCTTCCGGCAGGTCTCGACGGGCGATATCGAAGGCCCGCTCTCGGGCATGCGGATCGGCGCGGTCCTGCATCCAACCGTGCTCCTCGCACTCGCGGATGGCGCCGGCTTCCTTCACCACGTTGATCGCCCAACCGCGCAGGGTGCGGATCGCCGGCCGTCTCGGCTTGGTCATCAGCATTGAAAGGTTCTCCCACGCTGAGACGAATCGTTTAGTCCGGCAGACGTTCCCGATCCCTAACACACGACTGGGATTCCGGCTCGTGGGATCTCGTGGTCCTTTAAAGGCCGAATTTACAGCCGGCCAGGTGGTGGGGTAGGAGAGAACGAACTGAAGAAACCGTTTTCCGATACTTCAGACGTCTTATCCGTTTTGCGCGTGCGGCTGTCGGCCACCGCGCTCTGGTAAACCGAGCCGCGGAGCGTCTCGGCCCTGCGGCTTCGCGTACGAGCAGGTCACGCCCTCGCGGGGGCAGAAATAAAAAACCGGACCTTTATGCAGCACCTGCACAAAGGTCCGGCCTTATCTTAGCGTGCCGCGATACCGAACGGCTGCAAAGGACGCTTCATATCCTTTGGAAGGTCTCGCTTTTCATCCGGGTTGCGACCCGGAGGCGGCAATAGATCAGTAGCCGATCCGACTACTTCTTTTTCTTTGAAGTCTTCTTTGCCACCTTCTTGGTAGCTGCCTTCGTGGTCTTCTTTGCCTTCTTCGCTTTCTTGGCCATGTCGTCCTCTGTAAGAATTGGCTCTCAGTGAACATGCCCACGCCGTGCATCGACATGCGCACGAGTGAGACGATATCACAAAAGCAAAATTGATACCAAGGAGACGTGAATCCGCATTGAGTCGCTCGCCGGAGGCACTCGCCCTCGGGCCCGCCGTCATTGCATGCTTGCGGTGCCTCTTTCGCGGTGCCCCGCGAGTCTTCGCTTTCGCTCCGCCCACAGGCCTCTCTTCCATAATCGTGAGACGCCTGTGAAAATGCGGGGCGGTTCTCGTATCATTGCCTGCATCACGTTCGCTTAGGCTTTGCGCGTGCGGCCAGAGCCGCGCCGGGCTCTCGTGTTGGGGTGGACGGCCCCTTCCGCCACACTGCGTGGCGAGAAGAGTTCGTCGCTGACCTCAAACGAAGGAGCCGTCCGTGGAAACGATTGTTCGCATCGGTTTGGATACGTCGAAGAGTGTGTTTCAGCTGCATGGCGTTGACGAGACGGAGCAGCCGATTCTACGGCGTAAGTTGAGGCGTGGGCAGGTTTTGGATTTCTTTAGTCGTTTGCCGCCTGCACTTGTCGCGCTGGAGGCTTGCGGGGCATCGCACTATTGGGCGCGGGAACTGCAATCGCTCGGTCACGAGGTTGCGATGATTCCGCCGCAATATGTCAAACCGTACGTGCAGCGCGGGAAATCCGACGCTGCGGACGCCGAGGCAATTTGCGAGGCGGCAAGTCGGCCGAAACTGCGCAAGAACTTTGTGCCTATCAAGAGTCCCGAGCAGCAGGGCGCGCAGATGTTGGCGCGTGTGCGCAACCAGTTCATCGGCAGGCGGACCCAGCTCGCCAATTCGATCCGTGGCTATGCCGCGGAATTCGGCTTTACCGCGCCCAAGGGGCTTTCGCGGCTTCAACAATTGCTCATCGACATTCAGGCCGACGTAACAGTCCCGGACTTGGCGAAGGAGTTGGTGGACGCTTTGGCAGCAGAACTGGAGCGCGTCGATGGCCAGATCGCCAAGCTCGACAAGAAGCTCATGCAGCTCCACCGGAGTAACGAGATGAGCCGACGGCTGGCGGCCATCCCGGGCGTCGGTCCGATCGGTGCGACGCTGCTGTCAATCAAGGTCGTCGATGCACGCGGGTTCAAGTCGGCAAGAAACTTTGCCGCCTGGCTCGGCCTGACCCCAAAGAATCATTCGACGGCCGGAAAGAATAGGCTCGGCGTGATTACACGCGCGGGTGACGGCATGTTGCGAACCGTTTTGGTGGCTGGCGCAACGGCTGTGATCGCAGATATGCGCCGACGGGAAACTCGCTCCTGGCCCTGGCTGAAAGACATCATCGCCCGCAAGCCGCCGAAGCTGGTGGCCATAGCGTTGGCAAACAAGCTGGCGCGGATTGCCTGGAAACTGATGGTCAGCGGTGAGCGGTATCGACCTGCAAGCAGCGTCATGCCGACGCCGACATTGACCTGAACGAAATGCACAGCTTGGCGCCAGACCGGCAGGTTTGACGCTGAGGGCGGAACTTGCAGGACAGGAAGAGGTGGTACGTTCGGCGCGAGCCGGTCAGTGAAATGCTCCGCTCGGTTTACCGGCAGAAAATGCCGCTCTCGTGTTTGGATCTCACTGTCCGCGAAGCCCATCTTGGCCGGTGGTCGCAAGACCCGAAAACAGGCCGGACATATGAGCGCAAGCGATCCGAGCATGCTGCCAGAGCCAATCCTTGCAAGTCGGGGGCCGTCCACATATGAACCGAGCCGCGCAGCGTCTCGGCCTTCCGGCTTCGATCCCTCGCGCAAGAGCTTTGGTGCTCCTCGCCGGGGGCACTCGGGAAAGGGGCTCGCCTGCGGCGATCGCTATCACTGCCCCGTTCCCGGGTGCCGCTATTGAACCGGTCTCGTCGCTGCACTCGGACCCGCGTGCCCCTTCGGGTCGCTATGCTCACGCTCTCCGGGTGCCATTTTGCGTTGCGGCGATGCGCCCCCGGCGCCCTGATCGGGCCTGCGGCCCAGTTAGATAGCGCAGGGGCTGAGAGTAAGAGTGCAGGTTGGGTTTTTCCGGGACGGGTTACAAGCTGCGAGAGAGGCTCGCGGTGCCCGTCGCGGAGACCCGCGATGTCAAACCCTAATGCTTGCGCGCGCGCCGGCCAGGACCGCGCGAACCTTTATACCGAAATCGCCGACAAGATCATTGCCGAGCTCGAGGCCGGCCGCGTGCCCTGGGTTCAGCCCTGGGGTACGGCCGCGGCAAAAGCGCCACTGGCCATGCCGAAAAACGCATCGACTAACCGGCAATACAGTGGCGTGAACATCCTCATCCTATGGGGAGCCGTGATCGAACGGGGATTTGGCGGTCAAAGTTGGCTCACCTTCCGTCAGGCGCTCTCGCTTGGCGGCCACGTTCGCAAGGGAGAGCGCGGGACCACCGTCGTCTACGCGGATCGTTTCGTGCCGAATGACGAAAAGCGACGCGCCGCTGAGACCGGCGAAGACGCGCAGGCAATTCCATTCCTCAAACGATTTACCGTTTTCAACACCGATCAGTGTGAGGAACTGCCCGATGTTATCGCGGCCGCTGCGCCGCCCCCGCCGGCGGGCCTCATCGAACCCACGGTCGACGCCCTGATCAGAGCCAGCGGAATTCCGTTTCGGATCGGTGGAGATCGCGCATTCTATGCCACAGCCGAAGACTATGTTCAGGTCCCGCCGCCGCAGGCCTATTTCGAACCCATCAACTGGCACCGCACCGCGTTGCATGAACTTGGTCATGCGACCGGGCATCCCTCGCGTCTCAACCGCGACCAGAGCGGATCCTACGGTACGAAGAAGTATGCCTTCGAAGAACTGGTCGCTGAGTTGAGCTCCGCGTTCAGCTGCGCGTCGCTCGGGATCGTCCCGACCGTGCGCCATGCCGACTATATCGGCTCCTGGCTTGAAGTCCTGCGCGAAGACAATCGGGCCATCGTGCGGGCCGCCTCGCAGGCGAGCAAGTCCGCGGACTACTTGCTCGGCTTCGTTCCCGAGACCATTGAGCCCGCGTCGCTGGATTCGGTTGTCGCCGATCATGAGGCGGCGTGATGCTTGGCCTCGTGACCGCGCGAGAGTGAGAGGAGGGGGAGGCTGTTCGCGACGGGTTGGAAGCCGAGAGAGAGTCTTTCGGCCGCCCGTCGTGGAGAGCCAAAATGACGAAAACTGTACAAAAGATCACGCTGTCGCCTTCCCGGGACATTCCCTTCAACAAGCTCGTACTCAGCCAGTCGAACGTTCGCCGCGTTAAGGCCGGTGTCTCGATCGAGCAGCTCGCCGAGAGCATCGCGCAGCGTACGCTTCTGCAAAGTCTGAGTGTCCGGGCCGTCGTTGATGCAGATGGCAACGAGACCGGCATGTTCGAGGTGCCGGCGGGCGGCAGGCGCTATCGCGCTCTGGAACTCCTGGTGAAACAGAAGCGGATGTCCAAGACCCAGGCGGTGCCGTGCGTCGTTCGCGAAGGGGGCATCGCTGAGGACGATTCGGTGGCGGAGAACGACGAGCGGGTGGGGCTGCATCCGCTCGATCAGTTTCGGGCGTTCCAAACGCTGCGCGACCTCGGCATGAGCGAGGAAGACATTGCCGCGCGCCATTTCGTTAACCCCGCGATCGTCAAGCAGCGCCTGCGCCTCGCGTCGGTCTCGCCGAAGTTGCATGACGTCTATGCCGAGGACGGCATGACGCTTGAGCAGCTCATGGCGTTCTCGGTCACTGCGGATCACGCCCGCCAGGAGCAAGTCTGGGAGAACGTCCGCCGCTCCGGATATGACGAGCCATACCAGATCCGCCGCATGCTCACCGAGAACACCGTGCGCGGGTCCGATCGCCGAGCCCAGTTTGTGGGCCTCGATGCTTATCAGCACGCGGGTGGCGGCGTTCTGCGCGATCTATTCGAGCACGACGACGGAGGTTGGTTGCAGGACGTCGTGTTGCTCGACCGCCTCGTAACCGAAAAGCTCAAGGCCGAAGCTGAGACGATTGCTGCCGAAGGCTGGAAGTGGATCTCAGTCGCCGTAGAGTTCTCCTACGGCCACGCTCAAGGCCTACGAGAAATCGAAGGCAAACCTGTCGATCTCTCGCCTGAGGAACAGGCCACCATCGATGCCCTGAGCGCCGAGCAGGCCAAGCTTGAATCCGATTACCAGGATGCCGACGAATTGCCCGAAGATGTCGATCAGCGTCTCGGCGAAATCGAGTCGGCGCTGGCGGCGTTCGAAGATCGGCCGATGCTCTACGATCCGACGGAGATTGCCCGAGCTGGTGTCTTCATCAGCATCGATTCCGAAGGACGCCTTTTGGTCGACCGGGGTTACGTCCGTCCAGAGGACGAGGCGCCAGCAACTGATGGCGGGCAGGGCGCCGATGCGTCGTCGACCGAAGGTCAGGAAGAGAGCCCTTCCGTCCAGCGCACGGTGATCGCGGTTGCGGGTAGTGCTCTTGATGCCGAAGAGGACGATGAGGACGCCGCCAGGCCTCTGCCGGATCGGTTGATCACCGAGTTGACAGCGCATCGCACACTGGCATTGCGGGATGCGTTGGCAGAAAATCCCGCGATCGCGTTTCAGGCGGTGCTGCACAACTTCGTGCTGACGGCCTTTTACCGGTTCGCATCGTCCGGGAGCTGTCTCGAGATTGGTCTTCGCACACCGACCTTTCCCGCTCAAGCTCCGGGGCTGAGGGAAAGCGTCTCCGCCAAAGCTGTCGAGACGCGGCATGAGGCCTGGAGGGCACGGCTGCCGAAGAGCGAGAACGATCTCTGGGATGCGCTGACGGCTCTCGATGGTGGTGCACAGGCGTCGCTGTTCGCCCATTGTGCATCATTTGCGGTCAACGCCGTCTATGAGCCGGCCAACCGCTACAATCAGGGCCGTCTCTCCGCCCACGGTGTCCGCACGCGTCTGGACCAAGCTGATGTGCTGGCGCGCGCGGTCGCGCTCGACATGGTTCAAGCTGGCTGGCGACCGACCGTCGATAACTATCTCGGCCGGGTCACCAAGCCGCGCATTCTGGAGGCGGTGCGGGAAGCCAGGGGCGAGTCGTCGGCACAACTGATCGACCACTTGAAGAAGGCCGACATGGCCAAGGAGGCCGAGCGTCTTCTGGATGGCTCGGGCTGGTTGCCGGAGCCACTGCGTCTCGTCGATCCCGCTGCGGTGCCAGTGGGGCAGGAGGACGAAGCGGGCCCGCTGCCCGAATTCCTCGCTGACGAGGAGGATCAGGAGAACGTCGGCGACGAGGATGCACAACAGCTGGACGCGGCTGAGTGACGTCATGGTGCGGGGTGGCTCCGGCTGTCCTGCGTTGGTCGGGGACCGGTGCACAGCGCCGGTCCCTATTTTTCTGTCGAGGTCTGAGAGGGAGAGGCTGGCCGGGAAGGGTTTGAATCGCCGTGGTCCTAAAGGAGAGCGCCCGGCGGTTCGACCCGTTCCTGCTCTCCGAAAGAAATCTTGCCATGACCGAATCTCTCGCTGGCGGCGCTGCCGCCGCGCCGTTCTCGATGCGTGCCGCTGCCACTCTCACCTCTGCTGCCCTCAAGGCCGCCCGACAGATATTGACCGATCTGGAGCGCGGCCGTTGCATCGATGCCGCCGTCCTGCGTGGTGCCATGGAGGCTGCCTTCGGTGCCTCGGACGCGTCCGGCGCCTGGAACTGGAAGACCGCCTATGACGTCTGCGAGGCGGAAACCGTTCTATTCCTTCGCAAGTTCGGCCCGGCAATGCGCGCCAAGGCTGGCACGACTGCCGCGATGCTGCCAATGCTCGCGAAAATCGCGAGCTGTCTGCCAACCCATACGCGGCGTTCCGAGGACAGCCAGGCGTTCCAGCAATTCTCGACGCCGATCCCCCTTGGACTCGCCGTATGCACCGCAGCCGGTATTATGCCTGCCGACCGCGTTCTGGAGCCTTCCGCGGGAACTGGCTTGCTTGCCATCCTTGCCGAGCTCGCCGGCGGCTCTTTGATGTTGAACGAGTTGGCCGAAGGCCGCGCGGCACTGCTCGATCATTTGTTTGCCAACGTTGAGGTCACGCGGTTCGACGCCGCGCAGATCGATGATCACCTCGATGCGAGCGTCGTACCGAGCGTCGTGCTGATGAACCCGCCGTTCTCCGCGGTGGCGAATGTCGATCGACGGATGGCGGATGCCGCCTTCCGGCACATCGCTTCAGCGCTCGCGCGTCTCTGCGCCGGTGGGCGCCTCGTCGCCATCGTCGGCGCGGGCCTTGCGCCGGAAAACCCAACGTGGCTAGAGGCCTTTGTTCGCCTCCAGGAGAGCGCGCGGGTCGTGTTTTCTGCCGCGATCGACGGTGCCGTGTACGCCAAGCACGGCACTCAGTCGGACACGAGGCTGCTCGCAATCGACAAGTTGCCCGCTGCCGATCCGAAGGCATTTCCGGCTTCGCCAGGCATGGCGGGCGATGTCGCCACCTTGCTTGACTGGGTAAGCCAGCATGTGCCTCTGAGGCTGCCAGTCGCCGCGCCGGTCGTAGCCGACGTCATTAGGCGCCCCGCAATGCCCCGATCGGCGGGCGCTTCGGCATCATGTCTGTCGTCCCCTTCGGAAACCCGACCTGCAAATGGCGTCGAACTTACGTACGAGACTGTCGAATGGTCACCGCCGGAAGGCGCCCGACTCACCGATGCGCTTTATGAGGAATACGGATTGCAGTCGATCCGTATACCCGGATCGTGCGTACATCCGACCAAGCTCGTGCAGTCTGCCGCGATGGCGTCTGTTGCGCCGCCGAAGCCGTCCTACCGGCCGCACCTGCCTTGGGCAGTGGTGGCAAATGGAGTTCTGTCGGACGCCCAGATCGAGAGCGTCATTTATGCTGGCGAAGCACATTCCGAATTCCTGGCAGGCTCTTGGACGGTTGACGCGACGTTTGATGTCGTGGCCGCCGCTCGCGATGACGCAGTGAATGCCGTCCGCTTTCGCCGCGGCTGGTTCTTGGGTGACGGCACTGGCGCGGGCAAGGGGCGACAGGTCGCTGGCATCCTGCTCGACAACTGGCTCAAGGGGCGCAGCCGTGCGGTCTGGATCAGCAAGTCCGACAAGCTGATCGAGGACGCGCAGCGCGACTGGTCCGCGCTCGGCATGGAGCGGCTGCTCGTGACGCCTCTGTCCCGGTTTCGCCAGGGCACGCCGATCCGGCTTTCGGAAGGCATCCTTTTTGCCACCTACGCCACGCTACGCACCGACGAACGTGGCGAAAAGCTTTCGCGCGTCAGGCAGATCGTCGAATGGTTGGGCTCGGACTTCGACGGAGTGATCGTCTTCGACGAGAGCCACGCCATGCAGAATGCGGTGGGAGGTAAGGGCGAGCGCGGCGACCAGGCGGCCTCTCACCAGGGGCGCGCGGGCCTGAGGCTCCAGCACGCCTTGCCCGATGCTCGCGTGGTTTATGTGTCGGCGACGGGTGCCACCACGGTCCACAACCTCGCTTATGCCCAACGCCTAGGCCTGTGGGGCGGTGCCGACTTCCCGTTCGTCACACGTGCCGAGTTCGTCGAGGCGATCGAGGAGGGGGGCGTCGCGGCCATGGAGGTGTTGGCGCGCGACCTCAAGGCGCTCGGTCTCTACGCTGCCCGCTCATTGTCCTATGAGGGCGTCGCGTACGAGCTCGTTGAACACCAGCTTACGCCGGAGCAGGTTCGCATCTATGACGCCTATGCCGATGCGTTCAGCATCATCCATAACAATCTCGACGCGGCGATGCGGGCCGCCAACATCACCGGCGAAACCGGAACGCTGAACGGGCAAGCAAAATCCGCCGCCCGCTCGGCCTTCGAGAGCGCAAAGCAGCGCTTCTTCGGTCACCTCCTGACCTCGATGAAGACGCCGTCGCTCGTCCGATCGATCGAGAGCGATCTTGAGGCTGGACACGCCGCGGTCATCCAGATCGTGTCGACGGGAGAAGCGCTGATGGAGCGCCGGCTCGCCGATATCCCGACCGAAGATTGGAGCGACGTCCAGGTCGACATCACCCCGCGCGAGTATGTGCTCGACTATCTCGCCCATTCCTTCCCGGTCCAGCTCTACGAGCCCTTTACAGACTCGGAGGGCAACCTCTGCTCCCGGCCCGTCTATCGGGACGGCCAGCCGGTCCAGAGTCGGGAAGCCGTCGCACGACGCGAGCGCCTCATCGAGAAGCTCGCGTCGTTGCCGCCGGTACCTGGGGCACTGGATCAGGTCATCCAGCGCTTCGGCACTGAACTGGTCGCCGAAGTGACTGGCCGCTCGCGACGCGTCATCCGCAAGGGCCATCGGCTGGTGGTCGAAAACCGCGCCGGTTCGGCCAACCTCGCCGAGACCTCGGCCTTCATGGATGACGTCAAGCGTATCCTCGTATTCTCCGACGCGGGCGGCACGGGGAGGAGCTACCATGCCGAACTGTCGGGGCGGAATCGCCGCTTGCGGGTTCATTACCTGCTCGAGCCCGGCTGGAAGGCCGACGCTGCGATCCAGGGGCTCGGCCGGACCAACCGCACCAACCAGGCGCAGCCGCCGCTGTTTCGTCCTATCGCGACCGACGTGAAGGCGGAAAAGCGCTTCCTCAGCACCATCGCGCGTCGGCTCGACACGTTGGGGGCCATTACGCGCGGCCAGCGCCAGACCGGAGGGCAGGGTCTGTTCCGGCCCGAGGACAATCTCGAAAGCCAGTACGGACGCGATGCGTTGCGTCAACTCTATACGCTGCTGGTGCGAGGCAAGGTCGAGGGATGCTCGCTCGGCAGGTTCGAAGATGCGACCGGCCTGAAGTTGACGGACGCCAATGGGATCAGGGATGACCTGCCGCCGATCACGACCTTCCTGAACAGGTTGTTGGCGCTCACCATCGATCTGCAGAATGTCTTGTTCATCGCCTTCGAGCAGCTCTTGACCGCTCGGATCGAGGGCGCTGTCGCGTCGGGCACCTACGACGCCGGGCTGGAAACGCTCCGCGCCGAGAGCTTTGTCGTCAGCGGCCGGCGGACGATCTATGTCCATCCGGGTACTGGCGCCGAGACCAGGCTGCTCACGATCACCCAGCGACAGCGCAATCACCCTGTGAGCCTGGATAACGCTCTCGATCGCTTTTCCGATCATCGCGCTGTCCTGCTGATCAATGAGCGGTCGGGACGAGTCGCCGTGCAGGTCCCGGCGGCGGGCGTCATGCTCGACGACGGCGAGATCGAGCGCCGCGTCCGCCTGATCCGGCCAATGGAGCAGCACCAGGTCTCCTTGAACATGATGGCGGAGAGCCATTGGGTCGATGCGGACCGTGAACGCTTCGCCGCGGCTTGGCTGGCGGAGCTTACCGAGGTCCCCGAGTTCACGGAAAGCACGATCCACGTCGTCGTGGGCTTGCTGCTACCCATCTGGAAGCGGCTGCCGAACGAATCGACCCGCGTCTATCGGCTCCAGACCGATGCGGGCGAACGCATCATCGGTCGTAAGGTTTCTGCCGCCTGGGTCGCAAACGCCATCTCGGCGGACGCGTCCACGCTGTCACCGGACGCTGCCTTTGCCGCGGTGATGGAGGGACGCACCGTCCTCGACCTCGCGGAAGGGCTCCAGCTTCGCCGAGTCCGGGTGATGGGCGCATGGCGCATCGAACTGTCGGGATTCAACGACACGATGCGCGATCGCCTGCGCGCTTACGGCCTCTTTGGAGAGATTATATCCTGGAAGCTGCGGATGTTCGTGCCCACGGACGCAAGCGGCGTCGGGATCCTGACAAAGGTGCTCGACACCTACCCGGTCGCGCGCGTCAGTGCGCGGGAGGCTGCGTGATGTCCCCCGCGCCTTGCGAACTGGCACGCCGCCTCGCGCGCGAGGCCGAGGCAGTGTGCCGATACTATCTCTCCAATGGCAAGCGAGCGGGGCGGTACTGGGTGGTCGGCGACGTCCGCAACACGCCGGGCCGCTCGATGTTCGTGCGGCTCCAGGAATCGCGGAAGGGACCCGCCGGCAAGTGGACTGACGCTGCGACCGGCGAGCATGGCGACCTCCTCGACATCATCCGCGAATGCCGGGGTTTGCGCGACTTCAGCGAGGTCACCAAGGAAGCGAGGCGGTTTCTGAAGCTGCCTCGTCATGAACCGCAGCTGGCCTCCAAACCCGTTCGTTCGCTTGTACCGACCGGATCGCAGGAAGCCGCTTGTCGGCTCTTTGCAATGTCCAGTCCGATCGAGGGGACCGCGGTTGAAACATACTTGCAACGTCGCGGAATAGCCCGCATCCACCATGGCGGCAGCTTGCGCTTCCACCCACGTTGTTACTAACGACCGGATGCGCATTCGCCGACAGAAATCTGGCCGGCGATGATTGCCTGCGTCACGGACCTCGAGGGGCGGATCACTGGAGCGCACCGAACCTGGCTCGATCCAGACGGCTTTGATCGCACTCGTCTCGGCAAAGCTCCGATCGACACGCCACGACGGGCCATGGGCGACCTGCTCGCCAACGCCGTTCGCTTCGGCGTGGTGGACGACGTGCTCGCTGCCGGCGAGGGAATCGAGACCATGCTTTCATTGCGTTGCGTGCTGCCGACAATGCCTATGGCCGCGGCGCTCTCGGCCAATCACCTCTCGGCCATGATGCTGCCGCCTGGCCTGCGTCGGCTCTATATCGCCCGCGATGCAGATGCTGCCGGAGATGCCGTGCAGGCAACTCTCACCCAGCGCGCGGAAGACGCCGGCATTGAAGCGATTGCGTTGTCGCCCCGGCTGGGCGATTTCAACGAAGACCTGCACATCTTCGGCCTCGAGACCCTCCGAGCAGCGCTGCGACTTCAACTCGTGCCAGAGGACGTCGTCCGCTTCCTGCATTCGGCGACGCTAGCCGCAGAATAGGCCGTGCTTCGATCGACGTTGATTGATCGGTCATAACAGGGCCATTGCCGGAAGCGGGCGCGACCTCGGCCTTCTAGAGGGCGATCGGACGGCAACCGGACCGGGCCGGCAATGGCTACGTCCGGCTATTTTCCGCCGCGCGCCGGCGATGAGCAGGCACATCAGCCATCAGACCGGCGCGCTTTGCATCGCGAAGCAAAATAGCCGGCCTCCGCCATCCTCCGCTGCCGCTTCGGCCCTTGCGGGTTCTGGCCCGTTCCGCCTGCCGTCTGAGTGATCGCCACGAAGGCCGCGATGGGCGCGGCCGATCCGGCAAAGGATCTCTCCGATGACCGACCACGACGACATTGAGCCGCCGCACGCCTCGTCTCCAACTGACCACGTCCTCACCGAACTACAGCTCTTCGGCTACCGTCCCTTCGACGACCAGCCTGACCCACGACCGCTTCCCGAGGGCAAGACGATCGCTGGCGCTGTCGCCGATGTGTTCGACGCCCTGGTCGCGACGTTGAGCGACACGCGGCTCGAACCTGACCTTAACGATCTGCTCTGGTCGACGGTCAACCTGTTCCACCGCGCCGTCGACCGCATCGAACGCCAACTCGACGACAATGAACAAGCGCAGCAGAAGAGCCAGCGCGAGCAGAACGGCTCCGAGGTGCGATCAGTCGAACTCGAGCGCCTGACGGCCGAAGGCATCACGTTGATCGAGCGCCGTGGCTGCCTGGAACTCTTCCGCGACCAGGCCATCGAACGCTTCGAGACTCATACCGGCTCATCGTGGCGCCCTCGATCAGGGTCGCTGGTCAACCACCGCAAGCTCACCGCAGCGATGATCGACTCCCGCGACTTCATCGCAGCGAAGCGTCGTGCTGAAACCGAGGTCTTGTTGCCGCCAGGACCGAAGATCGCACTCACCGGTGGACTCGACTTCAATGACCACCACCTCATCTGGGACCGCCTCGACAAGGTCCACGCCAAGCATCGCGACATGGTTCTTCTCCATGGCGGCTCGCCCAAAGGAGCCGAACTGATTGCCTCCAAATGGGCGACCAGCCGCAAGGTGCCACAGATCGCTTTCAAGCCCGATTGGACCAAGCACGCCAAGGCGGCGCCCTTCAAGCGCAACGACGCCATGCTCGAACTCCTGCCGATCGGCGTCATGCACTTCCCAGGCACGGGAATCCAGGACAACCTCGCCGACAAGGCGAAGCGGCTCGGCATCCCTGTCTGGAGGTTCGGCGGCGCGTGAGCGTCGTTCGCCGTCGATCCATCGAAGCGGAGTTGCATGCGCCGCAACTCCGCCTCGTTTCGATTTTAGGTCTGAGGTTGCGCCGTGGTGGTGGTGGAAGGCGCGACTGCTCGATCTATGCACATGGAGCCACCACCATGCTCGCCCTTGGGCTTGTTCTCAACACACTCGGCATTGGCTTGTTCTGCTGGGCGATCGTTGCGCCCGCTGTGTATGCGCTGCCGTTTTTCGTCGCGCTGAGCATCGGGATGACGGCGTTTCAGAACGGCGCCGGCCTCATTGGCGCTCTGCTCATCGGAACGGCCATTGGTGCGCTGACCCTTGTCCTCGGTCAGGTCGCCGTCGCTGTCACTCGTTCCTTGGCCTTGCGCATCGCCGTCGCGACCGCATTTGCCGTCCCAGCTACCGTCGCCGGCTACCATGTGGTGTTCGCGGTGTCCCACATCGGAGTGCCTTCGCTGGCCTGGCGTGAGGTCTTCGCTTGCATCGGCGCAGTTTGCATTGGCGTTACCTCATGGAAGCGCTTGATGGTTTTGGCGGAGACTCGCCCGCCCTCCCAAGCAGTTCTTACGGCCGCACGGCCCGAGGGATAACCGTTTTCCGCCTTCATCGTCGAACAGGTGCGCTTAGATCGGCACGGTGAACGGGAGATGATAGAAGGCTGAGCGCGAGCGAGGCAGGCCTCCTCTGAACTCCTCGATCAATAACCTGGTATTCGGTCAGGTCCACGCATCCGCGGCGCAGCGGTGTTAACTTCGGTCCGTTCCTGAGAGACGATGCCGCCCTTTGCAGGAGATTGTTTCTCTTTCCGCGCTGAATCGTTCCGACCTCTTGTTCATCAAAGCCGAGATAAGCCACGCTTCTCCAGAGATTGTGGTTCAGCACGCGGACGCACGTGGCCTCGTTGATGGCTTGATCTGGCCGAAGACCGGCTTCGCCTCGATCGTCTGAGCCGCAACGCCGTTGATGCGACTTTCTTCCCCTGGGCTTCGCCCATTCCTCGCGAGGCAAGAAAGTCGCCACAACGGCGTCCTCCGCTGCGCTCCGGCCCGCGGGCGGGTGCGTCGCCGATCGTCCTCGGCCTCCAGATCGCCATCGAGGCCGCGGTGGTCGCGGGCTCGAAACACAACAGGAGAAGTGACATGGCTAACATCGGTTCTTTCAAGAAGGTCGGTAACGATTTCCAGGGCGAGATCGTCACTCTGAGCCTGCAGGCCAAGGGCGTCCGCATCGTCGCCGAGACGAACCGGTCTAACGACAACGCCCCGAGCCATCGCATCTACGTGGGCCGCGCGGAGATCGGGGCAGCCTGGTCGAAGCGCTCGGAAGAGGGCCGCGACTACCTCTCGCTCAAGCTCGACGACCCCTCCTTCAACGCGCCGATCTACGCGAACCTGTTCGACGACGAAGGTGGTGAGGGCTACACCCTGCTCTGGTCGCGGCCCCGCAAGAACGGCGAGTAGATCGCCCGCTCAGCCCTGCCCGGACCATCCGGGCGGGGTTTTTGCTTCCGAGGTTGCAAAACAAGATCGAAGTGCCGCGTGTTGCCGCCAAAGCCGAGCCCGTGCCGGCCAGCAGTGCATTTTCTTCCAGCGTTAGCGGCTGACGATTCTTCAGTTCGCCTTTGGCGAGGTAAATGCCCGCCCAAGCGCAGGCTTACTTTAAGCAGGAGTCGAACTCTGTCCCTTTTTGCTGTCCGGGGTGGGGCGCACTAGCAGATCGGATGCTTCAACCCCGAGAACCCGCGCAAGACGGTCCACCACATCCACCCCGGCGGAATAGCGGCATCTTTCGATCGAACTGACATAAGTGCGATCTATTTTGCGCGATGCGCCAGCTCTTCCTGCGACAAGCCTTTTGCCTGCCGAAGCTTCCGCACATTCAGCGCCAAAACCTCGCGAACCTTCATAGCCCAGAAGGCAGCGCCTTGAAGAGTATTTCTCCACGGAGTATTCTCTACAAAAGAGAGGATCAAAGCGCCTCGACGTCGCTACCCAAAAGGTATTTCATCTGTGGTATGCATAAAACCTGTAGACCAGTGGGCGGCGCGACACGACAATGCTTGTCGGGATTCGCTAGATCGAAGCTTCTAGGACCGTAGGAGTTTTATGCTGTGTCGCCGCGTAGTCCAGAAGTTGCAGATTTGGCCCCCGACGAGCCGACGCTGACGTCCTACGACGAGGAACATGCCGTCACGTATATGCGTCTCCTCGACGCCGATGCAGAAAACGCCGACTGGCGCGAGGTCGCGCGGATCGTCCTTCACCTTGATCCCAACCTCGAGCCGGATCGCGCTCGGCGGAGTTTCGACAGTCATCTGGCACGTGCAAAGTGGGCCGCGCGCCATGGCTATCGTCACTTGCTGCAGAAGGGATGGCCGAAGGATGAAAGATGAATTTAGTTTGAAGCAAATGTGATTTCTTGATGTCGGCCGATAGCAGGCAAATCGGTCTATAGAGCAAACTTATCTATACAACCTTAAATAGTCGCAATTGTCATGCTGCAATTCCTTGCGCTCGTAAAGTGGGGAATAAGTTACGATGTCAGCCTTCGACTGGAGATCAGAGTCTGCCTATGACGGGGTCTATGGGGCAGAGACAATGGATATTGCGTGGGAGTGGCTTCGCCGCGATGGCGAGTACCAGGAGGCCTATAGAGGCCTGACCGGTGACCAGCGATCGAGCGCGGTGAGCGCCGATTTCCGGCAACGATGGGGGTTGTCTTTTCGCAGCTGACCCGCAAAAGCCTTTCGATCAGCAGTCAATCTTCTGGTCACCCGAGGCTCTGTCTACCGTGCTGAGACTCCGCACGGTGGTCGCGCCTTCGGATTCCAGGGGGTTCGATCTCGATCCGAAGATGCTGCGACGTGGTGAACTTCGTCATGCATCGGACGGATGGCATGCCATCCTGCCGTTGGGAGGGGCGAGTCACCGCCTATGGCTGCAAGACTTGCCGGCGATCGGTTCACCCATCGCCGTCGAGCTGCAACTCGATTCCGATTTCGACGTTCGAGCGCGCGCGGCACTTCGACTTTGGTTGGCGCTCGAACGGCGCCCAACCGGGCCATCTCTTCTTGCACTTTCCGTGCAGCGATGACAGCGGCTGATCCTCGCCATGCGCGCACTGGATGGCTGGCTGGAAGGACATAGCTATCGCGACATCGCAACCGGATTGTTCGGGCGCCAGCGGGTTCCCGAGCGAGGCTGGAAGACCTTCGACTTGCGCAACCGCACGATACGCTTGGTTCAAACAGGGGTGTCGATGATGCGCGGGGGCTATCGCGCGCTGCTGGGACGAGCAAAGCGAATTCGGTAGATCATCTTCCGAAGCGTCCCATCCGCGGCAGGGTATCGAAAATCGATCTCCTCATGTTCGGCATCCCCCTACGCAGGTCCACTCCGCCATCATGACCGCCGACGCGCGCCACAAGTCGGGAGCGCGCCAGATGATCACGGAGCCCTTCAAATGTCCGATCCGAACGCCGGCTTGCCGCCGCGATACCTGCGCACGCCCGAAGCCGCGCGATTTCTCGGCCTATCCGGCCGCACCTTGGAGAAGCATCGCACCTACGGCACGGGCCCCACCTACCGCAAGCTCGGCGGTCGTGTCGTCTATGCGGTCGATGACCTCAAGGCGTGGGTCGATCGCGGCGCCCAGACGTCAACCAGCGATCCTGGAGGCGGGGGGGGTGTTGCCCGCAAAGCGGCACGTCCCCATTCCCTATGCGGGCAAAGAGCGGCGCTGATCCATGTCTGACAGCAAATCATCTGCACACCGCCGTCGCTCCGAGCGCGATCAACTCGATCTATTCCGTGCGCTTCCCGGCGATCTTGCGCCGCGCGACGCACAGGACCTGATGGCTTATCCGTTCTTTTCGTTGGCGAAGTCCAAGCGGATCATGCCGATCGATTTCCACGTGGGAACGATCTCGATTCGTGTCGAAGCCGTGCCGGAACACGGCATGGCGACAATCTGGGACGCCGATGTCCTGATCTGGGCCGCTTCGCAGATTGTCGAAGCACGCGATGCCGGGCTGAAGACGTCCAGGCTGATGGCCGCAACGCCCTACGAGATCCTGACGTTCGTCGGCCGTGGCACCAGCGTGCGCGATTACGACCGCCTCAAGGCTGCGCTCGACCGGCTGCAGTCGACCACTGTAATGACATCAATCCGCCAGCCGACGGAACGCAGGCGGCATCGTTTCTCCCGGATCAATGAATGGAAAGAGACGGCAGACTTGCACGGCCAGCCCCGCGGGCTGGAGCTCATTCTGCCAGATTGGTTCTACACCGGCGTCCTGAACGAAGCCCTCGTCCTTACGATCGACCGTGCGTATTTCGATCTTACGGGCGGACTGGAGCGCTGGCTCTATCGTCTGGTGCGCAAGCATGGCGGTCGCCAGGAAGGCGGCTGGAGCTTCGATATGGTGCATCTCCACGCGAAGTCCGGCAGCTTGTCGCCGCTCAAGCATTTCGCGTACGACCTGCGCCAGATCGTCCGTCGCCAAACGCTGCCGGGTTACCAACTCGTCATCACATGCGATCCAAAGGGCACCGAGCGACTGAACTTTGCGCCGGCCCTCATCGATCCCGTTGCGAAACGGCCGCGTGAGCGCGACGTCCGTGAACCGGGGGATAAGCTGTGAATCAACTCGTGCTATCGGGGACCAAGACTCTCGTGCCATCGGGGACCGGATCCTCGTGCCATCAGGGACCGAAATCCGAGCCAACACTTTGCCACGCAAGGACTTCTCGCTCTCTTAACATTCCTAACATACTGACACTAACTTCTTGTTGTGAATCAGTACGTTGTGAACAAGTCGGCCGCGAGTGCTTTGAGGATGCCTCATGCCTCCACTCTCTCACGCGCAAAGCTTCGCTGCAATACGATTGTTGTCGCCAATGCACGCGCGCGGGCGCGATCGCGCGCAAATTTGCGCGATCGTCGGAGTCGGGGTCACCGCATCACGATCGTTGCTTTCCTTTGCGGCCACTCGCTCGTCGAGGAGAACTCGCTAACATCCGTGGTCGGCGCGACGGCCACCACAAGCCGGAATCTGAGGAATGGGCGGTCAGGCTAACCAGCGCCGTGCTTGATGGCTTCAAATGTCGGCATGAAGCCGCCGCCGGCAAGAAAAGTTGCGATCTCACCCAAATCCCCGTCTCCTCGGGAGACGCCGCTCCGCCGTGGCGGAAGGAAAAGGCGCGCGTGGAAGCGGCCGGGTCGCGGAGGCCCTTACATCGCCGCAGCGACCCGGCCGCGCTTGCCGCCGGCGCCAAACCGGAAGGTCGTGCCACTGCTCCAGATCTTATGCAGCAGCACAGCGAGCGCGCGCGCCACGGCCGTCGCGGCGCGCTTCAAACCCTTCTTCCTGGCCAGCCGCAGGCCCCACAGCCGCAGCTTAAAGTTCTTCGGAATGCGCGTCAGGATCGCGATCGCCGCCTCATACAGCATCGCCCGCGTCAGTTCGTCGCCGCATTTGGAGATGCTGCCGATCCGGTCGGTCTGTCCGGATTGGTAGCGCCGCGGCGTCAAGCCGAAATGGGCGCCGACATTGCTCGACTTCTTGAATCGTGCGGGATCGTCGACGGTGGCGCGGAAGGTCAGCGCCACGAGCGCGCCGACACCGGGCACGGTCATCATCCGCCGCACAGCGTTGTCGCTGCGCGCCGCCGCCAGCGCCAGGCGCTGCAGCTTTGCCAGCTGCAGCCGCATCGCGCTTCTAGCGTCCAGCAACGGTGCAAACGCTGTGCAGGAGAGATAACGCGGGCGTTCCGTTGTATCGGCTGACGGCAGCGCGGTTCATTCACGCATCGAATCCGTCTGCGATCGGCCGCGCCAGACCGCTTTCCTTCTTGGCTATATGGAGCTGCAACATGAATGACGTCACGACCGTCGAGCTTATGTGGGTCGAAAAGCGCATCGAGAACCGGACCCGCTTCGGCCATCCGGTTCGCGAGCAGATCGTTGACCGTCATCGCCGTGTCCTCTCGTTCGCACCCGGCAGCATGTTCGCGTTCGTCCGTTGGACCTCCAACGACTTCGGCACAGTGCTATCGCGCGTCGATATTCTGCGCGCGGCGGAACCTGGTCGGCGCTACTCGACGGTCCCTTGGATCAATCCCGGCGGCGAGAGCCTGCTGCGCTTATCCAGTTGGCCGAAGGTCGAGCGCGTCCTGCAGCTCATCGATGCCGTCGAGGCGCTCGGCATCGATCCGGCCGACGCTGCTCCCGACTATTGGCATCACGTACACAACCGTCTCTCCGTCAACGAGACGCCAAGAGGCTACACCCGCGCCCGTCACCAGGCGTGGCTGCATCGGCGGAGGGTAGGGTCATGACCAACTGAATGTGCACCATCGCCATGAGTCTTGGAGCGCTAACCCTTGTGGTCGCTACGATCGACGAAGCTCCTCCGTCTTATGTCTGGAACGTCTCAGAGAGCGTTCCGCTCGGTCTGTATCGTTTGCAACCGCTCAAGCAACTGACCGTCACCGAGCTCGTGGCAATTCAAACGCCGGAGCCGCTTGCGAGCTTTCTCGACTGGAACGGCTATCTGCCGATCGGCGTGCCGATGCTCAAGCGAGTCCTGGCCTTGCCGGGACAGACCGTCTGCAGGAGCGGGCTCACAATCACGGTCGATAGCATCGAGATGGGGCAAGCCCGCGAAGGCGATAGGCGCGGCCGGCCATTGCCAAGCTGGCAGGGGTGCCGCGTTATCGACGCCGGCGAGATCTTCGTCATGAATTGGCAGTCGGTCGACTCCTTGGACGGTCGGTATTTCGGGCCCATCCCCGCATCTGCGGTCATTGGCCATGCGCTTCCGATCTGGACCAAGGAGGAGTGAGCATGCCGATCTCGCTTCGTGCAGTTGCACCTCTTCCGTCTTGCCGCTCGCGACAGCCTTTCCCCTTCTCGGGCAATTCCCCGAAGCCCGGCGTGTATAGCGGCGCTTCGGGGAAACGCCGAGGCCGCCACTTCTGTGCGATGTGCTGGGCAGCCGCGACTTCAGCCACACGACTCCCATCGCTCACAGTTGTGGTCGGCCTTATCGCCGCGTTGATGACAGTCGAATTGCCCTCACGGGCGGCAGCCGAAAACCTATCGGCTGCGCCTTCGCCGGAGATCCCGCCAGTCACCTCATACGCGCCATTTGTGACCGAGGCATCTCGCCGGTTTGCGATCCCGGAACACTGGATCCGCACCGTGATGAAGGTCGAAAGTGGCGGCAATGCGCAGGCGATATCGCTTCGGGGTGCGCTTGGCTTGATGCAGATCATGCCAGAGACCTGGGTCGAACTTAGCGTTCGCTACGAGTTCAGCTCCGATCCTTTTGATCCCCGTGAGAACATTTTGGCAGGGACAGCCTACCTACGCGAGATGCTCGACCGCTTCGGCTTAGAAGGGTTCCTTGCTGCCTACAACGCAGGCCCGGGCCGCTACGAGCAGCTCTTGGCAACAGGCCGTCGGCTGCCCGAAGAGACGTTGGTCTACGTCCGAACGATCCAATCGGAGATTGGAATCGAGCGCGGGCAATCCGGAGCTCCGCTTACCGTGCCCGCTGCTTCTCGGTTGCGAGACGCGCCCCCGGTGGGGCCGTCGACGAGTTCTTCCGCTGGCAATCGCTCGGCAACGATTGCACGACAGATTGGTCGCTCCAGGGAGATGCCCAACGCGGATGTGTCTGCGTTGATACCTCGTGCGACTGGTCTGTTTGTGCAGTTTTCAAGCGCGGTAGCATCAAGATGATCGCACTCGCGCTCTGTCGGAGGTTGTCGAATGTTTTCGTACGTTCGGCAGTTGGAGGGATGACGCAGGGGATGGCCGACCGGGGATGGCAAGGGAAAAGGCCGGCCGTCGGTCCGGCCTATGTGGTTGGTTGGGTTCGAGGATTTGGTCATGCCGGCGGTGCCCTCTGCCGGCGCTCTTTGCGATTCATCGAACGAAATCAACCCTTCTCGCGCCAGACGTCCAGGCCAGGGCAAGGTTTCCGGCCGTGACGGCGCGCGACGACGATGTCCGCATTCGTCCTGGACGCATCCACCACGGCAACCGCGGCGGCAAACGTCCGCAGACGTTTGTCGGCGAGGTGATGCGGTCCGCAAAGAGGGCGGGGCATGTCGGCAACAGTTTCCGATCGAGCCAGGCGCGCAGCCGCTCCCGGTTCGGGCGCGGCCGACGCGCAGCGGTCTCGATCCGCTTGCGTTCGAATGCCCGGCGGGTGGTGACGAAAGCACGCGTCGTGCGTCATAAGGGCTCACGCTTTCGATCCGCGCCGCTGTCCAAGCACCTCGCATATCTCAAGCGCGATGGAGTCACGCGCGATGGCGAAGACTCCAGGATGTTCGACGCGGCCTCCGATGCGGCAGACGAGCGTGCCTTCGCCGCGCGTTGCGAAGATGATCGCCATCATTTCCGGTTCATCATTTCCCCGGAGGGCGGGGCCGCGCTCGGTGACCTCAAAGCGTTCACGCGCGAGTTGATGCGCGACGTCGAGAGGGATCTCGGAACCAGGCTCGACTGGATCGCTGTAGATCACTGGAATACGGACAATCCGCATGTCCATGTTCTCATCCGCGGGCGTGCCGATGACGGTCAGGACCTTGTCATTAGCCGCGAGTACATCAGCCGCGGTTTTCGCGATCGCGCGGCCGACCGCGTCACCCTTGAACTCGGCCCTCGCAGTGAACTGGAAATTCGCACGAGCCTCGAGCGGGAGGTGGATGCGGAGCGCTGGACCAGCCTCGACCGGGCGCTACGCGACGTCTCCGACGCGTCCGGCGGCGTAGCAGACCTTAGGCCGAGCCAAGATGTCAGAGATCCCGAACTGCACCGGCTATTGATCGGCAGGGCGGGCAAGCTTGAGCGCCTTGGCCTGGCAGAGCCTGCCGGCCCCGCCTGTTGGACCTTGAAACCGGGTCTTGAACAGACACTTCGCCAGCTAGGCATGCGCGGTGACATCATCAAGACGATGCACCAGGCCTTGAAAGGTACCGGTCGCGAGCCGGACGTCAGCACCTTTGCCCTTCACGGCGAAGAACCAGCCGATCCGATCCTGGGCCGCCTCGTTCAACGCGGTCTCGATGATGAGCTCAAAGGGTCCGCTTATGCGATTGTCGCAGGCATCGACGGCCGCACGCACCACGTGCGCTTTGCAGACCTCGAGATGACCGGCGATGCGCCGACTGGCGCCGTCGTCGAGGCGCGCGTCTATGATGACGCAAACGGGCGCCGGCGGGTATCGCTCGCCATCCGCTCGGATCTGTCCATCGAGGAACAGGTGGTGGCGAGAGGCAGCACCTGGCTCGACCGCCAGCTTCTCGCCAAGGACTCGCCGCTTGGCGCCGCCGGTTTTGGTGCGGAGGTTCGCGATGCGATGAAGGCGCGCGTCGATCACCTCATCGAGCAGGGGCTGGCCCGCCGGCAGGGGCAGCGCTTTATTTTCGCACGCGACTTGCTCGCGACGTTGCGGCGGCGGGAGTTGCAGGAGGCAGGTAGCCGGCTCGGGGCCGAAACCGGGCGCGGCCACCGTTTTGCTGCTGAGGGCGATTCTATTTCCGGCATCTACAGGCAACGAGTGACCCTCGCCTCGGGGCGCTTTGCCATGATCGATGATGGCCTCGGTTTCCAACTCGTGCCGTGGCGGCCAGCCCTGGAGCAGCACCTTGGAAAACAGGTGACCGGCGTCATGATGCCAGGCGGCAGGATCGATTGGGATTTTGGTCGTAAGCGCGGACTGGGCCTCTAGCCGGATCGATCGGATCCTGATCTGTCCGATTTCTGCGCGGGAACCGCACAACGCACCCTTGTGGGCGTCTTGTCCTTGATGTCGCGCGGATAGCCCTGCTGCATCTCGGCCATGTCAACAACCAAAGTGCTTTGGGGTCAGATTACCCTTGTCCTTACCATCGTGCTCATCACCATGTGGGCAGCGACGCAATGGGTTGCCTGGAGGCTCGGATTTCAACCGCGACTTGGGTCCCCCTGGTTTGAGCTCGGCATGCCCATCTACCTTCCGCCCGCCTTCTTCTGGTGGTGGTATGCATATGATGCCTATGCCCCCAAAATCTTCGTCGAGGGCGCCTGCATCGCGGCGTCCGGCGGGGTGATCTCGATCTTTGTCGCCTTCGGCATGTCGATCTGGCGGGCGCAGGAGGCGCAGACCGCTGCCACCTTTGGTTCTGCCCGGTGGGCGCTGCAAAACGAAATCCGTAGCGCGCAGCTCTTGGGCCCAGACGGTGTCGTGCTCGGCCGGTTTGATCGCAACTACTTGCGACACGATGGCCCCGAGCATGTGCTCTGCTTCGCACCGACGCGGTCGGGCAAGGGTGTCGGCCTCGTGGTACCGACGCTTCTGACATGGCCGGGCAGTTGCATCGTCCATGACATCAAGGGCGAGAATTGGCATCTGACCTCCGGCTTCCGCGCCCGCCACGGAAAAGTGGTGCTGTTTGATCCCACCAACCGCAACTCGGCGGCCTATAATCCCCTCCTGGAGGTCCGTCGCGGTGAGTGGGAAGTTCGGGACGTCCAAAGTATCGCCGACGTGCTGGTCGATCCGGAAGGCGCCTTGGAACGGCGCAGCCATTGGGAGAAGACCAGCCATTCCCTGCTCGTCGGCGCGATCCTGCACGTCCTTTACGCCGAGCAGGACAAGACCCTGGCTGGCGTCGCAAAATTCCTGTCGGATCCCAAGCGCCCGATCGAGGCGACCTTGCGCGCGATGATGTCGACGGCTCATCTTGGCGATGCCGGCGTTCATCCGGTGATCGCCTCCGCGGCTCGCGAGCTTCTGAACAAGAGCGAAAACGAACGCTCTGGCGTGCTTTCCACCGCGATGTCATTCCTTGGGCTCTACCGCGATCCGGTTGTGGCGCAGGTTACGCGCCACAGCGAATGGCGGATCCGTGACCTGGTGGAGGCAGACCAGCCGACAACCCTCTATCTCGTCGTACCGCCATCCGACATCAGCCGGACCAAGCCGCTCGTGCGGCTAATCCTCAACCAGATCGGCCGCCGCTTGACGGAAGATTTGAATGCCAAGGGGCGCCGGCATCGTGTGCTGCTGATGCTCGACGAGTTTCCGGCCCTGGGTAGGCTGGACTTCTTCGAGTCGGCGCTCGCGTTCATGGCGGGCTACGGGCTCAAGAGTTTCTTGATCGCCCAGTCACTCAACCAGATCGAGAAGGCTTATGGCCCGAACAATTCGATCCTGGACAACTGCCATGTCCGCGTGTCCTTCGCCACCAATGACGAACGGACCGCGCGACGCGTGTCGGAGGCGCTGGGAACCGCGACCGAATTGCGCGCGATGAAGAACTATGCCGGCCATAGGTTAAGCCCGTGGCTCGGTCACCTCATGGTGTCGCGGCAGGAGACGGCGCGTCCTCTCCTGACGCCTGGCGAGGTGATGCAATTGCCGCCGGACGATGAATTGGTTCTGATTTCGGGGTGCCCCCCGATCCGCGCGAAGAAGGCGCGCTACTACGAAGACCCGCGGTTTCGCGAGCGGGTGCTTCCGCCGGCCACGTCGGGTGGGGCAGAGGATCGTGTTCGGTCTCTGGAGGATGACTGGAGCAAGTTGCCCCTGCGGGTCACCCCGCGCGACACGCAGAAGCCAAAGGTTCAAGAACAGCAAAGGGGATCTAGCGACGATCCCGCCAATGGTGGCATTAGGCGGGAGCCAGAGCTTCCCGTGCATGAGGACGTGGTGCCAGATCGGACTCCCGTGAAGACCGAGTTCGAATTCACCGACGAGGATTCCGATGATGACATCCAGCGCGCAGGCGAATTGCGCCGCGCGGTGGCAGGCGTAGCCCGTCAAGCTGCGATGGATCCCGATGATGGCCTTGATCTCTAAGGTGAGGCGATGCGGACCAAGCATACATTTCGCCTACCACCCGATCTCGCCAGCCAGTTAGCGGACTATGCCAACCGGAAGCGGGTGCCACAGGCCCTCGTCGTCGAATCGGCACTGTCATCATTCCTCTCCCCGGATGGCTCCGAGCGCATGGAAGCGGCCCTAGGCCGACGGTTGGACCGGCTCACGCGCCAGGTCGAGCGTCTCGAGCGTCACGTGACGATCTCAAATGAAGCGCTGGCGTTGTTCGTCCGCTTCTGGCTGACGGCGACGCCGCCTGTGCCGGATACCGCACAACCTGCTGCACAGGCCAAAGGACGCGAGCGCTATGAAGGGTTCATCGAAGCCTTGGGCCGGCGGCTCGCCCGAGGCCAGAGCCTCGCGCAGGAAATCGCCCTGGACGTCGAGCCGCGTGTTCGGCCGGCCGACAAACCTGATCCTGCCTGATCGGTCCGCCAATTCTTTCTTTCGCTATGCCAGACTACGACATCGATGCCTGTGCGGTTGAAGCAATCGCAGGACTGTCCCTTCTGTCCCCTGCCGCCGCTGAAGACGGCTTATTCGTTTGATCGGATCTCGCCTCGCTGATTGCGTTCGCGAGCTGCACCGATCGATTCAGTTGCACGGGGAGGGGAGATCATGACGGCCGACAGCGAACGCGATGGACAGGTCAGTCTGAGCTTGGATCAAACTGAGCCGAACACTTCGCCGATCCAGACTGAGACTCCCCGAACCAGAAGAGTTAGTATTCAGCGCTCCGAGAGGATTTTCGAGCGCTTGGAAGCTGCAACCGGCCAGCCGGGTGCCGGCAAGAGCATGGTCGTAGAGGCCGCTCTCGAACGCTTCCTCAATCCGGCTCCGCCTGTCGAAGGAATGCTTCACGAGGCCCTCCATCGGATCGGCGATCAGATTGAACGCCTGGAAAGCGAACTTGCGATCATCGCCGAGACGGTCGCACTGCATGCCCGGTATCACCTCACGGTGACACCCCCGATGCCGCCATCGCAGCAGCCCGACGCGTGCGTGCTGGGTGATCTGCGGTTCAAGGCCCTGGCCGAGCAAGTGGATCGGCGTGTGCGATCGCGCCAGCCACTGATACGGGAGACGATCGCCCGTCTCGGCGTGACCGAGCGCGCCGTCTCTCCGCCTGAGAGCGATGGGGAAGCTGTGCGCGGTCGTCCCGAAGATCAGACTGACATCCTCCCGGAGGTCGCTCCAAACTTGAAATCCGAGCAGATGGCTGCCGTCCAGGAGGACGGCAGCAACCGCAACTTTCGATATTTGCCAAACGCGTTCCGCTGAGTCGACTGAGGCGGCCGGAAGGAGGGCCGGCCAGGCGCTCGTCCCATCTGCGGCACCCGCAATGTCCGCGGCAAGTGCCGCAGGCCGACTTCCAAATTGGCGGCTGGTACTCAACGTTTTCCTGCCGTTCGCGGCAGGCTACTATCTCTCCTATCTGTTCCGAACGATCAATTCGCTCATTTCTGAACCTATGGCGGCCGACCTAGGTCTGGACGCCGGCAGTCTCGGGCTGCTGACATCGGTGTATTTCCTGATCTTTGGAGCCGCCCAGATTCCCATCGGAATCCTGTTGGACCGTTTTGGTCCGCGCCGCGTCCAGAGCGCTTTGTTGCTGGCGGCGGCTCTGGGTGCCGCTCTGTTCGGTGCTTCGAACGGATTTCTGTCGCTCCTGCTCGCCCGCGCCATGATTGGTTTAGGCGTCGCGGCCGCCTTGATGGCTGGGCTGAAAGCGATCGTTCTCTGGTTTCCCAGAGAACGGGTCGCGCTGATGAACGGCTATATGATCATGCTCGGTGCTTTGGGAGCGGTGACGGCAACCCGACCTGCCGAATGGTTGCTGAACTCGATGGGTTGGCGCGGAATATTCGGGGTTTTGGCGATCGCAACGCTCGCAGCCGCCCTTTTGATCGTTCTAGCCGCTCCAGAGAGCAAGATCACGCAGCAAGCACGACCGGCGGGTCTCCGGCTGCATGTGATCTTCACGGACCGACGTTTCTGGCGAATTGCACCTCTTTCCGCGAGCTGCGTTGGGGCGGCCTGGTCGTTGCAGGCATTGTGGGCAGCACCCTGGCTCACGGACGTCGAGGGACTGAACCGCGAAGCCTTGGTGACCCAATTGTTCGCGATGGCGATCGGCATATGCGTCAGCGCGTTGCTCCTGGGCACCATTGCCGACCGGTTGCGAAGACGTGGCATCTGCTCGGAATCGTTACTGGCACTGGTGGCGCTATCGTTCGTGTTGGCCGAACTCGCCCTTATCCTGCATCTACCGCTCCCGTTGATGTTGCCATGGTCGGTCGTAACGGTTGTCGGCGCCGCGACTGTTCTCAGCTACGCGACGATCGCGGAATACTTTCCAACAGAGCTCGCGGCTCGGGCCAATGGAAGTCTCAACGTCTTGCATTTCGGGTGGGCCTTCGCGGTCCAGTCTGGAACCGGGTTCATACTCGAGCAATGGCCCGCTCAAGATGGGCACCATCCACTGATAGCTTACCAAGTTGCCTTTGGATTGAGCGTTGCGGTTCAGATCGCGGCGCTGGCCTGGTTTAGTGTTCCCTGGATTCGAGAATTGGTTGGGTGGATCATCAGAAACCTCTCGCATCACGGCTCAGGACATGAAGACCCGCTTGAAGCAATCATTCCACCTGTCGAAATCTCGATCATGGACGCGCACGAGTGTGGGGAATGGTAGCGCCATCCCGCATGTCACGCGTTCGGGCACTCGCCTTGCGGCAGCGCTCGTGCGCGCCCTCTCTCGGGCATCTTGCTCAATCTTTCTTTTTTTTTTGCCAGGCTACGAACGCAGTGAGCCTCTCGTTGAACTGATCCGTCTCCTGCTTTCTCTATTGATCCCCATCTGAGGCGCTCGATTTGCCCTCAGGTCGTTGGGGGACGGCAGTGCCAATCCATTCTCTTCAGTCAGAGGCGATCTCGCGTGGAGCACGCATGCTGCGCACCGCGCTTGGTTCCGCCATTGCGCGCTTCTTGGAAGATCCATCGATCGTTGAAGTAATGCTCAATCCCGACGGCCGGTTGTGGATCGACCGGCTGTCAAACGGCCTCATGGATACCGGCGAGAGCTTGTCCGCTTCTGACGGGGAGCGCATCGTCCGGTTGGTCGCCCATCATGTTGGCCACGAGGTCCACGCCGGCGCGCCGCGCGTGTCGGCCGAGTTGCCCGAGACGGGTGAACGCTTCGAAGGCTTGCTGCCGCCCGTGGTCGCTGCACCTGCATTCGCGATCCGCAAACCCGCGATTGCCGTGTTCTCGCTTGATGACTACGTCGCGGCCGGAATCATGGCCTCCGACCAGGCCAATGCGCTACGCGCTGCCGTCGCCACTCGCAAGAACATCCTGGTCGCCGGCGGCACCTCGACCGGCAAGACGACGTTGACAAACGCGCTGCTTGCGGAAGTCGCCAAGACTGCAGACCGCGTCGTTCTCATCGAAGATACCCGAGAGCTTCAGTGCAAGGCACCAAACCTCGTCGCCTTGCGTACGCGGGATAGTGTGATCTCGCTCTCCGATCTCGTGCGCTCGTCGCTACGGCTGCGGCCCGATCGAATTCCGATCGGCGAAGTCCGCGGGGCCGAAGCGCTCGACCTTCTCAAAGCCTGGGGCACGGGGCATCCCGGTGGTATCGGCACGATCCATGCCGGCACGGCGCTCGGCGCATTGCGTCGGCTCGAGCAGCTCATCCAGGAAGCGGTCGTTACCGTCCCGCGGGCGCTCGTTGCAGAGACCATTAACGTCATTGCCGTGCTGGTCGGCCGTGGCGCCGATCGCCGGCTTGCAGAACTCGCCCGTGTGACCGGGCTCGGACCTTCCGGCGATTACAGCCTCTTACCAATGGGAGACCAACCATGAATTCTGCATCGTCTTGCGCAAGGATCTTTCTTTCGGCTGGAGCATTCACCGGGTACTGGCTGCTTGCCGCCCCGGTGTGGGCCGCGGGCTCCAACATGCCGTGGGAGCAACCGCTCAATCAGATCCTGCAATCGGTCGAAGGCCCCGTCGCCAAGATCATCGCCGTCATCATCATTATTGTGACGGGCCTGTCGCTAGCCTTCGGCGACACATCGGGCGGTTTCCGGCGGCTGGTTCAGATCGTGTTCGGCCTGTCGATCGCCTTTGCCGCCTCGAGCTTCTTCCTGTCCTTCTTCTCATTTGGCGGCGGTGTGCTGATCTGATGGAAGGGCAGATCACAGGCTTTGTCGCGCCCGTGCATCGGGCCCTGACCGAACCGATCCTGATGGGCGGCGCACCGCGATCGGTCGCCATTCTCAACAGCACCTTGGCCGTGGCGCTTGGCCTCGGCCTGCGCTTTTGGCTGGCCGGTCTTCTCCTCTTGTTCGTCGGCCACATGGTCGCCGTCTGGGCCACCAAGCGCGACCCCGCCTTCGTCGAGGTCGTGCGCCGGCACGTCCGCATCCCCGGTCACCTCAGCTTGTGAGTCCTCCATGATGAACCTTGCCGAATACCGACGCTCGAGCACTCGCTTGGCAGACTTTCTGCCATGGGCGGCGCTCGTCGATGAAGGAATCGTCCTCAACAAGGACGGCTCGTTCCAGCGGACTGCAAAATTTCGGGGGCCGGATCTCGACAGCGCAGTACCGGCCGAACTCGTCGCAGTCGCTGGTCGTCTGAACAATGCGCTTCGCCGCCTTGGATCTGGATGGGCGGTCTTTGTCGAGGCACAGCGGCACTCCGCGGGCGCCTATCCGCAGAGCACGTTTGCAGACGTCGCATCTGCCCTGGTCGACGCGGAGCGCAGAGCCCAGTTCGAGGAAGTAGGCAGCCACTATGACTCGAGCTACTACCTGACGTTCCTCTACCTCCCGCCAGAGGAGGGTGCCGCAATGGCAGAGCGGCTTCTCTATGAGAATAGCAGCCGCACCGTCGACGCTGATGCACGGGAGGTCCTGAGTGGGTTTATCGACCGGACCAACCGCGTAATCCAGCTCATCGAAGGATTTATGCCGGAATGCGCCTGGCTCGATGATGAGGCGACGCTGACCTACCTGCACTCGACCGTTTCGACCAGGCGGCATCGGATACGCGTGCCAGAGATCCCCATGTATCTCGATGCGCTGCTCGCCGATCAGCCCCTGACCGGTGGTCTTGAGCCGACGCTGGGCGAAGCCCACGTGCGCGTTCTGACGGTCGTGGGATTCCCGACGGCGACCACGCCGGGAATCCTCGACGATCTCAACCGTCTTGCCTTTCCGTACCGCTGGTCGACCCGGGCGATCATGCTCGACAAAACGGATGCCACAAAGCTTCTCACCAAGATTCGTCGCCAATGGTTCGCGAAGCGGAAGTCGATCGGCGCGATCCTGAAGGAGGTGATGACCAACGAGGCGTCCAGCCTTCTCGACACGGATGCGCACAACAAGGCCATCGATGCCGACGCCGCGCTTCAGGAACTGGGGACGGATCAGATCGGCGAGGCTTTTGTCACCGCGACGGTCACCGTCTGGGATCGAGATGCCGGTGCCGCTGACGAAAAACTGCGTCTCGTCGAGAAGGTGATTCAGGGCCGTGACTTCACCTGCATGATCGAGACGGTGAACGCTGTCGAGGCGTGGCTCGGCAGCCTGCCGGGACACGTCTATGCCAATGTCCGCCAGCCTCTAATCTCGACCCTGAACCTGGCGCATATGATCCCGCTTTCGGCGGTATGGGCGGGAGAGGCGAGGGACCATCACTTCAAGGCGCCGTCTCTGTTCTTTGCCAAGACCGAGGGATCGACTCCGTTTCGGTTCTCCCTCCATGTCGGCGATGTCGGACACACGCTGGTTGTTGGTCCGACCGGCGCCGGCAAGTCGGTGCTCTTGGCGTTGATAGCCTTGCAGTTCCGCCGCTATTCCGACTCCCAGATCTTCGCCTTTGATTTCGGTGGATCGATCCGGGCGGCCGCAATCGCCATGGGCGGCGACTGGCATGATCTTGGCGGCGCAGTTGCAGGAGAGGTGTCCGAGTTTGTTTCGCTCCAGCCGCTCGCCAGCATTGACGATCCCACAGAACGAGCGTGGGCTGCCGAGTGGGTCGCCTCGATCCTGACCCGAGAACGGATCGAAGTCACAGCTGATGTCAAGGATCACGTCTGGTCGGCGCTGACGTCCTTGGCCTCAGCTCCGCTTCCGGAACGAACCCTCACCGGTCTTTCTGTGCTCTTGCAGTCCAATCCTTTGAAGCGGGCGCTCCAGCCCTATTGCCTGGGCGGTCCCTATGATCGGCTGCTCGATGCCGAAAGTGAACGACTGGGTGAGTCCTCGGTCCAGATCTTCGAGACCGACGGTTTGATCGGAACATCGGTCGCGCCGGCCGTCCTGTCATACCTGTTTCACCGGATCGAGGATCGCTTCGATGGCCGGCCCACCCTGCTCATCATCGATGAAGGTTGGCTCGCGCTCGATGATGCGGACTTTGCCGAAAAACTTCGCGAGTGGTTGAAGACACTGCGCAAGAAGAATGCTTCCGTGATCTTCGCAACCCAATCGCTGGCCGACATCGACGGCTCGGGAATTGCACCCGCCATCATCGAGAGCTGTCCGACCCGGATCCTGCTCCCCAACGATCGCGCCATCGAGCCACAGATCACGGCGATCTATCGCCGCTTTGGGCTGAATGACCGTCAGATCGAGATTCTCGCGCGCGCGATACCGAAGCGAGACTACTATTGCCAGTCGCGTCGCGGCAACCGCCTGTTTGAACTTGGCCTCGGTGAGATCGCCCTGGCGTTCACTGCTGCCTCCTCGAAAGCCGACCAGGCGCTGATCGAGAAGGTTCTGGTCGAAGAGGGCGGCGAGAACTTTGTGCCCGGTTGGCTGCAGGCGAGGGATATCGGCTGGGCTTGCGATCTCATCCCGCATCTCTCCAACTTGGAGGCCTCCTCATGAGTCTCCTCCGTCGTGTCGTGGCGGCAGGCGCCATCGTAGTCGCTCTTGCCGGCAACCCCAAGCCGGCGTCGGCGCAATGGATCGTATTCGATCCCAACAACTACGCGCAGAACGTGCTCACTGCCGCACGCGCCTTGCAGCAGATCAACAACCAGATTACGTCACTGCAAAATCAGGCGAAGATGCTGATCAACCAGGCGAAGAACCTGGCGACCCTACCGTTCTCGTCCTTGCTGCAGCTTGAGCAGTCGATCCAGCGTACTCAGCGGCTGCTCGGACAAGCTCAGCGCATTGCCTACGACATCCAGCAGATCGATCGAGCGTTCTCGACGACCTATGCGCCGGCGTCGTCAGGCGCGTCGGACCAGGCTCTCGTGGCCAATGCACAAGCACGCTGGCAGAACGCCCTCGCGGGCCTGCAGGACGCGATGCGGGTGCAGGCCACCGTTGTCGGCAATCTCGACACCAACCGAACCCAAATGTCGGCGCTCGTGATCGCGAGCCAAGGCGCGACTGGCGCACTCCAGGCAAATCAGGCTGGTAATCAACTCCTCGGATTGCAGGCCCAGCAGCTCGCCGATCTCACCGCCGTCGTCGCCGCACAGGGACGAGCTCAGAGCTTGGAATCCGCGCAGCGCGCCGTTGCACAAGATCAGGGCAGGGAGCAACTCCGCCGCTTCCTGACGTCAGGCCAAGGTTATCAACCCGCAACCGTGCAGATGTTTCACTGATGATGGACACATTTAAGCGCATTCGGCTCGGGGGAGCCGCACTGCTTCTTGCCGCAGCTGTCGGTGCCTGTGCAATCCAACTGCGCAGCGGCGACGATGAGGCCGCGGCTCCCGCATCGGCAAGCCAGGAAACCGATCCTCTCGCATCCAAGCTCGCGCAGTGCCGTACCGTCAACTACGAGCAGAGAGATGATTTCCTCGAATGTCGCAGGATCTGGGCTGAAAAGCGACGTCAATTCCTGAGCCAGAGGAAGGAGGCTGTGCGACAAGTCGGCGACGGCGCGTCGTCTAACGGCTCGATAGTGAAGGACGAAAGCCGCTTACCGTCTGGCTACCCCTCCGTGCCAACGCCCGGAGGAAACGAGCGATGAACAGCACCGGTGTCATCGACCAGTTCCTGGAAACCTTCACCCGCTACATCGACTCCGGGTTTGGGCTCCTTGGGGGTGAAGTCGCCTATCTCGCGACCACGCTCGCGGCGATCGACATCGTGCTTGCTGGGCTGTTCTGGTCCTGGGGTGGCGATGAGGACATCATCGCTCGCCTCGTCAAGAAGACCCTGTTCGTTGGCGTTTTTGCTTATCTCATTGGCAACTGGAATAGCCTCGCGCGGATCGTGTTCGAAAGCTTTGCGGGCCTCGGCCTGAAAGCCTCCGGCACGAGCCTTTCGTCCGCAGATTTCTTGCGTCCCGGCCGGATTGCGCAAGTTGGCCTCGACGCCGGACGGCCGATTCTCGAATCCATCTCCGGCCTGATGGGTTATGTCAGCTTCTTCGAGAATTTTGTCCAGATCGTCGTTCTGTTGTTCGCCTGGATCATCGTCCTACTCGCCTTTTTCATTCTGGCAATCCAGCTCTTCGTCACCCTGATCGAGTTCAAGCTGACGACGCTTGCGGGCTTCGTGCTGATTCCTTTCGGTCTGTTCGGGAAGACCGCTTTCGCTGCAGAGCGGGTGCTCGGCAACGTGATTTCGTCAGGCGTCAAGGTCCTGGTCTTGGCCGTCATCGTCGGCATCGGCTCGACGCTTTTTGCACAATTCACGGCGGGATTCGGTGGCAACCAACCGACCATTGAGAGCGCGATGGCGTTGGTGTTGGGAGCGCTCTCTCTGCTCGGTCTCGGCATCTTCGGGCCCGGCATCGCCAATGGCATCGTTTCTGGTGGACCACAACTCGGCGCCGGCAGCGCCGTTGGCACCGGCTTGGCGGCCGGCGGCGTGGTTGCAGCCGGGGCCGCGCTCGCTGCCGGTGGTGCCGCGCTGGCCGGAAGTGCCGTTGGCGGAGGCCGCGCCATCGCGGGCGCCACCTTGAGCGCTTTCCGTGCAGGAGGTTCGTCTGGCGCGACGGAAACCGGAACGTCGGTTCCAGCCAGCCCCCTGCACTCTGCTGCTGTCGAAGCCGGTGGATCGAACGGAAACACGGCTGGCGGCGCTTCCTCGTCGTCCGAGAGAGCGCCCGCCTGGGTTCGCCGTATGAAACGGACGCAGACTCTCAGTCATGGAGCCTCAAGCGCTACGCAGGCGGTCCGCGCAGGCGATCACGGCGGAGGAGGCGCATCCGTCGATCTCTCACAGGGCGAGAGCTAACTCCTGCGATCACCCAACTGCTGTTCCCATTCATCTCCTGAGGTCAAAGCATGTTCAAACGATCGGCCGTCCACTATGGCCGCGCGCCCGCACCGGTCACGCCCTATCAACGAGCAGCTCAGGTCTGGGATGACCGCATTGGCTCGGCACGCGTCCAGGCCAAAAACTGGCGTCTGATGGCATTCGGCTGTCTGTTCTTATCTGCGGGCTTCGCCGCTGCGCTTGTGTGGGAGTCTGCACGAGGCACCGTCACGCCTTGGGTGGTCGAGGTGGATCGTCTTGGCGAGGTGAAGGCCGTCGCACCCGCGGACTCTTCTTACCAGCCCGGTGACCCCCAGATCGCGTTTCACCTGACTCGATTCATTGAACATGTTCGCGGCCTTCCCATGGACGCGATCGTGCTGCGTCAGGATTGGCTCCGCGCCTACGACTTCACGACCGACCGCGGCGCTGCAGCCCTCAATGACTACGCACGCAACAATGATCCGTTTGCCAGGGTTGGGAAGACGCAGGTCGCCGTCGAGGTTTCCAGCGTCATCAGAGCCTCGCCCGACAGCTTCCGCTTAGCCTGGATCGAACGGCGCTACGAAAACGGACAGCTTGCTGCCACCGAGCGGTGGAGCGCGATCCTCACCATCGTCTTGGAGCCGCCCCGCGACATCGATCGGCTGCGCAAGAATCCCCTCGGCATCTACGTCAACGCCATCAATTGGTCGAAGGAGCTGGGATAGTCATGCCCACCACTTATCGGATATCAGTGACCTTGCGGCGCAGCGTGGCGTCGATCCTTCTTGTCTCGGTCTTCACGCTTGGTGGATGCACCGCTTTCAAGCCTCCGCAGATCAGCTACGACTCGGATATCTCGCCACTTCCAGATCCGCCTGCGGCGACCGACGATCGGCCGCGACCGTTCCACGTGCCGCCCTCCTGGAGCCCGGCGCACGGTGGTAAGCAGAAAGAAGCCAAGGAGCCGATCGAAAGGATTGAGAGCGCCAACGACGCGGCTCGGGTCCAGCCGCGCAAGGCGGCATATTTCAACGCGGTGCAGGTGTTCCCGTATAGCCCGGGCGCGCTCTACCAGATCTACGCAGCACCCGGGCAGATCACCGACATAGCACTCGAGCCGGGTGAGCAATTGATCGGCTCTGGTCCGGTCGCCGCCGGCGACACGGTACGTTGGGTCGTTGGTGACACCGAGAGCGGCAATGGGGATACGCGCCGCGTCCACATCATGGTCAAGCCGACCCGCCCGGACATCGCGACCAATCTTGTCGTCAACACCGATCGGCGCACCTACCTGCTCGAACTACGTTCCCGCGAAAAGCCGTACATGCCTTCGGTGACCTGGTTCTATCCCGAAGATCGCACGCGTGGCCGAGGCGTGCCGCCGACGCCATTCGTCCCTGATCCAACCCAGCGCCGCTATCGCTACACCATTGAGGGTGACAACCCGCCCTGGCGTCCGATCAACGCCTACGACGACGGACGCAAGGTTTACATCGAGTTCTCGCCAGGCATCGGACAAGGTGAGATGCCACCGCTCTTCGTTATCGGGCAAGACGGGAAGACCGAGCTTGTCAATTATCGCGCTTTCGGAAGCCTGCTGATCGTCGATCGGCTGTTCGCCGCCGCTGAATTGAGGCTAGGAGGTGAGAACCAGCAGAAGGTGCGCATCGTCAGAGCCGATGGGAGGTCGTCATGACCGATACAAGCGGCGGTCCGCCGGATCGGAATGCTGTGCCGCCACAGGCGAAGGGCGATGCTTCGAAAGCCTTCCAGTTGCGCGCTGAACGTCCAAGCGTGACGCGGATCTCGCGTAGGGTCCTGATCGGAGGCACGCTCTGGTTCTTGCCCTTATCTCGGGAGCCGTGTTTTTGGCGCTGCAATCCAGCAAGAAGCGCGCTCCTGCTTCGGAAGAGCTCTTCTCGACCGATCACCACAATGTAGCCGACCAGCTTGCCGGCCTGCCGAAGGACTACACGGCAATCCCACGGGATGTGCCGCCGCTTGGACCGCCTTTGCCCGGCGATTTGGGTCGGCCGATCGTCGCAGCGCAGACCCAGAACGGTCCATTGGCAGTTGACGCTGAACAACAGCGTGTCAATCAGGAGAGTGAAGCGGCTCGCACGAGCAAAGTGTTCGCCTCTACAAACGTCCGGATGCCGGCCGCGACGGCGCCGCCGAGCGAAGCTCCGGCGAACGGGACGATGTCGTCCGACGAAGCCCTCGCGCAAAATAGCCAGGACAGAAAACTTGCCTTCGTGAATGCGCCGGTCGATCGTCGTACGACGAGCCCCGATCGTCTGGTCAAACCAGCATCGCCGTTTGTGGTGCAAGCAGGGACAGTGATTCCAGGTGCGTTGCTGACAGGGATTCGCTCCGATCTCCCTGGCCAAATCACAGCGCAAGTTACCGAGGCGGTATACGATACTCCTACCGGGCGGACCCGGCTCATCCCGCAGGGGGCAAGGCTGATAGGTACTTACGATAGCCAAGTTGCTTTTGGACAGTCGCGTGTGCTTCTGGTTTGGACCAGGTTGATCATGCCAAACGGCCGGTCCATCGTGTTGGAGCGGCAGCCAGGAGCCGATGCCGCGGGGTATTCTGGCCTTGAGGATCAGGTCGACAACCGCTGGAAGGAGTTGTTGGGCGCGGCTGCACTCTCAACTTTACTGGCTGTCGGAACCGAGGTGAATTCAGGCAGCGACGTCAACAACACAAACGGCGCACTCATCCAGGCGCTACGGCGTGGGGCAGGCGACTCCGCAAATCAAGTCGGGCAACAGCTTGTGCGGCGCAACCTCAATATTCAGCCAACACTGACCATTCGGCCAGGGTTTCCAGTGAGGGTAATTGTCAACCGGGATCTCGTTCTCGAACCGTATAGAGGCTAGAAGCATGACTAAACTCAAAATTGGAATTCTCGCTGACGATAGACCGGTTAAGGTTACGCACGAGCTGCCGGCAAGTGTTCATCGGGACCTTGTCGCTTATGCCGATGCGTTGGCCCGGGAAAGCGGACAATCGATCAGCGATTCAGCGAAACTGATCGCTCCCATGTTGGCGCGCTTTATGGCGACGGATCGGGCTTTTGCGAAGCGTCGCCGCAGCATATCAAGTGACCGGACAGCGTGAGAGGTAGCGCTCCGAAAGTAGCCTTTGAAAAGTTTCCAATGCGGGGTTTCCGTTGTCATGCTGCCAATAGGCAGAATAGCTCAATGCGCTCGGCGGACCTCCCGATATACCAGGCTCGAAAAGTTTGCGCCCTCGTCGCACAAGTCGGTCCAGTAAACTATTTCTTGTGTCGCCAGACGGTGTTTGGCGGGCAGGACAGCGAACACGCGCTGATTCCAAAGGGCCTTCGCGTTGGTATTTAGCGACGTGATGCGTCCCGTTTTGATCAAACTCAAACTGCATCAAAGTGAGTCAGAGCCAAATTTGAACGCCGATCGACACCGGGAGGAGGATGGTTTCATCAAGAATGCCAGCCGCAAGATGTGATCGGCCCACGATGAGTGCTTCCCGCCATTGGTCCAAGGTCTTCAGGCCGGCACTTTTCTTGGCCAGTCCCTCATCACCCGCATGGGCTGCTGGCGCGGCGGGATTCCTGGTTACGGGCTCCGGCGGCAGCTCATCGAGGAGAATGGAGCTGTAAGGCAGACGCCCCAATACGGACAACAAAAGTATCTTCCGGACCGATCGGATAAAGATCTTCGGGGACCAGACAGCGCCATTGGGCTGCAATGCATGGGTCATCGCGGGATCTCTTGTTTGCGCGCGCCGATGCCGGGGCGGAGCGACTTCGGCATGAACTCGAGCAGCAAGCGTCATTGGCACAAGCCGTTTGCAGCGGCCGCTTCACTCCGAGCACAGCGGCAACCGCGCATCAAACCCCCGCCACGACTGCAGACCTCGATCCATTCGATCGACGCCGCTCGGCGCATATGTGGACGGTCCCCGACTTGCAAGGATTGGCTCTGGCAGCACGCTCGCTCGGATCGCTTGCGCTCATATGTCCGGCCTGTTTTCGGGTCTTGCGACCACCGGCCAAGATGGGCTTCGCGGACAGTGAGATCCAAACACGAGAGCGGCATTTTCTGCCGGTAAACCGAGCGGAGTATTTCACTGACCGGCTCGCGCCGAACTACTACCTCTTCCTATCCTGCAAGTTCCGCCCCCGCGTCAAACCTGCCGGTCTGGCGCCAAGCTCTGCATTTCGTTCAGCTACTATCTTATGTCGGCATCGGCATGACGCTGCTTGCAGGTCGGTACCGCTTACCGCTAACCATCAGTTTCCAGGCGATCCGCGCCAGCTTATTTGCCAGCGCTATGGCCACCAACTTCGGCGGCTTGCGTGCGATGATATCTTTCAGCCAAGGCCACGAGCGACTTTCCCGTCGGCGCATATCCGCGATCACAGCCGTTGCGCCAGCCACCAAAACGGTTCGCAACATGCCATCGCCGGCGCGCGTGATCACGCCGAGCCGGTTCTTTCCGGCCCTTGAATGATTCTTGGCGTCAGTCCAAGCCAGGCGGCAAAGTGTCTTGCCGACTTGAACCGGCGTGCATCCACGACCTTGATTGACAGTAGCGTCGCGCCGATCGGACCAACACCCGGAATAGCCGCCAACCGTCGGCTCATCTCGTTACTCCGGTGGAGTTGCATGAGCTTCTTGTCGAGCTTGGCGATCTGATCATCGACGCGCGTCAGCTCTATTGCCAAAGATTCCACCAACTCATTCGCCAGGTCAGGCACTGTTGCGTCAGCCCGAATGTCGATCAGCAATTGCTGAAGCCGGGAAAGACCCTTGGACGCGGTGAAGCCGAATTCCGCGGCGTAGCCGCGGATCGAATTGGCGAGCTGGGTCCGCCTGCCGATGAACTGGTTGCGCACGCGCGCCAGCATCTGTGCGCCCTGCTGCTCGGTGCTTTTGATAGGCACAAAGTTCTTGCGCAGTTTCAGCCGGCTTGCGGCCTCGCAAATCGCCTCGGCGTCCGCAGCGTCAGATTTCCCCCGCTGCACATACGGCTTGACATATTGCGGCGGGATCATCGCCACCTCATGACCGAGCGATTGCAGCTCTCGCGCCCAATAGTGCGATGCCGCGCAAGCCTCCATCGCGACAAACGCAGGCGGCAAACGCCTGAAGAACTCCAGAACTTGGCCGCGCCTCAACTTGCGCCGCAAAACCGGCTGCTCCATCCCGTCAACGCTATGCAACTGAAACACACTCTTTGGCGTATCCAAACCGATGCGAACAATCGTTTCCACGGGGCTCCTTCGTTTGAGGTCAGCGACAACCTCAGTCTAACCACGCAGAGTGGCGGAAGGGGCCGTCCACCCCAACACGAGAGGCGATCGGTTCGCTGTCCTGGTTGCTCGACAACAAGCGAACGAGTGAGCCCAGACGCTTTGATCATCTGATGCCTGGACGTTCGAGATGGGTGCCGAGCTGATCGTTCCAGCTGCTTTTCACGGCGGCACGACGAATGCGAAAGGAGCGATCCAGCTTGTCACCGGGATGCTCAGCCCTTGCCATTGATGTCCTCGGCAGCGTACGAACCGAGCGAGCCGTATCCGTGTGCCGTGTCGGCGGCGATCGCCAGTTTTCTTCTCCGCCAGTATGGTCACGGGGCGCGTCCGGCGCGGACCTCGAGTGGCTGATCAGGTCCGAGGGACCGAACGTCCTCGATCGCCTTCCCGCACAGTTCGGGGCCTGCTTTTTTCCCTGCCGCCAAGCGTCGGCATTCCTCGCGGAAGTCAAAAAAGCAGGCCTTTCACTGTCCTCCGCTGCGCTCCGGGCCATGCAGGCTGCGAGTCGATCGCCCGGGGGCATAAGACGCGCCATCGAGATCCTATGATCAATGGCGGCGACGTGTTTTCGTGTGAATGTTGGATGACTCCCAAAGAACATCCGCACAAAGAGATCAACGCAATCTTTGTTTCAGTGGAGTTGAGTCGGAAAATTTGGCTGATCACGTCTTTGTCACCGGGAGCTGGTGAGAAACCATCCCGCCAAAGCTGCGCATATCCATTGACGCGACGGAGCGGCCGTGATTCGATTCGCAGCACTGGCCACAACAGGCCAGGCAAGCGGCCCGCACAGGTGGTAGCAACACCTGCGCGAGCCTAACCCTCAACATGGAGCAAGCCATGTCTCAGGCTGATTCTGCCTATACCACGAGTCGTTTAATCTTTCCTGCCGGCCCGGCCGTTCGGCGCCGGCAGTTCGTCACCGGCAGCGCCGCTGTCCTGGCCGGGATCATCAGCGCCTCACGGGCTGAAAGCGTTTCCGTTCCGACCGCGCCCGACCCAATCCTCGATGCCATTGAGGGCCACCGCAGGGCCTTCGAGGAGCTGGGGCACCTGCTCGCCGAGCAGGATGCCGTCGAGCGCGAGCTGCGGCGTACGGCTGCCCCCAGGCGGGTCGAGCTGGAGGCCAAATTGGCTGGCCTTTGCGAGGCCGAAGGCGCACTTGGTCGTGCTGAGATGAAGGCCTCGCGTCGGCTCGCCACCACCGTGCCGGGAAGCCTGAAAGGAGCTGCCGCGGCGCTACAATATGTGCGCACGTGCTACGAAGTTGGCCAGTACCCCCTTTACGAGGAGGATGGTTACCGGCTGCTGCTGCTCTCGACTGAACGCGCAATTTGTGTGGCTGCTGGTCTCGCCGATCCGTATCGTGGTGTTGACTCTCGATAACGGTTGCGCGCTTCCTACGAGCGGGATGTGAAAACGAAGTCCTGTCGAACCAATAAGGCACCGCCTGACGAAAGCGGCGGGAACGGATATCTCCGACCTACGACCACCGTGCCACATCTCGGCTCCACAAGAGGCCGAAGAACTCACGACGAACATAACCAGCGGTCAAAATCTGAAACTCGGTATCCGACCGCGAGACTCTCCTATTTGAATGGGGCGCTGCGGAAGATCGGTCGAACCCTCCACATGAAATCCGGCCCAAGGCTCCATCTTTTGTGCAGCCTTGAAGCAATGGTTTGAGGCAAAGCTAGCATATGCCTAAGCACTCAGATCCTCTGAAGCACGGAAGCGCGTTCTCCGAGATTGGCGGCAGGCTGCCGATGTAACGCTGCACGACGCATCACAACCGCGCCCTGTCGCGACCGGCAAGTTAACAATGGCCGATTTCGATTACCCCGACCCTTTCGCGATGAACCGATTATTCGGGCACCTGACTAACCACTAGCCAACCAGTCCCGATGGGAGAGCCCAAGTCTCATCTACCTTCTTCTTTATGTCAGCGTCTCTCAATTTGAGCGACGGAGTAGCGCATGACATTTTGGGTCTTCGCTTACGGTTCGCTTATGGCCGATGGCTGGGAAACCGCCTATCGCTGCAAATTTCGCAGCCCGGCTTACTCGCGATCCTTCGACAAAGGTTCCATCGAGAGCCGCGGAACACGCGAACATCCTGCCCCGACGCTACGGATTATTACCTCAAACGGTGAGTGCCAGGGCGTCGCCTTTGAGTTCGATGACGAGCAACGCGACACGATCCTGGCCGACTTGCTGGAGCGCGAAGGAAAAAGTTTTCCCTTACGAGAACGGACGGTTCACCTGCCGGGCGGCAACTCCATCACCCACTTGTGCCGATCTATGAGGGGAAGCGGATTATAAAATATGACAATTTGCGCGAATTGGCTGAGATGGCGATCCGGGCTAAAGGCACGCGCAGTAACGGCGTAGAATACGCTCGCAGCGTCGCCGAGCACCTGGAGGGTGCTGGTGTAGAGGATAAGGCTGTAAGCGACCTCCTGCTTGAGATTGACGCCTGCCTGCGTGAAGCGGCAGCAAAGCCATAGCTTAAGGAGGAACCGCGCGGAGCAAGCATTTCTCCACCAATACGATGGATGAACGACAGGGTATCTTCAACGAATATTTTGATCGCGATCTTGAGCACTATTCGATTCACGAATTTCGTGTTGCGAGCACTGTTACGACGAACGACGACTTTGTCGCGAATGGCCCGGCACCGCAGCACGAGATAAACGGTTCCTCACTTCGGGTAAGGGGGATGTCCCGATCGCTGTTGAACTACGTCGGGCCGACGTTGCCGGAATGAATGTTACGCGGCCCTCGTGACGTGGGCAACGTTGATCGTCATGCGATTGTGGCGAGCTTGAAGGGCCGCACGCAAAACCGACAATTGCTTATGCGCCTTCAATCGTCGGAAGCCCTTGTTGGCCTCGATCATGCCGGCCGCGACCCATCGCAAGGCCATGCCGGCATCCCGCCAGCGTTTGACGTTGCGCGTGACGCGGCGAATGGTGCCCATCATGTTCTCGGCGATGTTGGTACAAGCGAGCGATCGACGAAGCTCCTTCGGCAGCTTCAACCGGACGACAGTCAGGATTTCGTCGAGGCCTTCGAGGATGCTGGCCGCTACGCCGGGCCATTGCTGGTCGAGTCGACGCGCGAGATTGCGGATCAATTTTTCAGCCTTGTCGGCGTCATCGAGCTCCCAGGCCTGGCGCAGCACCCGACGGGTGGCCGCATGATGCTCTTTCGGCAGGCGTTCCATGATGTTGCGCGCCTTGTGGATCTGGCAGCGCTGGATCGCAGCGGCCGAACCGAAGGTGCGGCGGATCGCCTTCGACAACGCCTTCGCGCCGTCGGCGATGAACAGTCTTGGCACCGTCGGGTCGAGCCCGCGCGAGACCAGGTTGTCCAGCAGGGCCTGAACCGTTGCGGCGTTCTCGGTCGCCCCTTCCACCAGCGCCAGCGGATGCTTGTTGCCTTCGCCGTCAACCCCGATCGCGGCCACCAGCACGAGATCGTCGCCGAGATGCAGCCCGTCGATTTGGACCACCAGAAGGTCGAGCGCGGACAGATCGGCAGCCATGAAGTCGGCCAGCCGCGCCGCCGACAGCGCTACGAACCTCCGCGAGGCCGCCGACTTCGAAACCCCCGATCCGGGCGGTGCCGGCACGTCACCCTCGGGCAGCCGGACAGCGCGGCCGAACCGGCGCGTCGACACATTGATCAGCATCAGGTTCATCGCCCAGCGACCGAGCCAGTCCTCCTCCGCCGCCGTTTCCCAGCTCGGGATCGTGACCTCGCGGCCGTCCACGCCCCGGACCCGCGGGCGCTCGACCTCGATCTTGCCGCCGTGGAAGCCGATCCGTCCCCGCGTTCGGCCCCAACGGTGCGCCCGCCGCGCCGCGTCGCGACCGTGGCGCGGCCCGCAGGCCGCCGTGACATCCGCCTCCATCATCGTGCCGAGCGCCTCGATCCCTGCCGCAAGGCAGAACCGATCGAAGCTCGCCCGCACTTCTGCAAACGCTTCGTCCACAGCCCCGGTCGCCGGCCAACCAGCCGGTGTGATATCTCTCGTCATGGCGTTGCTCTCCTTTGTGGAATCAGCACCCCGAGCCTACCGGCTCAAGGTGGGCAACGCCGACCTCTTCAGAAATTCAACAGAACCCGGGACATCCCCTCGGGTAAGATCTGTTATTTCCTAAGCCAGAGCCGCATTCAGGATGCCTTCTACCCCGAAGAGATCGAATTCTTTGCCAAAGAGCTCAAATGCCCGAACTGTTGCGCCGTGCTCGACGGAATGTTCTACATTTTCGAACACCCATTAAAGGTAAACGAATTTCATCTCAGTTCCATCGCCGAACTCGCACGAACTTCACCATTCCTGCTCCTGAGCCATCCCTTCGCTGCGAAAGTCTTCGAAGTCGTCAAGCGAAAAGCCGCTGTCGCGGAAACGCTCCCGGTCAATTCGATATGATATCGTGGGCGGATGGCTCGCGATGTTTCGGTTTCACCAACGCTTACCGATTTTGGTCCGCCGCCCGCCGCCAGGGTTGCCGAAGGTCGCTATAATCATGCTGGCCATTCGAAGCTCTATCTGGCCGATTCTCCTAAGACTGTTCGGGGAGAAATGCGCGCATCCGACCCGATATCCATCGCCGAGATCGAGCTCGATCTGCCATGCAAGGTGCTGGACCTGATGATCTCCGACGATGTCGGCGACGACGATGAGGAGGTCATTCAGTGCCTTGCGCGCTCAGCCCTATGCGCAGCCCCGAGAAAATCAGAAGGGTGGGATCGACTACGTCTTTACGAGGTTGTCGCCGAGTGCGCGGCATGCCGGTTTCAGTGCGATTAAATACGGGTCGGTACAGTATTGCGAGGGCGTGAATGTGGTTGTGCTCGAACCGCCAACTGATTTTGCTTCGGCGGCGCGCCTTATCCATACCGCTACGACCTCAGCCTAAATCTTTCTAGCTCTTTTGCGCTTCGCTTTGGTGCCACTACCCCGCTGAGCTTCAATTCGGTCTTGCGCGATCGCCGGCGAGTGGCAAGCTCGCCGGCGATGACCTCACCCTGCAGAGGTTGCGTCATTGGCGCGTCAGGCGAACCACGTCCTGCCTCAGGAGGTAGAGCGAGACGGCGAGCAGAACGACGTCCTTCATCAGAAAGGGCACGTTGCCCGTCATCGCCGGGAAGCCTCCCGCAGCGACGTCCCATCCCTCCGGCATGAAGGGAATGATCGTGACCGTCGCGATGAAGGTGCCGGTCGAGCCGAGCGCGCCAAGAACGCCGAGCCGCTTGTCCCAGAAGCCCGCGAGCAGCAGGGTCCCGAACGTCCATTCGGAAACGCCCAGGAAATAGCTGGCGCCAGCGTGGCCGAAGACCGGATAGAGCCACCAGATCAGCGGCCCGTTGCTGATGAACGGGACCAGTCGTTCGAACTCATACGGAAACCACTTCTGGTAACCGAAGAAGGCGAACATGATCACCATCGAGGCCCGGACGACGTGGTAGTCGAGGTCTTCGGCCAGCAGGCCGGAGTTGTACAGCGCACGGACGAGCGGATTGGGGGCGGTGGTGGAAAGCGTAGTCATGGTCGTGATCCTTTCATGCTAAAGATCTGACGGATCGCTCGGTCGCTTCATGCGACGGCGGGGAAGTCAATCTCGGTGTCGTTGATGCGGTTGAAGACGTTGGTGAAGACGGTGGTTGCGAAAGCAAGGCTGATCTCGACGAGCTGGGTGTCGCTGTAGCCGGCGGCCGTGATCGTCGCGAACTCCTCATCGCTGACGGTGCCGCTGGTCTCCGCGAGCTTGCGGACGAAGCGGGCCAATGCATCGCGCTTGGCATCGCCTGTGGGCTTGCCATCGCGGATGTTCTTCAACTCGTCGGGCTTCAATCCTGCGAGCTTCCCGAGCAGGCTGTGCGCGGCCACACAGTAATCGCAGCCAGCGACACCACTGATGATCAGCTTGATGGTTTCCTGGTCGCGCTTGCTGAGCGAGCCGGACGCGAGCACGGCGTCAGCGGCGAGGACCGACTTGAGCGCAGCAGGGCCATGGGCGGCGATGGCCGCGAAGGTGTTCGGCACGCTGCCGATCGCCTTCTTGATCTGCGCGTAGACTTGGCCGGACGGACCGGCATCGGATTCGAGATTGGGAACGGAAAGACGAGACATGGTGGCACTCCTTGTTGGGGTTGGTGAACGATTGCGGAGTGACAGTATGAGCGTCTGGCGAGACGTTGAATGTCGAGAAAGCTCGACTATATGCTCTATCGTCTCAAAAGCAGTCCGTCAGGGAGGTCGGCATGGATTGGCTCAGCAGGTTGTTCGAGATGATGCCGGTGCGCGGGCGGCTCGATCTGCGCTGCTCCTACGGCGCGCCATGGCGGATCGATCAAGGGCCGGGCGAGGCGAATGAGATCCCCTATCACGCGGTCGTCGGTGGCTCGGCGGTATTGGAGGACCCGGCCGGCGGCAAGCCGCTGCGGCTCCAGACCGGGGATATCCTGCTGCTGCCGGGCAATCCGCACCATGTCATGCATGACGGCGGCGGCGCTCGGCCGAAGCCAGCGCGCAATCGCCAGGAGCTCAATCTGATCATCAGCGAGAATACCGGCAAAGGAGAGCGGCTCGATCTCCTTTGCGGGCATTTCGCGATCGCGCCTCCGCACGATCGCCTGCTGCGCACCTACCTGCCGCCTCGCCTGGTCGTGCATGCCCGCGGTCCGGACGAAGGAGACAACGCCGCACAGCTCGCCGGTCTTGTCGCCCTGATGCGCGGCGAGTCGGCGAACCATCATCTCGGCGGCCGTGCGATGCTGAATGCGCTGTCGACCGCAATGTTTGCGCTGGTGCTGCGGCTCGCAAGCGAGGCCGAGGATGCACCGCGTGGTCTCCTCGCACTTGCCGGTCATCCGCGCCTTGCGCCGGCCGTGGCGGCTCTCTTCAACGAGCCTGCGCGCGCATGGTCGCTGCCCGACCTGGCGCGCCTGTGCAACTTGTCGCGCGCCACGCTCGCCCGGCAATTCCAGGCCAAGCTCGGGCGGTCGGCCTCCGATCTTCTGACCGACATCCGGATGACGCTCGCGGCCAACGAGTTGAGGAGGTCGTCTGTTTCGACGGGCGCCGTGGCGGAGGGGGTGGGGTACCAATCTGAAGCCGCCTTCCAACGCGCCTTCAGGAGCCACATGGGCGTCACTCCGGCGCGGTGGCGCAAGATGCAGGAGCCGTCGGGTCGGGACATATTCGCAAGGCCGGCAGCTCCAGCCGATGCGGATCCGGCGAAGGTCATTGAAGCTGATACCGTTGGCGAGCGTAGGCCCGCGAGGGACCGCGATGTGCCCTCGCTGGCCCAGCCATGAGCGAGGCGACCAAGGTTTAGGCCGCTGCCGCCTCTGCGGTCGGGTAGTCCGTGTAGCCGCGCGCGTCGCCGCCGTAGAAGGTCGACCGGTCGTAACGGCTCAGCGGCAAGCCCTGGCGGATGCGCTCCGGCAGATCCGGGTTCGAGATGAAGTGACGACCGAAGGCGACGAGGTCGGCGTCGCCGAAGGTGACGACGGCTTCCGCGGAGGCCGGGGTGAAGCCGCCAGCCGCGATCAGAGTCCGTGAGAACTTCGGCCGCAGATGCTGAGCGGCGATCGGCGCCCGGCCATGCGAGATCTCCTCGGTGCCCTTGATGCGCGGCTCAACAACGTGGAGGTAGGCGATGCCCAGGCGGTCAAGCTGCGTCGTCACGTAGCCGAACGTCGCCGCCGGATCGCTGTCCGACATGGATCCGTAGGTGCCGCTCGGTGCGATGCGCACGCCGACGCGATCGGCTCCCCAGACCGAGATGGCGGCCTGCGTTACCTCCAGCATGAAGCGGGCGCGGTTTTCGATGGGGCCGCCGTATTCGTCAGTCCTCTTGTTCGTTCCGTCCTGGAGGAACTGGTCGGGCAGGTAGCCGTTCGCGCCATGGATTTCGACGCCATCGAAGCCCGCGCGCAGCGCCCGCTCGGCGCCCGACCGAAACTCTTCGATGATGGCGGGGATCTCATGCAGCGCGAGCGCGCGGGGCATCGAGAACGGAACTTCGCCGCGTTTGGAGTACGCATAGCCATGGGCCGCGATGGCGGAGGGCGCGACCGGCGCGTCCCCGTTCGGCTGCAAGTCGACATGCGACTGCCGGCCGACGTGCCACAATTGCTGGAAGATGCGGCCGCCCTTGGCGTGGACCGCGTCGGTGACGCGCTGCCATCCCGCGATCTGAGTGTCCGAGTAGATGCCGGGCGCACCGGCATAGCCGTTGCCGCGGATCGAGACCGGCGACGCTTCGGAGATGATCAGCCCGCCCTTGGTCGTGCGCTGCTTGTAGTATTCGACCATCAGCTCGCTCGGGATGTCGCCGGGGTCAGAGCGCATCCGCGTCAAGGGCGCCATCACGACGCGATGGGACAAACGGTAAGGGCCGACCTGGGTCGGCGTGAACAGCTTGGACATGGGTATGTTCCTGTTGGGGAGCTTGAGTGGAAGGACAGCGGCCGGTGGTCATTGCGCCCCACCGGCCGCCTCATGTGCCGTCACACCTTGACGGCCGCCGCCCGCTGGAGGACCGGGATCATATCTTCAGGCTCCGGCCGGCAGGTGTAGTCAGGGTTCACTTCGGAATAGAGGATGACGCCGTCCTGTCCGATGACGTAGCGGGCCGGCATCGGCAGGGTCCAGCTCGGGTCGTCGTTGAACGTCGGCAGATCGTTCTTGAGCTGCTTGTAGAGCTCGACCAGATAGTCGGGCAGGTCGAAGCGCAGCCCGAACGCGGCGCCGACCTTGCCCTTCGTGTCCGACAGGATCGGAAAGGACAGCTTGTTCTGGCGCACCGACTTGCGGCTGTTCGGAGCAGTCTGCGGCGAGATCGCGATGAGCGAAGCGCCGTACCTGTCGAACTCCGGCTTGGCGGCTTCGAGCGCCTGCAACTCCATGTTGCAGTAGGGGCACCAGACACCGCGGTAGAAGCTGAGCACCAGCGGGCCGCGCTTCAGGAGTTCGGCGGAATTGACCACATTGCCCTCGGGATCCCTCAGCGAGAAGGAAGGGGCGACATCACCGGCCTTTTTGGCACGCTGGGCGGCCCCCGACTCGATCAATTCTGCCGTGGCGCGGTGCATCGTTTCGATGACGGAGCGAGGAACATTGTAGGGTGGCTTTCCGGCTTCGAAGTCGGCTTTGAAGGCATCGAGCTTGGCTTGAAGCGACATGACGGTTCTCCTTTGGGCTTTTGCGTGAAGGACGGCGGCGCCGTCCGTTTCGTTGAACTCACACGTAGAAAGCTAAAGGAGACCGCCGTACGAGGTAGCGGGCACGTCGGACTAGAGCTTATTCCGCCCTGGAATGATCGCCGCGCAGCAGTCCGCATCCCTTGCAGATGATCAGCTTGCGGTCCAGCTCCTGATCGAACTGCTGTTGCTCACGCTCGCATGCCGACACGGCTTCAGATTGAGGAGCGTCGGCCTTTTGCGGTTGACGATGGCCGACCGGAGCAAGCCAAGGCAGGCGCGAGGTCGGCACTGCCGACAGGTTCCTCGCAACCGGCGCGTCGGCCTTAGTGTGACCTGCGCTGACCGGCAAATTGGGGAAGACGCTCATAGCATCCTGCTGGTAGGCCGCATTTGCCGGTGAAAGCAGACCAGCAAAGACGACGGCTGCGGCGGCGGTGCGGATTGAACGATTCAGGATCGATGTGCGGGACATGGCGACACTCCTTTTGCAGGAGGCTCGGGATGAGCAGCTCCGTTGGGTGTCACCGTACTCATTCACTCGAAACCCTGAATGCCGGCCGGGATCGAAGACATGCTCGTTCGTCTCATCGGTCGCCAGCGCTCGTTGCTTCAACGGCCGGCTTACTCGGTTATGCGTTGAACGTACGCTCGAAGAAATCCACGAACGCACGGGCCTTGGCCGTTGTGGCCCGCCCGGTAGGAAGCACGGCCCAGAGGTCGAGGGCCGGGAGGCTCCATTCCGTCAGGACCGCACGCACGGCGCCCGATCGTAGTTCAGGGCTGAACATCCATTCCGACGCGATGGTGAGGCCGACATCTGCAAGCACCGCAGCTCTTACGCCTTCCGCAGCAGTTACCCGCAATCTGCTTTGAACCGTGACCGCCAATTCGGAGCTTTCGCGTCGAAACGACCAAATGCTGCCTTCTCCCTGGAGATAAACGACGGCCTGGTGCTTGCTGAGTTCACTTGGGGTCGACGGCGTGCCCGCGCGATCGAAATAGGTAGGGGTACCCAATACGAGGCGCTTGCATCTTGCGATCCGGCGAGCAGTCAGCGCCGAATCCATCATCTTTCCCATCCGAAGAGCCACGTCGATCCCCTCCTGGACGAGGTCGATCTGACGATCGTCAAGAATGACCTCCAGCTCCAGCTCGGGATGCTGCGCCAGGAATGTCGGCAAGAGCGGAATGAGATGGATGCGCGCGAAGGTCACGGCGGCGCAGATGCGCAGTCTGCCCTTCAGTCCGGCGCCGGCTCCGCGCGCGGCAAGCTCGGCCTCGGCAGCTTCCTCGAGGGCACGCCTGGCGCGCTCGAGATAACCGAGCCCAGCTTCCGTGGGAGCGAGTCCGCGCGTCGAGCGCGTCAGCAGCTTGACCCCGAGATACTCCTCCAGTTGCGCGACCGACTTCGAGACCGCCGGTTGTCCCACCCGAAGCTGCCGGGCCGCCCCGGAGAAGGATCCCGTTTCGACCACCCGCACGAACGTCTCCATTGAAGCCAGACGATCCATCCTATTCTCCGCAGGAATGAGCGATATCGCCGCGCCCTATCTGCCATGCCTGGCGAGAATTGGCCATCTCTCCATCCATCCAAGCGGTTGCCCGGCAAAGGAGAGAGTGATGTGCACCCATGAACACCCGATCGCAATTCCGGTCCGGAGCGCAGGTGCAGCTTCGAGCAGCTTGGCTCGCGAAGGCGGTCGCCCTCCAGACCATTCACCCCCTCAGCGCGACGGCAAGGGATGCTCTGTTCGCTTATGCGATGACGGGCAGCGCAGTGGCGAGCCTCGGCATCATTGCCGCGCCGCATCTGGAGGTGCTGCTGCGCTGCGTCTTCCATGGCCGCGGATGAAAGGCGCAGGCCGCCTGTGCACCTTGCGTAGTTGACAGGGCCTCGCCAGGACATTGAATCAGGCGCGGCAAGCGCACGCCAACAAGTGGAACCAGGATGTCCCGCATGGAGCAACCTATCGAACGCCCGACAGCGCCTACCTCGCAAAGCCATACATTCGAGCGGGCCAGCGTCCCTGGCCAGATCGTACTCGTTCTGCAGGGCGGGGGCGCATTGGGATCCTACCAGGCCGGCGTGTACCAGGCGCTGCAAGAGGCTGGCATCGAGCCGGACTGGATCGTCGGCACGTCCATCGGAGCCATCAACGCCAGCCTCATTACCGGAAACGCACCGCAGGATCGTCTGCCGCGACTGCGCGAATTCTGGAGCAGGGTGCAGCGCGTGCCGCAGTGGGGTTTTAGCGGCGTCTTTCAGGGTCTCGCTGACAGGTGGTCCTACTGGAGGACGCTGACGCAAGGCATACCCGGCTTCTTCACGCCCAACCCGCTCGCTCATACCGGCGATTTCTACCCGCTGGGCACAGACCATGCCGGCTTCTACTCGACCGCGCCGCTTGAGGCCACTCTCTCCGAGCTCGTCGACTTTAATCTCATCAACATAGGAAAGCCGCGCCTCACGGTCGGTGCGGCACACGTGCGCACCAGCCAGATGACGTATTTCGACAGCCGCCGCTGCGAGCTGGACGTGAAGCACATCATGGCGTCCGGCGCGCTGCCGCCGGCATTTCCAGCGGTGCGTGTCAATGGCGAACTCTACTGGGATGGTGGCATCCTCTCCAACACGCCCACCGAGGTGGTGTTTGACGACAACCCGCGCAGGGATTCGCTCATCTTCACGGTCCACCTCTGGAATCCAGTGGGCGGCGAGCCAAGCACGATGGCGGAAGTCCTCAATCGCCACAAGGACGTGCAGTATTCCAGCCGGATCGCAAGCCAGATCACGCGACATCAGCAAGCCCACCGGTTGCGCCACGTCATCAACGAGCTTGCGGCGCGATTGCCGGATGCCGAGCGCGACAGACCGGAGGTGCGCGAATTGATGGGTTATGGCTGCCAGACCCGGATGCACGTGGTGCAGCTGTTGGCTCCGCAACTCGATTACGAGGATCACACCAAGGACGTCGATTTCAGCCCTGACGGCATCAGGCGGCGTTGGGACGCAGGCTACGGCCACACGAAGGCAGTGCTCGCACGCGAGCCGTGGGTCGGGCAGTTCGATCCGCTCTCGGGCGTCATCCTGCACGAGGCTAGAGAGTTCAAGGCGCTCGCCGCAGAATGAGGGGGAGGTAAGCGCCGCATTCGTTATCCTGCACCGGCGGCGCTCAGCTGATAAAGCCGCCCGGTTGCGTCCAGGTCCTCGACGCGCCATTCGCCGCCGACACCGTCGATGATCCACCTGAGCAGCGCCCACAAATCGGTATCGACATTGGTGTCGTCCAAGGTCTCCAGCGCATAGGGCAGGGCGTAGACCTCGAGCCCGTCCGGAAACGGCTCGCCGCTCCGCCCGATGAACACCAGCGCGTAGATCATTCCCGAAGGAGCCCGCACGTAGCCAGGTCGCGACAAGCCTGCTGAATTCAGCGCGAAGCGGTTCACGAAGAAATCACGGAATTCGGTGTAATGGCCGAGGCGATCCTCGGTCAGCACCAGCGCCCTTCTAGTTCCGTTCGTTTCAGCATGATCGATGATTTCGATCTTCGTCATCACTGCCTCCCATCGATGCGGTCGAGGAAACTGTTGATCTTGCCGGCGATCTCCTCGCCGGAGTCCTCCTGCAGGAAGTGCCGACCCGTCACGAGTTCGGGTCCTTCGGCGTGCGGTAAGAGCTCTTTGAAGCGCGTCGCGAAGGTCTTGTGGTCGAATACCTCGTCCTCTCTGCCCCAGACCAGAAGTGTCGGAAACTTCGACTTCTTCAGCTCGCGCTCGAGCCATTCGAAGCGCGCGAAGCCGCGTGCGCTTTCGTCCAACGGTATCCAACGTGGCCAGGTCCATGTGAGAAGGCGGGATCCTGGATCGGGCAACATGTCCTCATAAATGGGCTGCGCCTCGTCCCTGAACTTCTTGCGATCGACCACGGACAGGTACATCCCGCGACCTGCAAGAGCGTTGTGCCGCCCGAGAATATACGGACCGACGAGGGGCGCGTGCATCATGCGCCACGGAAATATGCGCTTGTGGAATTCGGCCGGAGGCAGCGGCCATGCCCACGTGCTCATGATGACGAGAGCGCGGACGCGGTCGCTATTGGACAAAGCAAATCCAAGACCGGTCGGACCGCCCCAGTCGTGACAAACGATCGTAGCCTTGCGTACGTCCAATTGCCGCAGCAGGCTCGTGAGATTTGCGATGTGGCCGTCGAGGCTGTGAGCCTGTTCGCGGATGGGCTTCTCGGAGAGGCCGAAGCCAATCATGTCAGGAACGATGACGCGCCGGTTCGCCGCTGCGAGCGGTTTGATGAAATTCCGGTACAGAAAGCCCCAGGCAGGATTCCCGTGGAGGAGGACAACCGGATCGCCGGCGCCCTCTTCGATATAGTGCATGCGCCAACCATTGACGCGTTTGAATTTTGGCTCATATGGCCATTGTTCATGCGCGAACCGCTGCGCTGCTGCCGATGCTTTCATTCCTGTTCTCCTTGCCCAAAGCAGATCACAGCCTGGCTGTTGAGGCCCGGCAGCCTGACCACCGGACCCAGACATTTACCCGTCGTGAAATCGAAAGCGGCGACTTCGTGCTGGGCCACGCAATACAGCTCACTGTCCGGCCCAAACCGCAAGCCCCCGGCCTCCTGAATGCGGTCCCGAGTGCTTCGATGTCATGGAAGGGCCTCCGCCGAGATGACGAGCAACAATAGCTACGGCAGGTAAAATGCGGTGCGCGAAACAATTTCGGCAGGCCGGCGTTCGCAATAACGCTTATTCTTTAACGGAATGACTGGCTGGACCGCTCGGGCTATCGGCGGTCGGCGAAGCACGTGCGCATCAGACAACATCTCGTGGTCGACGCGAAAGCAGCAGTAAGTATTCGAGGGAAAATGCGCTCTATTAACTGGCTTTCCGCAAGCGGGCCGCCCGTCGGCACGATCGTAGTCGGCCATATCGAAATTCCGCGGCCGAAATCAGTGCCGGGCTACTTCCGGACTCAGTATTAGAGAGGTGCGTGCCGTTCGATGGTCTCGTCGGCGCGGGCAAGCAGTCTAGGTATATGGTGAGGCTGAACGCTTTGGCGTCAGGTCTGAGCAAACGGCGAGCAAAGTTCAAGAAACCGCAGTGAACCGGGTCGGGCGCAAATAACCAGGGTAGTTGATCGACTGTTCTGCGGAGTACCCGGCCTGACGAGCGTGAAAGGCTACAGCGTTGATATCGTTGGGGCCTTTCTTCGTCGAGAGGCCGACGTCCGCTGGACTTAGCGCTGATGACCTAAACCAATTCCCAGCGTGCGGGCCTTTCTGCCTCAATGATCCTTCGGATCGCTTCATCAGTTTCGAGAGCTTCGCTACTGGCGTTCGTACTTCACGTCATCCTTGCCATACTCTTTGCGCGTGCTCTTCGACTTTTTTGCCATTTTTATGCTCCCCAGAGTGATTGCAAAGCCGCGCAACTAAGCACGCCGAAGACGTGAACGGATGCGCAACTGCCCGATTTATTCACGAACGATCCGGGGCGGGAATAAGGCATTCTCTTTCTTCGCCATCGGAGCTACCATTCGGGGGTCATTGTTGCTCGGCTGTGAACGGCGCCCCGCTTCGAGGGTACAATGCGCACGCTCTGCTGGAAGATCCTGCTGGTCCCGACGATCCTGTTGGTCGCGCCAGCCATGGCTCAACGCTACGATCCCAATTACCCGGTTTGCCTCCAGAAGTGGGGGGAGGGCGGCTTCACCGCCATCGACTGTAGCTATACATCATTGGATCAGTGTAGGATGACGGCGTCGGGACGCTCAGCTACGTGCTACGCCAACCCATATTGGCCGCAAGCAAATCAGGCATCGCAGAGGCGCGCCTCTCGCAAGGTCGCGTCTAGTAGGGCACCGTGATGATCTATTTCCGGTCCGAAGATGTGGTCGCGCAGTTTCAGTTGGGATGGGGAATACGCAAACTCTAATATGGCAGTGCCAACCGGCTTGACCGTCGCTCTTGGCGCAACGAAGACATACGGGTCGGCTAGCTCTTTTGGCTTTTAGAAGGGAACCAACGGTTACGGTTTGCCCCCGCACTGGCGACATTCTCGCAAGTCCTCGAGTTTCGATACGGTGTATGCTAGCCGCCCCAACGAGAATAGGGGTAGGACCGATAGTCCTCGTAGCTTGGATAGTATCTAGGGGCGTAGCCATAGAAATAGGCTGGATAGCCGTAGCCATCAGCATAGTAGCCACCGCCGTAGTACGGAGCCGCGATAGCGCCGCCGATCAGAGCGCCGGCCATTGCGCCCGCGGCGAAACCGCGTCCACTATGCCAGCCGCCGTGCCACCCGCCGAAACGCACTTGGACCACGTCGCTCAGCGGCGCCCTCGACTTGGCTCCCGCCGATAAGGGAGCGACTGGGGCACCGATTGCAGGCGCGCCGAGCGACGTCGCGCCAATCACGAGAAGCGCTGCGGGAATTTTGAACTTAGACATAGCAATCCTCCATTTCCAAAAGATGCGCAATTGGGGCACTTTCGGCCCGGCCAGCAGCGATCAACGGAGCCCTTATATAATGGATACAAATTGAGCTGGAGGAGTCCGATCACGACGTGCTCGCAATGTCTGAGTGGATAGGCAAGATGATGGTCAAAGGCGGCACCACAAGGTACGTTCGCGCTCGCCCACAATCGTCCACCATGCGCTTCAATGATAGAACGGCTAATTGATAGCCCCATGCCCAGACCGCCGGGTTTCGTCGTGTAGAAGGCATCGAAGAGTCGATCGAGAGTCGCTGCCTCCAGCCCCGGACCCGAGTCGCGAACCGCAACCAGCACACCGCTGAGTTCTGCCTCCTGCGTTCTAACAAGCAGCTGTCGCGCCCCGTCGCCAAGACCGCTCATAGCCTCGATCGCATCGCCAGGACGGCGCCTCGATTGCCGTCAGCACTCACGCGCCATCCTCGGCAGAAGACGCGGTCCCGATCCTGCCACAAGACTTGGAAGTTCTTATCCTCATCTGCATCGAAGCGAGTAGATGGATTCAACTGCGGGACTCCACCGCCGAACCGGTCGCTGCTCCCGGGCCGAGAAGGTCCTGCGACACTGGTACGGCTAGCCAAAACCAAGCTTGACCGTGGATTCTGCCATATAAGATGTAGTTTGACAATTTATCCTGGCCCATCGGTACGCGGTACCGCGTGCTTATCGGACGCGATCCTGTGCTGTGCAGGACGTCCATCTGCAGCGGCTTCGCATCAACGGATGACTACGCGGCTGACCATGGGCGCTGATCTCCACGTTCGTTCGAATGAGCATTTTTACTTGGCGCATCAGCTGTCCTCCCGTTGAGTTTCGAGACCAGCTTCACGCATTTGTCCCAAGCGTGCGAGTTTAAGGTTGTAAGATTCTGTTAAATTCTGGTGCCGCGATGCGCATTTTGGGTTGGAGGCGCAAATGGAGTCAGTTGGAACCGACGGGGGTTCACAAACCAAGCATATGACGCTGTCGAAAGCGCCATTTTTTACAGGCTACGAAAATCAAACCTGCGCCAATTGCATAGCTGCGCTATCCAAGCTTACATCGATCGGTAATCAAGTCGCATGTCGGCAGTCATCGCCGGTAAGCTTCGCGACCATGCTGGGCCGGCCGAGCCGCGATTGCGCGCCCTCAGCGAACGCGGCGGCATCATCAAGCTGCTGCACAAGAGCCTGGTAAAGGATGGTGACGCGGGCGCCGTCATCTTGGGTGCTCGAAGGCGAACGCCACGCGAACCAGTAATAAGGCCGTCTCATCGCGCGGTCTCAACGACGAGCTCGAGGGTCCAGCCTTCGCCATCATCGATGAGATCGACGGGCGGGTGCGTCACCTGAAACGTCCTGACCTTAACGCAGCCGACGATGGTTCGATTTGTGGAGGCTCAGGCGCTCAAGGATTGCCCTAGCTGTTCGTGGCGGGCCTCACCAGACGTATCCGTCCGGTGAGGACCCGGGGGACCTGACCTTGCGGAGTTCCAGTGTTTAAGGTGGATGGAGCAATCCGTCGGATTTTAGCGTGTCAATCGCTTCGGCGAGGGTCAGGCCGCGATGCCGGCAGAACCATTCTCCGGTGTGACGATGCCACTGGATGTCGAAGCGATTGCGGCTAATCCAGTCGAGACGGGCGAACGGGGCGTCGAACTCTTCGCCGAGATTCTCCGGGAAGCCGGAGCGGTAGCGTTGAATGAAGCGATATTTGGTGCCGTGCCACTTTCCCAGGATATCGACGGGGTAGTTGAACTGCGTTGGCCGGATCGTGGGCAGGAAGCGGGGCTTCAGGAAGTCGTCGATCAGTTGCTGGCAGGCGGCCGCCACCGCCGATTTATCTGCCGCGGACAGACCGCTCGCTCTCATGTGTCCTCTTGGCTCACGCCGCTTCGACATGGCTCGGCACGGGCTTTTGCCAGTTCCAGGGCAGAAGCTCAGCCAGCCTCTGGATAGCATGATCGTTGATGCGCGCCAGCACGTCGGCGAGCCAAGCCTGTGGATCGATGTCGTTGAGCTTGGCGGTGGCGATGAGGGTGTAGATCGCAGCCGCACGCCGGCCGCCCTCATCGGAGCCGGCGAAGGTCCAATTTCTTCTGCCCACGGCGACAGCCCGAAGCTCGCGCTCGGCGGCATTGTTCGACATGCAAAGCCGTCCGTCATCAAGGAAGCGGGTAAATGCGTCCCAGCGGCTGAGGCAGTAATTGATCGCCTTGGTCGTGTCGTTGTTCCTGGAGAGCTTGGCGCGCTGCTCGCGCAACCACGCCTCCAGCTCGACGATTAAGGGACGGCTACGTTCCTGGCGCACACGCAGGCGTTCCTGCGGAGCAAGGCCGTTGATCTCGCGCTCGATGGCGAACAGAACGTCGATGCGCTTGACCGCCTCGGCCGCGATCGGCGCCTTGGTGAGCCGTGCCAGATCAAAGAACTTGCGCCTGCCGTGCGCCCAGCACGCGGCCTCGATGATCGGGCCGCCCTTGCGATTGGCCTCGTAGAGCCTGCCAAAGCCGGCGTAGGCGTCGGCCTGCATCAGTCCGGCATAGCCCGCCAGATGCTGCTCCGGATGCGCACCGCCACGATCCGGCGAGTAGAAGAACACGGCCGCCGGCGGATCTGGGCCGGCAAACGGACGGTCGTCGCGCACGTAGGTCCAGAGCCGGCCGGTGCGGGTCTTGCCCTTGGCCAGGACCGGCACCGTGGTGTCGTCCGCGTGGATGCGTTCGGCCGCAAAGACATGGCTCCGGATCGCATCGACCAGCGGCATCAGGGTTGCAGCGGAGGCGCCCACCCAGTCCGCGAGCGTCGACACGTCGAGGTCGATGCCTTCACGCTGGTAGACGTCGCTCTGACGATGGAGCGGCAGGTGCAGGCCGTACTTGGCGAACAGGACATGGGCCAGCAGCTTGGGCCCTGCACGCCCGCGCGCGATTGCGTGCGAGGGAGCTGGCGGCTGGGTGATCGCTTCGCAGGCCCGGCAGACGAGCTTCTCGCGCACGTGCTGGATCACTTTCCACTGGCGCGGAACGAGCTCCAGCGTCTCGGTCACGTCCTCGCCGATCTTGCGCAACCGGCTGTCGCCGCAGCATGGGCAGGTCGCCGGCACCGGATAGACAATGCGCTCCCGCGGCAGATGCTCCGGCAGCGGCCGGCGGGCTGGCTTGCGGCGCTCGAACGATGGCACCGCAATCTTCTCGGATGCCATTTGCGCCGCGGTCTCAGCTTGCGCCGCGTTCTCCTCGAGGTCGGCGAGCTGTAGCTCGAGCTGGTCCAGCAATGCGCCGCGCTCGGAGGACTGTCCGAACTGCTCGTGCCGGAGCTTCTTGATCGTGAGTTTGAGCTTCTCGATCAGCAAGCTCCCCGCCTGGGCCTCGGCTTCCGCGGCCAACCGGGCCGCTCGTTCGGCGCGCAGCATCGCCTGCAGCGTGGTCACATCGTCGGGAAGAGAATCATCAGCGCCCATCGCCGACCAGAGAATCACAAGACGCGGTCTCTGTCCGAACCGCTGATCGTGCCACCGATTCAAATCCCAGCGATCAGCCCGCCGCCCGCGGTCGCCAGGTCTGTTGCGGCATCCGCCAGTCGATGCCCTCCAGCAGGTAGCCAAGCTGGGCTGGGGTGATTGTCACCACGCCATCAGCCGACGACGGCCACAAGAAGCGACCGCGCTCCAGCCGCTTGGCGTAGAGCGACATCCCAAGCCCATCGTGCCAGAGGATCTTGATCAGCTTGCCGCTCCTGCCACGGAACACATAGAGATCGCCGCCGTGCGGGTCTCGCTTGAAGGCTTCCTGCACCAGCAAGGCCAGCGAGTTCATGCCGCGGCGCATGTCTGTATGGCCGGTCGCAATCCACACCCGGACGCCCGACGGAATGGGGATCACTGCGGCCGTCCATCTGCCAGTGCCGCGACCGCAGCCTTCAGCGTCGCCGCGTCGACCGTGCCCGTGATCCGCATCCGAGCCCCGGCAACAAACTCGATCTCGATCGACCCGCCGCTGTTGGCCGGCGCGACTGGACAAGGCGCCGGCCCTGCTTCCGCGACCACCATCGCCGGTACGAAGCCAGGTCGATGGACCGCATCCTTCGGCTCAGGCCGAAACGACCGTCGCCATCGCAGCAGCAATGAGCGCGAAACACCATACCGCCGCGCTGTTGCCGCGACCTGGCGCGGCGCCTGTAAGCTCTCCAGGACGATCCTGAGCTTCTCATCCTCGGACCAGCGTCGCCGCCGGCCTGTGTCCACTACTTCGAGCCGTTCGACTTGGGCACTGCGCCTATCACTGTCCATAAGGACAGTACTCAACAACACGCCTCATTCGGCAAGGCGGCCTTCACCGGACGGATACCACCAGACGCGGCATCATTGCGCCTTGTGTGCTCGATGGCCCGATCAACCGCGACGCGTTCGAGGCTTATGTCGAGAAAGTCCTCATCCCAGCCGGCGGATTTGCTGCAACTTGGACGGCGAAACGCCGCCTTTGTGAGCGCGTGGACTCATTGAGAAGAAGCCACCACCGTGCTGCTGATGTGAGCCAAATGAACGCCAGATAAAATTGGCCACGAGTTCTTTCGTTTTTCGGACAAAGTGGACACTGACCGGCAGGTAAAATCGGATCGCTCAGACAAAAGTGGCCCATTGCGGAAAGTGGTCGGCTTGAGGGGGGAGCGCCATAAACCTTCGTTTCGGTCCCGTCACGCCTTTAGATGGCCAACGATAACCTACGTTCAATTGAACTGCTGATCGCGATCGTCTTAGGCTGCATGTGTTGGAAAAGCGCACAGGCTCATGAAGTGCACAGCGAAAAAAAGGACCATCGACGAACAGCTGCGATAAAGCCCAAGAGGAGACTACAAATGCCCAACTGCTCCGAAAGTCTTAGATCTGGCAGAACCGCGCGATGCGCAGTTTGTAATGGCAAGTTTGGTCTCGTCCGGCACTACTGTTGGCGGACTCAGCTTTGTTCCAAGAAATGCGTCGATCGCTTCAGAGACCGCAGGGAAAGTGACCGCAATTGGGTGGGCTGGCTCCAGACCGCCGTCAACCAGCTGCCAGAGAACCGTGCGAGGGCTTTGTGATGGTCCAGATCTCACAACGAGGCAAGGCATACTTAGAGACAGCACGGACTTTGCTCCGCGCTGCCCAAACGATGACCGACTCGGCGATTGCGAGTCAGCTTAAGACCCTTGCCGAGGACTACGAGCGGCGAGCTGAGAGAGCGTCCGATGTTGATGCGGCCAAAGCATCCGCTCGATCTGCTGCCAGTGCTCAACGTGAATGGTGTGCATGAGCTTCAGGCATGTTCCTCGAATTCTGTACCATTGAAGCGCTGAACATGCGCCCCGGTTCCAAGGAGCAGGAAGCATTCAATGTCGAGCGTGTGCGCGGCTACCTCCAGCGCAATCTCGGCTGCAAGAAAAAGGAAGTTATCCGCTAGCCCTGCATCCGCGCACGGTGTCCAAGGCCATCAAGATCATCCGGGCGCGACCATAAACGTCTGGCCGACGCCGCCAGTCACGAGCGTTTTATTCCGTCGTTACCGCCTGCAGAGCCTCAAAGTGGACCTGAAATACCACGTCACGATGGAATGATTGCCGGCACCTCATGGCAGTGCTCGTTTGCCACGAACAGATTGTCACCACGTCGGACTTCGCCGACGTCTCGATGCAATCTTGCCTAATGGGCGCGCCGCAGCTCGCCGAGTGGATGAACCCGGCCGAGTGCCTGGCGGCATGGCGCTGCGTGATTGGCAAACAGATGGGCAGGGGAGTTTAGGGTCGAAGGCGGCTTCCCCGGACGCGTTGATTCCGCTTAATCACAATGCCTGCGATTACTGACGGCGACGGTTGGATAGCCACGAAGGGCTGCCTATCGAGCGAGTTCTAGTTTGCGGTGCATGAGTCCGGAGTGTGGCGCATTGCGCCGTCTCGCGGCAGCCGTGCGTTTCAGTCGCGTTCGAACCGAAGCGGAGGTTGAGCAGGATTTATGCGCACACGTCCTGGCTAACGCTTGTGCGCTGACCGGCGTCGGCTCCTCACAGAAGAAACCAAATGCCGGTGCTCGGATTGCGAGGCGAAATGGAGGTCTGTGCGTGTTGAAGCGCCGTGCGGATAACGGTAACAACACAGCCATTCTCCGGGGCTTAGTTTTGGGGGCAACTCGCTCGATCGGACGGGCTGACAGGTACTTCGACGCAACCTTAACAAATCCGACGCCGACGATCAGGCCGGGATTTCCCTTGCGAGTGATCGTCAATCGGACCTCTTGCTGGAGCCGTACCAAGGATGGCAAAGCTCAGGATCGCTGAGCTAACCGGGGATAGATCTGTAAAGGTACGCTTGAACTGCCTGCCAGTCTTCACGGCGATCTTGTCGCGTACGCCGAAATTGTCGCACGAGAAAATGGACAACAAAACAGCGATCCCAGCGAATTAATCGCGCCGATACTCGAGAGATCGCGCCTTTGCGAGGTTACGAAAGTTGAGGTCTATTGCGTTGTATTCCACGGATCGTTTACTCGATGATGGATGGAGCATAGAGGCTATGCCGGCGCTCGCCGGTTTTAGGTGTTGGGTGTAGCACGATCGCGGTGGCTAAATGTTCTTTGCGGCGAATTTCTCAATATTGCGGGATTGAAGCCGCGACTTATAGACTTGTGGCGGGCTCCACCCAACATTGCGGTTTACTTTTGCAGCGTTCCTGTTCACCCGCGTCGAGGAGAGCGATGATGAGGTATGCACTTCGGTCCGAAGGCCATGGACCGATACCTCACGGCAATATGGGCCATATGAGGCCCGTTGCGCACCATCGCATGCATATGGGTTATGGGCTCGGAAACGGCCATACGGCAATGGTTGCAGAGTTCCGGGATCGATTTTGGATCTCAATGATCCTGACCGTTCCGATCCTCGCTTTGTCGCCGCTTGTGCAGGACTTGCTCGGCCTGCGCGAGCGCCTTGCCTTTAGGGGAGAGTCTTACGTCCTCTTCGGCGTTTCTGCTGTGGTCTATCTCTACTGCGGCTGGCCGTTTCTCAAGGGGATCCACGACGAATTTACCGCGCGCCGGCCCGGTATGATGACGCTAATTGCGGTCGCCATTTCGACTGCCTTTTTCTATTCGAGCGCGGTGGTCTTCGGTCTCCCTGGAACGGTGTTCTTCTGGGAGCTAGCGACGCTGGTCGATGTCATGCTCCTTGGACACTGGCTTGAAATGAAATCCGTCTTGGGAGCCTCACACGCTTTGGAGGCGCTCGTTCAACTACTCCCGGCGACCGCGCACCGGCTCAAATCCAATGATGACGCCGAAGATGTCCCAATCGCCGAATTGAGGCCCGGCGACCGCGTTTTGGTTAAGCCTGGCGAGAGGGTGCCGATCGATGGCGTAATCAGCAAGGGCTACTCTAGCTTCAACCAATCGATGCTGACCGGAGAGTCGCGGCCTGTCGAGAAAACGGAGGGCCAAGAGGCTGTCGGGGGGGCGGTGAACGGTGAGGGTACTGTGACCGTTGTTGTGCGCAAGACCGGCGATCAGACATATCTAGCCCAGGTCATCGCGCTAGTCCAACGGGCACAGGAGACACGCTCGCGAACTCAGGACTTGGCCAATCGCGCCGCCTTGTGGCTGACCTACATTGCTCTATCCGTGGGCGGCGCAACCCTCGTGGCGTGGCTCGGCTTTGGCTTCGGCTTTGACTACGCGATCGAGCGGATGGCAACCGTCATGGTCATCGCCTGTCCGCACGCGCTCGGTCTCGCGGTGCCTCTGGTCGTTGCAGTAAGTACGCGGCTTACTGCGCAAAGCGGCCTTCTTATCCGCGACCGCGCAGCCTTCGAACGCGCCCACAATCTGGGCGCCGTGTTGTTCGACAAAACCGGAACCTTGACGGAAGGCCGGTTTGGCATCGTCGGAGTCGTCACACTATCGGATTTGTCCGAGAGCGAGATACTCGCGTGGGCCGCAGGGCTTGAAAGTCAATCGGAGCATCCGATTGCCCAGGGCGTCATACGGGGCGCTAAGGAACGCAGCGTCACGTCGAAGCAGGTCCAGGATTTCAAAAACATGCCAGGCCAAGGTGCTGAGGCGGTGATAGAAGGACATAGCGTCAGAGTCGTGAGCCCTGACTATGTCCGCAAGCGAGGGCTGGATCTGCGAAACGGGCGTATCGCGGCGTTGGGCGACGAAGGCAATACCGTCGTGTACCTGCTGATCGATGACAAGCCCGTCGGCGCGATCGCGCTTGCCGACGTCATTCGCAAAGAGTCCTTCGATGCGATCGCACGCCTCAAAGCTTTGCGTATCCGCTGCATAATGATCACAGGCGACGCCATGGCGGTAGCCAAGTCGGTCGCCGCTCGTCTTGGCCTTGACGACTACTTCGCTGAAGTATTGCCGCACCAAAAACTTGAGAAAGTCCGCGAGGTGAAGGCGCGTGGCGTGACCGTTGCAATGGTCGGCGACGGTGTCAACGATTCACCCGCCTTGGTCGAGTCCGATCTCGGCATTGCGATTGGCGCCGGAACCGAAGTCGCGGTTGAGTCAGCCGATGTCGTGCTGGTGCGCAGCGATCCCCGCGACGTCTTCGCCATCGTGGCGCTTTCGCGCGCGACTTACAGAAAGATAGTTCAGAATCTTCTGTGGGCGACGGGCTACAATATTGTCGCGATTCCGCTGGCCGCCGGCGTGGCCTATCCGTGGGGGATCGTCATAAGTCCAGCCGTCGGCGCCGCCCTCATGTCGGCAAGCACGATTATCGTCGCCATCAACGCGCAATTGCTCGCGCGCTCGCGAATCTTGGTTGCGAGCACCGGGAGCACTGCGACTCAACCGCGAAAGTAGCTGTTTGGAGACAGGCGGCAGGCAAACGAGCTTCTGGCCTGTGGCCTCGATCGCCTGATGCCGCACGCCGGCAACTTTTGTGTGGAGCTGATCAGGATCGGCTGAGGTGCCGCAGCCGACAATGTTGCTTGGGGTGGTTCCCTCGTAGCTCGGACTAGGCTAGAACCCCTTTTTGTTGCGCCGCAACAAGCGGTATGCTTTGACGGCGCTCGTACTGCTGACCGGTCAAACGACCGATGGGAGGCGCTAGCAATGCTGGGCAGGGACGGCGTCCACCAGAGAATAGGGCCCGGCTCGTTGAACAAGAATTGCGGGCGACGATCGACCGGATTTTGGCATTGGTTGTTCGCCATCGTGGGCAAGAGACATTTCGTAGATCGAATTTGGCGCAACTCTACCGGACCATCACAACAAAGCTGTAATGAGTGCTGGATCGAGAGCATCTGTCGACAAAGCGAAGATGCATGGCGGACGCATCTCGTCGGATCGGGTGGCTAGCTATGAGTGAGAGGACCGAAAAGCAAATTGTGCTCGTGGTTGATGATGACCCGTTTGTGCGAAAGGCATTAATCTACTTGTTCGAATCAATGGAGCTGCCCGTGAAAGCGTTCACCACGGCTTCCGAATTGCTCGAGAGCAAACTCCCGGACGTGCCAAGTTGTCTGGTTCTCGACATCAGATTGCCAGGAGGCAGCGGCCTCGAGTTTCAGGAAGCATTGGCGAAAGCTGGTATTCAAATTCCTATCGTGTTTTTGACGGGGCACGGCGACATTCCCATGTCCGTAAAGGCGATGAAGGCCGGCGCGGTCGATTTCCTGACGAAACCGTTCCGCGATCAAGACATGTTGGATGCTGTGACAAAGGCGCTCAATCAGGATCGCAGGAGACGGGCAGGTGAAAAGGCGCTATCCGATTTGCGGCAGCGGTTTGAGACGTTAACCCAGCGCGAGCGGGAGGTTATGGCACTGGCCGCTTCTGGTTTGAGAAACAAGCAAATCGCCTATCAGCTCGAGGTCGAAGAGATCACTGTGAAAATTCATCGGGGAAGAGCGATGAAAAAGATGGAGGCGCGATCTCTCGCCGATTTGGTGAGCATGGCGGAAACACTTGGAATCAGGCGAGCCGACTAGCAAGAAGCAAATCGAAGCGATCTCTGCTCGCTACGTGTCATGCTGTACCAAATGACGGACCGACAGTCGTTGATTTTACGGCTTTCGATCCCATCGAGTGGGTGCTCGCGAAAAAGACGGTCACGCCAATCGAACGCCTGGAGAATGTTCCAAGATCGCGGCCTTCGATGCAAGCGATCTCGGCACTTACACCATCGGTTCGTCGTCAAGAACGTCTTTGTGTTTTGGCTCATTCAAGCTGTCCAACACTAAAAGGGCAACTGAAGATTGAGCGAAGGCGCCTTGCGGTCGTGCGATCGAGCTGTGATTGTTGGTTGAGCGCGCCGGTGCGTTATCTGCCATATAAGGACGCGCGCACAAGTGCAAAACCTTCACGCTTGATTCGGCGATACGGGCCTCACTTGAGCAAGATACGACAGTTTCGGGGCCGCCGGATGCGACCTAGCCTAGCGTTGCGACCACCGAAATTCTCGAGGCGTGGTGCCGACCATGTAACGAAAATGACGCGCCAAATGGCTTTGGTCAGAAAAGCCGGCCTCATACGCAATTTCCGATAACGACAGATCCGTCTGAGCCAACATCTCCTGGGCTCGTTCGACCCGCTTTTTCGTGAGGTAGTGATGCGGGGTGACGCCGGCAGATTGCTTGAATTGCCGCGCAAAATGGTGCATCGATAATCCGGCCACTGCAGCCAGCATCGCCAGATCTATATTTTCGCTCAGATGCATTTCCACGTATTCCCGCACCCGACGCATCGCGCTCGCCGACAGTCCGCCGTGTGCTTGCGGCGCTGCTGGCGGCGGCAACTTCAGAAGGGTGTCAATCGAGTCCAGGCGCGGGCGTGTATGCAGAGTGGCGTGCGTCGGATCACTCGAGGCGCTCGCGCTGTGATCGGGTGGAGTTACAAGCGCGGGGCGGCTCTCGTTGCTCGCGGCGAGCACCAATCGCGTAAAGATATCAGTTTGGTCTTTGCGCCGAAAGAGAGCGAGGTCTCGTTCGAAGATCGTCCACAAGCTGACTCCGGCTCGCAGCCCGCGGTCATCGAGCAGAAGGGACCTGCGCGCGACCCGGTTTGCGCCAACGATGCGTTGGTCGCAGTCAGCCGCCAGCAGCATGCCTGGAACGCAGCCCTCGGGCGGCGCTACCGCGATGATCCACTCTCGGCGGAACTGCTCTCGAAAAAATCGTTCTTCTATGGAGCGCGCGGATCTCACTGTAAGGGCGCCGGTTAGCGCGTGCGCCCGTTCTGAGAGCTCGGGATCGATCGCAGATACGTCCAAGACCGCTATCAGCCTTCCGTCGACGCCGAACACTGGCGCGCCGGAGCAGCTCAAGTTTATGTGCCGCGATCTGAAATGCTGACCTCTGTGGACCGTAACAGGCCGCTCTTCGACAATACAGGTGCCAATGCCGTTTGTTCCCTCCACCTCCTCGGACCAGACGCCGCCGAGCCAAGTTCCCCAATATTCGAAACGGCTCGCGTGCGCCTCATCACCGCGATGTTCGACCGCCACGCCCGAGCTATTGCAGAATAGGACGGTATACCCGGCGTCCCGAACCACTTTGTATAATTGATCGATTTCCTCCTGAGCGCCGGAAATGAGTTTATCCAGCGGTTCGCGAAAGGCTTTCAGCTCGCCAGGCGTGAGGATGCGTGGTGCCTTGCTATCAATTGGATCGACGCCGTATTTGTTCGCTGATCTTTGCCAGGAGCGTGATACCCCCTCGATCCCCAGTGGTGGCGGCGCGCCCTCGGCAACAGAATAAACGTGTTCCACGTGCCCCGCGATGGTGCCGAGGGAGCTTGCGGATCGGTCCAAGAGTGCCAAGACGCTTTGGTTCATGATGGAACCGCTTCTGGTGATCGCGCGGTGACGACGCGACCGGCGCCACCTTGGTCTCGAGCCAACGCGGTACGCCCTATGAAGCTTTTGTCGCAGCCGCCGAAAGGTATCCCTCGCGAGTATACCTCGCAATCCCCTGCGTCAGTACAAGCCAAAGCCTAAAATCGCTCTCAAAAAAGCAAAAGGCTCCTCGCGGGATCAAATCCCTCCCAGAGAGGCTCGAGCATTCGTGGGATGCTAGCGCCATAAGACAGGCTTTGTGCCTGCGTGCTCCACTCCGCATAGACAAAAGAGGGACCGTACGATGGCCAACCGCCCGCAGCCGGGCACTACGCCCCACGATACCGAAAAAGTGCCAGATTTTGATTTCGCGTCCGGCCGCGTTGGTAGCGTCGGCGACTGGACAGCCAGTATCACGAAACTACCGGAGGCCCCTTTTCGGGAAATTCACACGGTTCGTGACCGTGCGAAAGCCGCGAAGGTATCGTCGGTTCTTCGCATTCAAATTCGGGGTTTGGTCGGCGCGAACATCATCGGGATCTTTATCTGGAAGTTGGAACGCCACGTCCCTTAACGCCAATAAGATCAGACCGTCACGGTTGTATCCCTCGAGACGGAGGAACGCGTCATGGCAATAAAAGAGAGGACGGAAAGCCAAATGGTGCTCGTGGTTGATGACGACCCGTCCGTGCGAAAGGCATTGACCTATTTGTTTGAATCCATGGAGCTACCGGTGAAAGCGTTCACCATGGCTTCAGAATTGCTGGATGGCAAACTCCCGGACGTGCCAAGGTGTCTGGTCCTCGACATCAGATTGCCGGGGGGCAGTGGCCTCGATTGTCAGGAAGCATTGGCTAAAACTGGTATTCAGATTCCAATCGTTTTTCTGACGGCGTACGGCGACATTCCCATGTCTGTGAAAGCGATGAAAGCCGGAGCGGTCGATTTTTTGACGAAGCCATTCCGCGATCAAGACATGTTGGATGCTGTGACAAGGGCGCTCAATCAGGACCGCAAGAGACGGGCAGGTGAAAAAAAGCGATGCGATTTACGGCAGCGGTTTGAGACGTTAACCCCACGCGAGCGGGAGGTGATGGCACTGGTTGCTTCTGGTCTGCGCAACAAGCAAATCGCCTATCAGCTCCAGGTCGAAGAGATTACTGTGAAAATTCATCGGGGAAGAGCAATGAAAAGGATGGAGGCGCGATCTCTCGCTGATTTAGTGTGTATGGCAGAGATGCTGGGAATCAGGCGAACCGCCTAGCAAAAAGCAAACCTAAGTATGATATTCAGCCCTATCGCGCCAGATAGACTGACCTAAGGGGACGGTTCGAGTTTTCCTGCGGAGGGCGAATGTTTGACGAGAGCTCCAACGATCGCGATCATCGATGACGATGAAGATATTCGCACCGGCTTGCACTTTTTGGTCGCCTCGCTCGGGTACAATTCATACACGTTTGGCTCGGCCGCAGACTTCCTTCAATCCGAGCACCTGCACAATGCTTCTTGTGTAATTTCGGACGTTCGTATGCCATTCATGAGTGGGGTTCAGCTCCAAACTCATCTGCGCAGCAGGGGCTACAAAGTACCCTTCATATTCATTACGGCTGTCCCGGAGGAAAGTATTCGACGTCAAGCACTCAGCGAGGGCGCCGTCGGCTTTTTGAGTAAACCCTTAGACGACCAAGCCTTGATCGCCTGCCTAGACAAGGCTTTACAGTCCTAGGCATCGCGTCGCCCGGCTAAGAGAATGCCGGCAACGTGAAATGAAAAGCGGCCCCATGAGGCGCGATGTTGGTTGCCCACAATCGTCCGTGATGCGCTTCGATGATGGAACGACAGATCGACAGCCCCATCCCTAGACCGCCCGCCTTTGTGGTGTAAAAGGCGTTGAAAAGGTGCTCAAGTGTTCCCGGCGTTAGCCCGGGACCCGAATCGCGCACTTCGACGAGCAGGCTGAAAGGCTCCGCCGTCCTTGTGCTGATGAGCAACACTCGCTCTCTGTCACTCGTGACGCTCATAGCTTCCACCGCATTGATAGCAAGATTGAGGATTACCTGTTGTAGTTGGACCCGATCACCTTCAACAAGCGGCAGGTTCTCTGCGAGATCTAACTGCACGGAAGTGCCATTCCTCATCGCTTCGCCACGGATGAGCTCAATGACCTCGAGAATCGTCTTATTGATCTCCAGGCGCTCGTTCCGGTCAGGTGCCTTCTTGATGAGAGCGCGGATCCGGTCAACGACATCGCCCGTTCGGTGGCCCGTCTCTACAATGGTCTCAAGCGTCTCGCGTACCTTGCCCAACTTGGGTGGTCGACGAGCTAGGAAGCGGAGAGCAGCTTGGGCGCTGGCGACGGCGGCGCTGATTGGCTGCTTTACTTCATGCGCAATGGAGGCGGTGAGCTGACCCATGGTGGCAACGCGGTTGGCATGCGCCAGCTCCATTTGCACTTCGCGGAATCGCTGCTCGTTCGCACGTGCTTCTACCTCGGCGAGCTTGCGCTCAGTGAGATCGAGTACAAAGGTCACCCCCTCGTCTCGCGTTTCGTCAAATGCCGCAGCACCGATCAAGACGGGTAGGCGGCCGCCGTCCTTGCGTAAATACTCCATTTCAAAAGCCTGAGCTGCCCCCGTTGCATCTATCTCCTCTAGCGCGCGGGCGGTAGTGTCGAGCCATTGGGGCGGCGTAAGGTCGGTCCAGTGCAAACGCCCGGCGGCGAGATCCTCGCGGTCATAGCCCACCATCTTGAGAAACGCGTCATTGGCTTCCACGATGCGCCCGTCCCGCCTTGAGATGAAGATCCCAATGATGTTGGCGTCGACAAGGCGCCGGATCTTGGCTTCGCGTTGGGCGAGGTCGCGGTACAGGCTGGTGTTCTCAAGCGAGATTGCGGCCTGCGACGCGAGTAGTTTCAGAACCGCAATCCGGGCTGGCACAAAGACATGCGAGCTCAAGCTGTTCTCGAGGTAAAGCACTCCGATGAGTTTGGCCTGGTTCAACAACGGCAGGCAGAGGATCGAACGCGCCCGGTTCTGCCTGACGTAGAGATCCGCCGAAAACGAGTCCTCCGCCAAGGCATCGTCGAGAATAACGCTCTCCTGTGTGCGCAGGACGAATCGCAAAACCGATTCCGGCATCACGGCCGCGGTCACCGGCTGATCGCACAGCTGCACAACGATCGCGCTGCCATCGGTCGTGGCTTCGGCCGCGATATGCTGGTCAGCCGCGCGCGAAAGAATCAAGAGGCCACGCTCCGCGCCGGCATGCTGGATCGCGGTACGCATGACGGTGTCGAGCAGTTTTTCCAAGATGATCTCGCTGGTCACTACTTGCGACACATTGATGACCGTTGTGAGATCCAGATGCTCGACGGGCGCCCCTATGGTCCTCGTCGGACCGGAGGCTAGCTCTGAGTGCCTGAGCTGTGGATGCAGCTGATCGAGCTGTCGCACTTTCCCGTCGGCGCCCCAGAACAGATAGCAGGAACGGGCGTCCCGCAAATAGGTGTGTGCGATCTTGTCGAAACCACGTGCGATGTAGAAGCGCCCAGCGAGCTCGTTGGCAAGCGCCTCATTGTGAATAAAACCGTTTAGGTGGGCCGAGTGGATGGCCTTTTCATAAAGGCGCATCGCATCAAGATCGCGGCCCTCGATGCGCGCGATCTCTGCTCCGACCAGCACGGCGCGGTTTTCGAAATTCTCCGGGCAATTCTCCGCCCATACTTCGAGTTGGCGGTGATGAGCGCTCAGAGCGTCAAAATGGTCTCGTTGGTCGTCGGGTAATGCCGAATTCCATGACGCTGCGTGGGAGAGAGCGCCATAGAAGCATAACTCTGCCGTTTCGAATTGTGACGGTGATGTCCAGAGCTGCCGTTGCGCACGCAACGCGGCATCGACGGCGGAAGCATAGTCTCCAGCAAAAAAGCGGGCCTGTAACTTTCGGACCCAATACCAACACTCAAGTTCCGCCAAAGCCGGTTTACTTTCCAGATAGCGCTCGAACCAAAGCTCATCGAACTGATCATCGTTGAACGATCCAAATGCAAAAGTGAGGCCGCGAAGGCTCCGGATAAGACCGAGCTGCGCTTTGATGTGGTCAACGACGAGGCCAAACCGAATTTTCTGTGCGAACTCTAGGCTATCCTCAGCCTCCCGCTGCGCCTCCACCAGCGGATCTCCTGCGGCCAATAGATTCTTGATCAGGTGGTCACAGCAAAAACCCGCGTAGGTAACGTCACCGATTTCGCTTGCGGCATCGAAGGCACGGCGCACCAGATCGCGGCCCGCTCGGACATGTCTTGTCCATGGCAAGACGATATCTCCGAAAGACATGTAGGTTCGTGCCTGAAAGCGCTTCAGTCCGCGCTTTTCGACTAGGTCATAGCCGAGTTGGCCGAAGCGAAACCCGTCTTTGTAGTTGCCGAAGCGGGGCCCAGCAATGATCGCAAGCCATACATAGGCGTAGCACGAACCGTCACTGTTGCCATGCTCGAGGCTAAGGTTGACCATGCGACAGATGACAAGTGAACACAAGTTCTCGTCACAGAACAATGCCGGCGTCAGGACCTCGGCTAGAACATCGAGGACGTCGAGGACGCCCGGATCGGTCATCAAGGGTAAGTCAAAGAGGTCCTCGATCTGCTGGCTTTCAATGTGGGACCAGATGCGATCGTATTCGTCCTGTACTTCGTTGACGGTAGGGTGCGGCGACCAATTCGTGCCGCGGCTTTGCAGGAATTCAAGGCATATCTCCACCCCGCGATCGCTCCGATCCAAAGCGGTGTAAACCCTGAGCCGTAAGCGTGCAACGATCGCAATGTGGTGCTGGTTCCTTGCTCGTTGCGCCAACATAGAAAGTCGATCTTCGGCTGCCACCGTTTGGGCCGTCAGTAGTTCGCACTCGGCCATAAGATATTCGATAGCGAAGATGAGTTCGTAGTTGTGATCCCAGCTCTCCTCGGTCAGCAATGCCCGGCCGGCTGCGAGGTACGAAAGTGCCGAGGCGTATGCGGTAGACAGCTTCGCGCGCCTGCCCGCAATGAGGTTCAATTCTGCGACCCGGGCACACTCCCTCACTGATTCTATGAGACAAGAGCCACGGTTGAGCTGGTTTACGATCTCGAAGATCTTCTCTTCGATCTCTGCTGGTGCAACCCGTGATGCGAGGATGCGGCCGATTCGAAGGTGAGCAGCGGCACGCCCGCCTTCTGGTATCAGTGAATAGGCGCCTTCCTGAACGCGGTCATGCAGGAATCGATACGCATTGTCCAAGTGGACGACGAGCCCGGTTCGGATCGCCTCCCGCAGGGCGCCGTGGATGTCCTGCTGCGAATCCTGATAAACTGTCGCCAGCAGGTCGAAATCCGCGCTATTGCCCATACAGGCCAGCTGTTGCAGTGCTTTCTGAGTTCTGATGGGCAGGCGGTTCAACTTCGCCACCATGAGATCCACCACATTATCGGTGTAGCCCTTGGCGCGAATGCGATTGACGTCCCACGACCACCGTTCACTTGCACGATCGAAGGTGAGCAGTCCCTCTTCGTTGAGCGACAAAATGAACTGAATTGCGAAAAATGGATTGCCACCGGTTCTCTCATGGATCAATTCGGCCAGCGGTTTGACACGCCCCGGTTCGCATTGAAGCGTATCATCGATCAGCCGTTCCAAGTCGTCACGGGTGAGGGATGCAAGGACGATCTCCTGCACGGTTGCTCCAGCCTGACGGATCGCTTCCAGCTTGCGCGTCAGGGGATGCGTAGAATCAACTTCATTGTCCCGGTACGCCCCAATCAGCAGCAGGTGCCGCACATCCGGCTGGGTCAGGATATCATCAAGCAAGTCAAGGGTTGCCGGGTCCAGCCACTGCAGATCGTCGAGGAACAAGGCGAGCGGATGTTCCGGTCGTGCGAACACGCCGATGAATCGCCGGAACACCAGCTGGAAGCGGCGTTGCGCATCCTGGGATGGAAGATCAGGAACCGGCGGCTGTTCTCCGATGATGAGCGTTAATTCAGGGACGAGGTCGACAATGAGCAGTGCATTTGGACCAAGTGCCTCTTGAATGGCATCGCGCCAGACGCGCAGCTCTTGTTCCCTCTTGCTCAGAAGCGGACGAACAAGGCTCCGAAACGCTTGCGCCAAAGTGGCATAAGGAATGTCGCGCTTGTATTGGTCGAACTTGCCGGAGGCAAAAAGGCCGCTCGCCGGCACCAGCGCTTTGTGCAGCTCATTGACGACGGAGGACTTGCCGCTACCGGAATATCCCGAAACAAGCACTAACTCTGTCCTGCCGCCAGCCACAACGCGGTCGAAGGAGGCGAGCAAGGTCTCGATTTCGGATGCTCGACCGTAAAGTTTCTCGGGAATCAGTAGTCGGTCCGACGCGTCGTGCTCGCCAAGCGGAAACTCGTCGATGTGGCACCGACTTTCCCATTCTGAAAGACAGCGCCGCAGATCACTCTCAACGCCAGCTGCCGTCTGGTAGCGCTCCTCGGCAGTCTTGGCGAGCAGCTTCATGATGATTGCGGAGACGGCAGGCGAGACATTCTTCACCCGATCGCTTGGCGGTACCGGCTTTCTGGCAACATGGGAATGAACCCACTCCATAGGATCGGAAGCTGTGAACGGAAGATTGCCGGTCAGCATTTGGTAGAGCGTGACTCCGAATGAGTAGAGGTCACTCCTGGAGTCGATCGAGTGGTTCATCCGCCCCGTCTGTTCTGGAGCCATGTAGGGAAGGGTCCCGGCGATGAACTCGGGCGGATCAGGTGATTGGCGCTCACGCGGTAGGCGCGCGGCGATGCCAAAGCCTGTCAGCCAGGCTTGCCCAGTCGTGGAGTTTACAAGGACATTGGTCGGCTTGATGTCCTTGTGAACGAGACCCCGCTCGTGTAACCGGCCGAGCGCAGCCGATAAGCCGACCGCGAAGCGGAGGAATGGTCCGATCTCCATGGGCGAGCCGATAAAGTGGTCAAGTGGCTCGCCCCCTGGGTCCTTGAGCAGGAGTATGGTCTGCCCGCGCTCGCGGACGAGCTCCAACGGTCGGGCCGCCCATGCATCATCCAAGTCGTCCTTAACTTCATATTCATGTAGGAGACGATTGAGGCTTCCAGACGTCGGGGGCTCCGCGACCGGAAGCACCATCAGAACAGATGGCTTATCGCCATTGGCAGAGAGGCGCCATCTTCTGCGGACGAGGCGTTCGGCGTCCTCCCACAACACCTCAGAACCAATATCGTCATCACCGCTGAACCAGGAAAATCGGTTCATCTGCCGACTCCGCCGTGAGGCCAGGTCAGCATCGGCCGGGTGTGATATCCGGCATGGCTCGTGTCACTGCGAGGATAATACCAGAGCACGCCCAAAGTTTGCGGATCAATCAACTTCGCTGTTCGATATATTGTCTGGGTGCACGCGCAATGTGAATTGAAAGGTCGCGCCAGTAATATGATCGCGGTGGTATTAGTGTCGACCAAGCGCCGGATCTTCGCTTCTAGACTGTTCGAGTTCGTGAATTGTAACTAACGATCTCAAGTCAGCTTGCGACACATCGCGGCAATGTAGCAAAAGTCTGCTGTGAACCTCGCTATGTTCATTCCTTTTGCTATCGAGGACGCAAACTGTCCCAAATATTTCGCCGTCCGGCCAAGTGATCGGCAGGCCCAGGTAGGAGATCATCCCCAGTTCAATATCAGGATTCGATTTCCATTCGTCATCTTGGAGAGCGTCAGGGACAAGCAGCATTTGGCGAGTCGCCATCACAGCCTCGCAATAGGTACCGCCACTAAGAGGCGCGACCTCATCTCGTTTCCACGGGTTCTTCTCGGACTCGCTGGCGACGAAAACTCTGATGTTTGGGGACTCTACTTTCATTATGAGGGCGGACGGAACGTGCATGATTTCGCCAACCAGGTCCATCATCTCCTGCCACTTCTGCACGATATGATAGGGTATCTCGATAGGATGTACCATGGCCGATCCTACTGGCCAAGAACATTGGATCATGTTCTTGCCGTAGCTGGGGACGCGTTTGTGCTGTCCTGTGGCGATATCACGGCTCTCGCGCTTGCCTAGAAGCACCAAGAAGGCAGTTTAGCATCCCCTCCATCGGTGAGCAAATCTGTATGATTGGCATTATGGAACCGACCCGCGAATTCTTGCCCATTCAGCTCTTTGATTTCGCTCGGCTAAAATCCATCGCGATGAAGTCGGACTTTTGTTAGGAACTCTGGTTGATCGCCGTGATTGAGCAGGAACAACTGCCGAGGATCGCTGCGGCACGATCCCAGGCAGCTCTCCGTTTTCCAGTAGGCGAGGATGGCATGGAAAGCGCGCTGAGCGCCACCTTCGACATTCTGAGTTTCGGGGCCGTCATTGTCCTTGTGGTACTAGGACTCGGGATCATTGCCGGCATGATGGGCATCTTCAACTTTGCGCATGGCGAGTTTGTCCTCCTCGGCGCCTACGCCACCTATCTCGCTTACAGCTTCGGGCTGCCGGTTTGGCTCGGCATGCTTGGAGCGCCACTCGTTGTAGCGGCGATCGGCTTCGTTCTCGAGCGTCTTTTTATCCGACACTTCTATGCCGCCCCGATCGTCGCCATGCTCGGAACCTATGCGCTCGGCCTTATCATTCGGGAGGGTGTGCGCGGCCTGATTGGCGGGCTCTATATCACGGTGCCGGAGCCGATCGTCGGCTCGTTCACCGTCGGGGGTGTCCAACTTTCGCGTTGGCGGTTCGCCATTGTCGTCATCACCACAGCGGTGGTGCTAGCCAGCTATCTGTTGCTAACCAGAACTTCCTTTGGGCTGCGCGGCCGCGCGGCACTCGAGAACCCGTCTCTCGCGCGCGCGTCCGGCATCTCGACGAGCGCCCTCTATGCCGTCACCTTCACATTCGGTGCGGCCCTCGCGGGCCTCGCCGGCGCGCTGGTAGTGCCGGTGTTCTCGCTTTCTGCCGATCTCGGCGTCCGGTTCCTCATCGAGGGCTTTCTCGCGATCATGTTGGGCGGCATTGGCTCGTTCGAAGGGTCGATGGTGGGCGCCGCTGTGGTCGGCATGCTGAGCGCAGCCCTACCTTGGGCGGTAGCGCCCGTGCTGGCCGACGTGCTGACCTTCGTCATCGCTATCGTTTTCGTCAAGTTCAAGCCGGGAGGACTGATCGCGGAAAGGAGGACGAACTATGCCTAAGCAAATTAAGGACAGCTGCATCACCTCCACGATGACCCGCAGGCGTGTTCTACAGAGCGCCGCCTGGATGAGCGGAGCGGTTGCGATCGGCGTGAGCAGCTGGGTGGTCCGGCCCGGTTGGCTGAATGCTGCCGAGGCACCGATCAAGGTTGGCATCGCCACCGATCTTACTGGCACCATTGCTAACGCGGGCAACGCCAACGCCAACGTCGCCAAGATGGTGGTGAAGGACATCAACGATGCTGGCGGCATTCTGGGTCGCCCGATTGAACTCTTTATCGTGGACACGGCATCCGACGAATCTGTCGCTGTCGCCAACGTCCACAGACTCCTCCAGCGCGACAAGGTTGACGTCGTGCTGGGCGGCGTCACCAGTGGGATGCGCAACGCTATCAAGGACGTCATCGTCACGCGCGGGAAGACGCTCTACATCTATCCGCAGCAATATGAGGGCAAGGAATGCACGCCCTACCTCTTTTGCACCGGACCAGTCCCGGCGCAGCAATGCGACCAGATCATTCCTTGGCTGATAAGGAACGGCGGCAAACGCTTTGGGCTGCCGTCTGCAAATTACATCTGGCCACACGTCCTCAATGAATATACCCGCAAGCTCATCGAGAATAACGGTGGTGAGGTGATCTTCGAAGAGTACTATCCACTCGACCAAGTAGAATATGGCGCCACCATCAACAAAATCATGACAAACAACGTGGAAGTGGTATTCAACTCCATCATTTGGCCGGGCGTGGGACCCTTCTTCAAACAGCTCTACCAAGCCGGCTTCAGCAAGCAAGGTGGCCGGCTCGCTTGCGTCTATTACGATGAGAGTGCGCTCAGCATCAACGAACCGCAGGAAATTGAAGGGCTGGCCGCCTGCCTCGACTACTTCCGGACAGTAACGGCCCTGGATCCGGCTAGTGCTAGGATCCAGGCTGAATACGACAAGGAATTCCCCGGTAAAATCCTCCTTACGGCCGGCACCGCCGCGACCGGTATGTATCGCGGCTTGAAGTTGTGGGAAGTAGCGGTGAAGGAGGCGGGCAATCTCGACCGCGAGCAGGTCGCCGCCGCGCTCGATCACGCCAAGATCAGCGAGGGGCCCGGCGGGCCAGCTGAAATGGTCCCGGGTAAACGGCACTGCCGGCTGAACATTTATACGGCCGTCGTCAAGAATGGAATTTTCGAGATAGCCGCGCGCAGCGAAGGTCTCGTCGATCCGCGGGAGTGCTAAACACTGACCGACCAGTTAGCAGCCGCGCCGTCGACTAGCGCCGGATCACTCCGCAGTCGCCGGCGGCAATTGATTCCGATGCTTGAGATCGTGCTCTTTGCCGCTTTTGCGGTAGCGCCGATCATGCTCGAGAACTATCTCACGATCTTCGCTACGCGCGTCCTCATCCTGGCGCTGCTTGCGCTGAGCTTCGACCTCATTTGGGGGTACTCCGGCATCATGAGCTTCGGGCAGGCACTATTCTTCGGGGCGGCGGGATACGGCGTGGCCCTTGTGGCACGCGACCTCGGAGTTGCATCCATTTTTGTCGTCCTGCCAGCTGCGCTCGCCGTGGGCCTGGTTTTGTCGCTTGCCCTCGGCGCATTCCTGCTGCTTGGGCGCCATCCGCCAACCATGATCTTCATCGCATTGGGCACCCTGACTGGCTCCTATGTGGCCGACCGGCTAGCGCGCGCATGGTATTATCTTGGCGGGCAAAATGGCATCCCTTCCATCCCGCCTATGACTGCCGGTAGCTACGAATTTGCCGAAGGGCGCGTCTATTACTACCTCGCCTTCAGCGCGCTTGCGATTGTCTATCTTGTTTGCCGCTTCGTCGTGCGTTCGCAATTCGGACTAGCGCTTGCCGGCGCGCGCGACCGAGAGACGCGCATTCTCTTCTTCGGCTACCAGGCGCAGAGGCTGAAACTAACAGTATTCTCATTGTCGGGCGCCATCGCTGGACTCGCCGGCGGTCTCTACGCTTTCCATGACGGCTTCGTTGGGCCCCATATGGTTGGTGTCGTGCTGTCAACGCAAATCGTGCTCTACGCCCTACTTGGCGGCGTTGGTACGTTGATCGGCCCTGTCATCGGCGTCGTCGCCACCGAAATCGCAGGCTTCTGGCTCGCCGACAGTTTTCCTGAGATCTGGCCCATTATCCTCGGGCTCCTGTTGCTCGTCGTTGCTTTGTTTTGGCCCACTGGGCTGATTGGGCTTGTGGTCTCCGAGCAAGAGCGGATTGGCAGCTTCGGCAGACCTTCTTTGCCGACTCGCCATGTCGATTCGGGGGGAGACAATGGCGCTGCTTGAAGTGCGCGGGCTAACCAAGGTCTTTGGGCGGCTGGTGGCGCTGGGTGGCGTCGACCTGACCGTCGGTGAAAATGAATTTCACGGTCTCATCGGTCCCAATGGTTCCGGCAAGAGCACGCTGATGAAATGTGTGGCCGGTGCCGAGTTCCCGGCCGGAGGGACGATCCGCTTCGTTGGCCACGACATCACCGCGGCCACGCCTACCGAGCGAGCACGCGCCGGCCTCAGCCTCAAATTCCAGATCACCAGTGTCCTCCCGGCGCTCACAGTGTACGACAACGTGCTCCTCGCGCTCCAGGCGCGAAGCTCCACTTTCAGTCTGATCTTCTCATGTACACGCAGAGCACTCCATGAACGTGTAATGCACCTGCTCGAACAATTCCACCTAACTGAGTGGTGCTGGGAGCGAGCGGCCGCGCTATCCCACGGTCATCAGCAATGGCTCGAAATCGCGATGGCCGTCGCCTGCAAACCGCACCTTCTCTTGCTCGATGAACCGACCGCCGGGATGAGCCTCGAAGAGCGACGTATAACGGGCGAGCTGCTAATACCGATCAAACGTCACTGCTCTCTAGTGATCGTCGAGCACGATCTCGACTTTATCCGCGATGTTTGCGACATTCTCACTGTCCTCGATCAGGGCAAGGTCATCGACAGCGGCACGGTCAAACACATTCAGAACAGCCGGAAGGTGCAGGAGGTCTATCTTATTCGTGTCTGAGTCAGCGCTCCTCCAAATCCGCGACCTTTGTGTCTCATACCGCCTTAGTCAGGTACTTTTCAACGTAACTCTGGCGGTGCCAAGACATGGCGCGGTAGCGGTGCTTGGTCGGAACGGCGCCGGCAAATCGACCTTGCTTAAGACAATTGTCGGCGAAATTGCGCCCCGCAGCGGTAGCATCGTCTTGAATCTTCAAGACATCACACTACTGCCGACCGAGCGCCGAATTCAGGCGGGTCTCGGCTACGCGCCGCAGGAGCATTCTGTCTTTAACCGATTGAGTGTGCGCGAGAACCTTGAGGTGGGCGCGCTCGCGAACCAGGACCGGTTGGCGATTGACCAGGTGCTCGCATGGTTCCCCAAGCTTGGTCAACGGCTCGATCAGGTGGCAGGAACACTTTCCGGTGGTGAGCGCAAAATGCTGGCGATCGGCCGTGCCATCTCGTCTAGTCCCAGGCTCCTGCTACTCGATGAGCCGACTGAGGGCTTGTGGATCGGTGTCGTGGAGGAGATCGCCGGGTGCTTGCGAGACCTCGTCAAAGATATCGCCGTCGTTATTGTCGAGCAGCATCTTGAGCTCGCGCTAGGCGTAGCGGACTACGCTTATGTCCTCGATCGAGGTCGGGTTGCGCTTGAGGGTCGATCAGCTGCCGTGCGCAATGATCCAACGCTTTTACAGCTTCTAGCTCCCTAAGCAGGTAACGCGAGGTCGAGGGAGCGGCACTCGAAGGCCAGTTTGCGCCGCACGGGGCAGGGCCTTTTCCGCCATCCAATCTGGATCGATAGACGCTAATCTATAGCCAGTGTTGGTTCGTAAAACCAAGGTATGATCCATTTGGTCAACAATGGAAACCTAAGTGGGATTTAGCGTCCGCAGTACTCCTCTATGCTGCGTCAACGGAGCGACGCCCATGGGTTACTCACCGAATACAACCCTAGCGCATGCGGCGTCGAAAGCTCTAGGTCAGTTCGAATCTGGACCGAGATGGTGGCGCGCGATGCTTATGGAAAGGTCTGCCAACACGATGAGCCATCCACTTTCACCGATTGGACTTCAGGGGTGTAGGGCGGCAACTTCGTCGATGGAAGAGCGCGTACTTCAGTCCATTCCTGAAATCAGCTCGCGCGTCAGGAACGTGTTTCGGTTCGGCCCATTCAACCTGTCCGTGGCTGAGAGAGTCTTGAAGAGGGGCGAAGAGGTGCTTTCGATTGGCGGTCGTGCGTTCGATCTTTTGAGCGTCCTGGTAGAACGCGCTGGCGAAGTTATCAGTCATAAGGAGTTAATCGCACGAGCATGGCCTGACGTCACCGTGGAGGAAGCAAATCTCCGGGTGCATATCTCTGCTCTTCGCAAGGTGCTCGGCGATGGTCTGGATGGTGCTCGCTACATTTCCAACGTTGCAGGTCGCGGCTATTGCTTCGTAATGGCCGTGGCGCGCACTCCGCCGCAGCCTGCCGGTACTGATATCGCAAGTCGAACACACAATCTGCCCGCCCGACTTGCGACAATGCTCGGTCTAGACCAGACGGTGCGTCAATTGCTAGCCAAACTCTCGGCAGGTCGTTTTGTCAGCATTGTCGGTCCAGCGGGCGTTGGGAAAACAATGGTCGCAATTGCGATCGCCCACACGTTGTTCGCGGAATTCGACGGCGCCGTCTTCTTTGTCCACCTGGGTGCCCTCGCCGAGTCGCGCCTGGTTTCGATTGCCGTCGCGTCGGCGCTAGGCTCGGTGGGACGGGCGGAAGACCCATTTCATCGCCTGCTTGACTTTCTCGGTGACAGAAAAGCTCTTCTCGTGCTCGACAACTGCGACCATCACGTCGACGCAGTGGCGCAATTGGTCGAACGCGTTCTGAATGAGGCACCACAAACGCGCATTCTCGTGACCACGCGCGAGGCGCTGCGGGCCAAAGACGAGCATGTGCACATGCTCCTTGCGTTGGAGACGGCGCCAGATGATCCGGGGTTGCGTGCGGCCGAGGCGCTGAGATATCCCGCTGTGCATTATTGACCATCAAAAAGCATCTTAGCGCGAGTTTACGACTGCTTTACGGAAGGATTTGAGACAACTGATCTTCGAGACGCACGGCTCCTCTGGCGTCTCTCACCTAATACCGGCTTCCTGCGGTTGATGGACAACCGGGTTAAGATTGGCAAACTGCGCCCTATGTGGCGAACGTGCCATGTTTAAGCTTGGTCTGGCCAGCCGGGCAGGCGAGATCGCAGAGTCTTCCAAGCCGGCGGAGCCTTGATCGCCCGGAGTGGTGGAGACGGCAGTGAATCCAACTACTCGGTTCAACGCGGGCAGGGATAACAACTTCCAGGTCTTATGGGAGGATGGGGACCGCGTCTTCTGCCGAAGGTGGAGCTTGGGTACCGACGGAAACCGCAGCATCGTGCTGGAGGTGATACCCGCCGCCGAGCATCCTCCGCAACGCTCGATCGCCTCACTCACGAATGTGGATTGAAGGATGACCTGGACCGGCATGGGCAGCACGGCCGCTCGAGCTCAGCCAATTGCGCGCTCAGCTACGGACGAGTAGTAGTAGCGACCAACAGTGCACGTGGCCAATTGGAAGGCCAGCAGCCTCATGACCAAGAGTCCGGTCGCTCATTCTCCGATGGAGAAGACTGGGGTGATGACGAAGGCTCAATCCGGTGGCGGATGAAAGCATCAGCAATTTAAGCTTAGGAGGATCGGTCGGCATTGCGCATTATCTGCGAAGTCTAAGCAATGCTGCAACAGACACCATACTCTAGCTAGATTATCGTGCCGGTGGGTACTTCGCTTCTTCCATTGGCCGAAATGGGCTCGGCGAGGGTGCGAGTTGTGGTGACGTTGAACCTGCATCGAATCCAGCTCCGGGTGGTCCATGAATCATGATGCGTATTTCTGCAAGCGCCTCGACGAACTTCGTAGGGAGGGGCGGTACAGGGTCTTCGCTGATCTGGAGCGCAAGGCAGGTAAGTTTCCTCGTGCAACGCTCCGTTCCGCGCGCGGGAAAAGGGAGGTCACGGTCTGGTGTTCTAACGACTATCTCGGAATGGGACAGCACCCAGCCGTGCTGGCAGCTATGCACGAGGCACTCGACAGCTGCGGGGCGGGTGCCGGCGGTACACGCAATATCTCGGGCACTAATCACTACCATGTCCTTCTCGAACGCGATCTGGCCGATCTTCATCAGAAAGAGGCAGCACTCTTGTTTACTTCAGGCTATGTCTCGAACTGGGCTGCGCTTGGCACACTAGCGTCGTGCATTCCGGGTTGCATTGTGTTTTCCGACAAACTCAATCATGCCTCAATGATCGAAGGCATTCGAGGTAGCCGTGCTCCGGTCAGAATCTTTGCACATAATGATCCCGCTGATCTTGCGCGTAAACTCGCGGAGGTCGACGCCGATGCGCCTAAGCTGGTGGCGTTTGAATCGGTCTATTCCATGGACGGCGATATCGCACCAATCGCAGAGCTGTGTGATGTTGCTGATGCATATGGCGCTATGACCTATTTGGACGAGGTGCATGCTGTCGGTCTCTATGGATCGCATGGCGGTGGCGTCGCTGCGCAACAGGGTCTGAGCAATCGGTTGACGGTGATTGAAGGCACACTGGCTAAGGGCTTTGGGGTCGTCGGCGGCTATATCGCAGGATCAGCAGCATTGTGCGACTTTGTGCGTAGCTATTCGTCGGGCTTTATTTTTACGACGGCGCTGCCGCCACACATCGCGGCAGGCGCGTTAGCCAGCGTGCGATACCTCAAATCAAGTGCGACGGAGCGAGAAGTCATGCACAGCCGGGTCTGCTCGCTCAGGAGTCGACTTGATGATATCGGCGTGCCGCATCTCCGGAATCCTAGTCACATTGTGCCGGTAATGATAGGAAACGCCGACCTCTGCAGGCAGATCAGCGACGTTCTGTTGAACGAATACGATATCTACATTCAACCCATAAACTACCCGACGGTCCCGCGCGGTACAGAGCGACTTCGTATCACCGCGTCACCGTTTCATTCCGAGGCGGATATCGAACACCTGAGCACGTCGCTTGCCGAAATCTGGTCGAGCCGCTTGGTCGAGCATTTCTCGTGCGACGCTGCCGGCACAGGGTCGTGTAGAGAGCGGGCGGCGTTTCACAGCATCCGGCGTCCGACGCCTCACGTCACGGAAACAACCGGTATCAGTTGAACCATGAGCGGCCTATTGCGAAGTTCTCTCCAACATCGCTTAGCGTCCGTCGACGCTATCCAGCATGAGCGGGAGGCAGCGAAGGCGTGTGGCGGTCGCGACTCTAACCGGGGATGGCCATGACGCTGATCGGCCTTGCCAATCCGACCAGGTTCCTGTCGCTGACGGCGCGGCTGATGCCGATCCTCGTGGCAGGAACTGCCATCGTGCTCGCGGTTGGCATTTATCTCTCGGCAACCGCGCCGAATGACTATCAGCAGGGCGCGACCGTCAAGATCATGTTCATCCATGTGCCCAATGCGTGGCTGTCGATGTTCGTCTGGGCGGTGATGAGCACAACCGCGCTCGGCACGCTGGTGTGGCGTCATCCGCTCGCTGACGTCGCCGCCAAGGCCGCCGCGCCCCTCGGCGCCAGCTTCACCTTTCTCGCGCTGGTGACGGGCTCGCTGTGGGGCCGACCGATGTGGGGCACTTATTGGGAATGGGATGCACGCCTGACCTCGGTGCTGATCCTGTTCTTGATGTATCTGGGCCTGATGGCGCTGTGGCGGGCGGTAGATGATCCCTCGCGCGCTGCGCGCGCGGCGGCGGTTCTGACCCTGGTCGGCGCGATCAACCTGCCCATCACCAAATTCTCTGTCGATTGGTGGAACACGTTGCATCAGCCGGCCTCGGTGTTCCGCATGGAAGGACCGGCCCTCGACCGCGCCTTTCTGATTCCGCTACTGGTGATGGCCGGCGGTTTCACGATGCTATTTGTCACCTTGTATGTGGCGGCGATGCGCAACGAAATCCTGCGGCGGCGGGTGCGCGCGCTGCAGATGATGCAGGCGCGCGCCGCATCAGGCGAAGTGGGCGCGGCTTCGCCTGCCTCGCAACCGGCGTAACGCACGATGTCGCTCGGCCCTTACGCCTATTTTATCGTGACCTCCTATCTCGCCGCGGCCGTGGTGGTGGCACTGATGGTTGCCTGGATCGTCGTCGACCACCGCAACCAGAAGCGGCGCCTCCGCGAGCTAGAGGACAGCGGCGTGGTGCGGCGCTCCGGGCGCAGTGCAACGGAGCCGTAGATGACCGAACAGGTGACATCCGAAGCAAGCCCGCAGCGCCGCTCGTGGCTGGTAGTGCTGCCGCTGATCGTCTTTCTCGCGCTGGCTGCTGTGTTTTGGTTCCGGCTTGGCGATGGCGATCCGTCGCGGATTCCCTCCGCCCTGATCGGACATCCTGCACCACAGACGTCGTTGCCGCCGCTGCAGGGCTTGCTCAGCAACGGCGCGCAAGTGCCGGGACTGGATCCGGCAAACTTCAAGGACAAAGTCAGCGTGGTCAGTGTCTGGGCGTCCTGGTGCGTGCCGTGCCATGACGAGGCGCCGCTTCTGATTGAGCTTGCCAAGGACAACCGGCTGCAGCTGATCGGCATCAACTACAAGGATGCGCCCGATAACGCCAAGCACTTTCTTGGGCGCTATGGCAACCCATTCTCGGCCGTCGGCGTGGACGCCAACGGCCGCGCCGCGATCGAATGGGGCGTCTACGGCGTGCCGGAGACGTTCATCGTCGGCCGCGACGGCACGATCGCCTACAAGCTGGTCGGCCCGATCACGCTGGACAATTTTGACTCCGTAGTGAAGGCCGAGATAGACATGGCGGTCAATGCGGCTTCGATTTCGCGAACTGCCGATTAGAAACCGTCGCCGGAGGCAACCGTCCGCCCAGCCTTTCGGACACGCCGTGCTGCCACCTGAGCAGCGGTTCCGGTGCCAATCACGACGAGGTCATATATCCATGCTCACTTTGCCCGTATCCGCATGTCGGTAAGGTTCATTTGCGTCGATTTTGCCATACCCTATGCCCGCTATCCAGCAATGCGAGCGTTGGGATAAGCATGATCCAAGCTCCCGACGGGAGCCTCGAATCATGAGATATGGACCTCAGTGACTTTGAATGGACTGCCATCAGGCCGTTCCTCCCGAACAAGTCCCGTGGCGTGCCGAGGGTCAATGTGGCTCGCCCGATTTCTCCTCCTCGAAGGTGACAGCGGTGGCCGCGACTGCCGACAGCCGCGCCGCCTAGCCCTCGATATCCGCGATCAGTCCCGGGTCGATATAGTGATGATGACCCTTGTGCCGTCCTTCGCGGTCAACCTGATCCGGCCCGCTGTGATGCGATTCACAGTTCCGATGTGAACACCGTCAGCTCCGATCACCTCATTTTCCTCTTGATCCGACTTTTCGCCATGTCTCTTATCCTCGTATCTGATTTGGCATTTTGAAGAACTTCCTTGCGCCGTTTGGTCAGAAGTGGAAGGCGTGCTTCCTGATCGGCAATACGTTGCGCCATGAGGTCATCGTACGGCACCGGAGTAGGCGGCCGCCTGCTCGACAACTCGCGAAGAGTTTCCCTTGCGACTGCGATCTAGTCGTCGACGTGACCGATATCAGTCGGGAGGTCGGGCACGGAGAACCTCCCGTTTTAGTTCGACGGACCGTCGCAAAGCTGAAAAATGCGGCCGGCCGCCTTTCGACCGACCGCAGTTAACCCGGTCTCGGGGGAGCGTGGGAGGAAACACCGGGTTTCCACAAGATTACATGACAAGCCTCAACCGCGCTTTTCCGATATTGGCGAGGCTAAACGCTGCTTGCTGCCATGTCGGATCGACGCACAGCCTCAGATGTCACCTTCGCTGCCACCGCCTTCCACGGTTGGGCACATGATAGTTTGCGCACTGATCCTAGAATAGCAGACACCGCGCGCCGGTCATCTCGAGCCACAGACCGCGCGGCGTATCTACCGCTCTCATCAGATCGCTCTCGCAATCTGCACACTTCAGAACCGCTCCCATCGGAGATGCATCCAAGGTCAGAGCTCCCACGCCGCTCACACAATCGCATGAATCGCATCGAATCTTCGCGAGTGTGATGTCGGGGACGAAGATCCGCTGAAGTAGTTGTGCCGCGACATTGCCGTCGAGCAAAAGATCGGAGACGTTATTTGACATGCTGTCTATCCTCCTGATGGACCGAATCGTTCTGTCTTGATGCTGAGAGGGTCAAATCCAAGCTCTACAAGAAGACTGGAAGCGGTCTCGACGAAGGTCGTAGGACCGCAAACATAGATTGTTGGGTTATGCGCGGGCGGAAACCAATTTGCTGAAAGCAAGCCTTTATCGATTCTCCCCCGGTGGCCCGTCCAGTCCTGTGGTTGCTGACGGGTAAGCGCATAAACAAGGCGAAAGCCGGAATCACGCAGCATCATCGCCTCGAGCTCGTCTCGGTAGAGGATATCTTCCCAACTTCTAGCCGAGTAGATCAGCAAGGCCGGAGGGGGGCTTGCCCGCCTGTCCCGGTGGCGAAGCATCGACATCAAAGGCGTGATACCCGTTCCACCAGCGAGAAGATAAACTGGCTCCTTTGCGGCGCCGGTCCAGACGAAATATCCCCCGATTGGTCCCCGAAGCTCGAGTTGGTCGCCGACGCGTAGCTCATCCAGAAGATAGGGGGAGACCTCGCCATCTTTCACTCGCTCGACGGTCAACGCAAGCAATTCGTCTTCAGGTGGCGAGGCAATGGAATAGCTACGTTGCGCTTGATAGCCATCCTCGGCTGTGAGCCTGATATCGACGTGCTGACCCGGCAGGTGTCCTGGCCAGCTGGCTGGCTGCAACATGAGGCTCTTTACGCGGCGCGTTTCCACCACGACGTCGCGGACGTGAGCGATTTGCCACTCAAGCCGTTTGGCTGGAGAAGCGGGATTAGTCACCGTCATATCTCTGCTCTTTCCAAGGGTCGCCATAGTTGTGATATCCCAGTGACTCCCAAAAGCCGCGCTCGTCCTGCGGCATAAATCGAATCCTGCGCACCCATTTGGCGCTCTTCCAAAAGTAAAGATGCGGCACCAACAGGCGAGCTGGTCCGCCGTGAGCGGGCAGGATCGGCAGGCCGTCGTAACGAGTAACGATCATGCCCTTGCCGTCGACCAGATCCTCAACAGGGACGTTCGTTGAATAGCCGCCATCGCAATGAGCCATGACATAAGGTTCGGGAGGTTCCAAAAGCCCGGCTGCTTTCAGCAGGTCATCGAAGGTCACGCCCTGCCACGTCGTATCGAGCTTCGACCATTTCGTGACGCAATGAATATCGGTGTTGACCGTGGTCTGCGGCAGCGCTTCGAACTCGGCCCAGCTCCATTGTCGGAGCAGGGAGCCGCCAAGCTGAAGGGCCAAATTCCAGTTTGCGACTTTGGTTTGTGGCGTTGGGCCCGCCGAAAGAATAGGGAATTCGGTTGTGACGTACTGTCCAGGCGGCACGCGAGTTTTCGTCATTTGCTCGTGTCGCTTTGACCTAAACCCGCGAGAGATGTGAGCCTCTTCATCCATAGTATCATGCCTTTCTTCCGTAAGTGCGCCGTGCAAGAAGAACCGGGGTGCTTTGATCCGGTTGCCCGCCGATCGTTCGGCCTACACTTGGTGCAAAAGTATTCGCCTGTCGATGGGCGCCAAGCCAAATGCATCAAGATTGAAAAAACGAAGGCAATCGCTGACGCGCACGACACACACCAACCCTGTATCTCCTTTTTCATTCGCGATGAGGAAGCTCATCGGTCACCGGCGCGAATGTGCGTCTGGCCATAGTCGCAGGAGAGAAAGCGATGCGTATCGGATTTCGGACAGCAGCTGTCGTCATTGCGAGCAGTGCGATCGCAACGACCTTATTCTTCGGATCTCTTAAAACCGGCAACGCGCAGACGACAACTCGCCAACTGCCTCAATACACGGCCGATGGGCAACTCCTTTTGCCGAAGGACTGGAACCATTGGGTGTACCTCGGATCCCCGCTTACGCCGAATGCGCTGAATGACGGCCATGCTAACTTTCCGGAGTTTCACAACGTCTACATCGAGCCGGGTTCATATGAGATTTATAAGAAGACCGGTCAATTTCCCGAAGGAACGATCTTCTTCAAGGAGCTTCAACTTACGCTGCCCGGCGAAAATCCAGACGGATCACGAACCGAGCCATCGGGAAGAGGCTACTTCCCCGGACCTTTCAACGGCGCCGATGTCACGGTCAAAGATTCCAAGCGTTTCCCTGAATCTAACGGATGGGGATACTTCAATTTCAATCATCATGAGCCGAAGGCTCCGATGGCGAAAGTAAAGGCGAAGGGGGAATGCGCGTATTGCCACATCGCAAGCGCGAAAAAGGATGAGGTGTGGACCCAGTTCTATCCCTTGTTGGACAAGTGATGTCAGTCGTTAGACATCGGCCAGACAGCAGGGAGTGAGCGATGAGAACCGTTGGCGTCTTTACTCTCGGCATTTCGGGAGTTGCCGCAGTCATCGCAATCGCCGCGCTGGGTTCTATGCAGGCGATTGCAATTGACGGCGTTCGACAAACACAAGCAGCCGTAGACGCGCAGGGTGCCCTGCGCGTTCCGCCCGACTATCAGACCACTTATGAGTCGCTTGGAAGCTGGGCGATCGCGGCTGATGAAGGCCAAGGCTCGAAAGAGCTCCACGTCGTGCTCGCATCACCGGGATCCATCGAGGCCTACCGCAAGGACGGCCGATTTCCCGACGGAACCGTGCTCGTGAAAGAGGTGTTTGAAACCGCTACGAAGGAAATGACGACCGGTACCGTCAGCCACGCAGAGAAGTTGAAGGGCTGGTTTGTCATGGTGAAGGACAGTGCCGGCCGCTATCCGGGCAACGCCTTGTGGGGCGATGGGTGGGGCTGGTCTTGGTTCGATGCTGCCAACCCCACAAAGACAACATCCACCGACTACAGATTGAATTGTAAATCCTGCCACGTACCAGCGAAGGCGACGGACTGGATCTACGTCGAAGGATACCCTGCATTGAAGCGATAGAGGGGACGCTTCGTGCAGAGTGAGACGACCTAACCCCCGCATTTAAGCTCAACCAAAGGAGTTGCAGATGGCAAAAGAGGCGATGATGAAAGACATGTCTGTGGCAAAAGGAAAGCCTGGACATCTCTACATGCAAACCAATGAAGTCGAAAATGCGATTATCCACTACGAGCGGAGCGCAACAGGTGCGCTTACCGAGGTGGAACGCATCAAAACGGGTGGCGTGGGCTCAGGTGAATTCAAGCCGATCAGCGGTCAAGAAAGCGCTCCCAACGCGTTTGAGGGCGCGAGCAGCATCATCTTCACGCCGGATCGACGCTTTCTGTTCACGACGAACGGTGGAGACAATTCCGTTTCGAGTTTCCGCGTGGGCGAGAACGGCCGGCTTACACTGCTAGACGTCAAGCCAACCGGAAATCCAGTCGAGGGACGAAGTGGTACGGCCAAGTCGGTTGCCTACAGGCCCTCAAGCAAGACGCTGTATGTGCTTCATTCGTTTGGGCCGGACCACGTTCGTCTGATGTCGGTCAGCGATGAAGGTAAGCTTACGCCGCGTCCCGAGCGACACACCATCAACACCCACGACAAGACGAACCGCGTGTCGACCATGGTCGTGTTGTCGCCCAATGGAAAATTTCTCTTTGTCGGTACTACCTTCGACGAACCAATCGTAACCACAGGCTTGTATCCGGATGGTTCGCCCATTCTCTGGGTCCAGCGAAAGGGCGGCGCATACCATTCGATCGCCTCGAATGCTCCGGACCCCGACGGTCTCGCCATCTTTCCCATCGGGGAGGACGGCTCCCTCGGCACCGGCAGGTTCGTTGACGGGAAAGGCGGCTCTCCGTTCTATATCGCCTTCCTGCATAAGCGGCCGAACACCTTCATCATCGGATATGCCGTCGGCGATGGCGTGAGCATGGGCACTATCGAGGACGACGGTAGGGTCAACATCGGCCCGCTCGTCAAGATCGACACGAGCGCGGGAGTGCCGACTGAGCTGTGCTGGGCATCGGTCTCATCCGATGACACAATGGTGTACGCAACGAACTTCGGCTACAGCAATGTCAGTAGCTACCGCATCAACGGTCACGGCCTGGAAATTGCGAGCGATCCAGCTTGCCCGAAGGTTCCGGGAGACGGCACCGCCAGAGGGCTCAACGGCACCGTGACCAGCGGGCCGGCCGATAACTGGCTCAGCCCGGATGATGCGTATCTTTACCAGATCTACGGCAACGCCGCGAAGCTCGTCTGTTACGCCACGCAGCCGGACGGCTCGCTCAAGGAAGTTGATAGCGTGAAGATTCCCTACAACAGTCCGCAAGGGCTTGCGGGGTTCTGATTCCACTTTCGCACCGCGGGTTCGGGCGTGACCGGCTTTGCCGATTGTCACGCCCACCCTTCCTTCGTTTTGCCGGCGCCAAACCATTCTCAATCAAGCGCTCACTTTCAAGATTTGTCGAGCCGATGTTCGAAGCAACACACCAGGGCAATTCCAGCGAGAACCCAAGTGGTCCTAGAGCTTTCGGCGTGCACGGAGGAAATGTGAGCGACGTCGATCTAGAGCGGGCCAACGGAGCCGGCCGGATCGTACTCACTGGCTCCGCGAGCGGTACTCGAATCTCCGAAGTTTATCAGAAATTTCCGATAGGCGTGATGTTTCCAAGGATCGGCAGCGACTTGGTGAAAGAGGCCGTCATCGTGAATTCATCAGGCGGGATCGCAGGGGGAGATCGGATCGAAATAGAAGTCGTGGCGCTCAACGATGCATCGGTCGCTGTCACAACACAGGCTGCGGAAAAGATCTACAGGGCGTTAGATCGACCTGCTCGGGTTGGGACTAAGTTGAAGGCGTGCGGTGGGGCAAAGCTCGCTTGGCTTCCGCAAGAAACGATCGTCTTTAATCAGGCACGCATTCTTCGGCAGACAGAGATTGATCTTTGCTCAGGAGCCGAGCTGATTGCGCTCGAATGGTTGGTGCTTGGTCGTGCTGCACGCGGAGAGGAAGTCGTCAGTGGGCACATATCGGAGAGCTGGCGCATCAAAAAGGATGGCCACCTCATCTGGGCGGACGGCTTCCGCGTCTCAGACGAGGTGTTCGCGCAGCTGCACCGAAAGGCACTGCTCTCCAACTGGAAGGCCGTTGCAACACTCATCTATTTCGGACCTGGTCTTGATAGACGGCTGGAGAGTTTGCGCGAGATAGCAGCTTCGCTCGATTGTCGCTGCGCCGCCACGATCGTCGGGGCGATCATCATTGTGCGCGTCGCCGCAGCGGTGAGCTCCGATCTTCGGCGGGGACTTCGTAGTTTGCTGGAACAATTCAGTCGAGAGCTTGGACCAGGCCCTTTCGGAGTGCCGAAAATGTGGTCGTGTTAGCGGCCATTATGGAACGGAGAATGCCTTGAATCTTACACCACGAGAAAGGGACAAGCTGATGATAGCTGTCGCCGCGATGGTTGCGCGAGGGCGGCTCGCGAGAGGCCTCAAGCTCAACTATCCAGAGAGTATCGCACTGATTACGGATTTCATCCTGGAGGGAGCGCGCGACGGTAAATCGGTCGCCGAACTCATGTCCGCGAGCGGCCGAGTACTGACGCAGGACCAGGTCATGGAGGGTATTCCCGAAATGGTTTCCGAGATGCAGGTCGAAGCCACATTCCCTGACGGAACGAAACTTGTGCCGGTCCACAATCCGATTCGATAGGAGCTTTTGATGCGCTTAGCCTTGATCTGCATCGCGTTGGCCGAGGCGTTGATCGTCCCGGCTCATGCTCATACAGGTGTCGGATCCGTGAGTTCGTTCAGCTCCGGAGTTGCACATCCTTTTAGTGGGGCAGACCACCTCATTGCTATGACGATGGTAGGCCTTTGGAGCGTGTTTACAGACCGGCGTGCCGTTTTGGTCTGGCCAGCCACCTTCGTGGCGGCGATGTTGGGCGGCTTCGCGGCGGCGAGCTGGGGCTTGCAGATCGCTTTCGTCGAGCAGGCCATCTGCTGGTCGGTCGTCTTGCTGGGAGTGCTCGTTGCGTTCCGAGTACGGGCGCCAGTAGCCTTGGGGGCCGTGATAGTCGGTCTCTTTGCGTTCTTCCATGGGCACGCTCACGGGACGGAGGCAACCACAGCCAACCTTATTCTTTATGCAGCGGGTTTCACGCTCGCAACTTCTGCGCTCCTTGCCGTCGGCGTCGGAGCTGGCTTCTACGCGCGGAGCTCGGTCGGAACGCTCTTGCTGCGCGCAGCGGGCGGATGCGCAGCGGCGGTCGGATTGTCACTATTGGGAGGCTGATGTGGTCCCTGGCGAGGTCTTTCCAGCATCGGGTGAGATTGTCCTGAACAAGGATAGGACAGCCATCTCTCTTGAGGTTGCCAACACCGGAGATCGGCCCATTCAAGTGGGCAGCCACTATCATTTCGCGGAGACAAATGCGGCTCTGGTTTTTGATCGAGATGCCGCTTTAGGTTGTCGGCTCGATATCCCGGCCGGGACGGCCGTACGGTTCGAGCCGGGCCAGTCCCGCGAAGTTTCGTTGATCCGTTATGGCGGCGCCCGCGTAGTTTATGGGTTTGGCGGTTTGGTGATGGGACCTCTGCCGCCAGCAGGGCACGCCGCGATCACTTCAGGCGATTGAGGTAACCAAATGCCCCACATAATGGGCCGCTCCGCCTACGCACAGATGTTCGGACCGACGGTTGGGGACAAGCTTCGTCTCGCAGATACCGATCTGCTGATAGAGGTGGAGAAGGACTTCACGACTTACGGAGAGGAGGTGAAGTTCGGCGGAGGAAAAGTCATTCGCGATGGCATGGGACAGTCGCAGCGTACGCGCAGCGAGGGAGCCGTTGATACAGTCATCACCAACGCCCTGATTCTTGATCATTGGGGGGTCGTGAAGGCGGACATCGCTATCAAGGATGGGCTCATTTCAAAGATCGGGAAGGCCGGCAATCCCGATGTGCAGCCGAACATCGACATAATCATCGGACCTGGTACTGAGATCATCGCCGGGGAAGGCAAGATCATTACCGCAGGGGGTATCGACACTCATGTCCATTACATTTGCCCGCAACAAATCGACGAGGCGCTCTATTCAGGCCTAACAACGATGATGGGTGGGGGCACCGGACCAGCGACAGGTACCGCGGCCACAACCTGTACTCCAGGCCCTTGGCATGTCCAACGGATGCTCGAGGCAGCAGACGCCTTCCCGATGAACCTCGGTATTTTCGGTAAAGGTAATGCGAGCCTGGCCGCTGGTCTCGTTGAGCAGATCGAGGCTGGTGTGTGCGGTCTCAAGCTGCATGAAGACTGGGGCGCGACGCCCGCTGTGATCGACTGCTGCCTTTCCGTGGCGGACGACATGGATGTGCAAGTCTTGATCCATACCGACTCTCTTAATGAGGGTGGTTACGTGGAAAAAACCATCGCCGCATTCAAGGGCAGAACGATCCATACCTTTCACACTGAAGGCGCCGGAGGCGGACATGCGCCGGACATCATAAAGGTTTGTGGAGAGGGGAACGTCATCCCGGCTTCGACAAATCCAACACGGCCCTACACGGTGAACACGCTCGACGAAGCGCTCGATATGCTCATGGTCACGCATCACCTCGATCGTCGTATTCCAGAAGACGTTGCCTTCGCTGAGAGCCGGATACGCAAGGAGACAATAGCCGCGGAAGACATTTTGCACGATCTGGGAGCTCTATCAATCGTGTCGTCAGACAGCCAGGCAATGGGGCGCGTCGGTGAGGTGATTGCCCGTACGTGGCAAACAGCCGACAAGATGAAAAAGCAGTTCGGGAGATTGGCTGAAGAGAATGGCAGTAACGATAACTTCAGAGCGCGGCGCTACGTTGCCAAATACACGATCAATCCTGCGATAGCCCAAGGTATCTCCACCTACGTCGGCTCGATTGAAGTTGGGAAGATTGCCGACATCGTAATCTGGGATCCGGCCCTTTTCGGCGTAAAGCCTGACATGATTCTCAAATCCGGCACGATCGCTGCAGCTATCATTGGCGATCCCAACGCCTCTATTCCGACCCCCCAGCCTCAATACTATCGGCCGATGTTCGGCGCGTTCGGCCGCTCTCTGAGCAGGAGCTCAGTGACCTTCGTCAGCGAGGCATCCCTAGTGAGGAACCAGGTGCTCGGGCTTGCGAAGAGACTTCTTCCTGTCTCGAATACGCGCAAAATCGGTAAGCATTCGATGATTCTCAACAACGCCACCCCTCACATGGAGGTCGATCCGGAAACTTATGAGGTGCGGGCAGATGGCCGGCTGCTCACTTGCGCGCCTGTGATGGTGCTGCCAATGGCTCAGCGCTACTTTATGTATTGATGCCGACGCGTACTTATATGCGCAATGGACGAAATATCATGACGGACGAGGGGTTCCCGTGCTCGCCTCTATCCTTTTTGCGACTGCAGAGTTGGCTTTCGCCGAACTTCCCAAATGGCGCCTACAGTTATTCGCACGGTCTCGAATGGGCCGCCGAGGCTGGTCTCGTCCATGACCGCTCAAGCCTTGTCGATTGGCTGGAAGCAGATCTTTGCCATGGATCCGGACGGAATGAAGCGGTCTTTTTCAACGAAGCATATCGCTGCGCAATCGATAATGACGCTGCTAAGCTCACCTTGGTTGCCGAATTGGCGGCAGCCTCGCGCGGGACATCAGAATTCGCGCTTGAATCATCGCAGCAGGCGACTGCAAGCCTTACGACACTCCGTCGGGTGTGGTCCGATCCTATATTGGACCTCTTCTTGGAGAAGCAGATCCAGCCGGTCGTGGCGGTCGTTCTCGGCTGTCGCTCGGCAAGGGAGCGGATTCCGGCGTGCGTGGCGTTACCTGCCTTCCTGCACAGCTATGTCGCCAATTTGGTAATCGCCGGCGTCAGGCTGATCCCCCTCGGGCAAACCGACGGTCAACTCGCTATCGCGGAGCTTGAGCACGCGGTTTTGTCCGCAAGCGCACAGGGAATCTGCAGCACGCTTGACGACCTGGGCTCCGCGGGCTTAATGGTTGAAATCGCTTCCATTGACCATGAAACCCAATATACGAGGTTGTTCCGGTCATGAAGACGGTTGAAAACGAGACGCCCCTTGTGCGCAGCAAGTTCGCTCCGGCACACCACGGTCCGCTCCGCGTCGGGATCGGCGGCCCAGTAGGCTCGGGCAAGACAGCGCTAGTAGAGGCGTTATGCAAGCTTCTACGAGATTTCTACGACATCTACGTAATTACCAACGACATCTACACCAAAGAAGATCAGCTCATTTTAACCCGCGCCCAAGCGCTGCCAGCAGAACGTATCATGGGCGTGGAGACAGGCGGCTGCCCTCACACGGCGATACGTGAGGACGCCTCGATGAATCTCGCTGCGATCGAGGGTATGAATTTGAAATTCCCGCATGCAGAGCTGTGCTTCGTGGAGTCGGGTGGTGACAATCTCGCGGCAACCTTTAGTCCGGAGCTTGCGGACTTGACTATCTACGTGATCGACGTCGCTGCTGGCGAGAAGATCCCACGCAAAGGCGGCCCAGGTATAACGCGCTCCGACCTGCTCGTGATCAACAAGATCGATTTGGCTCCCTTGGTGGGAGCCAATCTTCAGGTTATGGAATCAGACGCCCGACGGATGCGAACTACGCGGCCTTTCATTTTTTCAAATCTGAAAAGCGGGGAGGGCGTCGATGAAATCGCCGACTTCATTCTCAAGAAGGGTGGGTTAGCAGCGGCGAACCTTTAAGTACTTGATTCACCTGGCAACCCCGCGCCATTCACTCAGTGTATTCAGTCTCCCCATGTGGTTGTCCGGGCTATCGACCCGCGACCTCACCGCCGGTACTGGCAAGCCGTGCCGCGCCGAGCGCCTCTGTCGCGCCGATGTAGCAGATGGGTCGGTTGGTAGCATCGTTGATCATGCGCCAGAGAGCGCCCTTCGCACTCACTTGCCGGTACTGGGCGTACCACGTGTCTGTGCCTTCACGCGTTTTGCCGGGGAAAGCACGGATATCTTCGCCGCCAGAACAAAGCGTGACGGCGCCTGGAGGTGGCGCATCGAAGCCGAATTGCTTCCGAGCTTCGCGGAAGTTCAACTCCTGGGCGCCTTGAGCCTTACGCTCGGCGTTCTTTTCGGCCCAGAATACACAGAAATAAGCGTCAGACATTTGGTTGGCTCGTTGGCGTAGGCTCGCGGGCGGAAGACTGTCTTAACGACAACCCAATCGACCCTCTCGGGCGCGTAGTATGCGTGCACTCGATCCTGCCTGCTATTCCAGGATTGTTGCAGTTGAAGTGATCTTGTCAGATTAGCGCGCCCGCGAGGCATCGAGCGAAAGCCGTCGTACCGTTGCGGATTGATAGAAGGCGACCCGGCGATCGTGGGTGGTGGTGCAGTCGACAGCTGATCATGCATTTTGACCGTCGACAGTTGCCGTCGGAACGACCAAGATAAAACTTTGGTTTGTGTTGACTAAAGCCAATCGGTAACTTGGAGCAGTCAAAAATAGTATGGCGCTATTCGAGCCGACGAGACTGCGATTTTGAATAGGAAGCATATCGGATAAGAAATCCACGAAACGAGCTTCCGCCAGTCATTGTTTGCATCCTTACGACGTTTTACAACGCCTAATTACAACGCTTAACGCGACACTTTTCACCGGTCGACATAGTCTGCCTCATCGATTGAGAGTGCGAACTAGGCGAGTGCGAGGTCGCCCGCCAATGATCCACGACTACGGAGAGTTAGTAGGTGACAGGGATGATGACGAGCGTGTCGAGCGGAGGGCCTGAAAGGATAAGCTCACCATATGGTAGCGCAAATCAAGCGGTAACTGACCTTCGGGACTTGAACACGATCGGACCGCCGGTCGATGTCAAGTCCTGTCCGTCAAGTAGCAGTAAGCTTCTCCATCCGACTGTCCAAATTGGGCCGGTTGAGTGTGTAAAGCGTCTCGGTACTGGTTGTCCCGGTTGGTTCGTAGAGAGTATACATGCGCCGATGGGGCGGAGAATAGAGCTAGAATTTCAAGGTCCCGTTCACCTCTTGGCAATGTACAATGAGGGGGCCCGCCGGGACGGGGAAACTTCGATTGATGGATTCGCGCCGTCCAAGATTCGGAATTTTGCGAAGAAGCTCACGTTCGTCCCGGCCGGCTGCGGCTATCGAGAGCGGCTCGAGACCGCTTCGTCCACCCGCTTGACGTTTCTCTATTTGGATCCAACCGTTCTCCGAAGCGATGGAGAAACCGACTATGCCGCGAGAGTTCATTTTGAGGACGTTGTCGTTTGGGAAACCGCGGCCAAGTTGAAGAGCGCGATCGAGAATGGGCAAGCAAAGAAGATATTCTATCTGTCCGCGCTCTCTAGCGTGCTCGCAATTGAGCTGTCGCGCTCTGACGATAGCGCATCGCGTGATGCGGCCCCGATTCGTGGAGGCCTTGCTTGTTGGCAAAAGCGCGCTGTCGTGGGTTACATTGAAGAGCATCTAGGCGAGCAAATTTGTCTAGGTACGCTTGCGCAGCTCGCCCGCCTCAGCCAGCACCACTTTTGTCGGGCCTTCAAAAAATCCTTCGGCGTTCCGCCGCATCAGTACCACGTGCAAAGGCGCATTGAACAAGCCAAGCTGCTTTTGGCAGATCGATCAATCCCCATCACAGACATCGGGTTTGCGCTTGGCTACTGTCAAACGAGCTCCTTTAGCGTGGCCTTTCGGAAGACGACAGGCTGGACACCGAGCGAATATCGCAGGGAGTTCAAATAGAGCGACGCACGCATCACCCCTCGCGCGATCTGCTTAGCCCTGACGCGTCACAGGCTAGGTTGGGTCGGAAAACCGCTGAAGGAAGTCGCAGCGCGTCGGGGTGTCGGCCAGCGCATCATTCTAGGGTGTATAGCATATCGGAGTAGAGGGATCTCATAGCGCCGTTTGAAATGGAGACGCGTGCAAAGCCACCCTCGCTGCCCTTATTGCGCCTCCAATTGCCAGGTTGATCCCCAATGTTGGTGATCACCCGGCGCCATTTTTAGCCTTCTGATTCGCATCTTTCGTCGATGGCTTCGGGAGAGCGAGTGCTTCGAAAGCCGGCGCCGCTTGGGCTGGAGTCAGTCGCAGTCAACGAGGCGGGCCGAAAGTCGATGGTTCGATGACCCATAACAGGCGCGCCTGACATCATTCGGAAGCGGGGTCGCACCGAGAGTCTCGAGGATTACAATTTGAGGATTGGAGCGTTCCTATTGACACACATGCGCGTAGCTCGGCAAGGAAGCCATTTGCGATCGAACGTCCTCTGCTCGCGGTCAGATCGCCCGGTGGGGATTTCCCGACCTCAGGATAGTGGGGGGGCAAGCGGCATAGATTGACCGCCTCGGCTCTCGCTCGAAGAGCCGTCGGGCTTGCGGGCGTTAGGATATCGGCGGAGAGCTCTGCAGCAGTTGATCCCATCGAAGTCATCAGAGCGTATTGTGCCTCCGCTAGACACATGACCCAGCTTATCCACCATGCGCACCAGATCGGCGATAGATCGTGCAGCCATTTTGGACATGATCCGGCCACTATGAATGCGAGCGGTGTGCGTGCAGACTCCCAATTGGCTTGCAATCTGCTTGGGTCCCTGTCCTGCTGAAAGTAACACCATCGTCTCTCTTTCGCGAGGCGAAAGCGATTTGAGCCGGGTCCGTAGCTCGTCCATGGTCTGCTTTTGCAAACGGTGCGCGCGATCAGACTCGATGCCGCTCTTCACCGCGTCGAGTAGCTCATGATCTTGAAACGGTTTGATGAGATAGTCGACGGCCCCAGCTTTCATCGCTGAAACGACCGTCCTGGCCTCGTTCTGAGCGGTAAGAAAGACGAAGGGTATATTGGGTAGTCTGGTCCTTGCTTGTCGGGATTGAAGATCGAGGCCGCTTATGCCGGGCAACCGCACGTCTAGCACGATGCAATTGGGTGAATGAGATGTGCCTCTCTTCAAGTATTCTTCGGCCGATTTGAAGAGTGCGACCTCTAGGCCCGCCCTCCCGAGCAAGATCTTCAATCGCGCTCGCAAGGAGTCGTCGCTGTCGATAATAGCAACTAACGCTCGGTCAACAGTCATGGATTATTGCCTACCATCCTCGTTAGGTCGAAGACAGGCTTCGTTCTTCTCATCCGTCAGTGCAAAAATCGCAGCACTTAGGACTCTCTGTAAGAGACGACTAGCCTGATCTTCAGTGTCTTGCGCTCGGCGCGGCAGCGCGTGAGGAGACAGCAGCGACAGTGCCACAGGATGAGCTCGACCAGAAAGCCCGATGTGCGCATGTGTTCCGAATTCGAAAAGCATGAATTTTCAAGCGCTTTTCAAGGCAGGGCCTTAGGCGCCTGTTTGCTAAAGACGGCATAGCCACTTGCCGTTCTCCCAGCGGCGGACCTTGAAGCGTTCAACGCACTTCTTTGAACAGAGGGGAGTTCGCCAGGAATAATGCCGGATGAGACCGAACGGTCCCTCACAGGCCGCGCAGCGCTTTGGCGCATCATGCTGCTTATTGTTTGAGTTGCTGAGCATTTCCTGTCTCCTCTGGTCGTCGCTCGGGCCCCAATTGCCGTCCTTCTCTGTCGTTGACGTCGTCCAAAGCAAAAGTGGATCCCGACATCATAAAAAATGATTGCGCTCGAGTTGTGGGCCAAATCGTCGACTTTAGGTTCAGGCGATCGCCCAATCTAGAAACGGCGGCGAGATTAAGATGATGAGGGAGATGGCTCAATTGTACGTCGGTTCGCGCCGGTAGCCGAAAGGGCTGCGGGAACTAAAACCAAGGTTTGCGGTGATCGCTTGCAATTCCTATGTGGGCGCCCGACGGGCGCTTGAAGCGTGCTCGCAGGTGCCCTTGTGGCCATTTGGCCCAGCGCGCTTGTGTCGAAAGACGTTTCTTGGAGATCAGGATACGAATGAACGGCGCACTTTCGGTCAAGAGACGGCATAACTGCGGAAGACATCCCGCGAGGGCGCGATATTCTGGAAATAGTCGTACAAAGGAGGGTGAGAAGACCATGCTTAGAATTCGAGGAGCGATCGCACTCTTGATGATCGGCGGTGAATTGCCCGCGTTTGCAGGTTGGCGAGAGGCCCTTGCGGTCGCCCACTCGGCCGAGAACCGAAACACTCGAGCTGAAGGAAGTGCAGTTCGGGTGGAACGAAGCCCACGAAACGGGATTCGATGAGAAACCCGTAGCTTTCAGCTCGATGATGGAGGTGACGTTATGATTGTTAGGGCAAGGCTCTCATCTTGGAACGTCATCTACTCGTTGAATATGGGAATCGCGTGCGCAATATCCTACTGGGTTATGACCCATGCACTTGCCTCAATTGTTGACAAGGATTCTGAGTTTTTGGGAGGCATGTGGGCGGCCGTGGCGACCCTTTTCGTCTTTCGGGCGTCTCGCGGCGACAGCTTGTCGGCAGGAGCGAGCCGATTGCTGGCCACGAGCGTGAGCTTCGCGTTGTGCTTGGCCTATCTTTGGTTCTTCCCATTCACGGTACTAGGTCTAGCTGCGCTGATCGGAATCGGTACATTGGCAATGATGCTCTTAGGCCGACAAGAGGACATCGTTACCACGGGAATAACGACGGTAGTCGTCATGGTGGTTGCTGCGATTAGCCCTACTGATGCCTGGCAGCAACCAGTCCTCCGTCTGGTTGATACCGTTGTTGGAGTCGGGATCGGGGTCGGAAGTAAATGGGCTGCTTCGTATCTGTATTCCCGTGCAGTCGGGAAATGATGACGTGAAGTTAGCTTTCGATCGCGGAGCTGGATCGGTCGTCAAACGATGGAACGGCTGAAGGTGCCGCGAGGCCATTGCAAATGGCGATTTGGGCCACAAAGGGAAATCGAGTAATGGATCTGAAGGGAAAGCGCGTTGTGGTCACCGGTGGCTCCAGCGGCATCGGCTTGGCGCTAACGCGCTTGCTGCTGGCGCGCGGCGCACGCGTAGCAATCGTGGGTCGGCGACGAGTGCACCTGGACAAGGCGGTCGCACAGCTCAAGGTGACCGGCCTGAGCGTCAGTGCAGTCGCGGCCGACGTGACCAGAGGGTCGGATAGACAGAAGATTCTGTCTTATGCGGACGCCGAATTCGGTGGCATCGATATCCTTGTGAACAATGCCGGCGCGGTGCGAGCCGGACGGCTTGAGCTTATTCCGGAACGCGAGATCCGGGCGATGGTCGAGGTTGACCTGCTGGCACCGATCCTATTGACACGTGAGGCGCTGCCACGCCTGCGCAGCAGCGGCGATGGGCTGATTGTCAACGTGACATCTGCGGCTGCGCTGACTGGCGTGCCGTTTTATGGGACGTATGCTGCCACGAAAGCGGGGCTTGCCCGCTTCGGAGAGGCGCTGCGCCGTGAGCTCAAGGGCGAGGGCGTGCACGTGCTGACGGTCTATCCGGTCGCCACCGACACGCCGATGATGGCAAGTTCGAAGGCGGGCGCGGGTCTTGGTTTCGGACGTGAGTCCGCGGTTGATGTCGCGGCCGCGATCGTGGAAGGAATCGAGGCCGACGCCCTCGAAGTCGCGCGAGGTGGCGAGGCGAGGGCGCAGGTGATCGCCCTCAACCGCGAGAATCCGCTTGTGCTGGATGAACGTTTCCTTGCCATAAAGGCAGAGCTGGAAGATGCTACTCGCAACCACAGGGCTCTTTGACTCGATGCAGTATGATTTCTGCGTGTCTAGCTTTTGGAGTGCCGTCAATTACCCGGCCGGAGCGCAGAACGGTGAGCGGGTCGATCGACGAGAAGACTATCCTTGATCGCTCGTTCAAGACCCAAGTGCTCGAGAATCCCTATCTGAAGGTCGCGCTCCTGCCTGAATTTGGCGAGAATTCTTCTCATCATTTACAGCGGACCGGAAACTCAATGCGGTGGTCGGCCCTCCTGCACTACAGTTGCGTCTGACCTGCAGCTTAAACCGCGTGACGTGAGGACTGCATCGCCTTACCTGGTAGCGTGAAGCGAAAGGTCGCGCCCCGGCCGGAGTTCGGGCTCGCCCACAAGCGACCGCCATGCGACTCTATTATCCGCCGACTGATGGACAATCCCATACCGGCGCCTTGCGGTTTCGTGGTAAAAAATGCATCGAAAATGTGCTCGCATTCGTTGGCTGGAAGCCCGATGCCAGAATCGCTCACCGAGATTAGTAATTGATGGTCTTCGGTCCTATCGGACACGACGGTCAGCTCGCCACCGCTATCCTTCATCGCCTCGATGCCGTTGATCATCAGGTTCATCAAAACCTGCTGCACTTGCACGCGATCCGCTGTCGTCGACGGAATCCCAACAGCAAGCTCGGTGCGGATCGAGACAGCGTTTCGAATCGCCAGATCACGTAGCAAAGCCGTCATCTCTCGAATAATTTCGTTTATGTCAATGAGTTCCCATTGCGGCGCACTGCGCGCATACAGTGATCGCACTCGGTCGATGATGGCGCCTGCTCGCATTACATCGGTAATCATCTCGCCAGCAACTTCGCGCGCTCTTGTCACGTCGGGCATAGCATGACTTAGCCATCGCCCGCAGGCCTGGGCTTTCAACGCGGCCGCAGTGATCGGTTGCTTGATCTCGTGCGCGAGAGAGGCAGCCAGCTCTCCCATCATGCTCACACGGTTTATGCGTGCGAGATCTGCCTCCAGCTGACGCAATCTTTCGCGCTCTCTTTCGGCCAATTTGCGATCCCCAATATCGCTGTTGGTCACCAAAACTGCTACAGGCGTGCCCTGCGCATCTCGTTGCAATGACCAGCGGCTCTCCACGGTTAGCCGAGCGTGGTCCTTCCTGGTGTGCACAACCTCGCCTTCCCAATGGCCAGTTTGCAGCAGTTCTGACGTGATTTCCTCAAGTGGAGCCGGGAAGGCCGGCTTCAGCAGATTGAAAGCATTCTGGCCCTTCGCTTGCTCGCCTGTCCACCCATACAGCTTTTCTGCACCACGATTCCAGTACGTGATAATCTCATTCAAGTCGTGGACGAAAATAGCGTCATGCGTTAGGTTAAGAAGATTAGCCTGTTCCTGTAGCGTCTCTTCAGCGCGCTTGCGGCTAGTGATATCCGTTATCGCGCCTATGAAGAGCACGCTCTCAGGATTGTCGCTAGCTGCGGGATGAGCCACAACTCGAACGTGCTTTATGACACCATCCGGCATCATCAGGCGCCGCTCCGTGGTAAATGCGGCTCTCACGATCGAGGTGCGATCAATCATCTTTCGAAGAAGCATCCGATCGTCCGGGTGAGTGCGCTCCACCACCAGGTCCGTCGTTGGCTTCGTCCCAGGGGCGCATCCAAAGATTCTACATGTCTCATCGGACCAGTTGATTTCCCCACTCAAAACGTCCCAGCCGAAACTCCCGGTGTGGCTCAATCGCTGCGCCTCGGCGAGGGTCATCTCGCTCCTGCGTAGAGCCTCCTCAGCCTTCCTGCGTTCGGTTCGTTGTCCAGCTTCGCGCAATGCGCGCCGCATTGAGGGCACGAGTCTCGACAGGCTGGTCTTCAGAACGTAATCCGTGGCTCCGATTTTGAGTGCCTCGACGGCGACTTCTTCGCCAAGCGTCCCGGAAACAAAGATGAAAGGTAGATTAGGATGGGTACGAAGGGCAAGGTTCAATGCTGAAAGACCATCGAATGAGGGAAGTTGGTAGTCCGCAAGAATCAGGTCAATTGCGACGTTGTTGAGTGCGCCTTCGAACTCAACACGTGTTTGAACCCGCGTTATCTCAAAGAAGAGCCCGTCCGTTTCCAGGAGATCTTGAATGAGCTCGGCATCAGTGGAGTTATCCTCCAGCAATAGAATCCGAAGAGGAGACGTCACAGTACGTTCTTCTTCATGCTGCCCGGCGGCGGCTCATTCACGATCGCCCAGAACGCGCCCAGTTCCTTGACGGCATTGACAAATTCGTGAAAGTCGACCGGCTTTACGACGTAGGCGTTCACCCCGAGCTTGTAGCTTTTCATCATGTCCTTTTCCTCGTGGGACGACGTCAGCACCACCACGGGTATCACCTTGAGATGATCGTCGGATTTGATCTGCTGCAACACTTCCAGCCCATCAATCTTTGGCAGCTTTAAGTCGAGCAGCATGACGGCTGGGTTTTCGTTCGAACGACTATCGAACTGCCCCCGACAATAGAGATAATCGAGAGCCTCCTGTCCGTCACGGGTAACAACCACCTCGTTTGTCAGGTAGTACTCCTCCAGGGCAGCCAGAGTAAGTTCAACGTCTCTTGGATCGTCCTCGACGATCAAAATGCGTCCCAGCATGCTCATAGAGTGCTCCTCGCTTCTTTCTGTGAAACGAATGCCTTCGGAAGAGAGAAATAGAACGTCGCGCCCCGATCTACTGCTCCCTCGCCCCGGATTTGCCCCCCATGTCGGTCGACGATGCGCTGAACGGTGGCGAGCCCTATTCCAGTGCCTTCAAACTCTTCCGGCAGGTGCAGGCGCTGAAACACACCAAAGAGCTTGTTCACATACCGCATATCAAAGCCGGCGCCGTTATCTCTCACGAACAGCTCTGCTTGATCTCCCTTTCCCTCGGCACAGCCGATCTCGATCTCGGCCCGCGTTCGCATTCGTGTGAACTTAACCGCATTGGAAATTAGAAGCACTCTCAGCATGGAACGGTCGCCGGAACAGACCGGGAGCGCCCCGATTTTCCAGATAATGTCCCGCCCCCCTTGTCTCTTGTCGGAATTCAGTGACAACCTCCTTGACGAGCTGCTCGAGATCCACAGCCGTCTTCTTGGCCTCTGCCCTTCCCATCCTCGAAAAGCCCAGGAGGTCGTCGATCAAATTGCCCATTCGTTTTGCCGACTCTAGGATCATCTTGACGTATCGATTGGTCTTGTCGTTCAGCAAAGAAGATCCCTGCTTCTGCAGCAGCTCCGCAAATCCGATGACATGGCGAACCGGCGCGCGCAGGTCGTGGGAAACTGAATAGGCAAACGATTCTAGTTCCTTGTTGGTCGCTTCGAGTTCTTCCGCGCGGTTCGCAAGTTCCTGGTTTAGTCTTGCGATCTCGCCCTCGCGGCGAGCTCGTTGTTCCACTTCGGCCTGAAGATGGTCGCGGGCTCGACGAAGATCGTCCTCAACTCGGCGTCGAACTTCTGCGAACGAGGCAACAAGCACCGCCCACGCCACGAAAACGAGGAAGTACGGTAGATCTCCGACCGAAACGTAGAGTGAGTAAATGGGCTCGGTGAAGAAGTAGGCGAAGCAGGCCGTGGATATCATCACTGCGACCGCGGTAGGCCCACTTCCCGCGTACCAGGCGGTGAGAGCGATCGACAGAGCAAGAATTGGTAGTTCTACCTCGCGCAACTGGTAGCGTTGCAATGTAAGCGCCAGTCCAAGCGCGATCGCAACGCAACCGACGGAAAAAACGTAGCGCAGGATCGGCGAGCGGATCCTATGCAATTCCGGAGTCAAGCGCGCGAGTATTTGCATCGTTACGACATGTGCGGCGTGGTTATAGTAGGAGCATTGCTGTGATTGCTTTGCATGAAAGGAGCGCACCCTGCCAACCAGTCTGTGAACGCGAAAAACCTTACCCTTCTCGTCGAGGCAAGGTCGAAGTGCGCAACGGATGGGGCCCTGCGCAAGGCCCGGCAGCTAGCAGCTGTCAACCGCTTGGTTAGCGGCTCGATTATAATGAGCTCACCATAAGCCCGCCAGTCGGCCGAGCTAATGTCGCCGCGTAGAAAAGCAGCGCCCCTCGATCAGAGCCGGTCAGTGAGGCAAGCTTTGCCGTTTAGTTGTCTGTTGCCCCGCGCGTCGACCCGTGTGCAAGCCAATTGTGTCGCGGCCGTTTGCCCAAACAGCATCTTGATTCTTCCGTTACAACGTGACGAGTACAGTTCGCCTTTCGCGTAAGCGCGTTGCGTTCCAGGCTGAGCGCGGACTGCAGCAAACCATCGTTTAGAAAAATCATCTAGGTCTTGCTGCTGACGCAGTACCAAGACGGCCCGTCTTGACGTCGTTGCGCTGCCATTTTGTCAGTTTTTTGTTGCGAGTATCGAAAATCGCGACCCTTGTGAGGGCGCAGAGTTGATGTCGACGCGATGCCCCAGGAGGCCGACGGCCTGGCGCACGATGAAGAGGCCGACGCCCAGACCGTCGCGTCGCGCCGGATCGAGACGAGTAAAGGCCTCGAAAATTCGAGGCATTTGGTCTTCCGCGATACCGATTCCGGTGTCATACACATCGATACGGATGTTCTGGCCGACGTGACGGCAACCGAGGAGAATGCGTCCACCGGGTTGCGTGTACTTGATCGCGTTGCTGATCAGGTTGCGCAGGATAGTGCTGAGAAGCAGCGCGTTGCTGTGAATCGTGGCGGTGGTCTCGACTATGCGAAGGGTGATTCCCTTTCGTAGAGCCAAAATCTTGTTCTCGCGACAAGCTTGCCGAAATATAGGCCCAACCGGCACCGGCGTTAGCTTCATCCCCTCCGCGTGTTCCCGGAGCCGCATCGCAGCGAGCAATTCATCGAGCTGGTCCCTCAACCGATCGATGGCGCTCTGGCCGGAGCGCAGCAGCCGCAGCTCGGAGTCTGTTCGAACGCCGAGACTTAGAAAATCGTGCGCGCCCTGGATGACCTGGAGTGGCTGCCGGAGATCGTGTCCCGCTATTGCAAGTAACACGGATTCGAACTCCGAGGGCCTTTGCGGATCTGCTCTGGCCGTCATGCTCCAAGTGATGGACCGTTTTGCCACCCGCTCTGTAGCGATGGTCCCGCGGGTTTCCGCTACCTTAACCAGCCCTTCTGTCTCGTGCATGGTACGCTCCTCAGGTGGAAGTGCGTTGAGGGAATCCGATCAGCGGAGAGCATGACGCAACGTCACAACGCGAGCGAGTTTAGCGTTGTAAGATGGTGTTAATTGTCGTTGCAGAGATCACACTTGCAGCGCGACGCGTCGAGTGAAAAGGCCCGACCGTTGCACTCTCGGGCGCTTGAAGGGTTGCCCTGCCGCACAAATGAGAGCGGGCTCCACGTGATAAGCGCATATCAGGCTGGACAGGAGTAGGAAGGACTGAAGGCATCTTGCCCTATCTTGCAGCCTATTTCGGCGAGGCCAGGCTCGGCACTCAACACTGCCTTGGCGACAGTGTTGCCGGCTCGCGGCTCTTGCTCCGAGCGTGCTGGCGCGTTGGTTCGTTGCCCAGAGCGACCTAGCAGAATTGGTTCTTCACCGCGATCGATGCGACGATTGAGAAGCGGTCGGCCGACAAGTCATTTCAATCAGTGTTGTCGAATGCCACCGCATAGCTAGCAGTTTCTCTGAACACTCAACGAGCCATCCTGCCACTGCCTCTCCATGCAATTTACACTTTCTTACAACGTTGAACTCGCGCAACGAGCAGGATTTTGTGAAGATCCCAAGCATTCGGGTGTGTCTCGACGTTCCGCATCAACGACACCCCAATCTACTTCCACGCCGTCGCCTAGTGCGACCGCTCGGTTGCCACGAAAAGGAGCACCACAATGAACGCGCATATGGATACCGCACTCGATCCATTTGTCGGCAAATCGCGCAGGTCGAGCCTGCTCTTGTCTGATCTCGATTACCACGTCATCCGGGCCTCCATGGTAATCATGTATTTCTTCTTCGGCTACCAGAAGTGGTGGCCGTACGAAGCCGAGCGGCTCGTTCCGTTCATCAGCAACAGTCCGCTGATCCGGTGGCTCTACCTCGTGTTCAGCCATCAGGGTGCCAGCTGGCTTCTCGGCTTGTCCGAATGGACCTTCGGCGCCCTGATTCTTGCAGGGTTCTGGGACAAGCGGCTGGGGATCCTCGGCGCCGCGGGTTCGACTGTGACCTTCATCGTAACTGTCTCGATAATTCCCTTCATGCCGAACGGCTGGGACCCCGTAGCCGGATTTCCGGCTATGACTGGCAATGTCCCGTTCCTGATGAAGGATGTCGTGCTGCTTGCGGTGTCGCTCTATCTCTTAAAGCAGGATCTCGTTCGCGTGGCGTGACGATAAACAGGAGCCTCCCGAAAACTTGCCGGCGGCTTTCTGGCAACCCACAACGCGGATCGGCGGTCTGCTAAAGAGGAGTGTCGTCGTGAGTCCTATCTCGACCCTAAGCCAATCGGCGAGACATGCCACCGCTATCGCGGCCTGTATTGTCATGATCGGTTGGTATTTGCCAGCTGCGACCGCCGCGCAAGAAGGCAGTGTGAGCGGCTTTCCCGATCTCCCGGTCCGCGGCACCACATCGAACGACAATAGCGATGCTTCAATCGGCGTCCACGATCGAAATAGCACCCTGGCGCTGACTTCGCGTTTGCCATGGCGAGCGCCGATCGGTCACCGACAACCACGACGAGCCGACATCCAGATCGATGATTCCATATCGGAGTGGGAGCGCCAACAAGATCGCCTCAACAAAGAATTGGATCGCAAGCTTATTATCTGTCGTGGCTGCTAAACGAGAAAGCGCCACACCAATGTTCCAGCTGGCGTCAGTTGAGAGGACGCGCGTGCGTGAGCCAGACTGCTCTGGAATTGGTGATGGAGAGAGCGCCATCTACAGCGTCACAACACTGAGGACATCGGCTATGGCCAAGATCGACACGTACAAGAGCGCATTTCCTCACGCCAAGCTCACTCGCTCGCCCGACGGCATTCTCGAAGTGGTGTTGCACACTGACGGCGACACACTCGTCTTCGATGGGCATACCCACGAGGAGTTCGTGGATTTGTTTCACCAGATCGGCCAAGATGCCGATAATCGCGTGGTAATTCTAACAGGCGCGGGGAAAGCCTTCATCGATCGTATCGACCCAGCGGGCTTCGATTTTTTCACGCCGCGAGGGTATGACAAGATCTACCGGGAGGGGAAGAAAGTTCTTGCGAACCTGCTGGATATTCCGGTGCCGGTGATCGCCGCCCTGAACGGCCCAACGACGGTGCATTCCGAATATGTTCTTCTATGCGACGTCGTGATCGCCACGCCAGACACCGTGTTTCAGGATAAACCGCATTTCGGGTTCGGAATCGTACCCGGCGATGGAATCCATTCGCTTTGGCCGCACCTGATCGGCTCGATCCGCGGTCGCTACTTCGTTCTTACCCAGCAGACGCTGGACGCAAAGGAAGCAAAGCAGTTGGGAGTGGTCAACGAGATCGTGAGCCGAGACCACCTGCATGTGCGGGCACGGGAGATCGCGGCCAGCATCGCGACGCTGCCACCATTGACTGCCAGCTACACTCGCGTGGCTCTCACCCAGCCGTTACGTCGCCTGGTTGATGAGAGCGTCGGCTATGGGTTGGCGCTCGAGGGCATTTCCGCGGCCGACGTAGCTCGCTCGCGAGCCGGCAGTTAACCGGCCCGTACGTCAGGCGGTCTCGCGTCACGTCCGCGAAGCGAAAGAGACTGCGCGGGCAACGCGTTCGCTTCGCCTCATTAGATGGGCCCCTGAAATGGTTTTGCTTCTCGCCGTCCGCCTGCAGGTGAAAGCGGCAAGCAGCATGCGATCTGCAGAACTATCGCCCGCGATGGTGCCGGTGCTACGATAGTATCGTGAATGTTGCTGAGACTGATCTCGCGACAGATCGTTAGTCTGGCCGTCAATCGATTAGTGTGCACACGCAAAACGACCTCTCATCGCCGAGCATTAACACCATCTTACAACATTAAACTCGCTGAGCTGGGAAGGTTGCGCGATGATTCGAAGGGTTTGATGGGCGCCACTTGAGAGAACGCGCATGCGCAAAAGATGGCATATCGTGGATTCTGCGGGAAGACCGCAGAGCGGGCTATCGCTCTTAGTACGATGCACGGAACGAATAGGGGCCACTGTTAGCGAATTCGCCAGACTGACTGTCACCCATGGCTTCCAAAGCAAACCGTCGAATGTCGTGGGGAGTGACGTCACGCTTAGTAGCGATTAGGAGTTGTTCATGATTTTGAACGCAAAAGGCTATGCATTGTTGCGCGACCCGCACACCAACAAGGGAACAGCATTCTCCGATGAAGAGCGGCGAAATCTTGGACTTGAAGGTCTGCTGCCGCCGGTGCCCGCGTCGCTCGACCACCAGATAGCCCGGATACACACGCAGCTTGCCATGTTGGACAGTGACCTGCAGAAGTATCTATTCTTGTCGGACTTGCAGGCGCGAAATGAAACTCTGTACTACGCGGTCTTGATGTCCGACCCCGCAGGGTTCATGCCGCTTGTTTACACGCCAACCGTCGGCGAGGCCTCGCAGAAGTTTGACCACATCTTTCATGCCGCCCGCGGCATTTACCTACCGATTTCGGCCAAGGGCCGTATCAAACAATTGCTTTTAAACTGGCCACAGAAAGACGTGCGGTTCATCGTCGTAACCGATGGTGAGCGGATTCTCGGTCTTGGCGATCTCGGGGTTGGCGGCATGGGTATTCCAATCGGAAAGCTCGCCCTCTATACGGCGTGCGCGGGTGTTCCTCCGGAATTGTGTCTCCCGATCACCATAGACGTTGGGACGAATAATGCAGCCTTGCTCGAGGATCCGCTCTATCTCGGTTTGCGTCAATCGCGCGTGCGCGGCGAACCGTACTGCGCCTTCATTGACGAATTCGTTGAAGCCGTGCAAGAGCTCTTCCCTAAGAGCTGCATCCAGTGGGAAGACTTCGCCAACATCAATGCTGTCCCAATCCTCGCCAAATATCGCGATCGAATCTGCACCTATAATGACGACATCCAGGGGACTGCCTCGGTGGCTCTGGCCGGTATTTATGCGGCGTTGCGGATCAGCGGCCAAAAGCTCATCGATCAGAGATTCCTCTTTCTCGGTGCCGGTTCCGCCGCAACAGGGATAGCTGAACTGATCTCGCAGGCGATGGCAATGGAAGGCCTGACCCTCCAGCAGGCGAGAAGCCGCAACAACTTGTACGACATCAATGGTCTGCTGACGTCATCGAGAAAGCTCGGGGATTTTCAGAAACCTTTCGCGATCGAGCACGCGCCGATAGGCGATTTTGCCGGAGCGATCAAGGCACTGAGGCCGACCGGCATCATCGGCGTGAGTACAGTGCCAAAACTGTTCAATCAGAAAGTTATCGAGGCCATTTCGGAAATCAACGAGCGGCCGATCATCTTCCCCTACTCCAATCCGACGTCTCGATCGGAATGCACGGCAGAGGAAGCGTATACCTGGTCGAAGGGTCGCGCGATCTTTGCGAGCGGCAGTCCATTTCCTCCACTGACCGTCGGCGGCACGCACTTCGTGCCTGGCCAAGGCAACAACGTCTACATCTTCCCCGCCATGGGCATGGCCGTCTATGCGACCGAAGCCAAGAGGGTGACGGAGGAGATGTTCATCGTTGCTGCCAAAGCCGTCGCAGAGCAAGTCGGCCAGGACAGTCTCGATGTTGGTCTAATCTATCCGCCCCAGAGCAAAATATTGACGGCTTCTTTGCACGTAGCGGCAAGGATCGCGGAGCACATATTCGATCGCGGACTTGCCCGAATAGCGCGCCCGCAAGATATCAGCCGTCTAATAGGCGACAAAGCCTTCGTCCCCGTCTACGGTCGCATCGATTAGCGCGGATCGGGGAGATGAGCAGCACCGGAGGGGCCCGAGTGTCGTCCGCGGCGTTGCCTCGCGTTGTCATCATCGGCGGAGGTTTTGGTGGCCTTACCGCCGCCAGAACCCTCAAATCGGCGCCGGTCGAGGTCACGCTTGTCGATCGCAGAAATTGTCATCTCTTCCAACCATTGTTGTACCAGGTGGCGACCGCCGCGCTTTCGCCCGGAAATATCGCCTGGCCGTTGAGGTCGGTCTTCGCCAGGCAGAAAAACGTCCGCGTCGTCATGATGGAGGTCAACTCCATCGACCCAACGAGCAAAACCGTAACCGACGGCGTAACGACGTTACCCTATGACTATTTGGTCGTCGCGACCGGCGCCACGCACGCCTATTTCGGTCATCCGGGTTGGACACCGTTTGCTCCTGGTCTCAAAACAATCGACGATGCTCGAGCTCTTCGCGAGCGGCTCCTATCCGCGTGCGAATTGGCGGAGCGGAGCGAGGACGATGAGGTCCGACGACGCTGCCTCACGACGGTTGTAATTGGCGGCGGACCGACTGGCGTGGAGATGGCTGGGGCCGTTGCTGAATTGTCCCATCGAACGCTTAAGGGAGAGTTCAGATGGATCGATCCAGGAAAAATGAGGATCGTTCTAGTCGAGGCCGGCCCGAGGCTTCTACCAGCCTTTCCGGAACGCCTTTCGGAACGCTGCAAGCGGTCGTTGATCGAGATGGGCGTGGAGGTCAAAATCGGCTCGAGTGTGACAGAATGTACCGAGCGCGGCGTGTCCCTTGGACCTGAACGAATCGACGCTGCGACAGTGGTGTGGGCGGCAGGCGTTCGGGCTTCAAGGGCGGCGCAATGGCTTGACGCCGAACACGACAGCTCAAATAGGATCATCGTACGGTCTGACCTTTCCGTGCCGCCGCACGAAAACATCTTCGCCATCGGAGATACGAGTGCGGCGCAATCTGGAGGAAGGCCGGTTCCCGGGTTGGCCCCGGCGGCAAAGCAAATGGGCCGGTATGTAGGTCGCCTCATTGCAGGGCGTGTCTGCAACGGGGTGAACTCGCCCGCCTTTTCGTACAAGCACCAGGGTGATCTGGCGGTCATCGGTAGGAAATCGGCCGTGGTAGCCATGGGCAAGTTGCGACTGTCCGGAGTTGTCGCGCTGATGTTCTGGAGCCTCGTCCACATCCTCTTTCTCATCGGCTTTCGAAGCAAGATCGTCGTCGCATTTGATTGGCTCTGGAGCTTCGTGACGCGCCAGCGAAGCGCACGGCTGATCTCGGATGGCGCTCCAGGGCATGCCATTGGCCCGCAGGCGACAAGAGGGGCCTTCGTCGCGAAATGCGAACAGCAGAGCAGGAGCTAGCAGATGGCATATAAGGCGGCCGACATCATCAACGAGAATCTCAGCTCGATCGGCGTACGCCGCGTCTACGGAATCGTCAACAACACTCTGCTTCACGGAATCTGAGCGGCGTTGCGGAGACATCGCGTGGCGTCACACGCGTCATTAGGAAGCCGCAGCCGTTCAGCAGGCGGGCTCGCCGTGTGCCAGCAGCTGTGGACCAGGAAAATCTCCACTGATCAACGGGCTTTCGATTGCCACCGCTCTCGCGTTCCCGTCCTCGCAATCGCAGCGCAAATTCCATCGAACCTGCTCCGCGGGCGGGGATGAGCAGGTGCGCATGACGAGGTGATTGCGTTGGCTGAGCGCCAGGGTGCGCCGATCGTCAACGCGCTTGGCGGCAAGTAGCACACCGAGTGGGAAAAGCCCGTACGACGTCAGAATGACCGGGCTGATCGGGTTCTCATCGGACTACGGAGCGATGCTGACCTGCGACACGCTATTGATTGCCAAGCACCGGTCGTCCCTACCGGCAGTTCTATCCGACGGATGCCAAGATCGCGCAGATCGAGTTGCGTCCGGAGAACCTCGGCAGGAGAACCCGGCCCCGACCCGGGTCTTGTCGGTGACGGCAAAGCAACGCGTGCCGCGCTCTTGCCGAAGCTCGACGGCGCTCATCTCGCTGCGTCCCTCGCGAGCTATAAGGAGGTTCGCGCAGGCCTGGAGGATCTTGCGGCGCGTGTGGCGGGACCAACGATCCATCCATAATATCAGACGCCCCTGATTAGTGAGCACGCATATGAAAATGCGGCTTTCACCTACGATGTTGGAACTCCGACGATCTGGGCCGCGCGCGACCTTCGCATGAACGGCAGACGCCGCATGATTGGCTCATTGGCGCGCGGCTCGATGGCGAACGCGCTTTCGCACGCCATTGGCGCACAAGTCGCTTTTCCCAAGCGCCAAGTCATGAGCCTTATCCTCGACCAAAGATGTCGCGAGAGACCGACGATTAACACCATCTTACAACGTTAAACTCGCTCAGCTGCCAAGACTGAGCGACTCTCTCCAGGCGAGATGCGTACCAAGTGCGCAACGGAGATGTGCACTTGAGGAGCGGATGGAGGGACATCACGCTCGGGCGATGCGGTAAGCGCGAAGGAAACACACAGGAGTAAATGGGGCTTCGGTTGGACGACGTGGCGGACGACGCGGTCGGCATCTAGCCGAACAATGCAGGCGAAGCATGGTCGGCCATTTTACGGTTTTGCAGGCGTATTGATCCGCTGCTTCGTGTCGGGAAGCATGACTTTGATGGTACATCGATCGATGTGGAGAAATCAGACCCTTGCCTAAGCTGTCGTCGACGCCGTCTGAGCGATGCTGGAGATCCCGCGGAGGCGCGATCCGCAAAATCGTCGGCGGCAAATCGTCGGCAGAGCGCGAGCCCATTCGTATGCGTGAGCAGCCAAGAAGGAAACGCACATGACCGACTTTAGGAAAGAAAGCGACAGTCTCGGCTTGGTCGAGGTACCTGCAGACAAGCTGTGGGGAGCGCAAACGCAGCGATCGCTAGAGCATTTCAGCATCGGCACGGATCTGATTCCCCGCGAGATGATCACAGGTTATGCGATTCTGAAGAAAGCCGCCGCCAATGCGAACAACGCGAGCAGGCGGCTCGACGAAGCGAGCCACAGACTGATCGTCCAGGCATGTGACGAAATCCTGGCGGGCCAACATCACGATATGTTCCCGCTGCATGTCTGGATGACAGGCAGCGGCACGCAATTCAATATGAACGTGAACGAGGTGATCTCCAACCGCTGCAGCCAGCTTGCCGGCACGGCGCTTGGCAGCCACACACCAGTCCATCCCAACGATCACGTCAACATGGCGCAATCGTCGAATGACTCGTTTCCCTCGACGATGAACATCGCAGCCGCCGTAAACGTAAAGCAACGCCTGATTCCGGCGGTGGCAGCACTGCGCGATGCTATCGCCGTCAAAGCCAAAGAATGGGACAACATCGTCAAGATCGGCCGCACGCACATGCAGGACGCGACCCCATTGACGCTGGGCCAGGAATGGTCGGGCTATGTGGGCATGCTGACGGACGACCTGGAGCGAATCGAAGCGGCCCTGCAGAGTGTCTATCGGCTGGCGCTTGGCGGCACTGCGGTAGGTACCGGCATCAATTCGGCTCCCGACTTCGCCGAGGCGGCGGCAGCCGAAATCGCCAAACTCACCGGTCTCCCCTTTGTGACCGCGCCGAACAAATTTACCGTGCAGGGTGCTCACGACGCGCTGGTGCAGTTATCCGGCACACTCCGGACGCTCGCGGTTTCGCTCTACAAGATCGCCAACGACATCCGACTGATGTCTTGCGGGCCTCGTGCGGGCTTTGCCGAATTATTGATACCGGAGAACGAGCCTGGCTCATCGATCATGCCGGGCAAAGTAAACCCGACCCAGTGCGAGGCGCTCACCATGATCGCGGTGCAGGTCATGGCGAACGACGTCGCGGTCGGCTTTGGTGGGGCCGGCGGATACCTCGAAATGAACGTCTACAAGCCGCTGATGATCTTCAACATCACTCAATCGATTACGATCCTGAGCGACGGTTGCGTCAACTTCCGCAAATTCCTAGTGGAGGGGTCCAAGCCCAACCTGAAGAAGATCAATGAATATGTTGAACGTTCATTGATGCTGGTGACGGCGCTCGCGCCGGTGATCGGCTACGACAAGGCGTCGAAGATCGCGCATTACGCCATCGACAACGATCTGACGCTGAAGGCTGCCGCGCTCAAGCTTGGCTTCGTCAACGAAGAAGAGTTCGACCGCGTCGTTGATCCTGCCAAGATGGTGAAACCCTACGTCGCGACTGCGGCGAGGGCATCTGCCGCAGGCTAAAAGGAGACGTGATCACGGCACGGCAGGTCGATGTTGGAAAGTCCTGTATTTCTGTCCCGAGCAACAGCCATGACCAATGATGAGCTTTCCGGCTTGATCCTTGCAATCACAAGGGTTGTTTATGTCAACGGCCAGGCTACGGATCAGGTCGTCGCCGCGGGCCGGCGGCTCGGTGACAAGCTCGGCATCCGAGCCGACCTGTCGCTGCGCTGGGGTGAACTGCAGTTGCGCTCGATGGGTGGAGGCTCGACGCCGATCTCGAGCGTCGTAGCGGATCCAACCGGCCTAAATATGGGCCGCGTCGCGTCTGCGATGGAAGCGATCGCTGAGATAGAGGCCGACCGGCTTTGCCCACTTGATGCGCGCTTGCGGATCGACACCATCGCCAAAGCACAGCCGGCTCCAACGTGGCTCTTTGCCCTTGCCGCGGCGGCCGCCGCGACCGCATTGGCAATCATCTTCGGCATTCAGCACCAGTTTACTGCGTTGCTGATCATCGCAAGCTCCGGCGCGGGCGCCGTGCTGCGCCGCGCAATCGCCAGAGTAAGCACGAACATCATCATACAACCGTTCTGCGCTGCGCTGCTTGCAGGTCTCATGGGCGGACTGGCGGTACGCTATCAATTAAGCACGGCCTTACGGTTGGTCGTGGTCTGCCCCTGTATGGTGCTTGTGCCGGGTCCACATCTTCTCAATGGTGCGATTGACCTTATCGGCGGCCGCATCGATCTCGGTGCTGCGCGCTTGATTTTTGCCAGTCTCGTTGTGGTCGCTATCTCGGCCGGACTACTTCTAGGCCTCGCGGTATTCCAGGTGTCTTTGCCGGTTGATCCGACCGGCACGGCGGTTCCTCTGTGGTTGGATGTAATAGCTGCCGGCGTGGCGGTGGCTTGCTACGGCGTATTTTTCTCGACCCCCATAAACATGCTGGGATGGCCTGTGGCGGTCGGCATGCTGGCCCATGCCTTTCGGTGGGTTGCGATCACCAAGTTCGGTTTTGGAGTCGTAGCAGGCGCTCTCGTGGCCTGTCTCGTCGTCGGGGTGCTGCTTGCTCCGGTTTCGCGCCGGCGGCACTTGCCGTTCGCAGCCATCGGCTTTGCGTCCGTGGTGTCGATGATACCCGGCGTCTACGCCTTCAGAATGATCAGCGGGTTGATGCAAATTGCCGATACGGCGCAGGCAACATCGGAGCTGGTTGGCGCTACAATCGCAGATGGTGTGACCGCCATCGAGGTCGTATTGGCCATGAGCTTAGGCCTAATCTTGCCGAAGATAGCGATCGATTATCTCGGTGATCGGCGAGCGGTCACGAACGGATGATGCCGTATTCGCGCGCTCGAACAACCACAGACAGAAGCGCAACGTCCCGTCGGAGGCGCCATCGAGAGCTCTCTGCGTTTCATTGAAGATTGCAATTCGTGCCATACACGACGTAATCTTCGGCTTTAGTTCGGAGCAAAACGATAACTTCCAGGTTGGGCCGAAACGCTGACGCTTCAACGGTGGTGGTCGGCGCGAGATCGCCTGCAGTTCGGCGAGCACGTGTCAGAGCCGGGTTCGCGGTCTTCTCGTTCTTCATCTGTCTAACGAACGTACTCGATGAGGGCGAACGGCGCGACATTGGGAGAACGGTCGAGCCGAGCCGGTCCGGTCGACTTGTCTCCGCTCGTCAGTACCCCGCTGGCGCCGACTCGTTCGCGTTCGAGTAACGGCTCAACTCTGTATCTGTGTAAAGGCAAGCTGATTGCCGCGTTGGCTTAGTGTTCTATCACAGTGATTTTGACTCTTTGGCGGTGGCTGGATAGGCGCGGCCGAGTTTGGCGCGGGCTTTGTCGGTTGTGAACATCCATTTGATTCGGGCTCGGGTTTTATTTCGCCGCCGTTGCCATGCTGTGATCTCATTTCGGAGCCTTTTGGGGTCGTCGATGCGGCGGCCGGGACACTGGCGCTGAAGCACGCTGATCTCGCACTCAACCATATTGAGCCAACTGGCGTGCTTCGGGGTGTAGTGGAATTCGAGGCGGCACAGGATGCGTCGGGCCTCGGCGGGCGCGAAGGCCTCATACAGCGCCCCGGGCTTATGGATCGACAAATTGTCCTGCACGACACGGATGCAGGCGGCGTCGGGATAATGGACGTCGACGAGCTCACGCATGCAGTGGGCGTAGTCCACGGCGGCGCGGCGATCGGTGGGCTTGAGGTTGCGCCAGCCCCGATACGGATCGAAGGTGACGAAGAGATTGACGGTGCCGTTGCGGCGATACTCGTAATCGTAGCGCTCGCGCTGTCCCGGTTGGGCCGGGACCGGTTGGCGCACCTCGCCGATCAGCTGGACGGGGGTCTCGTCGAAGCAGACCAGCGGCCGGGCGGGATCCGGTGTCTCGGCGTAGAGATCGAGCACGTCCTCCATGCGGACGACGTATTTGCCGTCGACATGGGGAATGCACCACATGTCCCTGCGGCATGGCTTGAGATCGTTCTCAGCCAGCCGGCGACGCACGGTCTCGCCCGACAGGCTGTCGTGATCGGTGAGCTTGACCGTCGGCCAGCAGCGTCAGCGTCCGGCGTTTGCGGCCGGCAGGCGGCTTGGCGCATGCCGTCGCCACCAGCAGGACCTCCTCCTTTCCGGTCAGCTTGCGCTCTGCGCCCAGACGCGGCTCCTCACTCAAGGCCCGCTCCAGATTGCCTTCCACGAAGCGGCGCTTGGTCCGGCTGACGATGGAAAGGCTGATACTCACGGTCCGGGCAATCTCTTCTTCGCGGCAGCTCCTATCGGCCGCCAGCAAAATCTGCGTCCGCTTGAGCTTGCGGGCGGCGTGCTTGCCGAGCAGGGTCACTACCTAGCTTTCATCCATACCTATTCGTACATGTTCGGACAGCCGCCCGCCGAAGCCGACATTCAGCGCCATTTCCGCGTCAGCTCGCCGTCAGTCCACCAAATGATCGTCACCCTCGAACGAAACGGTTTCATTCGCGGTCAGCCCGGCGTTCCCCGAAGCATCGAGATTCTCTGCCACGTCAAAATCACTGTGATGAACCACTAGTGCCGGCATGACAATCTGATGATGTCAACGCGAATGCTGTCAAGCTATCGCCGGCGGTCGCGTGAGAACCGCGACCAACAGCATCGCACACGAGGTTTACGAGCGGTGATGTTGATTTCAGGAACAAGCTAAAGAAGGCGATCACGGCGTCCTCTCAGGACGGAACGTACCGGTGAGTTGATTGACGCAAAACGTCCTAAGTCATGTCATTTCCGAAACAGACGAGATATGCGCTTTCGTGTTAACCGGCTACCCCTAAAGCGTACGAGCGGCTCTCGACCTCACGTAAGTGGCAATGCTTTAGGTGCCCTGCCAAAAGTCAAAACCTAAATAGCGGCCGGACTTTGCGTCTTGGCAGAGACGATCTGAAAGGTTCCAATTGCAGGAGATGCAGATGTCACGGACAGTAGCTGGTACTTTGGTCGACGTGCTCGGAAAGGTTGGTGTCAGGCAGATATTCGGGCTGATTGGCGATTCGCTTAATCCGATCGCCGATGCTGTTCGCCACAGCGAAATTGAATGGATCGGCGTCCGCCATGAGGAAGGAGCAGCGCTCGCGGCTGCGGGCCAAGCAAAGCTCACAGGTCGGCTCGGCGTCTGTTGCGGAACAACCGGACCTGGCAGCACCCATCTCGTCGCAGGCCTCTACGAAGCAAATCGCGACCACGCACCGGTTCTTGCACTCTCTGGAGAGATGCCGCGCAAGAAGCAGGGCACCGACTATTTTCAGGCGACAGATTCAAACCTGCTATTCCGTGATGTCTCGCTCTATACCGAGACCATTTCCTCAGCCGCACAGGCGCCGGCCGTTATTCATCAGGCCATCGCTGCCGCCTATGGTAGCCGTGGCGTCGCACATTTGACGCTGCCACAGGATGTCATTGGCTCGACGTCCGACGGCAGCGTTGCCAGCGTTACCACGCTCAAGCCGCGACCAGAAATATCCGCTGGCGAAGCAGATGTTGCCGAGATGGCCCGCCGCATCGACGAAGCTGGCCGCATCGTCATCATGTGCGGTGCTGGATGTCATGGCGCAGCCGAAGAATTGCGTGCGCTTTCCGATCGACTCAAGGCGCCACTGATCCATTCCTTCAGAGGCAAGGACATCATGCCTTATAACGATCCGCACTGGATGGGTGGCATCGGCATGATCGGGACGAAACCGGTCTATCAAGCCGCCATGCATTGCGATTTGCTTTTGATGCTCGGCACAGATTATCCGTATTCAGAATTCTTACCCCGCAAGGGTGCTGTCATCCAGGTCGACGACCGGGCGGGCGTGCTTGGCCGCCGCACCCCGACTGAGCTCGGCGTCAACGGGTCAGTACGACCGACGATCAGATCGCTGCTCGGTCGGGTGAAGCCGAAGAGCGACAGGGAATTTTTCGATTTCATTGCGACCCGGCGCAGGACCTGGGACGAGATGCTAGACAAACAATCCGATACCGCGCGCAGCAAGAGTGTTATTCACCCGCAGGCGGTCGCGCGTGGGGTGAGTGACCTCGCCACGCGCGATGCCGTGTTCGTCATCGACACCGGGCTCAATACGCTCTGGTCGGGCAACTGGATCCGCCAGAGTGGCGCGCAGCGGATCATCGGCTCGTTCAACAATGGCGCCGTTGGTACCGCGCTTGGTCAGGCCAACGGCATTCAGGCACTCGACCGTTCGCGCCAAGTTATAGCGCTTTGCGGCGACGGCGGTTTCAACATGCTGATGTGCGAATTCCTCACTGCCGTGCATCATAAGCTGCCGGTTAAGTGCTTCGTCTATAACAATTCGGCTTTCGGACTGATCACGCTCGAGGCCGAAGCGATCGGGGTGCCGGCCTGGAAACACGGTATCGACTTCCCCAATCCGGATTATGTGGCGCTAGCGCGCGCCTGCGGTGGGGTTGGCTTCAAGGCCGAAAAACCCGCCGAGTTGCGCGACGTTATCGACGAAGCGCTCAAGTCAGATTGCCCAACCATTGTCGACTGCGTGGTTGCGGCGAACGAGTTGCCTAACTTCCCGCATGTTGAGCTGGAACAGGCCGGCAATTACGCCAAAGCAAAGATCAAGGAAACGATACTTGCGGTTACCGGCGGATGAGGGAGCACGGCGACAGCCGTCTGGGATAGGCCCGTCGCCAGGCGTCGGCCGCCGGCGAGACTCATCTGACCATTCGTTTCGTGGTTTCGCCCACAGCAGTGCCGGCCCTAACCAACGCGCTGGGCGAACGACTTAACAGAGATAGAGCAGCTATGGTTAGCGGCAGGTGGCGAACGGATGCCGTTCCGCCGCTTTCTAGAGGTCTGCGACGGCGATCCAGTCGTGGAAATAGGAATGAGAGAAATGACATCATGAATCAGTCGAACCAGCTTATTCTTTATGTTTCGAAGGCCGCCCCGTTTCGGAGTGGTCTTGACCGTCATTTGATTCGTGCTGCGATGGTTTTTACGTTTTTCGCCTTCAGCATCCAAAAGTGGAGCCAGTACACCGCGGAGATGCTAGTCCCCTTAATCAGCCATAGCCCGATCGTTTTCTGGCTGCTTCCAGCTTTCGGCGTTCGCGGCGCGGGCTTCTTCCTCGGGACGACCGAAACGATCTTCGGCTCTCTCATTTTCCTTGGCTATTGGAGCCCGAAGCTTGGCATTCTGGGCGCGCTAGGGTCGATCGCAACCTTCATCGGCACCACAAGCATTATTCCTTTCCTACCCGATGGCTGGGCCAACGAGGCGGGCGGATTTCCGATCATGACCTTGCCACTCGGTTTCTTGATGAAGGATGTTCTGTTTCTGGTCGCTTCATTCTATTTGCTCAAGCAGGATCTGACACGTGCGGCAGAAAAAACACGCAGTTGAATCGCGAGATCCAAGAAACGAGCCCGTATACCAGGAGCATCAGTGGAATTGTCGATTCAATGCCTCGAAATATCGATAATTAGGGTTCTACCTGCCGCCGATGCAAGATCACGGATCGAGCGGGCCTTACGCGAGTCAGGCTTGCCGGAATGAAACGTCACTGATGCCGTGACAAAGCAGAGGGACGCTTTCTGCAATGGTGATATTTCTTACATTCCTGCCTCGACACTTACGCTACTAGGCGATCAACTTCGGTCAATGGCGAACAAGAGTCCCGCCAGTGTCAGGAGCCGCGAGCAGAAACCCTCGATCGGCACTCAACACTCACTGAAGTGGTCACTTGCCCTTGCGAGTTTTCATTGCTTTGCAGAAGACAACCTTTCTTTGCAGAAGACAACGCGCGAAGAAGTGGGACCTCGGTCATAGTACGAATTCAGAAGGCCATTTTGAGGTATGCGAGCTTTCGTCGATGAGAGGCACATTCCGTGTCAAACAACCGATAGCGGGATGACGGAGGGTGGTTTGGGTGTTCAATCTCGTGCTAGTCACTCAACTCAGCAATGGAACGGAATGCATTATGATCATCGGGAATTCAAGGAGTCGGGCAATCCACCCTGCTTGGTGTCCGTAGTGCCGACGCGACTTGCGGTTGCTGGCAGCGGGAAAGGGGACGCGGCGTGTACTTGGCGCTGGCGTGGGTGCTGCAGGCATCGGCGGCGCTACGTGGGTGGCGGAGCGCCGGTAGGCGCCGTAGGCGGGGACGGTTTGCGCTACTGCGCCAACTCGGCTTCGTCGCTTTTCAGTCCGCGCGATCAAATGAAAGCGGAGGGCGACGGTGCCTGCCTCGATCAAGTGGAGATTATTGAATGACGATCGAGCGCGCTGTCCTCGCGGGGGGCTGCTTCTGGGGCATGCAGGATCTGATCCGCAAACAACCGGGCGTTATCTCCACGCGCGTCGGTTACACGGGCGGAAAGGTGAAGGACGCCACCTATCGCAATCACGAAGGGCATGCCGAAGCCATTGAGGTCGCTTTTGATCCCGGAAAGACCAGCTTTCGGACTCTGCTGGAGTTCTTCTTTCAGATTCACGACCCGACCACTCTCAATCGCCAGGGCAACGATTGGGGCACGAGCTACCGCTCAGCAATCTTCTATACGAGCGACCAGCAAAGGAAGGTCGCCGAAGACACGATCGCGGACGTCGATGCTTCACATCTTTGGCCTGGCAAGGTGGTGACCGAGGTCACTCCTGCCGCCGACTTCTGGGAAGCCGAGCCCGAGCATCAGGATTATCTCGAGCGCTATCCAGACGGCTACACCTGTCATTATGTGCGCCCCGGCTGGAAACTGCCGAAACGCGTGAAAGGATCGAACGTATGAGCATTCGAAACGCCAAAGAGCTGAAAACTGCTTCGCTCCAGACGCCCACAGATCTGAAGTCGGATGCTATACGAGATATTTCAGGCGCGTTGAACATCCTGCTCGCCGACATGTTCGGGTTGTACCTGAAGACCATGAACTTTCACTGGCACATGGCAGGCCCGCACTTTCGCGACTATCACCTCCTCCTGGATGAGCAGGGCGATCAGATCTTCGCCGCTACCGATGCTATTGCCGAACGCGTTCGCAAGGTTGGCGGCACGACGTTGCGATCAATCGGGCACATCGGTCGGCTGCAACGCATCCTCGACAACGACGCAGATTTCGTGACGCCCATGGACATGCTCGCCGAGCTTCGTGACGACAACAAGCAGCTCACCGCGAACTTGCGCGAAACGCATGGACTTTGTGACGCGTACGGCGATATCGCCACCGCAAGTCTGTTGGAAAACTGGATTGATGAAGCCGAGCGGCGAACCTGGTTCCTATTCGAGGCCACACGCCAACGAGAGTAGTTCGCATTCAATGACGGACTGTCGCGGTTGTGAGGTCAACAATTAACGCCATGACGCCTGCGATGGGAGACAGGAGTTGCTCGTCAAGATCAAGGAGGAGAGAAGGCAGAGTTCTCGCTGTGCGAGACGCGGGCCTGGGGCTGACGCCGGAGGCCGTCGAAGGTCTTTTCGACGCATTCTACACGATAAAGCCGTGGGGATGAGACCTGTCGATCTGTCGTACGATCGTCGAAGTACACGGCGGACGATTGTGGGCGAACACACATGCCGCATTGGGCCACCTTCGTCACCGTTTCTAGCCGTCGACAGTTCGATCAAATCTTGCGAGCGGCACGGCAGTATTCTGTCGCGCCGACCATAGCGGTCCCTGATGCTACCGGTCGGCATTGCCCTTGTCGCGCTTGTCACTGGGAATCGCAGCGGTACGGACTCATCCCGCGGAAAGGCAAGCATGAGCGACGACCGAATTCAAACCGATGGCCTGCGCAAAGTCGCGGTGCTCGCCGCGAAACTCTGGGCCGCGGCCCAGGTTCAGCGCAGGCTTGAGCGTTACCGCAAGAAGATCGCCGAATATGTTGACCGTTCGTTGATGCGGGCAACCGTGGGCCCGCCGGTAAATCGGTTGCGACAAGGCCCACGGCTCCGCCAGAGCCCACGGGATAGCACCATGTCGTTCTTGCTGAGAGGCGTCGGCTGGCGGTATGTGTTTGCGCTGATGTTGTCGTGCGCCGCCTCGCCAGCCTGGGCCGGCGGAGCAATGACGCCGAACGCTGGCGACACTGCTTGGGTCTTAGTCGCGTCGGCGCTTGTGCTGTTTATGACGTTTCCCGGGCTCGTGTTATTCTACGGCGGTTTGGCGCGCGCGCGGAAGAATCGTCTCTCAGTACTGATGCATTGCTTCGGCATTTGTTGCATCGTCTCGCTGCTCTGGGCGGGATTCGGCTACAGTCTTAGCTTTGGCCACGGCGGGGCATTGATCGGTCCGCTGGACAACGCCTTCCTCGTCCATTTCGGCAACAAGGAGCTCCGCAGCAACCTGCCAGAGGTGGTGTTCCTGCTGTTTCAAATGACCTTCGCCGTCATCACCTCTGCGCTCATAATCGGCGCATTTCCCGAGCGCGTGCGCTTTCCGTTCGTCCTGCTCTTTACGATGGGGTGGCTCGTTATAGTCTATTTGCCGGTTACCCATTGGGTGTGGGGCGGCGGGTGGGCCGCGGCCGCGGGCGTCATCGATTTCGCTGGCGGCATCTCACTGCTCGCAGACCTTGGTGCAAACTATGCCCTATTCGACCACTTCTGCCCTCAATCGCCACACCGGGTTCGCCGGGGAGATTCACAATAAGCTGGGGCAAAGTCCGAACCTCGCAACGGTTCTCGTTGCGCTCGGCATCGTATATGGCGATCTAGGAACGAGTCCGCTCTATACGCTCCAGACCATCGTTCATATCATTGGACATGAATTCACGCCCGAGGAAGCCCTTGGTTCTCTATCTTTGATAGTTTGGTCGTTGATCATCACGATCTCGGTCAAATACAACGTGTTAGTCATGCGTGCGGACAATCACGGTGAGGGTGGTATTCTCGCGCTCATGGCTATGACCGGTGAAGATCGGTCAGGACGGCGGCGTTGGCTGGTCATTTTCGGGTTATTTGGGGCGGCTCTCATCTACGGCGATGGCATCATTACACCAGCCCTTTCGGTCTTGAGTGCGGTGGAAGGCCTGAACGTCGCGACTGACATTTTCAAACCTTACACAATGCCGATCGCGGTTCTAATCCTTGTCGCCCTGTTCGCGCTGCAAACCCGAGGCACAGCCACCGTCGGCAAGGCGTTTGGACCGGTTATGCTGATTTGGTTCGCAACGATGGCCATGCTGGGCATCGGTGCCATTGTGCGGCATCCGCAGGTGCTATGCGCACTCGACCCTGTTCACGCTTTCCGGTTACTGAGTACGAATGGATTCGTTGGCTTTGCCGTTCTTGGTGGTGTTTTTCTGGCGCTCACGGGGGGTGAGGCCTTGTACGCTGATATGGGCCACGTTGGTCGTTACCCCATCCGCCTTGCATGGTATTGTATCGTACTTCCTGCCCTCGTTCTAAACTATGCCGGTCAGGTCGGGAATTTTCTGGACGCTCCTGATATGGAGTCGAATCCATTTTTCAAGCTTGCGCCGGATTGGGCGATCTACCCTCTGGTAGCTTTGGCAACCCTCGCAACCATCATCGCAAGCCAGGCCATCATTACCGGGTCGTTCTCGATGACCCGACAAGCAATGCAACTAGGATGGTTTCCTGGCGTTCGGATCGATCAGACTTCGGCTGAGGCATATGGCCAGATCTACGTGCCCTTCGTGAATTGGACCATGATGTTCCTTACAGTTGCTTTGACCGCAGTTTTCGGAAATTCGGAGCGCATTGCCGGAGCTTACGGCACGGCTGTCTCAACAACGATGGTTTTGACGTCAGTCCTTCTGTACGAGGTGATGCGACGTCGCTGGCGTTGGACGCTCTATCAAGCTGCCGCAACCGCGGCGCTTTTGCTGGCGGTCGACTTGGCCTTCTTCTCCGCGAACCTTTTTAAGATCCTCGAGGGGGGCTGGATTCCACTGACTTTCGGCATCCTTGTCTTCACTATCATGACCACATGGCATTTCGGCGTTGAGGCGTTGTACCGGCGAAATATCGCGCGACCCCAGCAACGAACCGAATTCTTCGGTCGCCTCCGCAACGAGAATGTGGTCCGCGTTTCGGGTACCGCCATCTTTCTAACGCGGTCTGGCAAGGGTATGCCGCCGATCATCGTCAACTACGTTAAACAAGGACGATGTCTCCACAAGACAGCCATAGCGCTGACGGTTAGCTTTGAGAGCGTTCCCAGGGTTCGTCCGCGGGATCGCATGCGATGCGAGAATCTTGGCGAGGGGGTGTGGCACGTCACCGTGCATTTTGGTTTTGTTGAGATTCCTGACCTTCCCTCGGTGATCTCCCGGGCTACGAGAAAGGGAGTGCCCGCGTGGGATGAGCCAATCTATTACATCGAGCGACATGATCCCATAAGCCGCAAAAATCGAAATATGCTCTCGCGTTGTGGCGTTGCGCTGTTCGCTTTCATGTCCCGAAACTCCGCCCACGCAATCGACCGATTTAGAATACCCTCCAATGCCTTGGTAGAAATTGGACGGCGGATCGAGCTTTAAGTTCAAGGGAAGTGATGCTCGCTGCTACGTTCAATGCTGAAGTTCACCAGAGCTAGACGGCATCCCCCTACATATTGCTTGCTGCCTGAAACCATGCGCGCCGCTAGCCCGTACTTTGTGACTGCGAAGACTCTTAAAGCAGGCACTCAAAACTTCGCAACGATATACCCGCTTTGTCAACTTCCGCTTTCCACTACACGCCACGTCGCCCGTTGAGAGATCGAGTGCGGCTTACTGCTTCGCTTTGATGCTCAAGTGCTGTGTCCCTGCTCATAACATCCGAGATGAGCTGCAACGGATTTGCGATGTACTGGTAGGTCCGCGGCTCTAGGTTTCCGGATTGGCGTAGATTCCCATCGAATGCAGGCGCCACTGACGCAAGGAACAGCAAAATGCAGCATTCTCGGATCAGCACGTGATCCATGAGCCGGGTATTGTTCGAATTGAGATCGGAAGAATGTCGTACGTCGCGCAAAGCGTCTTTGGTGCCATCGTCCTCCTCTCTCGCGTCTGTTCCGGATTTGGTGGATCATGTCGGCCGGTAGGTCCATCACAAACTCGGCACCGGACTTAAGCCCGTTGCTCAAGGCCAACCTGCGTATGAATGTTTTCGCACCAAAGTTCGACGAGAGCGGCGGGCTTCCATCTGGCTGCTGTCATCCTTGGAAAGTTGCTAGCTAAAGCGCGATGGAAATTCGGGACCAACTGCGGAGACGTGTCGGCGCTCCAATTCGACGCGGCAGCCACGCGCTGCGCTCGCAAAGCGCAGGAAAGGATACTCAGCCGTCGAAATGGAAAAGGAGAACCCGATGACGGACGATGTTCTGCTCTCATTGCCGCGCCGCAAGCTACTTGCCGGGCTCAGAGCTTCCGCAATTGGTGGTGTGACGGCGAGTGCTGTCGGGCGAACTGAGCCCGCGCGCGCTCAAGAAAGCAAGAGCGGCGCTGCGGTGCCGTCGATCCTTGCGTTCGTGGTCAATGGGTCGCTGCTCGACATCCGGCACCTGGCACCGCTGTTTGAACGGCTATTCGGCGACGGCAGGCTCATGAACGAGTGGTATACAAGGCTCATCCTCCACTCGGAGGCAATAAGCCTGGCTGGGGGACCATACATACCGTTCTTTAATTTGTCGGAGGCCGTGTTCAAATCGATGGGCTCGATCCACGGCGTCTCGATACAGCAGGCCGATATCGTCGAACTGGAAATGCGATCCGCCACGCTGCCCGCGCACTCCGATGTACCGGCAAGGCTGAAGCAATTGAAGGACGCTGGTTTTCGGCTAGTCACGCTTTCGAACTCGCCGGAGGGCGCGCAGAGCGTACAGCTAACGCGCGCAGGTATCGATGGTTTCTTTGAAAAATTGCTGAGTGTTGATCTCGTGCGTCGATATAAACCGGCGCCACGGGTATACCATATGGCCGCGGAGGAGCTGTGGGTACCGACGGCTGCGATTTGCATGGTATCGACCCAGGTGTGGGATAATCTCGGGGCGCAGAACGTTGGTTGCCCGGCAGCGCTTATCGCCCGACCGGGCAGTGCTCCGCCGCCGACGCTGGCCGTGCCTGGGTGGCCGGCGCCGGTAGCCGTCGGGCCAGATCTTCCAAGCGTGGAGGCGCAACTGATCAAGCTCTGGCGATGATAGTGTTCGTGCCGAACTTGGAAGACACCGTGTCGGCGGTTTCATGCACATTCCACGGAGGAATGAATGATATGGCCGCGGCGCATCTGCCGCCGCGCCGCGGAATGGATGAGTTTGCCCGCACATCATTCATCGACCATCGAGGAGAAGGACAATGATCAACGGCTTCAAACTTCAGGACGCCACGACCGCGCCCGCGGCGTCCGCCGAGATCCTGAACGGCGTCCAGAAGACCTGGGGTTTTGTGCCCAACCTGCACCGCGTCCTCGCAGAGAGCCCGGCAGCGCTCGAGGCGTACAGCACGCTATGGGAAATCGCCGAGAAAACGGGCTTTACTCCGCAGGAACGCAACATCGTCTATCTGGCCATCATCTACGAGAATGAATGCACCTATTGCATGGCCGGCCATACCAACCTGTCGCGCATGGCCAAGGTCGACCCTGCCGCGATCGCTGCGGTGCGAGAGGGCCGTCCCATTGCCGATCCGAAGCTCGAGGCGCTGCGCCTGTTCGCCGCCAAGTTGACTCGCCAGCGCGGCGTGGTCAGCGAAGCCGACGTCGCGGCCTTCAGGCAAGCGGGCTACGACAACCGCGCACTGCTCGACGTGCTCGTGCTCGAAGCGACCAAGTTGATCTCCAACTACACCAACCATCTCGCGGAGACGCCGAACGACTCCTTCATGAAGGGCGCCGAATGGACCGCGCCCGGTAAACTCAAGCCGGTTGCTTGACCAGCGGGACACGCTGCCCCTCCTTCCGGGCTGGGGCGGCGCTTCGCTTCCCGAGCCGTCGCAAGGATCTTGGGGGACAATGACGATTCTGGCAGGCGATTGTCGAACAAGGAGGCAAGCATGATCAGCACACATTTCGCAGACGAGATCTTGGACTCGGCGCAGGTCAAGAGGCTCGTCCGATGACGCGTCGGGCTACGATCAACGTCGACGGCATTCCGATCAGCTATCTGACCGCCGGCGAGGGCGGTCCGTTGGTGCTGCTGCTTCATGGCACCTATTGGAGTCGCGTTTGGCTGCCCGTGCTGGATGACATTGCAGCCGCGGGGCTTCGCCCTGTGGCGGTCGATTTCCCCGGTTTCGGGCGTTCCGCCGGCGAACTCACCATAAACGAGGCTTCCGTCCCGCGCCTTTCCGCTTGGCTGGTGCGTTTCCTCGAGGCGCTCGGGCACAAGGGTCCGGTCGTGGTCGCCGGCCACGACATCGGCGGAGGCGTGGCGCAGCATCTGATGCTCGCAAAGGAGATGGAGGTGCCGCGCGTGGCCGTCGTGAACGGGATCATGTACGACTCGTGGCCCGTGCCAGGCGTAGCCCGCTTCCGGGATCCGGCGGTCGCTGCAGCCACCACGCGCGACGATATTCTGGCTGCGCGTCGTGTATCCGTCGTGAAGGCGCTCGGACGTCCGGCCAGTGAAGCCGAGATCGCGGAATATCTCGAACCATGGACCGATCCCAGGGTTGCCCGATCCTGGCTGGCGCTCGCGGCTGCTGCCGACCACCGCTATACTATGGAGATGCTGCCGGCCTTACTGCAATCCAAGACGCCGAAGCTCCTGGTGTGGGGCGAGGACGACCCATTTCAGACTATCGACTATGCCGAACGTTATGTCCGCGAGATTCCGGACACGAGGCTCGTTCGGATCAAGTCGGCTGGCCATATTCCGATGGAAAACGATCCCAAAGCCGTTGCGGGGGCCTTGGCCGAGTTCTTTGCCGGCGAGCCTGAAGGAGGGATCCAATGAAAGTTGCGATCCTCGACGACTACCAGAACGTGGCCCTGCAGCTCGCCGACTGGTCGGGCGTCCGTCGGCACGCCAAGATCATTGTATTCAATGACCATGTGGCCCACCCCTCGGCTGTTGTCGAACGGTTGCGGCCGTTCGATGTGGTTTGCGTGATGCGCGAACGCACGCCTCTTCCAAGGGAGATCCTGCAGCAGTTACCGAACCTGCGGATGATAGCTTCCACGGGACCGCGAAACGCCTCGATCGATACCCAGACCGCGGCCGATCTCGGCATCGCGGTCACGGCGACGGGCTATAATTCCACTCCGACCATCGAGTTCACCTGGTCGCTGATCCTGGCGAGCATGCGGGGTATCGACCGGGAGTCCGCCTCGCTGAAGGCCGGTGCGTGGCAAACGGGCCTCGGCTCGAACCTGCGAGGCAAGAGCCTTGGCGTCGTCGGGGTAGGCAACGTCGGCAAGGAAGTCGCGCGCATCGGACTCGCCTTCGGCATGAAGGTGATCGCCTGGAGCCAGAACTTGACCGAGGAGAAGGCCAGCGCCGCTGGCGCGAGTCTCGTCGACAAGCAGACGCTGTTTCGCAAAGCCGATATCGTGACCGTCCATCTCGTCCTCAGCCCTCGTACCAGGGGCCTGATCGGAGCGCCCGAACTCGCGCTGATGAAGCCGACGGCAAGACTCGTTAACACGTCACGTGGTCCGATCGTCGACGAGCCTGCTCTGATCGAAGCGCTGCAGACACGCCGGATAGCCGGGGCCGCGGTCGACGTATTCGAAATCGAGCCGCTGCCTGCCGACCATCCTTTCCGGAAGCTTGATAACGTTCTCGCGACTCCGCACATCGGCTACGTTACCGAGGATCTTTATCGAACGTTCTATGGCGACGCCGCAGCCAAAATCACGAAGTGGCTCGACGTCAACGCAACGTCGGCATAGCCACCTTCACGAGTAACGCTCTACATCAGACAACGATGTCTTGGAATCATGAGCACGATCAATCAGAGCAAGATCGTTCCGAAGAAGGTACTGATCACAGGTGCAAGCGGCCTGCTGGGGGTCGCCGCGATCGAGAAGTTTCTTTCCGCCGGTTGGCGTCTCACGCCGCAAGCCTGAGCTGACCAGCGGCCGCAAGATTGACTTTCTGTCGGTCGATTTGCGAGACGAGGAAGCCCGCGCTGCGTTCGAGCCGCTGACTGACATTACGCACATCGCTTACAGGGCTCCGCACGAGAAGCCCGAGCTGGTCGCTGGCTGGTCGAGTAAGGAACAGATCGAGACTAATAGCGCCATGCTGCGCAACGCGGTCGAGCCGATCGTGCGCAACACCCCGAACTTCCAGCACATCAGCATCCTGCAGGGAACGAAGGTCTACGGCGTGCACCTACAATCGATCCCAATCCCCGCCCGCGAACGTAATGCCCGTAAAGATCACCCGAACTTCTTCTTCGATCAGGAAGCCTATGTGCGTGAGATGGGCGCACAGAATGGTTTCAACTACATGGCACTGCGTCCTCAACTCGTCACCGGGCCTACTCCAGGCGAGTGAACGTTTTCCCGCCATCGGTGCCTACGCGGCAATCCGCCGCGAGAAGGGTGAACCGTTCGGTTATCCCCGCGGTCCGTCGTTCGTCTGGGAGGCCGCCGATGCGGACCTCGTCGCCGACGTGATGGTCTGGGCTGCGCAGTCATCGCAGGCGGCGAACGAGGCTTTCAACATCACCAACAGCGATATGTTTGAGTGGCGCAACGTGTGGCCGGTCCTAGCCGAAACCCTCGGTGTCGAAACCGGGCCGGACAAGCCAACGAGCGTGGCAGCCTGGAAGAAGACGCTGATGTCTGGAACCGGATCGCAAAGTACAATCTTCGCTCGCGGAACCTGGGGAGCTGGTCGGCCAAGGAGACCAGCATGCGGACTTTGCGTTCGCCTATGGCGACCTGGAAGGACCTCGGGCATTCGTGAGCACCATCAAAGCTGCGCCAGGCTGGGTTCACAAAAACGATTGATACCGAGGTCTCGTTTCGCAACGCACTGCTGTCTCTGATCGACCACAGGCTTCTGCCGCCAACCGCGACGAGCGTCATGTTTAACAAATGCCGCTGCTGCCGCCGCCCCGTACATTCCAGACTGGAATAAGTCCTGTTCCAGCACGAGAGTTACCTGGATGGCAGGAACGAGCGATACACTCATCGCCCGATCACGGCTTGAGTGCGCTTTGACGGCCTGAAGCAGCAATAAGTCTAGCCTTGAATATGTACCGAGACTGAAATGAGCCTCCTCGTCACAAGCGCCGCCGGCGCGGGCTACGGAAACATTCTGGCCTTCGCTGACAACGGCGAACTAGTTGGCACTTTCGGCGACGATCCACGGATTGTCGATCCGCGCGGGCTTGGGATCGACCCGGTCGACAGATTGCTCTTTATCAACAGCGGATCCAATCGGATTCTCGCACTTGATCGCAACGGAAAGGTCGTGCGCGCGACGGGAAGCGTGGAAGGGTTGAATCCAGGTGGCGGCAATCTTGGACCGGACGGAAGATACCATGTCGGCCTCCGCAGCGAGCGAACGATCATGGCGTACGCGCGGCAGCTGGATAGGCCGGGCGAATATTTCCTGCCGCCGCACATCGTCCCGTTTTCGCGCGGTTTTGCGTTTGGTGCCGATGGCGCGCTATTTCTCGCGTCCGGCAGCGAGCATCCCTTCGGTGTAGCGAATGCAGTGACGACGGTTCGCGAATACGACCGCGCCGACGGGCGTCTCGTGCGGGTCCTCCTCCCAAATGATGGCGTGCGATTTCAGAAGCCGCGCGGTTTGCGCTTTGGGCCGCATGGCCAGCTCTATTGCGTGGCTTAAGATGAGGTCGTCGCTTTCGATTTCAAGTCTGGAGATTGCCTTGGCCCGATCGTCACGCTGCCAGATCTCAACGGCCAGGCCTTGATCTCTTTTCATAACGTGAACCCTTCAGAGAAAGCGCGATGAAGGGCGATCCAGGGAGGGCCCTCGGGCTACTGCGTCCGGAGTAATTGCGCGCTTCTGCGCTGCTCACGAAACGCGCAATCGGGGTCATTCGAGTGCTTCAACGAAGTCCAGCGCGCTCCCCGCCTGCGCATCCGCGCCAAAAATGGGTCGTGCACCCAAAGTTGCTGCCGAATCATACGAGAGATTAATCGAGATATACCACCGACGGGAGGCGCCGCACGGCTCACTATGGTAGTCGACGGTCTGGGGCCAAACGATCGAGTTGAGGATGCCTGAAGAGATCGCGAAGGCGAACATCGAGCATAGCGAGGCGATGCGCATTATGGCACGCGACCTCGGCGGCGATCGACTTCGCATCACCAGAGAACAGCGCGAAGAGATTTTGCGGCTCTATGTAGGTGGCGAGACTCGGAAGGCACAGCTGTACGCCATGAGCTTAGGTTTGCGCGAACAATACGCCTACCGGCTGGCAAGAGAGCGCGGCGCGATTCCGTTTGCGAGTAGCGGCCACTCCCACCGAGAGCGAGTGGAAAAATCCACTCCCACTCCACAGGCGCCGGCTGGCGCAATTCCAAAGGCGCAACCGCGGAGCATGCCAGTGCTAACGACGATATTGCCGCTTGCTGCGATCGCAAGGTCAAGTGGACTGAGTTGTCGCCTTCTCCGCCAGGTCCGATGTGTGATAGGCCTCGTTCGGCGTCCCGACGTGAAGGCCATCATCCCACCTCGCTCACCTCAAGCCCCAAGGCGAGGGCATGGCGCTCGTCGGGGGTTTTCAGCAAATGAGAGAAAGGATGTCCTGATGCGAAGTCGGTTGTGGTTGTGCCTCACAGGCGGGCTGATCTCGGGAGTTTTCCCGCACGGCGCCGTGCATGCGCATGACCACGAGCATCCCGAGCTCAACAAGTGGTTCGAGAGCCTGAAAAGCGGCAAAGGCTTGTGCTGCGATGGTAAAGACGCCGTGCACGTCGCCGATCCCGATTGGGAAACCAAGAACGGTCACTACCGCGTTCGCATCGATGTCTCTTCGGAGATGGGCAAGGTTGATATGGAATGGATCGACGTGCCCGATGAGGCCGTGATCACCGAGCCGAACCTTTCGGGACATACGCTGGTGTGGCCACTCAGGGGGCATCTCGGCGTTACCATCCGCTGCTTCATGCCGGGGACGATGACTTAAACTCTATCGCCGTGTGCAGGGAGGTGCGATGTAAGGGGCCTTCAATGCTGTCTCAGCCGGACAAGGTGTGAATTTTGTCGCTCAAGGCCCAACCGCCCCGGCAGCGCGTCGCAGTTCCCGGCTAGACTGACGAGGCGACGCGGAACGCGATCGAGGTGTGACGTGCTCCTAACCACAACTGCGCCCGTTGACTGGGAAGGTCGGCGTCAGGTGCTTGCGGTTGAGCTCACCAACCGGGAGAGCCGATCGAGCTGAAAGGAGCTTTTGGAGGGACTGAAGGCCCGCCGCCTTCAAGGCGTCGAGTTCGTCGTCTCCGACGATCATCCCGGGCTGAAGAAGGCGATCGCTGAAGTCCTCGCAGAGGTGTTCTGGCAGCGCTGCTATGTGCACTTCCTTAGGAACGCGCTCGACTACGTGCCGCGCAGGGTCGACGACGATTGTCTGCTCGAGCGACGATGGATGTACGACCGGCGTGATCTTGGCGAGGTGCGGCTCGATATGGCGGCGTGGCTCGGCAAATGGGGCGGCAAATACCCCAAGCTCACCGGCTGGGTCGAGGAGAACATCGAGGAGACGCTCACCTACTTCCATCTGCCGCTAGTGCATCGCAAGCACATGAAGTCGACCAACATGCTCGAACGTCTCAACGAGGAGATCAGGCGGCGCACCTATGTGGTGCGAATCTTCCCCAACTCCGAGAGAGCTGCTTACGGCTCGTCCGGGCGCTGACCGTCGAGCGCCATGATGCCTGGCTCGAGGACCATTTCAACATGGATCTGTTGAAGGAGCACAAGGAGGAGGCGCTACGCCAAGCGGCCTGACGATGCTCAGGCCCACCAAGCGGATAGCTCGGCCGGACCCCATGATCAATTTTGCTGAACTTGACGCACAGAACTCCGATCACCGCAGGGTTCTGGTAACGGGCATGGGTTGCAGCTGAGGTTGGCCTTGAGCTGGTCTCAGCATTTCACCGTTCTTACGATGTTGCTCCCGGCTCCTTTAGTCGGTCAGGTCGCGAATTCGCGGTCGGGTATGAATCCGATACCGATCCGGCGCGCTGTCCAAGGACTGGAATTGTTCTGACCAGGTGTCCCGAAACACAAGATGGTGGAAAAGCGCCGCCGTCACGTGGAGAGAAATAATCGCTAGAAGCGACCAAATAAAGAAAACATGAACGTGGTACGTCATCGCCCTGATTGGATGGCCGATGGAAAAGCTGGAGCCGAGACGATCGATGTTCGGCAGCCTAGGAACCGCCGTGCATCCCACCTCTGCGGCGCCGCCAAAGGTGACGATGGCTTCCGCGGAAGCCGGGCTGAAGCCGGCAGCCGCGATCAAAGTCCGCGAGAACTTCGACCACAGGTGCTGAGCGGCGATCGGCGCTCGGCCATGCGAGACTTCTTCGGTGCCACTGATGCCGCTCGACCACGTGGGGTAGCCTGCGACAGCGACGGTCACCTTTGACTGATTCCGCCGGGGCGAAACACCGTTCGCTTCCCTCACGCGCGGATTTCGACTCGTAAGGTCCTCACTCACTAGCTCCCGAACTGAAAAACCTACCCGCTCATCCATTGAGACGCCGGCGATCCCATAAGCTCCCTTCTGATCGACAGTCGGATCACATGCAACCATTTCGGAGCTCTCGAATGGATTGTCACTATAAACTCGCCCGACTGAACTCAACATTTGCCGCGTAGCCGACTGAGCAGCCTGAGCGAGCAATATTTGGCGGGCAGAGCGACGAGCTTAGGCTCAATTGCTCTCGTTCGCTCGTTATTGCGGTTATTTGCGACGCAAGGATTGCTGAACACAGCTGACAGATTTATCGCGAAAGTGGACGGCTGGATGGAGTCTGAACAATGAACCTTTTGCATTGGCGCAGCCGGCCGTAACCAAACCGGCAGGGCGCACGAACTAGCAGAGATAGAGCAGGTATGGCGATCCAGGAGATTGAACTCGAAGCATTAACGCGGCCAAGTGACCAGTGGATGTTGACATTTCGAACCTCAATTACCTTCGCGGTGATGGCGTTCATCATCGCTCTAGCCGCGCTGCTAATCACTATTCAGGTCCGGGCTCTTCATTTGGCAACGCAGGAAGCTGCGTCTGCCTTTATGGACGCGACCAGCTCGAAGGCGTTGGGACGTCTTCAAATGGAGATTACCGCTATGGCGTCGTTGGTGCGTGTGCTGGCGACCAGTTCCAGCGTAGCCGATTCAAATGAAAGCATCGAGACCAGCCCTGCGATCAATCTATTCAAAGCCGCGCTGCAGGAACTGCCCCAAATGGACAGTATCTATGTCGGCTTTGAAAATGGCGCTTGGTTGGAGGTGCGACGTACCAGCGACCTCAACGAGGAGCAGCGCGAGAGGTTACGTGCGACACCTCGCGCTGATATTGCCATCAATTTGATCCGCCCCTGCCCGGATGGCGAACTGCCTATGCGACGAATTTTTGAAGATCGGCAGGGCAACGAAGTAGGACAACTGAATCTATGGAAATACGGATATGACCCCCGCAAGCGGCCCTGGTATCACAAGACGCTGAAGGCCGACCGGTCGCTTGTCTCCTTCCCTTATCTTTCGTTCGATATCGACGCACCCGTGATGACGATTAGCACGCCTCTGCGGGGCAAGGTGCACGGCGTCGTTGCCGCTGATCTCAAGCTCGACACTTTCAACGATTTCGTCCAATCGCAACGGCCTGGAGAGCACGGTATCGTCTTGATTTTTGACGCCGCCGGCTCGCTCATTGCCCATCCCGATTTTGGACAATTCGTTACTAGCGCGATGACACACCCATCCCAACCGCAATTGCCCAACATCAAGGAGATCAACTCGGGGGTCGCAGCGGCCGTGTTGCGAGGGGCGCATGGCCGCGACCAATACGACGGAAATATTCGCGACGACCAAGGCAACGGCTATTTGTTCAGGTTAGCGAAATTCACTCTGGGTGAGCAGCACAGCGGCCGGATATTGTTGCTGGCGGCCCAAGGAGACTTTGTTCAAAATGTTCGGCGGCTCCAGGTTACTGGATTAATCGTCGCGATTGTTGCTGGCGCCGTGTTTGTTCCGGTTGTTTGGATATTTGGCAGCGGAATGTCTCGTTCCTTGAAAGACATTACGGCGCAGGCCGCCAGACTCCAGAAGCTGGCCGCACCCGACCCTTCACCAGTTCCATCACGCATTAAGGAAATTTGCGAACTCGGTAGTGTGGTGAATCTCGCGCAACGCACCATACGGTCGTTCGCGCGCTTCGTCCCTAAGGAGATCGTCCGAGGAGTCATGGATAATTCCATATCCGCTGAGCTTGGCGGAGTCAGAGAAGAGGTTACCGTCGTTTTCACCGACGTTGGAGATTTTACAACCATCGCCGAGTCCGCAGACCCCGACATGCTCATGCATCAAACGACGCGGTATTTCTCCGTGCTTACGGAGGCTTTCCTGGCCGAAGGCGGGACGGTCGACAAGTTTATTGGCGACGCAGTGATGGTCTTCTGGAACGCACCCAATCCACAGCCCGACCATGTCGAGCGGGCTTGCCGCGCAGTTCTTTCGGGCAAGATGGCGTGCGAAAGGCTCAACGCTCAATTTGAAGCTGAGGGCCTGAAGCCATTCTTTACGCGGTTTGGCATTCATGTCGGGGAGGCCGTCGTCGGCAACCTCGGGTCGACGGAGCGCATGAATTATACGGCTCTCGGCAATACGGTTAATCTGGCGGCGCGTCTCGAAGGACTGAACAAGCGGTTTGGGACCGCTATCCTTGCGAGCGAAGACGTCTATTTGCGAGTACGGCACCGCTTCCAGTTCAGACCCTTCGATGCGGTCATTACCAAGGGGATGACGAAGGAAACACGCATTTTCGAGCTCGTAGGGGCACCAACATGAGGTCAGCTGCGGTCCCACGAGGCATTGTGCTGGTATTGCTCGTTTTGCAACTCATGCTCGACGCCGTTCCAGCGGCTCGCGCAGGCGAAGACACCATCAAAATCGGCATTCTGCACTCTTTATCCGGCACCATGGCAATCAGCGAATCGGTGCTTAAGGACACGGTTCTCATGCTGATTGAAGACCAGAACAAGAAAGGCGGGCTGCTCGGTCGGAAACTGGAACCGGTCATCGTAGATCCGGCATCTGATTGGGACGTCTTTGCCGAAAAAGCCCGAGAGCTCCTCACAAAGGAAAAGGTTGCGGTCGTGTTCGGCTGCTGGACCTCCGCCTCCCGCAAGTCTGTGCTTCCGATTTTCGAGAAGTTGAACGGCCTACTCTTCTACCCCGTGCAGTACGAGGGTGAAGAGAGCTCGCGTAACATTTTCTACACCGGAGCCGCGCCCAACCAGCAGGCAATTCCTGCCGTTAGATATCTGATGGGTAAGGAAGGCGGAGAAGTTCGCAGATGGGTTCTGCTCGGCACTGACTACGTATATCCTCGCACCATCAACCGAATCTTGAGCGCGTACCTTACCGCGGAGGGGGTATCGCCAGACGACATAATGACGATTTATACACCGTTCGGCTATTCCGAATGGCGAGGGATCGTCGAGCGGATCAAAGCCTTCGGCTCGGAGGGAAAAAAGACCGCGGTGATATCAACCATCAACGGAGATGCAAATTCGTACTTTTATGAGGAACTCGCAGACCAACGGGTAGACGCCAACGCAATCCCGGTCATGGCTTTCTCCATCGGCGAGCGCGAATTGCTCGGTGCAGACGTCCCACCCGTCGGACACTTGGCGGCCTGGGGTTACTTTCGGTCGATCAACTCGGCAGAAAACGAAGCGTTCACCAAAATGTGGGCGAACTTCAACGAGCAACGAGACAAAACCACAAATGATCCGATGGAAGCCACCTTCGTCGGCTTCAGAATGTGGGTGCAGGCCGTTGTTCAAGCGGGCACCACCGACGTAAATGCGGTCCGGCAAGCCATGTACGGTCAACGAATCAAGGCGCCCAGCGGCTTCGAGGTTGTGATGAACACAAATCATCATCTTTCCAAGCCAGTCATGATAGGCAAGATAAATTCTTCTGGGACCTTTGATGTCATTTGGCAATCAATCAATCCGATCCGAGCCGACGCTTGGAGCAAGTACATTCCCGACAGCGCCAAGCGTACGGCCGATTGGACTTATCCTTGGGTCTGCGGGGGATGCATCGAGCCGACATTCAAGGAATGGTGATGGTCCGATTGTTGACGATCTGTTCTTCTCTGCGATCGAGAGCTACACTGTGTTGTCTCTGACGGTCACATCCGGGCGGTGTGGTTGCCGGCATGCAATTCCGTCGCGTGAGACGAGGACCGCCGAGGCCGTGTAATTCGGCTTGCATGTCACGTCAGAGGCAACCTCCGAGCGTCGCTGGTGGAAACTCACGGCGGACAGGCTTCTGCGTGCCGGAATCAAGGACATGCCATCCTCCGAAGGCGCGTTCTCGTGACCGCAGAAATTTTTCCGTTTTGCGGGTTTGTCGGCATGCGGCAGTACGAGCACGAACACTGCCGGCGGAATTGGACTTTCTTCTCAGACGGAGGACTTTGAGAGCCTACGGTATTCGCTGGGCAGCGAGCCATAGGTCGCACGGAAACTGCGGCCGAAGTGCGTCATATCGGAAAATCCCCAGCCATATGCGACCTCACTCACTGTCCGATGCAATTGTGACGGATCCTCTAGAGCACGTCGGCAATGCTCAAGACGCCGCGCCCAGATGAGACGCGTTATCGAAGTGCCGCTCTCGGCAAGCACCGCATTGGCATATCGGACGCTCACTCCGGCGGCAGCGGCCACCGTCTTGGCGTCCAGCGCCGGGTTGCTGAGACGTGTTTCGATTGCTGTGCGGACGTTGATAAGGACAATTGAGCGGGCGGATGAAAGGAGTGGCCTTCCTCCGCCTATCGCTTTCATCAGGGTTACCGCGACGAGATCAAGAATCTGATCCCTTACTACCTCGGCGGCCGCAGCACCGAGACCGTCCGCGTATGTCGGCAGCATCGCCAGATAAGCGGACGTCAAGCCGTACTCGGCTTCCTCGAAGGGCTTGATCGGACGGGCGACCGCTTGCCGCGCGTCGCCGACGCGAGCCTCCAGGTGGAGGCGAGGAACCTTGAGGACCAGCTGTTTCGCGCCTTTCAAATACTTCCCGCGCATCGGCCGGCGCGGGTCGAATAATGTGATATCCCCCGGCTCAAGCACGATCGAACGGCCGTCCTGCTCAGCAACGAACACCCCGGTCATTTGCCGGCGGACCAAGAGCTCGTCGGCGCCCGCGTGCGCGACGTGCCGCACTGTAACATCGTTTTGCATCGGCGTGCTCTCGTATTGAACGACTGCGGTGTCTGCAAGAAATGCGGATCGAATCTCGGCCGCGAAGATAAGCCGGTCTTCCGGCGTACAATCGTGCGGGATAACCTTCCTGCACAGCGCTTCGTGCCAGTAGTCAAAGGCATCGCGCCGGTGAACGTCCGCTGTCGAAAAAATCGTCTTCACCGCCACCTCCTATCCGATCCAGCCGATCAATTGTGCCTATTCGGCCGATTCGTAGATCGATAATTACTTAAAATCTTTCTAGGTCCATAAATAAGTGCGTTTCACGTCTGTTCCTCATAGCGAGGCGCAGTGAAGGAAGTGATCAGCAACGGGAACGACCCTAGGGCAAAGGCGCGCGGAATGCTCCATTCTCGGCAACTTTCAACTCTACCAGTGGGCAGACCTGCGTTGTCAGCGGACGCGCAAATAGGTGGACGTCCCGCTTCTCGTTCCTTGCGCGGCGCGGTGCTCTTTTTTTGCGAAATGCATGTCCATAGAAATGCATGTCCATAGATGGCAATCCGATCGATGGATGGTCTTGTCACGAGCTGGGATGGCCGCGCGCCGCTTCAAATTGGACGCTCTAGACCAATTCCGGAGTTGTTTTCTCCCGTTCCCGTCACCGGTATAGCCGATTTATTGGCAATGCTAGCAGGTCTAGCTCCGCGGGCAGCGAAGCGAGGTTGGATGTCAGTGCAGAGCTCCAAGCTTTGCAATGGCGACGGACTCGGGGGCCTGAGAGCCAACTTCCTGCGCATGACAATGGAGCGGCAACGCAGCCCTTCTAATGAGCTGCCGGCAAAGCGGGCGGAGAGAACCCACTCCAGGCTGCGCGATACGAGGACGGCCGCCGCGCCGAACCGGCGCAGATACGACCGGGTCCGCCAACCGCGGAGCGAGGCAAGCGCAAGCCAGGCGGTACGATATGCGACCGCACCGGATGGGATCCGCCGGCTCCCAAGCTGGCTTCCCAAGCGCCGATCAACGGCGCGACCGCTGAGAAATCCCAAACTAACCGAACCCTGGGGTGGTTCAAAATGTCTCCACCGAGAACGGCCATCTTCATCGATGGCCCCAACTTATTTGCAACGGCCAAGGCTCTTGGTTTTGACGTCGACTACAGACGCCTGCTCAAGGAATTCCAAAGCCGCGGAACCTTGGTGCGCGCATTCTACTACACAGCGATCATCGAGGATCAGGAGTATTCGTCTATCCGACCACTGGTCGATTGGCTGGAGTACAACGGCTTCACGGTGGTAACGAAGGCGACGAAGGAGTTCATCGACGCGAGCGGCCGTCGCAAAGTGAAGGGCAATATGGATGTCGAGCTAGCGGTCCATGCTATGGATTTGGCCAGACATATCGATGAGATGGTACTGTTCTCGGGTGACCGTGACTTTCGCCCATTGGTCGAGGCGGTGCAGCGCCGTGGCGTACGGGTCACCGTTCTGTCGAGCATCACCAGTCAGCCGCCAATGATTGCCGACGAGTTACGGCGACAGGCAGATGTCTTCATCGATCTCAGGGAATTGCGTCTCAAGATTGGACGCGATCCCTCTGAGCGTTCGGCAGCGGGCGAGCCGCGACATCAAACGCCGCGGTTCCAATAGCGCTGGGAGGCGTCTGCCGATTGTTTCCCACGAGTTATGATGCACTTGCCATAGTCCGAGCGGCACCGTGATCCGTTGGCGCCGCGCCGGTTCCGGATTGTATTGGCGCTGGAAATTGCGCCGCTGCTGCGGCCGATCAATTGTGCCGTTGGAAATTCGGCGGTTAATCCGCGAGATGAGCGTCGCCAACCCGTTGCGGGGTGCTCCGCACCTCCACGAGGAGCTTCTCAAGCTTGGCGTCAATGTCGGTCAGACCAGCGTGGTCAGAGTTGGGCCGCAACGCGATGAGGAGGCGAGGGGAGACGCGAAGGCTACTTTGCGGTTCGCGCAATTCCCTTGAAACGCAATAGCCTGCCGCTCGATCGTCGTGAGCCAAACCGCCATCGGGTAGGTAGCGGTGTAGATGGTCGTAGGAAATTGCTTTTGGTGCTAACGGCCACAACTAAAGCGCAACTTTATTTCGAGTCCCGCCGACGTCCCCGGGAGCGAAAGACATCGACCGGCGCACACCGTTCACTGAATGGCCTCGTACATGCTTTCATCGTTTTACATTCCACAACGATTTCTTGCAGAAGACAACACACCAAGTCATTGAGCCTCGAGTATAGTCAGATTCAGAAACCTAGATGAATGCGGCTTTCGTCACAAGGGACGCGTTCTACGAAATAGGAGCGGTGTGGGACAATTTGTTAGTCCAAGCAACGCGCCAGCCGAAGCGACGATCACGACAGGAGAGGCGGATGAGAATCCAAGACGCGAAAGCAAGGCAATCGGATTTGCTCCAGGTACACACAGATCCGTGCGCGAGCGAGTCGCGCGATATTTCGGGCGCGTTGAACATTCTGCTAGCCGATATGTTCGTGCAATATCTGAAAACGAAGAACTTTCACTGGCGCTGTCAGGAACGCACTTTCGCAGCATCTATCGCGCCAGATGCGCGTCGAATTCTTCGGTCCGCCATATGTGATGCCGCCGATGTGACTAGCCGTGAAGCAGTCATAGGTTGCGGTGATGCAGCTCGAGCTTCACTTAATTGGTCCTTGTAAGTCGATCGGAGAAGTACCATGCGTTCTGTTCTGGCCTTGAGCCTTTTGCTTACGCTGTGTGCCCCTGTCACCGCTGCTACGGCGCGTCATGCACACCGGCAGCACGCCGTTGTTCGCTCTACCCACGGCCTGCTCATGGGGCCCGTTTCGGGTTGGGCCTATTCACCTCCGCCGCGGGTCCTCTCTCACCCGGCGCCATTCGATGACCAACCAGAACTAGGTCATAATCCCTTTGCAGGCTGGGGTGGTTAAGACCAGTCAACTGTGGTCTTTAGCTCGGAACCGTTCTGCACGATCGATTTCGCTGGCCGGCTCGCGTAGACGGCACCGCAACAGGTTAGCGGGAGATGGAGCTGACATGAAGTACCTGAGACTACTGAGCGCGGTTGCGCTGATGACCGCGATTTTGTCCCTCACTACAGCAAGCACAAGCCTTGCTGCACGGCATCACCACCATCACTGGGGCCGCGGATATCAGCATTATTATGGTGGTGGCGGGGCCGGCTCTTGGAATAGCAATCCGAGGAACGCCGAGAGTGCCTGATAGATTGGACGTGGCGAACTAGCGAAGCGGCGGGTCCTTTCCAGCCACCAGCTGGGGCACCGGGGCCGGGCAACTTCCCCGTCACCGCAACCGCCACCCGCCTACCTCTGCCCAAAGAGTGAGCCACTGATGCCCCAGCAGCGCAATGCGATCGTCGTCGAGGCGGCGGTTGCTGGAACTACACGACGACATTGCTCAACATTCCCTTCTCGCGCTCGCGGCATCGCTCGTCTGCCGCGTTGTCCGGGCGGGCGGCGTTCCGATGCTGAGAATGATAAATCGACCGGAGGCATGCAGACTCATTGACGCATCACATCATGGAGGAAATTTGTGATGAAGTCCTCAACGGAGCAACTGCAGGCACCCGAGCGCTGGTCGACAACAAACACGCGCGCCTAGACGATATGCATCGACAGGCTGGGGTCCAGCGCGAACTCGTGCGCGAGATGATCGATGATGGCGCGGACCTTGAGCGGCACGAACCGCCGGGAAGCGTAGACCGCGCTGAGCGGAAGGCGCTTCGGTTCGTAGTCCTTGAGGAGCACGGTGACGGCTCCAGACTTGATCTCGTCGACGAAGGCGAAGGCCGGTATCACGGCGATGCCAAGACCGCTCACGACCGCCTCGCGTACGCCCTCGGAATTGTCCGCCCGGAAGCGTCCCTTGACGTCGACCGTCAGAGGTCCTTGCGGTCTTTCGAAGAACCAGCGGTTGCCTGTGGCAAGCCGCGAGTAGACGATGCAGTCGTGATCCGCAAGATCGTCCGGCGTTTTCGGCGTGCGGCGCCTCTTCAAATATGCCGGCGCCGCGACGGTGATGCGCCGGACCATTCCGATCCGTTTTGTCACGAGCCCAGGATCCGTGATCTCGCCGACGCGGATCGCGACGTCGAGTCCCTGTTCGACCAGATCGATGAACGTATCGCTCATGACCAGGTCGATCGACAATTCCCGATTCCGAGCAAGGAAGGTGGCAAGGCGCGGCACGATATGAAGACGCCCGAACACGACGGGCGTAGTCAGGCGAAGCGTCCCCGACGGCTTCGCCCGGCGTCTGCCGACGGCGCCTTCGGCTTCGGAAACGGCCTCGAGTGCGCGCAGCGCGTGCTCGTAGAAGGCCCGTCCGTCATCGGTAAGAGTTACCGCGCGGGTCGTCCGCGTTAGAAGACGCGCGCCGAGATGGTCTTCGAGCGCTGCGATCTGGCGGCTGATCGTCGGCTGTGTTGTGTTCTGCTCGCTCGCGATTGCTGTGAAGCTGCTGGCTTCCACCACACGGACGAACGTCTTCATCGGAGAGAGAAGGTCCATTTGAATCCATCCATACGAAAAACGTATCAGTATTATGAAACCAAAGGCAATTATTCAAGACGAGGCTTGTGGCAAGTTACCCAAGCGCATGGAGGCCTGGGCTCCGCAGCCGCACGAATGTCAAGCCGGCAACGCTCCGTGGAAGGAACACATGTCTTTGCAGACCGAAATGGAAACCTTCAAGGCATCCTGGCTCGAGCGGGTTGGACCAGAGGTGGCGAAGCTTGTCGATGACGACAACGCTGGCTTGCAGTCGCTTGCAGACCGCTCGCTTAAGGAGGGAGCCCGGTTCCCAGCGATGACGCTTGGCAACGACCGGGGAGGCGAGACGGACCTGTCAGCTCTCGTCGCCGAAGGACCGCTAGTGGTCGTGTTCTACAGGGGCGGATGGTGTCCGTACTGCAATCTCGAGCTTCGGGCTTATCAGGGCCGGCTGGCCGAAATCGAAGAGCTCGGCGCCCGGCTAGTCGCCGTCTCCCCGGAGACGCCGGACCACACCTCGTCGACCGTCGCGAACAACACGCTCGGCTTCGAAGTGCTGAGCGACGCGAAAGGTGGTCGTCTCGCAGACGCACTCGGGATCCGGTTCGAGCTGTCTCCCGCAATCCGGGAGCTCTACCGGAAATTCGGTCACGACCTGCCGGCGCGCAACGGCGACGATATATGGTCGCTGCCGATGCCCGCGGTCTACGTCGTGGAGCAGGGCGGACGTATCGCGCACGCGTCCGTCGATCCGGACTACCGCAAGAGGCTCGATCCGGCCATCGCGATCGCTGTCCTGAATGATCTCAAGAAGGTACGCACCGCCTGAGAGGGACAAGAGGAGCGCTGTCATGACGACGAACCGATCGCTGGCGGTCGCGATGGCGCCGCAGGTCCTGGTGCAGGGCGTGCTGTCCGGTGTCGTCGCGACGATGGCCTTTTTAAGATCGGTGCAGAGTCTTGGAGCGAGGAGAGCGGCCGTCTTTCCGGCCTCGTGCCCGCGTTCGCGCGTGGCGTATCGGTCGCCGGCGAGAAGCCGAACACTCTTCGACTGACCGAACTGGCCGTAGTCACGGCGGGCCTTCTGACCGTCGTCGGCCGGTTCAAATACCTGGCGGCCAGTCGTGAAACCAATCCCGATCGAACCGCGAACGAGAGGCACCGCAGGAGACAAATATGATTGATTTGTACTACTGGCCGACGCCGAACGGCCACAAGATCACGATGTTTCTGGAGGAGGCGGGTCTCGAATACACGATCCATCCCGTCGACATCAGCGCCGGAGACCAGTTCAAGCCGGAATTCCTTCGGATATCGCCGAACAACCGGATGCCTGCGATCATCGACCGCTCTCCAGTGGATAGCGGAGCGCCGGTTTCGGTCTTCGAGTCAGGTGCGATCCTCGTCTATCTCGCCGACAAGGTCGGTAAGCTTCTGCCCCAGGACTTGCGCGACCGGACGGCGACGCTGGAGTGGGTGTTCTGGCAGGTCGGCGGACTTGGACCGATGGCCGGACAGAACCACCATTTCGTTCAGTACTCTCCAGAGCGGATAGCGTACGCGATGGACCGTTACGTGAAGGAAACAAACCGCCTTTATGGCGTGCTGAACAGGCGTCTCGCCGGCCGTGATTTCATCGTCGGTGATAACTATTCGATCGCCGACATAGCAGCCTACCCTTGGATCGTGCCATGGAAGCGCCAGCAACAGGATCTCGAGTCCTTCCCCAATCTCCGCAGATGGTTCGAAGCGGTACGCGGGCGTCCCTCGACGCAGCGCGCCTATGCCAGGGGCGAGCCGTACACGAACCGGCCCACCGTGACCGAAGAGGGCAAAAAGATCCTCTTTGGCCAGACCGCCCAGTCCGGATCGGCAGCAAGTTAGGAGGAACGAAGCATGCCGAAGCTTTACGATCTGGCGGGGGCCGAGGAAGACCGGCGTTTCAGTCCGTACTGCTGGCGCATCAAGATGGCTCTTGCGCACAAGGGCATCGAGCCGGAGACGGTGCCGTGGAGGTTCACGGACAAGGAGGCGATCGAATTTTCCGGGCAGACACGGGTGCCGGTCCTGGTCGACGGAGAGAACGTGGTGTCCGACTCATGGAGGATCGCGAATTATCTTGAGGATCGTTTCTCCGACCGGCCGTCTCTGTTCGGAGGACCAGGGGGGCGCGGCGCGGCGCGGTTCATCGCGAGCTGGGCGGACACTGTTCTTCAGCCGGCGATCGCGCGCCTCATCGTCGCGGATATTCATGCGCATCTCCATGAGCGCGACAGGAAGTACTTCCGCGCCACGCGCGAGAAGGCACTCGGTGGTTCGCTCGAAGAGATCTGCGCGGATCGCGACGACAGGGTCGTGAAGTTTCGGGAGACCGACCTCCGGCCGTTGCGAGCTACGCTGACGGAGCAGCCCTATCTGGGTGGTGAGAGCCCAACCTATGCGGACTACTCCGTCTTCGGTGGCTTCCAGTGGGCGAGAGCGGTAAGCGTATTTCGCTTGCTTGCGGACGGCGATCCGATTGCCGAGTGGCGCCACCGGATGCTGGAGCTCCATGGGCGGCTTGCCGGAAAGGCACCGGGCTACGCAGTTTAATTGACGGCGCTGCCAAGCCGTCCACGATCGTGCGGGGCAGCGAAATCGAGCACCGGTCCCACCGGGACGATCCCCGTCGGATTTATCGAGCGGTGGCTCGCATAGTGCCGTTTGATATGTTCGAGATTGACCGTGCCGGATACGCCTGGCCGCTGAAAGAGATCGCGCGTGTAGGCCGAAAGGTTAGGGTAGTCCGCTATTCGCCTGATGTTGCACTTGAAGTGGCCGAAATACACGGCGTCGAACCGGATGAGCGTCGTGAACAGCCGGATGTCCGCCTCGGTGAGTTCGTCGCCCATGAGGAAGCACTGGCCCGCAAGCCGCTTCTCCAGCCAGTCCAGCGTATCGAAGAGGGGGCGACGGCCTCCTCGTATGCCTCCTGCGTGGTGGCGAAGCCAGCCTTGTAGACGCCGTTGTTCAGGGTGTCGTAGACGAACGCCATCGATGTCCTTGCGCAACCGCTCAGGATAATAGTCGCCCTCTCTTGCGCCGATGCCGTCGAAAGCGGAGTTCAGCATCCGGATGATTTCCGACGACTCGTTGCTTACGATCGTCTGCCGGTGCTTGTCCCAAAGCACCGGTACGGTCGCCCGGCCGGTGTACCGGCCGTCCGCCTTAGCATAGATTTCATGCAGAAACTTCGCGTGGTTCACGCCGTCGGGGATGGGATATTGGTTGAGCAAGACGCCAGTCCAGCACTTCCCACATAATACGGCGCTTCTGAAGGACGAGAGCCCCAGCTTTCGACTGTATCTTAAGCAACTCATGATAAGCAGCCGTCTGCGCATAGGAGTGGGCACTCCGTTCGCTATACAGTATCTTTAGGAAGCGATCTTTTGCACGATCCTTGGCTGCATGCTGATAGCAGAAGTCCGTTACCCGTTCCAAAAGCAGGCGTAGACAGTAATTGTAGAACCACTGCTGGGCTCCAACGCGCTCCGCTCGTTCGTTCCGATGGCGGCGCATGTTCTTTTTGTTCGATGCAAGCACAAAACCGCGTAAAGGAAGCTGAGCGATCTCCCCTAATGCGATCCGCTTCTGAGCGGCCGACAAGTGCCGATAGTGAAGGTCAGTGCGCTTGCATCCAGTGTTGGACAAAATCGTCCGTGCCCAGTTACTTACCTCGGGCTCATGCGTCGCTCTGATAACCACCGCGCCAAGGCACAGCCATTCCGTTGCGCCAACTGGGTCAATTGGGCGCACGTTTTTCAGTCCTGAATCACCCGCTTCATCAATGAAAGCGACGTAGTAAGGGTCTGGGATTTGAGCCGCCATAGCGTGCAACTATGGCGTGTTCGGAAATGGTGGATCAATCCGTGTAGAACCGGGTCCGGCGCTGCTATAAACAGGCAAGGTGGTCACCGGCGTTCGGGACATTATGGGGACACCAACGCCATAACATATTGAATTATCAGGTGAAACTTCGCGCCACCCTCTCCCACAAGGGGAGAACCATGTCCGTTTTTTGGTGTCTGGCCACGTCCGCCCACGTCCAGCTAAACCAATAACCCATTGAAAAAGCACCACTTTTCCATATCTTCCCCTCCGTAATCGTCCGCCACCATCCACCATTGTCAGGGCGGATTCCAGACTCGAATGCAGACTCGCTCAAGAGGGGAATAACCGGAAATGGCCAATAGGACACCCACCAAACGCAAGGGCATTGACGACGCGGCGCTGGCGAAGCTCCCGGCGAAGTCGACGCAATATCGCCACGGTATCGGCTCGGGGCTTTACCTCCTGGTCAAACCGAACGGCACGAAGATCTTTCGTTTCGACTACGCGTTCGGCCTCTACACCGAGGGCAAGCACATCGGCGAGCCGATCCGCAAGACCATCTCGTTCGGCATCTTCGACGAGATGAAGGTCGGGGAAGCGATGAACGCATTGACCGCTGCGCGCGATCATCTCAAGGCAGGCCGCGACCCGCTGGCGATCAAAGCGCTCGGTGACGAGGCGCCGGAGGCGAACGGTTTTCCCCTGTTCGAAAAGGCAGCCAAGGGATGGCTGACGACGCTCGCGGGCAAATCGTACAAGACGCGCAACCGGGCGGAGAACATGGTCCGCTATCTCTGCGAGGGCGTCGACCGCAACGGCATCAAGATGGCGGGGTTCGGCAAGGTCGCGACTGATCAGGTCAAGGGCAGCCACCTGTCGGCGCTGCTGGTCGCGTTCGAGAACGAGTATGAGACCCGGCGCCGCCTGCTTCCGGCCGCGCGCGATATCATCGACTACGCCATGCCGCGCGGCATGTGGCCGGAGGACTACGCGCCGTTTGATCGCCTGAGCGCGTCGAAGGGATTCGCCGAGCACGTTGCGGGCAGCCGCCCGGCGATCACCGAGCCGAAGCCGTTCGGCGAACTGCTGCGCAAGATCGAGACCTACCGCGCCGACAAGATCAAGACGACGCGGCACGTTCACGAGCAGATCGCTCTCAAGCTGCTGGCGCTGACGTTCGTCCGGCCCGGCAACGTCGAGCAGGCCGAATGGTCGGAGTTTGAATTCGGCGAGGTCAACCAGTGGACCATCCCGGCGCCAAGCTCAAGATGTTCAGCCAGCGCCGGAAGGCAAAGAAGGACAACGCCGCGCGCGACTTGGTGGTGCCGCTGTCGCGTCAGGCGGTCGCGCTGCTGATGGAGCTGCGCAAGCGGACCGGCAACAGCCGCTATCTGTTCCCCGGGGTGAGCAAGGACGACCCCGAAAAGGAGATCGGTCTGCCGACCGGTCGGCTCAACGATGCGCTGGTCGAGCTCGGCTATCAGGGCATTCATTGCGCGCACGGCTTCCGCTCGTCCGCGTCGACCATGCTCAACAAAGAGCGCATCACCATCAACGGTCATGAGGTCGAGCGCTGGGTTGAGCAAGGCGCGCTGGTCGAGGTCCAGCTCGACCACGACGACCCGTCAACGCGCGCGATCTACAACCGCGGCGGTCGCCTGACAGAGCGAACCGACATGATGCAGTTTTGGGCCGACAAGGTTGATGCGATGCGCGATGGTGCGCAGGTCGTGAAGCTCGCAGCCTGATCCATCGACCATGCACTTTGAAGGCCGGCCGCCTTTCGTGGCGGCCATTTTTTTAGTTTCTGTTCACAATGACATTGCGCCGCCGCAAGGTCTCGTGCGGCAGCTCGCCGAACAGCAAGCGGTACTCTTTCGCGAACCGGCCGTCATCGCCAAAGCCGTGCTTGATTGAGATTCCCGAGATCGTCACGCCTGGTCCCGCCCTCAGGAGCGCCGTGTGCACGTCCCCCAGCCGCTTGCGGCGCAAAAATGTGATCGGCGGAATGCCCAGCACGTCATCGAAGGCGCGGTGCAGGCTTCGCCGCGGCACTTCGAATCGCTCGCACAGCTCGGAGATGTGGACCGGCCGGTTGCCTGCATCAACGAGATATCGGTCCACCGCCCGCACCAGTTTCGCTGCCGACTTCGGGTGGGGACCGCGATACCCGGTGGTGCGGATCGGCGCGGTCAGCAGCTCCAGAATGCGACGCTTGTAAAACTCCACGACTTCGTCCGGCAACGCCGGGCCGTGGGTATTGAGAGCAGCGAGCACCATGCGAAACTGCGCGACGTTGATCGCAGCGGCGGCTGGATCGGTCTTCAGCACGGAATTAGCGCGCCGCCAAGCGTCTGCCGCGCCGGGCTGTTGGGCATCGAGAAATGCGAACAGCTCACTTGGCGTGATGAACGCCGCCGCATACTGGTTGCCGCTGTGGTGGGACGAATAGAATTCCTGATGTGGTGCGGTGATAATGTGATCGCCGGGTGTCGTCTCGACATGCTCGATCAAGGCCGGCGCACTGAGCGTCATGCCAATCTGCCACCGCTGTTCGCTCAAGGCACCGCGAAAGCGCACGCCGCGTGAAAATGATCCGGTCGAAATGCCGAGCGACCCGACTGAAATATGCGTCAGTGTTCCGCTTATCTTGCCATGCTCGAGCTGGACAACTTCCAACGAACCATCCTGCACCGCATCCCGCAGCGCTTCGAAGTCGAAGAATTCCGTCCGCCTTACCGTTACCGTCGTCACGCCTGATCCCTTTGGTGTCAGTCAAAGGGACGTAGTAGGCGCGCTCGCGATCGATTCTTCAAACGGACATTTTTGTTAGAAAGGTTGGCACAATTCGCGTGTTCCTCCGGCAGAAAAGGAGGTCGGTGCTGTCCTAGTCAACTAACTCAGACTGGGAATAACTGGCACTTTTGGGGTTCAATGCAGTTAGGGGGACGACCCGGTCCGCTTCGCGGGAGGAACGGGTCGGCAAGCTGCATCTTCATATGCCAAACGTGGCGTATCTCTTTCGTCAAATCCCGACGCTCTCTGTGAGAATGAACACGAAAGGATATACAACCGTAATCCCAAATACACGCGTAGGTTTTTGGGAATCTAACACAAGAGTTAGGCGTGCTTTAGCCATATTCGAATTAGAACCTTTTCGGGAAAGAGTCGCAGCGAGGGCCAACCTCGCGCGAGAGGTTGCGTAGGGCTCCACAATGAAGCGTCAGTGCGGCGGTTGCTCGCTCTGTTGCAAGCTGCTCCCGGTCCCACCGCTGCGCAAAGCAGCCGGAGAAGCTTGTCAGCATCAGAAGTTCCGAAAAGGCTGCATCGTTTATCGCAGCACATCCATGCCGCCGGAGTGCAGTCTCTGGTCCTGCCGCTGGCTGGTCAACGATGACGCCGCGGAGCTGTCCCGCCCTGACCGTTCGCACTACGTCATCGACATGATCCCCGATTTCATTTCGCTGCGAGACAACGCGACCGGCGAGCTGACGAATATCCAGGTCGTTCAAATCTGGGTTGATCCCCATCACCCCGATGCACATCGCGATCCCGCTCTGAGGCGCTGGCTGCACCGCCGCGCCGAAAAGGGAATCGCAGCCTTGATCAGGAACAACAGTCGCGAGGCAGTCGCGCTGTTCGCTCCGCCCTTCAATGCCGATGGAGATTGGCACGAGATTGGCGGCATCTCAGATCACCGGACCCACTCGTTCGGTGAGGTACTGCAAGCGCTCGCAGAAGCGCCAACCACAACGAGCATCGAAAGGAAGACGCGGCATGAACAAGACAGACAAACCCCCGGAGGTGGACCACTTCCTCATCCACTGTGAGGCGCTTGCGCCGGACGTCGGGCCGATCATCGCAGTGCTGACGCGCATGGGCGTGCGAAACATCGGTTATGAGCTGAAGACGGACATCCCCGTCTTTGCGGGCAACCGCTCACACGCGATCAAGGCGGAGGATTTTCTCGCCGCCTGGATCGTCGATCATCCAACCTTCAAGGCTATCGATGCGGTCCGGCACTTCCGCGAGGACCACCGGACCGACGGCGCCGCCTACTCGGCGCTGCGCGTCCTGGTCGACAAGGGCACGCTCAAGAAACCGTCGTCCGGCAACTACGCCCGCGCCGACGTGAGAGCGCTGGAATCGCCCAAGGCGCCAGCCAAAGCAGCCAAGCAACCGAAGGCGGTCGAACACGACCGCTCCGGGCGCGAGGAGATCGAGCGGTTCATTCGCAACCGCAAGAGCTTCTCGGTGATGCAGCTCCGCGAGCTGTTCCGTGGGCAGAGGCGCAACGAGGCGTCCGTCAGCCCGATCCTCGACAAGCTACTGGAAGGGAAAGCCATCAAGAGAATCGGCGCGACTGGCTCCGGCGAGTACGCGACCGTGAAGCGGTCGGCGGCGAAGCAGAAGAAATCAACCAAGCCGAAGAAATCGGCGGCGGGACCGCGCCTGAATGGCGGGTCGCCTGTGTTGGAGGTTGGAAATGGCTAGGGTGGGACACAATTCGCGGACGCTGTGGCTGACACGGTCCTACAATTTTATCGACAAAGATCCTGAGATTGATCGGTTCAGATCGCTGTACCAGAAGGACCGCGTCAAGGAGCGCGATCTCGCGATACTGGCGGGACTCTCGGCGTCGACGGTGACCAACATGTTCGGCGGCAAAACCCGTCGGCCGCAGCACGCGACTTTCGCCAAGATGGCCGGAGCGCTCGGCTACAAATACGACCTCGTCGCCGAAGACAAGCCGGACTATGAGGCCGAGTTGCCAAAGGCGAAGCAGGAGTTCAAGGCCTATCGGGCGACGCTCGCAAAACGCAAACGGCGCAAAGCGAAGGCGGCCAAGAACGGACACGCGAGGGCCTGATGCGATGGGCCAACGCAATGCCGTCGCGCGGCCGAAGCGCGAGCCGACGGACAGTGATGTCCTGGTCGGGCAGCGGATTCGGCGCCACCGCATGGAGAAGGGTCTTAGCCAGACCCAGCTCGGTAAGGCGCTCGGAATCAGCTTCCAGCAAATCCAGAAATACGAGAAAGGGGTCAACCGCGTCGGCGCCATCCGCCTGCAGCAGATCGCCGCCGAACTGAGTACCGAGGTTGCAGTCCTGCTCGCCGAGACCGGCAGGCATCTGCCGTCGGCGGTCGACGAGTTTCTCGCCACCAAGGAGGGACACGATCTGTTCGTGGCCATCATGCGGATCAGCAACGACAAGAAGCTCCTGCGGGCGGTCGTCCGCTCGCTCGACGTGTTCTCTAGGGAAGCCAATTCGGATGGCAATGACGATGATGATGGATGACGCAACGAAAACCATATTCCGGTCGATGCAGGCGCAGAATATGATCGACAGCGCCGCGCGGGTGATCGATCAGTTCGCCTTCCGCGACGGCCGCGCATCGATGCTCCCGCGCCAGCGCATCGCGCGAAACAAGGCCTGCATGATCCTCGCGGACGCAAACGCCGCCCGCGAGGAACTGCTCGAGGAGTTAGTCAGCGCGCACCGGCAGATAACGAGTTTACTCGCGGCCATCGACAAGGGCCAACTCGAGATCGCGTCGCCGGAGCTGTGGAGCGGCATCAGTCGCCGCTGCGCTTTGCTGGCGAGACATGGGAGGCTTGTGTCATGACGAACGAGCGCGGCGGCGGCCGGAATTGGCGCGAGGATCTATTTTCGCGCATACTGGAGTGAACAACGAGGGGGAAGCGCCATGGAGGCATTCGAGGAGATCGGCGAGCTTATCATCCTGCACCAACTGCTCAAAATATCGTCGGAGAAGACCCGGCGCATCCTTGAGCGTCAGGATGCCGACCGCGAGCTGGACCGCGCGCGGCTTGAGAAGGTCGTCGTCGGACTAGACGACGCCGAGGATAGCCTGCGCTGCATCCTGCGCACGACGTTGGCCGCAAACAAAACAGCCCCGCCCGGAGGCGGGGCTGGAGGCTTGTCCTGATTCGCAGCGTGCGGCGTCGAAGCGCTCGCTCAATTCGAAACTAAGCAGAATTGCAGCTCGACCAACGGACTGGCCTCCCGGACCAATGTCTGCACTCGGCGGAAGCGGACGTGCGCCCCCGAAGGAGGAAAGTCCCGGTTTGACCCCTTCCGGACAGCTATCCGATGAACGTGGCGCGCCGTTTAGCCGAAATCGCATAGCGCGGGAGGGTTGCTTCGCCTAACCTCCCGTCTGGATTGAAGTGGAGATCGCCCTGGCCGCGAACCATGACGCGCGGGGGAGTAGCCAGGCTCGGTCAGGCCCAAGAACGCAGCAACCAAGGGGGACTGCTCGTCAACTCGGATGGAGCAGCTGACGCTCATGAACAGGCCGGAAGCTCACCTTCAAGATTTGCAACTGATGGAGCGATGCTTTGAAGTCGCTCGACTTGGAGCGAAGAAAGGAGAGCTGCCGTTCGGCGCCCTGATTGTTTCTCGAGGACAGGTCATTGCGGAGGCGACAAATCGCGTTTCATCGGAGGGCGACGTGACGCGCCACGCGGAGCTCGTGGCACTTTCCGCGGCACAAAAGGTCCTCAACCGAAAGCGTCTGCAAGATTGCACCTTGTATTCGATCGTTGAACCTTGCCCGATGTGTTCGTTTTCTTCGAGGGAGGCGCGGATTGGTCGGGTGGTGTTCGCCCTCTCGTCTCCTGTGATGGGCGGATATTCGAAATGGGACGTGCTGAAGGACGACGATTTATCGAACAAGCTGCCTGAGGTTTTTGGACCTCCGCCGGAGATCGTCTCCGGCCTGTTGGCAGCGCAGGCCGAGCAGGTCTGGAGCCAGTGGAACCCGCTCGCTTGGCGCTTCATAAAGCGAAGAGGCTGCTTTGGATCGGCGGCGGATCTGCCTGAGCGCCATGCGGCCGCGCCGCGGCCCATCCTTTCGTGGGCCGTCTTGACCGCCTTTTTGGCCGCGCCGGCCCTAGCGGTGAGCAAGGCCTTCCTGCGCTCACGTGCGGGTTCGAAAGCTGTGCCCAAGTTCGACTCGCAGTCCGACTCGTGAGCGCGCTGCCGACGTAGCTGTTTGGAATCGCCATCGAAATAACGCTGATCGCACAGGGGCTCGGCAGCTCGGATTCGCACTTGTCTCGCCGGCGTCGCGCCGTGCGGGCAGCAGCACTGACGGCGGGATCGGACTGGAGTTATTGTTTCAAGTGCAGCAGTCGACGCGGTAAGCGGCCGTGAAGATGCGGGAAACCGAGGTGAGTTCCAAGCCGTCGTTTGGCCCTGCGCAATGCCCTCACCGCAATAACAGCGTCAACGGCCAATCGGCTAAGTCTAGGAAGTTGCCGTGGGTCGCTAACAACTGAACCTCCAATCTTGCGCAGTCTAGGCTTACCTGCGGGTCCGATCTTTATGAGCGCCGCTCTCGGAAGTATCCGATGGGCAGGATTTAGAACAACGCGACAAGCGGCAAAGGGAATTCTGAATTCGGCAGCGATTCGGGCCACGATTTGCGACTCCATGTCAGCTGCGACAGCCCCGGTGATGGCATGGAAGTCCCGTCTCTCCTCAAAACTTGTCATCGGGGTAGCCACTCCAGCAATCGGAGAGTAGCCGGCGCCCGGGATCATCCGAAGAAGCTCCTGGGCCCAAGGGAGGTCACTTGGATAAGCTTCATCTTTCCCGGCAAACACCGACGAAGCGATGACAACCTTCCCCGGTCGGAGCTTCGGATCCAGCCCGCCGCATACGCCAAAGCTTATTATCCCGCGCGCACCTTTTCGGATGGCGTCACGTAAATGAGACGCGGTCCGGTCACCATCAGCGATCATCGCTGCCATCCCCGCTATTCTGGCCTCAATTGCCAGTCCAACAACGGCGATCACAGCCTTCACGTTGGGGGCGCCAGTCTGATTCTCCTCTGCCTCATTTACGGTCACAAGTAGGGTCATCGCAGGCCTTCTAAAACGAGTGTCTCTGGATTTAGCTTGCGATCCCAAACAAGGTAACTTGCGGGCCGTGCGTTTCTGCGAAATCTATGTGGGTGTGCTTTCGCGGTCACTAATCGTGGATCATGCAAACAGCGCCGAACCCTTGGTGATTTTCGGGCAAGTGCCGCTCTCGTGCCGCCACAGCCAGCCGAGAGCGACGGCGCGCTCGATACAGGTGCGGAATTGCTCGCCAATGCGGCCAGCCGTCAGAAATGGCTCATTGACTCGTTCGACGAAGATACGGCCATCCTCCACCGCTTGCCGTTCGCGATCTCGACAATCCTGCGCGCGGCGGCATCGAGATCAGCGAAGGGGCTGCCGCTCGACAAATTTCATGCTGCCATCGTGATCTCGAGTGCGCCTTGCTGCAGCGCATGAGTCCGTTGGTGGGCCCGTCGCGACATCTCGCACCGCCGCAAGACATCAGTCGCGAACGGGGCATAGCGGAAGTCAACGGACAGCCGAGTGTTGCGGAGGGCGACGCTCGTGGCCCGAGGTCGACATGCGAAGAACCGCGATTGCCTCATTGCGTTCTCCGATTGAGGGCTGCGGCGCGCCAATTGGTTTGTTACTGTAGCGCTCTTGTTGCCGTACGAACGAAGTCGATGGAGGTCGCCAATGTCTCATCTTGGAAGCTGCTTTTGCGGAGCAGTCAAACTGGAGGTCATGGGGTCACCGGAGGCGATGGGCTATTGTCATTGCAGTTCTTGTCGCTCGTGGTCCGGCGGACCCGTAAACGCCTTCAGCCTCTGGAAGCCCGAGGCGGTGCGGATCACATCGGGAGCCGAGCATGTCGCGATGTTCCAGAAGTCTGAGCTCAGTCAGCGTCAGTATTGCGCGAAATGCGGCGGCCACCTGATGACCAACCATCCGCCGCTGGGGTTGGTTGACGTTTTCGCTGCGACACTACCCACGTTGGAATTTTTGCCCGCTGTACACGTAAACTACGCCGAGACAGTTCTGCCGATGCGAGACGGCCTTCCCAAGATAAGGGATTTTCCGAAGGAGTTTGGTGGCTCAGGAGAGCTCGTCCCGGAATAAAGACGGGCGAACGCTGCATGGCGCGCGACTGACAGAGATAGCCGGAGCGTTCGCTCGTTCCGCAAAAAGGAGCGCTCCGACAAGAACCTTAGGCGCGACCGAACCGTGCGGCTCTACGAGTGCAGAGGTCTGATGTTCTGGTTCATGTGGAAGAAGTTCGTCGGGTCGTACTTGGCTTTCAAGGCGGCAAGGCGGTCGTAGTTGTCGCCGTAAGTGGCCCTAAGTCTGCTGTCGTCCCCATCCTCCATCATGAAATTCACATAGCCGCCGTCCGCGGAGTAAGGATGCACGGCCTCCCAATAGCCCTTGGTCCAGCGCGTGATTTCACCTGCTTTTTGCGGATTGGGATCGATGCCGGCGATGACCATCGACCAAGTCGCTTCGCGCGTGTTCCAGGCGGTGTCGCTCTTGCCAACGCGATGGACGGCGCCATCGATTGGATAGAGGTGCATGAGCGAAAGCGCGCTCGGTGCATTCCGCGCCTGCTCGATATGGGCGTCAATTGCTGCGTCTGTCAGCTCTTTTACGAAATCGCCGCGCCAGTACCATTGCAGGCCTTTCGGGAAGAACGGGTCGAACATGGATTGGAGGGCCGGATAAGGCATTTCGCCCATCCAGTTGAAGAGCGGCGCGGGCAGCCCATCGAGCAACCTGGCCATGACGGTCTGGCCATCTTCTGTCGGACCGTTGTAGCAGCCAATGATGGCGCAGGCGCGCTTGCCCTGATGTTCCGCCGGGAACGGGTCCACCGGTGGAACGGTCTTCAAACCGACGAAGACCCCGAGCTCCTCGGGAGCGCTAGGCAGGAAATCCCTGTACCTCTGCATGACGGTCCGGGCGTTTTCGAGATCCCAAAAGATCGGACCGGCATACACCATGTTCACCGGATGAGCCTGGAACAGGAAGCTCGTGACGATGCCGAAATTGCCGCCGCCGCCCCGCAAGCCCCAGTAAAGGTCAGCGTTCTCCGACTTGTTGGCGGTGACGATGCGTCCGTCAGCGAGCACGACATCCGCCTCGAGGAGATTGTCGATGGTGAGGCCATGCTTGCGGGTGAGATATCCGGTGCCGCCGCCGAGCGTAAGCCCGGCGATCCCGGTGGTCGATACAATGCCGGCCGGCACCGCAAGCCCGTAGACATGCGTAGCGTGGTCAACATCACCTTGCGTGCAGCCGGGACCGACGCGGACGGTGCGCGCGGCCGGATCGACCCGCACGCCTTTCATCATCGACATGTCGATCATCAGCCCGTCCTCGACACTGCTAAGGCCAGGCCCATTGTGCCCGCCTCCGCGGATCGCGACCTGGAGTTCGTTCGCCCTTGCAAAATTGACCGCGGCCACGACGTCAGCGACGTCGGCGCATCGCGCAATCATCACGGGACTCTTATCGATCATCCCGTTGTAGAGACTCCGCACGGCGTCATAATCGGCATCCATTCGCCTGATAACCGGGCCGCGCATGTTGCCGATGAAGGTTTCGGTGGCCATGGCCTGCATGATATCCTCCTGTTCCACCCATGATCGGTCATTGGGTCGGAGATCACTCATGAGGCCCCCGAGCGTTCTCCGCCCGCTGGGCAACGGTAGATCAAGCACAGCGCGCTCGCCATCACAAATCTACAACATATATACCTCCGGGCAGTCGGTCGACGAACCGCGTGCCTGCTCCAGGGTGCCGTGCCGCACGACCGCCGCCTTGGAGAGCGGCGACCGGGCAGCGCGCGCCTCGCACGACAGAGAGTCCGATCATGTGCCCATTGCTACATATTGCGCCGCCGCACGATGTCGGTAACTAACGGGGCAGAGCGGAAGTCGAAGTGTGGTCGTCTGTTGCAGGGGGCGACGCTCGTGACCCGGTTTTGACCAGATTGCTTGTGCGACATCCTTGCCAATTTGAAGGTCTTTTGGGTGGGCGTAGTCTTCTCTGGAGCTGCTTTTCGAGACAGGACGTGCCGACGTCTCCGTTCGAGGTGAATGGCAGCAGGAATGCCGTCGGCGGGCATGACGCTCAATAAAACCGACAGTTCTTTTTGTGCCGGTCCCTCACTGAGTACTCGCTGGTGCGCACGCAAGGGCGCGCAGAGTGCTTTATTTGATCGCAACGATGGGGTGCCGCTCATGTTTAGAAAAACACATCCCGAACTCGGCGATCCGGTGGCGGGCAACGGAATTCTAAGCCGCCGCATTTTTCTTGAAGGCGCGCTCGTTGTCGGTGCGACCAGTGCAGGCCTGTCCTGCGGATCGGCAGAACAGCTTACGGTGCAGCCGTGGATGAAGGTGCCGGGTCCGGGATTTGCGGGCTACGGCCAGCCCTCACCGTTCGAGAGCAAGGTCGTCAAAGTCTTTCCGCCGCCCCCCAACCCGGCCGGTGTCGGCTCGTCACGCACCCCGCTGCACATGCTCGAAGGAATGATCACGCCATCTGGGCTGCATTTCGAGCGTAGCCATTCCGGCATCCCGGAAATCGATCCCGATCAGCACCGACTGGTGATCCATGGACTTGTGAAGCGCCCGCTTGTGTTTACGGTCGAAGCGCTGTCGCGCTATCCGATGCAATCGCGCATCGCCTTCATCGAGTGTGGCGGCAACAGCCAGGCGCTCAACGCGCCCCAGGCCCAGCCGCTCAATGTGGCGGCTATTCACGGCCTGCTGGGTTGTGCGGAATGGACCGGAGTGCGGCTCTCCACGTTGCTTGACGAAGCCGGCATCGAACCTGAGGCGCGCTGGGTGATCGCCGAGGGCGCTGATGCTGCCGCCATGAGCCGCAGCATCCCGCTCAACAAGGCGATGGATGATGCGCTGCTCTGTCTCTATCAGAACGGCGAGCGAGTGCGGCCTTCGAACGGCTATCCGGTGCGGCTGCTGCTGCCTGGTTTCGAGGGCAACATGAATGTGAAGTGGCTGCGCCGGCTCAAGCTGACTGCCGTCCCCGCCATGACCAAAGACGAAACATCGAAATACACGATCCTGCTCAAGGATGAAAAGGCCTGGCAGTTCGTGTTCCCGATCGAAGTAAAATCCGTCATCACGCGTCCGTCGCCGGGACTCGTGCTGAGGGGATCGGGATTCTACGAGATTTCCGGGCTGGCCTGGTCGGGCAACGGCAGCATCCGGCAAGTCGACGTGTCGGCTGACGGCGGACGAAGCTGGGCGCCGGCAGCTTTGCAGGGCCCGATCCTACCAAAGGCGCCCGTGCGCTTCCGCGCAGCGTGGCAATGGAATGGCGGTCCCGCCGTGCTGCAGAGTCGCGCCACCGACGACACGGGCATGGTGCAGCCAACGCGCGTGCAGTTCGCCGACGAGCGCGGCTTGCGTGGGGTCTACCACTACAACGCCATCGCAAGCTGGCGCGTCGACGAGATGGGGGAGGCCAGCAATGTTTACGCTTAAACCCATTGCAGTCTGCGTATCCATGCTGACCATTGCACCGGCGGCCCTGGCCCAGGCCCCGCAGTTCGGGCAACCGATCGCGCCCGCCGACATCGCAGCGTGGGACATCAGCATCGGACCGGATGGCGCAGGTCTGCCGCCTGGTCGTGGCACCGCAATCGAGGGGGAAGCCATCTATGTAGCGAAATGTCAGGCCTGTCACGGCGAGAAGGGAATCAGCCCCAGTGTCGCACTAGCTGGAGCGCTGGTCGGCGGCATGGGCACACTGGCGCCGGGCAAAACACCGATAAAGACTGTGGGAAGTTTCTGGCCCTATGCAACAACGCTATTCGACTACATCCGCCGCGCAATGCCATTCCAAGAGTCGAAATCGCTCACTGCGGACGAACTCTACGCAGTATCGGCCTATATCCTTAATCTCAACGGGATCATTGAGCCGAACGACGTGATCGATGCGCACTCGCTGCCCAAGGTGAGGATGCCAAACCGCGACGGGTTTATCCCGTTCCCGCGTAATCCGAAGTAGGGGCCGGACCTTGGTCCGGTTATGTGCAGGTTTTTGGACGCTGGCAACAAAGCGGCTCCGCCCCCTCAACTGACCGGCGTCCAAAAAGCGCCAAGCACGAAGTCGCGGGAAGTTAGGCCCGGCTAAGCAGTGGGCGCTATGAGGAGAGGCGGCAACCCGACAGAGAACGCTTCCACAACTTCCGCGTTTCGGCATGAGGGTTGCACAGGAGTACTTTTAATGTTTGCGACATGTGTAATTTCAAATAGGTGCGCGTGGCAGAAATACCACATCCGACAACCACTGCGCGATTAAACGCTCGATCGATGTCCCGCGACATGGCGTGTATCAATTTCTTGCGAAGCCGAAATATAGACGGCACATTCAAGCAAACTGGTTGGCGCTTTCGTCAAGGCAATTTTCTATCATTGCGTTGTCGGTGCGGCTGATGATGTGGCTGGCCGCATGAAGATGCTGACCCGCGCGCGATCATGTGTTGCACGCCAACACTAGGCTGGTTGATCGTGTTGACCTTGCCACCCCGCTATCGCTGTCCTCTCAGCTGGCTACCGGCCTCTCGGCTCCTGCTCCCGCGCAGCGGGCTGGAGCGCAGCGACTTCGTGCCATGGCTCATCGCGACATCTCGCACCGCCGCAAAACTTCGGTCGCAAACTGGGCATAGCGGAAATTGACGGGCAGCCATCTACCGCAGGGGCGACGCTCGTGAGCCCGACCCGACATAGGTAGGGTTGAAATGCCGCAGCGCAGCCGGCTGCTGACGTGCCGAGGTTGTGCTACCTATTAAGAGCAGAGCACCGGAGGCGTTGAACAATGAAACGCCGCGACTTCATCACGTTGCTCGGCGGCGTGGTTGTGGCGTTGCCGCTTGATGCTGCGCGCGCGCAGGAACCGGGGCGGACCTATCGCATCGGTGCCTTATGGGGTGCGCAAAGCGTTAACGAGAGCCTCTACGTCTCTTGGCGCTCCGCCTTTCTCGATCCAGCGCGGCGGCACGGTTTTGTTGAAGGCCAGAACCTAACGCTTGATGACCGCGTCTTTGCGTCGGCTGTTTTTCCATTTTCGGAATGGGCGGACGAGCTAGTCAAGGCCCGAGTCGATGTCATTGTACCTGCCGGGGATTTGGCAATTCGCGCCGCTCAGAATGCGACCAAGACAACTCCGATCCTGGGGATGACAGACGATATGCTCGGAGCCGGACTGGTAACCTCGCTGGCGCGGCCAGACGGCAATACGACAGGCGTTAGCATCCTCGCGGCCGAGCTTGACGGCAAACGCCAGGAGATCCTGATCGAAGCAGTGCCAGGATTGCGCCGGATGGCGGCACTTGCCGATCCCAACAGAGCGGCTGTGAAACTTGAAGCCCTACGGGAGGCCGCGCGCGCGCAATATTGAGCTTTCAGTTCATCGGGTGGCCAGCAGCGAGGAAATTGTGGCGGCAATCAATACGGTTCAGGCATCAGGCCTGACCGCGCTCAACGTTTTGGCGTCCCCGCTGCTCTACGCCAAACGTAAGCTCATCATGGACCGGGCGAACGCGCTTAGCCTTCCGGCCATCTATCAATGGCCCGAAACAGCGGCCGAGGGCGGCTTTGCTGCGTACGGCCCAAGCCTCGTTGAGGTCTTTCGAGAGCCTTATGGCCGATAGCTTGTTCAGCTCTTGCGCGGTACCAAGCTCGCCGACATCCCGGTCGAACAGCCGACCAAGTTCGAGCTGGTGATCAACCTGAAGACCGCTAAGGCGATGGGTGTGACGGTTCCGGAGGGTCTATTGGCGCGCGCAGACAAGGTCATCGAGTGAGGCGATGCTGTTTGCTGCATTGCATGAGTCTGCACATGTGCCCTAGTGCGAAGTGCGGGCGCAATGTCGAATGGTCCGCTTATCGGAGCAGACCGGAAGCGGCTGGCCCCAAATGGCGCTGTTGCCGAGTAGGCCCAGGGAATTTCACCCTGAGCCTCTCACAGATCCGGATTTGAACCTCTCGATTCATCCGGCTCGTGCCATCGATTGAAGGCTGCCGCCTTCCGTTGAGCTTCGGGCTCCTCCCGTTGCCAGTTGGCCCGATTCATCGTCGATGACCCGGCCCCTTCGCTCTACGACCATTACAGCCGCTTCCTCGCTACTACGGAGCAGTCCGCCCCTCTCCGGCGCATTTGGTACTTTCGGCCTTGCGGTTGGCGCCGCTTGGGCCTTTTCCCTTGGCATCGCCGGCAAAGTTCTCACGTTCCTTACAAGAGCCTGGTTGAGCTTCGCGCCATCTACATGCCGGATGTCGCTCGGTCAGTATCAGGACATCCACCGAACTAATCCCGAAGGTAGGGTCAAGCCTCGGTTTTGACATCACCTAATCCGCTTTCGACACTTCATCGACGGTTCGCTTGCGCTCGCCTCTCTCAACCGTACCTGCCGGGATCATGGTCCCGACGTTTCCGCAGCGCTCACCACCGTGGCTTTTGACCAAAGCGGCCTGCGGTGGCTTGGGATCAGCGACCTGATCGCCGAACCCGAAGGACCTACCTTCATCTCCTATAAAGTTGCGCGGAGCCGTTTGGACCGGCTACGCTTCGTGACACAAGACCCTGAGCGGACCATTGGGGATGAAAATTCACACGGACGTGACGTTACTTGCCTTCGATCAGGAGCAGTCCGCGTTTTTTGTCGCCGTCGAGGGTATCCATCGCAGAGAACAGCCGCTGGCGCTGGATCAGCCAAGGCTTGTAACTTTCATTCACATCAAGGACGAACACCAAATCCTCGGCTTCCAAATAGCCTCCGATCGGTGAAAAGTGACCGACGCCGCCGCCAAAAATTTTTTCTCGGGCAAAATTGATAATGTAGCGGCGGCCGGGGTCGTTGCTGCGCTTCATATGCTCGCGGAATTCCTCAGCCGTTAAGTTCCGAAGCACTGTGATGCTTCGATGGGTTTTGGTTCGCGCGATGTCCGCAAGCTCGTCGAGCGTAAGCCCCAGAAAGCAAATGCCGGTCCAACACTTACCGGTGCCTTCGAGCACTTCGGCCTCAGTTGTCTCGTGCTCGCCGAGCGAACGAAACGTGTTGGCGACACTGGCAGGGCCACAGCGCGAGCCATTCGATTGCCACGTGACTTCCGTCTTGAATGTGGTCGCGACCGGAAGCTGCCACGCGCGGTTGATCAGTTCTGGCCTGTGTATGACTGAAGATTGGATCGCCTCAGGCGACACGCTCGGCAGAATAACGGCGAAATAGGCAGAGCCGCTAAGCAGTAGGAAGCCGACTGCTACGCCGAACCATCCGATGCGCTTCATCTAAGTACCCTTATACCGGGCAGCATCACAATGGTATCACATTCGAATGCCTCTGCCACGAACGAGAACGGAACTCTGGAGCCTTCCATCAGGCACCAGCCACGTATGGACGTTGGCTCGAAAAGAGTTCAAAATTTCAACGTTGCGAATTTGGTCGTGGAGTGCCCGCCGAATCATTTCTTGCGGATACCTCCGATGAGCGTGCTTCAAGCGCTTAGCTACGGTACCGAACGATACCCGCCGAAAGTCGCCAGGCGACTATGCGTCTTAAACTTCGGCTGTTGGGCAGTAGCATCTATGGCGATGGCCTTCGCTATTGTTTATCTCCCCGAGGTCAAGCTTCGCACAGTGGTCATCATTGACGTCGTGATGGCGGCCTGTGTCGCTGCGATTCCACTGCTGCACCGGGTTGGCCCACAAGCCGCGCCAATTGCCTTTCTCCTGGTCGGCTATCCAGGAAGCTTCATCGTCTGCTTCCTCCTCGGTACAGACAGCGGGATGCAGATGCAATACATGGCATATGCCGCTTGCGCGGTCCTGATTCTAGGGCCTGAGCCGCTCTACCTTCCGATCCTCTTTGGCGTTCTCGCCTTAGCACTGACGATTGCCCTGGAAGTCTTTGCACCCCGCGACGGCGGCTTGCTAAGCAAGGAAGCGATGCTCGCCAGTTTCATAGGATGTGCAACGGGAACCGGTGCCATCATGTTCGCGGTCGTATTCTATGCCGTTCGGACAGCCACACGGGCCGAGTTGACAGCCGAGTCTGAATACGAACGCTCCGAGGGCTTGCTTTTGAACATCTTGCCTGCCGCGGTGGCCGATCGGCTCAAAACTCCAATACCTCAGATCATAGCCGACAAGTACGAGGATGCATCCGTTCTTTTTGCCGATATGGCTGGGTCTACCGCTGCAGCCAGCGCCGTTGCCCCGGCTGATGTCGTGATGTTCCTGAATAAGATTTTCACTGCCTTCGATTGTCTTGTTGAGCGCCACGGACTTGAGAAGATCAAAACGACGGGCGATGGCTACGTGGTTGTGAGCGGCGTGCCCGTTGTGCGACCAGATCACGCGACAGCTCTAATCCAATTCGCCATCGAGATGCGGAATGCAGCAGCTCGGATCCAGGACCTTCATGGACATAAACTGTCCATCCGAATTGGCATAGCCAGCGGGCCGGTTGTTGCCGGCGTCGTGGGAACGAAGAAATTCTTCTATGATGTTTGGGGCGATACCGTGAATGTGGCGTCGCGCATGGAGTCGACAGGTTTGCCGGGTAGAATTCAAGTTTCAACGGAGACCTACGAACGCGTCAAGGACAAGTTTGAATTCGAAAGCCGTGGCCCTATCGATGTTAAAGGAAAGGGCAAGATCGCAACTTGGTTCGTGATCGGCCCGAAGAAGTGCGGATCTGTAGCAGAAGCATAGAGTTCGTCGTCTCTCGCAAACGCGCCAACGGCTGCTGTTGTGCCCGTCGCGACATCTCGCACCGCCGCAAACCTTCGGTCGCAAACGGGGCATAGCAGAAATCGACGGGCGGCAATCTACTGCAGCGGGTGCGACGCTCGTGCCCCAAACCGGAAGATAGCAGCGTTTGACGCTCAGCAGAACAGGAGTAGTCTCGCCCTGCTTGGTGCTTGGCAATTCATTTCCCGTGATTCGTAGTCGTTGCTCTGGAGATGGCCATGGATAAGACGAGGGTCAGGGCATTTGCCGATAAGGTTTACGCTGACATGGCCGGAACGATGGCGGTCGGCATGGCCTACGTGGGCGTCAAACGCGGCTTGTTTCGCGCGATGGCCGGTAAGGGGCCAATGACCGCTGTACAAGTGGCCCAAGTTTCCCGGCTGCAGCCCCGATATGTGGAGGAGTGGCTCAAGGGAATGGCTTGCGCGGGGTATCTTGCCTATGACCCGGCGGCCGAGACCTTTGAATTGGTCGATGAGAGCGCCTTTCTGCTTGCCTCTGAAGGCACGGATCACTTCATGGGCGGGCTATTTCTTATTGCGCCGGCGCTGCTGCGTGTTGCCCCTTTGGTCGCGGAGGCATTCGAGAAGGGCGGAGGCGTCGCATTCGACGAGATAGGGAGCGATGGAATTGAAGCGCTCGACTGGCTTAATTGCGGTCAATATGAGCACCGCCTCATAAGCCAATGGCTTGACACGCTTCCCGATGTGGTTGATCGCCTCAAACTGGGTGGTCGCGTGCTCGACGTTGGCTGCGGAGTTGGCCGGGTCAGCATCGCGATCGCCAAGGCATTTCCCGACTGCCAAGTCGTGGGTGTTGATCCAAACGAGCAATCGATCGCGCGGGCACGCGCGGCCGCCGCAGCAGAACGGATCGGTCCGCGCCTGCAGTTTCACGCTCAGACCACACGTGAACTTGATGCGAGCGGCGGATTCGACCTGATCACGGCCTGCGACTGCGTCCATGACTTCGCAGCCCCGCACACCACATTGCGCGAGATGCGCTCGCTGCTGAAACCAAATGGTGTCGTGTTCACCATGGAACCCAAGGCTGCCGACAGGCTCGAGGACAATATCAACGCGCTTGGCACCGTCTATTATGGATTCAGCGTGTTACACTGCATGACGCAATCGCTGGCGCAAGGAGGGCCTGGACTTGGGACCTGCATGGGGCCAGCGCGCACGGAAAAGCTCTTTCGCGAAGCGGGGTTCACGCGCTTCCAGCAGCTCGACATCAAGAACCATACTAATGTGTTCTTCGCCGCGCGCCCCTAAGGAGTCTGCAATTGTGCCCATCGCGACATATCGCACCGCCGCAAAACCTCGGTCTCAAACGGAGCATAGCGGAAGTCGACGGGCAGCCATGGCAGAGGGCGACGCTCGTGATGTGGTGGACGACGCCCGCTCCCGGCATCGAACGTGCCATAGGGTGATTGTTGAACAACGAATCACCGGAGGGGGTCGTCCAAATGCAAGTTAACACGATCGGCGTTGATCTCGCCAAGAACATGTTCCAAGTGCACGGCGTGGATAGTGCGGGCAAGGTCGTCATCAGCCGTCGGTTGCGGCGCAATCAGGTCATCGACTTCCTAAGCAAGATTCCTCCATGCCTGGTCGGCATGGAAGCCTGCGGAACCGCTCATCATTGGGCGCGTGAAGTCTCCAAGCTTGGTCAAACTGTGCGTCTGATGCCGCCGAGCTACGTCAAGGGCTATGTCAAACGGTCGAAAAACGATGCTGCCGACGCAGCCGCCATCTGTGAGGCCGTGACACGCCCATCGATGCGGTTCGTGCCGATCAAGTCGGCCGATCAGCAAGCCTTGCTGATGTTGCATCGAACGCGGGATCTTTTAATCCGTCAGCGCACGCAGCTGATCAATGCGCTCCGACCCCACCTTGCCGAGTTCGGCCTCGTTGCGGAGACGGGACACGAAGGTCTCGCGCAGCTTGCCGCGATCATCACGGACGAGAGTAGTCGCGAAGCTCTTCCGTCCGCAATGAAACAGGCGCTGCAGGCCATTGTCGATCAACTCGCTGCTTTGGAATTGCAGATCGGGGCTCTGGATCGGGCCATTCACGCCCATCATCGTGCCAACGATACGAGCTGCCGCCTCGAGACCGTGCCGGGGATAGGCGTGATCGGGGCCACGGCCATCGCTTCCACTGTCACAGACCCGAATGCCGTCAAATCCGGTCGCGATTTTGCCGCATGGATCGGACTTGTGCCACGGCAGCACTCGACGGGCGGCAAGGAGCGGCTCGGCCGCATCTCCAAGCAGGGAGATCGCTATCTCCGACGATTGCTCGTCATCGGTGCAACAGCGGTTGTGCGACACGCCCGGCAGTATCCGCAAAAGCATCCCTGGGTCATGAAGCTGCTGGCCAAGAAGCCGGCCAAGCTCGTCGCCGTTGCCGTTGCCAATAAGATGGCGCGCATCGCTTGGACGATCATGGTCAAAGGAGGACACTATCGAGCGCCGGAGCTTGCTGCAGCCACCTGAAGAGGCTTGGCAATGGCAGCGTGAGGCGACGGCGGAGCAAGGCAATCGAATTGCGAGGGTGATGATGGCGTGATGCGAAACGGTCGAGCCGTCGATTGGGACAACCCGCTTCTGGGTCATGGGCGTCAAAGCCCGTGCTCGTGATTGGGACCCCGCGGACTACATCAGGGCCAGCGGTCATGGTGCCGCGCAAACAGAGGCCGGACACATGACTTGCACCCGACCGCGAGCCGAACGTCAGATTCTTCTTGCAATGCGGGCGTCGTCCACACATGACCCAAACCGAACTACTCGGAGAGCTCACAACCTCTCTTTAGGCTGCCCACTTTAGCCAGTATGATCTCCATTCTCAGTCCGTGGGGGACCTCATGAGGCGACGGGAGTTTATAGCGGGTCTGGGTGCTGCCGCAGCTTCGCCTCTTTCGGTGCGTGGGCAGCAGGCACCAAAGCGGGTGCCGCGGGTCGGGGTTCTCATTGGTTTCGCGGAACAGGATTCGGCTACCCAGCGTTTGGTTGCTGCTTTCGTCAAGAGTCTCGGCGATCTAGGTTGGGCGGTAGATCGCGACGTCTCCATTGAACTTCGTTATAGTGGTGGGAATTCTGAGAAGAATCGGGCTCTTGCGAAGGAGCTGGTTGCGCTCAAGCCCGACGTGATTTTTGTCAATTCCACATCGGCCACTCTCGCTGTGCAAGGCGCGACGAGCACCGTGCCGGTGGTCTTCGCCACAGTCTCCGATCCAGTCGGCAGCGGCATTGTGGCCAGCTTGGCGCGACCTGGCGGCAACATCACCGGGTTTGTAAATGTGGAAGGATCAATTGCCGGAAAGTGGCTCGGGTTCTTGAAGGAGGTGGCGCCAAACGTCAAGGCCGCCGGTCTAATGTACAATCCCACGACTGCAACCTATTTCGAATATTATCTGAAGCCATTCATGGCGGCAGCTGAAGCTACTAATGTAAGGCCGTTTACTCTTCAAGTCGGCAGCGCTGCAGATATTGAGCGAGCGTTCAGGGAAAGGACGCCCGGCGAAGGTATCGTGGCGATGAGCGATCCGTTCCTCACCGTGAACAGCGCCTTGATCCGCGAGATGGAGCTACAGTTTCGCATTCCGGTCGTTTCTGGAGTTTCGCGAAGCGGTTCTCTCCTGTCCTATGCTCCGAATACTGAAGATCTGTTTCAACGCTCTGGCGCTTATGTTGACAAAATATTACGCGGGGCGCGGCCCGGCGATTTACCGGTGCAACTACCCACCAAGTTCGACTTGATCATCAACCTGAGGACAGCAAAAGCGCTCGGTCTCAAAGTGCCCCAGACCATCATCGCTGAAGCCGATGAGATGATCGAGTAACCCTACTTAGGTCCAGTGTTGTGCCCAAGGCGACGAAGCTGGAAACGCTGCGCCGGTCCGCTGTCAGGGTTAGACCGGACGTGTGCCTCGTGATCCTCGACCGGCGCTTTTGACCCTAGCGGGCATGCGCCATCGCGGCGCGCTTGGCGACGCAGCATTTGCACCCATTGAGTGCGACGACCATCGAAACCTGATACTCTGCACCCGCCTCCTCATGCTGCGATGAGGATCGAGTGAAGCGGCGGGAGTTCATAGCTACTATTGCGGCGCTGCTCGTTTCGCCACGGCGTGCGCGAGCACAAGGGGCGTCTCGCCGGCTGGGGCTACTTGGCGCTTTTGAAAATTTTCAAATCCTTAAAGTCTGGCATGAGGGCCTGCGCGATCACGGCTGGATTGAGGGGAAGAACCTGAGTATTGACTACCGATATTTCGGGGATCATTCGGAGCGCGCCCCGGCTCTGGGGGCTGAACTCGTAGCCCTCAAGCCGGATCTGCTCTTTGCCCCTAACCCCCAAGCAGCCGTGGCCCTGAAATCGGCAACTGCCGATATTCCGATAGTATTCGTGTCTGTGGCCGATCCAGTGGGGCTCGGTCTTGTCCAAAGCCTCTCGCGTCCAGGCGGCAACATAACCGGGTTGACGGAGCTCGTGCCTGGAGAATGGATCGCAAAACGGATAGAAGTCCTCAGGGAACTGGTTCCTAGCGCCTCAAAAATTGCGCTCCTGATTAATCCGCGCAACCCTCAGCACAAGCTACGACTAACTGACGAGGTGCCCCGTGCCGCTGGCCTCGGCATGACTCTTCTGGTAGTTGAGGCAACTACGCCTGAGGAACTTGATGCCGCATTTGCTTCGGCCGCTGCACAACACGCCGATGCAATCGTTATTTTCGGCGATCCGCTGACCGCTCAGAATGCCCCACGAGTTGTCGCGCTTGCGGCGAAGCATCATCTGCCCGCGAGTTATCTTTTCCGACAATTCGCCGATGGCGGGTTGATCGTCTATGGGCCCGATCTAGCCGATCTATTCCGCCGCGCAAGCGGCTACATCGACAAAATCCTCAAAGGCACCAAACCTTCCGATCTGCCGGTAGAGCAGCCGACCAAATTCGAGCTAGTGATCAACATGAAGACGGCCAAAGCGCTCGGCCTCACTGTGCCACCATCGCTACTCGTTCGCGCCGATGAGGTGATCGAATAGAGATGTCGGTTGCTGCGGCGCATTGAGTCCGGTTATGTGCCCATCGCGACATCCCGCACCGCCGCAAAACTTCGGTTGCAAACGGGGCACAGCGGAAATCGAGGGGCAGCGATTTACCGACAGGGGGTGACGCTCGTGGACCCGGAGCCGACAATCCGGTTGATGGACTCCCCGATAGGGCAGACATAAAATAGCGGCTGCCGCGGTTGAAGGCAGTACCCGCGCATGACCGAAGAACGCGCCCAACGCCGCCTTGCCGCCATCCTTGCTGCCGACGTGGTCGGCTACAGTCGGATGATGGGAGTGGATGAGGCCGGGACGTTGACGGCGCTCAAGGCCTGGCACAAGAATGTCATTCAACCACTGATGACGAAGCACAACGGCCGTGTCGTCAAGTTGATGGGCGACGGGGTTTTGGCGGAGTTCGGGAGCGCCGTTAATGCCGTCGAATGCGCCTAGGGCTGCAGGAAAGCATGATCGCCGCCAACGAGGGCGCTCCCGACAAGCGGAAAATAATGCTGCGCGTCGGCATCAATCTCGGCGATGTGATTGTGGACGGTGGCGACATCTACGGCGACGGTGTCAACGTGGCGGCACGGCTTGAGGCCATGGCCGAGCCAGGCGGAATCTGCGTTTCCGATGACGTTTATCGCCAGGTCCGGGACAAGCTCGATATCGGCTTTGAGGACGCCGGCGAACACCAACTCAAAAACATCGCGCGACCCGTGCGCATCTTTCGTGTGCGGTCCGTTGCCACATCTGCCGTGCCGCAACCGAGCCTGGCGCTGAACGATAAGCCGTCAATTGCGGTTCTGCCCTTCCAGAACATGTCGGGCGATCCCGAGCAGGAGTATTTCGCCGACGGCATCGTGGAGGACATCACCACCGCTTTGTCGTGCACGGGATGGTTGTTCGTGATCGCGCGCAATTCTTCCTTCACCTACAAGGGGCGCGCCGTCGACATCAAACAGGTAGGACGCGAGCTCGGCGTGCGCTACGTCCTGGAGGGGAGTATCCGGCGTGCTGGCGGGCGGGTACGCATCACCGGGCAGTTAATCGAGACGGTCACCGGCGGGCATGTCTGGGCTGATCGATTTGACGGCGCATTCGACGACATTTTCGAGTTGCAGGACCGCATTACAAGCAGTGTAGTCGGCGCCATCGAACCGAGCGCGCGACGCGCGGAAACCGTGCGTGCCTGGACGAAGCCGACCGACAGCTTGGATGCCTATGATCTGTACCTTCGTGGTGTCCATCAAATCTATATCGCGACGCATGAGTCGCTCAACGCGGCAATCGGGTTCTTGCGCCGCGCAGTGGCAATTGATCCGCACTACAAGCTCGCAAAGGCCTTTTTGGCAATCGCCTATGCCATCCGCGATACCCCCGGCTGGGCGGAATCCGGGGACCGCGAAACGGCGATCGCATTAGCGCGCGAAGCCATTGATGCAGCCGGCGACGATCCGACCACGCTTCGGGCCGCAGGGTACGCTCTCGCCTATTACGCAGAAAAAGTCGACGCGCCGGGAGGTGATTTCGCAACCGCGTCCGCCGCTCTCAACCGTGCACTGCGATTGAATCCCGACTCGGCTCAGACGCTCCACACCCTCGGTTTTGTTCACATGTGGTCAGGTGAGACCGAGCGGGCCATCGACTGCTTTCTTCGCGCCACGAGGATCAGTCCACGAGATCAGGAAATGGGCTACATGCTGCATGGTCTTGGGACGACCTATCTGATGTGCGACAGGAACCTTGAAGCCCTTGAAGCCGGGCGTCGTGCGGTGGAGGAAATGCCGAAGCATGGCCCCAGCCATCGTGTTTTGATCGTGGCACTGGTGCGTCTCGGCCGGAGGGAAGAAGCTTCGGAGGCCACCGCCCGGCTCTTGAAGATCGTCCCGGATAGTCGCCTCGCGAACATCAGGCCGCCATCGCGGATCCCCGGGTTTGCGGAGCGGTTCCGTGCCGATTTGCGGCTCGCTGGTTATCCCGAATGACCACCTCGCCGCCCACCGCAAACGCCGCCAACTGATTAAGAGGCCAGCCTCAATCGGAGCGGCCTGTTTCGTCATCCCGGCACAGGCGCGATGTCGCCTTCTGTGCGACGCTAACAAAGCGGCTCCGCCCCCTCAACTGACCGGCGCCCAAAAAGCGCCAAGCACGAAGTTGCGGGAAGTTAGGCACCGGCTAAGCAGCGGGTTCTATGAGGAGAGGCGGCAACCCGACAGAGAACGCTTCCACAACTTCCGCGTTTCGGCATGAGGGTTGCACAAGAGTACTTTTAATGTTTGCGACATGTGTAATTTCAAATAGTTGCGCGTGGCAGAAATAACACATCCGACAACCACTGCGCGATTAATCGCTCGATCGATGTCCCGCGACATGGCGTGTATCAATTTCTTGCGAAGCCGAAATATAGACGGCACATTCAAGCAAACTGGTTGGCGCTTTCGTCAAGGCAATTTTCTATCATTGCGTTGTCGGTGCGGCCGATGTGGCTGGCCGCATGAAGATGCTGACCCGCGCGCGCGACGTTTCTACGCAGGAGCGGAGATCGCTCATGAGTCACGAGCGGAACAGCCACTGTACCGCCGTCGCGCTTTTCGCAGTCGCGGTGATAATCGCATCACTCGCGGCCCTCTTCACGACGTTTGAGCGACACCAGGACAGCTAGCAACGAAACCCCGCCCGGTACGACGGGCCTCGCTAAGCCACGCGCGCCACTGGACCGCGCACCAGGCCACCCGCTGTTTGGCAACTGAATGGCCACACGGCCGGTAACCAGATGTTTCTCGGACCGCGAATTCATGGCGTGCTTGAGTTCTGGAGCAGTCAAGCTTGAGCGAGCGATGGCGCAATCCAAAGAATCCGAAGGGTAAGGACGCCGTGCCTAAGTTGGATTAGGAACGGGATTCGATGGCTGGTATTGTTCCAGCATCGCAAGGACCATCATCCAACGCGACCTAAGAGTGACCAAGGCGACCTGCGACTGAGAGACGCGACCGTGCTCCCCGCCAGAACTGGAGGAGTGATATGCCGCGCTTTCACTTCCATATTCTAAACGGAAAGAATCTCTACGACGACGATGGCATTGAGCTTGCCGACATCGAAGCCGCCAAGATCGAGGCAGTTCGGGTGGCTGGCACAGTCCTAGGCGAGGGCCTGCCCCCCGACTTTTGGTGGGGGACAGCGTGGGAGATGGTGGTCAAGGACACCCCAGAACTTCAGAGCGGACGGACCTTCTTTACCCTGACCTTTTCCGCCACTGAAGAACCCTCCAAATGATTGGCACAAGAAGTAAGGCCGCCGCAGTTGGCGGCCTTTTTCATTGCGAATGTCGAATCCGAGGAGCGGATAGGACCTGCGGGACCGGCAGCGTTTGACCCAAGGCGGTCGCCCCCTTTCAAATGGACAATCAGCCGCCGTGCCCGCCGGTCTCAGGCATGGCGGAGTTCGCGCGCGTCACCGCGTGCTGCCGGTCGTAAGCTCTTGTGAGTGCACCGGGATCATCAGGTGCTCGTTGGGTTTGCCGGGGTACATGACGAAAGGCTGCGTCTGGTCTTTGACATCCAGATCGCGCGGATAGGGACTGAGCATCTCGTGTGCTGCGCCGCCGACAATCATCACGTGCGGCCCGGTCTGGACCCAATGCTGGTGCGTGTGCCGTTCGGCGGCATCATGATTGCTCGTGCCGGTGTCCCCGGCCAGCATGAAAATGAGGCCAATGTTATGCGGCGGGGCCTGATTGGCCTGCAGAGCTTTGCGCCATTCCATGGCGTTCTGGTCATCGCATTCGGGCGTTCCATACTTGTCGATAAAACACGTGAAACCATTCGAACCGGTTTGGACGGTCTTAGAAGACCCATCCGGCTGCGCCATGGTGATCGTCGCGTTGTTCACGACCGACGCCGGGGCGGCGGTCTTCACCTTGGCGATGTACTCTGGTTCGGTCTTCGGGACTTCCTCGCTTGGAAGAGCCGATGCCGACGTGATGAGGGCTGCCGAAGCTACGCAGAACCCAACCGACGCGAGAGCGTAAAGCCTCTTCATAGCTTATCTCCTGTGGTGTCCAACCGGTATCAATTCTAGCCCAAAACGAAGTGGGTGCGCAGCTAAGAGCCGGAGTGCGCCAACATATCTCGCTGTTGCGACGGCTGCCCTTTCCGCCATTTCGCGTGCGCGCAACAATGCGGTCGCTTTCAGGTAAAAGCTGACATTAAATGGTGGGCAGGACCGGCTGGCTCAGTCGAGAATGACCCGGAGCTGACTTCGGCCCATGGCGCGAAACCCGGGATTTGTATAGGGTTGGGCCCTGTCCTGTTCTGATCCCCTCGGGGCGAGCGAAATGTGGCGACGCGGTGGAAGCGAACGTCCGATCAAGAGTCGGCGCGCGAATAGGCCCAAGGTTCGCAAAGCATCGACTAAGGCCCCATCCATTGCCGACCTGCGAAAGCAGGTACGCACTCTCACCCACGAGCTGAAACATGCAAACGAGCGGCAGACCGCGACGGCGGAAGTGCTGCAAGTCATATCCAGTTCGCCTGGCGAGCTTGGGCCGGTGTTCGAGGCCATGCTGGAAAAGGCCGTGGGCATCTGCCGCGCCAGTTTTGGGACGCTGCTCCTATACAAAGGCGACAGGTTGCGGCGGGTGGCGCGAATGGCCGCTCAAAACGTGCCGCAATCGTATGCGCCCGACCAGGAAACGCCGCCACACTTCATCGCGCCGTTTGATGGGGCGCCTTCGCTGGGGCGCCTCGTCGAGACCAAGGCGCTGGTTCACATTGCCGATATTGCCACCGAGCATCCCGACGATCTGATCTACAAGGTCGCCGCAGCCCGCACCGTTCTGATTGTGCCGATGCTCAAGGAGAGCGAGCTTGTCGGCGCCTTTGCCGTCTACCGCAAGGAGGTGCAAGAGTTCAGCGACAAGCAGGTCGAGTTGCTGGAAAATTTTGCGGCACAAGCGGTGATCGCCATCGAGAACACGCGGCTGCTCCACGAGGTGCAGGCCAAGACGCGCGATCTCACGGAGGCCCTGACCTACCAGACCGGCAGCTCCAACATCCTGAAGGTGATCGCTTCGTCGCCGACCGAGGTCGCCCCGGCTCTCAAAGCCATTGTCGAATGCGCCTGCGAGCTGTGCGATGCCTATGATGCGGCCGTGGTGCTGAGAGACGGCGACGATCTCCGCTTCAGCGCCCATCATGGCCCGATCCCGATCGGGCTCGAGAAATGGCCGATCAACCGCCGCTGGACCGCGGGCCGCGCCTTCATCGACCAGAAGACCGTGCATATCGAGGATCTTCGCGACGAGAAGCACGCGGATTTCTCCGACGGGCGCGAGCTTTCGATCCGGATGGGCCACCGCAGCATTTTGAGCGTGCCGCTACTGCGGGAAAAGGAGAGCATCGGCGCCATTGTGCTCCGCCGCAAGGAGGTGCACCCGTTCAGCGACAAGCAGATCGCGCTGCTCCAGACCTTCGCCGACCAGGCGGTGATTGCGATCGGCAACGTTCGGCTGTTCGAGGAAGTTCAGGCGCGGACGCATGAGCTGACCGAATCGCTGGAGCAGCAGACCGCGACATCTGAGGTGCTGAGCGTCATCAGCCGATCGGCCGGCGATCTCGCGCCGGTATTCGACGCGATGCTGTGCAAGGCAATGCAGCTCTGCGGCGCCAATTTCGGCGTGCTCAACACCTACGATGGAGCGCAATTCCACACGGCGGCCACTTACGGCCTGCCCCCCGCTTACGATGCGTTCCGGCGCAAACAGCCGCTCGATTATGGTCCGGCCACCGCGCCTGCACGGCTGTTGAAGGGAGAGCCATTCGTCGAAATCACCGACCTTGCCGAGTCCGAGGCCTATCGCAGCGGAGAGCCGAACCGTCGCGCGCTGGTCGATCTCGGCGGTGCGCGCTGCCTGCTTGCGGTGCCGTTGCTCAAGGACGAGCGCGTGGTCGGCAACGTCATGATCTTCAGGCAGGAGAACCGGCCGTTCTCCGAGAAGCAGATCACCTTGCTGAAGCAGTTTGCGGCGCAGGCCGTGATCGCCATCGAGAACGCGCGGCTGCTCGACGAATTGCGCCATCGCACCGAGGATTTGACCGAGGCGCTGCAACAGCAGACGGCGACCGCCGACGTGCTCAAGGTGATCAGCCGCTCCGCGTTCGACCTGCAGGCCGTGCTCGATACGCTGGTCGAATCGGCGGCACGACTATGCGAAGCCGATATGGCGGCGATCACCCGCAAGACTGGCAATATTTACTTCCGGGCGGGCTCCTACGGCTTCCCCACCAAATTCGCCGAATATGTGAAAGATCTCCCGGTCCGGCCGGACAAGCGCACGATCACGGGCCGGACTTTGCTCGGCGACAAGGTGGTCCATGTCACCGATGTGCTCGAAGACCTGGACTACTCCTTTGAAGGCCAGGAGCTCAGCGGCAATCCGCGCAGCTTCCTTGGTGTGCCCTTGCTGCGCGAAGGCAGCCCGATCGGCGCCATTGTCCTCGCACGTCGCGCCGTCCGGCCGTTCAGCGAAAAGCAGATCGAGCTCGTGACCAGCTTCGCCGACCAGGCCGTCATCGCGATCGAGAATATGCGCCTTTTCGACGAAGTGCAGTCCCGCACCAAGGAACTTGCCGCCTCGCTCGATGAACTCCGCGCGGCGCAAGATCGCCTGATCCAGACCGAAAAGCTCGCTTCGCTCGGCCAGCTTACCGCCGGCATCGCCCACGAGATCAAGAACCCGCTCAACTTCGTCAACAATTTTGCCGCGCTGTCGGCCGAGTTGACGGACGAGCTGAACGACGTCCTCGCCTCGACCACGCTCGCCGAAGGAATTCGCGGCGAAGTCGATGAGCTCACCGGCCTTCTGAAGGACAATCTGCAAAAGGTCGTCCAGCACGGCAAGCGTGCCGATTCCATTGTCAAAAACATGCTGTTGCATTCGCGCGAAGGCTCCGGCGAGCATCGGCGAGTCGACATCAATGCCATCGTCGAGGACAGCCTTAATCTCGCCTATCACGGCGCGCGAGCAGAGAAGTCGGGCTTCACCATCACGCTGCGGCAGAACCTGGACCCGCGCGCTGGTGCGGTCGAGCTGTATCCGCAGGAGATCACACGGGCGCTGCTCAACCTGATTTCCAACGGCTTCTATGCCGCGACTAGGCGCAAGCTCGAAACGGGCGACGAGAGCTTTGAACCAGTCCTCAGCGCTTCCACGAGGAACCTCGGCAAGACAGTCGAAATCCGTATTCGCGACAACGGCACAGGCATCCTGTCTGAAGTACGCGAAAAGATGTTCAATCCTTTCTTCACTACAAAGCCGACAGGGGAAGGAACGGGGCTCGGACTCTCAATGACCCATGACATCATCGTCAAGCAACACGGAGGCCGGATCGACGTCGAGACTGAGCCTGGCGTCTTTGCCGAGTTCATCATTACACTGCCGCGCGACAACGGAATTGCCACCGGCCCTAAATCCGAATGACCGCTCACCTCCGCCGTCGCGGTTGCCATGTCGCCTAATGTGCCCATCGCGACATATCGCACCGCCGCAAAACCTCGGTCGTCAACGGAGCATAGCGGAACGTGACCCATGCAGAAATCGCTGCCCAACCAATGCGACGTTTTGTCTATCTCAGCGTGCTACGGCGTAGCTACCATCCGACTTCGCTAGAGGAATAGTCTCTAGTGGCGCGACATCATTACGGCGCTCGGGGATTGACGCCCGTGACACAGGCACGGGCAAGGAGTGTCGAAAGGAGTAGCGGCGGAAGCATCAAGGGACCGCTTATTGGCTCTTCGATAGCCCATCTCCTGGTGCCCGCCGCCGCTCTTTGTTTTTGTGGGCTTGATCAAATGCAAACGTAAGACGCATTCTGCTACGGCACGGAGAAGATTATGCTGAAATCACGTGAAATTCGATTGAAGAACCGACCAGTTGGAATGCCGACAGCCGACGATTTCGAGTTGGCTACAGTTGAACTACCTAAACCTAACGAAGGCCAAGTTCAGGTCCGCAATATTTGGATGAGCGTTGATCCGTACATGCGGGGCCGGATGAGTGATGCCCCCAACTACGTCCCGCCTTTCGCTCTTGGGGTCGCAATGCAGGGCGATGCTATTGGTGAAGTCGTACTATCCAACGATCAATCACTTAGGCCTGGCGATCTAGTCCAGAGCATGTACGGTTGGCGGGAGGCCTTTAATGCTCCGGCCAACAAAGTCCGCAAGTTGGATGCTCACGGCTTGCCGGCCGAAGCCTTCTTGGGGGTAGCCGGGGTGCCAGGCTTAACGGCATATGTTGGCTTGCTGCACATTGCGGGCCTCCGAGAGGGCGACGTCGTCTTTGTTTCCGGTGCCGCGGGTGCCGTGGGTTCAATGGTCTGCCAGATCGCAAAACTTAAAGGCCATAAGGTAATCGCCTCCGCCGGAGGAGCAGAAAAGACTGCGTTTGTGAAAGACGAGCTCGGGGTTGATGAGATAATCGACTACAAATCCGTTTCAGACCTGACTGCGGCGCTCACCTTAGCCGCTCCAGACGGCATCGATGTCTATTTTGACAATGTTGGCGGTGAGCACCTGGACGCGGCGCTCGCTAACGCAAGGACATTTGGCCGGTTCGCACTGTGTGGCATGATTTCTGACTACAATGCTGCTTCGCAGCCGAACGGTTCGCGCAACTTGTTTATGGCTGTGACCAGAAGTTTGCGCCTGCAGGGCTTTGTCATCTTGAACCACATGAATTTGCAACCTGCCTTCGCAAGAGATCTGGCAGCTTGGCATGCAGCAGGTAAGATCAAGTGGCGGCAGACCGTCTTTCATGGGGTCGAACAGGCATCGAATGCCTTCCTTGGGCTGTTTAGGGGTGAAAATACAGGAAAAATGCTCGTCAAACTGAGTTGAACCAAACCCGCGTGAAGAGCCGCGACGTCTGCCCATGTGCCCTTCGCGCCGTATTGCACCGCCACCAAACCTCGATCGCTTACGGGGCATAGCGGACGTCGACGCGCGGTCGTCTATCGCAAAAGGGCGACGTTCGAAGCGGTCAAAAAATGCGGCGCGTCGAACATACTGCGGCGCGGCAATCAGGGTGACAGTGCTTCCCACCCAGATTGTCGCGCTATAAACATACACTGTGTCGAAACGCCGCGACGGTTTCGCATCCGATATTCTGCTGCCGTGATATCTTTGCTGGTGGGCCCTTGAGTTCCACGCAAATCGGCCCGACGTTCGCGCAGAAGCGGTGCTGTCCCCGTTTGCGTGCGGTGAGCCGCAGAGGGTTTATTCGCCGGGAGGGAAACCCGGATGGCTTCGGATCAGGTCAAGCGCAAGCTCGCCGCCATACTCGCTGCCGATATCGCCGGGTATAGCAGGTTAATGGGTGCGGACGAGGCCGGTACGCTCGCGCGCCTGAAGGAATATCGCCGAGAGCTGATTGATCCCAAGAACAAGCAATATCGTGGTCGCGTGGTCAAGACGACGGGTGATGGCATCCTCATCGAGTTTCCGAGCGTGGTGGATGCGATATCCTGCTCGATCGAGGTCCAGCTGGGCATGTGCGAACGCAATGCCGATATCCCTCCGGAGAAACGCATCGAATTCCGCATTGGGATCAACCTAGGCGATGTGATTGTTGAGGGTCGCGACCTCTATGGCGACGGTGTCAACATCGCGGCGCGATTGGAGGGAGTGGCCGAGCCCGGCGGCATCTGCATATCCCAGACAGTCCTCAATCACGCACGCGGCAAGATCGCCTTCGAGTTCGAGGATCTCGGCGAGCTAGCTCTCAAGAACATCGTCCGACCTGTGCATGTCTACCACCTGCTGCTCAATTCCAGCCGTGGCGACGTGGCATCTCGGACTTCGGAACCACCGCTGGCCTTGCCGGACAAGCCCTCGATTGCAGTGCTGCCTTTCCAGAACATGTCCGATGATCCCGGGCAGGAGTACTTTGCGGATGGGATGGTTGAGGAGATCACGACAGCGCTTTCGCGGTTCAAATGGTTGTTCGTAATCGCTCGCAATTCGAGCTTCACTTTCAAGGGCACTTCTGTCGATATCAAGGAGGTCAGACGCAGGCTCGGCGTGCGCTATGTCCTTGAAGGGTCTGTGCGCAAGGCCGGGGGGAAGGTTCGCATCACAGGACAGTTGATTGATGCGGCGACAGGCGCGCATCTATGGGCGGACAGGTTCGAGCGTGACCTGACGGACGTCTTTGCTCTCCAGGACGAAGTCACGGTCGCGGTTGTCTCAGCCATTCAGCCAAAATTGCTTCAAACAGAAATTGCAATAGCGACGCGGCGGCGACCAGAGAACCTCACCTCCTATGATTATTTTCTCCGAGCGATGCAGCAGTACTATCCGATCACCCGCGAAGGATTGGCCGAGGCGATAAGGCTGTCTCATCGCGCTTTGGAGCTGGATCCCCAATTCGGCTTTGTTGCCGCTCTGCAGGTGTCTGCCATACGCAAAACATCCTTCAAGGCTATGCTATCGATCCTCAATTCGAGCGCAAGGAGGCAGTCCGGCTTCTTCGCTTGGCATTGAGTGTCGATGATGGTGATCCCGACACGTTAGCAATGGCTTGCAATATTTCGACGTGGATGGTCGGCGATTGCGAAAGTACGATCGAAATGGCCGACAGGGCGGTCGCGCTCAACCCCAATTCATATTTTGCCTGGTACTCCAGAGGCTACGCCTATCTCAAACTTGCGGGGCTGCCGGAGGAAGGAGTCCGGAGCTTTGAGCGTGCCATTCGCATGAACCCGGTAGACCCGCAGCTACTCCACTTGTTTGCTGGGATGGGGCAGGCCCTTGTTGAGCTTCGTCGCTTTGACGAGGCCATTCTCGCAGGGAAGAAAGCGCTTCGCCAGCGCCCCGACTATACGCCAGCTTACCGCTGTCGCGCCGCCGCTTTCGCCCATCTCGGACGTGACGCGGAGGCCCGTGAGGCGGCGGCGCGTCTGCTTGAGGCCGACCCCGCCTTTACAATAAGCGGGTTCATCGCTCGGGGCGGGCAATCAAAGGCGAAGCTGTTGATTGAGGGCCTCAGCAAAGCGGGGTTGCCTGAATGAGCGCGCTCAGACTAGCGCCGAATGACCGCTTGGCCCATCGCGTCATTTCGCTGCGCTCCGGTATTTGGTCGGTATTGGGATGTAGCGGACATCGAGTAAGCCGCACCGTTTGGACGCGGTCGGCCGCAGCTTCCACCATTGCCGCAACAGCTTCACGACCTCCGGCGGCAGCATCACGTGCCGGTCCTTGCGGCCTTTCGACTGCACGATGCGGATGATCATTTGCTCGCTGTCGATGTCACCCGCCCGCAGCCGCACCACCTCGCCGGCGCGCAATCCGCAACCATAGGCCAGCGTCAGCATCGCTCGTGCCTTCAGGCTCGTTGCCATGGTCAGGACACGCTTGACCTCCTCAGGGCTCAGCACCGGCGGCAGCCTCTCGGGTTCCTTGATGTGCCAGACCTCGGCCGCCAGATCGTGGCGACGCAGCGTGACGCGGAATAAGAACCGTACCCCGGTCATGATCCGATTGCGGTTGCAGATGCTCGTTCCGCTCTCGATCAGGTACAGCTGAAATCGGCGCACCTCGTCGGGCGTTGCCGTATCGGGCGAGCGTTTGAGCCAGGCGGCGAACCGCTTGCAACTGTAAATGTGGCCACGCTGAGTGTGCGGGTTGAGCTTGCGCGCAGCCATGTCTTCGATCATACGCTGACGCAGCGGACTGACGGTGTTAGTCTTGCTCATGGGGAGCTCCATTCTGAGTGAGGCTTGCGACACCTCGATTCTCAGGACGGGGCTCTCCAGTGCTACTACTATCCTCTCAACCGGCTACCGGCCTCTCGGCTCCTGCTCCCGCGCAGCGGGCTGGAGCGCAGCGACTTTGTGCTTTGGAAGGGAAGCAGAAATCATGTGCTCCTTCCGAGCCTTGTTCGGCTGTGTGACTAAGCGGTCTTGGCCCCTCCCATGCCGGCACTGATGTGCTAGCTTTTGGTTCCACTTGCGGAGCCGGAGTTAAGCAGTGATGACAGGCTTGCCACCCGTCGGAGCTTGCTGGACCAGTACCTGCCGGGGAGCGCGGCTATGACTGTGCGCCGGCCCGAGAGGCCCAGGCTGAAGCGCCGTAAGCGGCCAACCGCTGCCGCCGGTCAACGGTCCTCGGCAGCCGACCTGCGAAAACATCTCCACCAGCGAACAATCGAACTTGCCAAGACGCGAAAGTTACTTGCTGAGGCGCTGCAGCAACAAAGCGCGACCGCTGAAGTGCTCAAGGTGATCAGCCGTTCGACATTCGATCTGCAGGTAGTGCTTGACACACTGGTCGATTCAGCCGTCCGACTTTGCGAGGCGGATATCGGACATATCGCACGTCCAAACGAGGCAGGTTATTTTCAGGTCCAGGCGCACTACGGGTGGACGACGGAGCTCAAAGAGGAGCTGGAGCGGATACCTTTCGAGCCGGGTCGTGAGAGCGTGACCGGTAGAGCTCTGCTCGAGCGCACAACTGTCCAGATTCTCGATGCGCAAACAGATCCGGAATACAAGCTGAGCAAGGCGCAGAGACTCGGCGGCTATCGCAGCTTGATGGGCGCCCCGCTGCTGCGCGGGGGAACCCCGATCGGCGTGTTCGGCATGGCGCGCTACTCCGTGCGCCCTTTCACCGACAAGCAGATGACGCTGCTCACCACGTTCGCAGATCAGGCCGTGATCGCCATCGAGAACGCGCGACTTCTGAAAGAACTGCGGGAGAGAACAGACGAGGTGGAGAAGCTCAACCATCAACTCGAACAGCGCGTAGCCGACCAAATTGGTGAAATCGAACGCATGAGCAGGCTCCGCCGGTTCCTGCCTCCGCAGGTGGCTGACCTGATCGTCGCGTCGGGGGCAGAGAAGCAGCTTGAGAGCCACCGCGGGGAGATCACCGCGCTGTTCTGCGACCTTCGCGGCTTTACGGGCTTCTCTGAAGCCTCGGCCCCGGAAGACGTAATGGCGCTGCTGCGCGACTACCACGCAGCGATTGGCGGAATCATTATCAAGTACAGCGGGACGCTTGAACGCTACGCCGGCGACGGGGTGATGGTGGTCTTCAATGACCCTGTCCCCGTTGACAACCCGGCGCTCCGGGCGGTGCTGATGGCGCTCGAAACGCGTGAGGCCCTGGGAGCCTTGATGGAAAAGTGGCGTCAGCTAGGCCACGATGTCGGCTTCGGCATCGGTATTGCGCACGGATTTGCCACGCTCGGCACCGTCGGGTTCGAGGGGCGCTTCGACTATGCTGCAATCGGCACGGTATCCAACGTAGCCTCTCGGCTTTGCGACGAAGCCAAGCCCGGTCAAATCCTAATCAGTCCCCGCGTTTTCACGGCGGTCAAAGACGCGGTCACGGTCGAGCCGGTGGGTGAGTTTATTTCGGTCTTTTCCGGCTCGCAGGTATTCAGGCCGCCGCCGCGAACGCCAGCGAGCGCGCCGTCCAGATCGAGGACAGCGCGAACTCGATGTCGCTGTCCAGCACGTTGGAGCCCAAGGCGTCGGGATCGCTTTCGATGGCGGCGGAGATGGTCGGGTTGGAGGAGATGACGTGCGCCGAAACCAGCTTCGGCTTCTCGTCGCCCCGGATCACCATCTCGGCGTAGCGCAAGCGGGCGGCGTGGTCGGCCGTCGCCGGGTCCTCGCTCGCGACGGCCTGCGCCACCTTGAACATGATCATCATGACGCGACCAGCGAACTCGTCGTTCGACGCGGTCCCAATGAGGTCGATGGCAGCCATGGCCTACTTCTCCACGCCGAGAATTTGTGCGGTTGTTCTGATGTTGAGGGGGTCAACGTCGAGCGGCGGCTTGTAGGGGTCGGGCACGCCGCCGTCCGCCAGCCACTGCTGATACGCTTCCCAATCCCGGTTGCCATCGGCGTTTGGGATCACCGCGCTATCTGCGGCGCGGATCACGCTGCCGTCCCCTTGGAGCTTGTAGTCCGCCATGAAATCAAATCCTGCTATCGAGCGTGAAGTGGACGCCAAGCGAGAGCACGCGGCTCGATCCGATTTGCGTCGAGAGCCAGCGGAAGCCGGTGGTCCCAATCGTGGCGAGAACCGCAGGCACATCCGCGCCCGCGACGAAGTCCGCCACCTTCCCGGCCGCGCCTGATTGCGGAGAGTAAGGGGTCACGGACGGCGGCACGCGCTTCGGCGTCTGGTACTGATAGCCCTTGCCGGATTGCGAGGTGCCGTCGAACGTCCCCGACGCCCCCAACGTGATCGCGATTTGATCGAAGCCGGAAGGCAACCCGGTCGAGCCGGGAAGCACGCCGTAGTCGTAGGTGGTCTCATAGTAGCGTTGCGCAATCTTCAACTCCTCGTCATAGGGCCGCGAGATGAACGGAGAGCGGAAGTCGGACGGAGCTTCGGTGCCGGGATAGATGCCGACGCCAGTGATCAGCACCGAGTTGTTGACGGTGGCGAAATAGTTCGTGGTGCCCGCGAGCCCAAGATAGCTTCCGGCTTGCCACGCATCCTGCGCAGGAGCGACGAACGATGGCCCGCAGCCGAAGCACCAGCACAAATTCAACCCGACGCCATTGGTGTAAAGCCAAGTGCCGGTGTTGTCGGGCTGGACGGTGAGCGTCTTGTACTCCCAAGTCTGCGCGGCATTGACGGTGAAGGGCGTGACATAGGAGCGCGAGCCGCCATTGTTGCGGCAGGAGAGCGCGCCAGTGAACGGAGCCACCGCCCAAATCCAAAAGGCGACCGTGAACGGCATGTTGCCAGATGCGCTGCCGAAGCCAAGCCGCTGCGCGCGATAGCCTTCGACCGTATGGAAGATGGCCGCATAGGACGTGGTCGTCAGCGCGGGCAGTGCCGTCGTGCACCAGAACTGCAAGGCGTTTTGATAAGCCTTGCCCCATGGAGGTGCGCCCGCTGGTGGCGTGAGTTGCGTTCGCATCGCGCCGCTGGTCGCATTGACCACGGCCTGGAAGCCGTCAGCGATGTAGACACCGGAGGCGTTGCCGAGAAGGACTGCCGTGTTTGCATATTGCTGACTGACATCCATGTTGCCGTTGAATTGAAGACCGTTGAAGGCCATCGCATCGAACGGCGCGGCATAGACGTTCATCCGTGCCCGCTGCGCCTGCGTGGTGGTCAGAGCTTGCGCGGCGTCGAAGCGCACGAAGGCACCGCCCGCATCGACCCACGCGCCATTGCGCCGCGTGTAGTAGACGCCATCGGTCGGTGCTTCGGGGATTGCTCCTGGCGGACCCTGAATGCCCTGCGGCCCTCTGATGTTGCCGACCGGCGCGCCCCACGAGCCTGCCGTCAGCGTGTAGACATCGCCGTTCGACGTGTCGAGATAGCTGTCGCCGTCGAGCTGGCCCGAGATCGTGCCGGGCGGACCGACGCCGGTATAGAACAGGCTACCGCGCGTCCCGGTATTGCCCTGGATGCCTTGGTTGCCCTGAATGCCCTGCGGCCCTTGCGGGCCGATCAGGGACGTGCCCGCAGGCCATGCACCGCCCGCTTTCGGGCCAAACATGAAATGCGTGGTGGTGTTGATGTAGAAATTGCCATTGACGCCGACTGCGCCGGTCGGATCGGTAGCGCCATAAAGGATTGTGTTGCCCGGGATGCCTTGCGGACCGATCAGCGACATCCCGGGCGGCCAGCCGGTCGCCGCCGACTTCGGACCGAACAGCATGTTCGTCGTGGTGTTGATGTAGCTGTCGCCGACGGTGCCGGTCTCTGGCGTCGGGTTGGCCGGGCCATAGAGAATCGTGTTGCCATCGACGCCGGGATAACCCTGTGGCCCCATCGGTCCCGGCGGACCGGGCACCGTCGAGGGCGGTCCCTGCGGACCCGGCGGGCCTTGCGCCAGCTCCTGGATAACCTCGACCTCGTAGTCGGCAACAATGGCGACGTCGCCCGGGCTTGCGCCGATGCTCGCGTCGAGGTCGTTGTTGTTGACCTCGACCTTGCTCATCGGCTCGGCCCCGCATTGTTGACGAGCGAGCCGGACCAGATGCGGTAGCGCTGCTCGGGATCGCCAGCGATGCGCACCAGCGAGTGCTCATAGGCGCCGACCTGCAAGCGCACGACATCGCGCTGGGCGCCATGGTCGGAGGAGAATTTGTGGGTAATTGAAAGCTGTGACGAGCGCTTACCTCCCGAGACGTTCTTCGGTGCCTTGCGTGGGCGCCGTCAGGTCATTGGGCCGATGGCAACCAACGCCATCGGCCTCTTTTTTTGCCAATGCAGCGACGCCCCGCTCTTTGCTAAGTTCTAGCGTTGCTCTGAATAAACACTTGGATCATCTTTCGGTAAGTTCGCGCCCAAGGCTAAGAGCCGGAAGTCTTCGCTAACGCTTATGTGATCAGGCGCCCTGGCGGTTCTTGCCTTTGTAACGGCTGCATTTTTCACGATTGCCAGCGACTGCTCCAGATTTTTTCGCGGTCCGACGGAATAGGGACGCCAGCTCCTACGTCCCACCCTCAAGCAACCCGCTCAGGCGTCGTCGAAGTCCGCCCAATCATTCGTCGAACGATCTAACAATGGAGAATTGAAATGACCGTTGAAAAATCACGTCGCACTGTTCTCGTCTTCACGACTTTGGTGCTCGGCGCCATCTTGCTTGGCGCTCCTGCCGCTTTTGCGGCTACCCCAAGACATATCCTTGCCGAGCCGCAGGTTCGGTCGCACGCGCAAGTTCACAGAATGGACAGCACGTCTACGCGGCACGCCTATGGGACGCAGCCTCAAACTCATGTCGATGATCCCTTGTCATCCCTGATCCTGGGATGACCATCGTTGGCGCCGCCGAGATTCTTTGTAGCGGTCCGGCGGAATAAGACGCGTCGCGATACGTCCCACCCCGAATGCAACACCTACGGAGTTCAGAATGTATCGGCCATCATTTCGCAGCGTCATGACGGCGCTCGGCGGCACGCTTCCGAGGCATGGTCTCGGCGTTGCGGTCCTTGGCGCTCGCCTTCTTATCGCGTTTGCGCTTCCGTCGCATGTGCTGGCGCACGAAGTCCACCCGTCCGCGCAGCCAGCGACGGCCGCCGACGAAGCTCCGTTCTGGAAGGAGAACGAGGCCGCAATGATCAAGATGATGAACGATATGGCGATCAAGCCGACCGGGGATATCGACCGAGATTTCGCAGCGATGATGATCCCTCATCATCAAGGTGCGATCGACATGGCGATCAGCGAACTGCGCTACGGCAGGAACAAACAGCTGCGACGCATCGCGCAGGAGATCATCGTCGATCAGATGCAGGAAATCGCGGCGATGAAGCTTGCGATTGGCGAATCCATAACGAATTCCACGCCTGCTCCGACGCAACAGGAACCGGCTTCCACTCCGGCCCAGCATCACCACTCCGGCATGCAGATCGACATGCCATTACGATGACGAGACCCACCACCTAGTGAGCTGATCGCGGCATTGCAAACTAAACCGGCCACGGCCCGATGAAATCGTCAGCACCTCGCGAACGAAAGGAGAAAACCAAATGTCAGACAAGATCAATCAAGATCGGCGTCGCTTTTTCGGCATAGCGGCCATGACATTTGCTGCAGCCCAGTTCGCCCTCAACGGTTTCGCCAACGCCCAACCAGCCAGCAAGAAGACCCCGGATACGCGCAATTTCAAGCCGAGCACGAACACCTCGTTCGCGTCGCTGAAGCAAGTCGACGCCGGGCTTCTCAATGTCGGCTACGCCGAAGCCGGTCCCGCCGACGGCGCGCCCGTCATCCTACTGCATGGCTGGCCCTACGACATTCACAGTTTTGCCGATGTCGCGCCCTTGCTGGCGTCGGCGGGTTATCGCGTGGTTGTGCCCTATTTGCGCGGTTATGGAACCACGCGCTTCCTCTCCGATACGACGATCCGCAACGGCCAGCCGTCGGCAGTCGCCGTCGATACTATCGCGCTGATGGACGCGCTCAGGATCGAGCAGGCGACGCTCGCCGGTTTCGACTGGGGCGCGCGGACGGCTGACATCGTCGCGGCGCTCTGGCCGGAACGCTGCAAGGCCATGGTCTCGGTGAGCGGTTATCTGATCGGCAACCCGGTAGCCGAAGAGAAACCGCTGCCTCCAAAGGCCGAGCTGCAGTGGTGGTACCAATTCTATTTCGCGACCGAGCGCGGCCGAGACGGCTATGACAAATATCGTCACGACTTCTCGAAGCTGATCTGGCAGCTCGCGTCGCCGAAGTGGGCGTTCGACGACGCCACCTTCGATCGCAGCGCGAAGGCATTCGACAATCCCGATCATGTCGCGGTCGCGATCCACAATTACCGCTGGCGGCTCGGCCTCGCCGAGGGCGAACGGAAATACGACGATCTGGAAAAGAAGCTCGCCCAGCGACCGGTCATCACCGTGCCGACCATCACCATGGAAGGCGACGCGAACGGTGCGCCGCATCCCGAGCCCGTGGCTTACGCAAAGATGTTCTCCGGTCAGTATTCGCACCGGACCGTCACGGGCGGCATCGGGCACAATCTGCCGCAGGAGGCCCCTCAAGCCTTTGCCGAAGCTGTGGCCGACATCACGAAAGTTGCCTCGCCTTTAACCAAGGGATGATGAAGATGAGCAAGCTGTTCTCGTTCGCCAAAAGCCTTCTTCTTGCAGGCACCGTGTTTGCGACCTGTGGCAGTGCCTGGGCAGGCCAGGCGCCCGGCGCGCTAGCCGCGCCTGACGTCCCGATCAGCCATCACGACCGCATTTACGCCGCGGAACAATTCTCCAATACGGTCTCGGTGACCGACCCGGTCGATAACAAGCTCCTCGGTGTTATCAGGTTGGGGGACCCGCAGCCGGCCAATTTTAGCCCTCTCTACAAGGGACAGGTTCTCGTCCATGGCATGGGTTATTCGCCCGATCATCGGACGCTGGCCGTGGTTTCGATCGGATCGAATTCCGTGACCTTCATCGACACTGCCACGAATGCCGTGAAGCATATGACATATGTCGGCCGCTCGCCGCATGAAGCGTTCTTCACCCCCGACGGCAGGGAGGTCTGGGTGACGGTGCGTGGCGAGAACTATATCTCCGTGATTGACAGCAAGACGTTCACTGAGAGGACCCGCATCACGACGCCCAGCGGGCCCGGCATGCAGATGTTCTCGCCCGACGGCAAGTACGGCTATATCTGCTCGTCGTTCAATCCGGAAACCGAAATCGTCTCCGTCGCCGACCACACGATCATTGCAAAGGTCAAGCAGGAAAGCCCATTCTGTCCGAACATCGCGGCGACGCCGGAGGGGAGCCAGGTATGGTTCACGCTCAAGGATGTCGGCAGGACTCAGGTATTCAACGCCAGGCCGCCGTTCAACCTGATCAAGACCATCGAGACGGGCCCGATCACGAACCACGTGAACTTCGCCCATACGGCAAAGGGAACGTTTGCCTATGTGACGATCGGCGGCCTGAACGAAGTCAGGGTATTCCGCACCGACGATTTTTCGGAGGTCGCAGCCATCCCGGTCGGGAGTCTTCCGCACGGCGTGTGGCCGTCCGGCGATGGGTCGCGTATCTATGTCGGACTGGAGAATGCCGATGAGCTCGCAGCGATCGACACTGCAACCAACACCGTGATCGCAAACATTCCGGTCGGACAGGCGCCCCAGGCGATCGCCTATGTGCCCAATGCTGCCCCGAATCCTGACAATCGCCAGAACCTGCAGCCTCTCGGTGTCGCCGGCCAGGTCTTGCATCTGGCGCTGGCGGTGAAAGACGCAAAGGACGGACAGGCGCCAACCAGCGTTTCGCTGTTTGATCAGGGACTGATCCAGGTGTTGCAGGCGTCCGTCACGGGGCTCGAGCCGAAGCAGAAGTACGTGCTCGCACTGGCCGATCGCGCGGACGGGGGCGGCACCCTGCAACCGCTGGCGGCCTTTGTGACCAATCCGGCGGGATCGGCGATCGTCAATGCGACCGGTCCGATCCGGCAAATCGTCCACGATCCCGCGACTTCGGAGCGGCGCTACCTGGTCATCGCCCCCGGAGATGCGACGACGTTCGGAGCGGCAGTACAGGTGCAAACCCGATAGTGGTAGATTGAGGTGGGCCGCAGGCGGAGCGCACAATGAAAGACATGCTGCTGCAGGTCGAACCGCTGATACCCGCGCTCCGCCGCTATGCCCGCGCCCTGGTTCGCAATCGTGCCAATGCCGACGACCTTGTGCAGGATTGCCTGGAGCGCGCCGTCAGCCGCTGGTATCAGCGGCGCGAAGGCGACGTTCGCGCCTGGCTTTTCACCATCCTCCACAACCTGGCGATCACTCAGTTTCGCCAATCGGCGACCCGCGGCGGGCATGTCCCGATCGACGAGACCAATGAGAACGAATTCGGCGAGGCCGCCACCCAGGAACGTAAACTATTGTGTCAGGATGTCCTGAACAAGCTCGCAAGACTGCCGGAAGACCAGCGCGCCGTGCTGCTGCTTGTCGCGATCGAGGACCTCTCTTATGCGGATGCCGCGAAGGTGCTTGACATCCCTGTGGGTACAGTGATGTCGCGGCTTTCCCGGGCACGTGAAAGACTACAGCAGGAGATCGAAGGGATTGCGGACAATATGTCCACCAACGTCGTGTCACTACGGAGGGGAGAATGAGCCCTCGACCAATCACGGAAGATGATCTCCACGCCTATGTGGATCATGTCCTTGAGTCGGAGCGGCAGGAAGAAGTCGCCGACTATCTGCGCGAACATCCGGACGTCGCCAAACGCGTCGCTGCGTTCACCGGCCAGCGGGAGCTGTTGCGCACGGCACTCGCGCCGATCGCCGAAGAGCCCCTGCCTCCGGAGCTGAATCTGTCGCGAATCATCGAGAACCGCGCGCGACGGCCTTCGATAGCCCGCTGGGCGATGGCGGCGATGCTATTCTTGAGCATTGGCGGTCTGGGCGGCTGGGCCGCGCGCGGCGCGCTAGAGGTGGCGCCGGGCGGACTGGTTGCGCTCGCGCAGGAGGCCACCGCTTCATACAACGTCTACGCGCCGGACCGCGTCCGACCCGTCGAGATTCGCGCCTCCGATTCTACCCAACTCGTACAGTGGGTCTCCGACCGGCTGCATCGGCCGGTGAAGGTGCCGGATTTGACGACTTCGGGCTACCGATTGATGGGAGGACGGCTTGTCGCCACCCCGCGCGGCCCCGCTGCAATGTTCATGTATGACGATGACCGCGGCAGCCGGATTGTCATGCTGACCCGGCCGATGAGCAGTGCGGACCATGATGCACCCATGACGCCCCGGTCGCAGGGCAATGTCGGAGGCTTCGCCTGGGCTGACGATGGCGTGGGCTACAGCCTGGTCGGGCAGGCCGCTCCGGAATCCTTGAGGCCGATTGCAAATGAGGTTCGCAGGCAGGCGCGCGCGATCTAAAGGCTAGATCGGTGAGGCGCCTTTCGGATTGAAACGTCGGAGGCCATGGGTACGATCAAGATCACCGGCGCAATGTACATCCTCGAGACGGGTGCAGTTGAGTTCTTCTGAAGCTCGCGCACTAACTTGGAAGTGCTAGGCAAACGTCAGAGGTTTCGAACGGCGGAGACTGAATACCGAGCTGGATGGCTGCCGTGAGCGAGGTGTCGATGTTCAAGAGATGGAGCCGTTGTGTTTGGGCAAGCCGACCGATCCCGGCCGCACAGGGGGCGATACCGCTTGTCTTCTCGAAGCAGTGCTGTGGATCGCCCGCACGGGCAGCCCTTGGAGAGATCTACCGCCGACGTTCGGCAACTGGAAGACGGTGTTCAAGCGGTATCGCGATTGGGTGAAGGCCGGCGTCTTCGGGCGAATATTTGATGCCGTATCGGATGATCCGGACATGGAGTTCGCCTGGTCGACGCGACAATCGTCAAAGATCACCGCCACGCACAGGGAGCAAAAGAGGGACCAAAAATCAGGCCATCGGCAAGTCGAAGGGCGGCTGGACCACCCTCGCGTCCGACGCGCTTGGGAATCTGGTGCGGTTCATCCTACTTCCGGCCATTAGTTCGACACCGTCGGCGTCGTCCCTGATCAAGGACATCGAATTCGGCGGCTTGATCGCCGACAAGGCTTTTGATTCCAACTGGATCATCGAAGACCCGAGCGCAAGGCCAAGGTCGTCATCTCGCAGCATCAAAGACGCGCTCAGTCTCTCGACATCGACAAGCACATTTACAGTTGGCGCCACCTGATCGAGAATTTCTTCGGCAAGCTCAAGGAATTCAAACGCAATCGCAAGAATCGGGCGTTGTGTGGCCCAGAACCACCACCTCTTGCGGTATCAGCGCAGCGACCCGTGGCTGGCTCTCAGTCTTACCGCGATGATATGGTTAATGCAGTGTCGCTGATGGACACGCACTCTCCACAACAAAGCCACGCGGCACCAGACTGGAGCGGTGGAGTGCTTGCTGCATGGCGCTGATTCTCCCCTAAAATCAAAGCGCCAGACATCCCTCGAACTGCATCACAAGTGAGTCAGAGCCAAATTTGGAAGCCGATTGACACACTATAACGCGAAGATTGATTTTACTGCATTTTCGTCGCAGATTGATCGCGTTCGTTGCGCCTTAGCGAGGTCGTTTCTGGTGCGAAACTGGTGCGGTAGACCGGAGGACCACGGATTTATGCATGAGAACGCCCGCGAACGTTGAACTCGACGCAGGCACCAAGACATTTGCCTCGGGCCTCCTGCCGGATTTGATAGCTGCGCTGCGCCGTAGCCGTAAGGGCGATCTCCTCGCCGTGATCAGCAGCGAGCCAAGTGTCGGCCGCGAGCTCGAGGCCTGGTGTCGCTTCACCCGTAACAGTCTGGTCGACGTAGCAGTCGAAGACGGGCGCACCCGATGGGTGCTCCGGTACGGAGAGGCTCCCGAGAATGTAGGAGAAGACCGGGCTGTCGGCTCTCGCCTATGGCTTTACACAAATTTCGACTGCAACCTGAGCTGCGACTATTGCTGCGTTCGCTCGTCACCCAAGGCGCCGCGGCGGGCGCTTGGTATCGAGCGGGTTCGACGGATCGCTGTCGAGGCGGCTGAGCTCGGCGTCAGCGAAATTTTTGTGACCGGCGGCGAGCCATTCATGCTGCCGGATATTGGTGAAATGATTGCCGCATGCGCTGCGGCGGCGCCGACCACGGTGCTCACCAACGGCATGCTGTTTGCCGGAAGTCGGCTCGCAACGCTGCGTTCGTTGCCGCGCGAGCGCGTGATCTTCCAGATTAGCCTCGACAGCCCGACGCCGGAGCGCCACGACAGCCATCGTGGAAAGGGGACATGGGCACGCGCCTGGAAAGGAATCGAGCTAACCCGCGCCGAAGGATTCAGGGTGCGATTGGCGGCGACTGTGTCGACTGACGCGGAGGCCGAGGAGTTTCGCAGCTTTCTTGACGCCCATCACGTCAGCGAGGAGAACCGGGTGATCAGGCGAATTGCGCTGCGGGGTTCCGCCACGCAGGGCGTCGCATTGGCAAGGGCGGACCTGGTTCCCGAGGTGACGATTACAGCAGAAGGTGTCTTTTGGCATCCGGTTGGAGCCGAGGATAACGACCTGTTGGTCTCCCGCGAGATATTTCCGCTCGCCGATTCCTTCGCAGCCGTGCGCCGCGCCTTCGATCGCGAATCCGAGCATCAGCGCCGCTTGGCAATGATTTTCAATTGCGCTTGACTGCGCTCAGGGCCGCTTTAGGAAGCCCTGCTGCGCCGACGCTTCCCGCAACTCGGCATACGCCTCAAGCTGCGGCGCTATCCATTGGCGCAGGCCTTCCGCCTCGAGCACCGGACGATGCGTTGGGTTGTCGTAGCTCATCCCGAAAAGCGCTTTGGCAAACCGCTGCTCCGACGCGGGGTCCAGATCGGCCCGGGCAGTGAACATGCAGTGATTATAGGGTCGCGAGGTCCAGATCTCGGTTAGCGCGCCTTCCGGTACCAGACGCTCGGTGCGCACAGCCTTCCAGAACGGGCTGCCTATTGCGCCCGCGTCGGCGCGGCCGTCGAGGACTGCGCGAATGACGTCGGACTCGCTTGTCCCCGTGTCACCGTGCTTGCCGAGGTCGGTGTTGAAGCGCAGCGTTTGGTAGTCTTGCCCTTCAGCCAGCCCCTCGCGCTGCAGAAAATAGACGGGAAGGATGGCCGCATGGCCGCTGTCGCGGCTGCCGAGGGCCAAGGTGCGGCCTTTAAGATCGGCAAGCCCGGCGACCGGTCCACCGGTGACGGCGACGATCTTGGTCATCCAGCCCACATCGGTATCGCGCATCGCGATAGGTCGGCAGCGCTTGTCGCTCCAGGCATCGGACTGGATATAGGCGAGGTTTGTATTCCACCCGATATCGATGCGCGGCAGCGGCTCACCGGGCAAGGCCAGGAGAGCGGCGACCTGCGCCTCGTAGCTCTGAAACAACACGACTTCGACGGGCAGAGCTGCTTCCTCGTGACAATAGCGTCGCATGCCTTCCCAGATGCCGACTACCTTCGGATCGTATGCGACGGCACCTACCCAGATCGTCCGGCTCATGGCTGCCTCCCGCTTCCCTGGCTCAATATTCGAACGTGACGTAAGCGCGGCCAAGCGACGGATGCTCTCGCGCTCAGAACAGCGGTATTCCCAAAACGGCTTTCCCAATGAATTCGCGCAGGACATCGCCCGTCGGTGCCATAACGGCGCCCGCATGCGCGTCGCGGAACAGTCGTTCGATCGCCATGTGCTTGGAGAACGCCGCGCCTCCGCACACCCGCATCGCCGTCGAGGTAACGGCGATAGCGACATCACCTGCGGCCGCCTTGCTCTCGAGTGCGCGCAGCATGGTGGTCTCTCGCGGGCGCTCAAGGTGATCGACGAGATCGGCGATGCGCGCCGCAAGTCCATCGGTGTCGATCTGCATCGTCGCAAGTTGTGCGCGAAGTGTGGGCAGGCTCTCGCCGAGGGTTTGGCCTAAATGCTCGAAACGGGCGCTGTTGAGATGAACCGCAGTCCCTGCCACTGCAGCCCGACAAAGGCCCAGCGCGACAGCTGATGTTCCGAGGTTGAACAATGGAAGCACGGTCTCCAGCATCGCCTTGAAGCCGGCGCCGTCATCAGTCAGCCGCAGACCAGGCTCGACCTCGCAATCCTCGAGGATCATCGGCGCGGAAGCGTTGGCGCGCATCCCAAGGCCATCCCAGGGGCCGGCAACTGACAGTCCGGGGGTACTGCTGGCCAAAATGTAAAGGGTGGAATCGGTTGGACCCGTCCCATCAGGAGCGAGGGCCGAGACAACATAGCTTTGCGCGTGACCGGCGCTCGTCACCCACGATTTTTTGGCCGTGAGGCGCACGTTGACGCCGTTGCGCTGCGCTCGGGATATGGGTGCCCAGAAGTGGCTGCGCGATCCAGCTTCGCTGAATGCCAGTGTGGAGAGATGCCGACCGGCCGAAATGTCCTTCAGCGTCTGCGCGACCGTTGCGCCTGGGCGGGCCGCCGCGATCGTCGCGGTCGCGCACATGTGCATCAGATAGACCATCGCGGCGGATGCGTCCGCCTCTGCGAGCGTCGTGACGACGGCAGCGAAGCTCCGCGGTCCGAGGGCCGAGCCGCCCACCTCGGTGGGCAGCATGATCCCCAGCAATCCGGCCGGACCGAGCGCCGCGACCGCCTCGGATGAAAATCGGGCATCCTTGTCGTTTTGCCTGGCCGCCGGCGCGAGGATGCAATCGGCGATCTCCTTGGCCCTCGAAACTGCTGTCTCGTGATCCATGTTGGCCCTCGACACCAAGGAACCATGGTGGTCGCAGATAATCGTTACGCCACAATGTCCCTTGCTATGATGAAAATATCGAACCGGCTTTCTGTACGACCGATGCTAAGCGATCCGCGCCGTTGGATCAACACGGCCAGTTTCTGGCATTGCAAAGCTTTCGCCGCGGACGCGGGCTAGCAATTACGCTGTTGAGGACTGGTTTGTTACATCACCCTCGCACTTTTTTTGTGACGTCGGCGACATTTCCGGCCAGCTCAGGCTGCGAACTTGCCCGCTGGCGACGAGCACGCTACCAATGACCGGCCACGGCGTAACGAGGCTTGTTTGGCGATGGCGATCAATGACGGCGGGATCCCGCCTATCCTTGCGCAAAAGCATTACACGGAGCCGTCCGCATTTACGCCGGAAAATCTGCTGCGCCAAGCGCGCCGGCAAAAGCAGATTGCGAGTTCCAGCATTCCGGACATCTGCCTCCTCGACCCCGACGGCGACATTGTGCGCAGCCTGCTTGCCCGTGGCGACGCCCGGCTTGAATCAGGGTGGGCCTGCTATCATACGCAGCTTTACGCTTTCAGTCGCGGCGGGATTGAATTCGGAATAGTCGGCTGCGCCGTCGGCGCCTCGTACGCGGTGCTGATCGCCGAGGAAATGTTTGCATCGGGCTGTAAACTGTTGATCAGCGTCACGTCATCAGGACAGATCGTGCCGATATGCCCTCCGCCTTATTTCATTCTCATCGAACGTGCGCTGCGTGACGAAGGAACCAGCTATCATTATATGGCACCATCCGATTATTCGCAGGCTGATGCCGGATTGATCTCGGCGCTCGATGGCGCATTCGCCGAATTTTCCGTGCCGGTGCTCACGGGCGCGACCTGGACGACCGACGCGCCGTTTCGAGAAACCCAGCGAGCGATCGACGCCATGGTCGAGAGGAGCCTGATGGCGGTCGAAATGGAAGCCGCTGCGCTTTATGCGTTCGCGCAAGTTCGGCGAAAGCCCGTCCTGTGTTTTGCCCATGTGACAAATCAAATGGGACGCGTCGACGGGGATTTTGAAAAGGGCGAAGCGGACGGCAGTCATGACGCGCTCCAATTGATCGCGATCGCCGCCGATCGCCTGCGGTCCCGGCGCCTGCCGTGAGCGTCGCAGCGATCGGAATCATATGCAAGGCGCCGCAGCCAGGCCGCTCAAAGACGCGACTTGCGACAGCCATAGGTGAGGTGGCCGCATCAGAGCTGTCGGCCTGCTTTCTTCGCGACGTCGCCGCAGCAATCGAGGCGGTCCCGGAGGCGCTCGGCAGGCGGGGCTACGGTGTATACGCTCCAGCGGGAGCCGAACACATCATGCGGCAGCTGCTTCCGGCGGGGTTCGGGCTGCTGCTGCAGGCTGGGGATGATTTGGGGCACGTCCTGTTCGGAGCGACGCGCGCTCTCCTGGATGCTGGACATGACAGTGTCCTGCTCGTCAATGGCGATAGCCCGACCTTGCCAACCCGTTTGCTGGTGCAGGCCGTTGAAACCCTGCGCGAGCCCGGCGACCGGATGGTGCTTGGGCCTGCTAGCGACGGTGGCTACTATCTCATCGGCCTGAAGCACCCGCACAAGCACCTGTTCACGCAGATCGCTTGGGGCACTGAAACCGTAGCTCGCAGTACATGCGAGCGTGCTGCGGAAATCGGGCTTGCCGCGACGCAGCTACCGGAATGGTACGATGTCGACGACGTTGAAACCTTGCGTTGGCTGCAGGAGGAGCTGAGCGGGCATTCTACCCGCTTCCGTGCAGGTGGATTTGCTCCAGCGAGCCGGGCCTTTCTCAACGCCGCGCCGCAGATAGGCTCGTGAAGCCAATGCCCGAGACTTTCGCAAGCCGATCTGATCAACGGGCGCGTTTCGCCAACTATGTGTCTTCGCTTCATCTGTTGGTCGGCGCGGGTCTTGTCCTGGTCGGCCTGACCCTCGTCACTCCCTTTGCCTTCGAGGCTTACGGCGACAACGCCTTCATCGCGCTGGCCATCGCCGGTGGTCTGCTGACGATTGTAGCGACACGCCTGGCCGAGAGCGCACCAACCCATCGCGCGCTATGGCTCATCTTCGGACTTGGGATTGCGCTGAGAGCCTACGTGCTGCTGTTCGATCCGCTGCTGTCCAGCGATATCTATCGCTATATCTGGGATGGCAAGGTTCAGGCCGCCGACATCAATCCCTATCGCTATTTCCCGGCCGATAAGGCGCTGGCGTTCCTGCGCGACGGCGCGATCTTTCCCCACATCAACCGGGCCGATACTGCGGTCACGATCTATCCTCCTGTAGCGCAGTTTTTCTTTTTCGTTGTCACGCGGATCGGTGAGAACGTGACTGTGATGCGTCTGGCGCTACTGGGGTGCGAGGCCCTAACCGTGACACTGATCATTCTCTTGCTGCGGCGGATGAACCGCCCGGTCACGCGCGTGATTGCCTATCTCTGGCATCCGCTTCCCTTGTGGGAGATTGCCAACAGCGGCCATGTCGACGCGCTGATGGTTGCGCTGATGCTGCTGGGCCTGTGGATTGCCCTGACCGGCCAGGCGCTACGTGGAGCGGCGGCGATCGCTCTTTCGGTGCTAGTCAAGCCGTTGGCCGTGCCGGTGCTTGCCGGGATCTGGCGCCCATGGGACGTCAAGATGCCGCTCGCCGTTGTTGCCACCATCGCGCTTTGTTATCTTCCTTATTTGTCGGTCGGCTGGGGAGTTCTCGGCTTCCTGACCAAGGGCTATCTGAACGAAGAGGGGGTCAGTGCCGGTAACGATCTCTGGCTGTTGTCGCTTTGGCGGCTCGTGTTTGGCGAGCACCATGGTGATGTTGTCGCCTATGTCGTACTGGCGGTGTTGGTCCTCCTGTTCAAGGGGTTCTCCGTAGCCCGCAGCCCGCAAGACAGCATCGCGTCCACGCTTGCCGACATCAACATGCTGTTACTGCTCGCGCTCCTGTTATTGTCGCCGAATTATCCCTGGTATTTTCTGGTCATCACGCCGTTCACAGCCCTGTGTGGCTCGGCGCCAAACTGGGTCGTTTCGATCGGCGCGGTCTTGCTATCCGAACAGCTCGACTGGGATTTCTACATTCCACGGATGGTGACAAAATCAATTCTGTTCGGAGGTCTCTTGCTGACTTGGGCCTTGGTGGCCTGGAGGACGCGCATGCAGCGGACTGCAGAAACGAGGGCATGGCGATGAGTCCTTCCGCAGGCTCGCAAGGCGCTCGAGCGCCCTTCGATCCGCGCCGCTACCACGAGTCGGTCAGGGGAGAGCGCACCGAGATCGCCCCGCGTCCGCCGGTCTGTCTTTATCTGGAAGTGACCAATCGCTGCAATCTGCTGTGCACCACCTGTCCCCGTACTTACGAGGAACTCGAGCCGCCCGCGGACATGAGCTGGGACCTGTTCACGTCGATTGTCGACCAGGTTCCTGATCTTGCGCGGGCGGTTCTGCACGGCGTCGGCGAGCCCATGCTGGTCGCGAACCTGCCTCAGATGGTCAGATACTTGAAGGACCGCGGCGTCTACGTCCTGTTCAACACCAATGGAACGGTGCTCAGTGAGCGCAGTGGCCGCGCGCTGATCGAGGCCGGTCTTGATGAACTACGTGTGTCGCTCGACGCGTCAAACCGCGAGAGCTTCAAGGCGATCCGGGGCAGGGACTATTTCGGTCGCATCATCCGCAACGTGCGCGCGTTTCGCGAGCTGCAGGAGCGGGAGGGACACTCAAGGCCCCAGGTTTCGGTTTGGCTCACGGGCCTGAGAGAGACTGTCGAGGAACTTCCGGCATTTGTGAAAGTTGCGGCGGAGATTGGTGTCAAGGAGGTATATCTGCAACGGCTCGTGTTTTTCGCTGATTCAGCGATTGGCAAGGCACAGCCGGATCAGACCCTGTTCGAACGTCTGACGCAGGAAGAAGCGGCCTATTTGAAGCAGGCCGAGGATCTGGCGCGTTCTCTTGGGGTGACCTTCAGCGCGTCGGGCGCGGCGACCGAGCCGGGGTTAAGTTTGAAGGGCAGCGGCGACGGTTCGCCGTGGTCGCTCTGCCGACGGCCGTGGTCGTTGATGTATTTCACGGCCAATGGCCGCGCCCTGCCGTGCTGTATCGCGCCGTTTTCGCAGCATGGTTACGACAACTATACGCTTGGTCATGCAGGGCGGCAGTCCCTGGAAGACATCTGGAACGGGCCCTCGTATCGGGACTTTCGTGCGGCGCTCCTTTCGGAAAAGCCGCTCAAATGCTGCGCCAATTGCGGCCTGCGCTGGAGCTTGTGAACGCGGTGATTGACGAGATCGGCTCGAGGCCGCCTGCATTGCTCCGTTCGCCCGTTATCTCCGCGATCATTCCCTGCCTCGACGAGGAAACTGCGATAGGGCAGGTCGTAACCGCGGTGCTAGCGCAGAATGTGGGCGAGGTCGTCGTTGTCGACGGGGGCTCGCGGGACCGTACGACCGAGTTGGCCGAGGCCGCCGGGGCTCGCGTGATTATCGAGCCGCGGCGCGGCTACGGTCGCGCGATCCAGGCGGGCATCGCCAAAGTGCGCGATGATGCCGACATTCTCGTCTTCCTCGATGGCGATGGTAGCGACCCTGCGGAATTCATCCCCGACCTAGTGTCGCCGATCGCAGCCGGGCAGGCCATGTTCGTTCTCGGCTCCCGCGTCCGCGGTTCGCGCGAGCCCGGCAGCCTGGCACCACAGCAACTGCTCGCTGCGCATGTCGGCGGGCTGCTCCTGCGCCTCGTCTATGGCGCAAGCTTCACCGATCTGTCGCCGTTTCGCGCCATCCGCCGGGACGAACTTGGGCATCTCGGTATGAAGGAGGAGACATATGGCTGGAATCTGGAAATGCTGATGCGGGTCGCGGCTGCTCGGTTGCCGGCATTGGAGATCGCCGTCGGGCAGCGGCGTCGGATCGGCGGCGTATCAAAAGTGTCCGGCGATCTCGTCGCGAGCGTCAAGGCCGCTTGGTCGATATTGGCGACGTTTATTCGCCTCGCGCTTGAGCTGCGACGTCAGTAAATTTGCAGAAAATAGTCTACCACCATTCCGGCAACGGTATCAACGACCGCTGGCACGATCCCGGCACGCAACAATATCGCGGGGGGATTTTCGACCCGCTTCCTCCGGGGGAGAGAAAACGGCGAGATATCCGCTGTCGCCTGCGAGCTGATATGCGGCTATTTCGCGATAGCCAACGGCAATGAGTTCGCAACGTAAGAGCGCAATTGGCGTGCCGTGCTCAGATGTCGGACGTTCGAGGTCGACAATTCCGACCCGCGCGCCCTGCTTCAAGGCGGGCGCGAGATTGTAAAGGAAGGCATAGGGTTGCGTTATCTCGTGGTACATGTGCACGAGGATCGCAGCATCCAGCGAGGACGCGGGCAGCCGCGGATCGTGCGGTTCGCCCAGCGCAAGTTTGACGTTTGTCAGCCTGAGTACCTCAATTCGCCTGGCGAGCTCGACCAGGTAATCCCGCGTGACATCCTCGGCGATGACCGAGCCGGTCGGGCCGAGGAAGGACGAGAGCCGGACCGTGTGGTAGCCACGGCCGGCGCCGATATCGCCGACCGTCATGCCTGGCTTCAGCTCAAGAAGACGGGCGATCTCGCCGGACTCATTCAGGGAATCTCGGTGCTTCTCGTCGGCGCGGCCCGGGCTGACAATCGGCGCAACCGGCCGCTGAGGCGAGGGAAACTCTATTGCTGGGGCTCCCGGCGGCGCGAGATAACCAATGTCAGCGGCGTATGCGCAAATTGCGTCGAGCCCTATAAGAAGCGCTACTGCACGGGCCAGCGCCATCATGTGTTCGTCTCTCGCAAAACCATGCTAACCCGCGATGTTGAAGAGCCAGCCTATAAGCCCCTTTCCGTCGCGCACGGGGGGTACTTCGCGGCGCAACCAGCCATCGAACCCGAGGCTGCGGCCAGCGCCCTCGACCGCAAACAGGAACATCAGCAGGACCAGGAACATATACGTCCACGGCCACTCGGATGAGTTGCCGTAGAGGCCGAGCCAGAGTTGCAGCGTGTAGATGGCGGCCAGCACGCCCACCAGTCGCACCGCGAGCCCGAGGATCATCGACCCGGCGAACACCAGTTCGGCCAGAAAGACCATTGGCCCAAAGAACATCATGTGAGGCAGCACGGTGTCCTTCAGGAAGGTGCGATGAAACTCGAAGGCCGCGCTGGTCGATTCCTGTTCGGTCCAGTATTGCAGGCCGTCCGACACTGGTAGCGGTAGCTTCCACAGCATGCCCTGGAACCACATGCAGCCGATCAGGACTCGAACCAGCAAGATGCCGAGGTGGCGGCCAGTCCGTTGTGTCGGATCTTCCCGCCAATTCCGGACAGCCACAAGAATGCTGGCGATCAGCAACGCCCAGAACAGCGCCAGGATCAGATAGCGCCAGTTTCCCTGATGGAGATAGTCGTTCGTCGTCGCGGTCAGGAAATGCCAGACGTCGGTGAATGGATTGGTGGGCATATGCGCGTGCTCCGGGACCTGGACAGTGACTTTTACGTATGGGTCGATTGAATCGTTACTCCGCGTATCGGTTAACTGACGGGCGCACCGCCGCGTGGGCGACTGAGCGGTGCGCCTCGGCTTCGCGATTAGGCGTTGAAGCTCATTTGGCGTCGATCCAGTTGTCGGATCCTGTCAGTTTAACCGACACGTCCGTAAGGGTAATCCGAAACGACTTTCCGTCCACCATGCCGGGATGATCCGTCGAGATCAGCAGCGGGCCAGCCTTCTTGTAATCCGTATATTTGGCTGTCACGAGGTGGGGCGGGTTGGCAGCACCCCGATGGTAGGCGATTTCCTCGATCCGCTTGTCGGCGCCGACGTAGAGGTCCCAGGTATCGCCGGGTTGATAGCCGCCGTCCGACGGGTATTTCGCCACGACGCGCTGAGCCGAAGCATCGCCGAGGGGTAGTTTCTGCATGCCGTCGTCGGTCACAGCCGCGCCGTCCCATACGATGTGGAAGGGAAGAAGCAACCAGTACTGATCGTTGGCGAATGCCGGATCGATCTCCTTCTTGACGGCATCGCTTTGGCTGGAGAGTTGCGAACGCTGATAGGTAGCCTTGACCGGGTTGCCTACCCTATCTTTCCCCTCGTAGGAGACCATGTCGGTCTTCGGTCTCCATTCCCATTTGTTAGAGAGATTGGCGCCCGGAAATTCCGCGTTCCAGGTGTAGCGGATTGCCTCGATTTGTCCGAACGAATCGAGGCCGTAGGTCTTGGCGATCTGTTCGGCAATCGATGGACTCTGCTCCGCCCTGGAAGCTGCAGAAGTGACCAGCAGCGTGCCGAAGGCCAAGAGGCAGATAAAACTGCGTGTAACTTCGCTGCGCGCCTGAGTACAAATATTGTTCATGTCGGGCTCCCTAGGTTTGAGTGCAATTCCGTTGGCTGTGCCGAGGCTCGGTTTCCAGATCACGTTCGCGCAGAAGCCAGCAAATTGCGCGTTAGCGGTCGTTAGCTGTTGCGATCCGGCGAAAAGGTCGACCGTTAGCGGACCGTTCGCTGAGAGGCACGCAGCGCCGGTCTTGCCGTTTCACGCGACAAGACCGCCGTAAATACGATCGAGAAGCGGAGACCATAGTCAGATCGGATGTGGCGCCTTAGTTTGCTCGCCCCCGAGGTATGCGGGCAAGTGACAAAAGTGGGGTTTTCCTGGTGCAGCGTTCTCGGCTCGATGATGCTGAGAACCTGACACCGCCGCCCTGATTTCGCGGCAGGACTCGAACCTGCAACTAGACCGTTATGAGCGGCGGGATATCGTTCAGCTTCGTTGATTTTCCTGCGCTTTTCGTGGAATTCGACCACGTTCGCTGCGATTCGTGCGGGTTGTTTCGGGTGCGAAACTGGTGCGGTTCGTCTGCAATCGAAACCTGGACTTAGGGCATGTGCCTTCTGTTCGTGATAATGTGAGAACGCAATCAGTCCCGGCAGTCCCGGCGAACGACGGCAAGCGAATTCCCTACGCCATCGTACCGGCTGATCGCGGCGGCCTGTCAAGGTCAGCGTCCACGCCGTTCGCAATGCGCTATCGGTAGCGAGCCGAGATGTTCATGGAAAAGCAAGTCAGGCGAAAAAGGTCGTGAGTTTCTTCGAGCGTCTAAAGACAGAAGCATCCGCTGAGTGGCGGGCCTACACCGAGCATCCCTTCACGAACGGATTGGCAGACGGCTCGCTCCCCGAAGCGGCGTTTCGGCACTACCTCGCTCAGGACTACCTGTTCCTCATCGAGTTTGCTCGCGCCTACGCGCTCTCGGTCTACAAGTCGCCCAAACTTGCCGACATGCGTGAAGCAGCGGCCGGCCTCTCGGCCATCCTTGATGTCGAGATGAACCTGCATGTGAAGCTCTGTGCCGGTTGGGGTCTGTCCCCGAGCGACCTTGAACAAACCCCTCCGGCGGTCGAGATGCTGGCCTATACACGCTACGTGCTCGAGGCAGGAATGCGCGGCGATCTGCTGGCACTCAAGGTGGCGCTTGCCCCCTGCGTGATCGGGTACGCGGAGATCGCAACGCGGCTCGCCTCGCGACCCGATGCGGGCGCTGCGACGAACTCCTATCGCGTTTGGATCGCCGAGTACGCCGGCGTGCCGTACCAGGAGGTCGCGGCGAAAGCGCGGGCGCACCTGGAGCATCTCGCCGATCTTTACGCCACACCGGCTCGCGAGGCAGAGCTGATTGCGATCTTCAAGGAAGCTACCCGACTCGAGGCAGACTTCTGGGAGATGGGCTGGCGCGCGGGCCAGCGTGTTGAATAACCCTTTCGGCAATCGTCAGGCTCATACCTGAAGGTCATAGGTTCAAATCCCATCCAGGATTTGAACCTATCGATCGATGGCCTTGAGTCGCAATTGACCCCGTAAAGTCAGAGTAGCGCGTGTTCAGATATCAGGCAGCGCAACGACTATGATCGTGCGACGAATGCCCATTTTCGGTCGGATAAGCCCAGGGGTGCGACCAGTAAGTCATTGACTGTTCTCTACCCGTCGCTATCAGCGGGTCCCAGGTTCGAGCCCTGGTGCGCCCACCATTGGAAATTCCTTATTTTCCAAGACCTTCGTGAAGAGATTGCCGAGAACAGAATGGGTCTCGTGCGACGTTTTTGGGGTCGGGCTTCTCCTTTGCTTCTGTGTCTTCACCCATTCGATACAGCGCGCAGGTCCGATGGTACACGTCGATTACGTGCTCGTCGTAGAATAGGATATTAGCGCGAGCAAAAAGGACAACGGCTACTGGCAGCGGGATCCATACGCCCGGCAACCTTGCGCGCATGTCGATTACCTATCAGGCCGGAGCATCGTGTGTGGATAGCGATGGATCGGCGGCGGTTTGCGCGTCGCCAGCAAAGCATTCCGACTGTGACTCAACTCGGCATCGGCATGAATCACAACCAGGCGTGCTCAATGGGACAGTACGCCGCGTTGTCTATTTCAGCCTTTCTGACTACACGCGATAGGCATGGGCGTCGTCGAGTATACCCCTTGCGTTATCCACGCGGGGCGGCTGGACGCCGTCGTCAGCTAGGCTTCGATCGCAATCGAACTTTCCAACTGCTCGGCCTTCTGCAACAGCTTCTTGCGTTAAGCTATTGAATCGCGACAAGTGCGTCCGCGCTCCGAGCGTGACGGCGGCCGGCTGTCTATTGGAATTCAGCACCACGATCGTGACCTGTGGGTTCGACTACCACTCTCTCCGCCATTTGCACGATTTTCTACGCCGAACTACGATTTTGCCGGGTTGGTGGCCTGTTGCCGTCTCTGCGCGTCGAACCGGGAGTTTCATGCCAATGATTGAATGGTTCGATGACCTTACCATAGGGATGAAATTCAAGACTGATGAGGCCGAGATCACCGCGCCAGACATCAAACGCTTTGCGGCGGAATTCGACCCGCAGCCGATGCATCTGGACGAACCGCTGAGACGCTTTTCAAAGGCCTTGCAGCATCGGGATGGCATACAGCCAGAATTGCAATGCGGCTGCTCGTTGAGACGCGACCGTTCGGTCCCCATCCCATCATTGGTCTTGGCGGTGGGTGCGTTGGATGGCCCCGGTCCGCCCGGGCGACGTCTGACGCATGGAGGGCGGGGTCAAAGACCTGACGCCCTCGAAGACCAAGCCCCAAGGCACCGTGGTCATGAAATGGACCATGTACAATCAACATGGGCAGGCTGTTTACGAGGTCACTCCCATCACGAGCAGCATCGGTTTGATGGCGGTCCATTCATAATCGCTAAGTTCGTAGCGCGTGATTCGAGGCTCCCGCGTCGGAGCTTGAACCATGTCCACGGTGGCGCCATCAAGCCGCAATAGCCCATCGCTGCGTCGCTAATGCTTGAATTTATTTCCGCTTTCGGTGGCACAGCTGACAGGGCCGGACTTGCTGCCGGCTCGACCGCGGTCGCGAATGCCCCTCGTCACTGCATAAACGACTCGACGTGTATCTTCGCCATCGCCAAGTCTACGGTGGCGAGACCCCAAATCTGCCTCGTGTTGACCCAATCATACTTCGGAGCTGCGGTGGTGAGACGCACGTTGGCAATGAGGTCCATCATCGGTTCATTCGTTCGCGGCGTTGCGACGCCCTCAATGTGCATTGCGATGCGATGGCCGTCTTCAGTTTCTATTGTGGCTCTGCCGTCGAGGTCAGTGCGTCTATCGGCACGCAGCTGGAGGTATTCGACACCACTACGAACTTTACCCGTGATGCGGCCTTTGATATCTCCCTCGAAAGCCACATCAATTCGTGCTCCCTGCAGGGGCACCTTTTCCTTGCCGCTTAGGAGTGCATCCAGCGTCACGCCGTAGTCGGTCATGCCGGTGATGTTGAAGTCGCACTCGTAAATCTTTTCGCCCCGCATTTTCTGAACCTCGGCCATCGTTCTCTCCTTTGGTTGGTAACGGTGTCGTTGTGCCGGATGGCGGCACTTCGCATGGCTTGAGCAGCATGCTGAACCAGCCACGCATCTCATTCGGAGAATTGGAGGGGACAGTCGACTTTGCCAACTTGCGGATGTGGAAGGAGCCCTGCCAAATCATGGAAGGCGGATCGGCTCGGGTCCCTAGACCCTCACCCTCGGGCGAAGAAGCCCCGCAAGGCCTATGGTTTATTGTCGCTGGAGAGTGGCTTGCGATGCAATCGAAACTGCTTGTGAGGACGGTAATGAGCACCAAGGGACCTGATACAATCTTCAGGCAGTTTCGGCGCTCCTGCGAACGATTGTCGGACTGAGGGGCTGAAGCACTGACTATCGCGCCACTGCGCAGCGCGTCGAGGATATGGGCCGCGAAAACACCGGTGCTCACCACGGCCAGAAATGCCGCTAGGAAGCCCATGAAGTCCATCCTCGCGCTATTCGAGGCTGCCGGCTTCGTGAGACAGAGCGCCAGACACCTACCTGGTCGAGGACAAGCACTGGCACCGCCCGCGTGAGGTTGGTGTCGCGGACCAACGTAAGTGTGCGATTGTCAAGGATCAGCCACTCGCCATCGACACGCGCTGCTACCACCGTATGATCCTCGTTCGGGAAGACCGTCGTTCATGAGAACGACCTGCTGTCGTGTGAAGCTTCAGCCGCATGACTGCGAGGACCGGAACAGGGTTGGCATTGCCCGGCATGCCAGGTGCTGCGATGCCCTTGGCCGGTCTTGGGCCACGCGGCCGCCGCCGCTCGGCGCCGATCCCTGAACCTCGACCGTAGCGGTAGCCCCGGCGACGAGTTCGTTGCGCTCATCGTCGCGGACGAGTTCGATCCGGACCGGGACCCGCTGGGCCAGCCGCACCCAGTTGAAGGTCGGATTGACGTTGGCAAGCAGGGTCGCGCCGGCGCTGCGCTGGCCGTCGGGTGCGATGCCGCCGCCCGGCACGATCATGTGCACATGCGGGTGATGGGTGAGCGCCGAGCCCCAGCTGTGCAGCACGGAGGTGATGCCGATCCTGGCACCAAGATGCTTCGGATCAGCGGCAATCGTCAGCATGGTCTCGGCCGACACCTTGAACAGGAGATCGTAGAGGGCGGCCTTGTTCTGGTAGGCGATGTCGGCGATCGCCACAGGCAGCGTGAACACGACATGATAGTACGGTACCGGCAACAGGTCGGCTTCGCGGTCGGCAAGCCATTCCTTCGCGGCGGCGCCTTGGCACTTCGGACAGTGCCGGTTGCGGCAGGAGTTGTAGGCGATGGTCGTGTAGGCGCAGTCCGCGCAGCGCGCGACATGGCCGCCGAGGGCTGCCGTGCGGCAGCGCTCGATTGCCGACATCACCTTGAGCTGGTCGAGGCTGACGTGACCGGCATGGGCCTTGCGCCACGCCGGACCATGGCTGCGGAAGATATCCGCAACCTCCAACGCCGAGCGCGACATTGCCGCGCGTCAGTTGGGCGGCCGGATCTCCTTGAGCTTGAGCGCGACCTGCTCCAACGGGCTCATGACCTCGCTGATCGTCTTGGTGGCGACGCGGGTATAGAGCGCCGTGGTGTCGAGCTTGGCGTGGCCGAGGAGGACCTGGATCACACGGACATCGATGTTCTGCTCGAGCAGATGGGTGGCGAAGCTGTGCCGCAAGGTATGCAGCGAGACGCGCTTCTTGATCTCCGCCATCTGGACCGCGGCGTGACAGGCACGATTGAGCTGGCGCGTGGTCATCGGCTGGGCCGGGTCGCGGCCCGGGAACAGCCAGCCCTGCGGGCGCGCCGCCTTCCACCAGGCGCGCAGCAGGTCGAGCAGGCTGGGCGAGAGCATGACGTTACGGTCCTTGCCGCCCTTGCCCTGCTCGACGCGAATGATCATGCGTTTGCTGTCGATGTCGGAAACCTTGAGCGAGACCACCTCGGTGGCGCGCAGGCCGGCGCCATAGGCCACGCTCAGCGCCGCCTTATACTTCAGCCCCGGTGCGGCATCGAGCAGGCGCGCCACCTCCTCGACGCTGAGCACCACCGGCAGCTTGCGCGGCTCGTGGATGACATGGGTGTGCTCGACGATCTCGTGGCGCCTGAGCGTGACCTTAAAGAAGAACCGCAATGTCGAGACGGTCTGGTTGATGGTCGGCGCGCCAACACCGCTCGCCGCCAGATGCAGCTGGTAGCGGCGCACGTCCTCGAAGCTCGCCGTATCGGGCGAGCGCCCGAGGAACGCCGCGAAGTTCTTGACCCTTTGCACGTAGTCATGTTGGGTCTTCGGGGCCAACTTGCGGATCGTCATGTCTTCGATCATGCGCCGGCGCAATGGGCTCACTGCCTCGTCGGTCATGGGGATGCTCCTGTCTTGAGTGAGGTTGTTGCAACCCCTCAATCTCAAGACAGGACGCCCCTTGGCGCTATCGGCTTGGCCGCCCCGCTTGCCGCAGCGCCTTACCGCGCGAGCGGTTTAGTCCCATGACCCATGTCAGACATCGACGAACCCTCTCGGTGACCAATGCCTACTGTGAACCGTCGGTCGTTCTAAGCCCTTGTGCGCAGCCAAAAATGACTGTCGTACCGCAAACCGTCCCACCGTTCCGAGCGCCAGCGTTCTGCGATGCGCTGCCGTTCCAGCACGAGATGCGCGCGGCCGCGCTTGCTGAGCTGGGCGCTCATCGCAATTCCCGCCTGGCCTCCGCCGATAATCAGTGTCTCAATTTGTTCAATCGTTGCCCGCCCTTAGTTCGTGTTTGGTGGGTCCATTCCCGCTGCACGAAATCAATAGCCGTTAGCGTTTGCTAGCTTCGCTAACTCCAAACCGTGTGTGCGACCCTCCGCAATGCCCTGGGCTATCGCCCTGGCAACGATTTCAGCCTCATCTGGAGGGAGCTGGTCGAGGAGCTTCCACGTGCGCGCGATTTGCCAAGCGCGCTCCAAGTCCCCGTATAAAGCGACAGGAGGAGGCGGTTTGATTGGCATTTCCGTAACTCCACAACCGCAGTGTGATGAGCCTACATTGAGTTGGACGGGTTGAGGTATGCGTTTGCTCGCCGATTTTCGCACTTTGCCTTTCGCAGATGCATGAGTCCGGATTTGTGCCCAAATGCGAAGTCCGAGTGGGCTTTGAGATGGTCCGCCAATCGGGGTAGAGGGGAAGTCACGGGCCGCCGACCTACGGCCCGTGGCGCCTGTCTTGAAGGCAAGGCCGGGGCACTCCCTTGAACCTCCAGTTCGCTATCGCGACCCACAGGTAGGGACAACGCATCCCCTCTCGAGAGAGCGTTGTTTTGGAATCGCACTAATTGATCGTTTTCCGGAGGCGACAAATAATGATCAGAATCAATCTAAATGCCGATATGGCAGAGGGCTTCGGCGCATACGACATCGGTGATGACTTTGGTATCCTCAAGGTAATCGGTTCTGCGAACATCGCTTGCGGCTTTCATGCTGGTGACCCGAGCACCATGCGTCGAGTTGTGACAGAAGCCAAACGGCAAGGCGTGAGCATAGGCGCTCATCCTGGCTTCAACGATTTGTGGGGCTTTGGTCGGCGTCGGATCGATACAAAACCAGCGGACCTCGAGTACATGATTGCGTACCAGATTGGTGCTCTACAGGCGATCGCCGCTTACGCAGATGCCAAAGTCACTCATCTGAAGCCGCATGGCGCACTCAACAACATGGCTGCCGAAGACGCGGATTATGCATTGGCCATCGGGCGCGCGATCAAGACGGCAGATCCCAGTATCATTTACGTGGCATTGGCCGGTTCAGAGATGGAGAAAGCCGGAAGACATCTCGGCTTGCGTGTTGCCTTGGAAGGATTTTGCGATCGGCAGTACGAAGATGACGGCAACCTGACTTCTCGCAAAATTCCAGGATCGGTCATCAAGGATCCTGCTGTTGCAGCGAAGCAGGTTCTCGACATGGTCATGAACAATTTCATTACGTCTCGGCATGGGAAGAGGGTTCCGTGCAAGGTTCACACTTTGTGCGTACATGGTGATGAGCCGACAGGCGTGACTACGGCACGTGCCGTCCGAGACGCCTTGGAACAAGCCGGCGTCAGGCTGGTAACCTTGCCGGAAATGCCCCTCGAATAGTTATCGCCGAGTCTCCCTGAACCCTGAATCGACGCAGTGGTCGTAGGGCAAACTGGCGCGCCGCATGCAGCGGCGGCTCGACGCTCGGCAAGGCGGCGCTCTTCGACAGCGGGCTGAAAACGGAATTTGCCGGTTTCGACACTATGATCGTGCTCCGTCGCAGCTCGGCCGTCTTGATACTGAAAAACCTGCCCCCGCTGTCGTGTTCGCGACGCTATTCTTTCTGGAAACGTTCTTCCCCGAGCGGCTCACCATCCCCATCACCGCCATGCTGACGAGCGCGGTGCTGCCCCTGACGATCGACAACCAGCTCGGCGATGTTGGCTACACGGTCGCGGTCGAAAAACTGTTCTACGTCTTCCTCGCGCCGTGCTTGATGACGATGTTGGCCGGCTTCGGCCATGAGCGATTGCGGCACGCCGGGAGGAAGCGCCTGTGCGGCGGCCCGGATCGCACCGCCCAGATCCTCTATGTCGGAACGGCGCTCGCGGCTACCGCCTTGTTCTGGTGGCGCTATGCCCTGGGATTCTCGCCAATCGTAGGGTACGGACAGAGCAGAGATGGCGTCGACTTGCTGGGGCGTCGCTCCATTGGCAAAAAAAGAGGCCGATGGCGTTGGTTGCCATCGGCCCAATGACCTGACGGCGCCCACGCAAGGCACCGAAGAACGTCTCGGGAGGTAAGCGCTCGTCACAGGTCCCCCGTCGCGTGCGCGTTCGGGGTTGACGCGTGGGGGAGCGACGAGACCAATCTATATCACCGCTATTAAGGCTTCTGGTACGGAGTTGCCGTGAACTTCCCCGGCTGCCGCCGGGAACGGATTTTTCTCGTCAGAGACAGGCGCCCCAAAACCTGCCTAAGAGACGAGACCTATGCGCAGAGACGCAAGAGCCGCCCTCACCGATCGCGAAAACCGGCTGAAAATAGGCCTTTCCGCAGGTTGGTCTTCCACGGCGAGTTTCGAACCTGGGACCCACCGATTAAGAAGTTCGTTGGACTTGCATTTGCCATGGCTCGACGATCAGTGGGCGTCCGGCTGTCGCAACGGGGCTGACCTTTGGCGCCGTTTAAAGGCGCGTGGCGTCGCACGGACGACGGCTCGGACCGGCAGCTCTTTCTCCCGGACATCGGATGTTGTCGGATATCCCTTGTTATGGAAGAACTCGGCCATCGAACCGACTTCAGAACTGGACGTCGAACCGACGCTTTTTTTGATGTCAGCTGTGCACTGTCAATCATCGTTCTCGAACGCCGACTCGAGCAGCACCGAAGTCATGTAATCGTTTACGATTTCGTTACCTTCGATGGTAACGAGCTCTTGTGGAGTCTTGTGCATTTTGCATCCCACAGGGGGCTGCATGAGCACATCAATCCGTTTCAAGGCGCGCATGCGCGCGCTGGTTCGTCACTGGGGCGGGGCGCCGCTAACTTGGCTGATCGTTGGCGGGTTCGTGCTAATGGCCGCGACCGCGATCGGCACGGCGCTGACTGTCGATCGCTTTCGTCGGAGCGCGATCGAAAGCGGCCGCGACAGCCTCGAGAGCACCGTGCGACTCCTTGCGCGGCATTTTGACCGTGAGTTTGCAGATTTCTCGGCACTGCAGAAGAGCATCATCGCGGAGCTCGAAAGCCGTGACATCGATTCCCCGGACACGTTCCGGAGCGAAATGGCGACGCTCGCCATGCATGAGGTGCTGCGCGCCAAGGCCAGCGGTTGGTCCGATGTCGCCGGGGCCAATGTGTTCGATTCCAATGGCGTGTTGATCAACTCGTCGAAGTACTGGCCGGTCGCCGATATCAAGATCTCCGATCGAGGCTATTTCAACCGCCTGAAAAATGATCCGGCCTCGCAGCAAGAGGTCGAGGTCGTTCCCGGTCGTTTCGGCAGCGGGCAAGCGATTGTATTCGCCCGACGCATCTCTGGCCCGCGCGGAGAATTCCTGGGCGTTGTGTCCCGCGCGATCACACCGGACCTGCTGGAAGAGTTCTTCGCCTCGACAGGTCTTAGCGGAGAGTCTTCCATCGCGATGCACCATCAGAATGGGCAGTTGCTCGCACGCGTTCCACATGTCGAAGCGATGATCGGCCAAAACTTCCATAGAGGTTCGGCTGAGCAGATGGCTGTCTTCGACCGTCCTTTCGTCACCACCCAGCTCGCAAGCCCGGTCGACGGCAAGGATCGACTGGTCGCCTCGCAGATGCTCACTGACGAGCCGCTGGTCGTGGTTGCGACCAGGACATTAGATGCGACGCTCGTGACCTGGCGCACGCAGACAAAATTCTTCGTTGCCGTGGCGGTGGTATCGATCTTGCTATTGGTCCTAACGCTCTATTTGATCTTCCGCCAGATGACGAGGCGGCTTTCAATCGAGAAGCAGCGATTGGATACCGCGATGAACACGATGACGCAGGGTCTCCTGATGTTCGACCAGGACGAGCGGCTCATCGTCTGCAACCGTCGTTATATTGAGATGTACGGGCTGTCGGCCGACGTGGTGAAGCCGGGCGCCTATTTCCGCGACGTGATCAAGCACCGGCACGACACCGGCTCATTCTCCGGTGACGTCGATTCCTATTGCGACGGCATCTTGGCTGCCGTCGGCCGCTTGCAGAGCTCCGTCGTGGAAACCCGTGACGGTCGGCTGATCGAGGTCAGGAACCAACCGAGCGCCTCGGGCGGATGGCTTGCCACCCATGAAGACGTCACCGAGCGCGTCCGCGCCGACGAACGAATCGCGCACATGGCGCATTACGACGCACTGACCGATCTCCCCAACCGCGTGCTGATGCGCGGGCACCTGGAACGCCGGGTGGCGGAGCTCGCCGAGGGCAAGCCGTTCGCGATCCTCTATATCGACGTCGACGAATTCAAGGGCGTTAATGACTCGCTCGGGCACGAGATCGGCGACGAGCTGCTGCGCCAAGTCGCAAACCGCCTGCGCAGCTGCGTTGGCCCACACGATCTTGTCGCGCGACTTGGAGGCGACGAATTCGCGGTCATCAAGGCGGACACGGGCGACCGAGCCGAGTTAACGGTGTTGGCGGATCAGATCTTGAAAACGCTGCGCGCGCCCGTGAACTGCAAGGGTCAGGAGATTCCGATCGACGCCAGCATCGGCATCGCAATCGCGCCGGAACATGGCGACAATCTCGACGAATTGCTTAAGCGTGCGGATCTGGCGATGTATGCCGCAAAATCCGATGGCCGCCGCACATTCCGCTTTTTTGCAGCGGAATACGACGCCAAGGTTAGGCAGCGACGTCAGCTCGATTTCGATCTGCGGCAGGCGCTCGCCAATAGCGAATTCGAGGTGCACTACCAGCCGCTGGTCGATCTCGCGGCGAATGTCGTGACAGGCTGCGAGGCGCTACTCAGATGGCACCACCCCGAACGCGGCATGGTTTCGCCTGCAGAGTTCATCCCGCTCGCCGAGGAGACCGGACTGATCGGCGAGATCGGCGAATGGGTGCTGAAACAGGCCTGCACCGAGGCGGCGAACTGGCCGGGCCAGATCCGGGTCGCAGTCAACGTTTCGCCGGTGCAGTTCCGCTCGAAGACACTGGCGCTCAAGGTCGCCGCTGCACTGAACGAATCCGGCCTGGCGCCGGGACGGCTGGAGCTTGAAGTTACCGAAACAGTCTTGATCCGCGATGACGAAGAGGCACTCACCATCCTACAGCAACTGCGCGAGCTCGGCGTGCGCATCGCGCTCGATGATTTCGGTACCGGCTATTCGTCATTGAGCTATCTGCACCGCTTTCCCTTCGACAAGATCAAGATCGACCGTAGTTTCATCAGCGATATCGGTGAGCCCGAAGATTCCTCGCCGATCGTCCAGGCCGTTGTGCATATGGCCGCGGCTCGCCACATGGCAACCACCGCCGAAGGCGTTGAGACCGAGGCGCAGCGCGAGATCCTGCGACGGCTCGGCTGTAGCCAAATGCAGGGCTATTTGTTCAGCCCGGCCATCCCGGCATCCCGGCTGAAGCGGCTGCTTTCGGCTCACCAAGCCTCAGCGGCCTAAGCCCTTCAGGACTGGTGACCGCGTCCGATCAGACGCGAACACAGGTGTTATGGAAGGCCATTGGCCGATTTGATACGTTCAGCGGACCTACAGCATTTGGGTCGGACATCAGGGCCAACAGGAAACAGCGCTGCTTGACCGCTCACTGAACTTGCACGTCCTTGTGGCCTCTGGCGCGGCTCAAGCCTGGAATGCCTCAGAACAAGATTAGCGGAAAAGCCGCCGCCCGGTTTAGAACGGCGACGGCTTCTTCTTTGCGCGCTCAGACGGCCGCGACTACCCGCCGCGTCGCATGAAGGAAACGGTTAGCGGGCGCTGCGACGCCATCAATTGGATGGCGCTCCTGTTCATCGACTAGACGTTCGAGGTAGGGCGGCAGAGGCGATGCCGCGGGAGCTTCAAACGGCGCCCACTCCTTGGCACTCTCGTGCCGGTGGAGGAGTCCACAGCATCAACAGCAGACCTCCTCAAGCTCGATGTTGTTTGCCTTTCAGAAAGGATCAGGCGGCTCATTGTCGAGAGCAACTTCGCACAGTCGATACACTGCGATCCCGACAAGTGGTGGCTTTGGCAAAGGTTGTAGGGCGACAGGCTGGAGTCGGTTGTGCCATGGCGTGCCAAAGAGCGCACTGTAGACGGCGTCGGTTACGAAGATCCCATTCTCACTGTCCGACAAGAGCTTGCTCGATGCGCTCTGCAATTGCGACGCAATCCAGACATCGCGACCATAGAGAAAGGAACGGAATGCGTAGAGTGTGCCGCGGTGCAACGCGATACTGATCGTGCAGTCGAACTGCTCCAGGTGCCGGATTGCGTCCCACTTACAGATCAGGCGCTCTACCCCCGCCATGGCCTGCGCAGCCTCGGCAAATGTTATGCAATAGGAGTCGCCTTGGTTGAAGCGAACCGTGCCCCCGAATTCTTGTGCCGTCCCGTAGGTCACCGCATCGAGCATGTCGAGGATGCGCTCGATTTTGGTGACATGCCCGGCATCCATGATCTTGCCGAAGCCGTGAAGATCTACGAAGAGGATGTAGATCCCAGGAATGACGCGTGTGCGATGCCGCTGCTCGATGCGGTAGACCGGCATCGGCTCGACAAAGCCCTTCAGCACAAAATTCTCAACGAGCGCGGTCTGGACCTCCGCTGATGCTAAGGCGAGCCGAGCTCCAGCCGTGAGATAGATTTCATCGGGCGGCGTGATCGCTTCAACGCGGGTCGCGAGCGCAAAAACGTCGCCGATGAAGTCGTCGTCCTGAACAGCGATGTCACCGAGCGCAATAACGATGCGAATCGAGAGACGATCCTGGGCTCGGTTTGGCTGCGCCAGTCGTAACTCTTCCTGCACTGCTATCGCAGCTTTGGCAGCACTAGTGACACTGAGGAATTCCAGCCAATACCCGTCTCCCGCGGGTTTGATGATACGGCCGCCGTGTTCGGCGGCATGGCGCGCCAGAAACGTGCGATGTTCGCCCAGTAGCGCCTGAAGATCGGTGGTCAGCAGTTCACGGAACCGCGACGTCGAGCCGCTGATGTCAGTCTTCATAACGACGGTGGTTCGAAGCTGATTCATCTCTGACGATCCTCTACGCCGTGAGCAGCCTACGACAATTCAGCGCTGTTTGGCAGAGGAGCGGCGCAAGATCTGATCCCACCGCCGCTTATGCACTGACGACCATTCCCCACCGCGCGCAGCCGGAATGCCTTGATCATTCAGCCCCGCCGCAATGGCTCTCAGACTCGTTTTCCCGGTCGCCTGCAGCTCTTTGATGATGGGGGCAAGGTCAGCAACCCTTGCCTCGGTGCGTGCCTGTAGCGCCTCGGCAGACAGCTTGCGCATGCGTACAGTAGGCATTGCTCCGCGAAAACCACCAAGCTTTGCGCCGCGCAGCTTCGCGGCTTGTAGGTGGCGTCCATGCTGGGGCGGAGTTAGGCGGTTCATGGACGCGCCTCTTTGCGCCATTTGAGAGCTGGAGGCGGCCCGTGACGCCCCCGTCGACCGTCGCGTCGATTACTTGATTTTCAGCGGTGGCCGGCCAGGTCGCCCCCCGTCGGCGACACGGCTTGGCTTCGGTACTTGATCTCGTGGAGCCAGTCCTTTCCGGCGGGAACGGATATGCCGCGGGTGGGAATACAGGGCTGAAAGATGTGCGCGGGCACGTTAGCCCGCCTTGCGCTTTTTCGCCGCCTTCTTTGCTGGCGTCTTGGTCCGCCGTGCCGCCGGCGCGCCCTTCTCGGAGGAGAGGCTTTGGCGAAGCGCGTCCATCAAGTTGATGACGTTACCGGGCGCGGCCCTTTTCACCGCGGCGATCGGCAGGCCCTTCTGCTTCTTGGCGAGCAGCTCGGCAAGCGCCGCCTCGTAATGGTCCTCGAATTTCTCCGGCTCGAAATGGCCGCTCTTCTGCTCGACGATGTGCTTTGCGAGGTCGAGCATATCCTTGGTGACCTTGACGTCCTGGATGTCGTCAAAATATTCCGCCGCGTCGCGCACCTCATAGGGGTAGCGCAGCAGCATGCCGACGAGACCCTTGTCGCGGGCTTCCAGCGCAATGACGTGCTCGCGGTTAGTCAATACCACACGGGCAAGCGCGACCTTGTCGAGCGAGCGGATGGTCTCGCGGATCACGGCGAAGGCGTCATGGCCAACCTTGCCGTCGGGGACGATGTAATAGGGACGCACGAGGTACAGGTCGTCGATCTCATTCCGCGGCACGAACTCGTCGATCTCGATGGTGCGGGTGGATTCCAGCGCGATGTTCTCGATCTCGTCCTTGCTGACCTCAAGATAGCGGTCCTTATCGACCGGGTAGCCCTTGACGATGTCTTCGTTGGAAATTTCCTCGCCGGTCTCGGCATCGACCTTGAGGTAACGAATTCGGTGCCCGGTCTTTTTGTTGATCTGGTTGAAGCTGATCTTTTCGGATTCCGAGGTCGCTGGAAATAACGCGATCGGGCACGTCACCAGCGACAGCCGCAAAAACCCCTTCCAATTGGCGCGCGGGGCCATGAACGCAAAACTCCACCTGTGCTGAATAGACACAATATAGGCGGAGGCGGGGGAAGTGGAGTCTTCGGAGAGACCGTCAACTAAACCGGTCTTGTGCTTTGCAGCACAATTGAGCCCTTCCTCAGTCGCTCCTGCAGTCCGGGCAGCTTTCGCCAATGCTGAACCTGATCTCCTCCAGCGCCGCCATGCAGGCCTCGGGCGTGGCGCCGGGGAACGCGGTCCGCCAAGCTTCCTCGCGCGCTCGATTCCAGGCGTCGGGATCGGCGCGGTCGCTGCGATGGCCGTGGTGCTCGCATTCGCTCACTGCGCCTTGCTCGATCAGCGTACCGAGCGCCCAGCCTTGCAACGTGCGATAGGCGGTGCGGGTGGCATTGAGCGGCAGCTTGCGTTGCGAATGGAGCGGCATGGTCGTGGCCTCGAATCAACTACACCGCTCAACTATACCATCGACGTCAACCTCGCCGCGCGAGCAGCCGAGTTATGCCCGCTGTTTGATCTGGGAACAGGCCCCGAACTTTCCCGGGGCGACATGATCGTCGTGCGTTATGCCGACGATCTAGTGATCGGCTTCGAGCATAAGGACGACGCACAGCGTTTCCTCGATGCGATGCGTGACAGGCTTAGGGAATCGACGGCGGCGACTTCACCAATTTCGAATGGAAGTTCGGCGGAGGCGTCACCTATCCGCCGGAAGCGAGATGGAGGCAATGATGGGCCGCAAGGTCCTCGTCGTCTTCGACGAGCACGATTTCGAGCAGCTCGAGATGCTGGCCAAGCTGCGCAAGATCAGCATTGCCGAACAGGTCAGGCGCATGTGCCGCGCGCCCAGCTCGACCGCACTGCCTGGGCGGATCAGAAGGCAGGCGTGCGATGCGCGATCCCGGTCCCGCCGTCGATTGCTTATTGCGAGCCGTCTGGACCTTCGCGGAGTGGTGACAGCAAATCCATGTGGATGAGCGCACGAACGCCTGCCTGGACCCCCCTTGTGCTTGCATGGCAACATAAGAATTGCGAGGAACGGATCGACCTCGTCCGACTTTGTCGTCACGTACCCCTTCCGTGGTAACGCCCTCGGAGCGTTGATTTACCCCCTGCGGACCGGCCCGACCGATCGGGCGATAGGTGCGCAAGTGGACGATCCTCTTCGCAACAAGCTCTTGGCCCTTCTTTCCCTCCGGGACCTCAAGTCTGTAAGGGAGAGGTCGTCGGTCGTCGGGTATGCACAAGGTGATGTTGTTCAAAAGGAGGGGCAGGAAATCACGGCCGTTCACTTCCCGCTATCGGGCATGTTCTCGCTTTTGGTCGTGCTGAAAGATGGTCGGACGGCCGAAACCTCCGTCGTCGGGCGGGAAGGCATGATCGGAGCCCGTGCGGGCCTTGGCCCGCCGCACGCATCCCTCGTTCGCATCGTCGCCCAACTACCGGTTCAAGCCTTGAAAATTTCAGCGAAGGAGTTTCGGAACTTGGTGACGGTCAGCGCGCCTATGGCGAAGCTGTGTGTCAAGAGTACTGACGTATTGCTCGACCAAACCAGGATGACAGCTGCCTGCAATTCGCTGCATGGCGTCGAACAGCGCTTCTGTCGGTGGTTGCTCCACACGGCGGACCGCGCGGAAAGCGATCACTTCGTACTGAAACAGGAGCTACTGTCCGAGATGCTGGGCGTGCACCGCACATACGTCACGGATGTCGCAAACAGGCTGCAAAAACGAGGAGCCATCGCCTATTCGCGGGGAAAACTCCAGATCCTGGATCGCAGCCTCGTGCGAGGTTTATCGTGCGAGTGCTATGGCCTTCTCAAGCGAAATAGTTCCTAGCATTTCTTTCGAGTTGGCGAATATTTACGTCGACAACCAGACATAACGGGTATCTACTTCTTCGATCACCGCACCGTCCTTAAGGCAGTTATCGGTGATGAGAACGCCGGTTGCGCTCCCGCCCCAACTCAAATGGAGCAGCGCCGATGCGACGCCGTTTCAAACAAACCAGCACCCTCGAACAGCGGCTGCTCGAACAGGCAGAACGTCTGCGGCAGCGGGCCCAAGCCACTCCGCCCGGCGTTGAACGCGAAGGACTTTTGCGTCGTGCGCGCCAAGCCGAGACCGCTTCCCACGTCAACGACTGGCTTCGTCCAAGGAATTGCGGCCGTCAACCTAGCGCGGAGCAATTCAATATGGTCGGATACCGAGCATTTATTATCGGCGAGGATGGTCACATCTGCGATGCGCGGGTGATTGAGGCGGCCAGTGATGAAGCCGCCGTCAAGGCCGCACGGCGCTTCATCAATCGCCACGGCACCGAGATATGGCAACTCGATCGCAAGGTTGCGATCCTTGACGCCGATGATGCAGCGCCGAGTGCTGCCGCCACGCTCCCGCCTGCTTGATAGCGAAGCAACGCGATGTTCATTCTAATCGACAATCCGGAGCGCCGCGCCGAGCTGATCTCGCGAGTTCGGGCCCGTATCGATTGCGAAATTGAAGAGGCGAGCGAAGCGCTGTGCGAAGGTCGCCCAGCGACCCGCGCCTTACGCTTGCTTGAGACGTTCACAAAAATTCTGGCAGCGCTTGAGATGCAAAAGTGATCCGGCCTCGATTGGCTTCCTTTGGCATTGCCGAATGTCACCTGTTGGCTCAACTCGAACCTCTGGTGAGGTCCGGTATTGCGCCGCTATCAGGGCACTGCGGACCACATACGCGCCCTGAATCGCGAAGGCGAACTGCCGAGTAGTCCCGCCCCAAGCGAAGGAATATGTGGGGAAAGGGAATACGACGCTTGGCGCGATCTAGAGGTCGTCGAGCTAAGGCCGCTTCTCACCTGAGAGAGTGGCTGACCTCGCCCGGACTACAACCACCAAAATAGGCGCAGTTGGACCAAAATAGGCGCAGTTGGACATGGCTTTGATCGACTGCTGCAAGAGCACGTAGACCTGGGCCCATGAGGATTAGCGTAGGAGGTCTCCCATGATACTTACCGGCTCTGGTGTATCTACGGGCTCGTTCGTCGTTCTGGAAATTGCCGATGAAGAAAAGGCCTTTGAGGTAGCGCGACGGATCGCTGAAAGCACTGGACGTGAAGTGACTGTCCGCGATGCGAACTGGATAGAGTTGGCAATCATTCCGGGTGGAAAGAAGCACTGGGAAAGGCTCGACCCCTAAAAGTTCAGAGATGGGCGAGCCAACCCGAGTGAGCGCCTTAATTCTGGCCAATATTTTTCAAGGTTCCTAGCAACCATGGACCGCGTTCGGCGTCATTGCTCAATTGCGGAGCGCGCTGTGGCCGACCACGAGGAACAGCAACAGCTTCAAGATCAGATCATGCGCTACCGCATGATGGAGCGCGACGTGACTGATCCGCTTGCGCTTGCCCTGCTGCACGACGTCGTTGCAGAATTAGAGGCGGCACTGCGGCTGGCTGACGAGTAGCGTTCCGTTCGCCGACGCCCGCACCAATTGATTTGCGCTTTCTTTCGCCGTTTCTTCGTCGGCGCAGTACAGGGCAAGACCCTTGTCCAATTCGAGCAGTTCGACCTTGAGCGCATGGTAAAGCCGAGTGAGATCAGCGCATTGTGGGCGTCGGTCCATGACATCGCGCGAGAGACGTATATCGACGATGCTGCGATAGTAGGCGCGCCAGTTTCTCAGAGTACGCCATTACTTGGCCCTCCGTAATCGGCGCAGTGCCACGTTGACGTCATGTATGAGCTTGCGGCCCTTTGGTGACAGGTAGGCCCGGCGCTTGCGCAGATCCCACGGGTCGCGCTCCTGAGTGATCAACTCCAGACCCTTCTCGCGTTGGCGATTGAGGTCGCCGATGTCGAGCAGGTTGCGCGTCATCACGGTTGAGCTGATGTCGACCTGATCGGCGTACTCGGACACGCCTAGGCCCTCCTTCTTGCAGACCAGCAGGAACGCCCTGATGTACGCGGCAGGTAGCACAGCGTGCTCCAGCTCGAAGAAGGGTTTGAGTGCCAGGAACAGCGTCTCCGCTGCCTCGATTTCTTCTTCGCTGATCGAAGGCTTGGTCTGGCTAGTAGCGAGCATATGGGGCCTCTTATGGTCAACCGTGATAAATGAAGGACAGTCCAGCAGGAACTATCCGCTCTCCAAACCCTGCTCGCGTGCTTTTTCTCTCAATGCTTCATAGAGCTGGGCAGGCCCGAGCAAGATGTCTTTAAGCCCTTCGCGCACTCTTTCACTCTCGATGGCTTGCCTTCCCATCGTTGTATGAGCAGCGAGCGTATCCATCAAAGCGTTCATGAGTTCTTTGTTGATGGTTGGCGAATTATCGAACTGGGCCTTGGTATTGTTAATGGACTGAAGGATAAGTTCCTGCGACTCTAGCAGCTTCCCCTTGATGACGTTGTTCACGTACACGAGCTGATCGCTATCTGACAGGTCACCCTCGAACAGATCGTTGACCTTGGCAATGATCTCTTCCAGCCGCGCCTTCTCCTTCTCGTGCAGCGAGCCCGAACCGGCCTCCGACAGCGGCGGCAGTTTGGGCGCTTCACCATCTTCGAGCGGCAACTGCCGTTTGCCTTGATCCTTCAGGCTGTGGTGCGTGAGCTTGACCTTCGAGAGGTCAATGCCTTCGCGCTCCCTGCCGAACTCTAATAACGGGATCAGCCGACGGTAGAACATGAACCGCTTTTCGATAGCAGTATTGCCGTAGTCGAAGATTTGCGACAGGAAGCTGTACATCCGCTGGAACGCGCTCATGTCGCCCTTGAACAGGACCAGCGCATTGATATCGCCATTAGCCTCTTCAGTGGCCTTGGCGTCGTTCTTCGATTGTGCTGCCCGCAGTTTCTCCTGCGCCTGCTTGAACCGCTTCAAGAGACGATCCACCACCGGCTCAAGGGCTGCGATCAGGTCACCCTGCTTGGCCTTGGGGTTCATCTCGACAGTCACGACGCGATCGACTTCGAACTCGTCGTAGTACCCGGACGCATCCAGCTTGGCCCGCAGGTCGTAGACGAGGTTCGGATCAGTGACGCCCTCCAGTTCGGCTGTCTCGTAATAGGTCTTGAACGCCGCCAGCACCTCTTCCGAGCTGTTGACGAAGTCCAGTACGTAAGTTGTGTCCTTGCCGGGATAGGCACGGTTGAGCCGCGACAGTGTCTGCACCGCCTGAATGCCCGCAAGACGCCGGTCCACATACATGCCGCAAAGCAGCGGCTGGTCGAACCCGGTCTGAAACTTGTTTGCGACTAGCAGTATTTGGAATTCATCACCTTTGAAGGCGTCACGAATGTCGCGCCCATTCAGGCCGGGGTTCAGCGACTTGCTGGCTTCGGTGAAAGGATCAGTGCCGGACTCATTGTCAATCACCTCGCCTGAGAAGGCGACCAGCGTCCCGATCTTGTAACCATGGGACTTGATGTACTTCTCTATGGCGAGTTGCCAGCGCACTGCCTCAAGACGGCTCCCAAGCACCACCATGGCCTTGGCACGGCCCTCCAGCAGCGGCGCGACACTCTCGCGGAAATGCTCGACGACGATCTGCACCTTCTGGCTAATGTTATAGGGATGCAGCCGCACCCAGCGCATGATCCCCTTCAGCGCCGCATCGCGCTCGACCTCCTTGTCGTCCCATTCCTTGCCGTTGTTGGCGAGGCGGAAGGCCAGCCGGTAAGGCGTATAGTTCCTCAGCACGTCGAGGATGAAGCCTTCCTCGATGGCTTGCCGCATCGAATAGACATGAAACGGGGCAGGCAGATTATCATCACCAATCGGCTGATCGGGTTTCGGCGGACGCCCGAACAATTGCAGCGTCTTGGCCTTCGGGGTGGCGGTGAAGGCGACGTAGGTGATGCCCTTGTCGTTCGCGCGAGCCGCCATCTGTGCCGCCAGCATGTCCTCAGTGCTGACCTCGCCGCCGTCTCCCAGTTCTGCCAGTTCCTCGAGCGATAACACCTGCTTGAGTTTTGCGGCGGCTTCGCCGGTCTGCGACGAGTGCGCCTCGTCGGCGATCACCGCGAACCGCTTGCCTTCAGTAGCCGCAAGCCTGCGGACCTCCTCCAGGGCGAACGGAAAGGTCTGGATGGTGCAGACGATGATCTTCTTGCCCGCCGCCAGCGCCTCCGCGAGCTGCCCGCTCTTGCTCGCCCCTTCGGACTTGATGGTCGCAACCACGCCAGTGGTGCGCTGGAAGTCGAACAGCGCGTCCTGAAGCTGGGCGTCAATCACGTTGCGGTCGGAAATGACGATGACAGTGGAAAAGAGCTTCTCGTTGTTGGCGTCGTGCAGGTCGGCGAGAAAGTGCGCGGACCAGGCAATCGAGTTGGTCTTGCCAGAGCCTGCCGAGTGCTGGATCAGGAACTTGCCGCCCGCGCCCTCGTCAAGAACCTTGGCTTGCAGCTTCCGGGTGGCGTCGAGCTGGTGATAACGTGGGAAGACGATGCTGGTAATCTTCTTCTTGTCGTCGCGGCGGGTCACGAGATAGCGGCCAATTATCTCCAGCCAGCTATCGCGTTGCCAGACCTCCTCCCAGAGGTAGCTCGTGCGGTGACCGGCCGCGTTCGGCGGGTTGCCCTTGGCTCCGTGGTCGCCCTTGTTGAAGGGCAAAAAGGCAGTCGCCGGACCGGCAAGCTGCGTCGTCATGTGGACTTCGCTGTTGCTGACGGCGAAATGCACAAGCGCCCCGCTGGGGAAATTCAGCAGCGGCTCGACACCCTGTCCCTTGGGGCGCGGGTGGCGGTCGAAGCGATACTGGTCGATAGCGTCGTCGATGCTCTGGGTGAAGTCGGTCTTGAGTTCGACGGTCGCGACCGGAAGCCCGTTGAGGAACAGCACGAGATCGATGCAGTTCTCATTCGCCGAGGAGTAACGCACCTGTCGCACCACGCGCAGTCGGTTGGCGGCGTGGCGAGCGAGGATGTCGGCGTTCATCGCTAGGGCAGGCTTGAACTGTGCCAGCGCAATGGGCTGGCGGAGCCCGATCAGTTCGACGCCGTGACGCAGTACATCGAGGGTGCCGCGATCATCGAGCTGCTTGCGAACGCGATCCAGCAAGACGCCTTCGGCGGTCGTGCCGTGGTTCTTTGAGAGCGTTTGCCAGGCGATCGGCTGCGTGGCTTGCACCCAGGCGACAAGATCAGCAGGCAGGAGAGCGCGAGGCCGATCGTAAAGGGCTGCATTGCCATCCGCGTAAAGCCAGCCGTGCGCAGACAGGTGGGCGCAAATCTCGTCCTCGAAGCTGATCTCCTTGTGGATGCTCATGCGGCGACCACATCTGGAATTGGCGGCTCGACCTCGCCCAGCCCGCGCACGTCGATCTTGCCAGTTACGGCGGCGGAGATCAGCGCGGCGCGGCGCTCCTGGAGGAGGGTAATTGCTTGCTCCGCCTTTGCGGTTATGTCGCGAAAAGTGCCTGTTGTCTTTTCGACATACTGGTTGATCGCAACCTGTTCTGAGATGGGAGGAACAGGCACCATGATGTCAAAAAAATCTTCCGGATAAAGGCGTAACCGTGAGCTCCAGACGCCGTTGGATCGAGAGCCAACAAACCTCACGAACGAGCCTATCCGGCAAATCAACTCCATGTAGTCACAACTGAATCGATCGCCTCTCAATGCGTAGACGTGATAGTTAGGGCTTGCGATCCCATCGCATTTGCTAGAGCCCATCGCGCCCATCCATGCCCAAAGCGTATTGATCACGAAATCGGTCTTGTAGACCTTCTTGTATCCCTCGGTCGTTTCGGCCTCGAACATATTGACGGTCTTCTCACTTCGAGGTGTCACTCCCGTCAGATGGGACACAGTAAGGAGTTCTTCATTGCCGTCGGTGGATCGCTCGTCACGCTCCCGATAGACCGCCTTGGTGCGAAGGACCTCCCAGTGTTGAGGAACTTCGCCGAGCCACTCGACGCCGGACTGCTTCATCGGGGCATTCGCGTCGAGTCCCTTAGTGACGGCGTAGGAAATGACGACCTGCCGCTTCTCCTTGAGCAGCTCGATCAGCCGTTGCTGCTCTTCTACCAGCGCGTCGATCTTGGCGGTCTCGCCCTTGACGAACTTTAGGATCGAGACCTGCTCATCCAATGGTGGGATCACACAACGGAATGCTTTGAGTGCTGACTGGGGTAGGTTGTTGGCCAAGCCGTCTGCGCCGCTGATAGATCGTTCAATCTGGAGTCTGAGGGGGCCGGAGCCCAGCAGAATTGCGAGGTACTGGGGGAGCACTTCATTGGTTGGATAGAGCCGAAAAATCTTGTCCGACAGCAGCAGGTGTGGTCGGGTCCGCTCAACGAACGCCGTTGCTCCCACATTCTCCGGCGAACCGTTGGCCCGAGACATCAATACGTCCCCAGCTCGCACTTCGTACTGCGTCAGGGGCTCTAAGCTTGATGGGAGAGCCTTATTCTCTTCGTCGCGGAACACGCCCCCGTTGGCGCAGCCTGCCTTGAGTACTCCCCATTCCTCGTGTGATGCGGGCCAACTATCGCACTCCGGACTCCAGCCCTGTTCAATTTTCGACAACAGGCGGCGCACGGAAGTTAGGCTCCAATGATCCGGCACCTCGCCGAGACCGTCCAATGAGTCCATATATTTCCCGTACCTCGGGAAGCTCATGCCGCCAGCCCCTCAATCATCGCCTTGATACGGGCCGTGACCCGCGCCAGATCGGCATCGATCTTTTCAAGCGATCGCGGCGGCTCGAACACGTAGAAGTGCCGATTGAAGGGGATCTCATATCCCGTCTTGGTCTTCTCCTCATCGATCCACGCATCGGGCGCGTGGGGCAGCACGTCACGCCTGAAATACGCATCTACGTCTTCCGAGAGCGGCACGTTCTCGGTATCGCGCAGTGCGCTGTCCGCCTGCGGCCTGCCCTTGGCTTTACCCTTGGTGCCGAGAACGACATTACCCTTGTCGTCGCGCAACGGCCGCTCCACCGTGACCGTGCGATAGCCGAAGGCCTCGTTCGGGAAGATGCGGGACAGCGGCGCGAGCTTCACCTTGCCGTCGTTGGGAGCAACCGGGGGCTTGTCGCCCTCCTGGACAACCTGCCGCGCGATCTCCTTGCCCTCGGCATCGAACACCGTCGCAAGCTGCGCCTCGACGAAGGAGCCGAACAGTTTTGTCACCTCGACGATGTGCGCCTCACTCATTTCCTTGCGCTTGGAGCCGAGGCTCTTGCGCATCTTCTGCCAGAATGACGACGCATCGATGAGTTGCACCTTGCCCTTGCGCTGGACTGGCTTGCGATTGGAGACAATCCAGACGTAAGTGGAAATGCCAGTGTTGTAGAACATATCGGTCGGCAGACCGATGATGGCCTCGACCAGGTCGTTCTCAAGCAGGTAGCGGCGGATTTCGCTCTCCCCGGAGCCTGCGCCACCAGTGAACAGTGGCGAGCCATTCAGCACAATGCCGAAGCGGCTGCCGCCGTCCTGCGCCGGGCGCATCTTTGACAGGAGGTGCAGCAGGAAGAGCAGCGAGCCATCTGAGACGCGCGGCAGTCCTGGACCGAAGCGACCATTGAAGCCCTGGGTCTCGTGTTCCTTGCGGACCTCCTTCTCGACCTTTTTCCACTCCACCCCGAACGGGGGATTGGAGAGCATATAGTCGAACTTTGCGTGAGCGTGTCCATCTTCCGACAGCGTGTTGCCCGCGACGATGTTGCAACGTCCTGGCCTTTGATCAGCATGTCTGCCTTGCAGATTGCATAGCTCTCGTCGTTCAGCTCCTGACCGAACATAGTGAGCCGAGCCTTCGGGTTCAGCGCAGTAAGGTGTTCGCCCGCAACCGACAGCATGCCGCCCGTGCCAGCCGTGGGATCATAGATGGTGCGGACTACACCTGGCTTGGTGAGAACGTCGTCGTCCTCGACAAACAACAGGTTGACCATCAATCGGATGACTTCGCGCGGTGTGAAATGTTCACCAGCAGTTTCGTTCGACAGTTCGGCGAACTTGCGGATCAGCTCCTCGAAGGCCAGCCCCATCTCATGGTTGTCAACGGCCTCGGGATGCAGGTCGATACCCGCGAACTTTTCGGTGACGAGGTAGAGCAGACCGCTCTTCGCCAGCTTGTCAATCTGGTTGGAGAAGCTGAACCGTTCGAAGATGTCGCGCACCGCAGGTGAGAACGCCTGAACGTAGGCGTAGAGGTTCTGGCTGATGTGGTCCTGATCACCCATCAGCTTGCGCAGATCGAGGTCGGACTTGTTGTAGAAGCTCTGGCCTGACGCGCGGAGCAAGAACGGGTCCGGGTTTAGCCCGGCTTTCTTCTTTGCCGCGAACTCGGCAAGCACCTTTGCTTTGGTTGGCTCAAGCACACAGTCCAGACGACGAAGGACCGTAAACGGCAAAATGACTTTGCCGTAGTCGGATTGTTTATAATCACCGCGCAATAGATCGGCGACCGACCAGATGAACGACGACAGATTTTGGTGGTTCACGAATTGCCCCCAGGGTACGAGACCAGCCCGCTCCCCGAAGCAGACTGCAAAAGTGGATCATTGTGGGATCAGCTCGCGATAACATGCGCGACTCGAACATGCGGTTCAAGCTATTCCTTTGTACAATCTGAGGGTTATAGCACGCCGGCGGTCGGGTGACAGTGATGTTGCATTGATATTGCTTGATCCCTGGCGGGGCCGCCTCTAGAGGCTACCGAATTCCGCCACACCCACGTGAGCAAATGGACGGATGACTGAAGCATCCCACTGCGATCACTGCGAAGATGAGTTCCTGCCAGACGAGCTGACCTTCCTTCCGCCACCGCATGGGGACGGCGAGTTGATCTGCGGCCGGTGCATCGAAATCATTTTCCGTCAAGAGATCGCAAAGCTACCGAGCGGTGATAACTGACGCCCAGCGTATCAGTGTCATTTCGGTTGTGGCCTGCTTGTTGCGGATCACGAGCATCAAATGTCCAGGCGAAGAAGTCGGCGCATTTCGTTCGGGGCTACTCTTCGACTAACAGCCAAATATGCTTTAGCGGTAACTCCGCTTGCACCTCTTCACTGAGCTTTGAGTAATTATTTTGAAGAGCGGATACTAGTGCTCCAGCGTCCCAAAGGCGCACTTCAAAGAACAGTTGCCTCGCTTCACGTATGACACTGTCCTTGAAGCCCGCCCACGATACGATAAGCCCATGTTCTGCTCCAAAGCGCGGCATCACGCCCTGCAATTCTCGCAATACCCCAACGTCGGCGGGCGTGTCTCCGGACTTCACTTGCACTGCTATTCGCGGACTTCCAAAGCCCATTGGGCCACTTCCAGCAATGATATCGACGCCGCCGTCGGCACCAGGGCGCGCTACTTGGGTTTGATAACCCTCAGCTTCCAGGATTGCGCCAACTAGACGCGCAAGCTCATGGCCTCGATACTTCCGACTGATGAAACTAACTATCTGGTCAGCAGCGATCTGTTCAATGTCGATCCCACCCTCGTCTTCATCGCTCGCCTCCGCCTCGACTGGCTGGCTGATTGACGGTGGTCGTCTGTTCTGCGCCATTGCTGCGAGGCGTTCTTCGGCGTTGTTCCTCCGGACGCGAAACACCGTTAGGGTGCTTCCGAGCGAGTACAAGAGGTCCTGATCGACTTCAGACCTGGGGAGATCAGTCCGTATCCATTGCACGGGCCGTTGGTGTACAGCTCCTTCGGGTGCTTCTCCATTATACTGATAGGGTCCAGTCACGCGGCCAACAGCGATTGCAGCCCTGGACTTCAGCGGTATCGCAACCCAGTCCCCCACCTGAATGACTTCGCGAAAGGCCCAAAGTTCACCGGTCCATACTCTGGTAGTTCCAATCGTCTCGTTCGGGTAAGTTGCAGTCACCACCTCTTGCAGAGCGCTCCGACTAGTGATCGACGACATGTCGGCAATATCGTCCCACCCGACGGCAACTCTGTTGTTTTCGATGGAGTAGCTTTCAACCTGGCCGTACTTGCCAGCGCGAACCACCCAGAACGTCATGTGCCCCCCTTGTGCTTCGCTTTCGGTTCAATCAGTGCCATATTTCATCCAGCCAACAATACGAATGGATCACATTGAAGTCTTAATGCGCCGAAATCCGACGCTGTGGTCTGTTGGCCCAGGGCTCGATCACATTGCGTATTTGGTCAGTTGCAGGCGCGCGAACTCCGCTACGCGGCCAATCACCTCATGTGCGCGATGATCGGTAGCCTCCGTGTCGATCCAGACTTGCCCGGTATCAAACGCTGTTGGGCTAAACACATTAGGTGCAAATGCGCCCGGCATGGTGAAGAGCTGATCGGGCCGCCGTACGATCCGTGGCTTCTTGCCAAGGTTCAACTGTCCATGCTTGAGCGTATAAGCCAGATCACGTAGCAATCTGTAATCATCGCTTCGGCCAGCGAGATCTTCTTTCCAATCATCGTCACGTCGCAGGGCTACATTGCCAGCGCGATGGAGTTCAGCATGAAGAACTCCGAAGAAGGCATCTAACGTCATGGCCGCGTTGATTGCTTTCCTCAGATCGCCGCGCGCCGCCATGGCAGAGCGCGCGTTAGGTTCTGCGACTTCGTCAAAAAAGTGTCGAGGCGTCAACTTCAACCTCTCTAAGCTCGTCTCACCGTATGTCTATTCCGAACGACCTATGAGCTTCAACGGTGTAGTAGTTCAAAGCAGTCGCGGGCAGGTTCTCGTGACTGAATTGCTTAATCGCGTCATCTATCGCTCCTTGCTTGAACGGAATGTGGATGGCCCTGAGGGTGCCATTGTCAATTCGCGATGCTAAGGCAGGCGGCCACAGGGGGCGTAGTTCTTGTGGCTGCGTAATCCATTCATAGCCTGTGTAAGTGGCAATGATCGGAATTTTGCACTGGTCTACAGCATAGGCGATTTCGAAGGGCACCCAATCAGTATCGAGCCTCGTTGTCGGACCGATGATCAAGACCATATTTTTGGAATTGTTGAGTCGTTCAACGAGGCTGCGCCTCAGCGTCTCTTTTTTGCTTGTGTCTCGGACGCCTGCGACTTTGTCGTGGCTGTTTATGAATTGGAAGTCGATGTCGTCATGCTCGTGCCAAGCCTTAAGCATCCTATAGTACTTGATATCGGAGGCTGTCGGATCGGTGCTGCCTCCGGCGTGGAAGGCGATATAACTGCCGTTTCGGTAGGCCATTATCGCTTCCTCCAATCTCGCCGAATTTCTCTCAGGTCCAAGGCTTCGAAGCAGTCTTCTGGTAGGACGATTGCGACTTGCTTTGGCAGATCGAATTTGCGGCCATAGTCCACCAGCGCTAACACTATGAGGCGCAGTAGATGTTGGGGCTCGATGTTGACACTCGAACGTCCATTGCCAATTAACGGCAGTGAAATCGGTGCGCCATTCCCGTGATTGCGGATCGCAGCTAGTGCGCCCATAAGGGCGCGCCAAAGGGTGGGAACATCAGACGAAGCCTTAAACGTGGCTAGGTCTACTCTCGACATTGCGACGAGGAAAACTCTATGTTGTCCGCGATCTAGTACGGCCGTCGTGCCAATGTCGTATCTGGTTTTTGGAGAAATCGGTCTCTGCTGAACTCTTGTGCCGTCGGCGTTCGCTAGTGCAGCGTCAACTACCGTCCTGAACCGAGCGCTATCACCGTTGAACGTGCTGATGATCAGCTTCCCATGAAGAGAGTGCTGCGAGACTACGTCTCCAACTTGGCTGTCGAAGAACTCGCCGACCCCGATTAGCCAGTCAGTCGGTTGAGCAAACAAGTCGCCGTACTCTATTTTTATGTTGGTATCGGTCGTCGGCAGACGGAACGAGACAGCTCGAACTTCATAGACGTGTCTGATGAACCAAATCACGGCCGCCGCAAGGACGATTGCGAGGTAGCAGTTGCCGTGCTGCTTGATCCATTGATCTAGTGGATCGGACACCTTGGTTGCTATCTCAGTAACTAACCAGACCGCGCCCGCAGCACTCAATGCCTGGGTGATCCCGGCGCTCCAACGCCGTTTGATACCGACCCGTAGTGATTTGAATATTTCCTCAGTCATCCGACTCCCCCCGCCATCTAAAACCATAGCCGTGGGGGCGGTCGCTTCCAAGTTGCAGGAGGCGAGAGATCACCCATTTTTAGAGGGTATCCCCATTCTCCGGCACAGGTATTATTCCGGAGATGTTCCGGCCCTCATTGCGATGGCCAAAGGGACACTATAAGGACACCGAACTCCTAAGTTATTGAAATAATGTAGTAAATGTCCCGCCGCCTTCTCCCACAAGGGGAGAAGGAGAGGGCGCTTCCCACAAGCGGGAGCGCTACGCGGACACTAAGAACTCCGCGGACCGGTCGGGGTGAGCGCTCCATAGACTCGAACCCCCGACGCCTGACTGCGGCTCCGACATGTTGGATACTAGGTACGCCGCACTGCAGCATACTGTTCTTGCAAACTGACCGTCTCCACCTCGCGCCTTTGGGCGATCACGGCTATTCTTTCCTCACTTGATCCTAGTTTCGGCGAACCGCATGAAGCTTGGCCCCGTACCGTTGGCCTCTTCCCGCCTGCGAGAGATTAGGTGCCCAGCTTTCGTAAGTGATCAAATGACGCATGGTGGCCAAAAGGGTTTCGGCATGACCAAGCACGGCCGATCGGGGCACGCAACCCGGTCGCCCCGTTTCCGCTTCCTGCAGAAGATCGAGGCACAGAAGAACGAGCGCAAGGATCGCTCCCGGATCAAGGACCCGAAGCAGTCCGTCGACGAGCTCTTCCATTCCCGGAAGCCAGCGCGAACCTAACGGACTATTCGGTCAACCGACCATGCCGAGAACGCGCAACGAAATCGCAACGAATTGGGTGAAATGACCGTGAACAAAGCGGGACGGAAACGACGGTCACGTCTAGAAAAATCAACAGCTTGGAAGATGCTCACTGCGTTCGGGACGCAGGGGTCGCAGGTTCGAATCCTGCCACTCCGACCATTCCTTCCAAAAATTGACGTTTTGCAGAGGCTTGGCGGGACAACTGGCCCCGCCTCGCGGGACCTTTTTGCACGGATTTTCGAGGCGGGTCCACGGCGGATTTGGATGGGCAGAGGGGGCTGTTTCAATGGCATGGCTCGCCCTCATCACGAAGCTAGAGCTTATTGCAACCTACAACAGCGGACGTTGCCCACGACGCCGGCCGATGCGACGCACTGGTCGATCCGCTCGATGGCCGAGGAAACTGGCTTTTCCCACACCACGATCCGCCGAATGTGGATGGCGTTCGGTCTGCAGCCTCACCGGAGCCAGACATTCAAGCTGTCGAGTGATCCGCTGTTCGTCGACAAGATGCGCGATATCGTCGGCCTTTACCTGTCCCCGCCGAACCGAGCCCTTGTCCTCAGCATCGATGAGAAAAGCCATTTCAGGCACTGGATCGCGAGCAGCCGGTCTTGCCGATGATGCCCGACATCCCGGTGCGTCGTACGCACAGCTATGTGCGGCATGGTACGACCACGCTGTTTGCCGCGCTCGATGTCGCCTCGGGGTTCGTCATCGGCAAATGCTACAAGCGCCACCGGGCAGTCGAGTTCTTGAAGTTTTAAAAGAGATCGATGCTCAAGTTCCTGAAGGCCTCGATGTCCATATCGTCATGGACAACTACGGATCAAAGCGTGACTCGCCCGTCGGCCGCATTATCATGTCCACTTCACGCCGACTTCCGCGTCATGGATCAATCAGGTCGGACGCTGGTTAGCTGAACTCACCCGAAAGCAGATCCAGCGAGGTGTTCACACTTCTGTCAGGCAACTCGAGGCCGACATCCGTACCTTCATCGACCTGCACAACAAAAATCCCAAGCCCTTCAAATGGACCAAGTCTGCTGACCAGTGAGAGGCGCGCGCCGTTCGGTCGCCGCCCTCTCAGATCGCGGTAGTGTGGCACGGCACCCTCGGACCGCCGGAGGTAAAGCCGTTGTAGATTTGTGATGGCTATCGCGCCGCGCTTGATCTAGGTTTCCGGAACGGGCGGAGAACGCTCGGGGACGTCATGAGTAGACCTCCGACCCAATGACCGATCATGGGTGGAATAGGAGGACATCATGCAGGCCATGGCCACCGAAACCTTCATCGGCAATATGCGCGGCCCGGTAATCAGGCGAATGGATTCCGACTATGACGCTGTGCGGAGCCTCTACAACGGGATGATCGATAAGAGTCCCGTAATGATTGCGCGATGCGCCGACGTCGCTGACGTCGTCGCGGCGGTCAATTTTGCAAGGGAGAACGATCTCCAGGTCGCGATCCGCGGAGGCGGGCACAATGGGCCGGGCCTTAGTAGTATCGACGACGGGCTGATGATCGACTTGTCGATGATGAAAGGCGTGCGGGTCGATCCGGGCGCTCGTACCGTCCGCGTCGGTCCCGGTTGCACGCAAGGCGATGTCGACCACGCCACGCACATCTATGGACTTGCCGTTCCGGCCGGCATTGTCTCGACCACGGGGATCGCCGGCCTCACGCTCGGCGGCGGCACCGGATACCTCACCCGCAAGCATGGCCTCACAATCGACAATCTGCTCGAGGCGGATGTCGTGCTCGCCGATGGTCGCATTGTCACCGCTAACAAGTCTGAGAACGCTGACCTCTACTGGGGCCTGCGCGGCGGCGGCGGCAATTTCGGCATCGTCACAAGCTTCCTGTTCCAGGCTCATCCGGTGAACAAGGTCTATGCCGGTCCAGTATTCTGGGATCTCGAAAATGCTCGGACCGTCATGCAGAAATACAGGGATTTCCTCCCCAGCGCTCCTGAGGAGCTCGGGGCCTTTGTCGGATTGAAGACTGTTCCACCGATGGACCCATTCCCGGCGGCGCATCAGGGCAAGCGCGCCTGCGCCATAATCGCCTGTTACAATGGTCCAGCAGAAGATGGTCAGGCGGTCATAGCCGAGTTACTCGGTGAGCTGCCCCCGCCGCTCTTCAACTGGATGGGCGAGATGCCCTATCCGGCCCTCCAATCCATGTTCGATCCGTTTTTCCCGAAAGGCCTTCAATGGTACTGGCGCGGCGATTTCGTGAAAGAACTGACCGACGAAGCAATTGACGCCCATATCGAGCAGGCCCGGAATGCACCGAGCGCGCTTTCGCTCATGCATCTTTATCCGATCGATGGCGCCGTCCATCGCGTTGGCAAGAGCGACACCGCCTGGAACACGCGCGAGGCGACTTGGTCGATGGTCATCGCCGGCATCGATCCAAACCCGCAAATGGCAGGCGAAATCACGCGCTGGACCAAGGGCTATTGGGAAGCCGTGCATCCTTACTCGGCCGACGGCGGCTATGTGAATTTCATGATGGAGGATGGGGATGACAGCAGACTCAAGGCTACTTACGGCGACAACTACGACCGCCTCGTCGCCTTGAAAACCAAATACGACCCGACGAACTTCTTCTGCATGAACCAGAACATCAGACCGCTGCACTCGTAGACGTCCACGTCTGGTGCACGGTTCAGTCGCGTCCAAAAGTGCTTGTCGAAGCGTTCTTTCGCTTCGGGGAACGAAGGAACGCTCGGGCTATCTCTCAGTCGTGAGTCACGCGATGCATTCGTCATCCTTATTCCGGGAGGACTTCTCCTGAGCCACCGAACTCCTTCGGAAAATCCTTGAGCTTGGGAAGGCCGTCTCGCATCGGCAGAACAGTCTCGGCGTAGTTTACGTGTACACCGGGCGTAAATTCTAACGTAGGAAGTGTCGCCGCGAAAACATCAACCAGCCCCAGGGGCGGATGATTGGTCATCAGGTGCCCGCCGCATTTCGCGCAATACTGACGCTGGCTGAGCTCAGTTTTCTGGAACATCGCGACATGCTCGGCTCCCGATGTGACCCGTACCGCTTCCGGCTTCCAGAGGCTGAAGGCATTTACAGGTCCGCCGGACCACGAGCGACAGGAACTGCAATGACAATAGCCCATCGCCTCCGGTGATCCCATGACCTCCAGCTTGACTGCACCGCAAAAGCAGCTTCCAAGGTGAGACATTGGCTACCTCCCTTGAGTTCATTCTTCATCGGCAACAAACGCATTACATTAGCAAAGGAAAGGACGCGCCGCAGCCCCCGATCGGCGAATGCAATGAGTCAATCGCGGCTCTTCGCGCATGTCGGCTGCGGGTCTTGGTTGTGTGGAAACTCGGGCCGGTCGGGCAGCTGTAGACGTCCTCATCAGGCAGATAGGCGAAAGTCCTGTTTGCCGAACCGGCCCTCCGCCTTGGCGTTTCGACGTCATGGGCTTGGGCAAGGTGACTGCAACGCCAGCCTCTTCGCAGACTAGTCATCTGGAATGAAAGTTCGTCACATAAAAGAGCGCAGGGACCTCTGAAGGAGAGTGCTTGTGGCCAATGCAGGTAGAGAGGCCGGCCGATTGCGCCGTTAAGCGAGATGCCCGGGTTACCTGCTGGGCACCCGAGACCTTCGAGAGCCGGCTGGGGTTGGTTATCCGCCGCTTCGCGGATTATTGCGACCCTCGTGGTAGTGCAATGCTACAAATCCTCCCTTAGGGGACGGTCGTGGCAAAAAGTTGAATTTGATCCTGTTGATGGTCGATGTCGTCGGGCCTTGGCGTCCGAATCTCACAACAATGCCGATGACCTCCGGAATGCTGGGTGCGTTCGTTAGAGAGGAATTAACCCGACTTGGTCTCCGCAACTGCGCCGGAAGTTGACTTGAATCAAGAGGTCGATGGGCGAATTGCGCTTTCATTCGCGTGTATTTTGGAGAGTGGCCAATGTCGGCGGAAAGTCATTTTGAGAGCCCGGATCAAACGCGGCAAGGCATGTCCATGAAGGCCCGAGCTGGCATCGTTCTTCTGGGATTCCTCGCCATTGCCGGCGCGCTCTTGTTCACCGAGCACAGGGCTCACGTGCTCGGATTGCTGATCTGGTTGCCCCTTCTTGCATGTCCGCTGATGCACTTCTTCATGCATGGAGGACACGGCCACCATCACGGCGGCGGTCGACCGAACGATCCAAGGAGCGTGTGATGCGCGACACCGCACCCGCCTATGGCCTCTGGAGCCTCGTCGTCGTCAATTCGGCAGTGTTCATCCTGTTCGCCTACAGCTTCTTCAAGCCGCAGACATCCCGCGACTGGCGCTCGTTCGGGGCCTTCAGCGCGTTTCTGATTGCGCTGTTCGTGGAGATGTACGGCTTCCCGCTCACCATCTACTTCCTTTCCGGCTGGCTGCAGTCGCACTACCCGAACGTCGACTGGTTCTCCCATGACGCCGGCCACCTGCTCGAGATGATGTTCGGCTGGAAGGCGAATCCGCACGCCGGACCGTTCCACATCTTGAGCTTCATCTTCATCGGCGCAGGCTTCGTCCTGATCTCCGCCGCGTGGAGGGTGCTGTACGATGCGCAGCAGATCCGCAGCCTCGCGACCACCGGCCCCTACAGCTACGTCCGACACCCGCAGTACGTCGGTTTCATCCTGGTGATGTTCGGCTTCCTGCTGCAGTGGCCGACGCTTCTCACGCTCGCGATGTTTCCGGTGCTGACCGTCATGTACGTCAAGCTGGCGCGCGACGAGGAGCGGGACGCGAGGTCGGAGTTCGGCGAGGCCTATACGAAGTACGCTGAGCACGTACCGGGCTTCATACCGCGGCTGAGCCGAATCCTCGGGCAGGGCTCGACCGGCAGTTATCGTCACGGCTGATCCGGGGCGGCCACGATGCGCGACACGCGGGGCCGCTGGCGACTATCCTCGATCCTCCTGGCGGCTTCCGGCATCCTGTTGGTTGGTGTCGGCATCTACTTTCTTTTCCTCCGGCCTCCATTGCTGCCAGAGGACATCCGGTACATGAGCCTTACCCCGGCTGAATTGCAGTCGATCGGGCCTGGACTGACATCGTGGCTAACCCACGTATTTCGCGTCATGGGCGGCTACGTGGCGGCTACGGGAGTGCTCGCGCTTACCCTGGCCTTGACGTCCTTCCGTGACCACCGCGCTGTGGCTGCGGCCGGCGCCGGGGTTGCCGGCGTGCTCTCGATTGGGTTGATGGCCGCCGTCAACTTCATGATCCATTCCGATTTCAAGGGGGTCCTGCTCGGCATGGCGCTCGTCTGGTGGGCGAGCATCGCAATGTTCGTCCGTGAATCCGCCCGTTCTTCGAAGGCCGGCGGCGAGCCGGGCGCGAGCCCCTGACCTACATCAATACCGGAACGGTGGATCCGTCCGACAATCGCGTCCCGAAAGGGCAGCCATGAGCGAAACCATTTTCACCGCCAAGGCGCTTACGAAGACCTACGTCTCCGGCGAGGTGACCGTGAAGGCGCTCAACAGAGTCGATCTGGAGATCGCCGAGAAGGAAGTGGTCGTGCTGCTCGGGCCCTCCGGCAGCGGCAAGACCACGCTGCTCAACATCATGGGTGGTCTCGACCGGCCAAGCAGCGGCAGGCTATTCTTCCGCGACCTGGACTTGACGGATCTCGAGGATCGCGAGCTGACGAGGTACCGCCGAGATCACGTCGGCTTCGTCTTCCAGTTCTACAATCTGGTGCCGAGCCTCACCGCGCACGAAAATGTCGCGCTGGTCACCGAGGTCGCCAAGAAGCCGATGCGCCCGGCCGACGCTCTCGCGCTGGTCGGGCTCGAAGAGCGGATGCATCACTTCCCCGCCCAGCTATCCGGCGGCGAGCAGCAGCGGGTCGCCATCGCCCGTGCGATCGCGAAGCGTCCGGCGGTGCTGCTGTGCGACGAGCCGACCGGGGCGCTGGACTCGAAAACCGGCATCCGCGTCATCGAGGTGCTGCTCGGGGTCAACCGGCAGCTCGGGACCACCACCGTCATCATCACGCACAACGCCAGCATCCAGGAAGTCGCCGACAGGGTGCTGTTCTTTGCGGACGGCAGGATCTCGAGGATCCGGAAGAACGAGAGCCGGCGCCAAGCGGCCGAGCTCACCTGGTGACGACATGACGACGCTCGACATCAAGCTGTTTCGGGACGTCAGGCGGCTCTGGGCGCAGGTGCTCGCCGTCGCCCTGGTCGTCGGAGGCGGTGTCGCGACGCTGGTGCTCGCCGTCGGTTCGCATCGGTCCCTGGAAGAAACGCGGATCGCGTACTACGAACGCTACGGCTTCGGTGACGTGTTCGCTCAGGCCAAGCGGGCACCCAAGGCGCTCGCCGACAGGATAGGAGAGATCCCCGGCGTCGCCGCCGTCGACACCCGCATCGCCAAGCTTGCGCTGCTGGACATTCCCGGCTTCTCCGAACCCGCCAGCGGGCAGTTCGTTTCGCTGCCCGACAACGCCGAGCCGCATCTCAATCGGCTCTACATGCGATCCGGGCGGCTTCCGGAGCCGGGACGGTCCGAGGAGGTCGTCGTCAACGAGCCGTTCGCCCGAGCCCACGGCTTCTCCGAAGGGGCGCGGTTCTCGGCCATCCTGAACGGCAAGAAGCGCGAGCTCGTCATCGTCGGCACGGCGCTGTCACCAGAGTTCGTCTACACGGTTGGGCCCGGCGACCTGATGCCGGATGACCGCCGCTACGCGATCGTCTGGATGTCGGAAAAGGCGCTCGCCGGCGTCTACGATCTCGACGGTGCCTCTCGGCGGTGTCGGTCAAGCTGCAGCCCGGCGCCTCCGAGCGCGAGGTGACCGCGCGGCTCGACGCCTTGCTCGACCCCTACGGTGGGCAGGCGGCCCATGGTCGCAAAGACCAGACCTCGCACGCCTGGCTCGACCATGAGCTCGACATGCTCAACAACATGAGCCGCACGCTGCCGCCGATCTTCCTTCTAGTCGCCGCCTTCCTGGTCAATCTCACCCTGACCCGGCTGGTCGCGCTCGAGCGCGAGCAGATCGGCCTCCTGAAGGCGCTGGGCTACGCCGACAGCAGCATCGTGCTGCACTATTTCAAGTTCGTCGCTCTCATCGTGGTGATCGGGATCGTCCTGGGCGGCGTGGCGGGCACATGGCTCGGACTGCGTGTCACTGCGTTGTTCGGCGACTTCTTCCACTTCCCGTTCCTGGTGTTCGCGAAGGCGCCGGATCTATACGTCACCGCCGGCGCGCTCAGCGCGGCCGCCGCCGCCGTGGGCGCGCTGCGGGCGCTGCGCGAAGTGGTCAGGCTGCCGCCGGCCGTCGCCATGCAACCGCCGGCCCCGCCGGTCTACCGGCGGCTGCTACCGGCGAGCATCCAGCTCGACCAGGTCGTGTCGCAGCCGACGCTGATGATGGTCCGCAACATCGCGCGCCATCCGGTCCGGGCGGCCTTCACGGCGCTTGGGATGGCGCTGGCCACCGCGATCCTGGTCGTCTCGCTGTTCACCCGCGACACCATGGAGCAACTGATCGACGTGACCTATTTCCTCGCCGACCGGCAGGACGCGACCATCGGCTTTTCCGAGAAGCGGATCGAGAACGTGGTGGAGCAAGTGAACCGGCTTCCGGGCGTTCTCGCTGCCGAGCCGTTCCGCGAGGTGCCCGTCCGGATTCGCCATGGCAACGTCGAACGGCGGATCATCATCAGCGGCCGGCCGGCCGACGCGGATCTGAGGCGCATCATCGATGCCGATCTTCGGCCGGTCGCGCTTCCGGAGACCGGCCTCGCCATCTCCGCCATGCTCGGGCACATCCTCGGGGTAGGGGCCGGCGACACGGTCGAGGTCGATTTGCTGGAGGGCGCCCGCCGTACCGTCAGCATGCCGATGGTGGCGACCGTCGAGGATTATTTCGGCATCAGGGGAATGATGGACATCGAGACGCTCCGCAAGCTGATGCGCGAGGCGCCCGTCGTGAACAGCGTGAACCTCAGCCTCGACGAGAACCGGAAGGAGGATTTCTACGCGGCCGTGAAGTCCATGCCGACGGTCGGCGGCGTGGCGCTGCAGCGCGTCTCTCTGGCGAACTTCCGCAAGACGGTCGCGCTGCTCGTCACCACGATGGCGAGCATCTACACCGGGCTCGCCGCCGTGATCGCGTTCGGCGTCGTCTTCAACAACGCCCGGATCTCGCTGTCCGAACGGGCGCGGGAATTGGCCAGCCTGCGCGTGCTGGGCTTCACCCGCGGCGAGGTGCTTCACATCCTCCTGCTCGAACTCGCCATCCTCACGCTGATCGCTCAGCCGCCGGGGTGGGTGATGGGCTACGGGCTCGCCTGGGTCATGAAGACGAACCTGGCCGGGGAACTGATGCGCGTGCGCCTCGTCGTCGAGCACTCCACCTACATGGTCGCCACGTCCGTCGTGGTGCTGGCGGCCACCGCCTCCGCAGCGGTCATCCGCGAACGCATCGACAAACTGGACCTCGTCGCGGTCCTCAAGACGCGAGATTAGCCATGTCGGCAAAGTGGACCAAACGTTTCATCGGCGCTGCGGCCTTGGCCGCCATGGCGGGAGGGCTGGCCTGGTTCGCCTGGCCCCGCCCGGTTCTCGTCGATCTCGCGACCGTCGCGAAGGGTCCGATCGAAGTCACGGCGGACGACGACGGCAAGACCCACGTGCGCCACGTCTACACCGTCTCGGCGCCCATAGCCGGAAAGGTGCTGAGGATTTCGCATCCGCTGGGCGAGCAGGGACCTTCGCTTCACGTCGGCGACGAAGTCGTGGCCAACCAGACGGTCATCGCCCTGATGCAGCCGACGCTACCGGGATTCATCGACGTTCGCTCGCGCGACCAGCTTAAGGCCGAGGTCCTGGCGGCGGACGCCGCCATCCAGCAGCAGGAGGCCGAGGTGCAGCGGATCGAAGCCGCGCTGGATTTTTCAAAGACCGAATTTCAGCGGGCCCAGACGCTCTCGCGGACGCAGACCATCTCGGCCCAGGCCTTCGACAAGGCAAAGTTCGACGTGGCCACCAACGAGGCCGCCTTGGCGAGCGCGAAGGCTCAGGTCGACATGCGCCGCGCGGTGCGTACCAGCCTGGCGGCCCGGTTGATGGACCCAGCCAACACCGCGCCCCCAGAGCCGACGTGCTGCGTCCGGGTGCTCGCGCCGGCGAGCGGACGGCTGCTGAAGATCGTCCAGGACAGCGAGGCGACCATCCTGCCCGGGACTCCCCTCGTCGACATCGGCAACCCTCTCGATCTGGAGGTCGTGGCCGACCTGCTCTCGACCGATGCGGTCCAGATCAAGATAGGTGCCCCCGTCCGGATCGACGGTTGGGGCGGTCAGCCCATCAAAGGGAAGGTCGTCCGCGTGGACCCCGCCGGCTTCCTGAAAGTCTCGGCGCTCGGCATCGAGGAACAGCGGGTCAGGGTGGCCATCGACTTCGCGGACCCGCCCGAGGCGTGGGCCTCGCTCGGGCACGACTATCGGGTCGTCGTCCACGTGACCACCTGGAGCGCTCAGGACGCCCTGGCCGTGCCCGTGAGCGCCTTGTTCCGGAAAGGCGACCAGTGGGCCGTTTTCGCCGACGACAGCGGCCGCGCGAAAACTGTGCCGGTCAACATCGGCCACCGGAATAACCGGATCGCCGAGGTTCTCGCCGGGCTCGGTGCGGGAGATCGGGTCGTGCTGCACCCCAGCGACCGGGTCACAGATGGAGGGCGGATCTCGGAGCGTTACGTTAGGTGACCGGCGCAGGTGTGGCGTGAAGAAGGTCGGCAGCAGCCTAAGGGTAGACAAACGTCTCGGTCGCTGCGCGAGGACCCCGCGTTCTCCCGTTCGTGTTTCAGGAATGCCTGCAATCCGTGAAGCTTGAAGACTTCATCGGATTCGTCGCTGAACACGACCGCGTCCCCGTCGAACGCGATACGAACTTCATCGCTCGGATCCTCTTGGCGAGCTTGGGGAGCCGTGCCGAGTTTCGCTGCGGCGGCCCCGGCTTCCATTGCCGCCCGCACGTCTATGATTTCGTTGGAGAGAAAGAGATCCAACTCCCATGCGGAAATGAAGGGGCCGAGCGAGCGACCGCTGGTAAAGCTGCCGGCCTTTATTCCGAGCCCGTATCGGTCGATGGAGTTGAACGCGCGAAGGGAGAGGTCGGGTGAATTCCGCGAGAGGAGAAACACCTCCACACACGGCTTTTGAGCCGGATCGTTCAGCCTCAACAGTCTTTCCACGACTTCGAAGCCCGGTCCTTTCTCAATGAGAGTGTCCTCTCGGTTGAGCTGCAACGCTGCGTAGACCTGAACCCCTTCGTTCAGGAAGACTGCATGCTCTTCCTCGAGATTGAAGAGGGAGCGGGTCGAACTATTCGCAGCGGTTGAGACCCGAGGGCTTCGCGTATGTCGGTCATGGTGCCTCCGTCCTCACTATAGGGTGGCTCGTACGGCGCTTCGCCGCTCATGGCGAACGCGCTCGTGCGCACGGTCTCGTGTTTCATCGGAATAGCTCTGCTGATGCTGTGATGTGAGCAGGTCGCGCGCCTTGCGGGCGCGGCCAAAGCTGTTGATTTATTGGAGGATCGGTGACACGCTTCCGAGCGGTGCCGGAGGCGAGAACTCGTTTTGCGCTATGAGCTCGCGCCTCGTTCGGTGCTAAGCCAAGAAGCGCTCAGTAGTCCCACCAGGCCGGGACCCAACGAAAGAGCTCGCCGGCGGCCGCGACACGTCCTATGGACGGGAACGGCATATGCGTGCCCACCAGCCACGAACCGGTCGCCACCAGCTCCCGCAAAAGTTCGAGCCGGACACGGGTCGCCTCCGCAGGGTCGTGCTCAAAGCCGTTGTGCCATTCGGGGTGGTCGAACGAGACCGGAAATATGGCGTCGCCAGCGAACATCAGCCGGTCGTCGCCGGAGGCCAGGCGAACCACGCTGTGCCCGGGGGTGTGGCCGCCGGTGCGACGGACGGCGACTCCGGGCGCAATCTTGGACTCTTCTTCGAAGAGCTGTAGCTGGCCGTGATATTCGTCCAGGAATTGCTTGGACGCCCGCCGAGCCAAGTCTGCGAGCACCGGCGGCATGGCAGTGCGGGAGAAGTCGGGGGAAGCCCAGAACTTGACCTCGGCGGCGGCCACGTGGATCCGCAGGTCCGGGCGCAGCCGCTTCTTCACGCCGTCGACGAGCAGTCCGCCAACGTGATCGAAGTGCATGTGGGTCAGCACCACGTCGGTCACGGAGCCAAGATCGATGCCAGCGGCCTCGAGGCGCTGGCCCCACTGTCCCGCCCGCGGAAAGTCCGGGTACTCCTCTCCCAGCCCAGCGTCGATGAGTATGGTTTGGCCGCCGCTACGCAGCACCACCTCGTTCAGTGCCCAATCGAACGCCTCCCGCGACAAGAACATGTTGTCCAGCCAGGCCGCCCGGACGGCCGGATCGGCATTGGTAGCCATGGACTCGGATGGCGGCGTTAGCACCCCATCGCTGATCACGAGCACCTCGATTTCGCCGATTCGCAGTGCATAGCGCGATGGAACCAGCTCGTCGGTCGCGGTTCTGCCGTGACGGGGGGTATTGTCGAGGTTCTTGATAGGCTTCTGCTTGATGCTGCGGATCGTCTGGTTCATCTTCAAGACTCCATTGCTTGACGTTGAGGTTCGGTCTTGATGTTGAATTCTGGATGGGCCGCGCTTCGCGTCGAGGCGCGGCCCGTGTTGCGTCGGGCGCCTACAGTTTGGTGACTTGCTCCGGATCGGCCGAGGCGAGTGCGGCGGTGCGCTCGGGCTTGGGCGGATAGATCCAGACGCCGTTGATCTCCTGCTTGGTTTTCTTGGCGACATCGCCGACCATTTCCACCGTGCGCTCCCAGCCCCGCGTGAACAGTGCGCCGGCTTCGCCAAGGTCGAGGCAGGTGACGTAGGCCTTCTGGTGATAGGGTCTCGTCGGGACGCCAAGCAGTTCTGCCGCGGCGTTGTTGCCGGCGAAGGCGCCCATCCGCGTGGCGTGCTGGCACGACATCAGCGCATAGTTGCCCTCGTCGTCGCAGGCGGCGCGAGCGGCATCGCCGGTGGCGAATACGTCGGGCACACCGGGCACGCGCAAACAGGGATCGACCAGCAGCCGGCCGAAGTTGTCGCGCTCGGCGGGGATCTGCTGCGTCAATGGGGCGGCGCGAATGCCGGCGGCCCAGATGACCGTCTCCGCCTCGATGTGATCGCCGTTTGAAAGCGTGACGCCGGATTTGTCCAGCGCGGCGACTCCGACGCCCACGCGGGTTTCCACGCCGACCTTTCGCAGGGCTTCCTCGATGACGGGGCGGGGGCCTTCGCCCATGTCGGGGGCGATCGACGGATTGCGTTCGACGATGATGACGCGCGGCTTTGCACCGTTGCCCAGGATCGCGCGCAGTCGCGTGGGCATTTCGGTTGCAGCCTCGATTCCGGTGAAGCCGCCGCCGGCAACGACGACTGTGTCGCGACCGTTCACCGCAGGCCGCTTCGGCAAGCTATGCAGATGTTTGTCGAGGGCAACCGCATCATCGAGCGAGTCGACGCTGAAACCATGTTCGGCGAGTCCGGGAATGTTGGGGCGGAACAGCCGGCTTCCGGTGGCCACGACCAGGCGATCGTAGGAAAGGGTCTTTCGCGTGCCTTTGTTGGTCGCGATCTGCACCATGCGAGACTTGGTGTCCACCGTCTCGGCACTGCCCTGCACGTGCACGACGTCGATGGCGTTGAGGACGTCGAGCAGGGGCGCGGTCATGGTTTCGGGTTTCGGTTCGTAGAGCCGCGGGCGAACCACCAGCGTCGGCTCGGGCGCAACCAGCGCGATCTCGAGCTCTTCGGGCGAAACGCCCTTGATATCGCGCAGGCGTGCTGCGGAAAGGGCGGCGTACATGCCGGCAAAGCCGGCGCCGATGATGACTAATCGCATGTGTTGGCTCCTGTGGTTGGACTTCCAATAGTCCGCGCGCTGCCGCTCGCTGCTTGTGCAGCGCTCGACGACCACGCGAAGAGGTGAAATGAGAGGTCTCGGTCCTTACGGACGGAGGCAGTCCGTTATCGATGACACCGGCATGAGGGTCTTACATGCCGGCGCGGCAGTCCGACGAACCGAGCGGCCAGCCGGAGCGAAGTGCGATCGGCTGTGCCGCCTTAGCCAAGCCCTCAAAGGGCAGCGGCGGAGCGGTCCTGATCATGATGGACGTGACCGGCTTGATCATTTGCAGCGACGGCGTGGGCACTTCGTCGTCCCCTCCCGCGGCTGACGTGAAGCGGACAGCCAACGAAAGTCCATACAACGTTGCCGTGGTAAGGCCTCTGCGCTGTGATGTGATTGGCAGCCGGCTGACGAAGTTCCTCCAGGTCATCTTTAGTCTCCGTCTGTTGGTTCGGACATGATGATGGTCTAACCGATCAGTCCTGCCGCTGCCCCAGAGGGATTGCCGTCACTGTAGAGCGATTGCTGCTAACGCATGCGCCTCCGGCAGTCGCGCGGTGTCTCGCCGGTCATTTTCCTGAACGCCGCAGCGAAGGCGGTCTGCGAGGAATAGCCAAGAGCGGCTGCGATCGAAACGATGGACTCATCGGTGTCGCGCAGCATGTTCATCGCCTGCTCGATCCGGTGCTGCCGCAGCCAGGCATGCGGCGACAACCCTGTGCTTTCCTTGAAGGCGCGGCAGAAGTGGAAGCGCGACAGACCGGCGTCCGAAGCCAGGGCTGCGAGCGAGACGTCCGCTTCGGCATCCGAGCGTAGGCGCTCGACCGCGCGGCGGAGCGCCGTCGGAGACAGCCCACCCAAGGTCGGCTGAAAGCGCGCCGGCGTACCGGCGTGCGCAGCCAACACCCGTGTGGCGAGAAGGTCGGTCATTTGTTGCCTGAACAGGGCATCAAGGGCCGCGCTACCATCCATTGCTTCCACTGCGCTCGTGAGCAATCGAGAAGTAATGAGGTCGGGGTGCGCGGTTCGCTCCAGGAGGTCACCGACCCCGGCCATCTCGGCTTCGCCTGCGACACGCTCGAGCGTTCTATGCGGTAGATAGAGCTGAACGACATCGACGGCTCCAGGAATGTCCCATCGGGCGCTCGAGCCGGCTGGAATGATCGTCACAACCCCACTGCGCGCCGTTCCGATCGCGACCGATCTTCCGCTGCGGCGCTCCAGCCGCTGTGTGCCGGTCGGATACGTCATGACGACGTGATCGGTCATTGGCTCGACGACATCGTGCAGAGCGCCGTGCTTCCAATGGGCAATCGCGCCACCGAATGGTTCCGACGCAATGCGTATCGGCGCGGTTCTTAGCACGCGCGCCATTTCGGCATCGGCGGCACGCCGTTCGCCGCTCGGCAAAATGCGATTGTGCATCTCGGGAGTGTCTGGGTGATTTTCGTGAAGATCGCGCTTGGTCGGCGTGCAGCTCATGGACCTGTCCTCGCCGTTGAGTGGCATTTCGTTTGAGCGTTGGGCGCGCCTTCTACTGCTCTGCAGGTCTTCGGTCTTTCCCAAAACGGGGGTGCTTTGCCTGATTTTGCTCCAAGCCGCTGTCACGCGTCTGCGACCTAGATCCCGCTCAATAGATGCGCACTGCCGCCCTTTGCTGACAAATGAGGCAATTGACGACTCGGGTGTTGAGTAGCGGGGCTGTGAAGGGACAACCGCGATGGATTGTCACAAAATTGCCGTGACCAAAGGACTCTAGACGGTCGTTCGCTCACGGCGGATAATGAGCTGATGTTCTGCGGACCTAGGGACAAACCGGCTCCGCGCAAGTTCACGGATGAGATCGACGCATGGCACAGGCGGGCGCCTACGGCGCGAAGCTCGGGCAGCCTTTGAACCTGAAGGACGCGCCCTCGCTGATTACGCGTACCCTGCGTAGTGCCGAACTCGCGGTTGTCGAGACGCGGGATGACAATCCCGTGCCGGGCCTCTGCGGCGCCTTGCCTTCTGACGATGCTTATCTCGTCAGTCTTAAGTTTCGCGATTACCCGAACTGCGAATGCTGGGAGCGCGGCAGGTGCGTCATCAAGGCGGATATCCGCAGCGGCGCGACATATCTGTACGATTTGAAACGCGATCCGCGCTACGTCATCGACAAGCCGTTCCACTCCTTGTTCTTCTATCTGCCGCGCTCGGCGCTCGAGGACATCGCCAAGCAGAGCGGCGCGCCGCGCATTGGCGAACTCGCCTATCAGCCCGGGATCGGCCATGACGACGCGATTGTCCGCCATCTCGGCGCGTCGCTGCACCATGCACTGCATCGGCCAAATGAAGCCAACCAGCTTTTCGTCGACCACATGATGCTCGCGCTGTCAGCGCATGTCGCGCAGGTCTATGGCGGGCTGCGGCGCAACACCGATCTCGCGCGCGGCGGACTTGCGTCGTGGCAGATGAAGCGTGCCTGCGAACGGCTGGAGTCCGACCTCGGTGGAAGCCTTTCACTCCAACAGATCGCCGCTGAGTTCGACCTTTCCGTCAGCCATTTTTCCCGGGCGTTTCGTATGTCCACCGGCTTGCCGCCGCACCAGTGGCTGCTGCACCAACGTATCAAGGCGGCCAAGCAGTTGCTGAGCGTTCGCGACCTGCCGCTGGCCGAGATCGCGATCTCGGCGGGGTTTGCCAATCAAAGCCACTTTACGCGGGTGTTCTCTTCGCTGGTCGGCGTCAGTCCGGGCGCGTGGCGCCGCGAGAAGCATGGCGGCTCGGAAACCGAAACATAGTCGGCTTACCCTCGCATCCTCTGCGATATGGCGTAGGCGGCGCGGCGCGCGGCAAAGATCTCGTCCAGGGGATGACCGATGCCTTCGGCGAGAGTTGCCGGATTGAAGTTCGCCTCATCGCACGTCTCGTTGGCTTCGACTCCCGTGATGACAATCGTGCCTAGCCGCACCGCTTCGCGCTCGTCTTCGTCCGGCCATCGGACGGTCACGTCCATGACGGGATCGCCGCTCCGGTCGAGCAGCGCCATCACGCTGAACCTGACGTCGCGTGCCGCGATCCGCTGATCGAGATCGTCGCTCAGGAAGTCGGCAGACTTTCCCCTGGCTTCGTCCTCGGTCAGCGTAACCTCTCCGCCGACCGGCTCGACCTTGAATTTGATGAAACGCGTCTCGCCCCTTGAGTTCGTCGCGGGAAAGGCGTGCACGCCCCAATAGGTCGTCCCTGCAAAGCTTCCCGGCAAAGGCCGCGCGGCGAGATAATTCGCCTGAAACAGCGTTTCGGGATTGGCGGCGGCGAAAGCCTTGACTCTTGCTGCATCGATCTTGCCGTCCGGCCCGGGAATGCGCGCCTTCAGGAAGTCCAACATCTGGTCGAGCGTTCTCGCAAAATGCACAGGCGCGTTTTGGGTAAAGATTTCCGAGCGCTGGCCGTCGCTGCCGAGCCGGAAGGCGAAACCGCGCAGGATAAGCTTGTCCGTGTCTGCGACCTTCGGATGGGCGCCGCCTACAGAGAAGCGCGCCAGCACGCGGGATGGCTTGATGAAGCTCCGGGATTTCGTGATCTCGCTAGCCTGATTCGATGGGGCATAGGTGCCGCGAACGCATCGGCCCTTGGCAAAGCTCGCGCGGGCCTTTGGCGGCGCGCCGGCTACCGCTCGCAGGGCTTCGATGATTGGCGCGGCGGTGGCGGCGCTGCTCGGGAACTCGGGCATTCCTGGTCTTCGGCCTGATCTTGGGTCTCGTTGTGGGCGCTGCGCGGGTCCGGTGTCTTCCCTGAATCGGCCGTGTCTTGTCCGATCCTGCTCGAGGCCTGGGATCGACAGCCGATCGAAGCCGCGAGCGATGGCGATCATCTAGTCTAGCGGACCAGCCGCGCCGCCGCGCCAGAGCGATTGACGTAATTCCAGAGCTATTGCTGCCAATCCGGGAATTCCCGATCGCTCGCCCGCTCGCGCGAAACCAACAATCATGATTCGAAGTCTGACGGCCGTTCTTCACGGCCGGGGCCGCGGGCTCCGCGCTCGGCGGCTTTGCCTTTGCGCATGGCGGCTGGATGCTCGCATCCTGGATCGGCTTTGCGCTGCCGGCCGCGGCGTTGATCTACGAAGTTAAACTACGGTGCACTCAATGACGGAACCGCCTTTGAGAGCCAAGGGCGTCGAGGGCTCATGAGTTGAGGACACGATTGACGGGAGTGATGTCCGTCGTTTCCGTTACCTGCCGGAACCTCGCACCTGGGGTATGGCGCGGTCGATATCGACCGCGTCATAGCCGTTGTGTAAAGCGGGCAGGGTATCAGTAATCATCCGGCACGTAGGCCGGCGCGCCCCAGCCAGGCTCGCTATATCCATAGCCGCCATAACCGCGGCCCCAGTAGCTGTTGGTGTGGTGCCAGCCGCCCAGACGGCACTGGCCGACGCCAGCCGCCAACTGGCCGCCACTCATCGCCGGGCCTGCCGCGCCAACGGCGTTTTCACTCGATGGGGTACACCAGCCCGGTCCGCGTCCCGCGGCAAGAGACGGGCTCGAGGTTGCGAGCGGCAAAATCGTGGCCATCAGAGCGGCCGCGCCGAGAAGTTTCAAACGCGTCATTGTTGTCTCCATTGCTTGGATTGACAGAGGGCCAATCCCTGCCGCCGCCAGCCGTTCCGCTGGAACGCTCGCGATTTCGCGAGCTGCAAAGATTTCATTGGGTTTCACGGAACAGCGTGGATCTGCACAGTCTTCACGTGAGCACATCTTGGCGAGCGCGCATCATCTGCGCGCGACCAGCACGCCCAGAAGAAACGCCACCAGCAGCGACGGCAGCGGCGCCTCGCGCACCATACCGCGCACGATGTCCGGCCAATGCTGGTCGGGATCGGTCTCGCCTGTCGGCCAGATTCCCCATTCCGATGCCAGCACGCCGATCTCGCGCGGCGTGAGCTTTGAGGCGTCGCGGACGCGGTAGATGGCGGCTTCCGAACGGTCCCGCGCGGGCAGCGCCATCAGCGTGCTGAGCGCGGTGCGCAGCGTCATCTCGCCGTAGCCTTGCAAGCGAACCGACTCTTCCGGGTCGGATGTCATGTGTCTTCTCCCTCACGCGGCGAAGTGACGGGCGAGGGTGAACACCGCCGTCGCGCAGAGAACCAGCGTGGAAACCGCGCCGGCGATGCCGCGCGCGAGGCGGGCGCGTGTCAGGTGCCTTGCCATGTGCCTCTCCTCTTCTTTCGAGGGAAATCGTGGCGCGGCCGGTTGGTTCCTCGGGCGGCGAGGCAATCGTGGTGCGGGGATGATGGCATATTGCCAGTGATTTGCCCGACGTGTCAAACGATTTCGTAAAATCCGTAAGGCGTCATGCCGTCAAGCGTCGACTCCTTTGCATGGGGTTGTTTTTCAAATTTTGGCGTGCCGCGACCGACGCCAGGGCATCGATGGATGCCGCGAGGATCTTCGTGCTGCTTCAGGTCTGCATCGTTGATGGCACGGCACGGGCAAGGATTCGGAAACTATCCGCCGTCTCTCCGTCCGCCGCTAACGAATCGAAAAAGATTCTGACGCACCTTTGGCCCCGCGAACGGGAATTGGGGAGTTTTTGATATGGACGGGCAAGCCATCCTGGAGAACGTGCGGCGCTATCGGGCGATCGCGTCATTGCACCGCCAGACGGCCGCGTTCCGGCCGCGTCAGAGCTGGTCTCTGCTGGAGCAGGCGAGCGAGTGGGAATCCCGCGCACTTGCGGAGCTCGAGGCTTACTTCGCTGGCGGCGATCGTCGCGTACAATTGAGGGTAGCGTAAACGGCGCGCGTGGTCTTGTTCCGACCGCGATCACGCCGGCGGTGGCATTTACCAGGGCCTCGTACGGGCCATTTCCGGAGGTGCACATCTATCGCGGGCCCTGAACAGGTGTGCTAGCCTGGTTGGAACCTCGGCCGCGTTCGCGGTGCAAAAGGGGATTTCCAATGAGCCGCACGGGAACGTTCTCCGGACCTAAGCTACGACCGTGGTCCTGGCAGGCCTTCGCGTTCGCCTTCATTATGGTAATGGTTTCGGCCGGCCTTCAGGGCGCCTGTGCTCTATTGGGCGCCCAGCTCTATTTCGCCGCGTTCCTGCCGGCCGTTTTCATCGTGGGGATCGTTGCGGGAGCGCCTGCGGCGGTGTTCGCCATACTGTTCACTGTTCCGCTGGTGTGGTGGGCCTTCATGCCGCCCTTCTTCGAATTCAGCCCGCTGACCCGTGCCGACGCGCATGACATCAATCTGTTCTTCCTGTTCAGCGTGCTGTTGATCGGCCTTGCCGATCTCTGTCGTCAGGCCATAACGATCATCAATGGCGGTGGCCTCAAGGCGACCGACAAGACGGTCGCGCCGAATTCATGATAGTACGCGCGGTGCCCGTTCCGCGTCGCGGACACGCGATGCGGCCAATGCGGAGCTCCAGCGGCAATTGAAAGCGGCGTCGGTTAGCGTCCGCGCAATTCCGGCACATCAGGCAGGTAGTTCGAACCCTCCGAACCCAGGAAATCGAACATCGCCTGCGCCGGCGGCAGCAGCACCTTGTCGCTGCGGCGGATCACATACCATTGCCGGACGATTGGCAGGCCCGCGACGTCCAAAATGACGAGGCGGCCTTCGGCGAGTTCATGCGCCACCGTATGTGCGGAGATGAAGGCGATGCCGAGGCCTGCGATCACCGCCTGCTTGATGGTCTCGTTGCTGCTCATTTCCATGCCGATGATCGGCTCGAGATCCGACTTCTGGAACAGGCCTTCCATCAGCGTCCGCGTGCCGGATCCCGGCTCGCGGGTGAGGAAGGTCTCGTGGACGAGGTCGGTCAAGTTGAGGCCGGAATCCTTCTCCAGCCAATGACCCTTCCGCGCGACGATGACGTGCGGGTTGCGCCCCAGCTGACGCACGTCGACCGTGACGTCGGCCGGTGGCCGACCCATCACCGCGAAATCGAGATCGTAGCCATGCATGGCCTCGCGGATTTCCTCGCGATTGCCGATAGTCAGCTTGATCTCGATCTTCGGATAGCGCTGCGAGAACGCCGCGATGGCGTGCGGCACGAAGTATTTTGCGGTCGAGACCGCGCCGAGATGTACCGTGCCGCCGGTTCGCCCCGCCAGAAGATCGAGCGCACCCTGGCAATCCGCGATCGCGGCTTCGACACGATCGGCGAGCGCCAGCACCTCCTGGCCCGCTTCCGTCAGTAACATGCCGTCGCCGGTCCGCTGCACCAGCGGCAGCCCCGCCAGATCCTGCAATTGCCGGAGTTGCTGGGTGACCGCCGGCTGTGTCAGCCCGAGATGCGTCGAGGCCGCCGTCACGCTGCCCTTGGCCGACAGCGCGGCGAGCGACCGGAGCTGCCGGATCGTCAGATGCCGGAGCTGGCTTGCCGGATGGCCATTATAAGAAAATTCTTTGGCGCTCATTATGAATAGAAATTTTCCTTATTGGCTTGGCCCTGTCAAATTCTTCGTGTTGGGACCAGCCGCTCCATTCCTCGATCCGGGAACGAGGACCGCGGCGGCCGCGAGGGGATGGACCCAAGATGACCGGACAACTCAGGCTGGACGACTATCTTCAACGGTATTTTGAAACCGCGCCCGAGGCGCTGGCCGTGGCGGCCGCGGTCGATGCCATTGCCGCCGCGGCGATCGAGATCGCCGACCTCACCGGCACCGGTCAGCTGTCCGATGCCTCGGGTTTGACTACCGGCTGCAACAGCGACGGCGATTTGCAGCGCGACCTCGACCTGCGGGCCGATGCCATCCTGCGCCGCTGCCTCGCCAAAGCGCCGATCGCCGCGCTTGCCTCGGAGGAGATGCGCGAGCCACAGATCGTCGATCGCGCGGCAAAAATCTGCGTCGCGATCGATCCGCTCGACGGCTCCTCCAACATCGACATCAACATGACCGTCGGCACGATCTTCTCGATCCTGCCGGCACCCGATGATCTCAGCCTCGCCTTCCACCAGCGCGGCTCGGCGCAGCTTGCGGCGGGGTTCGTCACCTACGGTCCGCAGACCTCGCTGGTGCTGACGCTCGGGGCTGGGGTCGACGTCTTCACGCTCGATCGCGCTCGCTCTTTCCACCTGGCGCGGCGCGGCGTGCAGATCCCCGAGACGGCCGACGAGTTCGCGATCAACGCCTCGAACCGCCGGCACTGGGATGCGCCGGTGCGCGCCTTCGTCGACGAATGCCTCGCCGGCGTCGACGGTCCGGCGAACCGCAATTTCAACATGCGCTGGGTCGCCTCACTCGTCGCAGAAGCCTATCGCATCCTGACTCGTGGCGGCGTGTTCCTCTATCCATCCGATGCGCGTCCCGGTTACGGCGACGGCCGCCTCCGCCTGACCTACGAGGCGCATCCGATGGCCTTCGTCATGGAGCAGGCCGGTGGCGCGGCCTCGACCGGGCGCGAGCGCATCCTCGATCTCGCCGCTCACAATCTGCACCAGCGCGTGCCGCTGATCATGGGCTCGCACCACGAGGTGCAGCGCGTCGAGGAGTTGCATTGCGATCCGCTGTTGGTCGCGAGCGTGTCCGCGCCGCTGTTCGCGCGGCGCGGCTTCTTCCGGCTGTGAGGAGGATAGCGCATGTCCAGGAAGCATCCGATCATCTCGATCACCGGCTCGTCCGGTGCCGGCACGACCTCGGTCAAGAAGACCTTTGAGCAGATCTTCTTCCGCGAGCGCGTCAATGCCGTCTACATCGAGGGCGACGCGTTTCACCGGTACGACCGGGCCGAGATGCGCACGCAGATGGCGAAGGAGGCCGAGCGCGGCAACAAGCACTTCAGTCATTTCAGCCCCGAGACCAATCTGTTCGAGGAGCTGGAGCGGGCGTTCCGCGACTATGGCGAGACGGGCACCGCGGTCACGCGCCACTACATCCACGACACCGAAGAATCCGCGTTGCATGGCGCACCTCCCGGCACCTTCACCGAATGGGAGCCGCTGCCGGAGAATTCGGACTTGTTGTTCTATGAGGGCCTGCACGGCGCCGTGGTCACCGACAAGGTCAATGTCGCGCGCTATGCCGACTTAAAGATCGGCGTCGTGCCCGTCATCAATCTCGAATGGATCCAGAAGCTGCACCGTGACCGGAGCGCGCGCGGCTATTCGACCGAGGCCGTCACCGACACCATTTTGCGGCGGATGCCGGACTACATCCACTACATCTGCCCGCAATTCACCGAGACCGACATCAACTTCCAGCGCGTGCCGACGGTCGACACGTCCAATCCCTTCATCGCGCGCTGGATCCCGACGCCGGACGAATCGATGGTCGTGATCCGCTTCAAGAACCCGCGCGGCATCGACTTTCCCTATCTGCTCTCGATGCTGCCGCACAGCTTCATGTCGCGCGCGAACTCGATCGTCTGTCCGGGCGCCAAGCTCGATCTCGCGATGCAGCTCATCCTGACGCCTTTGATCATGCAGCTCATCGAGCGCAAGCGAAGCCTGAAGTGATGCACGACAGCGACAACAACGGGAGGGTCCGATGAACATCTCGGTTCATGCCGAAGCCGACCTCAATGCAGTCAGCCATGCCGACCTCGCCAACGCCGTCCGCTTTCTCGCGGTCGATGCCGTCGAGAAATCGCAATCCGGCCATCCCGGCCTGCCCTTGGGCATGGCCGATGTCGCGACCGTTCTGTTCTCGCGATTCCTCAAATTCGACGCCGCGCATCCGAACTGGCCGGACCGCGACCGTTTCGTGCTGTCGGCTGGCCACGGCTCGATGCTGCTCTACGCGCTGCTCTATCTCACCGGCGGCGCCGTCAGCCTCGACGACATCAAGGCCTTCCGGCAATGGGGCTCGAAGACGCCGGGGCACCCGGAATACGGCCATACGCCGGGCGTCGAGACCACAACCGGCCCGCTCGGGCAGGGGATCGCCACCGCGGTCGGCATGGCGCTCGCCGAGCGCATGGCCAACGCGCAGCATGGCGATGGCCTCGTCGATCACTTCACCTACGTGATCGCCGGCGACGGCTGCCTGATGGAAGGCATCAGCCAGGAAGCGATCTCGCTCGCCGGTCACCTCCAACTCGACCGTCTCATCGTGCTGTTCGACGACAACGGCATCTCCATCGACGGGCCGACCTCGCTTGCGACCTCGGACGATCAACTCGCGCGTTTCGCCGCCTCCGGCTGGTCGGTCCGCCGCGTCGACGGACACGATCCGGAGGCCGTCGCCCAGGCGATCGCGGAAGAGCGCAAAACCGCAAGGCCGTCGCTGATCGCCTGCCGCACCATCATCGGTTACGGCGCGCCGGACCGTCAGGGCACCGAGAAAGCGCATGGCGCGCCGCTCGGCACCGAGCAGACGGCGGCCGCCCGTCGGACTCTCGGTTGGGACTATCAGCCCTTCGTGGTCCCGATCCCGGTCCTCAATGCGTGGCGCATGATCGGACGGCGCGGGCAGGTCGACCGTCTCGCCTGGCTCGATCGCTATGAGCGCGCAGACCCTGCGCAGCGCGAGCTGCTCATCGAGGGCAAGGTTCCAGCCCTGCCGAATGCCTATGCCCAGGCGTCGGCGAAATTGCGCGAGACCTTTGCCACCGAGCGTCCGAAGCTTGCAACGCGGCAGGCCTCGCAACAGGTGCTCGATGGCATCGCCTCGTCGATCCCGGGGTTGATCGGCGGTTCAGCGGATCTGACCCATTCCAACCTGACGCACGCGAAGACGCAGGTTCCGATCACGCGCGGCAGCTTCACCGGTGACTACATTCACTACGGCATTCGCGAGCACGGTATGGCTGCCGCGATGAACGGCATCGCACTGCATGGCGGCTTCATCCCCTATGGCGGCACGTTCCTCGCATTCTCCGACTATAGCCGGCCGGCGATCCGGCTTGCAGCCCTGATGCAGGTGCGTGTCATCCATGTGATGACCCATGACTCCATCGGGCTTGGCGAGGACGGCCCGACGCACCAGCCGGTCGAGCATCTCGCCGCTCTGCGTGTGATCCCCAATCTCCTGGTGTTCCGCCCCGCGGATGCCGTGGAGACGCTGGAGGCCTGGGACTGCGCGCTGGAAGCGACGACGCGTCCTTCGGTCCTGTGCCTGTCGCGTCAGGCTTTGCCGACCTTCCGCAGCGATGCGCGCGGCACGAACCGCGTCGCGCGCGGTGCCTATCTCGTCGTTACGCCTGAAGAGGGCCGCGATGTGACGCTGATCGCAACCGGATCGGAGGTTTCGATCGCGATCGAGGCCGCGCGCCTGCTCGCGACCGAGCGTATCCGTGCGGCCGTGGTCTCGGCGCCGTGCTTCGCGTTGTTCGAGGAGCAGCAGGAGGAGTACCGCGCTGCCGTGCTGGGCACTGCACCGCGCGTCGGCATCGAAGCTGCCGTCCTTGGAGACTGGCCGCGCTGGATCGGCGCGGACGGCGAATTCGTCGGCATGCGCGGCTTCGGCGCCTCTGCGCCGGCGCCAGTCCTCTACCGCGAATTCAACATCACTTCGCAGAGCGTTGCGGAGGCGGCCAGGCGCTCGGTCGCCCGCGCAGGCAAAGGACAATAGGAGGACGTCCCTTGGCACGCATTACCCTTCGACAACTGCTCGATCACGCAGCTCACCACGGCTACGCGGTCCCGGCGTTCAACATCAACAATATGGAGCAGGGCATCGCGATCATGCAGGCGGCGGCCGAGGTCGATGCGCCCGTGATCATCCAGGCCTCGCGCGGCGCGCGCAGCTATGCAGGCGATCTCATGCTTTCGCACATGATCGACGCACTGGAGCGGACCTATCCGGACATTCCCCTGTGCATGCACCAGGATCACGGCAACGACGAGGCGACGTGCGCATCCGCGATCGCGCACGGCTTTACCTCGGTCATGATGGACGGCTCGCTGAAGGCCGACGCCAAGACGGCGGCCGACTATGACTACAACGTCGCGATCACTCGCCGCGTCGTCGACCTCGCACATTGGGTCGGTGCCTCCGTGGAAGGCGAGCTCGGGGTGCTCGGCTCGCTCGAGCACCGCGGCGGCGAGCAGGAGGATGGTCACGGCGTCGAAGGCACGGTCAGCCACGACCAGTTGCTGACCGATCCCGATCAGGCGGTCGACTTCGTCCGCGCCACGAAGGTCGATGCGCTCGCGATCGCGATGGGCACCTCGCACGGCGCCTACAAGTTCAGCCGCAAGCCGGATGGCGACATCCTGGCGATGCGGGTGGTCGAGGAGATCCATAGTCGGCTGCCGAACACGCATCTTGTCATGCATGGGTCCTCGTCGGTACCGCAGCCGCTCCAGGACATGTTCAACCAGTTCGGCGGCGAGATGCCGCAAACCTGGGGCGTGCCGGTGGAGGAGATCGTCCGCGGCATCAAGAGCGGCGAAGGTCAATATCGATACCGACTGCCGCCTGGCGATGACGGCGGCGTTCCGCAAAGTGGCGTCGCAAGCGCGCTCCGAGTTCGATCCGCGCAAATTCCTGAAGCCCGCGATGGATGCGATGCGCGATCTCTGCCGCGAACGGTTCGAGCAGTTCGGCACCGCGGGCCATGCCAGCACGATCAAGGTCATTCCCATGAGCGAGATGGCGCGGCGGTACCGCGCGGGTGAATTGGACCCGCGCATCGACGCCCGCGAACCCGTCGCGGCCTAATCAATCAGAAAGAGCAGAGAAAAGAGCAGAGAGTACAGCAGGAGAGAGACATGAACGCACATGCAGGCACGGTCCGCGGCAAAGAGCGCTATCGCTCCGGCGTCATGGAATACAAGCGTATGGGCTATTGGGAGCCCGACTATGTGCCGAAGGACACCGACGTCATCGCGCTGTTCCGGGTGACGCCGCAGGACGGCGTCGACCCGATCGAGGCCTCGGCGGCGGTCGCCGGTGAATCCTCGACCGCAACCTGGACGGTGGTGTGGACCGATCGCCTGACCGCGGCGGAGAAATATCGCGCCAAGTGCTATCGCGTCGACCCGGTGCCGGGCACGCCGGGCTCTTACTTCGCCTACATCGCCTACGATCTCGACCTGTTCGAGCCAGGCTCGATCGCGAACCTCTCGGCCTCGATCATCGGCAACGTCTTCGGCTTCAAGCCGCTGAAGGCACTCCGGCTGGAGGACATGCGCTTCCCCGTCGCCTATGTGAAGACGTTCCAGGGGCCGGCCACCGGCATCGTGGTCGAGCGTGAACGCCTCGACAAGTTCGGCCGGCCGCTTCTCGGCGCAACGGTGAAGCCGAAGCTCGGTCTCTCCGGCCGCAACTACGGCCGCGTCGTCTACGAGGCGCTCAAAGGCGGGCTCGACTTCACCAAGGACGACGAGAACATCAACTCGCAGCCGTTCATGCACTGGCGCGACCGTTTTCTCTATTGCATGGAGGCCGTGAACCGCGCGCAGGCCACCTCCGGCGAGGTGAAGGGCACGTACCTCAACGTCACCGCCGCGACGATGGAGGACATGTATGAGCGTGCCGAGTTCGCCAAGCAGCTCGGCTCGGTCATCGTCATGATCGACCTCGTGATCGGCTACACTGCGATCCAATCCATGGCGAAGTGGGCGCGTCGCAACGACATCATCCTGCATCTGCATCGCGCCGGTCATTCGACCTATACGCGGCAGAAGAGCCACGGTGTGTCGTTCCGCGTCATCGCCAAATGGATGCGGCTTGCAGGCGTCGACCACATCCATGCCGGCACCGTGGTCGGCAAGCTCGAAGGCGACCCGAACACCACGCGCGGCTATTACGACGTCTGCCGCGAGGACTTCAATCCGATGAAGCTCGAGCACGGCCTGTTCTTCGACCAGTCCTGGGCGAGCCTGAACAGGATGATGCCGGTGGCTTCCGGCGGCATTCATGCCGGCCAGATGCACCAGCTCCTCGATTTGCTGGGCGAAGACGTCGTGCTGCAATTCGGCGGCGGCACGATTGGGCATCCCATGGGGATCGCGGCGGGTGCGACAGCCAACCGCGTGGCGCTGGAAGCGATGATCCTCGCCCGCAACGAGGGCCGCGACTACGTCCATGAAGGGCCGGAGATCCTGGCCAAGGCGGCACAGACTTGTACGCCGCTGAAGGCCGCGCTGGACGTCTGGAAGGACGTGACCTTCAACTACCAATCCACCGACACGCCGGACTTCGTGCCGACAGCGCTGGAATCCGTTTGAGGAGACATGAGATGAAGTTGACGCAAGGGTGTTTCTCCTACCTGCCTGATCTCACCGACGATCAGATCTACAAGCAGGTGCAGTACTGCCTCACTAACGGCTGGGCGGTGAATATCGAGTTCACCGACGATCCGCATCCCCGCAGCACCTATTGGGAGATGTGGGGCTTGCCGATGTTCGATCTTGCGGACGCCGCCGGCGTAATGATGGAGCTGGCCGAATGCCGCAGGGTGTATGGTAACAGCTACATCCGGATCAGCGGCTTCGATTCCAGCCATGGCTGGGAGTCGGTGCGGATCTCCTTCCTCGTCAACCGGCCTGCGAAGGAAGCCGAGTTCGAACTGGTGCGGCAGGAGGTTGCGGGACGCGCGATCCGCTACACCACCGTCCGCAAGCCGGCTGAGCACGCCTCAGTGTAAAACGCATTCGTTTCCGCGCGGAGCTCTCCCTGCTCCGCTTCCTCGGCGGACAACTGCTTCGTCGCCCGCTCGCGGCGAAGCCTTTTTCTTCGAGATGCCCATGCTTGAGCTGCCCCATGCGAAAACCACCGAGACGAGCGAGACCATTTTCGATCTCCGCAAGCAGGCCGAGGCGGCAGGAATCACCGAGACGCTGCGCGGGCTCGATCAGGAACTGATCGGTCTGAAGCCGGTGAAGAGCCGGGTACGCCAGATCGCCTCGCTCCTGCTAATCGAGCGGATTCGTCAGCGTGCCGGCCTCGTCGCCACGCCGCCGACGCTGCACATGTCCTTCACCGGCAATCCCGGCACCGGCAAGACCACCGTCGCGCTGCGCATGGCAAAGATCCTTCACGGCCTCGGCTTCGTGCGGCGCGGGCAGGTGATCTCGGTGACGCGCGATGATCTCGTCGGGCAATATATCGGCCATACTGCACCGAAGACCAAGGAGATATTGAAGAAGGCAATGGGCGGCGTGCTGTTCATCGACGAAGCTTATTACCTGCATCGTCCGGACAATGAGCGCGACTATGGCCAGGAGGCGATCGAAATCCTGCTCCAGGTGATGGAGAACCAGCGCGAGGACCTCGTGGTCATTCTCGCCGGCTATGGCGAGCGGATGACGAATTTCTTCGCCTCCAATCCAGGCTTCCGCTCGCGCATCGCCCACCACATCGAATTTCCCGACTATTCCGAACAGGAATTGCTCTTTATTGCGGATTTGATGTTGCAAGAGCGAGGATATCGCTTCTCGACTGCCGCGCGCGAGGCTTTCGAAAAGTACATCGCGCTGCGCCGGACACAGCCGTTCTTCTCAAATGCGCGTTCGATCCGCAATGCCGTCGATCGCATCCGCTTGCGCCAGGCCGACCGCCTGGTCGCCGATCTCGACCGTATGCTTGGAATTGCGGACCTCGAGACCATTGATTCCTCGGACGTACTCGCCAGCCGCGTGTTCAGCGGCGGGTCCGGCGAGCCGAGCGCGAAGCCATGACCCCCGAGATCGTCATCGCCCCGTCGATCCTCGCCGCGAACTTTGCAAGGCTCGGTGATGAGATCGCCGCGATCGATGCGGCTGGCGCCGACTGGATTCATTGCGACGTGATGGACGGGCATTTCGTGCCCAACATTAGCTTTGGCGCCGACGTGATCAAGGCGATCAGGCCGTTCACGAGCAAGACGTTCGATGTCCACCTCATGATCGCGCCGGTCGACTCCTATCTCGAGGCCTTCGCGAAAGGCGGTGCAGACATCATCACGGTCCATGCTGAGGCAGGTCCGCATCTCGACCGCTCGTTGCAGGCGATCCGCGCGCTCGGCAAGAAGGCCGGCGTGAGCCTGTGCCCGGCGACGCCGGAAGGCGCGATCGAATTTGTGCTCGATCGCGTCGATCTCGTTCTGGTGATGACGGTCAATCCGGGCTTCGGCGGGCAATCTTTTTTGGGATCGCAGATCGAGAAGATCCGGCGCATCCGCGCGATGATCGGAGACCGACCGATCCGGCTCGAGGTCGATGGCGGCGTCACGCGCGACAACGCGGCTGTGGTGGCCGCCGCGGGCGCGGATGCGCTGGTGGCGGGATCGGCGGTGTTCCGCGGTAACGGCAGCGCCGACTACGCGGACAACATCGCAGCCATTCGTGTTGCGGCGGAAACCTCCCGGGTTCCGAAGTTGCATTATGGTTCGACATCCTGATGCACGGCCGGCGAGGGCGAACTGGCCCCGATGATTCCGCCGTGACTTCGCAAACGCACTGCTGCTGCGATCGAGCGCGGTATCGGGATGCGATGGGCGCCTGGAACGCCGGGTGTTACGGCAGCCCGCCCTGAAATAAAAGAGCCGCCGGTTCAAGTTCCGTGCGGCTCGGCACGTCGCGGGCTGCATGCTTGCTGTCGCAACACTTTTGTACCCCGTTACCTCGTTTGCGGCCATACAAGGGAACTCATAGCCGGAATCTTTTGGCTTGACTGTGGCTTGCCCCACTCACGCCGCAACTTTGTGGCATGATGCGTACTGGCTGATGGCGAAATCTTTCCGAAGTTTGACCCAAGGCAAAGCGATCGGGCTGACGTCCACGTTAACTCTTCAGTGAGTGAGTGGCCCGCGCAGCAAATGTTTCGCACGAGTGCAATGTCCGTGACGCAAACCGGCGAAATAAGCTGGGCGTGAACGTGGAGGGAGATTCTCATGGAGAACGTTCGTCGATACCGTGCTCTGGCGTCCTTGTGCCGTCAGCAAGCGGCATATCGACCCCTGCAGAGCTGGGATCTTCTCGGCCAGGCCGAGCATTTCGAACATCTCGCCGAAGCGGAGCTGAAAGCTCACTTCGACGCCTGCAATACGCAAGCCGCTGACGATGCCGCGCCCGAGTGGCCGCGCACCGCCGCCGCGTAAGCGCGCGGCGCGCGCACTAATGCGACATCAGCGTCGGGACGGTCATCGTTTGCAGCATTGCGCGCGTGACGCCGCCCAGCACGCGCTCCTGTAAGCGCGAATGGCCGTAGCCGCCCATCACCAGGAGATCGAGGCTCTCGTCGGCCGCGAGTGACAGGATGGTCGGCTGAATGTCGGCGCGGCTCGCCGACAGGCTGATGATCCGAGCTTCCAGCCCGAGCCGTGCCAGATGTCTTGCGAGCTGATCCGCCGGGGCCGTGCCGGGCGCCGATGTGGCCTCGTTCACCGTCATGATGACGATGTCTTCGGCCCGCGACAGGAACGGCATCGCGTCGCGCAACGCGCGCGCCGCGACGCGGCTGCCATCCCAGGCGATGCCGATCCGCCGCGTCTTGAAGGTGCCGCGGAAGATATGCGGCAGGAACAGCACCGGCCCGCCCGCCTGGAACAAGATCTCCTGTGGCAGATCGCTGTCGAAGGATCCTTGATCTGCATCGGGCTGCAGCACGACGCTGAGGTCGTGCAGCCGTGCCATCGCGCCGACCATGTCGATCGCATCAGCCAGGATCGCGCCGACCGGCTGGCAGCTATAGGAAATACCGGCATGCCCGGCTTCCATCCCGAATACCGTGAGCGCCGTCTCGGCGCGCTCCATCGCACGTTCGCGCTCCATCTCGAAGACGGCGGCCACCGCCGCGCCGCCTTCCATCACATAAGCCGTGCTGGTTGCGACATAGCCGACCGAGACCGCGTCGAGATGGGCGTTGAAGCCGGCTGCGAGCGACACTGCGCCGTCGATGACCGGGCGCATGGCGCGTTCGGTCGGGATGTGGACGAGAATGTCTTTGATCATGGCGGCGCCTCCGGCGGAGATCATGGCCGTAATTTTTCACCGATCGCGGAGAATGCCTTGACCTGCATCAAACGCCGTCACCCGTGGCGGCACGTCGCAGCCTTCTTTGCCAAGAATTAATCGCGTGGACGGGACGTCGTAATGTTGTGTTGCCAATTTTGGAAGCAAGGCGACTGCTCATTCAACATGGACATTTCGACATGAACGATCACATCAATCCCAATTCGGCAAATCCACATGTCACTAAGCCTCGTGCGATCCTGAAACCCCGGCGCCTCGCGCTGCTCGGCACTGTGGCCGCGCTCGGTATTGCCGCGCTTGCCGTAGCTCCGGGCGGATATTCGCCGTTCAACGGCGCCTCCTTCACCTCGCCCGCGCTCGCTGCCGAGACGACGCCGACTCCGCCCGGCTTTGCCGACCTGGTGGCCAAGGTGAAGCCTGCCGTGATCTCGGTGCGCGTCAAGATCGACCAGGCCGACGACAAGAGCGCGATGTTGCAGCAGAACCGGATGGATTCGGATGAGGATTCGCCGTTCGACCAGCTTCCGAAGGAGTTCGGCTTCCGCCTGCCGAAGGGCATGCAGCAAATGCCCAACGGCATGCCGCAACGCCACCGCGTGATTACCGGCGAAGGCTCGGGCTTCTTCATCTCGGCCGACGGCTATGCTGTGACGAACAATCACGTCGTCGACCACGCCCAATCCGTACAGGTGACGGCGGACGACGGCACGATCTACACTGCCAAGGTCGCCGGCACCGATCCGAAGACCGACCTCGCGCTGATCAAAGTCGACGGCAAGAAGGACTTTCCGTTCGTGAAATTCTCCGAGCAGCGTCCGCGGATCGGCGACTGGGTGGTTGCCGTCGGCAATCCGTTTGGCCTCGGCGGCACGGTGACGGCGGGCATCGTCTCGGCCAACGGCCGCGACATCGGCGCCGGCCCCTATGACGACTACATCCAGATCGACGCCCCCATCAACAAGGGCAATTCCGGCGGTCCCGCCTTCGACATGAACGGCAACGTCATCGGCGTGAACACTGCGATCTTCTCGCCATCCGGCGGCTCAGTCGGCATCGGCTTCGACATCCCGGCCAACACGGCAAAGCTCGTCGTTGCCCAGCTCAAGGACAAGGGCTCGGTCACGCGTGGCTGGCTCGGTGTCCAGGTGCAGCCGGTGACAGCCGATATCGCCGAAAGCCTCGGGCTGAAGGAAGCGCGCGGCGCGATCGTCGACACCCCGCAGGACAACAGCCCGGCGTCCAAGGCAGGCATCGAGGCCGGTGACGTCATCACCGCCGTCAACGGCACCGCGATCAAGGACTCCCGCGATCTCGCCCGTACCATCGGCACGATAGCGCCGGGCAGCGCGGTAAAGCTCGACATCTGGCGCAGGGGCGAGAGCAAGACCGTGAGCGTGAACCTCGGCGAGCTCCCGAACGAGCGTCAGGCGACGGCGAAAGACAAGGCGGACGAAGGTCAGCCGACCGCCGGCACGCCGCGTCTCGGCCTCAGCCTCGCTCCGGCCGGCGACGTGCAGGGCGCTGGCAGGACGGGTGTTGTCGTCACCTCCGTTGATCCGGAAGGCCCAGCGGCAAGCCGCGGCATCCAGACCGGCGACGTCATCCTCAATGTCGGCGGCAAGGCCGTCGCCAGCATCGACGACGTCCGTGCCGAGCTGAAGCAGGCGAAATCCGCTGGCAAGCGTAGCGTGCTGCTGCAGGTGAAGAGTGCCGACGCGACCAAGTTCGTCGCCGTGCCGCTCGCTTAAACAAAGAAAACATCACGCACAAAGAGAGGCGGCCTGACGGCCGCCTCTCTCACGTCAGGCCGACTTGCTAACAACGGTGTCGCAAGCCGTCCGGGCCGATATAGGTCATGCCGGGTTCGCAGTACCCGCCGCGGAACGGTGCGGTCGCAATCGCGCCAGCCGTTCCGATCGCGCCGCCGACCACGCCTGCGGCTACGTCGCCCGGCCAGAAGCCTGAACCCTCATGGTAGTAGACCTGTCCATGGTGCCTTGCGCTCATCGATCGCGCGTGAGGCTCCTGCGCCAGTGCTGGCGCCGCCATGGCGGTGGTGAGGACTGCGGCTGCGGCCAATCGTTTCCAGTTCATGTGCTGTCTCCGTTGTCTTCACACGACTGGTCAACACCTGCCGCCTACAACCGTTTCGGGAACGGAGCGAGTTTCATTCGAAGATTGGCCGCGTTCCACATGGTCGCGGTCAGCGGCGAAATCCGCTGATTGAGGGATAATCCGGCGGCCCCCGATAACATTCGCGTTAACGGATCTGTTGCGGACAGGGTTCGGCCCAAAAATCAACATTAACTCAAGGCGGTCGCGAGTCGCCTTTTGCGGTTCGGCGGGCGAGAGACGGTTGCATCAGCGGAACTCTCAGTGGGGCGCCGCTTTTGTGGAACCGGAAACCTCGTCAGGGATCGGTGCCAACGATGGATCGATTGAAGGCCTTCGGCAGGAGCGTGTTGCTGCTCGTTGCGCTTGTGCTTTGCACTCAAAGCGCGCTGGGTCGTGACGACGGACGCTATTCGGATTCGCCGCTCAAGCCATGGTTCGACAGCCTGCGCAGCCACCTCGGTCCGTGTTGCTCCGATGCCGACGGCGTGGCGCTCGCCGACCCCGATTGGGAATCCTACGGGGGCCACTATCGCGTCCGCATCGACGGCCAGTGGGTCGAGGTGCCCGATGAGGCCGTCATCACCGAGCCCAACCGAGCCGGGCGCACCATGGTGTGGCCGGTAAAGACTGCGTTCGGCATTTCAATCCGCTGCTTCATGCCCGGCACCATGATCTGACGGCCAAGATCTGACGCGGCTAGCCATCGACATTGGGCGGCGCACGAGATCTTCGCGCGCGCCCAATCTGGTCTCACCGGGAGCGCTTCTTCGACTTTTTCTTCGAGCCCTTCCGCTTCGATGTCTTCTTCGGGACCTTCTTGCCCTTCTTGCGCGCCTTCGACAGGCCGATCGCGATCGCCTGCTTCCGGCTCTTCACGCGTCCACCACGTCCGCCACGACCGCTCTTGGCCGTGCCCTTCTTGTAGCGGCGCATCTCGCTTTCGACATCCTTGCCGGAGCTCTTCGAATAGCGCCGCTTCTTTGCTTTGCGTGCCATGAGCGTCCTCCCTTCAAGGACAGAACCGTTCCGAACTTGCATGGTTCCGTCCCGCATGCCGACACGACACGCGGTGTGGGAAGGGCGGTGGTGCAAGCGTGCGCGACATCCTTCTTGTGATGTTTGGCGAGAGGCCTCTGCGTGACGATCACCGATCCTGGCTCCGTCAGGAGGCGCTGGTTGAAATTGCAATCGACCATCCGGCGCGCTGCTGATCGCGGCAACGCCGTGTGGCGCGTGGGCGCGGGCGGCTGTCGCGCGCCAAAGAACAAAATCATCGCGCGCGGAACGGACTGGCAGCGGTGCGGATTAACCGCCATGGTCACGATCAACATCCTCGACAAGCCGATCGAACGCATCCGCGAGACCTGCGAGATGATGGGCGCGCGCGACAAGTTCGAACGCGCGCTGCCTGAGCTCGAGACCTTCCTCGAAGCGGAGATCGCCAGAGGCGAGACCAGCGAGGCGCGGCTCACCTATGACGGGCTCTGCTTCCTCAAGGAAGCCTTTGCGCGGAAGTGATGCGGCAGGTCAGAACGAATTGGCAAGCTCGATCTCGGCCTCCAGCGCCTGGATGCGCTTTGCTGCCTCGTCGAAGCTGAGGTCCCTCGCATACTGGCCGGGCTGATAGGCCTCCTGGCTCAGCCGCCTCAGCCGCAGGACCTGGGCCCGTGTCATCTGCGCGGCGAGGAAATCCTTGGCGTCGTATTTACCTTCCACTTGCATTTGCACTCTCCATCCCTGAATCGTGACTTGACTATATGTTCTTATTTTGTTCTAACAAGCCATGGACAACAGAATTAATGAAATTCGTCGTAAAATCAGCGCGTTAAGGTCAGAGATGATCGACCTTGAGGCGTCGGTGCGCGACCTCCTCAACCGCGATCGCGACTGCAGTGAAAGCGCGCTTCGATTGCTCGGATTGCGCCAGGACGTAAAGCAGCTGATCACCGACTGGAAGGCGGCCGGCGGCGGCGATCTCCTGCTCAATAGCGGCGAGTGGGTGAGCCACCGCGCGAACATCAAGAACGATCCCAAGCAGAACGGTCACAAAGCGGCCCGCATGGCCGTGCGCCGGTGAAACCGGGGGCTTGCCGTGGATGAGGACCCGGACGCGTACCGGATTCTGAAACTGCGCGCCGAGATTCTCGAACTTGGGTCGGCCATCCGCCAGTTGCAGCGTGCCGGCCTCGACGATGCCGCAGCTCAGCTCTCGATCGCACGCAAGCGCGCGATGGTAGAAGCGCTCGCGAAGTGCGGACCGCAAGGCGCAGCGCGCCCCTCAATCCGGCCTTGACATGCCTGACATCCGACGCGGCTGAATCGGGTACGTTACGCAACGTGCCGTAGGCTTCCGATGTCGGACACCAAAACGACGATCCTGCTGCGCCGACGCTTGACGAGGTCTGCGCAGATATCCTCACATCCGAGACGGCCGCGCGCGAGCGCGCCGCGATTCTACAGATGATCCGGATGGGCCGCTGCTCGATCGACGATCTGCGCCGCATCGGGCGCGACGCGCTCAAAGGGCGCCGACGATGTGGCGCCAGCTAAGAGTGCGATGGTGGCAATCTTAAAGAAAGAGCCCCGCGACGGGCGGGGCTTTCTCGGGGTGAATGCGCTCACTTGCTGGGCATGCTGCCGGCCTGATTGGTGCCGGGGCCGACATTGCCCTGGCTCGACGGATTGGCGGCTCCTCCGCCGCTCGACTTCATGTTTGCACCAGTTGTGGTCTGCGACGAGGTCGCTGACGAATGATGCTTCTTGTGAGTTTTGGCTTCAGCGGCGAATGGCGCGACGGCGAGGCCGGCTGCCAGGATCATGGCAAAGGCGAGCTGGGTCTTCTTCATGCGCGGAACTCCCTTGAGTTGAATTGACGCAGGGAGCCAACAGCGATCGGGCACGAGAGTTCCCGCGCACGTGTTGCATGCGCCCACACGCGCTTCAAGAATCCTTGTCGTCCATCAGGACGAACACGGCGCCTGTTAGTGTTGCGCCGATTGCAAAGCTCGTCACGAGTGTGATGACGAACACGAAAATGGTCGGGCTTCCGCCACTCCTGAGCAGCGCCGCAACGGCAGGATTGATGAGCACGAGCGTGAGACCGAAAATGAGCCCGAGCGCCGCGCCCATCATCGCCTGCGTCATCAGCGTGATGGCGGCTGCCGTCGAAACCAAACGTGGCGATTTTCGCATTCGCATCGTCGCCCTCGACAATCATTCCGAGAAACGCCCCGGATCATCGAGAGTTCCTCGAACACCTTAGCTTCAGCTTCCTGAACAAATATTCATGTGCGCGATCTTCAGGTGGCGTTCATGCGAGGTCTGAGAGGATTGGGACTGAAGCAACGACAAGGAAAGCTCGATCATGGGAAAGGTGATCTTTCTGTACCGCTCCCTTGCCTATCGCAACGCGGCTGCGGAAATGCTGCGCAAGGCGCGCACGTTGCCGCGTGGTGCGGAGCAGCGCGCCGCCCGAAGCTATGCGATGGCCCTGCGCGATCTGGAGCGCAGCGAAGCCTGGCTCGAGGGCCGCATCGCGGATGCGCCGCTGCAGATGCAGGCGGTGAGGGTGCGCGCCGGGCGCTAGCCAGAGGCGCGCTGCAATTCGCCGGCGATCGCAGCGTCGAATTGTTCGGCCGCCGGCAGAGCCTTCCGCGTCAGCGGCACTTCGAGGCGGCACAAAAGACCCTCGGCACGCCAATCGAATTGCGCCTGTCCGCCGAGCTGGGACTCGACGCTCGCGAGCAGGCTCTTGGTGCCGAAGCCGCGAGCCTTTGGCTGCCTGACCAGCGGCCCCCCGGATTCCTCCCAGGTCAGCGCGAGCATCTCGCCACTCACCTCCCAACCGATCGCAAGCCGGCCGGACCGCGTCGACAGCGCGCCGTATTTGGCCGAATTGGTGAACAGCTCGTGCAGCGCCAGCGCCAGCGTTTGCGCGGTCGCAGGCACGAGCTGCACTTCGGGACCCGACAGACGGATCTGGCCGCCGAGCGAATAGGGCGCGAGCTCCTCCTCGATCAGCTTGTTGATCTCGGCACCTTGCCAGCTCGACAGCGACAGGATGGTGTGCACGCGCGCCAGCGCATTGATACGTCCTTCGACGGCATTGACGTAGGTCTTGACGTCGTCGGCACGGGTCAGCCGGACGATTGATTGCGCGAGCGCCAGGGCGTTCTTGGCGCGGTGATCGACTTCGCGAGCGAGCAGATTCTGGCGCTCCTCGGCGCGCTTGCGCTCGGTGATGTCGACGGTGACGCCGCTCACCCGCACAACGCGACCATTTCCGTCCAGCGTCGCCGCCGCCGTTCCGACGCACCAGCGGACTTCGCCGTCCGGCCGCTGAATGCGGAATTCGGCTTCATAGGCACGCGTGCCCGTGTTGAATTCGGCGATCGCCTTGCGGAACTGATCGACGTCATCGGGGTGCAGCAGCGCCTGCACGCTGGCCGAGGTGACGTTGAATGTCTCGGGTGCAACGCCGAAGATGCGATACTGGCCTTCGTCCCACATCCAGTCGCCGTTGATCCAGTCCCAGTCCCAGGATCCCATCTTGCCGGCGGCGATCGCCATGCTGCGCCGCTGCTCGCTCTCGAGCAGCTTGGCGGTCGAGCTTTCGAGCTCGGCGGTGCGTGCGCGAACGCGATCCTCCAACTCCTGGTTCAGCCGCTCGAGCTCGCGCGTCTTGCGATAGAGCTCGGCGAACACTTTGATCTTGGCGCGCAGCACCTCCGGCACGACCGGCACCGGAACGTAGTCGACCGCGCCCATCTCGTAACCGCGCAGGCGGTCGATGTCGGAGACCTGGATTGCCGAGATGAAGATCATCGCAATCTTCTGGAAGCGCGGATGCTCGCGGATCATCGCCGCGAGCTCGAAGCCGTCGAGTTCGGGCATGCAGACGTCGACCAGGATCACCGCGATCTCGCTCTTCAGCAAGATTTCCAGCGCCTCGCGGCCGGAGGAGGCGATCACGAGGTTCTCGCCGAGGTCCTTGAGGATCACCTCATAGGCGAGCAGCTTGGCCGGCTGGTCGTCGACGAGGAGGATGTTGACCTTTTCGTGGTCCATACTCGGATTCCACTCAGCGATGCAGCCACATGCGGATCGCAAGCAGCAATTGATCGGTGTTGACGGGTTTGGCGAGGTAGTCAGAAGCACCCGCTTCCAGACATTTCTCCCGGTCGCCCTTCATCGCCTTCGCGGTCAGCGCGATGATCGGCAGTCGCAAAAAGGCCGGGTTCTCCCGGATGACGCCGATGGTCTGATAGCCATCCATCTGCGGCATCATGATGTCCATCAGCACGATCGCGATCTCCGGATTGGACTCCACCAGCGTCACCGCCTCGCGGCCTGTCGTGGCGGTCAGCACCTTCATGCCGCGCCGTTCCAAGACGCTCGACAGCGCGAAGATGTTGCGGGCATCGTCGTCGACGAGCAGCGCGGTCTTGCCGATGAGGTCCTCGTCGGAACTGTTCAGCTTCTCGAGCATGCGCTGCTTTTCGGTTGGCAATTCGGTGATCACCCGGTGCAGGAACAGCGCGGTCTCGTCGAGCAGGCGTTCGGGTGACTCCACGCCCTTGACCACGATGCTGCGCGCCATGGTGTGGAGCTCAGCATCCTCTTCCGCCGAGAGCTCTCGGCCGGTGAAGACCACGACCGGAATGTTCGACAGCGCCTCGTCGCTGCGAATTTGGTCCAGCACCTCGAAGCCGCTCATGTCCGGCAGACGCAGGTCCAGCACCACGCAATCCCAGCGCGATTCGCGCAGCGTCGAGAGCGCGCCGGCACCGGTGTCGGTCGCCACGATCTCGATGTCGTCGTGATGCAGCAGCTCGCGGATCGAGAGCTGCTCCGCCTCGTTGTCCTCAACGATGAGGAGCCGCTTGCGCCGGGGCCTTGCATATTCCTTGATCTGGCTCAGCGCTGCGGAAACGCCCTCGGTCGTGGTCGGCTTGTTGACGAAGGAGAAGGCGCCGCGGGCGAGCGCGTGCTGGCGGTCCTCGTCCAGCGTGATGATCTGCACGGGGATGTGGCGGGTCAGCGGATTGTGCTTGAGCTGGCTCAGCACAGTCCAGCCCAGCATGTCCGGCAAGAACACGTCGAGCGACACCGCCGTCGGCTGGTATTGCTTGGCGAGTTCGAGAGCCTCGGCGCCGCGTGCGGCGACCAGCACCTTGAACCCCTTGTCGCGGGCAAGATCGACCAGCACGCGAGCGTAATGCGGATCGTCCTCGACGATCAGCAGGATGGTATCCCCCGGTTCGAGATTGAGCCGGTCGTCAGGCAGTTGCTCGATGACGCGCTCGGGCGCAGTCGCCTGCGTTTGGAGCGCGGGCGGCTGGTTGGCCGCGGGCGCGGACCGTGACGCCAGTGTCGGTCCCGAGTATTTGAGCGGCAGGTACAACGTGAAGGTGGAGCCCTTGCCGGTCGCGCTGCGCAGGTGGATCTCGCCGCCGAGCAGGCTTGCGAGTTCGCGGCTGATGGCGAGCCCAAGGCCGGTGCCGCCATATTTGCGGCTGGTGCCGGCGTCGGCCTGCTGGAAGGCCTCGAAGATCAGCTTCTGCTTCTCCAGGGGAATGCCGATACCGGTATCGGAGACCTCGAACGCGATCACTGCCGGCACAGCATTGAGCACGGGGTGATCCGGCGTCCAGCCGCCGAGCGCGCCGGCGACCTTCAGCCGCACGCCGCCTTCGGCCGTGAATTTGAAGGCGTTCGACAACAGGTTCTTCAACACCTGCTGCAGCCGCTTGGAGTCGGTGACGATGCTGCGGGCGAGGTTCGGATCGACCTCGATGTTGAAGGACAGGTTGCGGTTCTCGGCCTCGTGCCGGAACGGACGTCCGACGGTTTCCAACAGGTTCGCGGTCAAGATTTCCTCGGCGTCGACGGTCACCGTGCCGGACTCGATCTTGGAAAGATCGAGAATGTCGCTGATCAGGTTCAACAGGTCGGTGCCGGCGCCGTGGATCGTGCGCGCGAACTCGACCTGCTTGGCCGAGAGATTGCCATCCGGATTGTCGGTAAGCTGCTGGCCAAGGATCAGGATCGAATTCAGCGGCGTGCGCAGTTCGTGGCTCATATTGGCGAGGAATTCGGACTTGTACTTCGAGGTCAGCGCCAGCTCGGTCGCTTTTTCCTCCAGCGCGCGGCGGGCCTGTTCGATCTCCTGGTTCTTGCGTTCGACCTCCACGTTGCGCTCGGCGAGCTGCTGCGCCTTCTGCTCGAGCTGCTCGTTGGTCTGCTGCAATTCGCGCTGCTGGGCCTGGAGCTCGCCTGCGAGCTGTTGCGACTGCTTGAGCAGGCCTTCGGTCTGCATCGTCGCCTCGATCGAGTTGAGCACGATGCCGATGGAGTCTGTGAGCTGTTCCAGGAAAGTCATTTGCGAGGTGGTGAATGAGGCGAGCGAGGCGAGCTCGATCACCGCCTTCACCTGGCTCTCGAACAGCACGGGCAGTACGACCAGGTTCTTCGGCACGACGCGCAGCAGCGCCGAGTTGACCGGCACCACGTCGGCGGGGATCTCCGCGACCACGCGCGGGCGCTTGTCGAGGGCACATTGCCCGGCGAGGCCATCACCGAATTGCAGCACCTGCGGATAGGGATAGGCGCCGTCGCCGGCATAGGAGGCAAGCAGGCGGAGCTGCGGGCTGTCCTCGTTCTCGATCTGGTAGATCACGCCGGCATGGGCGTTCACTAGCGGCGACAGCTCGGAGAGCAGCAGACGGCCGACGGTAGTGAGGTCGCGCTGGCCCTGAAGCATGTTGGTGAATTTGGCGAGGTTCGTCTTCAGCCAATCCTGCTCGGTGTTCACGTCCGTCGTGAGACGCAGGTTGGTGATCATTGTGTTGATGTTGTCTTTCAACTCCGCGACCTCGCCGCGGGCATCGACCTGGATCGACCGCGTCAGGTCGCCCTTGGTGACGGCGGTCGCGACCTCCGCGATGGCGCGCACCTGCGAGGTGAGATTCGCCGCCAGCAGGTTGACGTTGCCGGTGAGGTCCTTCCAGGTGCCGGCGGCGCCCGGCACGTTGGCCTGGCCGCCGAGCCGGCCCTCCACGCCGACCTCACGCGCCACCGACGTCACCTGATCGGCGAAGGTCGCGAGCGTCTCGGTCATGTTGTTGATGGTGTCGGCGAGTGCCGCGACCTCGCCCTTCGACTTCACGGTGAGGTTCTGCTTGAGGTCGCCGTTCGCGACCGCAGTCACGACCTTGACGATGCCGCGCACCTGCTCGGTGAGGTTCGCCGCCATGAAATTCACGGTGTCGGTGAGATCCTTCCAGGTGCCGGCGACACCGGGCACCTGGGCCTGGCCGCCGAGCTTGCCTTCGGTGCCGACCTCGCGCGCAACGCGCGTGACTTCGCCGGCGAAGGCGTTGAGCTGGTCCACCATGGTGTTGATGGTGTTCTTCAACTCGAGGATTTCGCCCTTCACATCGACCGTGATCTTGCGGGAGAGGTCGCCGCGCGCCACGGCGGTCGTGACTTCGGCGATGTTGCGCACCTGCGTGGTGAGGTTTGCGGCGAGCAGGTTGACGTTGTCGGTGAGGTCCTTCCAGGTGCCGCCGACGCCGGGCACCACCGCCTGACCGCCGAGCCGCCCCTCGGTGCCGACCTCGCGCGCCACGCGCGTCACCTCGGCGGCGAAGGAGCGGAGCTGCTCGACCATCGTGTTCAGCGTATCCTTGAGCAGCAGGATCTCGCCGCGGACGTCCACCGTGATCTTCTTCGACAGGTCTCCGCCCGCGATCGCGGTCGCCACCTCGGCGATGTTGCGGACCTGCGCGGTCAGGTTCGAGGCCATGAAGTTGACGTTGTCGGTGAGGTCCTTCCAGGTGCCGGCGACTTCAGGCACTTGCGCCTGGCCGCCGAGCTTGCCTTCGGTGCCAACCTCGCGCGCGACGCGCGTCACTTCCGATGCGAAGGCATTGAGCTGGTCCACCATGGTGTTGATGGTGTTTTTCAGCTCGAGGATTTCGCCGCGCACGTCCACGGTGATCTTGCGGGACAAGTCGCCACGCGCCACGGCGGTCGTAACCTCGGCGATGTTGCGGACCTGGGCGGTGAGGTTGCCCGCCATCGAGTTCACGCTATCGGTGAGATCCTTCCAGGTACCGGCGACGCCGGGCACGTTGGCCTGGCCGCCGAGACGGCCTTCGGTGCCGACCTCGCGCGCCACGCGCGTCACCTCACCCGCGAAGCGGTTGAGCTGGTCGACCATCGTGTTCAGCGTATCCTTGAGCTGCAGGATCTCGCCGCGCACGTCGACGGTAATTTTTCGCGACAAGTCGCCGCCGGCGATGGCGGTTGCGACTTCGGCGATGTTGCGGACCTGGGCGGTGAGGTTGCCCGCCATGGAGTTCACGGAGTCTGTGAGATCCTTCCAGGTGCCGGCGACGCCGGGCACCTCGGCCTGGCCGCCGAGCTTGCCTTCGGTGCCGACCTCGCGCGCGACACGCGTCACTTCTCCAGCGAAGGCGTTGAGCTGATCGACCATGGTGTTGAGCGTTTCCTTGAGTTGAAGGATCTCGCCCGACACGTTCACGGTGATCTTCTTCGACAGGTCGCCCTTGGCCACAGCGGTTGCGACCTCGGCGATGTTGCGGACCTGGCCGGTCAGGTTCGAGGCCATCGAGTTGACCGAGTCGGTCAAGTCCTTCCAGGTGCCGGCGACGCCACGCACCTGGGCCTGACCGCCGAGCTTGCCTTCCGTGCCGACCTCGCGCGCCACGCGCGTGACTTCGCCGGCGAAGGCGTTGAGCTGGTCCACCATGGTGTTGATGGTGTCTTTCAGTTCCAGGATCTCGCCGCGCACGTCCACGGTGATCTTCTTCGAGAGATCGCCGCCTGCGACGGCCGTCGTCACCTCGGCAATGTTACGAACCTGCGCGGTCAGGTTCGACGCCATCGAGTTGACGCTCTCCGTCAGGTCCTTCCAGGTACCGGCGACACCGAGCACGTTGGCCTGGCCGCCGAGCCGCCCTTCGGTACCGACTTCGCGCGCCACGCGCGTCACTTCGCCGGCAAACGCGTTGAGCTGGTCGACCATGGTGTTGAGCGTTTCCTTGAGCTGAAGGATCTCGCCCGACACGTTCACCGTGATCTTCTTGGAGAGGTCGCCGCTCGCGATCGCGGTCGCGACGTCGGCGATGTTGCGGACCTGCGCCGTCAGGTTCGAGGCCATGAAGTTGACGTTGTCGGTGAGATCCTTCCAGGTGCCGGCCACACCAGGCACTTGCGCCTGGCCGCCGAGCTTGCCTTCGGTGCCGACCTCGCGCGCCACGCGTGTCACTTCAGAAGCAAACGAGTTGAGCTGGTCCACCATGGTGTTAATGGTGTCCTTGAGCTCGAGGATTTCGCCGCGGACGTCCACGGTGATCTTGCGGGAGAGGTCGCCGCGCGCCACCGCCGTGGTCACGTTGGCGATGTTGCGCACTTGTGCGGTCAGATTGCCGCACATCGCATTGACGGAGTCGGTGAGGTCCTTCCAGGTGCCGGCGACGCCCGGCACGATGGCTTGGCCGCCGAGCTTGCCGTCGGTGCCGACCTCGCGCGCCACGCGCGTCACTTCCGAGGCAAAAGAGCGAAGCTGGTCCACCATCGTGTTGATGGCTTCCTTGAGCTGAAGAATCTCGCCGCGAACGTCCACGGTGATCTTCTTCGACAAGTCGCCGTTGGCCACCGCGATCGTCACCTCGGCGATATTGCGCACCTGGTTGGTCAGGTTGTTCGCCATCGAGTTGACGCTCTCGGTCAAATCCTTCCAGACGCCGGTCACTTCCGGCACCTGCGCCTGGCCGCCGAGCTTGCCTTCGGTGCCGACCTCGCGCGCCACGCGCGTCACCTCGGAGGTGAACACGCCGAGCTGCTTGATCATGGTGTTGACGATGGTCGCCGACTGCAAAAATTCGCCGCGCAGGGGGCGGCCGTCAACGTCGAGCTTGACGGTTTGCAAGAGGTCGCCCTGTGCCACGGCCGCGACCGCGCGCGTCACCTCACGCGTCGGCCACAGGAGATCGTCGATCAGCGTGTTGACCGAGCCTTCCATGTCGGCCCACGAGCCGGAGGCGAGCCCGAACTTCACGCGCTGCCGCGTCTTGCCCTCACGACCCACAACTTGGCCGACCAGCTCGAGCTGCTGCGCCATACGCTGGTTGGCGGCGATGATCTCGTTGAAGGTGTCGGCGATCTTGCCGTCGATACCCAGATAGTCGCCGCTCATGCGCACGGAAAAATCGCCGCTGCGCATCGCTTGCAGTGCAAGCAGTAATTCCTGCCGGGAATCGGCTTCCGGACTGCCATTCGCTTTTCGTTTGGGGAGGCGACGGCCGGACGCCGAAGCCGGTCCGGGATCGAGGTCGCTCATGTCATTCCCCCCGCAGGTGCGTCGCCGAATCCAAAGCAAATACGCAGTGTTGGAAATAGAACGTCAGCGCAATTCCAAATCAAGCTCCAACGTTGGAGCAGGAAAAACCGGAACCTGGCTCGCTCAGCCCGGTCGAGTTAACGCGCGCCACGGAAGGGGGTTCCAAGCGGGGCAGGAATTTTTCTTGTTGCGGTGTTCCGCGCGCGGAACGGCTGGGACGCGGTTTGGCTCGGAACGGAGCATGCAGCTCCCGGTTAGCCTGCAAAGCGAAGGAGCTTGTTATGAAAATCGTAACCCTGGTCGCCGCGGTGATCTTGCTGCTGGGCGGTGTATCCCATGCGCAGAACGGCGAGCCGAGCGGCCGCGGGGCCGTCACGGGAGACCCGGCGGCAAGTTCGGCGACGCCTGGCTCCGCACCGACGACGGGAGCTGCGACGCGGCCGAGCCGGAGCGGCAGCGGCACCTCCACTTCGGGCGGGCGGGACGACAATGGCGATCAGGGCAGGGACAAGATGCCGGAGAGCAATCGCACCGTGAAGCCGGAGAGCGAGCAGCATCATCCCGAACGCTGAGCCTACTTGTCGGCCAGCGTGCGCGCAGCGTCCCTGAGCTGCGATCGGAGGACCGGCAACTGTTCCCGCGCGAAGGCGCCGAGCGCATCATTGTCGGGCGCTTGCAGATAGCGCTCGAGCAGGGCGACGGCCTCTTCATACTCGGCGACCTGCGCCGCGTAGAATTGCCTGACATAGGCCGGGCCTTCATCGCCGGGGCCGGTGAGTGCGGCACCCGCTGTCGAGGCCTTGCGAACGTTCGGCTCGGCGCCGATCGCCTGCTGGATCTGTTTTAGCGCCTTGTCGCGCTTGGCCGCATCCTCGGCTCGCGCGGTCGCGAGGGTCTTGACCTCCTGATTGCCCCTGAGATCGGCGCTCTCGAGCAGGCCCTGCTGGAAGCGCCCGAACGCATAGAGACCGCTGATGACGTCGGTTGCGGTCGGCGTGCGCGCGGAATCGTGCCCTGCCCACGTTCGTTCGCCGCTATTGTCGGCGAGTACAGCGGTGCTCATCAGCAACAGGACAGTGGCGACGATCATGCGCATGGACCGTCAATGGCGGGCCCAAGCCGAAGTTCCCGCGACATTACGATCCGGTTAGGGCGGTTGCGCAGCGCAGCTCCGCCCCCCACCTGTTTCGATATGAAGCAATCGGATATCTTCAGGGAAAACGCCGAAAACTGCCTGCATCTTGCGGAGCGGGCCGAAGGGCAACCCACCTACAAGCGCTACCAGCGGATGGCGGAAGCCTGGACGGCGCTCGCGGAGGAGCAGGATTGGCTCGATGGCGAAATCCCGCCAGTCGCCCAATGCGTGCCGCAAAAGAAGCCGACATCATAGCCGCTCTCGCGTTCGTGAGCCCTCGGGTGAGATCGCTCACAAACGATGCGCGACCAACTGACGATAATCCGGAGACATAGTCGGTACTCATCGCGTTCGTTCATTTCCAGCAGGAGGATTGCAATGGCTCCCCGTCTGGCACTGTTCGCCCTCATCATGGCGTTTGGCATCTCCGCGACCTTCGCGACCCTGACGACGCTGCGGCAAGTCCATTTGGCGCACTCGTCGCCGGCCGCCGCACAGCACGCGCGCAGCTAGGCGCGCTTGACTTCCCTGATCCCCGCTGACGCACCGGAACCATTGGGGCTGCGGCGCGTAAGCGTCTTGAACAGAGACGACAGCGAGAAGCACAGACATGACGCAGCACAATCAAGGCGTCGTTCGCGACAAGCGCGCGGAGGAACAGCCGCGCGACAAGCAGCGCGCGCAGACCGTGCATAAATCCGGCGCGAAGGGGTCGCCGTCGAAGGAAGCAACGCGCGATCCCGAACTGAGTGATGGGAGCAAGACGCCGGGCTCGGGCATGACTCCTGATGATTCCGGCACGCCGCCGACCGGTTGAAATTCCGAGGAACGAATCCATCTCGGACGCGTAAGTGGATTGCTTCGGCTTCATACCCCCGGTGGGCCGTAAGCAATCTCCAAGGACGGCCCTGGCACCCCGTGCCGGGGTCGTTTGCTTTTGTGCTCTCGTATCGCGATCAATCCTCTGCGTTGCCGTCGGAAGCGTCCGGCGTGTGGCCCTCGGGGCCGCGACCGAACACGCCATAGTCGCTCGACTTGACGCCCGCCAGCCCGTCGATGCCGTCACTGGCGAGCCCAAGCTTGAGAAGTTCGCGCACCGCAGCGGCACGTGTCGGCATGCGGTGGCGGAAGCGGAAATCGTCGACTGCACTGAGTTCTTCTGGCGAGAGCATGACTTGCAGTCGCTCGGCGCGAAGATCGTTCATGGTTGGCCACTCAAAGTTGGCAAGGTGAGTAGGTTACTCAACGAACCAATTCGGCGCGGGTTCCGCCGACTCCTCAAAGTTGGCCAAATGAGTGAAATTATCACATAAAATCAATAACTTATGTAATTGTGGAAGTGGCTACGAAGGTCCATGTTGAACCAGAAAATCGCTCCAAGAACTGGAGAGAGCCATGCCCAATCAGGTCAGACTGCCGCGCAAACTATCCGAAGAGCCGGAGGCGCCGGAGCCGCGCCGGCCGAGTCATCGGAGGGTGATTGAGCAACTCGATCGCTGGGCCAATAGCCCGGCCCTGCAACCCCCACGAGGTCGCGATGCGGAAACGGAAACGTTCTGATCCCCACACATTCGAGCAACGGCTCGAACAGCAAAGACTTCGGCTCGAAGACGAGCTTGCAAGAGCGCCGGTTGGACGGCTGCGCGATCTGATCGCAGCCCGGATCGAGCAGTTGCAGACCGCGGCCGAGATGCACGAGTTTCTGTCGCTACGACGCTAGCCGGTTGGCCGATGCGTCCCCTTGCTGCGGATGATGGTGCACGACGCGCAGCTTGCGACGTAGCCACCACATCGACACGGCGACGGCTCCCCACACGAGCAGCGCGACTGCAAAGGCCGCTGCAACGCTTGCCAAAACGGTGAGGTAGAACACGGCTGCGAAGGCGGCGAGGCCGATGCTTCCCAACCCGGCGCCTGCGGCATCGAGCGCGGCAGCCTGCCGGCCGCGCCTTTCTCCGTTCAGAGCAGCCTTCTCCTTCTTGCGGCGTTCGTGGCGATCGATCAGCGTGGCGCTGGCACAGAAGATCGCGGGAAGCGCGAGGAACAGGCCGCCCACCGACGTGCCGAATTGCTTGCCGATGAAACCGGCCAGAACAGTCGCGATCCCCCCGAGCACGAAGCGGATGAGATATTCGTACCAATGCGTCTGCTTCAGGGACGACGGCGACAGCTTGACGGGCATCACGAGGATCCTCCGAAGCTCGCCAGCAGGCTGAACGCGACGGCGAGCCAGACGACGAAGGAGACGATCGTGGCCGACAGCGCCGCCATGTGCCATCGCATCAGCAATTGGCACACGACGAAGCTGTAGCAGGCGAGCGCAACGGCGCCATAGATCATCGTCCAGCTTTCGGCCGCGGCATAGGCCGCGCCGTGCTGGGCGACGGCAATGCCGAGCGTCGCCAGCGCGACCGAGGGCGCGGCGCCGAGCAGGCCGGCAAAGCTCTTGGGGCGCAGCATGTCGCTCAGGACCGCGAAGGCTGAGACGATCAGGCCCCCCGCAACGAAGCGTAGGATTTGCTCGGTCACGGCCGTCTCCGCGCTTTGCGCCGCACGAGTACGCGCGGTCTCAACAGCCGCTCGACCGCGGCGCCGAGCGCAAAGCCCGCCACCACGTCGCTCGCCCAATGCGCCAGCAGCACGATGCGCGTCAGCGACAGTCCGACGGCAACGGTGCGCAATGCGCGGCGCGGACCGCGCGGCAACAGGCCAGCTGCAGAGGCAAGCGCACCCATATGAACGGCATGTCCGGACGGAAAGGCGTCGCGCGATTTCCCCGATATCGGAATGCCGCGCCGATGGCCGCGGACGGTCAGCCGGTCAGGCCTCGTCTGGTCGAAAATCGATTTCAGGATATGCGGCAGCACTGCCGTCACGAGCGACACCGCAAGTACGTGATTGGCGATCGGTCGCGCCGCGGGACGTCGCGTCCAGGCGTAGAGCCAGCCGGCGGTGGCGAGGGCGAGCAGCACGTGCTCGTCGGCGCCCCACGTGAGCGCCTGGGCAGCCTCTTCCATGCCCGGGTTGGCATAAGTGGCGATTTCATCGGCGATCGCGATGTCGATCCGGGTCGGCTTGACTGTGACGAGTGCCATCGTTGTTTGGTCGGCGAGGGTGCTCCGTGTCAGGCTTGTAAAGCGGGGATACGAGCGAAGTTCCGCATCTCGTGGCCTTTAAGGCTGCCCGGATCCGCCCGCCGAACCATAGACCTGCCCCGTAGCGTAGCTCGCGTCCGCGGCGGCAAGCTGCACGTAGATTGACGCGAGTTCCGCCGGCTGCCCCGGACGCCCCATCGGCGTCTGGCCGCCAAATCGTTCCAGCTTCTCCATCGAGGCGCCCCCGGAGACCTGAAGCGGTGTCCAGACCGGGCCGGGCGCAACGCCGTTGACGCGGATACCGCGCGGACCAAGCTGCTTTGCCAGCGACTTGACGTAGTTCATCGTCGCCGCCTTGGTCTGCGCATAGTCGTAGAGATCGGGCGAGGGATCGTAGGCCTGTTCCGACGTGGTGCCGATGATGCAGGCCCCCGGTTTCAGATGCGGCAGCGCCGCCTTGATGATCCAGAACGGCGCGTAGATATTGGTCTTCATCGTCGCGTCGAAATCCTCTGAGGAGACATCGATGATCGACTCGTGCGCCTGCTGCCGCGCCGCATTGCAGACGAGGATGTCGAGGCCGCCGAGACCCTGCACCGTGCGTTCGACGAGCTCCCTGCAGAACGTCTCGCTCCGAAGGTCGCCGGGAATGGCGAGACCCACGCGGCCCTCCTTCTTGATCAGCGCGAGGACGTCCTGTGCGTCCGGCTCCTCACTCGGCACGTAGTTGATGGCGACATCGGCGCCTTCGCGCGCATAGGCAATCGCCGCCGCGCGACCCATTCCGGAATCGCCACCGGTAATCAGCGCCTTACGCCCGGCGAGCCGGCCTGAGCCCTTATAGCTGGTTTCGCCGTGGTCGGGTCGCGGGTTCATCTGGCTCGCAAGGCCCGGCCAGGCCTGCGACTGCTTTTTGAAGGGCGGTTTCGGGTAGCGTGATGTCGGGTCGATGAGTTTTTCTTCGGCCATGTGCTCGTCTCCTTTCGCTGTTGCGGGTGGCAGCGAACCTGCGGCAAGTGTTGTGCCCGCCGCCTGGACGACGTGTCTGCGCGATATCGATTGCCTGCGGCTCTCTCCGCCGGTTTCACCCTCAACGCGCGGACAGAGGCATCGTTGCTGGGAAGTGATGGGATGCCGACAGGTCAGGGCTGCCGGCATCCGCAATGCGGCGCAGCGTTCTTACTTGCTGGACTGGCCGACGCTGGGCGCCTTGCCGAGTTCCTGCGCCATGTCGAGATGGTGCTTCAACGCTGGCAGCGTCTTGCCGGCCCAGTTCTTCAGCTCAGGATTGTCGCCGCCATTGGCATAGCGCTCGAACAGCGATACCGCGTCCTTGTGTGCACTGAGCTGATAGGAGTCGTAATCCGAGCTGAAATCCTTGCCCGATGCATCCTTGAGCTTGTCGAGCTTGTTCTGGTGCGAACTGTCGAGTGCCGTCGGCGCCGTCGCCTGGACCTTGCCGCTGCCAACCAATTGCTTCAGCTCCGTCGAGGTTTTGGTGTGATCGCTCACCATTTGCTGGGCGAAGGACTTCTCCTGCGCGTTGCCCTTCTGCTCGGCGAGCTTGCTTGATTCGATTTCGAACATGTCGCTGATCGCAACTTCCTTGACGAAATCGGCCGTGGCGGGAGCCACGCCGAGCACCGAATTCACCCCGCTCTTCTCGCCGATTGATTGCGCGAGCACGGGGCCTGCGAGCAGGCAGCAGCCGAGTGCAATCAATGTGCATCTCATGATTCCTCATCCTCCGACTTGGCGGCGTACAGGACGCGGTCGCCGCGCTGGTGTTGTGTGGCGATCAACATTCGGTTTGAGCGCTTGTTCCAACGTCCCGCTAGTCGGTCGGATTGCGGCCGGTGCGCGGGTTGAGCGGCTTGGTCGGCCGCCGCCGCAGCCCTTCGGGCAGGAACGGCTCACCGCCTTGCGCGCTCGGCATCGCGCGCACGTCAGCGTAGCGCTGCGCCCTCTCATGCGGGGTTTCGTTGTTGTTGATTCGCCGCTTCACGTCGACGCCGCCGACGGGATCGTTGACGCCATGTTGGATGTCGCGGAAGTCACTCATGTCTCACGGCTCCCGTTTTCGTGCAATCAAGTGGGAGAACCGCGGCTTTTCAGCGTTGTTCCAGGCCGCAGCGGGGAACACGTGGCGAGAGCGCCGGAACGATCGCTTCGCGGCTTGGTTGGTCCGCAAAGCGAGTCTCAACGGAGATCTCACCATGATGGATCAAAGCGAAACAGGCACGCTGATCGGAAGCGACAAGGTCGAAGGGACTTCGGTCTATGGCGTCGACCGCAACAAGATCGGTTCGATCGAGCGCGTCATGATCGACAAGAAGAGCGGCCGCGTGTCCTACGCCGTGCTCGGCTTTGGCGGGTTCCTCGGGGTCGGCAACGATCACTATCCGCTGCCCTGGCAGTCGCTGAAGTATGACACCGATCTCGGCGGCTACGTCACCGGCATCACCGCGAATGAGCTGCGCAATGCCCCGCACTATGGCGAGGCGGCCGAATGGAATTGGAGCGACGACGCCAGGGTCCGCGCGCTGAATGCCTATTATGGCGTGCCGATTGTCTAGGCCATTCGTCGCACTATCGAGCAGGAGTTTCCGATGAGCAGGGAAAAGCCCACGGACGATCCCCGGCAGCAAAACGACTGGGGATCGCATGCACAGACGGACAAGCCCTGGAAGGGCAATCCGGAGAAGGAACAGAGGTCGGGCGAGGCGAAGCCCGATCTGGAGAAGTGGCACGAGAGCAAAACGCATTGAATGTGCGCACGTAGGGCGCGCGTGGCAGCTCGATGCCGCCCAGGTTCGACGTGGTTACAAGGGGAGAGCTCGCTACACTCTCGGTGCCATCGCCTGGCTTGACCTGCGATCCAGTATTCCAGAGACAGTCACGGCTTCGCAGATGGGGCGCGGCGTACCCGGTCAAGCCGGGGCGACGGCGCTATTCGGGTGACGAGCCGAACGAGCTTTCCTTGCATGTGAACTGACTGAGGAAATCAACCGTGGATGCTCAAACACGCGAGCGTGGACCGTCCGCGGAGCAATCAATGCCGAAGGACGGCTCGAACACCGGCCGCGAGCGTGCGGAGATGCGCACGCCGTCGCTCCGCGACCGGCTGCGCGAGCATTGGCTGCTCGCGTCCGCGGGTGCCCTTGTCCTGATTGCTGCGCTCTTGGCCGGCCTCGTCTACTGGCTGAACATCCGCCACTATGAATCGACCGACGATGCCTTCGTCGCCGCGCGCAGTTTTTCGGTGGCCTCGAAGGTCGCCGGCTACGTCGCGGACGTCCCCGTCACCGATAACCAGCACGTCAATGCTGGCGACCTGTTGGCGAGGATCGATGAGCGCGACTATCGGATCGCGCTCGACCAGGCCGAGGCGCAGGTCGCTGCGTCACAGGCCAATATTGGAAATGTCGAGGCCCAAATCGAGTCCCAGAAGGAGCAGATCAACCAGGCCAAGGCCCAGCTCGATCAGGCCCAGGCGCAGCTTAAGTTTGCGCAGGAAGAGGACGCACGGGCGCAGGACCTCGTCCAGAAGGGCGCCGGCACCGTCCAGCGCGCGCAGCAGACCCACTCCGACCTTCAGGCGCAGCAGGCCAACACCGAGCGTGCGAAGACCGCGGTGATCAGCGCCGAGCTCGGCATCAAGACGCTTGAGGCGCAGCTCGAAGGTGCGAAGGCGCAAGCGAAGCAATCGGAGGCGCAGCGCGATCAGGCCAGGCTGAACGTCGATTACACCAGCGTGCTCGCAGCGCAGCCGGGGCGCGTCGTCAAACTTAGCGGCGCCAAGGGCACCTACGTCACGCCGGGCCAGAGCCTGATGATGTTCGTGCCCGATGACGTCTGGATCGTCGCCAACTACAAGGAAACGCAGCTCAAGCACATGCGGCCGGGGCAGCCCGTCGAGATCCGCATCGATGCCTATCCCGACCGCAAGCTCACCGGTCGCGTGGACTCGGTGCAGCCGGGCTCCGGTACGGCATTCAGCCTGCTGCCGGCGGAGAACGCGACCGGCAACTACGTTAAGGTGGTGCAGCGCGTGCCCGTGAAGATCGTGGTCGACCGCTGGCCGGCCGATCTGCCGGTGGGGCCGGGCATGTCGGTCGTGCCCTGGACCCGGGTGCGATGACCGACATCACGCAGGGTGGCGCGGCGGCCGGCGGCTGGTCGCCCGAGCGTTCCGCGGCTGGCGGACACAGTCCCTATCTGATCGCCTTCGTCGTCTCCATTGCCACCTTCATGGAGGTGCTCGATACCACAATCGCCAATGTCTCGCTGCGCCACATCGCCGGCGGGCTCGCGGTCGGCCTCGACGAGAGCACCTACGTGGTCACGAGCTACCTCGTCGCCAATGCCATCGTGCTGTCGATCTCGGGCTGGCTCTCGACCGTGATCGGCCGCAAGCGCTTCTACATGATATGCGTTGCGACTTTCTCGGCGGCATCGCTGCTCTGCGGCTTCGCCTGGAGTCTCGAGGCTCTGGTACTGTTCCGCATCTTGCAGGGGCTCGGCGGTGGCGGTATGGCGACCAGCGAGCAGGCGATCCTTGCCGACTCTTTTCCGCCGCACAAGCGCGGGCAGGCGTTCGCCATCTATGGCGTGGCCGTCGTGGTCGCGCCGGTGATCGGCCCGACGCTCGGCGGCTGGATCGCCGACACGTATTCCTGGCACTGGGTGTTCCTGATCAACGTGCCGATGGGGCTCGTCTCGCTGTTCCTGGTCGGTACGCTGGTCAGGGAGCCGTCGGGCGCGGAAGAGGAGAGGACGAAGCTCCTGAAGAAAGGCCTGCGCGTCGACTATGTCGGCTTCATCCTCGTTGCGGTGGGATTGGGCTCGCTCGAATTCGTGCTCGATGAGGGCCAGCGCAACGACTGGTTCGGATCGACCATGATCGTTGCCTTTGCAGGCCTGGCTGCGTTCTGCCTGCTCGCGCTGATCCCATGGGAATTGACGCGCGAGGATCCCATCGTCGACATCCGCCTGCTCGGCCGGCGGCAGTTCGGCGCCTGCTTCGTGGTGATGCTGGGCACCGGCGCGGTGCTGATCTCGACGACGCAGCTCATTCCGCAGCTCCTGCAAACCGAGTTGAACTACACCGCGATGCTTGCGGGCCTCGCTTTGTCGCCCGGTGGCGTCGCCACGCTCATTCTGATGCCGGTGGTCGGGCGTCTCATCGGTATGGTGCAGCCGAAATATCTCATCATGATCGGCGCGGCCATCTGCGCCATCGCGATGTGGCACCTCACCGGGCTCAACGGCGACATTACCTACGGCTATGCGGCGATGGCGCGCATCATGCTCGCGCTCGGTCTGCCCTTCCTGTTCCTGCCGGTGACCACGGCGTCCTACGACGGCGTGCCGCAGGACAAGACCAACCAGACCTCCGCGCTCATCAACGTCGCGCGCAATATCGGCGGCTCGATGGGCGTTGCGTTGGCGCAGACGATTCTGGCCCAGCGCCAGCAATTTCACCAGAGCCGGCTGATCGAACATCTCGCGCCATCCGACCTAGGCTATCAACAGAGCGTGGACGCGATGACGCGGTTCTTTGAGGCGCAGGGCTCGAACGCGTCGGATGCCGCCTCGCAGGCGATCGCCTGGGTCGGCAGGACCTTGCAGCAGCAGGTCGATCTACTCGCCTATGTCGACGTGTTCGGGACGCTTGCGATCATCGCCGCGCTGATGATCCCCATCGCCGCCATCCTTCGCTCGATCGACCTGCACGCCCCGTCCCGCGGGCATTGATTGCTTTCGCAAACCGAACGATTTCCAACGTAGGTCTGATAAAGGAACTTATATGAAACCCCAAGATATTTCGAAGTAAGCTATAGTCCGAAAAGCCAGAATTCGACAGTGCTATTTTAGAACTATAGGCTCGATTTCAAGATTCTAATGGCGCGCGCCGCGTGGGCGGTCGATATCGCCCCGGCGCCGTCCCACAAGAGGAGGCGACCTTGTCCAAGCGAAACGCCACGGCTGCCGTCATCGGTGCCGGCGACTATATCGGTGCCGAGATCGCCAAGAAGTTCGCATCCGAAGGCTTCACCGTCTTCGCCGGCCGACGCAATGGCGACAAGCTCGCGCCGCTCGTTCGCGAAATCGAAGCGGCCGGGGGCGAGATTCATGCCCGCTCGCTCGATGCGCGCAAGGAGGAGGAGATCATCTCCTTCCTCAACGACGCAGACAAGCACGCACCGCTTCAGCTCTGCATCTTCAACGTCGGCGCCAATGTCAATTTCCCGATTCTGGAGACCACCGAGCGCGTGTTCCGAAAGGTCTGGGAGATGGCCTGCTATTCCGGCTTCCTCGCAGGGCGTGAGGCGGCGCGGCTGATGCTGCCGCGCGGCGGCGGCAACATCTTCTTCACCGGCGCAACCGCGTCCTTGCGTGGCGGCAGCGGCTATGCGGCGTTTGCCAGCGCCAAGTTCGGCCTGCGCGCGGTGGCCCAGGCGATGGCGCGCGAACTCGGTCCGAAGAACATCCATGTCGCGCACCTCATTATCGACTCCGGTGTCGACACGGCTTGGGTGCGGGAACGGCGAGAGCAGCTCTGGGGCAAGGAGGCGCTCGACAATCCCGACCTCCTGATGTCGCCAGCCTCCGTCGCGGAATCCTATTGGCAGCTCTACCAGCAGCCCAAGAGCGCCTGGACCTTCGAGATGGAGATCCGCCCCTTCGGAGAGAAATGGTGACCGCGGCGCAGAACTCCGGCTAAACTCGCGCCAGAAAAACATCCGGGAGGACGCCTACGTGAAGACCGCGATCACCGAACTGTTCGGCATAGACCACCCGATCATCCAGGGCGGCATGCATTTTGTGGGCTTTGCCGAACTCGCCTCCGCCGTCTCCAACGCCGGCGGGCTCGGCATCATCACCGGGCTCACCCAGAGAACGCCGGAGCTGCTCGCCAAGGAGATCGCGCGTTGTCGTGAGATGACCGACAAGCCGTTCGGCGTGAACCTCACCTTCTTGCCGACCTTCGCAGCTCCGCCCTATCCGGAATACATCGCCGCGACCGTGGAAGGTGGCGTGAAGATCGTGGAGACTGCTGGACGCAGCCCCGAACGATATATGCCGGCGCTGAAGGCTCACGGCATCAAAGTGATCCACAAATGCACCTCGGTGCGCCACTCGCTGAAAGCCGAGCGGATCGGCTGCGACGCGGTCAGTGTCGACGGTTTTGAATGCGGTGGCCATCCCGGCGAAGACGACATCCCCAACATGATCCTGCTGCCGCGCGCGGCGGAGGAGCTGAAGATTCCCTTCGTCGCCTCCGGCGGCATGGCCGACGGCCGCAGCCTCGTCGCGGCACTTTCGCTCGGCGCCAGCGGCATGAACATGGGCACGCGCTTCATCGCCACCAAGGAAGCCCCGGTCCACCAGAACGTGAAGAACGCGCTGGTCGCGTCGACTGAGCTCGATACCCGCCTGATCATGCGCGCGCTGCGCAACACCGAGCGCGTGCTGAAGAACGCCAACGTCGAGCGCCTGCTCGAGATCGAGCGCGAGAAGGGTGACAAATTGAAGATCGACGACATCCACGACCAGGTCGCTGGCGTCTATCCGAGAATCATGATCGAGGGCCAGATGGATGCCGGCGCCTGGAGCTGCGGCATGGTCGCTGGCCTCATCCAAGACATCCCCTCGTGCAAGGAACTCGTCGACCGCATCATGAGCGAGGCGGACGAAATCATCCGCGGCCGGCTGATGGGCTTCCTTGACGGCAAGACGTCGGCGCGCAAGGTCGCGTGACGTCCTATTTGCGGCGCCAAGGATCGCGATCAGCGATCCTGTTCGCGCGTTGCAAGGCACGCCGATCAACAACGCGTGTGTTGCCTCGCCCTGCGGCGTGCTGTTTGCTGACGGCTCAGTACTGGGCCGTCTCCGTAACTCGATGCAAAGCGAACCCGTGACCGTCAGGCGACGTGATCTTCTTGCGTTGATCGGCACGGTGGCCGGCAGCGCGGCCATGTATCATGCGATGACGAGCCTCGGGCTCGCATCGGAGTCGCGCTACAAGGGGCCGATTCGGCTCGAGGGTGACCCCAAGGGCGCCTCCGTGCTCGTGCTCGGCGCGGGCCTTGCCGGCATGACCGCGGCGCTGGAGCTGCGCAAGGCCGGTTACACTGTTCAGATCCTCGAATTCAACGGCCGGCCCGGTGGCCGAAACTGGACCTTGCGGGGCGGCGACACCTTCACCGAGCTCGGTGGCCACAAGCAGGTGTGCGAGTTCGAGGAAGGTCTCTATCTCAATCCGGGGCCGTGGCGCATTCCCTATCACCACCGCGCGCTGCTGGATTATTGCAAGCGGCTCGGTGTTACCCTCGAGCCGTTCAATCAGCTCAATCACAATGCTCTCTTGCATTCCGTGCGTGCCTTCGGCGGCATCCCGCAGCGGCTGCGCGCGGTGAAGGCGGATTTCCAGGGCCAGATCGCTGAACTGCTCGCTAAAGTCACGCAGCAGGGCAAGCTGGACGAGACCGTATCGAAGGAGGATCAGGAGATCCTGCTTCAGGCGCTGCGCTCCTGGGGTGCGCTCGACAATGGCTATGGCTACAAGGCCAATCTGATCTCGGCGGAATTCCGTGGCTACACCAAGGACCCGGGTGGGGGATTGACGGCGATGCCGGAGCCGAGCGAGCCTGTTGGCCTGTCGGAGGTGCTGAAGTCGCGGCTCTGGCGCTATTTGCGCGGCTTTGCACACTACAATTTCCAGACCACGATGTTCCAGCCGGTCGGCGGCATGGACATGATTGGCAAGGCCTTTGCGAAGGAGGTCGGCGACCTCATCCGCTACAATGCCAAGGTGACGCAGATCCGGCAGGACGCGCGCGGCGTCACCGTCAGCTATGTCGATGCCAAAAATCCCGGAGCGGTGCAGCAGGTGCACGCCGACTGGTGCGTCTGCACGATCCCGCTGACGATCCTGAGCCAGTTGCCGCTCGACGTCAGCGCCGCCATGAAGTCCGCGATCGATGCTGTTCCGTATGCCGCGTCCGTGAAGATCGGCCTGCAATTCAAGCGCCGGTTCTGGGAGGAGGACGAGGCGATCTATGGCGGCATCAGCTACACGGATCTACCGATCCGCCAGATCGCCTATCCCAATTACGGCTACAACGGCGCCGGGCGCGGCGTGTTGTTGGGGGCCTATTTGTTCGACGGTCCGAACTCCTACGAATTCACCGCGATGTCGCCCGCCGAGCGGGTCGCGCGCGCCGTCGAGTTCGGCGCCGCCATTCACCCGCAATACAAAAGCGAATTCGAAAACGGCATCGCGGTCGCCTGGCACCGGGTCCCCTTCGTGCTCGGTTGCAGCGGCGACTGGAGCGACGAGACGCGCGCCGCCCACTACAACAACCTCAGTCAGATCGACGGCCGCATCGTGCTCGCGGGCGAGCACGTCTCCGCACTGCCGGCCTGGCAGGAGGGCGCGATCCTCTCCGCGCTCGATGCGATTGCGCGCCTGCACGACCGCGTGGTGAGGACGTGATGGGTTCACGCGAGCGGCGATGGCCCTTGCGGCTTACCTTGACGGCGCTGATGATGCTGTCGGCAACCGCGCGGGCGCATGACGGTCCGGAAAACCGCACCTTTAGCTCGGGCTTCAATTTCGCGGAGACCACGGGCGAGGAGCTGTTTGTCAATGTCTGCCAGGGTTGTCACATGCCAGACGCGGCTGGAGCATCGGGCGCCGGCGCCTATCCCTCGCTCGTCGGCGACAAGAATCTGGAGGCGCGCGGTTATCCCGTCTATCTCGTGCTCAACGGCCGGCGCGCCATGCCGCCGTTCGGCGAGATGATGACCGACGCGCAGATCGCCGCCGTCGTGAACTATCTCCGCACGCATTTCGGCAACAATTACGATGACGCGGTGACGGCGAACGAGGTGAGGGACGCCCGCCGCTGAGGTCCAAGAGGGGGAGACGAATGAATTTGAGAACCGCCGCCGTCATCGGCGCATTGTTGTCGATCGCATATGGGAGCACGGCGCAGGCCGAAGTCACCCGGCACCCGATTCCGAACTCCACCTTTCCGATCGCGCAGGCCGTGCAGGTCACCGGCAACGCTACGACCTATTATGTCAGCGGCCAGGTGCCGCCGGTCGCCAATAAGGATGTCGATCCCCAGAGCCGAGAGGCCTATGGCGACACCAAAACTCAGACGGTCGGCGTGCTCAACCGTATCAAGGGCATTTTGGAGGGGCTTGGCCTCACCATGGGCGACGTCGTGAAGATGCAGGTCTTCCTGGTTCACAACGCCTCCGCACCGATGGACTTCAAGGCCTTCATGGAGGGCTACACCCAGTTCTTCGGCGGCAGCCAGCCCAACCTGCCGGCCCGCTCGGTCGTCGGCGTCGCGGCGCTCGCCAATCCCGGCTTCCTGGTCGAGATCGAGGTGATCGCGGTGAAGGACGCGAAATAGGCCGGGGGCGGTTGCAAAAACGTCAGAACGATCGCGCTTGCCAAAGCGCGCCTGCGCTGTCTGTATTCAGCGAGGTCGCATTTGCAGGAGCGCGAGATGAAGAAGACGATCACCAAGAACAATGTCTCGTGCAGGAAGGCTCTGCTGTCGACAGCCGTCGCGGCCTTGGTGCTCACCGGCGCGGCGTCCGCCGAAGGCCTGAGCCCGCCGCAACAGCTCTCCCACGATGTCTACAAGGAGCTGGTCGAGATCGACACGACCACCGCAACCGGCGACACCGCGCGCGCGTCCGAGGCGATGGCCGCGCGGCTGAAGGCGGCGGGCTACCCCGATTCGGACGTGCACGTCTTCTCGCCCGCGCCGCGCAAGGGCAATCTGGTCGCGCGCCTGCATGGCAGCGGCGCGCGCAAGCCGATCCTCCTGGTCGCCCATCTCGACGTCGTGCCGGCCCTGCGTGAGGACTGGTCGGTCGATCCGTTCAAGCTCGTCGAGAAGGACGGCTACTACTACGGTCGCGGTACCGCCGACGACAAACACATGGCATCGGCCTTCATCACCAGCCTGATCCGTTTCAAGCAGGAAGGCTACAAGCCCGACCGCGACATCATCGTTGCACTGGAAACGGACGAGGAGATATTTGACCGCGACGGTCTTGGTATCAACTGGCTGATCAAGAACAAGCGCGATCTCATCGACGCCGAATTTGCGTTGAACGAAGGCGCCGGCGTGGGCCTGAAGGACGGCAGGCCGATCCGTGTCGGCGTCCAGACCAGCGAAAAGATCCCCGTCAGCTTCCAGCTCGACGTCACCGATCCCGGTGGTCACAGCTCGGTGCCGCGCAAGAGCAACGCGATCTACAAGCTCGCCGAAGGACTGGTGCGCCTGTCCAAGTTCAACTTTCCGCTCAAGCTGAACGCGACAACGCGCGGTTGGTTCGAGAAGAGCGCGCAGTTCGAGAACGAGCAGACCGCGGCCGACATGCGCGCCGTGATGTCGGACAAGCCCGATCCGGCGGCGCTATCGTTGGTCCGGCTCGCTGCGAACCCCGTCTACAACGCCCAGCTCCGCACCACCTGCGTTGCGACCATGCTCCAGGGCGGGCACGCCGTTAACGCGTTGCCGCAGTCGGCGAGCGCCAAGGTCAATTGCCGCATCATGCCGGGCGAGCCGGTGGAGGAGGTCAGGGCGACCCTGGAGCAGGTGCTGGCGGACCCGGACATCAAGCTGACGCAGCTCGATACGGCGGTGGTCTCGGCGCCAAGTGAGTTGCATGAGGAGATCATGGGCGCGATCGAAAAGCTCTCGGGCGAGTTCTTTCCCGGTGCCATCGTGCTCCCGGTCATGAGCTCCGGCGCCACTGACGGCAGCTACCTGCGCAATGCGGGCATCCCGACCTACGGCCATTCCGGCATGGCGATCGACATTGGCGAAAACCGCATCCACGGCAAGGACGAGCGTGTTCCCGTGGCCTCGTTCTACAAGGGGCAGGAGTACCTTTACCGTCTGGTCAAAACGCTGGCTGGCGGTTCCTGAGCTTGCCGAAGGCCTGTGAATCGGTGATTGACTTCGGCGGCCGGTAACCCTGAAGGCAATCTGCTGCTGGAAATCCGCCTCGCACCTCCTAAATAAGGGTAATGCCCCTAATTGGGTTTCAGGAGGCGTCTCTTGGTCCTGAAATGCGTTTCTTTCGGCCTCGCCATCGCGCTCGTGCTCGCCTGCAGCGCGGCGATGGCTGACGACTACAAGTCTGACGAATATCTCGGCCTCGATCTTGCCAGGGCGGTGTTGTCGCCGAAGCGGCTCGGCCCTGCGACGCAATTCGCGCCCGTCCAGGTGGAAGCAAGAAGTGACGCGGCGCGTGCCGTGCCCGACGTCACGCCGAAGACGGTCGCGACCGAGCGCGTGAAGGCGCCGCAGCCGCGGGTTGCTCACGCGAAGAGCGCTGAGCCGCGTGGCGCTGCCCGCGCCAGGCTGGCGCACCGGCACACGAATCCGCTGGACGCGCAGGCGATGGACACGCGCATCCAGACCTGGCCGTGCAGGTCAGGCGGCATCTGCAACTGGAAACGCTAGAGCATGATCCGGACCCGAAGGGCCGCGTTAGCGCAAAGTGTGAAGCGGTTTTCCCTCGCGACAAACGCGGAACGCGATTGCGCGGAGATCATGCTCAAAAAGTAATCTGAAGTGCGATTGCATCGCGGTTCAGACGAGCAGCTTCATCCGCCCGTCGCAAAACGGTAGGCGCGGAGTCAAAAAACCGTCGGCTTGGAGTCAAGGGGCGCAGGCACCTTTCGTCGCGATTCGACGAAGGTTTCCTGAATGGCAACGCTCCGCGCCTCGCGTGCATGGACCCGGCGGCAGTTTCTCGTTCGCTCCACATCCTCCCTCGCGCTCGTCGGCCTCGGCTCTCTCGCAAGGCCACACCTCAGCCGCGCCGCCGACCGCCCGCTGATTACGGGTGGCATCCAGTCGGGCGACGTGTCCGAAGGATCTGCCATCATCTGGGCGCGCGCCGACCGGCCTGCGCGGATGCAGGTCGAATGTGCCACCGCCGAAAGCTTCAGGACGATCCTGTGCACGGCGTCCGCCGATGCGCTGTCGGACGCCGACCTTACCTCAAAGGTGCTGCTGCGCGGCCTCCCGCCCGGACAGGATATCTTCTACCGCGTGCGCTTCGACGACATCGCGACCGGGGTCACCGGCGAGATGCGCACCGGACATTTCCGAACCGCGCCGGCCGCTGGCCACTCGGTCTCATTCGTGTGGTCCGGCGACACCGCCGGGCAGGGCTGGGGCATCGATACGTCGCGTGGCGGCATGCGCAGCTACCGTACCATGCTCGACAATCGTCCGGACTTCTTCATCCATTCCGGCGACCACATCTATGCCGACTGCACCATTCCTGCCGAATTGAAGCTGCCCAACGGCGAGATCTGGCGCAACCTCGTCACCGAAGAGAAATCGGAAGTCGCGCACACACTGGCGCAATTCCGCGGCAACTACCGATACAATCACCTCGACGAGAATTTCCGTGCCTTCCATGCGGAGGTGCCTATGTTCGCGCAATGGGACGACCACGAGGTTACCAACGACTGGTCGCCTTATGGCAGTGTCGACGACACAGGCCTTGACGCCGATGGCACCTCGCGCCTCGTCGCGCGCGCGAGGCGCGCGTTTTTCGACTTCATGCCGATCCGCGAGATTCCGCAGCAGCAAGGCCGTATTTATCGGAAGATTGCGTACGGACCGCTGCTCGACGTCTTCATGATCGACATGCGCAGCTACCGCGACGGCACCTGGAACAAGGGCAGGGACCACGACGGCTGGATCTTGGGTCGTGAGCAACTCGCCTGGCTGAAGCGGGAGGTCGCCGCTTCGCGCGCGACCTGGAAGGTGATCGCTGCGGACCTGCCGATCGGTCTGATCAGCCTCGATGCCGTCGCGCTCGGCGACGGTCCACCCGACCGTCGCGAGCACGAGATCGCGGACCTGCTCGCCTTCATCCGGCGCGCCGGTGTGCGCAACATCGTCTGGCTCACCGCCGACATGCACTACACCGCGGCTCACTATTACGATCCCAACCGTGCAGTGTTCTCCGATTTCGAGCCGTTCTGGGAATTCGTCTCAGGTCCTCTCCATGCCGGAACCTGGGGACCGGGCGAGCTCGACAATACCTTCGGTCCGGTCGCGATGTACCAGAACGGCTGCAATGCCGAGCAGGGCGAGAATCTCGCGCCCTGCTTCGGACTCCAGTTCTTCGGCCGCGTCGACATCGATGGCCGCACGGAGGTCATGACGGTGACACTGAAGGACGTCGATAATCGCGACCTGTGGTCGGTCGACATCCACCCGCAGCCGCAAGTGCGGCCCGCTGTGGTGGCGCAGCATTCGTAAGAGGCTGGTGCCAGCTAACCCGATCTTGATTGGCCGCTCGGTGGCCGCCCCGCTATACTGCTAACCCCCGCCATGCCCTTCCACCACCGAAAACTCTGCTTGCGCGGCCTTTGCCGCGCGCATCCGGCGGGTCTTGGGCGAGATCGGCCGCAAGCACAATGCCACCGCCGCGCAGGTCGCGCTGAAGTGGCTGCTCGATCAGAAAGGCGTCGCGGCGATCCCGAAGGCATCGCGGCAGGAAAGCCAGCAGGCCAATCTCGATGCCTTGAAGATTACGCTCGACCACGACGATCTCAGAAAAATCGCCGTGCTGCCGAAGGACAAGCGTTGCGTCAATCCAGGCTTTGCTCCGGCCTGGGACTAGTTTCCCCGTCAATCCGTGTACATAGAGAAATGGCCCCGTCGGGGCCATTTCAGCGTGTGCATCAGTAGTCGTAGTGGCGGTGACTGCGCTTGATCACGACGACCTTGTCGCCGTGATGGCGCCAGCCACGATGCCAGCCGAAGTCGCGGTGCTCGCGGAATTCGGCGCGGGCGCCGTAGGAACCGTAATGGTGATTCCTGATCACCATCGTCTCCGCGCTCGCCACCGTCGGCGCCACGATCGCAAGCGCGCCGAGAGCCGCGACGACATAGCCAAGCTTCCTCATGATGTCCTCCTCCAATGAACGCCAATTTAAACCGCGCGTGCGCGCGAACGTTCCGGAGGAACCATCAGGAGAATTCTGAACGGCTGGTTCAGCTTCGGCCTTTGCGCTCACGTTCCGTTGTCGCAACGGTGCTGCGCAGGCGTCGGCGCACCGGTCTTGACGAACTTGCCGTCGCGAATCGTGTAATCGCCGCGCTCGCCGCGATTGAAGATCGCGCGCAGGCTGCCGTCCTTCTGTAACGAGAGACCGAACTCGCGCGTCTGATGCAACGCTGGAAAGAACACCACGATGTTGAGCAGGCCGTCCGCGTCAGTCGAGGCCGCCACCACCTCGTTCTCGTCCCTGGCGTCACCGAAATTGCGCTGGTACATCACGCGGCCGTCTGGCCTGGCCTCGTAGGTGAGCACCGCGCCTTTGTCGCTCTCGGGTGGGAGCGAGCAATCGACCGCCCAGGAGCCGAGCAGCCCCCAATTGATGATCGTCGCCGTCAGCGTCTCAGCGCCGGCTGCGGATACCAGCGCAAGCCAGACCAGCGCGGCCATCGTCCCGCGGACCAAGAACAATCCCGTCACTTCTGAAAATCCCCCGCAGCTGCCCGACGCAATGGCTTCAAGCCTAGCATTGTTATGCCGCACTGCAACTCGGCACGCTCATGCATGGTGCTTGCACCCGCACACCGCGCGGCGAATCATCTCCACAAAGACAGAGGAAGGGGAACGTCGCCATGACGGTTTTGTCGCGTCGCCAGCTTCTCGCCGATCGTTCCGCTATTTGATCCGCGTCAATGAGGCGGACCGCAGCTGCGCCATAATGCCGGCTTCGGGAGGCGATCGTGGATAGATCAATGCTGGATGAAGTCACCGATTTCGCGGGCGAGGCGCTGCCGGGGGGCACCGCCGTGCCGCCATACTCCGAGACCCAATTCCTGGCGGAACTCGGCGAGCGTATACGCTCCTCGCGCATGCGCTGCGAGCTGTCGCGGCGGGAGCTCGCGCGCAGGTCGGGAATTTCCGAGCGCTACATCGCGCAGATCGAGGCCGGCAAGGGCAACGTCTCGATCGTCCTCTTGTTGCGGCTGGCCTCCGCGATCCATGGCAGCCAGGCACAGGCGGCCTGAGGCGTCCTCTACCTCCGCGCCCTCTCCACATTTGCGATCCGCGCCGGCACGCCAAATTCCTTGCGGCAGACTTCCGCGAGCACGGCGACGCCCTCGCGGATCTGTTGGTGCGTGGGGCTGGCGAAGCAGAGCCGCAGCCGCGGGCCCGAATGGCCCTTGTTGGTCGACCATTCAGGGCCCGGATTGATCGAAACACCGGCCATGAGCGCCGCGTGGTAAAGCTTCAGCGTATCGACATGATCGGGCAACTTTACCCAGAGGAAGATGCCGCCTTTGGGCTCCTCGAACTCGGCAGCCGTTCCGAACTGTTCGTTCAGCGCCTCCATCAGTGTGTCCAGCTTGGTGCGCAGCGCGCGTGTCAGCGCGGGCACGTGGGTCGCGAAATGCGGCCGGCAATATTCGGCAAGCAGCATCTGCTCCAGCGCGCCGGAGCCGGCGTCCGTCTTCAGCGCCAGCATCCGTGACATCACCTCCCAGGGCGCGACGATGAAGCCGACGCGGAGCGCCGGCGCGATCGATTTGGAGAACGAGCCGATATGGATGACGCCGCCGGTGTCGCTCATCGCATGGATGGCCGGCGGACGCCGGCCTGACCAGATGAGGTCGGCATAGCAATCATCCTCGAAGATCGGCACGCCATGCTCGGCCGCAAGCCGCAACAGCTCGGCACGGCGGCTTTCCGGCATGATGCTGCCGGTCGGGTTCTGCACGGTCGGGATGGTGTAGATGTATTTCGGCCGAATGCCTCGGCGCTTCAGATCCGCGAGCGCAGACGCCAGCGCGTCCATGCACATGCCCTCGCCGTCGAGGGGGATGCCGACCGGATTCACGCCGAGCCGGCTCAGACGGTTCAGCGCGCCCTGGTAGGTTTCCTGCTCGACGATCACAGTATCGCCGCGCGCGAGCAGTGTGTGGTTGACGAGATCGAGCGCCTGCAAGGAGCCCGAGACGATCAAGAGATCGTCGACCGTGCAGATAATGCCGGCATCGCGCTTCAGCTTCGCGCTCAGGAATTCGCGCAAGGGCAAATAGCCCTGCGGACCGTGCGCCAGTCCGTAAGTAGCGAGGTTGCGGCCCTCGCGCCGCAGCACCGCATCGACCGCTGCGATCAGGCCATCGACCGGCACCTGCTCGGAATCATTGTTGCCGCCGACGAAGCTGTATTTGGCAAGCCCGGTCCAGCGCGCAGAAGGAGCCGGCAGCCCCGGCGGGAACAGGGGCGCGAAGTCGAAGCTGGCAGTCATGGGTGGTTTCCTCTTTTTGTTGAGCCAGCCGGCATTGCGCCGGCCGGCCTGTTACTTCTTGCCGACCGTTCGGGTCGGACGGCCCTGGCTGATGAAAGCGTAATGCGCATTGGCGACGCCGCCAACCATCAAGGCTTCGACTACCGGCTCGGCGATCTCGCCGGTGGCCGCCCAGTCGACGATGAAGTTTGCGCCGGTCCCGCCGCGCACGTCCTCGGTTGGGATGACCACTGAGACCGTCGCGAGGGGCCTGAGCGCGACCGGAGATTTCAGGTAGCTCTCGATCATCTTGCCGGCCGTGTCGAAATAGGCGATCCGCCTCAGCACGAGGGGCTGGGTCTCCGACGCATTGTGGACGCTCAACGTCACCGAGAAGTCGACGCGCAGCTTGCCCTGGCTCATCGCGATGCTGGAATAGGCTGGCACGTAGAAACCGCCGGAGACGGCGAGTTCCTCCTTCGGCATCGCCGTCAGCGAATCGGCAAAACTCTGTTCGATATTGACCTTCGGCTGTGCCGCGGCGGGCCGCGCCACGCCGAGCAAACCACCTGTCAGTGCGAGCACGATTGGCAGGACAATTGGCATGTGACGAATTGCTCGTTTGCCGCGCTGCACCCCGCCTCTAGGGTGCGGAAAAAAGGATTGCTTTGAGATGCACGAACTCATTCGCGATATCACTCTTTGTATCTTGTTTGCCTGGATGCTCGGGCTTTTGGCCCATTTCTCCCGCCAGCCGCTGATCCTGGCCTACCTTATCGCCGGCTTCTGCATAGGTCCATTCGGTGCCGGCTGGGTCAAGTCGCAGGAATCGATCGGCGTCATTTCCGAGCTCGGCCTGATCTTCATGCTGTTCATGATTGGACTCGAGATCGATTTGAAGAAGATCGTGCGGGCAGGGCGAGTGATCCTGTTCGCGGCCGGTGGCCAGCTCCTCGGCGGCTGCCTGCTCGGCATCCTGTTCTTCGTCGCCATGGGCCTGACGTTCGGGGGCGGTCATTTCGATGCGCTCTATCTCTGCGTGGCCTGCGCGCTCTCCAGCACGGTCATCATCGTCAAGGTGCTCTACGAGAAGCGCGAGCTGGACACGCTGCCCGGCCGCATCACCCTTGGCGTCCTGGTGCTCCAGGACATCTTCGCCATCCTGTTCCTCGCCGTGCAGCCGAGCCTTGCCGATCTGCAAGCGAGCGTCATCCTGCTCTCGATCGTGCGCGTCGCAGCGCTGGTCACGGCCGCGCTCCTCGTCAGCCGCTTCGTGCTGCCGCGCCTGTTCCACCAGATCGCCCGCCGCCCCGAGCTGATCCTTCTGGGGGCGCTCGCCTGGTGCTTCCTGGTTGCCGAGACCGCCGAGCGGTTGTCGCTGTCGCGCGAAATGGGGGCGCTGATCGCCGGCGTGTCGCTCTCGACCTTTCCTTACGCACTCGACGTCACCGCCAAGGTCACGACATTGCGCGACTTCTTCATTACCCTGTTCTTCGTTGCGCTCGGCATGACCATTCCGGTACCGAACATGTCGGTGATCGGGCTCGCCCTGATGATCGCTGCGTTCACGGTCGCGAGCCGGCTGGTGACCACTTTCGTGCCGCTCTATCTGATGCGACAGGGCCTCCGCGCGAGCTTGTTGCCGGCGATCAATCTGGCGCAGATCAGCGAGTTCTCGCTGGTCGTGATCCAGACCGGCGTCACCGATAACCACATCGTTCAGGAGACCGCCAATGCCGCCTCCTTCGCCTTCGTGATGCTCGCGGTGCTCTCGACCTTCGTGATGGTGAGGAGCGATGAGATCACGCGCTGGGCGATCGGCCCCTTGAAGCGGTTCGGCCTTCGCGATCTCGATCATGGCCATTCCCGGGAGGGGCACGAGCGCGGCCATGGCGAGGCGCGGCGGATTGTCATCCTCGGCTTTTTCCGCGCGGCGAGCGCGCTGCTCGCGGAGATCGAGCAGCAGGCGCCGGTTCTGCTTGAGCAGATCACGGTCGTCGATTTCAACCCCAATGTGTACCAGACGTTGCTTTCGCGTGGCCTGCACGTGATCTACGGCGACATCAGCAACGTCGACACGCTCGTCCATGCCGGCGTCGGCAAGTCCGAGGTGATCATCCTCAGCGTGCCCAATGCGCTGTTGAAGGGGGCCACCAACGAGAAGCTCGTCCGCCACGTCCGTGCGCTCAATCCCAGCGCCCTGATCGTAGCCACCGCCGATCTGATGTCCGACGTCGGCGAGCTCTATGCGGCGGGAGCCAACTACGTCACCGTCACCCGCCTCAGCGATGCCCATGAGCTCTTCACGGTCATCGAGGCGGCCCAGGCCGGCCTTCTGGAGGACAAGCGGGCCGAGCTTGACTTGAGATTGAGCGAGCGGCGCGAAGTGCTGCCTTAAAGCTCGCCCGGCAGCCTTCCACGCGGCGGGACAAGGCCTATATCTCTGGCATTCCCGGTGCAAGCCGGGTCCCGGCGGATCTGCCGAGGGCATATGCCGTTGCGTCCGGGACACTAGCGCTGGCGTCAGAGTCCGGCTAAGCCTCCGGCCAACAATAGCCAGAGATTGGGAAATGCCCGATACCGTACAGGAAGTTTTACAGGCCTTCGCCAAGGGTGAGCTCGTCGTCGTCACCGATGACGAGGACCGGGAAGGCGAGGGCGATCTGATCGTCGCTGCCTCGCTCTGCACCGCCGAGAAAATGGCGTTCATCATCCGCCACACCTCCGGCATCGTTTGTGCGCCGATCACCACCGAGGACGCTCGCCGCCTGCGGCTCGATCCGATGGTCGCCCACAACGACTCCGCGCACACCACGGCATTCACGGTCTCGATCGACTACAAGCCCGACGGCGGCACCGGCATCTCGGCCGAGGAGCGCGCCTCCTGCTGCCGCGCGCTCGCCAATCCCAATGTCGGCGCCGGCGATTTCGCCCGTCCCGGCCACATCTTTCCGCTGATCGCCAAGGACGGCGGCGTGCTCCTGCGCTCCGGTCATACTGAGGCCGCCGTCGACCTCTGCAAGCTCTCCGGCCTGCCGCCGGTCGGTGTCATCAGTGAGCTGATGAACGACGACGGCAGCGTGATGAAGGGTGAGCAGGTCGCGCGCTTCGCCGCCCAGCACAAGCTCAAGCACGTCACGATTGCCGATATGATCGCCTATCGCCAGGCGCGCGAGAAGCTGATCGAGCGGGTCTCGACCTTCGTCACCGAAAGCCCGATCGGGCCGCTCCAGGGCTATGCCTATCGCTCGCCCTTCGATTCCATCGCCCACGTCGCCTTCGTCTATAACGGCGTCGGCGACGGCAAGAACGTGCTGACGCGCTTTCACAAGCCGAACATCGTCAAGGAGATCTTCACCGGCCACAAGCGCATTCAGGCCGTGCTCGAGCAATTCAGGAAGGAGGGGCGCGGGGTCCTGATCTACTTGCGCGACGGCGCCGCTGGCGTTCCCGTTGAACCCTTGCCGAACGAGACCTCGGCGGAGGCGGACCGCAACCGGCAGTGGCGAGAAGTCGGCGTCGGCGCGCAGATCCTGCGCGATCTCGGCGTCACTTCGATCCGCCACCTGACCTCCTCGGTGCACGACTACAAGGGCCTGTCCGGCTTCGGCATCGAGATCGTCTCGAACGAGCAGCTCGAGACCTGACCGCCGCGCGAGCAGGTGCAACGTAATTGCACTTGGCACCGCGGCGCTTTAATTTAACGGTCAATTAGACGGAACCAGACGCGAAAGGACGTTTCATGAGCGTGCGCCCTCAGGCCAAGGACAAGCCGGCTGCGGCTTCTTTCCAGTGGGACGATCCGTTCCTGCTCGACGAGCAGCTCACCGAAGACGAACGCATGGTGCGCGACACGGCGCGAGCCTACGCCCAGGACAAGCTGCTGCCGCGCGTCACCCAGGCTTATCTCGAAGAGAAGACCGATCGCGAGATCTTTAACGAGATGGGCGAGCTCGGCCTGATCGGAATCACGCTGCCGGAGGAATACGGCTGTGCCAATGCGGGCTACGTCGCCTACGGCCTCGTCGCCCGCGAGATCGAGCGGGTCGATTCCGGCTACCGTTCGATGAACTCGGTGCAGTCCTCGCTGGTGATGTATCCGATCTACGCCTATGGCGACGAGAACCAGCGCAAGAAGTACCTGCCGAAGCTCGCCAGCGGCGAGTGGGTCGGCTGCTTCGGCCTCACCGAGCCCGACGCCGGTTCCGATCCCGCCGGCATGAAGACCCGCGCCGAGAAGGTCTCGGACGGCTATCGCCTCACCGGCAGCAAGATGTGGATCTCGAATGCGCCGATCGCCGACGTGTTCGTGATCTGGGCCAAGTCGGCCGAGCACGACAACCAGATCCGCGGCTTCGTACTCGAGAAGGGCATGAAGGGCCTCTCCGCGCCGAAGATCGGCGGCAAGCTGTCGTTGCGCGCTTCCATCACCGGCGAGGTCGTGATGGACGGCGTCGTCGTACCCGAGAGCGCGCTGCTGCCCAACGTGTCCGGCCTGAAGGGCCCGTTCGGTTGCCTCAACCGCGCCCGCTACGGCATTTCCTGGGGCGCGCTCGGCGCGGCCGAGGACTGCATGCACCGCGCCCGGCAGTACACGCTCGATCGCAGGCAGTTCGGCAAGCCGCTCGCCGCGACGCAGCTCGTGCAGAAGAAACTCGCAGACATGGAGACTGAGATCGCGCTGGGTCTCCAGGCCTCATTGCGCGTCGGCCGCCTGATGGACGAAGGCAAATTCGCGCCCGAGATGATCTCGATCGTCAAGCGCAACAATTGCGGCAAGGCGCTCGACATCGCCCGTGTCGCGCGCGACATGCATGGCGGCAACGGCATCCAGATCGAGTATCACGTGATGCGCCACGTCCATAACCTCGAGACGGTGAACACCTACGAGGGCACGCATGACGTCCACGCCTTGATCCTGGGACGTGCGATCACGGGCATTCAGGCGTTTTTCTAACGGCCGCGGAATTTCGTGGCCGCTGACTTGCTCGGCTGTCATCGTCCGCCACCGGTCGGCGCAAAAGCGCGGCCCGATGACAGGCTCCAGCGGACGACCCGGAAACCTCGCCTTCGCCTCGGACGTCGCCGAGTACTGGATACCCCGCTTTTGCGGGGCATGTCGGCGGAGAGTGCGGCGGCTTTGCGTAGGAAGTCCCATGTCCGATAACGACGACGTGCCGTTCAACCGCAATTTTCCGCTGAAGCCCGGCGTCGTCGAGGAAGTTCGTCCCGGCGTGCGCCGCGTGCTCTGCAACAATCCGAGCCCGTTCACCTTCACCGGCACGGTCAGCTACATCGTGGGCCAGGGCAAGGTTGCGATCATCGATCCGGGTCCCGACAACGAGGCTCATGCGGCGGCGCTGCTCGATGCGGTGCGTGGCGAGACCGTCACGCACATCCTGGTTACGCACACCCATCGCGACCATTCGCCCAACACTGGCCGGATCAAAGAGGCGACCGGCGCGACCGTCTATGCCGAAGGCCCGCACCGCGCCTCGCGACCGCGCTTCGAGAGCGAGAAGCACAATCCGGAATCGGGTGCCGACCGCGACTTCGCGCCCGACGTGACGGTTGCCCATGGCGACGTCATCGAAGGCTCAGGCTGGCGGCTCGAAGCCGTCGCGACGCCGGGCCACACCGCCAACCATCTTGCCTTCGGCTGGCCCGACCGGAAATTCAGCTTCGTCGGCGATCACGTGATGGGCTGGTCGACCTCGATCGTGGCTCCGCCCGACGGCTCCATGATCGATTACATGGACTCGCTCGACCGGCTCGCTGCGCGCGAGGAGGATCTCTATTTCTCCGGCCACGGTGCCGAGATTCCCGAAGGGCCGCGCTATGTGCGCTTCCTGATCCGCCATCGCAAGGCGCGCGAGGCCTCGATCCTGCATCGCCTTGCCAAGGGTGAGGCCGACATCCCGACCATGGTGCGCGCGATCTATATCGGCATCGATCCGAGGCTCACGACAGCGGCCGGCTATTCCGTGCTGGCGCATCTGGAGGACCTCGTCGCCCGCGGGGTTGTGGCGACGGACGGCGATCCCGTGATTTCCGGAACGTACAGGATGGCAAACGCCTGACCGTCATTCCCGGATGACGCTATTGCGTCATTTCTTCACCGTCTTCGCCGGCGGCTTGGCCGGGACGACCGGCACCTTCTTCGCCGGCTTCAGCGCATCAGCGTCGGCTGCGGTGTTGAGATCGTCGATGAACTTGCTGATGCGTGCGGCGTTGCTGCCGAGATCGCTGTCGAAGTAACGCGAGGCCGAGCGGATGTCGACGCGCGAGTCGTCGCCATCAGGCACGATGCGGATCGAGACATCCTCGCGGAAACCCATGATCGGCGTGCGTGCCACCGCCTCGATGCGGCCGATCCGGCGCGGCGGCTGCGGCGGACGCTCGTCGATGATCAGCCATTTGCGCTTGTTGGCGATCTGGAGCGACAGCGCATAGGCGCGGTCGACGGAAATCTCGAGTTCGATCGGCTCGATGTCGGGATAGAAGTGGCGTTGCTGCTCGGCCGAATAGAGGCCGGCATAGACAGCCGAATTGGCGCCGTCACCCGTGCGAAGGCGCGCCAGCGCCTCGAAGCGCGGCGGGTCGATCGGATCGGTGGTGATGTCGTGGATCGCCGGCAGTCTGCGGTATTGGAAGGCGAGATAGGCAGGATAGGCGAGGATCAGCGCGTTGATCAGGAAGGCGAACAGGATGCGCGCCATTCCGCGCGAGCCGTTCTGCCAGATCGCCGCAAAGCCCGCGAGCCCGAACAGGATGGAGAGCCCCGCGATCGCAAGCCCGCCGAAGAAGGTCGCCAGCGCCGGCTTGATCTCCAGAAAGCCGAAGCGGACGACGATGATCGAGACCAAGACCGCCACCACCGCGAACACCGCAAGATTGCGCGCCCAGGTGGCGAGCCCGGATACGGGCTCCGACTGGTAGGGAGCGGAAAACCTGCGGGCCATCGGGTGAGCTCTGCCGGGGTCTCGGGGCGGTGCCGGCCGATCTGGCGCGACAATAGGTCGTTGAGACCACGGCTCGGCTGCAAATTCAAGGGTTCCACGGGGCTCCCACGCCGTCATGCCCGGGTTTGACCCGGCCAACCACGCCTCTCTTGTGGCCCGAGACGCGGATGCCCGGGACGCAGCGCGAAGACACGCTTCGCGCTTCTGCCCGGGCATGACGCCTATGGTGACCTACGCCGCCGCGTTCGGGAAGCGGTAATCCTTGAACTGGTCGCGCAGCGCCGTCTTCAGGATCTTGCCGGTCGCGGTGTGCGGGATGCCGTCGACGAAGGCGACGTCGTCGGGCATCCACCACTTCGCGATCTTGCCGTCCATGAACTTCAGGATGTCCTCGCGCGTGGCGTTCTGGCCTTGCTTGAGTTGCACGATCAGGAGCGGGCGCTCGTCCCATTTCGGGTGGTAGACGCCGATCACGGCGGCCTCCGCCACCGCGGGGTGGCCGACCGCGAGGTTTTCCAGATCGATCGAGGATATCCACTCGCCGCCGGACTTGATCACGTCCTTGGAGCGGTCGGTGATCCGCATATAGCCGTCCTGGTCGATGGTCGAGACGTCGCCGGTGTCGAAGAAGCCTTCGCCGTCGAGAATGTTGGCATCAATGCGGTAATAGCCCTTGGCGACCGCCGGACCCGACACTTTCAGGCGGCCAAAGGTCTTGCCGTCCCACGGCAGCTCCTTGCCGGCGTCGTCGGTGATCTTCATCTCGACGCCGAACGGCGGATAACCCTGGCTCTGGAGCACGTCGAGCCGCGCGTCGCCGGTGGTCTCGGCAAATGGCGGCTTGAGCGCCGCGACCGTGCCGATCGGGCTCATCTCGGTCATGCCCCAGGCATGGCGGACGCGCGTTCCCATGTCGATGAACGACTTGATCATTGAGCGCGGCATCGCCGAGCCGCCGCAGATCACCATCTTCAGATGCGGCAGCTTCAGATTGTTGGCGGCCATGTGTTGGAGCAGCATCAGCCAGACGGTTGGAACGCCTGCGGTGTGCGTCACCTTCTCGGTCTCGAGCAGTTCGTAGACCGAGGCACCGTCGAGCTTGGCGCCGGGCATGACGAGCTTGGTGCCCTGCGAAGGCGCGGAAAAGGCGATGCCCCAGCTGTTGGCATGGAACAGCGGCACCACCGGCAGCATTGTCTCGGAGGCGCTGGTGCCGAGCGCGTCGACATTGTTGGCCATCAGGGCGTGCAGCACGTTGGAGCGATGCGAATACAACACGCCCTTGGGATCGCCCGTCGTGCCGGAGGTGTAGCACATGGCCGCGGCCGTGTTCTCGTCAAAATCCTGCCATGCGAACTTGCCGTCGGCCTTTGCGATCCACTCCTCATAGGCGACCGCGTTCTTCAACGTGGTCTGCGGCATGTGTGCCTTGTCGGTGAGGACGACATAGCACTCCACGCTCGGCAGCTTGTCGGCGAGCTTCTCCAGGATCGGAACGAAGGTGATGTCGGTCATCACGACGCGGTCCTGCGCATGGTTGATGATCCAGGCGATCTGCTCGGGGAAAAGGCGGGGATTGACGGTGTGGCAGATGGCGCCGATGCCCATGATGCCGTACCAGACCTCGAGGTGGCGCCAGGTGTTCCAGGCGATCGTGGCGACGCGGTCGCCGAGCTTGATGCCGTCGCGCTGCAGCATCTGCGAAACTTTCAGGGCGCGCGCGTGGATTTCGGCATAGTTGGTGCGATGGATCGGTCCTTCGACCGAGCGCGTGACGACCTCCTGCTTGCCATGAATCCTGGCGGCATGTTCGATGATCCGGTGGCAGAGCAGGGGCCAATCTTGCATCAAACCAAGCATTCCGACGTTCCTCCGAATAGGGCTGGACTTGTTATCGCTCTCAGCTCTGGGCCAAAGAATTGTCATGAATTTTAGCCTGCCGGACTTTTGCCGCAAATGGTCTTGTCGCGGCTATATGTCCGCCGGCGCGGCAATGATTGCCGTCGTGCTGGGGCTGTCGCTTGCGCCTGCCGCGGCGCGGAAATACAGCCCGCTCGACCTGTTCGGCTTCGGTCCGCCGCGGCCTCGCGGCGCCGTTCATCCGGCCAAGATTCCGGCCAGAATTCCCTTGCCGAGACCGCGGCCGGAAGCTGCGCCCAAGGAAGTGGCCAAACCTGTGCCGGAGCGGCCGGCGGCCGAAGAAAAACCTGGTGCCGACAAGCCGGCCGAACCGACGGCGCCGCCAGTCAAGCAGGCCTCGGCCTGCCGCCTCGCCCTGACCGAGGAGGTCGCAATTGCGCCCTCGATCCCCGACATTCATGGCCCGGGCGGCTGCGGCGGCGAGGATTTGGTACGGCTCGAGGCGATCGTGCTGCCGGACAAGCGCAAGGTGCAGGTCAAGCCGGCCGCGATCCTTCGCTGCAGCATGGCATCGGCCGTTGCCGACTGGGTACGCTCGGACGTGGCCCCGCTCGCGGCGAGCCTCGGCAGCACCATCAGTGATCTCGACAATTTCGATTCCTTCGAATGCCGTGGCCGCAACCGCATCGTCGGCGCCATGCTGTCCGAGCATGGCCGCGCCAATGCGCTCGACGTGCGCGCGTTCAAGCTTGCCAACGGGCAGTCGATCGGGCTGACCGACCGCACGGTGCCGCGGGAGTTGCGCGAGCGCGTGCTGAATTCGGTCTGCGCGCGCTTTTCAACCGTGCTGGGGCCGGGATCGGACTGGTATCACGAGGACCACGTCCATCTCGATCTGATGCAACGCCGCAACGATTACCGGATCTGCCAGTGGAACGTCTGGGATCCGTTGCCACAAATCGCCCCGTTGCTGCCGGCCGCGCGGCCCGAAGAGGCCCCGCCGCGCGAGGTGGCGGCCAAATCGGAGGAGACAAAGGAGGGCGCGGAGCAGGGTGATACGGTGAAGTCCGGCACGCCAAAGCCGGACGAGTCTGCCGGCGCCGCCCAAGCGTCCTGGAAGCCGGCAACAAAAAAGCGCCGGTAGCGAGCCGGCGCTTTTTCGAAAAGCCTCAGGCAAGCTCAGTACTGTGAAGTACTGTAGCCGCCACCACGCAGCGCGAGCTGCGAGTTGTACGGGGAATCGCCGTGCTTCGGCTCGAGCACGACCACGATGGTGCCGACCTTGACGCGGCTATAGAGGTCGATGGCGTCCTCGTTGGTCAGGCGGATACAGCCTGAGGAGATCGAGGCGCCAATATATTCGGGCTGATTGGTGCCGTGGATGCGGAATAACGTATCCTTGCCGCCCGAGTAGAGATACATCGCGCGGGAACCCATCGGATTATCCGGACCCGGCGCCACATAGGTCGGCACGCCAAGGCGCGAGATTTCACCCGGGGTCGGGTGCCAGGCAGGCCATTCGGTCATGCTGCCGATCTTGGCGATGCCCGACCAGGCCATGGCCTCTTCGCCGACGGTGATGCCGTAACGGATCGCTTTGCCGCCATCCATCACGTAGTAGAGGTAATGATTGTCGGAATCGACCACGATCGAGCCCGGCGACTCCTTGCGGTGGTAGTCGACGATGGCACGGCGGAACGGCTCGGCGACGGGGGTGTTCTCGTACCGAATCTTGGCAAGGAGTTCCTTGTCCTTCGGTTTAAAGGCCTTGGTGTCGGTCGCCTCGTAGTGCGTGGCCTGCATGCAGCCCGACAGCATCAAACCGGCGGCCAGAATTCCCAACTTAACTTTCAGCGACGACATTGGCTTGGTTCCAATCGAAACAAATTCCACGCGCGGAACACGAGCCTTCTGCCCAAATTCCACGATTCCGATAGGCCAATTATCGGTTGAAAGCTGCCACAATTCCAGCGTTTAGGGTTTTATCCCAGGCTGCAAGGCCCAAGCTGTGGCTTTTTTGCCGCAAGTTTTGAGGCTCTAAGCCGATTTTTGGGCACAGGATGCCAAGCTGTCGATGCCATGTCACGGTTACGCCACTTGTCGGCCACAAATGCAAACGCCCCGTTAATGTGATTGTCATCCTGCACCTGTCAGAATCGCGCTAAGGGCCGTGAGCCGGCCTTCTCGGCCCCGCTGGAGTAGTTCATGTTTTCGGTTTTCGTTCCCTCCGAGTCCTCCCTGAAGAAGGCCGTCGTCGAAGACCTCTCGGTGCTGCCGGAGAGCGCGGTGTGGATCGATCTGGTCAATCCCACCGGCGCCGAGGACAAGGCGGTGGAGCGGCTGGCGGGGATCGCGATCCCGACCCGGGAAGACATGCAGGAGATCGAGATCTCCAGCCGCCTCTATATCGAGAACGGCGCGCGCTACATGACCGCGACGCTGATGTGCCACTCTGATACCGACATGCCCCGGACCACGGCAGTGACCTTCATCCTCGGCGACCATCGCCTGGTGACGGTACGATACGACCTGCCCAAGCCCTTTGCGCTGGTCGAGGCCAAGCTCGCCCGTTCCTGTACACCCGCCATCACCGGCGAGATGGTGCTGATGGAACTTCTGGACGCCGTGATCGACCGCTGCGCCGACATTCTGGAACGCTGCGGCGCCGACATCGACCAGGTCTCGCACGACATCTTCGAGCCGGAGAGCGAGCGGCACGGTCATGCCAAGCAATATTCCCAGATCCTGATCGCGATCGGCCGCAAGGGCGACCTGACCTCGAAGGTCCGGGAAAGCCTGGTGTCGATCGGCCGCGTCGTCACGTTCCTGTCGGCCATCGTCGAAGGCGTGAAATGGTCCAAGGACATGCGCGAGCAGCTTAAGACCATGCAGCGCGACGTGGCATCGCTGACCGACCATGCCTCCTATCTCTCCAACAAGATCACCTTCGTGCTCGACGCCATGCTCGGCGTCGTCAATCTCGAGCAGAACAACATCATCAAGCTGTTCTCGGTGATGGCCGTGGTCCTGATGCCGCCGACGCTGATCGCGTCGATTTACGGCATGAACTTCAAGGCTATGCCGGAGCTCGAATGGGCGCACGGCTATCCGATGGCACTGGTGATGATGCTCGCCGCCGCGATTGTTCCGTACTGGATTTTCAAGTGGAAGAAGTGGCTGTGAGATAGCTACCGAACCGTTGCGCCGTTTGCAGACAGACAGTGAACGCATGTTGTGAAATGTGGCGCTGCGTAGACAGTATCTGGGTCAAAATCTCTGCCTCATTTCCTCAGCTAAAATTTGAGCGTTGGGCTGAACGTTTGGGCGAAACTTGTCTGCGATAAGCAACAAGTAGCCGCGAGGAACAGCCATGGTTGAAAAACGCAAAACGACGCCCCGCAACGTCATCGATCTGGCGAGCTATCGTCAGGTCCTGGCGAACGGCAAGGCGTCGTCGATGTCGGCACGGCTGTGCCGGCATTGTGGTGCTCCGCTGCTCGACGGTGAGAACGACGATGACTGCTCGACCGCATTCAATATAGCCGCTCAGCGGCTGCGCGAGACGCCGCGTCGGATTCGTGCCGATTGAGAAATGGGAGGGGTTAAGGCAATCCAGGTCTTGCGGCGGCTTCGTCTGGATTGCCTTGCTTCCGCTTCCGGACACGGATCATTCCTGGGGCAGCCCGCGCATCGTCGCGCAATTCCAGCGCCCTTAGCGCCTCACGATCTCGGCCACGGATAGCAGCGTCTCGGTGATCACGCCGTCGCGGCTGAACGGCGCAAGACGTTCCTCGACATCGCGCAGCATCGCCTCGACATGGTCGCCAAGTGCTTCGGGCGACGACGAGGAAAAGGTGAGCACACGCCGCGCCAGGTCGCGCAGGCTGATCTCGTGCCTCGTCTCGATCTTGATCACATCCGCTACGTGAAACGCGCTGTCACGGAAGAAGGCCGGCAGGTCGCGGTGCGTTCGCTCGCCGCGGCCGGCTTCTTCCCAGAGGCGGGACGGTGACCAACTGCGGCGGACCGCGTTGTAGTCATCGAGCCACGGATTGCGACCATCAGAAATTGAGAACGACGCGCAGACGGCTATCGCGCCTTGCGGTGCGACCAGCCGGTCGAACAGCACAAGCGCGGGCTCACGCTCCATCCAATGCAGGGCGCGCCCGATCGTCACGACGTCGAAGGACCCGATGTCGGCGGGAAGCATCTCGGCCTTGCTCTCGATCAGACTGAGATGCCGGCCGGCGCGCGCGGCTGCACGCCGTGCAGCATCGAGCATGTTCGGTTCCGGATCGACGCCGACGATGCGGCCGACGTAGGGGGCGAAGCCGAGCGCGAGCAGTCCGGGCCCGGTGCCGAGGTCGATCAGCGCGGATCGCTCGGTGAGGGCAATCTTCCGCGCGACGCTGCGAAAGAATTCCGGCGGATAAGGTGGCCGCAGATCCTCGTAGAGCGCCGCCGTCGTCGCAAATCGACCCATCGCTCTGCCGCGGTCCTTTCCTCGCCTACACGTGCTGGCCGCCGTTGATGTGGATCTCGGCGCCGTTCACGTAGGACGACGTCTCGGTGCACAGCACGTAGATGATCTTGGAGACCTCGTCGGGTGTGCCGAGGCGGTGCATCGGGATCTGCTGCTCGACGATCTTCTCGGTACCGGGCGACAGGATCGAGGTGTCGATCTCGCCCGGCGCGATTGCGTTGACGCGCACGCCGATGCGGCCGAAGTCGGAGGCCATCTCGCGCGTGAGCGCGGCGAGTGCGGCCTTCGAGGTGGCGTAGGCGGCCCCCGCAAAGGGGTGCACGCGCGAGCCGGCGATCGACGTGACGTTCACCACCGATCCCTTCGCCGCCTTCAACTCCTCGATCAGCCCGCGCGCGATCATGATTGGCGCGAAGAAGTTGACGTGGAAGACATGCGTCCACGTATCGAGATCGGTATCGACCGAGCCAAGCCTGGAGCCGCCAGGGCCCTTCGGCGAGATCGCGGCGTTGTTGACGAGAGCATGCAGCGTGCCGCCTTCGAGACGGCGGCGGATCTCATTGATCGCGCGCGTCGTGTCCTCGGGGTCGGCGAGGTCGACCTGGATGTGATCCTCGGGGCCGGCGTCCCACGGGCAGTCTTCCGGAAACGGATGCCGCGAGCAGGTAATAACGCGCCAGCCCGCCGAGGAGAAGCGGATCACGGTGGCGTGGCCGATGCCGCGGCTCGCCCCGGTCAGGAGCAGCGTGCGGCGCGGCGCATTGGATGAATGCGGCATGGAGGTCTTTCAGCTCAGGGATACATGCGCGTCTTGGACCATGACTGGCCCGGCGCGTCACGGCGAAATTCGATGCGGTCGTGCAAGCGGAATGGGCGGTCGTGCCAGAACTCGATGCGCAAGGGCGTGATGCGCCAGCCGCTCCAGCCCGGCGGCCGCGGCACCTCGCCGATGACGTATTTGGCGGCGACCTTCGCGATCGCCTGCTCGAAGGCGAAGCGGCTCTCCAGCGGCTGGGACTGCTTGCTCGCCCAGGCGCCGATCTGGGCCTGCTTGGGGCGGGTTGCGAAATAGGCGTCGGCTTCGGCGTCGGTCACCGGCGTCACGTTGCCGCGGATACGCACCTGCCGGCGCAGCGACTTCCAGTGAAAAAGTAACGCCGCCTTAGGGTTTGCGGCGAGTTCGCGGCCCTTCTGGCTCGCGATGTGGCTGTAGAAGACGAAACCGTCGGAATCGAAGCCTTTCATCAGCACCATGCGCACGTCGGGCAAGCCATCCGTGTCAACGGTTGCGAGCGCCATGGCGTTGGGATCGTTCGGCTCGCTCTTGATCGCCTCGTTCAGCCAGGCCTCGAACAGCGTAAACGGCTCGTCGGCGGCAGTGAAATCACCGGATGTTAAGGGTGTCTGGTGTTTCATCGAGGTCGTATCGGTCATGTCTGGAGTCCGAGTTGCGTTCCGCGGCCCAAAGCGCGTTGTTGTCCGCTTCTGCCCTATATAGGGCATGGGGGAGCGTTGGCCTATCGGCGATCCGGCCCGCCAGCCTCGTCATGACGATGATTCTCATCGGGGTCGGCACCGGCGGCTGTGGTCTATCCCGCAATGACGGCGGTACCCTTGCCGGGGGGCCGTTCGCCAAGGTGGACGAGAGCGACGTCACCGGCTCAATCGCTACTCAGGTGCCGACCGAGGGCGATCTCGCCTTCGCCCGCAATGCGGCCTCCGACGTGCTGAGCCGGGGCGACAAGGATGCCAGCCAGCACTGGGAAAATCCGCAGACCGGCGCGCGCGGCTCGGTGACCCCGATCGCGCAGTCCTATGCCGCCGAAGACGGCCGCAAATGCCGGGATTTCCTGGCGAGCTACGTCAATGGCCGGACCGAAAGCTGGCTCCAGGGCGCGGGCTGCCAGAGCGGCCATGGCCGCTGGGAGATTCATACGCTAAAGCCATGGCGGAGCTAGGATTCGCTCAGCGACCCTAGTTGCAAAAATGCCACGGGCACCCCAGATGATTGACAGCCGGGGCAGGGAGCCCTTTTGACATTATCGAGTTCCGTGAAGGGAGACGTGACGGATGCGCGACCCCTATGAGGTCTTGGGGGTGCCGCGGGGCGCCAACGCTGCCGCGATCAAGAGCGCCTATCGCAAGCTCGCCAAGAAGCATCATCCCGACAGCAACAAGAACGACCCGAAGGCAGCTGAGCGCTTCGCCGAGATCAACACTGCGAACGAGATCCTCGGCGACGAGGACAAGCGCAAGCAGTTCGATCGCGGCGAGATCGACGCCGAGGGCAAACCGCGCTTCCAGGGCTTTCCGGGCGGCGGCGGGGCGCGCGGCCGCGCCGGCCCCGGCGGCTTCGAATATTCGTTCCGCTCCGGTGGCGGCGGACCGGGCGGAAGCGCGTTCGAGGACATTCTCAACAGCATGTTCGGCGGCGCGGCGCGCGGTGCGCGGTCTGGTGGCGGCGGACCCCAGTTCGAGTTCGACACCGGCGGTGTCGGGGTCGATCTCGACCTCAACGTCGCCATGACGGTGTCGCTGGAAGAGGCGGTCCATGGCGGGGACAAGCGCGTCCGGCTGCCGACCGGCAAGGAGCTCAACGTCAAGATTCCGATTGGCGTGACGAGCGGCCAGCAGATCCGGCTGAAGGGGCAGGGCGAAACTGCACCCGGTCATCCGCCAGGCGACCTGCTCATCACCATCACCATCGCCCCACATCCGTTCTTCAAGGTTGATGGCGCCGACTTGCGGATCGATCTACCGGTCACGCTTTATGAGGCGGTGCTCGGCGGCAAGGTCCGCGTGCCAACGCTCGGCAATGCGGTCGAGCTGACGATCCCGAAAAACACCTCGAGCGGCCGGACCTTCCGCCTGAAGGGCAAGGGCCTGCCGAAGTCGGGCGGAGCCGGCGACCTCTTCGTCACCGCCCGCATCATGCTGCCTGACGGGAACGATGCCGAGCTTGAAGCATTGATGCAGAAGTGGCGGGACCAGCATCCCTACAACCCTCGCAGCTTGCTCGGCTAAGGCGTGATCCGCGCAAGTGGGGCCGGTTAGGCCTGGCGACAAACGCGCAAGCGTTTGCGCCGCGATCACGCGCTAAGAGAGCATTTCCTGGACAGGTGATGCTCCCATGGAGCATGGAGCGCGATGGCGCTTTAACGCTATCGCGTCCGGCGTGCCGGCAGCCGCAAGGCGGCCGCGAAAAGAGTGCGGCCTCGAGAGGGGGACCAGCGCGGTACCAAAAACCCCAATCGAGGCCGCCTGCGCCGATCGGCGGATCGAACGCCACTCATTTTCGCGTGATCATCCGGTGCGATAATGAGACGCGCCGATGTCTTGATTCCAAATTTTCAATGTCGGAATCTGGGCGAGCGCACCCAGCGCGTGATCTAGGTGCCGTTCTTCTCGGTCTGGTCGTAAACGGCGCGCGCCACCTTGGTCAGCCGGTCGCGGTCGCTGCCGCCGCTCACGACATAGCCGACGCCGCGGTCGGCCCAGAACAAGGCACCATCCTTGTCCACAGTGGTGTAACGCATCTGCGTCTCGCCGGTCTCGGTCTTGGCGGTATAGATCGTGAACCGCTCACCGGAGGCGCCCTCATACATCAGGAAGGAGGCCGGGCCGTTCGGCCCCGGCAATAGCCGGCCGCCGACGAGCTTCAGCCCGCTCGCCTCGAGATCTGGTGCAAATACCGTCCACCCACAGCGCTTGCTAAGCCAGGCCTGCAAGTGGGCGCGTTCGTTGCCGGGCACCTCGACGGGATGACGGACCTCCACGACGTAGAGGCGGTGGGCGTCGAGCGCGTCTTCGGTAAAGCTCTGGAAGGTCGAGGGCGAGGTGGTCGCGCCATGCACGAACCAGCCGACCGCGCCGCCGGCGACGAAGGCAACCAGGGCCGCCGCGGCGGCGCCATAGAGCCATTGCCTGGGCTGGCGCACCAGCCGCTCGAGCTCCAGCCGCGTCGGCACCGGCTCCTGTGCCACGGCGTCGTAGCGGGCGTGCAGCATCTCGGCCATTGCGCGCCAGGAGTTGACCCGCTCGGCCTCCTCGGGATGGGCGGCAAGCCAGGCCTCGACGTCGGCGCGGCGCTCGGCCGGCAACTCGCCGTCGACAGAGGCGTGCAGTTCGTCCTCGGTCACGGAAATCCTGCGCTCGTTCATATCGCTCGTCTCTGGCTCGTCGGCCCAAAATATCGTTCGCTGCTCAAATCCGTTCGTCCCCTCTGCGTGCACAGGGCGCGGGATTTCCGATGCATGGACCCTGCCATCATTTCACCCGCTTTAGCGCCGGACGCTCGCCGTCCAACGCCGCCTTGATGTGGGCCCGGGCGCGGGCGAGCCGCGACATCACGGTGCCGATCGGCACGCCCTGGATGTCGGCGACCTCGCGGTAACTCAGGCCTTCGAGCATCACGAGCAGCAGCACCGAGCGCTGCTCCTCCACCAGCGTCGCCAGCGCCTTCTCGATGTCCCGCCCTTCCGCCTCCGTCCCGCTGGCGTCGGGATTGTTCTCGCTGAGCTGCATGAACTGCGGCCGCCTTGCGAGCGAGCGGCGACGGTTCTTGTTGAGGTTGGTCAGGATGGTGTAGAGCCAGCTCCTGACGTCGCCTCCCAGAAACAGCCGCTCCGAGCGCAGCGCCCGCACCAGCGTGTCCTGCACCAGATCGTCGGCCACGTCGGCGTCGCGTGCGAGTGCCCGGGCGTAGCGGCGCAGCGCCGGGATCATGGCTTCGACACTCTGGCGAAACGCGCTCATGCCGCCTCGATTTTCCAACCCTTTGGCGCGAGCGCCTTCATCCATCATAACACCCGAATGGAACGGCTATTCCGGTGACCGAAACAGCGTTGACGCCGCGGATTTGGACTGTACCGCAAGTGAGGGCTGGTGTACCTCCAAACCTCGAAACCAGCTCGATTGGATGATGGCATGGCGCAGAATTCGGGTCTGATGCAGGGCAAGCGCGGGGTAATCCTCGGCGTTGCCAACAACCGCTCGATCGCCTGGGGCATCGCCAAGGCATGCCACGCCGCCGGCGCCGAGATCGCGCTCACCTATCAGGGCGATGCGCTGAAGAAGCGGGTCGAGCCGCTCGCCGCCGAGATCGGCGGCCTCGTGCTCGGCCATTGCGACGTCACGGACGCTGCGACCATCGATGCGGCGTTCGCGGTCGTGCAGGAGAAATGGGGCAAGATCGACTTCCTGGTGCACGCGATCGCCTATGGCGAGCAGCTCGACGGCCGCTATGTCGACACCACGCAGGAGAACTTCACCAAGTCGATGCTGATCTCCTGCTACTCGCTGACCGCGATCGCGCAGCGCGCCGAGAAGCTGATGACCGACGGCGGGTCGATCATCACGCTGTCCTATTACGGCGCCGAAAAGTGGATGCCGCATTACAACATCATGGGCGTGGCGAAGGCCGCACTGGAGGCCAGCGTGCGCTATCTCGCCGCCGACCTCGGCGAGAAAAACATCCGCGTCAACGCGATCTCGGCGGGGCCGATCAAGACGCTGGCCGCCTCGGGTATCGGCGATTTCCGTTACATCCTGAAATGGAACGAGGTCAACGCGCCGATGCGGCGCAACGTGACGACCGAGGATGTCGGCCGCAGCGCGCTCTATCTCCTGTCGGACCTGTCGCGCGGCGTCACCGGCGAGGTGCATCACGTCGATTCCGGCTACCACGTGCTCGGCATGAAGCGGCCGGATGCGCCGGATATGGCGCTGGGCGGGAAGGACTGACCATCCTCCGACAATGCCAGCGCCCACGATCTATTATCTTCGCCACGGCGAAACCGAGTGGAATGCGCTCGGGCGTCTTCAAGGCACGCGGGACATTCCGCTGAACGCACGCGGCCGCGGCCAGGCCCTGCAGGCCGCCGGCATCCTCGCCGACCTCTTTGCGCGCGAGGGCCGCGACAAGGCTTCGCTGCCCTATGTCTCGAGCCCGCTCGGGCGCGCGCGCATGACCATGGAGCTCGCGCGCGGCAAGCTCGGCCTGCCGATTGCCGACTATTCGCTCGATGACCGCCTGCGCGAGATCGGCTACGGTGCCTGGGAAGGACTGACGCTGCCCGAGAGCGAGGCCGCTGATCCCGACGTCTATGCGCGGCGCCTGGTCGACAAGTGGACGGTGGCGCCCTCGGACGGCGAGACCTATGCCGACGTCCAGGCCCGCATGCGCGAGTGGTACGACCAGCTCCGGACCGACACGGTCGCGGTCGCCCATGGCGGCACAGCGCGGGCGCTGATGGTCACGCTCGGGCTGGAGACGCCCGCGAGCGCCGCCGAGCTCTATATCGAGCAGGGCGTCGTTTACGTGTTCCGCGATGGCCGGCTGGAGAAGTATAGTTAAGGGCGGGAGGCACGGGCATTTGACCCTCCTTCCAGAGCGCGTTACCACACGCCGGAACCGATCCAGCGAGCAGCGATGTCCTTCAACACCTTCGGCCATATGTTCCGCGTCACCACCTTCGGCGAAAGCCATGGGGTGGCGATCGGCTGTGTGGTCGATGGCTGTCCGCCGCTGATCCCGCTCGATGAGGCGGACATCCAGCGCGACCTCGATCGCCGACGGCCCGGCCAGTCGCGCTTCACGACCCAGCGCCAGGAACCGGACCAGGTGAAAATCCTCTCCGGCGTGATGGCGCATCCGGAGACCGGCGAGCAGGTGACCACGGGCACGCCGATCGGTCTGCTGATCGAGAATACCGACCAGCGCTCGAAGGACTATTCCGAGATCAAGGACAAATTCCGCCCCGGCCACGCCGATTTCACCTACGAGGCGAAATACGGCCTGCGCGACTATCGCGGCGGCGGGCGCTCCTCAGCGCGCGAGACCGCAATGCGCGTCGCCGCCGGTGCGATCGCGCGAAAAGTACTGCCCGGCGTGACCGTACGCGGCGCGCTGGTGCAGATCGGCCCGCACAAGATTGACCGCTCCAAGTGGGACTGGGACGAGGTCGCCAAAAATCCGTTCTTCTGTCCGGACAAGGACAAGGCCATCTTCTTCGAGAGCTATCTCGACGGCATCCGCAAGAGCGGCTCCTCGATCGGCGCCGTCATCGAGGTGGTGGCCGAGGGCGTGCCGGCCGGATTGGGCGCGCCGATCTATGCCAAGCTCGATTCCGATCTCGCGGCCGCGATGATGACCATCAACGCGGTGAAGGGCGTCGAGATCGGCGCAGGCTTCGGCGCGGCCGAGCTCACCGGCGAAGAGAACGCCGACGAGATGCGCACCGGCAATGACGGCACGCGCTTTTTGTCCAACCATTCCGGCGGCGTGCTCGGCGGCATCTCCACGGGCCAGCCGGTGGTGGTGCGTTTTGCGGTGAAGCCGACCTCGTCGATCCTGCAGCCGCGCCGGACCGTCGATCGCAAGGGCGCCGACACCGAGATTTTCACGAAAGGTCGCCACGACCCCTGCGTCGGCATCCGCGCGGTCCCCGTCGGCGAGGCCATGATGGCCTGCGTGCTCGCCGACCACTTCTTGCGTGATCGCGGGCAGGTCGGGCGCTAACGTCGGGCGCCGGACCAGGGCGCTTCGTCGCCAAGCGCCCGCGGCTTACTTGCGGCGCGCCCCCGCAGCATCGACCCGTGCCTGGTTCACCAGCGCCTGTGCCGCCCACGCCGCGGCAGCGAGCGCCTCATCGACACTGGCGCCGCCGATGTCGCGGATCGCCAGTGCTGCCTCGCTGCCCATTACCATCGACAGTGCGTGCGCAAGGCGTTTGCGCGCCGAGGGTGACAGCTCCCCTTTCAGCGACTCGACGATCGGTTCGATGTATTTCATTCGGCGGCCGGGCCGCGGCGGCCGCCCGCTTGGATCGTTGTCGATCCAGACGGCCATGAACGAGCGCTCCATCACGTGCAGGCCGACCTCGTCATTCAGCATGAGCTTCATCATGTCGCGCGCGGCGCGTGAGATGCCGTCGGCCGGATCACCGCCAGGGCGCCAGAAGCGCTCCAAAGGCAACAGCCCGCGTTCCGTCGCGGTCTCGCTGATCAGCGCTTCGAGCGACGAGAAGTAGCGATAAGCAGTGGCGCGCGACACCAGCGCACGCTCGGCCACCTCGGCAAACGTCGGGTTGCGACCCTCGTCACGAAACGCCATCGCAGCGCTGATCAGGGCCTGGCGCGTGCGGCGCTTCTGGTTTGCGCGGCCATCAGTCTCGACCTGATCTCCATCCGCGCGTCGGCTTGACTTTCGATTCAACATATGTGAGACACTCGTCTTATTAAGAGACTTACGTCTTATTATAGACACTAATCCAACCAAAGGGAAATGGATGAACGACGAATTGAAGAAGACCTTTGATCGCATGATCGACCGCCACTTCCGTTTCGAGGCCGAAGATGACGTCGATGGCGTCTTGAGCACGATGATCGAGGACGTCGAGCACGATGTCGTCGGCTACCCCACCGGTCCGGTGCAAGGTAAGACTGCCGCTCGCGGCTTCTACGACTCATTGTTCGCCGACCTCTCGGGCGAGAAGGTAACCACGCTGCGGCGTTATTACGGGTCGGATTTCGTGGTCGACGAGAGCCTGTGGGTAGGAACCGCCCCCGGTGCGCCATTCGGAATTCCCGGTCATGGACGCAAGCTGAGCTTCCGACTGCTGCACGTGTTCGAAATGGCGGCCGACGGGCAGATCAAGCGCGAAAACGTGTGGCTCGATTTCGCGTCGATCCTGCAGCAGCTCAATGCGCCGCTGGCCGCCTGAGGACCATCGAGGAGAAAGTGCCACGTGGCCCTTAGCGTACTGCTGTTCGCCTGGCTGGTATTTACACGCATCGGCGTGCAGAGCCAGCATGCCAAACAGCGACGCGTTGCAACTTAGGTCCGTCGACGTCCCGGCTGAAGCGACCGGGACGTCGACTCCGGGATTGCCGAGATGGACATATCAGTGTTGCCTCGGAGGCCGCCATCGGCTCTCTGCGCAGCTTGACGCGGCGAAAGCTTCGTCAGCAAACTGTCGGCCATGGATGTAAGCGAACTCAACGCCATCACCGACTGGCTGATCGACGGCGCGCGCTCTGCCGGCATGCCGAGCCAGCTCGTGTCCCAATGCTGCGAGCGCATGGTCGCAGCCGGCCTGCCGCTGTCGCGGGTCGGCGTCTTCATCCGCACGCTGCACCCCGAAATCTTCGGGCGCAATTTCATCTGGCGGCAGGGTGTCCCCGAGGTTTGAGGTCGGCACGGTGGATTTCGAGATCCAGGAGACGCCGGAGTTCAGGAGGAGTCCGCTGAGCCTCGTCTTCAACCGTGGGCTCGAGGTGCGGGGCAACCCCGACAGTCCCGACGACATCGAGCGCTTTCCGTTTCTGCAGGATCTCAAACAGGAGGGGGCTACGGACTATGTCGCGATGCCGCTGCGCTTCCTCGACGACACCATCCACGCGATGACCTGGACCACCAAATACCCCGGCGGATTCAGCGATCTGCAGATCGCGGCGCTGCGCGCGCTGACGAAACCTCTGACGCGCATCACCGAGATCATCACGCTCCGCCGCACCGCGACGACGTTGCTCGACACCTATGTCGGCAACCGCGCCGGCGAGCGCATCATGGGCGGCCAGATCCGCCGCGGCCACACCGACACGATGCAGGCCGTGATCTGGTTGTCGGACCTGCGCGGCTTCACCGCGCTGTCGGACCGGCTGCCGGCCGAGACCGTGGTCGAGATCCTCAACCATTACTTCGACTGCCAGGTCGCCTCGATCCGCGCCCATGGCGGCGAGGTGCTGAAGTTCATGGGTGACGGCCTCCTGGCGGTGTTTCCGATCGACGAATATATCGGGGACGCGAACCACGTCTGCGCACGCGTGCTCGAGGCGGCTCGTGAGTCACGCTGCAGCGTCGATGCGCTTGCATTTCGGATCGGCGAGACGATCGAGCGCTTCCGCTTTGGCGTCGCGCTGCATGTCGGCAACATCCTCTACGGCAATATCGGCGGCGGCAACCGCCTCGACTTCACCTGCATCGGCCCCGCCGTGAATCTCGCTGCGCGGCTCGAGAAGATCGCCGGCCGGGTGGGACGAACGGTGGTGGCCTCCGAAGGTTTCGTGCGTGCCTGCGGCGCGGACTGGAATGAGCTCGGCGAATTCCCGATCGCCGGCTTTTCGAAGGCTCAGCGCGTCTACGGGCTCGCCGACGAGGCGCCGGTGGTGATGGCCTAAAGCGCGATGAGATTGGGATGAATCAGCATCGCGCCTTGGGTTATTGTTTGAGCATGATCACCGCGCAAACGCGTTCCGCTTTTGTCGCGAGGGAAAACCGCTTCACACTCTTCCTGATCATGCTCTCGGCCGTTCGGGCGTGAATGCGAGCGGAGACCATCACTTGAGTGCCAACATTATTCGAGCTGCGACCGAAAAGGACACAGCATCCAACTCCCACCCAAAGCGCGATGACGCCTGCTTCGAAGCGTATCGCACTTTGGCAAACGGAAGGCGTATCACGCCGCAGCGGGCGGGCCGAACCATGTGGTGAGCGCGTCAGCGAGCCCCGACTGCGTCCGATCGCTCACCCAGGCCACATAGCCATCAGGTCGAACCAGCACGGAGTCGGGTGCCGTGACTGCGCCGATCACCGGAAGCATCCACCTATCGGCGCATCTCGCATTGATCAGAGCAACCCGATCCCTCCATTGCGTGATGTCGAGGCTGCCGGGCTCACCGAAGTTGAGCAGGACCGGTCGTGCATCGTGCAGAAGACTGAAGACCCGTTGCGAACCGTTAGCTGTGACGAGATCGAGATCAGGCATGCGGAGTCCGAGCAGGGGATGTCCCTCGCCAAGATCGTAGTGAACGTCGAGACCCGACATCATCGCGGCGACACGCTTGCGCGGCTCGTCCATACCGAGCAACTCGGATACGGCCTCGCGCAAGGCCTCAATTCGGTCGTCGTAGCGAAGCAACGCGGTCTGCGCCATTGTGTTGCGCAGGACGCGCGCGGCGACCGGGTGGCGCTCGGAATGGTAAGTGTCGAGGAGAGTTTCCGGCGAGGTGCCGTTCACCACCTGGGCGAGCTTCCATCCCAGATTCACCGCGTCCTGCACGCCGATCTGGAGGCCCTGCCCACCCATCGGCGGATGCACATGTGCGGCGTCGCCGGCGAGCAGAATCCGCCCGTTCCGGTAGGACGCCGCCTGCCGCGTCATGTCGGTGAATCTGGAGATCGAGGTGGGGCTGTGAATCCCATAATCGGTCCCGTAGACGGCGATGAGCGCTTCGCTGAGATCGCGCAGCGTGGGTTCGGCGGTGTGTCCGGTGTGCGGTTCGGTCACCATGACGCCCACCGGTCCGTTCTCCAGGCGAGAGAAGGCATGGATGCCCCTCTCGTCGCGGCGAAGGCCCCATTGCGGCTCTTTGGCCGTCTCGATCTCGGCGAGCAGGCAACTGATCGTCGGATCCCAGCCGAGGAAGTCGATGCCGGCACCTTTCCGGATGGTGCTGCGTCCGCCGTCGCACCCGACGAGATAGTCCGCCCGCATCGAATGGCCATCGGCGAGCGCGATATCGACGCCGGTCTCGTCTTGTCCGATGTCCGTCACCTCGCGTCCGCGATAGATCGGTACCTCCAATTCACCGACCCAGTCGGCGAGGATGCGCTCGATCCGGTTCTGCCGCAGCGCGAGCCCGTAGGGGTGCCGGGTGGGAAAGTCGGTAATGTCCAGACGGATCCAGGCGAAGCCCGCGACCTGCGCCACCTGGCCCTGTGCAAGGAACCGGTCGGCCAGCCCGCGCTGATCGAGCATCTCGATGGTGCGTGCATGCAGTCCGCCCGCGCGCGAGCCGATGAGGTCCTGGCTGGTGCGCCGCTCGACGATGGCGACGTCGATAGCCGCCAGTGCCAACTCGCCCGCCAGCATCAATCCCGTCGGACCTGCTCCGACGATCACCACCGCATGCCTGGTCGACAGCAATTCAGTCATTCCGTGCTCCCATAGGTTCTGGCTTGGCCGGCGGTTCTACGGGATGGTCGGGGTCTTGAAGCAAGCCCCTTGCGCGCTACATATTTAAGTGGGAGGCAAGTGGTGTTGCCGTCCTTCATCCGTCCGCGACAGAGCGGAATTTCCCAGCTTGTTTTATCTTGGCGTTTTTCTGGCACTCGGCCGCCAGGCTGTGAGCTCGAGATTTACGGGCCGCTCCGCTTCGACGGGCGGTGCGCCTAGCTGCGGTCGCTGTGAATATACGACTGCTTCAATCCAAGCCTCAGGATCGTCAAGGTGATCCATATCAGCAGCATGGTCGCACGGTGGTGATACAGGAGACTAAACCTGTGGTAGCGCCGATCGCTAAAATTGGCGCAAATGCGCGCGGCCGACTGGCGCGTTCTATTCCTCGGGCTCGGTGGTGAACAGCAGCGGATAGCCCTTGGCGCGGCCGGCGTCTGTGGCGCGCGTCGCCTTGGTCTCGGCGACGTCCTTGGTGAAGACGGCGACGACGCAGGCGCCCAGCTTGTGCGCGGTGATCATGACCTTGTAGGCCTGATCCGCGGTCATGCGGAATTCGGCCTTCAGCACCAGGGTGACGAACTCGCGCGGCGTGTAGTCGTCATTGAGCAGGATGACCTTGTGCAGCCGCGGACGCTCGACTTTGGTCTTGGTCCTGGTTTTCGGCTTGGTGACGGTGTCGTTCATTCCGCCTCCGAAAAGCGCGAGAGGTTCCAACCGCGGCGCTTAAGACGCGGTCTTCTCACCATATTGCAGGACCTGCACCTTCTCCAAGGTGATCAGCCCGCTCGACATCATGCCATCCAGGATGGGCAGGAATGCGTTGATGTTGTCCTCGCTGTCGACGATCTCGATCACCAGCGGCAGATCCTCCGACAGCCGCAGGATTTTCGAGGTGTGCAGCCGGCTCGATTTGCCAAAACCCATCGGCCCGCGCAGCACGGTGGCGCCGGCAATGTGCCGTTCGCGCGCGCTGATCACGATCGCTTCATAGAGCGGCTTGCCGTCGAAATGGTCGTTCTCGCCGATGAAGATGCGGAGCAGGACTGCCTGACGGGGAATTTGCATGATCAGCTCCTTTTCAAGCGGTTGTAGCGGCTCGCCATCATATGACCGAGCCACACCGACACCAGCCAGCAGATGAGGGAGGTGGCGATATAAGACAACGCGGTATATTTCATGCCGCCGTGGAACAGGCGGAAGGTCTCCAGGCTAAAGGTCGAGAAGGTGGTGTAGCCGCCGCAAAAGCCGGTCATGACGAACTGCCGGCGCTCGGGTCGCGCCAGCAGGCGGCCGTCGGGGCCGGTGAGCGTCGCATAGAAGCCGATGATGAGGGATCCCGTGGCGTTGATGAACAGCGTCGCCCAGGGAAAGCCGGGGCCGGTGTCGAGCAAAAGGCCGACGAGCCAGCGCGTCATCCCGCCGATGATGCTGCCGGCAGCGACCCAGGCGTAAAGCAGGGCGCTGCGCCAGCGGGCACTGGAGGTGACGGTGGTCATCGCCTCTAGCCTCCGAGCCTGTCCGCAAGCAGGAAGCCACACGTCACGGCGGTGAGGCACAGGCCTACCGAGAAGACGATGTTGCCGAGCGCATGGAGTTGTTCGCCGTTGCGCGCCAGCGTCAGCGTCTGGAGGCTGAACGAGGACACGGTGGTGTAGCAGCCGAGGAAGCCCGTCACCGCGAACAGCCATGGCGTCGGGGCGGCGAAGATCGAGCCCGGATGCGTTGCCAGCGCACCGAAAATGCCGATCAGGAATGCGCCGGTGACATTGATGGTCATGGTGCCCCAGGGAAACGTTTCGCCGAAGCGCCGCGCGATCGCGCCGGAGAGGAAATAGCGCGCGCAGCCGCCGAGCACGCTGCCGATTGCGATTGCAAGTATACCGCTTACCACGTCGAATGACTCCCCACCTGTCCCATCATTGCCCCACTGGTTTCGCGAAGCCCTTGCCGATTGCAAACAGTCCCGCGAGCGAGACCAGCGCGAAGCCCAGGCCCGCAAGGAATGTGCCGGCCGGCCCATAGGCGTCCCACAGCGCGCCCGCGATGATGCTGGCCGCGAGCGTCGCAAGCCCTGTGAAAAGATTGAAGTAGCCGAATGCGGTGCCGCGCAAGTGTGGCGGCGCGGTATCGGCGACCAGCGCCGCGAACAACCCTTGCGTCAGTCCCATATGCAGGCCCCATAGCACGACGCCGAGCGCGAGGCCCGCAAGGCTCGGCAGCAACGCAAGCGCCAGATCGGCTCCAGCGAGGAAAACGAGCCCGAGCGCGAGAAGCCCGGTGCGGTTGATGCGGTCGGACAAGGCGCCGGCCGGATAGGCCGAGAGCGCATAGACGATGTTCATCAACACCATCACCGCCGGCACCCACATCGCGTTCAGCCCGATGTTCTGCGCCCGCAGGATCAGAAACGCCTCGCTGAAGCGTGCCAGCGTGAAGACGATGCCGACCGCCACGACGCGCCAATAGGACGTGCCGAGCTGTCGCATCGCGGCGGTATTAAGCGGGTTTCGCGACGGCTCGAGAGCCCCGTCATGTTCGGGTTCGCTGACGACGAACGCTATCAGGGCAAAGGAGAGGAACGCCGGCAGCACTGCGACCCAGAACACGGCTGTAAAATCGTCCGCCGTCCACCACATCAGGCCGATCGCTGCGAGCGGCCCGACGAAGGCGCCGATCGTATCGAGCGACTGGCGCAGGCCAAAACTCGCACCGCGCAATTGCGCCGGCGCAATGTCGGCGATAAGCGCATCGCGCGGCGCGCCGCGGATACCCTTGCCGACGCGGTCGATGAAGCGCGCCGCGACCAGCCATCCGGCGCTGGGGGCGAGCGGAAACAGCGGTTTGGTGCATGCGGCGAGCCCGTAGCCGAGCGCTGCGAGCAGCTTGCGCCGGCCGAGCCAGTCCGACAGCGCGCCCGAGAAGATCTTCGTGATCGAGGCGGTCGCCTCCGCAATGCCCTCGATGATGCCGACCGTCATGGTGGAGGTGCCGAGCACCGTGACCAGATAGACCGGCAGCAGCGCGTGGATCATCTCGGAGGAGACGTCCATCAGCATCGAGACGAAGCCGAGCACCCAGACGCCCCTGGGGACCGTGGTCACGGATGGATTTGGCGTCGTCGTCACGTCTCGCCCTTCGCATTCAGGCAACAAAAAACCCGCCACCGGCGGGTTGTCCATGCTCCCGCCGAAGGCAAGGCTTTCCAAAATGCCTCACCTCAAGCAGGAGTCATCAGCCCATACAATCTGATATCGCCGGGCGGTTATCGGGGGACTCCATCCCCATCTCTGTGACGAAACTAGCATGGAAATCGAGTGGCACAATAGGGTGGGGATGGTTGGTCACTGTGGGTTCGGTGCTGCGCAACGCCCCGGAATGACTATGAAGCGCGGGCGCGAAGCGGCGCGACCATGGCGGAGCTGCGGCAGCTTTGCGCAACAGCGTGTCCCCTAACTCGAATGTGAAGCTAGGTCGATCTTCGCGCTTTGCGGAAATGCATTTGCATGTCACCATCGCGTCATACGACGGGAGGGCGCGATGCGCTTGCTGATCTCGATCGGGGCTGTGCTGGTGGCCGGCGTGCTTGCCGGAGGCGACGTTGCGAGCATCGCGGCACCGGGAGCCGAATATCGGCAGCAGGCGGCGGACAAGGACGCGCAGACGGTCGATGTCGAGCTGATCCTCGCCGTGGACGTCTCCTACTCCATGGATATGGACGAACTCGCGATCCAGCGCGAAGGCTACGCCCAGGCGATCGTCTCCAGGGAATTCCTTCAAGCGCTCAAGGCCGGCCCGAACGGGCGGATCGCGGTGACCTATTTCGAATGGGCGGCTTCCAGCGATCAGAAGATCATCATTCCCTGGCGCCTGATCGACGGGCCCGAGACGGCGGATGCGGTCTCGACCGAAATCCTGAAGACGCCGATCCGGCGCGCCTCGCGCACCTCGATCTCCGGCGCGATCAACTTCGCGATGCCGCTGTTCGACGAGGATCCCTATAAGGGCCTGCGCCGCGTCATCGACATTTCCGGCGACGGTCCCAACAACAATGGCGGCCCGGTGACGGTGTCGCGCGATATGGCGCTGGAGAAGGGCATCGTCATCAACGGCCTGCCGATCATGGTCAAGGAGCCGTCCTATTCGACCATGGATATCGACAATCTCGACTACTACTACGAGGACTGCGTGATCGGCGGTCCCGGCTCCTTCGTGATCGCAATCAAGGACCGCGAGAAGTTCAAGGAAGCGATCCGCACCAAACTCCTGATGGAAGTCGCCGGCCGCGCGCCCGAGCGCAAGGTCGTGCACGTCGTCGACAAGGAGCCGCGCGTCAGCTGCCTGATCGGGGAAAAGATCTGGCAGGACCGCTGGGGCAGGTAGGCGGAGAACCGGTCCGCTCTCGGGCGCCGTTGCCGCTGAGCTCGTAGCTGACGAGGTCGTCCGGTCGCTCTGACGTCATTGCAATCTGCCTGTTTCGAAGTCCGCGTCGGCAGCAACTTTGTCCCTCCGCTCTGGCACCGTCAACTCGCCTCGAGCGTCGCCAGCTCCCGCTCGATCGTGCGCAGGTTTGAAAGCGCCGCCCCGAACGCGTGGTTTCCGATCCGTCGCCAGATCGCCGACGTCTGCTCCATCAGGTCCGGAATCGTCAATGGAAACTCCGCGGCCTGCTGCAAGGCCGCCTTCTCGTTGATGAGATATTCCCCGTTCAGCGCGAAAAGGACCTGCGCGACGCAGGTGAGGGCGCGGTAGGCACAGCCCGCGACATGGATCTGATCCTCACGCAGCGCGGCAAGCTCGGCATTCTCGATGCTGAACAGGATTTCCCACCGAAAGCGCCGGATCAACGCGTCGCGCAGCAGCTTCGGATAGGGCAGTGCGATCGACTTCAGCTCCGCGATTACCGCGCGCTCGTCGCGCAGAGCCTGACAACAGGCGATCTCGCCCATCCAGATCGCCGAGCAGAACCCGTGCGGATGCCCGGGCTGATAGTCCATGCTGACCAGTCCCGCCCGGCAGGCCTCCATCGTACGCCGGACCGCATCGATGTTCCGGTAGAGCAGGTCGACCTTCTGCCCCTCGATCGTCAGCCAGCCTCCGCCGACGATCCACGGCCCCCATTCGCCGATGGAGGTGATTGTCGTCGCCTCGGGATCGTCGGCGAGCTGTCGCGCGGCTCGTTGCAGACCATCCGTGTCGAGCTTGTCGTTGTCCGAGAAATACAGCCCGATGTCGTAGTCGGAGTTTTCGTGCGACGTTCCTCGTGCGCGCGAGCCACCGAGCACGATGGCCTCGATGCCCGGCACCTCGGCGAACGCGGTGACCAGTGGGCGGAGGAATGGATCGCGCTCGATGTTAGTCTGCGCTGTCATGGTCAAGCTCGCGGGGCGCTCGCGTTCTTTTCCGTGTTCCCCGTCCAGCGCATATGCTCCCGACGGCGCGAACTCGTCAACTCCCGGATGGTGGATCAGCGCCGGAGCACGCGGAACGGTATTTGTGCCATCGTCCGCGCATCACCTGTTCGGGCGCACGCCGCAGCGACTTCTGAAAATCCGGTCCGCTCCAAATCGCATCACGACGTCGGGACGCCGCTCGCCAGGTCCGAGTGCTCTGGCAAACTGGGCCTCAGCGCGGCCACTTCGACCAACTGGTTGACGAAGGAATATTTCAGGCCAAGCGCGCTAGCCTGGAGGCCGAAGCGGTGGCCTGGGCCAGGAAATGCCACCACATGCTCATGCAAAGCGGCTGCAAGGACGCGCGTTTCGTGTCGGGGGCATTTGCCATCAATCGCGCGTTGCCGAACCGCGGTGCGGCCATTTCCTCGCGAAAAGCTCTCGGAATCCACGGGTCCTTTACGTGGCTCAATCCGGCGTGCGGCAGGTTCAACATCAGTGCAGACCTTATCGTGCGCTGGACAGGAACCGCCTTGTTCGCGCGAGGTTTGTCCCTCGACACCTTCCGGAGTTGCATTGATGACGAACCTTACCAAGCTGCCGACCTGGGCCGACAAGGAACACGTCCATGCGGTCGTCGAAACACCGCGTGGCAGCAGTTGCAAGCTGGAATTCGATCCCAAGCTGAAGGTCTTCACGCTCGCCAAGCCATTGATGGCTGGCCTGACCCATCCCTATGATTGGGGCTTCATCCCCTCGACCAAGGCCGAGGACGGCGATCCGCTCGACGTCCTGGTGATCCACGATTCGCAGACGCATCCCGGTGTGGTGCTGCGCTGCCGGCCGATCGGAGTCGTCGAGGTCTCACAAAAAAGCAATGGAAAGGTGGAGCGCAACGATCGCCTCTTCGCCGTGCCCGACCGTTCGCCGCTGGAAACCGATCTCCAGGATGTCCGGCGTCTGCCCATCCGTGCCGTCGAGGAACTGGAGCAGTTCTTCCGTGCGACCGATGCGCTGGAAAAAAAGGAGTTGAAGTTTCTGGGATGGCATGGCCCGGGCCACGCCGTGAAGACGATCAAGCGGCTAGCGCGATAGGTGGCGGCCTTATCGCGCTGCGGCATCGACCTCAGCCGCCCCCGACCTATTTTGAGCGCGGCCTACCGTCGGGCACCCGCCCCGCAATTACCAACCAACGATGTACGATCGCCCATTTGTCGCGTCCGCGCGGATTGAAATCCAGGAGGGGCGACTTGGCACTTTGAAGTTCGAGGAAAAATTCGAGAGTTGTTTTGCGCGTGGTTCGATAGCGCGGCAATCGTTGCCTCGTGATCCAGCGATCCCATTCCCGGACGATCAGGAATTGTCGTCTTGTCCAATGAGCCATCGCATCCCGCTTGCGTACGGACCAAGGTCGCGCTGGAGGTCGGATGACGGAAGCGGCAGGCGGTCGTGCCTTGGTTCAACGGGATGTGTCTGTTGTCGAGCGCTCACTCGAGAGGGGCCAGCGATTGAATCGTCTCGTAAAGCGTTGAACACCTGGGCGGCCATTTCGCCCAGCTTAGTCAGGCTCCTATCGATGTCGCTGTGCATCCGGGCGAGTTCACGGGATCTCTGATATTTGCTGAACTGAATAATCTGAGCCGACATGGCAATGCTCCGGCGGTATTTTTTGCCAGAGTAGTCGCTCGTGCGCGGATTTGCCTATCTGCCAATTCAGGTGGCAGGTGCATTCTTTTTGATGGCAATCGCATTTGCCATCGACGAGCGCTGCCGTTCACGTTGGCGGGACGTTTCGCCTCTAATTCGGGAAGCTGAAATTCGGGAAGCTGACGACCAAACCGACTTCCCCGCCCGGCAATTAATCGGCCGGGGTTATATACGGGCCATAAAGTACGTCTCGCCGTCGCTTGTAGGTCTTCGAGATAGTCCGCATCGCGACGATGCAAATTACATAGCAAGCGATTTCAATGATCACTTGAGGCGTTCCGCATCAAAAAGAACATGTAACAATTGCGGACATTAACGGATTCCGCACGAGCTGGGACCGGCAGATTGGCCAGTTCCAAAGCAGGGCGCCGATCTTTTCTGCGTATGCGACATTTTTGTCACCGCTCGCAATCGCGGTAGAATCAGCGGCCACGTCGGCCCAGGCCTCAAGACAAACCCGCTACCAGCGGGCGTTGCAGGTGCTTGGCCATCAGCTCCGCCGCCTCGGCATAGCGCCGCGCTTCCAGCAGGTCGAGCAGGCGCAAATGCTCACGCACGTGCCGGCGCATGCCGTCGCGGTCGGCGAAGCTGCGATAGGCGAACAGGCGCCTGATCGAGTTCACCCGCTTGAGCGCTTCAACGAAGAACGGATTGCCGGCGCCGCGGATGATCTCCTCGTGGAACTCGCAGCCCGAGTGATAGATTTCGCCGATCGTCATCTTCTCCAGCTCGCCTTCCAGGACGCGAAGCTGGCGCTCGCGCAAACGTGCGATCATGTCCTGCGGCAGCGTGAAGTCGGGTTGCGCGATCGCCGCCGGCTCGATCACCGCGCGAAAAGCCATCGCCTTGGCTTGTGCTTCGGGGCTGGAGACCGTCTCGGCAAAGCGCCAGCCATAGCCCGGCAGGCGCGCGATCCAGCCCTCGGCCGCGATGCGGCCGAGCAACCGCTGCAGCTCGGCCCGGCTCAGATCATAGCGGCGCATCAACTCCGCTTCGGTGACGTCAGCCGGCAGCCGGCTCGCGAGTACGTCGCCCGCAATCGTCGCATAGACCTGTTCGCCGCGCTTGACGGCCGCGAGCGCGGGCTGGGCTGCGCCGCTGGTCGGATTCTTCGCCAGCACGAATCCGCGATGCGGCTCTCCGCGCGCCAGCCCCGCCGCCTCCAAAGCCTTCAGGCCGAGCCGGATCGGTGCGCGTGAAAGGTCCAGCGCGTCCGCAAGCTTTTGTTCGATCAAGCGATCGCCGGCCTTCATGCCTTCGCGCCGGGCGAGCGCCATGATTAAGCCGGCGAGGTGCTCGGCACGCTCGGAACCGGCTTTCCCTGCGGCGCGCAGTCGGGAACTGTCGAAAGTGGTCATTGCGGTGCACGCAAAGTTTAGGGCTTGACAGACTGTCACATGGATTGTTCTTTTATGCAATAATATACAATCAACCAGGGAGAGCCCCGATGGCGCGCGCGCCGGATGTTCATATTTGCGAGGTCGCTCCCCGCGATGGCCTGCAGAATCTCGACATCTTCGTTCCTACCGAAGCCAAATGCGCGCTGATCGACACGATCGCTGACGCCGGCGTGAGCGAGATCGATGCCGGATCCTTCGTGCCGCCAAAGATCGTGCCGCAATTCGCCGACGTCGATGCGGTGATGGCGCATGCGCTCACGCACAAGACAACGATCATCGGCGCGCTGGTGCCAAACCCGAAGGGCGCCGAGCGCGCCATCGCCGCCGGCGTCAACGCGGTCTATTTCGTCATCTCGGCGAGCGAGACGCACAACCGCGCCAATGTGCGTCGCTCGGTGGAAGAGCAGATCGAGGGATTTCGCGCGGTCCGCGCCGCGATCGACGCACGGCCGACGGACCAGCGGCCGCAACTGATGGGCGCGATCTCCACCTCCTTCGGCTGCTCCCTGGAAGGCGAGGTCAGTGAAGCGGCCGTGTGCCGGGTGGCGCGTGCCTTCGCCGAAGCGCGTGCCGACGAGATCGGGCTTGCCGATACCCTCGGCTACGCCACCCCCAAACTGATCGGGCAGATTGTGCAAGCGGTACGGCGCGAGGTCGGATCGGAGATGACGCTGCGATTGCATCTGCACGACACGCTCGGCGCCGGCCTTGCCAATGCGGTCGCCGGCCTCGAAGCGGGGATCCGCCGTTTCGATGCGGCGGTGTCCGGGCTCGGCGGCTGCCCCTTTGCACCAGGTGCGCGCGGCAACATCGTCACCGAGGATCTCGTGTTCATGCTGGAGCGCATGGGCCTCTGCACCGGCATCGATCTCGATCGCCTGATGCAAACGCGCGAGATTCTCGCCCGCCATATCCCGGCAAAACATCTGACGGGGCATCTGCACGAGGCGGGCATTCCCAAGGTGCTGCGGAGGGCGGCATGACGGCGGCCATGCGCGAGACCGCATCGGAGCTTCGTCCGCTGGCTGGCGTTCGTGTCATCGAGTTCAGCCAGATGGTGATGGGCCCGAGCTGCGGGCTGATCCTCGCCGATCTCGGCGCCGACGTAATCAAGGTCGAGCCGCCCAAGGGCGACCGCACCCGCTATTTCAAGGGGCCCGCTGCAGGCTTCTTCGCCACCTACAGCCGCAACAAGCGCAGTATCGCGCTGGATACGTCGACCGCGGAAGGCCTGAACATCGCGCGGCGGCTGATTGAGACCAGCGACGTCCTGATCGAGAACTTCCGGCCGGGCCTGTTGAAGCGCATCGGCCTCGACTACGAGAGCGTCGCGGCGTTTGCGCCACACCTGATCTATTGCTCGCTGAAAGGTTATCTGCCAGGCCCATACGAGAACCGCCTCGCGCTCGACGAGGTCGTGCAGATGATGGGCGGCCTCGCCTACATGACCGGCCTGCCCGACAGGCCGATGCGCGCCGGCGCCTCGGTCAATGACATCATGGGCGGCATGTTCGGCGTGATCGCGATCCAGGCTGCGCTGGCCGAGCGGCAGCGCACCGGCCGAGGTCGTTACATCCAAAGCGCACTGTACGAGAACAACGTGTTCCTGATGGCGCAGGCCATGATGTGCGAGGTGGTCAGCGGCCAGCCGTCGATCCCCTATTCGATCAAGGACAGCCCCTGGCCGGTCTACGACCTCTTCGACACCAAGGACGGCTCAAAACTGTTTGTCACCATCGTGGGTGAGGAGCAGTGGGAGGCGTTCTGCCGCGCCTTCGATCGCGAAGCCTGGCTGAAAGATCCGCGCTTTGCGACGAGCAACGATCGCGTCGACCACCGCAGCTGGCTGATCCCCGAAATCGCGAAGATCTTTGGGCAATGGGACAAGGCCGATCTCGCCGCGCGCCTTGAGCAGCTCGATCTGCCCTACGCGCCGGTGAACAAGCCCGGCGATCTCTTCGATGACCCGCATCTCAAACAGTCGGGTGGACTGACCGACATACACCTGCCCGACGGCGGCGAGGCAAAAACGCCGCTGTTGCCGATCTCCATGGACGGCCGACGCCTGCCCAACCGCTACGATCCGCCTCAGATCGGCGGGCAAACGAGTGAGATCCTGCGCGAGATCGGCCTTTCCCCGAACGAGATCGAAACGCTGCGACAAGCTGGAACAATCAGAGTCGCGCCGTCCTGACGCTTGGCGCGATCAAAACAGACCACAGGGAGGAGCACATGAGTATCACCAGGCGCCAGGTGCTGATCGCGGGCTCCGCATTGGCCGGCACGTCGCTGTTGCCGGGACGATTGCACGCGGAGGGCAAGCAGGTCTCGCTCGCCTTCGGACCGGTGTCGCCGGTCTACGCCATCGGCATGATCGCGGAGCTCAAGGGTTACTTCAAGGACGAAGGGCTCGATTCGAAGCTTGTGACCGGCAATGCCGGCACGTTCGGCCGCCAGACGCTGGCGGCAGGGCAGGCGCTGTTCGCGCACGGGGATGCCAGCCATCCGCTCCAGCTCAGCGCGCGCGGCAAGCCCTGCAAGATACTGCTCGCGACCGAGATGGTGTGCTCCTACGCCAACATCATGGTCCGGCAGGACCTCTACGAGAGCGGCATTAATTCGGTCGAGAGGCTTGCTGACTACAAGCGAGGAGACGGCGCCAAGCCGATCGTTGCAGCCACCGCGATCGGCTCGGGCACCTGGGTGTTCGGCACCTACCTGTTCGAGGCGCGCGGTCTCGCCGATAAGGTGAACTGGGTCGCCGGCGGAGGGCCGAACACGATGTTCCCCTCGCTCCAGACCAAGCAGTTCGACGCCATCATGGCGCCGCCGAGCTGGATTGTCGAAGTCGAGAAGAAGGGTTTTGGCAGGACGATCTACGACACCTCCAAGCCCGGCGTGTTCGAGAAGGATTTCGGCGGCACGCTGCCCGTGCTCGTGATCTACACCCTCCAGGACACGATCGAGCAGGACAAGGCGATGGTGCAGGCCTACGTCAACGCGATCTACCGCGCGATGGCGTTCGTGAAGGCGACGCCGCTGGTCGACGTGCAGGCACTGGTCACGCCGAAATACTTCTCCGGCATCGACCCCGATGCGATCAGCGCCGAGCTGGGCTTCGACAAGTCGACCTGGGCCTATGACGGCGCCATCGACAAATCCTCGTTCGAGCGTGGCGCCAAGCCCTGGTACCGCAAGGGCACCGACATTCCTGAAACCAAGTACGAGGATGTCGTCGACATGAGCTTCCTTGAGGCAGCCAGGGCGAAGTACAAATGATGGCCGTCGCACCCAGCGCGGGCCTCGCGCGCGCGAGAGACCAGGATGACAGGCCAGCGGCGCGCACGCGCATCGGCGTACAAGGTCTCGCCAAACGCTTCAACGCGTCCGGCCGCGAGTTCGTAGCGGTCGATGACGTGTCCTTCGAGGTGAAGCAGGGCGAATTCGTCGCGTTGCTCGGCCCATCCGGCTGCGGCAAGAGTACCATCCTCAACATGGTCGCGGGGCTGTTGCCGCGCTCGGGCGGACGCATCCTCATCGACGACGACAGCGTCGAGACCGGCAAGGTCAACCCCAAGGTCGGCTATGTCTTCCAGCGCGACACGCTGTTTCCCTGGCGCACCGTGGAGCAGAATATCGGCTATGGGCTGGAGATCGCAGGGCTGCCGAAGACCGAGCGTGCCCGGCGAGTCGCTTTGGCCATCGAGAAGGCCGCACTCACAGGTTTTGCGCCGAGCTTTCCGCGCATGCTGTCCGGCGGCATGCGCCAGCGCGTCGCCTTGATGCGCACGCTGATCCTGGAGCCCGAAATCCTGCTGATGGACGAACCGTTCGGCGCACTCGACACCCACACCAAGCTCGAGATGCACAAGACGCTGCTGGAGATCTGGGAGCGCGAGCGGCAGACCGTCCTGTTCGTGACGCACGACCTCGGCGAGGCGTTGACGCTCGCAAGCCGCATCATCCTGCTCTCGGCGCGGCCCGGGCGGCTCAAGGAGGATTTTGACGTCGCCATCCCGCGGCCGCGTGATCCCGTGGCCGTGCGCGAGACCGCCGAGTTCGGCCGCCTCTATTCCCACATCTGGCATTCCCTCGGCGAAGAGTTTCGCCGCACCAGGGCTGACTGACCATGGCCAAAAGCCGCATCGTCATCCTGTTCTGGCAACTGGCCATTCTCGCAGCTGTGCTCGTCATCTGGCAGTGGGGCTTTGAATGGAGCAAGGCGCTGCTGCCGAAAGCTTACGTGCCCAAAATCCTCGATCCCTATTTCGTGGCCAAGCCGTCGCTGATCTGGCAGAGCTTCCTGCGGCTTGGCTGCTTTGCCGATGCCGGCGGCTTTGCCGCCTGCATCAAGGGGAACGACAATAATTTGTGGCTTGCTACGCTGGTCACGCTGAAGAACACCTGGTGGGGATTCTTGTTCGGGTCGGCGAGTGGAATCGCGGCCGGCCTGATCCTCGGCCGTTCCGATTTCCTGGCCCGCGTGTTCGGTCCCTACATCGTGGCGCTCAACTCCATCCCGCGCATCGCGCTTGTGCCGCTCGTCATCCTGATCTTCGGCCTCGGCGATCTCTCCAAGATCGCGACCGCCTGGCTGGTTGTGTTCTTCGTGGTGTTCTTCAACACCTTCGAGGGGACGCGCGCGGTCGACCACGACCAGATCTCAGCCGCCCGTCTGCTCGGCGCCAGCGAATTCACTGTGCTGCGCACCGTCGTGATCCCATCCGCGCTCGCCTGGGTGTTCGCCTCGCTCCTGCCGGCAGTGTCCTTTGCGCTGATCGGCGTTATCGTCGGCGAGTTCATCGGCGCCGAACGTGGACTCGGCAAGCTCATCATCGAAGCGGAAGCACGTGCGAATGCCAGCGAGATGATGGTCGCCATCTTCGTCATGATGTTCGTTGGCATTCTGCTGGCGGTCGCCGTGCGCTCGCTGCAGTCCTACCTGTTGCGCTGGCAGCCGCAATTCGAGCCTTCGGCATAGGGGTTCGCGGCTTTCGTCGTTACCGGCTGAACCGTGCCACCAGCTCGACATGCGGCGTGTGGCGAAACTGGTCGACCGGCACCACGGTCTCTAGCCGGTAGCCGCCATCAATGAGCAGCCGCGCATCGCGGGCGAACGTCGCGACGTTGCAGGACACCGCGATCACGACCGGCAGCTTGCTTGCGGCGAGTTTCAGCGCCTGCGCCTGCGCGCCCTGGCGCGGCGGGTCGAACACGACGGCATCGAACTCGCGCAGCTCCTGCGGCACCAGGGGGCGGCGGAACAGGTCGCGCGGTGTGGCCATGATCGGCTTCAGGCCTGGGGTGCGTGCAGCCCTCGCCAGCGCCGCGACGGCGCCGGCATCGCTGTCATAGGCCGTGACGCGTGCTTTCTCCGCAAGTCTCAAGGCAAATGGGCCCACGCCGCAGAAGAGATCGACGATCTCCTTGGCCTTGCCGATGCGCTCGCTCACCAGCGCGGCCAGCGTCTCTTCGCCCGCCACGGTTGCCTGCAGGAATGAGCCCGGCGGCAGCGTCACCTCTGCGCGGCCCATGCGCAGCGTCGGCGGCAGCCGTTGCAGCACCAGCTCGCCATGCCGCGTCAGCCGCGCCAGGCGATGTTGCTCGGCAACGTGCGAGAGTGCCGCGACCATAGCCGCCGGCAGGGGACCGGAGCCGCGCACGTCGACGTCGAGACCGTTCCCGGTCGCGGTGACCTGGATGTCGAGGGGCTTCGTCACCGCCATTTTCGACGTCAGCGGTTCGGCGATCGCCCAGGCAGCATCGATTGCGCCGTCGAGCGCGGGATCGAGGATGGGACAGCGATGGATCGGGATGACGTCATGCGAACTTGTCGCGGCAAAGCCAACTTTGAGAATCTCATGCGTGCCGAGCCGGCCATGCAGCGTGATCCGCCGCCGGCCCGCGCCATGGGCGTCGACCAGCGGCGCCACCTCGCAGTCGACGCCGGCCTGTGCCAGCGTCTCGACCACGATGTTGCGCTTCCAGGCCTGGTACGGCGCGGCCGCCCAATGCTGGATCGCGCATCCGCCGCAGACGCCGAAATGCGGACAGAACGGCGCGATGCGCTCGGGGCTTGCCACATCCACTGCGAGCAGCTTGCGGCGGTCCGGATGATGGCCGGCGACGTGCTCGACTTCAACGGTCTCGCCGCCGAGCGTATAGGGTATGTAGATCGCCTCGCGCTCGCCGAGGCAGACGCCGTCGCCACGGTGGCCGACATGATCGATCGTCAGGCGCTCAACCACGGCGCGCGCCCAGGAAGAATTCGATGTTGCCGTCGCCACCCGGGATCGGCGAGGGGAATACCTCTATATCGGTGCAGCCGAGCGAGGCGGCGAAGGCCGCGATGTCGTCGCAGATCTGCTGACGCACGGCGGCGTCGCGGATAATCCCTTTCTTGTTGTGCTTCCGCTCGGCCTCGAACTGCGGCTTGATCAGCGCGAGCAGGCTCATCGGTGCGGCGGCAAGCGACAGCGCCACGGGTAGCACCGTCTTCAGCGAGATGAAGCTGACGTCGATGACGACGACATCGGGCCGCGCCGGCAGGCGCTTGCCTTCGTAAGAGCGGATGTCGGTCTCCTCCATCGAGACGATCTTGGGATGGCCGCGCAGCGAGGGGTGCAGCTGCTGGCGTCCGACGTCGAGCGCGAAGACGAGGCTCGCGCCATTGGCCAGCAGCACCTCGGTGAAGCCGCCGGTGGAAGCGCCGACGTCGAGGCAGATATGGTCTTCGATGTCGATGGGATAGCGCTCCAGCGCGCCGGCGAGCTTGACGCCGCCGCGCGAGACATAAGGGTGCGCAGGCTCGGCCTTGAGCACCGCATCCTCGGCGATGGTCTCGGAGGGCTTTGCGACGGGCTTGTCATTGGCGGTGACGAGCCCGGCCTCGATCGCCGCGCGCGCCCGCGCCCGACTCTCAAACAGACCGCGTTCGACCAGCAAAACATCCGCGCGCTTGCGGGGAGGGGACATCAGGCTCTCCAGAACCGGCTGAAGCGCTTATTTAGGCAAGAGTCGCGCGGCTGCCATCCGAACGCAAGTCTCGAACGCGGCGAGATCGTGCCAAACGTCGATGGGCATCTCGGCGGGCGTCACCAGCGGGCAGCCGTGCAGCTCCAGCGCGTGGACCATCATGAGATTGTCGACCAGGCCAAAATCCTCGATCGTCAATCCCTGCGCATCGATCAGGCGGCCATCCTCGGTGGTGATATCCATGAAGCGGCCGACGCGGTCGGCATAGACGGCGGGATCGTTGGAATAGGCGAGGCACAGCTTGCCGCGGCCGGCCATGTAGCCGAGCTCGTAGACGGTACCGGGATCGGCGCCGGCGCCGCGGAACGGTGTGAGATTGGCGATGATGCCGTCGGCTGCATCCATCATCGCTTCGTTGGCGGCGAAGATCTGGCGCGACGCATCGTGCGCTGCGAGATCAATCGCGTTATCGAGAGGATACAGGCCGTCGAGCCCATGCGTGGCGCAAGTCGCGGCCTTGCGCCGGCCGATCTCGACCGCATCCGGCAGGAACACGTCAGGACCTGCCAGATAGATTTTCATGGGGACCGTTCGAAATCAGACGAGCTGCGAACCGCGGCAAAAACTGCGCTCCCTCCCCCGCCTGCGGGGGCGGGTTGGGGAGAGGGTGTCTCCGCGAGCGAGAACCCCCAAGAGGAGAAAGCCCTCACCCGACGCTTCGCGTTCACCTCTCCCGCAAGCGGGAGAGGTCAACTCACGATCAGGCGAGCTTGACCGTCTCGGTCTTCACGTCCTTGCCGAGCGCCTCGAACACCTTGGCGACGATGCCCTTGGCGTCGAGACCGGCCCGGGCATACATCGCCGCCGGCGTGTCGTGGTCGAGGAAGACGTCGGGCAGCACCATCGTGCGGAACCGCACGGCGCCGCTGTCGAGCACGCCCTGGTCGGTCAGGAACTGCGAGACATGCGAGCCGAAGCCGCCAACCGATCCTTCCTCGATCGTGATCAGGATCTCGTGCTCGCGGGCGAGCTTGAGCACCAGGTCGGTGTCGAGCGGCTTCATGAAGCGCGCGTCCGCGATCGTGGTGGAGAGACCGTGAGCGGCGAGCTCGTCGGCCGCCTTCTCGCAATCGGCCAGGCGGGTGCCGAAGGAGAGCAGGGCGATCTTGCTGCCCTGGCGGACGACGCGGCCCTTGCCGACCTCGAGGGGAATGCCGACTTCGGGCATCTCGACGCCGCGGCCTTCGCCGCGCGGATAGCGCAGCGCGCTGGGACGGTCGTTGATTGCGACCTGGGTTGCGACCATGTGCACCATTTCGGCTTCATCCGCCGCAGCCATGATCACCATGTTCGGCAAGCAGCCGAGATAGGCGTTGTCGAACGAGCCCGCATGCGTGGCGCCGTCGGCTCCGACGAGGCCGGCGCGGTCGATGGCGAAGCGCACCGGCAGGCTCTGGATTGCGACGTCATGCACGACCTGGTCGTAGCCGCGTTGCAGGAAGGTCGAGTAGATGGCGCAGAACGGCTTGTAGCCCTCGGTGGCGAGACCGGCGGCAAACGTCACCGCGTGCTGCTCGGCAATGCCGACGTCGAAGGTGCGGTGGGGGAATGCCTTGTTGAAGATGTCGACGCCGGTGCCCGACGGCATCGCCGCGGTGATAGCGACGATCTTGTCGTCCTTCTGCGCTTCCTTGACGAGGCTCTGGCCGAACACGTTCTGGTAGGCCGGCGCATTCGGCTTGGCCTTGACCTGCGTGCCGGTCGCGACGTCGAACTTGACGACCGCGTGGTATTTGTCTGCGGAGGCTTCCGCCGGGCCGTAGCCCTTGCCCTTCTGGGTGACGACATGGACCAGGATCGGACCGGTCTCCATGTCGCGCACATTCTTCAGAACGGGCAGCAGGTGGTCGAGATTGTGGCCGTCGATCGGGCCGACGTAATAGAAGCCGAGTTCCTCGAACAGCGTGCCGCCGTCCATCATGAAGCCGCGGGAGTATTCCTCGACGCGGTTGGCCCGGTTGGCAATGATCTTGGGCAGGCGCTTGTTGATCTGCTTGGCCGCCTCGCGCAGCGTGCGGTAGGTCTTGCCGGAGTAGAGCCGCGACAGGTACGCGCTCATCGCGCCGACCGGCGGGGCGATCGACATGTCGTTGTCGTTGAGGATGACGATCAGGCGGGAGTTCATCGCGCCCGCATTGTTCATGGCCTCATAGGCCATGCCGGCGGACATCGCGCCGTCGCCGATCACGGCGATCACGTTGTTTTTGCCGCCGGAGAGGTCGCGCGCGACCGCCATGCCGAGGCCGGCCGAGATCGAGGTCGAGGAGTGCGCCGCGCCGAACGGGTCGTAGTCGCTCTCACTGCGCTTGGTGAAGCCGGAGAGGCCGCCGCCGGTGCGCAAGGTGCGGATGCGGTCGCGCCGCCCGGTCAGGATCTTGTGCGGATAGGCTTGGTGGCCGACGTCCCAGATCAGGCGGTCGCGCGGCGTATCGAAGATATAATGGATCGCGGTGGTGAGTTCGACCACGCCGAGGCCCGCGCCGAAATGACCGCCGGTCACGGAAACGGCGTCGATGGTCTCTTGCCGCAGCTCGTCGGCGACCTGGCGGACCTGTTCGATGTTGAGCTTGCGCAGGTCATCCGGCGTTCGGATGGTGTCGAGAAGCGGCGTCTTGCTGTATGCGTTCACGGCGATTTCCAATTTTAAGGGCCGGACGACCGCCCGGCGCGAGATGGGTTTGCATAATATTGGCGCAGCGCGAGCCCTGACTGTCGGAGCCACCTGCGCGGGGCGAAGCCCCCTTCAAGCTTAAGTGAGCCCAAGTGCGCTCCGGTTCAGTCTCTGTGATCTCTGTCACTTAGCTCGGCACCACCCGTCCCAGCCAATTTTATTAGCGATTTGAAGCGCTTACCATCAGCAATACTTGCTCACGAAAGGCTCTCAAATAGCCATAGTCCGCGCACCTTTACACCAAAGCCGCCGCCAAAGCCAACCCGTTAGCCCGTGGACAGGGTATGCACCTGCAAGCCCTGGGCCGGTTTGGTTAACCCCGGCTGCGGGCGGGCGGTTCCATCTCGCCGAGTTCCTCGGCAGGAATTTGACCACGGGGACAGGAATTTTCCAGCTCCAGCCGCCGCCAGGCAAACTCGCGGGCCGAGGCGTCGCCGATCGCGACCGCAAGCGCCGCGTCCGGCATGGCCATTCGTTCCCGTAGGGGAACCGGGCCGCACACGATCATGAAGAAGTCGTAGGCATGTGGCCGCTCGTTGGCCATCACGAACTGGAAATGGACGCGGAAGAACTGCCAGCGGAACACATTGTAATGCTCGGGTGCGATGATCTCTCGGAAGCGCACCGGCACGATGGCGGCGGGATTGCAGCGTGCCGCGCCGACGTCGATGCCGTGGCCCGCGATCGGATCGAACTGGAAGAAGTTCATCACGTCCTTGCGGGCCTGGCAGTCGATCCACTCGATCGAGGGCTCGACCGCGAGCTCGCGCAAACGATCGCGGAAATCCTGCGCCGCCGCGTGGTAGCCGACGACCGGACAATTGCCGCCGACCGTGAGCAGCATAACGCGGGCGCCGCGTTGCCCGAGCGCGGGATCAAGCTTGAGCGCGCGCGCCAGGATCTCGACGGCGAGGAATGAGCCCGAGGAGTGGCCGACCAGCACGATCTCCTCTGCGCGCGTGGTGCGCGCGACCATGCACAGATGCTCCGCAAAGCGGTCGATGCGCCGGTCCCATTCCGGCTGGCGGCGATGGGCGAATTCCCAGGTCCAGATGTGGTCGCGCAGGAGATAGAGCACATAGGTCCTCTCCTCCGTGTATTTCAGCGTGGTGCCGAGCAGTGCTACGAACAGTGCGGCGGCAGCGAGTAGGCTGAAGGGATCGGGGACGCCGAACGCATCCAGCCCTTTCTGGAACAGCCATGCGACGCCGGCCGCGCACAGCGCCTCTGCGAGCAGCACCAGATAGGGGTAGCTGACGAAAGTTGCGAATCGCCAGTTCGCCTTGGCGAAGCGCGTGATGGTGCCGCCGAACACGAGCTGGCAATAGACCCACAGCGCCGCGAAGACGGTCTTGCGAATCGGCTGGGCGAGGTCGCGCTTGATGAAATCCTCGAAGCGCAGGAAGTCGTAGGCGGTGCGGGTCTGCCAGTCGTCCGCGCGGGTCTCGATGCTCCAGGACGCGATCTCGCCTTCGCTCACATCCTTCGGCCGGCCCATCGTGGTCTTGAGCTGGTAGAGCCGGTCGAACTTGCGCAACTCGGTGCGGAACATGCGGTAATATCGCGCGAGCCCGCGCGGATCGTAGCCCTGCACATAGATGATGTGGCGGTTCTGAACGCGCACTGACCCTATGATCCCGCAAGCCGGCCTTGGGGCCCCGACAGGAAGTCCCAGCCTCTCTCCCCGATTGACGCGCTTGTTCGACGAAAATCCGTCGATGTTCGTCCGGACCGTTGGGCAGGTCCGCATTCTCTGCCCGGGACTATAGCAGTCCGCGGAGCAGGCCAAGAGCTATTTGCAGCCCGGCTGCGCGGCCTTCGGGCGCATTCCCTGAATATTCTGAATGGCTTGTGGGTATCGGGGAAGGGTGGCTATTGAACGTCGAGGGGCGCGGTGCCGTTCGCTTGGCCGCTGGCGTCCGTGGTGATCTTGTCGACGCGGGCCTCGGCCTGGCGCAAGAGTTCCTCGCAGCGGCGCTTCAAGGCCTCGCCGCGTTCATAGATCGCCACCGATTCTTCCAACGGCACCTTGCCCTCCTCGAGCCGCTTCACGATCGTTTCGAGTTCCTCGATCGCGCGCTCAAAGGTCAGCCTGGTGACGTCGATTTGGGTGTTTTCGGCCATATCCGTTTCCGATTACCCGCCCTTCGCTAGTTTACGAAGCAATATTTTGCGGGCGCAATGTGGCGGGTTTCGTCAAGCGCCCATCAGGGCGCCAACATGCGCCGTAACAGATTCTTTCAGTCCTTGCAGGTCATAACCGCCCTCGAGCACCGAAACGACACGCCCGCCCGCGCTCTTGTCGGCGAGGTCCATCAGCTTTCGTGTGACCCAGGCATAGTCCTCCGCGCGCAGGTTCAGGGAGGCCAGCGGATCGCGGTAATGCGCGTCGAACCCCGCGGAGATGATGAGAAGCTCGGGGCTGAACTTGGTCAGCTGCGGCAGGATCAAATTCTCGAAGGCGTCGCGGAATTCAGGGCCGCCATCCTCGGAGGCGAGCGGCGCATTGACGATGGTGTCATGATCGCCGCGCTCGGAGCGCGCGCCCGTGCCAGGAAACAGCGGCATCTGGTGGGTCGAGCAGTACATCACGGTCGGATCCGACCAGAAGATGTCCTGCGTGCCGTTGCCGTGGTGTACGTCGAAATCGACGATGGCTGCGCGCTTGATGCCGTATTTGCGCTGCGCGTGGCGGGCGGCGATCGCGACATTGTCGAAGAAGCAGAAGCCCATCGGCTTGCCGATCTCGGCATGGTGTCCGGGCGGGCGCACCGCGACGAAGGCGTTGCGGTGCTCGCCCGCCATTACGGCCTCGGTCGCGGCAACTGCGCCGCCGACCCCGCGCATGACAGCTTCCCAGGTGCCCGGCGACATCGAGGTGTCGCCGTCGATATAGACTTGGCCGCTGCTCGGCGCGATGTGGCGCAGCTCCGTGACGTAGTGCTCATTGTGGCAGAGCGTGACGAGGTCGAGATCGCCCTCCGGCGCCTCGTCGCGCACCAGGAACTGGAAGCGCTCGTGCGAGAGCGCTTCCTCCACCGCGCGCAGGCGGTCCGGCCGTTCGGGATGGCCCTGCGGCGTGACATGGTCGAGGCAGGCCTTGTGGGAGAGAAGAAGCGTGCTCATCAGGTCGGGCTCACTGCACACGGGCTTTTGACGTCGCTTGGCGCATCCCGCGCCAAAAGGCAATGCAAAACGCAATGTAGGGGGTTGGCCGGGAATGGCAAAGGTGGTCCCGTTCCGGGCCGTTTGATCCGGATCAATTGACGCGCAGGATGCGGCTTGGGGGGAGTGGGCCGATCGGGCCGTGCGCCCTGAAGAAGGCAAACAGCGCATCCGCATCATAGCCGCCATATTGCGCGGAGGTGCCTTGCTTGGCGACCGTGAAACCGTCGCCGCCGACGGCGAGATAGTCATTGAGGGTGACGCGGTAGCTCGATGCCGGATCGATCGGCTTGCCGTCGAGCGTCATCTTGTCGGCCACGACGCGCTCGCCGAACGGCTTTGACGCGTCCCAGACATAGCTGAAGCCGTTCGACACCTGGAGAATCCGCGGACGCGTCGGATCGAGCCATTGCTGCTCCAGCATCTCCTTGAGCTGGCTGCCGGTGAGCGTCAGGGTGACGAGGCGGTTGCGGAACGGCTGGCTTGCGAACACCTCGCCAAAGGACACCGCGCCATTCTCCTTCGGCACGATGTCGGTGCGGATGCCGCCGGGATTGGTGACGGCAATGACGGCGCCGCCGTCTTTGGCGTCCTTGGTGGCGGCAAGCTGCGCGTCCGCGATGATGTCACCGAGCGCGCTCTCGCCCGCCTCGTTGGGCACGCGCGACAGCGTCTGTGTCACCGAGCCAGCCGGACGGCTGGCGATGGGAGAAGCGAGCCTGTCGTAGGCCTCGATCAGGGCGGTCTGCTCGGTATCCTTGGCGAGGGAGGCATTGGCGACGATGACGTTCTCGGCTTTCGCGCTGACGACGTCGTGCGTCACCGGGTCGAGTGTGACGTCGATCGCGGTCACCAGCGTGCCGAACTTGTCTCCGCTGGTGACGAGACGGCCGTCGATTTGGCAGACGTAAGCACGATGCGTGTGGCCGCTCACGACGACGTCCACCGCGCGGTCGAACTTCTTGACGATGTCGACGATCGGCCCTGAAATGCCTGGGCATTCATTGTAGTCGCCGGTCGGCTCGCCGCCTTCGTGGATCAGGACCACGATCGCCTCGATGCCGCGCGCCTTCAGCTGAGGAACAAGCGCATTCACCGTCTCGGCCTCGTCGCGGAATTCGATCCCGGCAATGCCTTTTGGCGAGACGATGCCGGCAGTGCCCTTGAGCGTCAGCCCGATGAAGGCGACGGGGATGCCGTCGAACTCCCTGATCTCATAGGGCGGCAGCACACTCTTTCCGGTCGCGGTCTCGATGGTAGAGGCCGCCAGATAATGGAATTTGGCGCCAGTGAAGGGATGCGGACCCTGGCATCCGTCCTCCGGATGGCAGCCGCCATTCTGCATCCGCAAGAGTTCGGCCTTGCCCTCGTCGAACTCGTGATTGCCGACCGAGGTGATCGCGAGCCCCATCATCGACAGCGATTCGACGGACGGCTCGTCGTGAAACATCGCCGACAAGAACGGGCTCGCCCCGATGAGGTCACCGGCCGCGACGAAGATCGTGTTCTTGTGGCCCTCGCGCAGCTGCTTGACCAGCGTCGCCATGTACTCGGCGCCGCCCGCTGCGACCGTCGCCTTCCTGGTCTTGTCCTCGGGATCACCGATGCGGATGCCGCCCGGCGGCGGTCTGAGATTGCCGTGGAAATCGTTGATCGCAAGGATGCGTAGTTCGACCGTCGCAGAGGCCTGGGCAAGTGCGGGCAGGGCGCAGGCGAGTGCAAAAGCAAGAGTTGCCGGGATCAAGCGAAGCAGGTGTCGCATGGAGCAAGCCTAAACGGTCCGCGCGAAGATTTCACGAAGCTTGTTGTCTGGCCTGTCATTCCGGGGCTTGCGCCTTCGGCGGAATGACGGGTGGAGAAATGGGCGCGCCGGTCGTCCCGCCCTAATGCCTCTTCCTCGTCCTCGCGAAAAACGCCTCGAACGTGGCGATGGCTTCCTTCGAGCGCATGCGCTCGCCGAACAGATGGCTTTCCTGGTCGATGCGGCGAGTCATTTCCTCCGCCGGCAGACGCAGCAATTTGCGCGAGATCGCGACCGCGTCCGCCGGTAGCCTGCAGATGTCGCGTGCCACCTTCTTGGCCTCGGCCTCGGTATGTCCGGGCGAGACGACCATGTTGACGAACCCGGCGTTCTGCGCCTCCGCGGCGGTGAAGGTGCGTCCCATCACCAGCATCGCGAAGGCGCGCTGGTAGCCCATGGTGCGCGGCATCAAGAGGGTGGACGCGCCCTCCGGGATCAATCCGAGCGGGACGAACGGCGTCCTGAAGGTCGCAGCGGTCGAGGCGAGCACATAGTCGCAATGGAATAACATGGTCGTGCCGATCCCGATCGCCACGCCGTCGACGGCGGCGATGATCGGCTTCACATTGTGCGCGAGCGAATAGAGCAGCTTGATGGCATTTGAGGCCCTCGGCGTCTCGGGGCTCGCTGTGGCATCGGCCAGGAACTCCTCGAGGTCGTTGCCGGCGCTGAACGCGCCCGAGCCGCCGGTGATGATGAGGCAACGGATGTCCGGGTTGTTCTGCGCCGTGTCGATCGCGTGGCCGATGTCGCGGTACATGGATTGCGTGACCGCGTTCCTCTTGTCCGGCCGGCGCAGCGTGATCACGCGCATCGCGCCTTCCTGCGTAACGATGATCTGGCCGGTCATGCTTCCCAGTCCCCAATAGCGGCCCGCGGCACCGTTGCCGCTAGCCTTTTCCTGTCAGCCTACATCATCTTGCGAAGCTGCCAAACCTGGGGTTGCCGTTTTCAACGGCGGCGCAGTTGCATACCACCCCCGTGGCCAAGGCGGTCGCAGCGTAAGCGAAGCATTGCAACAAAAGGCTATAATGATTTGGTTGAAAAACCGGGAGTTGTGCGGCAGGATCGGCCCCGTTTCGCTCCGGTCAGGGCATTTATCTCGCCGAGCTGCAGCGCGTTCACGGCTGGCCAAGCGCGCTGATCTCGACGGCAAGCACCTTCTCGTTCCTGCTCACCTCCTCTCGTCATCTTCACCGATGACGTCCTGCGCTTTGCGCTGTGTGGCCTCGCGGCACTCGGCGCCTCGACGATGCTCATCGGATTGATGACGGCGCCCTGGCAACTTTATCTCGCCTATGCCCTGACGTCGGTGGGGTGGACCGGCATGGGCACGTTCGTGATCGCCACCGTCCTGAACGGTTTGCACCTCGGGCTGAGGGCTTGGACAGTTCAGGCGTTACCCCAGCAACACCGCGTCTGCCGCCGCGACCGACTCCGCGCTCTCAGTCACGGTGCGCTCCAGCGAGCTCGCCTGTACGGTGATGTTCTCGGCGAAGAAACGGGCGAGCGAGACGTAGCGAGGCGCATCAAGGTTGCCGTCGCTCTTGGCCGCGAGCGCCTCGCTTGCCAGCATGCAGCCGCCGAGCGTCGCACCGAACTGCTGGAGATAGGGCGTGGCGCCGGCGAGCGCGTCGTTCGGCGCCTCAGCCAATCGCTCCAAGAGCCACTTGCTGGTGCGCTTAAGCGCGTCCAGAGCCTCGCGCAATTTGACGCCGGTGGTGCCGAAGGCGGGATCGTTGGAGGCCTCGACCTGCTTGATGATGCCGGCGAGCTCGCCGAGCAGCGCCCAGACCGCGGTGCCGCCGTTGGCCGCGAGCTTGCGCGTAACGAGGTCGATCGCCTGGATGCCGTTGGTGCCTTCATAGATCGCGGTGATGCGCGCGTCGCGGTAGTGCTGGGCTGCGCCGGTCTCCTCGATGAAACCCATGCCGCCATGCACCTGAACGCCGAGATAGGCGACCTCGTTGCCGACATCGGTCGAATAGGCCTTTGCGATCGGTGTCAGCAGCGCCGCGCGCGCCGCGGCTTCGACCCGCACGCCGGGATCTTTGGCACGTGTCGAGACGTCGATTGCGACGGCCGTCGCATAGCAGATGGTGCGCGCGGCCGCGGTCTGCGCGCGCATCCGCATCAGCATGCGCTTGACGTCGGGATGCACGAAAATCGCATCGGAGCCGTCGCCCTTCTTGCCGAGGGCGCGCCCCTGCTTGCGCTCCTGCGCGTAAGCCAGCGCCTGCTGATAGGCGCGGTCGGCGACGCCGACGCCTTCGAGCCCGACGCCGAGGCGGGCCTGGTTCATCATCGTGAACATGCAGCGCATGCCCTGGTTCTCTTCGCCGATCAGAAAGCCGATCGCGCCGCCGTGATCGCCCATGGTCATGGTGCAGGTTGGCGAGGCATGCATGCCGAGCTTGTGCTCGACGCCGCTCGCATAGATGTCGTTGCGCTGCCCCAGCGAGCCGTCCTCATTGACCATGAATTTGGGAACGAGGAAGAGCGAAATGCCCTTGGTGCCGGCGGGCGCATCCGGCAGGCGGGCGAGCACGAAATGCACGATGTTGTCGGTCATGTCGTGCTCGCCATAGGTGATGAAGATCTTCGTCCCCTTGATGCGATAGGTGCCGTCGGCCTGCCGCTCGGCGCGGGTGCGCAGCGCGCCGACGTCGGAGCCGGCCTGCGGCTCGGTCAGCTGCATCGTGCCGGTCCATTCGCCGGTGACGAGCTTTTCCAGATAGATCTGCTTCAGCTCGTCGCTGCCATGAGCCTCGAGCGCCTCGATCGCGGAGGCCGTGAGCAGCGGGCAGAGGCCGAAGGCGACGTTGGACGCGCTCCAGATCTCCGTGCAGGCGGCGTTGATCGCGAGCGGCAGGCCCTGGCCGCCGAACGCCTCCGGCCCGGACACCGCGTTCCAGCCGCCATCCGTCCAGCGCTTATAGGCATCCGGCCAGCCTGGCGCGGTCGTGACCTTGCCGTCGTCGAGCTTGATCCCGTTCTCGTCGCCGACGCGGTTAAGCGGCGCGAGCACGTCCGACGCGAACTTGCCGGCTTCCTCCAGCACAGCCTGCGCGATCTCGGCGTCGAAATCGCCGTAATGGCCGGCCTCCACGGCGGCCTTGAGGCCCGCGCCGTGGTTCAGCGAAAGCAACATGTCAGAGATCGGCGCGCGGTAGGTCATGGCAAACTCCCGGAAAACGTCGTTGGCAGCGTATTCCCACGAAACCGCCGGGGTCTCAATGGCCGGGAGGGCCAAGTTTCGTGACTGGGAGGCCAGGCCGGGCGCGGGGCTGGCGGCGATATCAGGGCAGCGTAAACCGCGCCCGGGCGGGCGAATTTACACGCCGAGGCGGTTGAAATGCTCGCCTTCTCTCTATAGACCGGCGGGGCAAACGGGAATCTGCGGTATAGGCTGTGCTCTCCGTTGATCCCGTGAGAAGCGCCGTTGGGGCGTAGCCAAGCGGTAAGGCAGCGGATTTTGATTCCGCCATTCGGAGGTTCGATCCCTCCCGCCCCAGCCAGATCCAACACGCTGATTTTGCTATGAAAACGGCCTTGCTCAAGACAGAATTTCCAGCGCATTTGGAAATTCCGTTTGCCTCGCATTTGGAAATTCTGTGCTGGTTTCGTTTTTGATCGAAGGGCAGATGAAAGTCGTCGCGCGTTGAACGTCGCTCAACTTATCAAAATACGAATTGAGCGGATGAACGCTGTCTGCGCGTTGCAAGCTTCCGACCGCTGCCGTTGACGTCGCGCGCGATCGACAGTTGCAGAACCCCGTCGCCTTTTGCAGCGTTCAACGAAACGCGAAGTCTATCTTTCAGATCAGACGCTAGTCTTCGAAATTGGGGAGGTCTGCATTTCGTCTCGAGGTGATGCTGCTCGATCAGATTCTGCTGATCGAACTCCTTCTGCGCCAAGAGATGTGCATGCCGCTTACGGGTCGCAGCCAATGCTCGCATCATCGTTTCCTTGGCATAGCCGCGATACGCCTGTGCGGTCTTGTGGCCCGACAGCGCACGACCCTGGCCGTCCGTCAGCTCGGCTTCCTCGAGTTCGGTCATGCCGCCGTGTCGACAGGCATCAAGCGTGAATAGCTTTGACACGCCGTCGATCTTCTTGCGCATCTGCTGCACCACTTTTTCCATGCCAGGGTAGGACCACACTTTGGCATCGCCCTTGCATTATCATGGTCAATATGATGCTCAATCATCTCGGCGGAGGCCCGGGCGGTATCGAGCATTTCTTTGACCAGTTTGCCGGCCCGATGACCACGTCGTGGAAGACCCTCGGCTCGCCGGTGCTAACCCCGGAGATCCAAAAGAAGCTCGCCGAGAGCGTCCACGCCGAGGTTGGCTCGCGCACCATCGAGGAGTTGGAGGCGGAGCGTGACGAGATTGTGCTCGGCCTCATCGAGCTGCGCACGAAAGGCACGAACGCCGCCGCACCACGCAACCCGCAGCACACGCTGGCTGATGGCGGGCGTAGCGGTAAGGCGACTGGTCATTCCACAAGAACTGAGGGGAGAGTTTCGTTGTGTCGAGGAAGGGAGTAATCTGGAGCCAGCCGCAGGCCTCCGCGATGAAGTCAGCAAAGGCGCGGACCTACTGGTCATCTTCCGGTTTTCGCTGCCGCGTTCCAGCCGACCGTTCGCCGATCGCGCGCTCAGCGGAGCGAGGCGCCGCTCCGCAGCCGCCTCGTAATTGGATCAGAACAGTCTTCCAAGGGAGGTCATTATGGCTTTCGAGATTACGATCAACGGAGATCGTCATTCCGTCGACGTTGACGGAGATACACCGCTTCTCTGGGTGTTGCGCGACGTGCTCGGCATGACCGGTACGAAATTCGGCTGTGGCATGGCGCTATGCGGCGCCTGCACAGTGCATATCAACGGCGAGGCCGTCCGTTCGTGTATCACCTCGATCGATAGCATCGGCGATTCGAAGGTCACCACCATTGAGGCGGTCGGCAAGACGCCGGCGGGTGAGAAAATTCAGGCTGCCTGGCTCGATCGAGAAGTGCCGCAATGCGGCTATTGCCAATCCGGCCAGATCATGTCGGCGTCTGCATTGATTGCGAGCAATCCACACCCGACGGATTCGGACATCGATGATGCGATGTCGGGCAATATTTGCCGCTGCGGTACGTATGTACGTATTCGTGAAGCGATCAAGCAAGCCGCACAATCGGGAGGCTGATCATGACGCTCGCCCACACTAATTCCGACTTAGCCCAGGCTGGTCTGTCGCGGCGGGGCTTTCTCCGCGCGGGCGCCGGAGTGAGCGGCGGCTTGCTGCTCAGCCTGAACTTGCCATTCGCGAGCCGCGAGAGCGATGCGGCGAGCGCCGATACCTTCGAGCCGAATGCCTTTATCCGGATCGGAGGCGACGGCCAGATCGTCTTGACCATGCCCTATGTCGAGATGGGGCAGGGCACCTACACCTCAATTCCGATGCTGATTGCCGAGGAGCTCGAGGTCGGCCTGAACCAGGTGCGCCTGGAGCATGCCCCGCCGAACGAAGAGCTTTACGTGAACCCGCTGCTCGGCGTGCAGGCGACCGGCAACTCGAATGCGATGCGAGGCGCCTGGCAGCCCCTGCGCAAGGCCGGTGCGAGCGCGAGGACAATGCTTATCGCGGCGGCGGCACAGCGCTGGAACGTCGACCCAAGCTCCTGCCGGGCGGAAAACGGTGAAGTGCATCATCAGGCGTCGGGACGCAGCCTCGGCTACGGCGCGCTTGCTGCCGATGCGGCGCGCGTGCCGGTGCCTGAGAATGTGACGCTGAAGAAGCCGGCGGATTTCAAGCTGATCGGCACGCCGGCGAAGCGGCTCGATACGCCCGCCAAGATCAACGGCACGGCGCTCTACGGCATAGACGTTCGGCCGCCCGGTGTGAAGATCGCGACGCTGGCCCAATCGCCCGTGTTTGGCGGGCGGGTGAAGCGCGTGGATGATGCTGAGGCCAGGGCCATCAATGGCGTCCGTCAGATCGTCCAGCTCGACGACGCCGTTGCGGTCGTAGCTGATCATATGGGCGCTGCGAAGAAAGGCCTGGCGGCGCTCAAGATCGAGTGGGATGACGGCCCACATGCCAACCTCTCGACCGAAGCAATCGCGGGCGAGCTCGAGCAGGCCACGCGGGGTTCTGGCGTGGTGGCGCAGTCCATCGGTGACGCCGACAAGGGCATGGCGGGCGCAGCCGCGAAGGTCGAGGCGATCTATCAGCTACCGTTCCTGGCGCACGCCACGATGGAGCCGATGAATTGCACGGTTCATTTTCGCAAGGATGAGTGCGAGATCTGGATCGGCAGCCAGGCCGTTGCGCGTGTTCAGGCGATGGCAGCAAAGGCCGCGGGCCTGCCGCCAGAGAAGGTCATCGTGCACAATCACCTGATCGGCGGCGGCTTTGGCCGGCGGCTGGAGGCTGACGGTGCGGTCCGCGCCGTCGAGATCGCCAAGCAGGTCGATGGCCCGGTGAAGGTCGTGTGGACCCGCGAGGAGGACATCCAGCACGATGCGTACCGCCCTTACTGGTTCGACCGCATCTCCGCAGGGCTCGACGAGCAGGGCAGGCCAATCGCCTGGAACCATCGCTTTGCGGGCTCGTCCGTCATTGCGCGGTGGCTGCCGCCAAGCTTCAAGGACGGCCTTGATCCCGACTTGACGGAAGGCGCGATTGATCTGGTCTACGACCTGCCGAATTTCCGCGTCGAATATGCGCGGGTTGAGCCGCCCGGGATCACAACCGGATTCTGGCGCAGTGTCGGTCCGTCGCATAATGTGTTCGTGACCGAAAGTTTCATCGACGAAATGGCGGCTGCCGCGAAACAGGACCCGGTCGCCTATCGCCGCGCGCTGCTCGAGAAGTCGCCGCGTGCGAAGGCTGTGCTTGATCTTGCCGCGGAGAGGGCCGGCTGGGAACAGGCTTTGCCCAAGGGAAGCGGCCGCGGCGTGTCACTGCAGTTTGTGTTCGGCAGCTACATGGCGCAGGTTGCCGAGGTTGAGGTGTCGAGGGAGGGTGCGGTCCGCGTTCGTCGCGTCGTCTGTGCGATGGATTGCGGCACCGTCGTCAATCCCGACACAGTGCAAGCTCAGATCCAGAGCGGAATCATCTTTGGTATCACGGCAGCGCTCTATGGCGAGGTCACGCTCAAGGACGGCCGTGTCGAACAGGCAAACTTCGATACCTACCAGATGCTGCGCATGAACGAGGCGCCGGCGATCGAGGTTCATGTCGTCAGGAGCGCGGAGCCGCCGGGCGGCATGGGCGAGACGGGGACATCGGCGATCGTCCCGGCCATCGCCAACGCAGTCTATGCGGCGACGGGCAAGCGGCTCCGCAAAATGCCTGTCGATTCCGCGCTATTGAAGCAAACGTGAAGTCCCGGACGACGCGTCTCGCCAAGTCTTCGCTGCGCATCGAGGCATGAAACGCCGGCGGTGATACAACAGAGTGCAGACTACGATCGTCAGCGACGGTGACTTCGTCTCGCTGAAACGATTGCGCGACACTGAAATCCTGTAACCCCGAGCCACATCACATGAGCGCTTCAAGCGAAAGTCCCATCCTCGTCACCGGCGCCGCCGGCGACGTCGGCGCTATCGGTCGCAACGTCACAGCCTTCTTGATCGCCAAGCGCCACAAGGTACGCGCCCTCGTTCGCCGCGAGGACGAACGGGCGGAAAGCCTCCGCCTGCTCGGTGCAGAGGTAGTCGTCGGCGGCCTCACCGATCTGCAGTCGATGCATCGCGTCATCCAGGGCTGCAAGCGCATCTACTTCGGCATGTCGATTTCGGCAGCGTATCTGGAAGCCACGGTGAATTTTGCCGCCGTCGCGCGTCATCATGGCGTCGAAGCCATCGTCAACATGTCGCAGATGACGGTGTCGCAGATGAGCATCAACGACACCTCCGACAGCCCGCAGCATAAGCTGCACTGGCTTGCGGAACAGGCGCTGGCCTAGAGCTCTACCTCGATGGCAAGATCGAGCAGTGGTACTCGCTGCAGGGAAAGCGGGGCGTAGTGTTCATCATCAACGCCACCGATCCGGCCGTCGCTCACGACATGCTCGAAAAGCTGCCTTTGGGTAAAGCACATATGATGAGCTTCGAACTGATCCCCATTGGCCCGCTCAACCCGCTTCGCCTTTTGCAGGGCATGCAGCCGAAACCTTGAGTTTTGCAAGGCGCGAGGCGCATCAGCGAGGGAGCAGCTCTTAGGAAATGAAGAAGCCGGCTAAACTGAGCCCGGTTAGTCGCGCATAGCTCGCACTGACGGTTCGATGGTCAAACGATAGGCGATCAGCCTGCTGCCGTCGAAAGTCTCCAGCGACGTGTCGCAGGCCGGGCAGCGATACTCGCCTTTCTCTCCAGGCTGTGACCAAAATTCCAGTCGACGAAAGCCAGCGTCGCACTCGGAACAAATCACGTCGCTCTTTTTCATATCTGCGCCTCAAGCTGCATGCTGTCACAATTCTTTAACATAAGTTTGGTTGCAGAAAAACGGATTCCGAAAATGCCGGATATTTTGATCCGTTGTCCTGTGACAGTCAGGCCGTCCTCACGGGACTGAATACTGAAACCGTTATCTTTGAAGACGCTTCCCGCGGTCGAGGTTCCCCTTTTCCATGCCAGTGTAGGACCACACTTTGGCATCGCCCTTGCGTTCACCCTTTTGGATCGGACGCATGATCATTAGGGACGCGGAGCTTGGGCAGATGGCTCAAAACGTCCTTGGCCTGTTGTACTGTCGATCGGCTGCTTCAGCCAGACAATCTTGCCACAGATTCCAGCTCCGCATTGGCTGACATGGATCGCCGGGCAGAACTCATCCAGTCGCCTTGGCTTACTGCCTCGATACATGTGTGCGTTACGCTGACGTGACCGTCCGGCGAGCTTGACAATGCACCACTGTAACCAGCCGGTAATTCTAATGTAATGCGGGGCCCGTAGTTGCGCTTCCGGCGTTCCCACGAGAGTGTGGGCTCTTGCTCGCCTTCGGGTATGGCAAATTGGAGTTATTGCATGAAAACGTTGACCAGGGTGTGTGCGATGGCACTGCTCACGATGATCTGCGCGGTGGGCGAAGTCTGCGCCGCCAGTCGGGCCGGATACTCCGGCGTCAATCTCAATATCCGTTCGGGACCCAATGTTCGGTTCCCCGCAGTCGGTGTGTTGGGCGCTGGCTCAGAACTGGTGATCCATGGCTGCCTCGCTCGTTATACATGGTGCGACGTAAGCGTGTCCGGTATGCGAGGCTGGGCGTCGGGTGCACATATCCAGTTTGTTCACGAGGAGCGCCGTGTCTATGTGCCGGCCTACGCGGCGCAGGTGGAGATACCGATCATCACCTTTGACGTCACCAACTACTGGGGTGAGTACTACCGTGATTACAGCTTCTATCACGATCTGGACCATTGGAGCAGCTATCACTGGGACGACGATGGTTTGCCGCCCGGCTGGCGCGATAACTGGGACGGATACTACGACGGAAACGAATATTGATGACGGTCACGCCAAAACCTACGGCAGTTGAGGCACGAAACCCATTACGCGGGCGATTGGTTGCTCCAAACGGCAACATCAATGCGCGATGCGTGATGACGCATCCAATTGGATGTGGGAGGTAGCTCATTCTTGGCGACGAGCGCAATGTTTCGCGCTTTCTCAACTTGGATCCGTTCTAAACGGTGCGATGTCGATGCTTGCTCACGCACTGCGGAGGACATTCGCTAGAGCGCTGCTCCGAACCCTGTGTTGTAATGCAATCGCAATCTTAGGGAAGAAGTCCCTCTAGGGTCGGGAAGTATCCCGGGTGGACGGTGGCGTCGATCCTACGTGATGGCGGCGATCGTCAGCTCGATCGAGGTCGACGCAAGCGCATCTCTCGATGCGATGTTCTGGAGAACAGAGACGCCGCGAGCTTTCGATGGGTCGCGTAGCGTTGCGGTTAATCTTGTGAGCGCGCGTCGAAGACGCTGGCTATCGCGCGAAGCGGCGATTGCCAACGCGCGGAGGGGAGGCAGCGTAGATCACTAATGTCGGCCGCCGTCTTTTTCTTCGCCGCCGCTTATGCGACGCAGCGCGCATTTCAAAAGTTGAGAGCCCGACTGTCAGATCTGGTGCCAAGCATTTGGCGCCGTGTGTCACATCCAGTTTGACTGCGGTCGTGGCGGACCAGCTGACTCGAGCCGTTGATGATCGAGATATTCTAAGTCGCGGCGCACGCATTTGCGTTGCGGTCACGACAGCGTCTCTCTAGAGAAGCGGTGCAGACGGTTAGCAATCGGAAGTTGCCGACAATCGCGCAGGCAACTGACTCCGAATGCAAGTCTGCGGAGGTACTGAATCTCGGGCTGTAAGTGTCGGCCAGTGCGGACACGGAGAGCCGATCTTCGATCCATGGTCGTTGCACGCCGAGCGGGGAGCCATTTCACGTTGGGCGATGTGCTGCTGTTGAGGGGACTTTCTGGAAATGCGACGTGCAGGTGAGGTTGGGACGGCAGCTCGCTTCGGTGCGACGCTGCTGGGTGGAGTGACGTTGCTGGTGTGGCTCGAATCGCCCGCTCAATCCGAAACACCGCAAGGCGCTACCTCCCTTCCACCAGTGACTGTCGATGCTCCAACGCAGCAGGCGATCCGTCGCACGCCAATCAAACGAAGTGCCTCTAGGATCCAATCAGCTTCACGGCGCGCCACGGCACCTGCTGCCCGACAAACCGAAAACGTCGCGGTGCAGTCGCAGCCGTCGCAGTCGGGTGTCGTGCCGGCCTTTGCAGGCGGCCAAGTCGCTCAAGGCGCGCGACTGGGACTGCTCGGAAATACCGACACGATGAAGTCGCCATTCAACGTAACGAGCTACACGGACAAGTTCATCCGGGATCAGCAGGCGGCGACGGGTGCGGATGCCTTGATCCTGGATCCTTCCGTGCGAAGTTCCCACCCAACGGGCGGTGTGCTCGATTCCTTCAACATTCGCGGCTTCCCGATCAATGAAGGCAACAACGGTGAGTTCGCCTTCGAGGGCCTTTACGGCATCGCGCCGACATACCGCATCTTCACGGATTACGTCGAGCGCATCGAAGTGCTCAAGGGCCCCTCAGCCGCGCTCTCGGGCATCGCACCCAATGGCGGCGTCGGCGGCGTCATCAATGTCGTGCCCAAACGCGCGGGAGGGGACTTGACCCGCTTCACCGCGGATTACGGCTCGGCCGCACGGTTCGGTGGTCACTGGGATATTGCGAGGCGTTACGGCCACAGCAAGGAATGGGGCGTGCGCGCCAGCGGCAGCCTGCGCGACGGCGACACGCCCATTGACCGGCAGTCCGAAACGACAGGCGTCGGATCGCTGGCCCTCGACTATCAGGGTGAACGGTTCAGGTCTTGGCTCTACCTCATCGCCCAGACCGATCGGTTCGACGCGCCGTCGCGTCCCTTTCTTGTGGCTCCCGGCCTACAAGTGCCAAGGGCGCCGGACGGTCGACTGAACGTGACGCAACCCTGGGAATGGTCGCGCATCAATGATCAATCTGCCTTGCTACGCACTGAATACGATGTCAGCGATCAGGTTACGCTGTTCGCCGACGTCGGCGGATCGCGGACCAATGTTGAGCGGTTCTTCGGTCTTCCGACGATCATCAGCACGAGCGGCGACACGACCTCGACGCCCCAATTCTTCGGGGTTAGCATCGATCGAACCACATATGATGGCGGCGTCCGCGCTCGCTTCGATACCGGCTTCGTCCACCATGCCGTCGCCTTCCAGGCCTCGGTTTATCATGACGCGCTGTACCGGCGACTCACCAATGGCAGTCTCGTCGCGTCGAACATCTATAATCCGACCCTGGCACCAATTCAGTTCGCGAACGAGATCAGTGGGCGCCCTCGGCTCTCGGACAGTGAACTCACGGGCCTCTCGATCGCTGACACCTTGTCTGTGCTCGATGAGCGTATCCTGTTGACTTTGGGTGTCCGGCGCCAGGGCATCGAGGCGAACAACTATCTCTCCAATGTCGGAACGCTGACGTCGTCCTACGACAAGAGCGCGACCACGCCCGTGGTCGGGCTCGTCATCCGGCCCCTGGATAACCTCTCTCTGTACGCGAACTACATCGAAGGTCTAAGCCGGGGCGACGTCGCGCCCCAGACCGCTTCCAATTTCGGCGAAGTGCTCCCGCCCTACATCGCCAAGCAGTACGAGGCCGGCATCAAGGTGGACTTCGGCCGGTTCGCAACCACCTTCAGCGCCTTCGAGATATCGAAGGCGAGCGGCGAGCTGTCCGCCGGGCGCTTCGCGGCGACCGCCGAACAGCAAGTCCGTGGGCTCGAGTTCAACGTCTACGGCGAACTCATGCCCGATGTTCGTGTCCTCGGAGGCGTTTCGCTGCTGGATGGCACCCTGACGAAGACTGCCGTCGCGGCAAACGTGGGCCACACGCCAATCGGCGTTCCGAACGTACAGGCCAATATCGGAGCCGAGTGGGATCTCCCCTGGATGAGGGGGCTCACTTTGAATGGGGCGGTCATCTACACGGGCAGGCAGTTCGTCGATACTGCGAACAGACAGCCGATCCCGGATTGGACGCGGCTCGATCTCGGCGCCCGCTACGCAACGGCGTTCAACGGCAGGAAGACGGTTTTCCGCGCGAACATTCAGAATGTGACCGGCACGAATTACTGGTCCAGCGTGGCCTCATTCGGAACGTTCTTCCTGGGAGCACCGCGCACGTATCTCCTGTCGATGACGGTGGATATGTAATCGCGGCTCTTACAGTTTGGTGACACCAACGAAGCGCCACCTTGAAGGCGATTCATGAACGGATCCCACTGACAAAACATCAGGCTGGTCGATATGCAAGTTTGCCTCCTTTCGCCAACATGCTTGATCCCAACCGAAGAGGTCGATCCTCACGGGGTAGCGGAGCTGCAGGCGCAAATCCTCCGCGCGGGTCGCTGGACCGTTCCGATCACGGCGGAGAAGGACGCCTTGTGCGTGATGGACGGTCATCACCGGCTGGAAGTCGCGGAGCGTCTGCGGCTGCCGCTGGTGCCAGTGATACTCTTGGACTACGCCGCAGTGCGGGTGGAGAGCTGGCGCCCGGGAGAGACGATTACGCCTGCCTGCATCCTCGCGATGGCGCGCAGTGGTCGAAAATTCCCCTGCAAGACGACGCGACATATTTTTGATCAGAGCCTACCCAACTGCAACCTGCCGTTGGAGCGCTTGCGCCTCCTTGCTCCAACGGAACGCGCTGTAGCTCGTACCGAAAGGGCGAGGTCATGACCTTGCATGGCCACAAGCCCGGTGCGGGCCTCTCGCCAATCCTTCGGCCGAGAACGGCGGAGCTCTTGGCTGGCAACGGCCCGCTGCTGATCGATTGGGTCACCCGACATGGGTCTCCGGTCAATCTGATCTGGCCCGATGAGCTGCAGACGAATCTCACCGCACTCAGAGGCGTCTTGCGAGAAAGCGGGGTCGCAAACGCGATCTATTACGGAGCGAAAGTCAACAAATCGCCCAGCTTGCTGGCCGCAGCTCTGGGCGCGGGGGCCGGCATTGACGTCTCAAGCCTCTATGAGTTGCGCGATGCCAGGCAGCTCGGTGCCGTCGGGGCACAACTAGTGGCGACGGGCCCGGCGAAGACCGCAGCATTCCACACGGAACTTATCAGTTGCAACGCTCTCATATCGTTGGATTCACCCGAAGAGCTCGAGGATCTGATCCGCTGGCTCCCGGCAGGCGGTGCGGCTCAGCCGGTGCTGCTGCGTTTGCGCCCTACCAACCAGGCGCGGAGCCGTTTCGGGATGCCGGCGGCGGCTATCCAGCATTGTCTGTCTCGTATTGCTAAAGAAGGCACGCTGCGCTTTGACGGGCTGCACTTCCACCTGAGTGGCTATGATTGGGAGTCGCGCGCCCAAGCGATTGGAGAGGCCGCCGACCTGATCAAAGAATCTCGCGCGCAAGGTTTTGCGCCGCGCATGATCGACATCGGGGGCGGCCTGCCGATTCAATATGTCGATCAGAGCGCTTACCAGGCGCATCTTGGGGCGCAAATGCCCGAGGATTACCGCACCGGAAAGGTGCCTGCCTCCTTTTATCCCTACGGCGGAGAGCTTTCCGCGGCCGCGTGGCTACGCGACCTGCTTCGTGCACCGATGGCCGGTGGCCGAGGTCTCGCGAACTATCTTGTTCATGAGGGGATTGAGCTCGGGATGGAGCCCGGGCGAGCACTGGCCGATCAGGTGGCAATTTCCATTTTCCGCGTGTTACGCGTGAAAGCCGTTGCCCCAAACGCTCATGTCGTCTTCGTCGAAGGTAGCAGCTTCAGCGCTTGCGAAACCTGGTTTGGCTCCGAATTCCTGGTCGATCCCATCCTGGTGCCGGCCACACCGTCGCCGATCGCCGCAAAACCTATCAGAGGTTATCTGGCGGGCCATAGCTGCTTGGACGAGGACGTCCTTTGCAATCGATGGCTCACCTTTCCCATCGCTCCAAGTGCGGGAGACCTTCTGGTTTACGCCAACACCGGCGGTTACCAGATGGACCTCCTTGAAAACGAATTCCATCGCCATCCGATGCCGAGCCGCCTTTGCGTGGTTCAGGATGCAAAGGGCCAACCAATGCTCGTTCCCGACACGATAGGAGAGGCGCAATGCTCTGCACGACCGTGAGCCAGTTGATCGGCCAAACGCCGGTCATGCCGATTGCCTTACCCAACAGCGACGCCACGCTAGTGCTGAAGCTTGAAAAGAACAATCCTGGTGGATCGATGAAGGACCGCATGGCGCGCAGCATGGTGCTTGCAGCGCTTCGGGACGGGCGGCTCGCGCCGGGCGGCACGATCGTCGAATCGTCGTCCGGAAACACCGGGATTGGACTGGCAATAGCCGCCTTGGAATTGGGCCTGCGCTTCATTGCCGTTGTCGATCACCACGCCGCGCCGGACAAGATCCGCACGATGCGGGCGCTGGGCGCAGAAATTCGGTATGTCGAAGGCGACTATCGGGAGGACGAGGTTGCGGTGGTGGAGCGCCAACGGCTGGCCGCCCAACTCGGTGCCCAACTTCCTGATGCGCTGTTCATGAACCAGTCCGACAATCCGGCAAACCCGGACGGCTACGCGGGCTTCGTCGACGAACTGCTGGCACAACTTCCAGACGGCGTCGATGCCTTCGTCGGCTGTGTCGGCACTGGCGGGTCAATGACCGGTATCGCCCAGCGTCTGAAGCGGATCAATCCTGCTGTCCGGACCATCGCTGTAGAACCGGCCGGCTCGATCGTCTTCGGTAAACCCGGCCATCCCTACTACCAGTCGGGCACGGGAACGCCCGCTGGCGATGAGGTCGGAAAGGTGCTCGACTATGGATGCATCGATGAAGGGGTACAGGTCACCGACACCCAAGCCTTCGAAACAGCACGTTTTATCGCGCGGCGCTACGGGCTTCTGGTCGGCGGCTCGACCGGGGGCACGATCTACAAGGCACTGGAGTTCATTGCGGCCGGCAAGCTGTCGGGCACGGTGGTCACGCCTGTTGCGGACGGGGGCGAGAAATATCTCGGTTCGGTCTTCGACGATGAATGGATGGCCAAGCGGGATTTGCTGGATCCGACAATCGCCACACAGCTCGAAGCCTGGCTACCCGGAAGGGCGCGCGCAGCATGAAGGTGACGATTTGCGGTGCAGGGCGCACTGGGCATTTGAATGCCGTACTCTTCAAGCAGCGTCCAGGTGTCACCGTTTCCGTGCTGACGGGCGCGGCCGCCGTCGCCGACCAGTGGGCGAGGGGAGACGGCGTTTGGTGGGTCCAGACACCGGACGGCCACGTTTTGGGCGGGCGGCCCGACCATGTCGGCGCCGATCCGAGCGAGGCGCTCAAAAACACGGACATGGTGATCGTGACGCAGCCGGCCCACGCGCGGCCTGCGCTTCTCCACGACTTTGCACGGCATCTGCCCCGGGACAAGCGCGTCTATGTGGGCGCGATTCCTGGCTTTTGCGGCTTCAACTGGCTCGCGGCCAAAGCCCTTTCGGATCCGGACAATGTGGTCATCTGGGGCATGAAGGACGTGCCCCATACGGCCTTTGACCTCATCCCGGGCGAGAGGGTGCGCATGGGAGGGGCCAAGGCTCAGCTCTTCGCCGCGCTTCATCACCGCGAGACGGCAGGGAGCCGCACCAAGCTCCAGGCGATGCTGAGCCGTCTTTATGAAGCCCCCGTTACCCTGCTGCGGGATTATCTGGAAATCACACTGACGCCGGGCAACGCATTGATGCATCCCGCCGTGCTCTATGCCTTGGTCGGACCTGGCGCCCCCTGGGAAAACAAGCCCTTCGATCGTCCACTTTGCTGGTGGAGCGATTGCCCGCGTGCCGGCGCCGAATTGCTGGAGGCCTGCGACGCCGAAAACCAGGCAATCCGCCGTGCGGTCGAGTTACGCCTGGGCATTGATCTGAGTTCGGTGAAGCCGCTCCGACAGGAATTGATCGAGGCTTATGGCAGCCAGATCGAGGACAACCGGACCATGTATGCGCTGTTGCGAACCAACCGTGCTTATGCGGGCATACGCGTCCCACTTGTTCCCAATCCGGACGGGCCCGGCCTTGTCATCGATCGCACAAGCCGCGCTTTCCACGAAGACATCGCCTTCGGGCAGGCGCTGCTCGTGGAAATGGCCGCGCGGCTTGAAGTGGCTGCTCCCGCTATCTCGAAGACCTACAACTGGGCGCTCAACTACCACGGCGGGTTCTTCCAAGGCGCGTCGGCCTGTTTGCCCGCCAACTGGCCGGAGGGAACGTGATGGATGAGTGGATGTCTTCCTCCGCAGATGCTGATCAGGTGCGTGCCGCGCAGTTTTGGTTGGACGCATCGCGCAATGCGCTCAACCGGTTGGTCCGCTGCTTGTTCGCCGAGCGTCTTCTTGAACCAGATGCTTTATTGTGGTCGCGCGACGGTAACAACCAAGCGTGTCTCCCCCTTCGGCTGTCACGCCGGGTCCTGCATTTCAGCGATCTGCGTCGTGCGCCTGCCGGAACATTTCGAAACCGTGGTTCTGTCGAAGTACTGGACGAGACCGGCGCTCGGTACCGGGTCGATGGTCCCTCCGACCTCATCCGGCAGGTCGCGCCCGCCTTGGCGATCTCGCCTGCCTCGGACGGCCTCGAGCATCTCATACGCGACGTCGAGGACAGCATGCGCAACGACGTCCTGGCGCGTCAGCACCGGGAGCACTGGAGCGCCGATCTGCGAGAGAAAGTAACCAGAGCAGGCGCGCGGGGATTCCTCGCCTATCTAGAAAAGAGCCTGCCGCCACACCTGGCGGCCATGACTCTCGATCAGTGGGGCGCACTGGAAGGTCACCCCTTCTATCCGACATGGAAGGCGAAACCCGACCTGTCGCCCGAGGACGTCACGGCTTTGTCGCCTGAGTTCGGTGCTCGCGTGCGCGTTCGAATAGCAGCGCTGCGCAGAGAATGGTCCTATGTGGAGAAGATGCCGCATGTTGGCAGCTATTCGGAATGGTTCTCACAAAACTTCCCCGAACTCTGGCGTGACTGGGCCGAAGGATTGAATCGACGTGGAAAGTCTCCCGACGATTGGCTGCCTCTACCTGTCCATATCTGGCAACTCGACAACTTCGTGCGTCGTGAATTCGCGTCCGAGATAGCTACCGGAGTTTTCGACCCCAATGGCCCGGAAGTCGTGACGCTTCCGTCGATGTCGTTTCGTACAATGCTGCCGGACACACAGGAACCGAGGCCCTTTATCAAACTGCCGGTGGCGATCTGGATGACCAGCGAGCAGCGCACTCTGCAGGCCAAGTCGATCCACATGGGACCGCGTCTCAGCACCCTGATTTCCGATATTCTGTCAAACGAGAGGGATCTTTCTGACAGATTGGAGATCTTCACCGAAGAGCTGGGCGCAATCCTGCATCACCCTGTAACGGGGGACGAGCATCCGGGCCGCTTTCTCTCGGTCGTCTACCGCAGCTCGGACGCTCTGGCGCGAAATGATGGACTGTTGCCGGTCGCCGTCGCGGCACTCTTAACGGCAAGCCCGGTCGATGGCCGGCCGCTCATTTGCGAATTGATTGCGAGAAATGGCGATGAAAGCGAAGCAGCTGTCTCCGCGTTCTTCCGAGCCTATGCAAGGACCGTCGTCGGGCCGACGCTCGCTATGTATCTGCTTTACGGAATCGCCTTTGAGGCGCATCAGCAAAACAGCACGATCCTGTTCGATGAAGCCGGCCGCCCGCGAAAACTGCTGATCCGTGATTTCGGTGATGGCCGCAGTTTTGCGCCTCTCTTTAGAGAACGAGGACACCATCTGCAGCCTTTCTTTCGGGCGGGGATCTTACCCACGACGTTCGATGACGACATCAGTCTCGTGCGCTCATTTGTTGTCGGCGCCTGCTTCGTCTGCCACCTCCACGAGGTGGCACTGTGCCTCCACGAACATTACACCCTATCGGGTACAGGCCTCTGGCGGATCCTGCGGGAAGAGACCGAAGCAGTTTTCGATGCGCTCAGGCCGCGCATGTTGTCGGACGTTTTCTGGCAGGAGGAACGCACGGCGTTTCTTGAAAAAAACTGGCCGAGCCGCTCGGTGCTACGGATGCACCTGGAGCGGTATCGCGACTATCGCCTTGAGCACGAGCTGCCAAATCCAATGGCGGGCGCGGAATGACAAATGCTTCCGCCGCCGTTCGCGGCTTCGGACCTGTCTTTGTTTTGCTGTTCGGCCTGCAATTCATTTCCATGGGTGCCATGGAAATGAGCGGTCCATTCTGGCCGATCCAAATCAAGGTGTTGAGCCCATCCGACAGCGTCTTCGGACTGGCAAGCGTTGCCGTCTATGTTGGCCCGATGATAGGCATGTCTCTGACCAGCGCCCTTTGGGGACGAGTCGGCGATCGCTACGGTAATCGGCTGATGATGGTTCGCGCGCTTGGCGGTCTGGCGGTCACGCAACTACTTGTTGCCGTTGCACAGGATGTCTGGACGATCATGGCGCTGCGTTTCTTGCAAGGCGCCTGCGCCGGCTATATCGCGCCAGCGCAGGCCTATGGCGTTCAAATCACCGGCGGGAAGGATCGCGCGAGTCTCTTCGCCTGGCTTCAGGTTGCTACCAATGTGGGCTCGCTGGGCGGCGCTTTTCTGGGTGGGCTCATTCTCGATCGCTTCCCTTTTGCCGCAGTAAATCTGACGGCCGGGGTAATTTGTGCGCTGTGCGCTGCGGTTGGCTGGTCGAGCCTGCCCGTACCGGCGCCGGGAGCTATTGCTGCCAATTCCGGAAAAGCGGTTGCCGCAAAACCCACGGCGTCGACCGGCGTTCCGATCGCAGCTCTTCTTGCCTTGATGGGGATGCTGCTCGCCAGCCGCACGGTCCTGCAGGTTCCTTTCTCACTGTACATGACCCAGGTATTTGGCACGCCGCACTGGGTCGCCGGGCTCACCTACGGGCTGTTGGCATGCGGCTTTGTCGTAGCCGCGCCGCTGTGGGCGCGACTCTTCGAGAATCGAACGCCATCCTATGTGCTGGGGGGCAACATGCTCATTTCGGCCGCGTGCGTTTTGGTTACGTATCTGGCGGGCAGCGCGGGCTCCGTTGTCGTATTCGCGTTCCTGTATTTCATCTGGGGCACGCTTCTTGGGGGAACGACGCCGGTCCTTCTTGCGCTCGTTTCGGCTGCCGTGGCTAACGATCGGCAAGGATCGGTTCTGGGCCTTGCGCAAGCGTCCCAGCAAATCGCTTCCGCGAGCGGCATCATTGTCGGCGTCGGCGTTACGCAGCTCTTCGGTCTTGAAGCGGCGTTCCTGCTCGTCGCCACGCTCTACGCCATGTCATTCTTGTCAGCGCTCGGCATCTGGCTCAAGACTGCGCACCCCAAAGGAAGCTGACCATGACGGAACACCGATCGCTGCTACATGCCGTGGTGACGACTCTCGTCCTGATCGGCTTGCCTCCAGCAGCAGCATCTGCCGGCGAGCCTGGACTGACACAGACGCAAGCGCCGCTGACCCTGACTGATATCGCGGGTCGCCAGGTGACGCTCAAAGTACCCGTCAAGCGCATGCTTCTGGGCGAGGGTCGGCAGCTCTATCTCATTGCCTCGCTGGAACCCGAAAACCCTTTGGCTCACGTGGTTGCCTGGCGCACCGATCTGATCACGGCCGACCCAGCCACTTACGCGCAATATCTCGACGTGTTTCCCGAGTTGGCGAAGCTGCCTGCCTTCAAAGGCCAGGAGGACAGCTTGATCGACATCGAATCGGCGATCGTCCAGAAGCCTGATGTGGTGCTGCTCAACCTTGAATCCATGGAAGCCAACAAGGACGCCAACTACATCGAGAAGCTCGCGGCATTGAACATACCGGTTCTCTATATCGATTTTCGTCACCGTCCCCTGGAAAACACCGAGCCAACCATTCGGCTTCTGGGCAGGATCATGGGGCGCGAGGCGCGTGCGGAGGAGATCATCGCATTCCGCCACCAGGCCATGGCCGCGGTTGCCAACGTACTCGACGCCAAACAACCGAAACGCCCAAATGTATTTGTCGAACGGATAGGCGGTTACTCACAGGATTGCTGCCTGTCTTTCGGCGCGGATAATTTCGGCAAATATGTCGAACTCGCTGGCGGCCACAATATCGGCAGCGATATCATTCCTTCGACGTTCGGGCAGGTTAGCCCCGAACAGATCATCGTCGCTGATCCCGCGCATGTGGTGGTTACCAGCGCCGACTGGCAAGCCTATGTACCCGGCGGCCACTGGATTCCGCTCGGGCCGGGGGCGGATCCTCGCCTGACGCGCAAGAAACTGGAATGGTTCGTTACTCGCGACGCCTATACCGGTATCGCGGCAAAGACGACTCGGAATTTTCACGGCATTTGGCACCAATTCTACAACAGCCCATACGAATTTGTCGCCGTCCAGCAATTGGCGAAGTGGTTCCACCCCGACCTGTTCGCCGATCTGGACCCTAATGCAACCTTCGCCGAATACCATCGTCGCTTCCTGCCCATCGCCTACCGGCCCGGCTATAGCATCAGCCTTTCCGACAGCCGGTGATGACAGATATTCATACCGAAACACTGTCCTTAGCCGGACGCGGTGCCTATCAAGCGCTCAGCGTCAGGCGGGGGATCGTTCTCCTTGTGCTGGTGATCGGGGTTTGCATCGCATTGGTCGGCGACCTCTCGACTGGACCGGCCAGCTACGGGCTTGGAGAGGTCGTGCGGACGCTCGTCTTGCCAGCAGAGGTGGATGCGCAGATGCGCGTTGTTGTCTGGTCGATCCGCATGCCGTCGGCCCTTATGGGCGTCGTGGTCGGTGTGGCGCTTGCCATCGGCGGCGCTCAGATGCAGACCATCTTGAACAATCCGCTGGCGAGCCCGTTCACGCTGGGCATATCCGCCGGTGCAAGCTTCGGCGCAGCCCTTGCACTCGCTTTCGGTGTCGCGCTGGTTCCCATGGCAGGCGACTACGTCGTCGCGGCTAATGCTTTCGTCGTGGCCATGGCAACCGCCTTCCTGATCCATTTGGCCAGCCTTCGGCGCGGAGCCTCGATCCAGATGATCGTGCTTTTGGGCATCGCTCTGGTTTTCAGTTTCAACACGGCCCTCGCTATCATCCAATATTTGGCCGCCGAGCAGGCGGTCGCGGCTATCGTGTTCTGGACCATGGGCAGCCTCACCAAGGCAACATGGCCCAAGCTCGCCATCACCGCGCTCGTCGTGGGTCTAACCTTGCCGGTCTTTCTGCGTCGCCGGTGGCAATTGACTGCGTTGCGTCTTGGCGAGGCGCGTGCGGCGAGCTTCGGCATTCCCGTGCGGCGCCTACGGCTCGAAACGCTGATCCTTGTTTCCCTTTTGTCGGCGATCCCTGTCGCGTTTGTCGGCACGATCGGTTTCATCGGTCTCGTAGGCCCGCACATCGCCCGCATGATGGTCGGCGAAGACCAGCGCTTCCTGCTGCCCGCCAGCGCGCTGACTGGCGCGCTGATCATGTCGCTCAGCGCCATCCTGGCCAAGATCGCGGTACCCGGCGCCGTCCTGCCGATCGGCATTGTCACCTCGGCGATCGGGTTGCCGGTCTTCCTCTATCTGATCCTGAGAAGCGGAAGAGATATATGGTAGCGCTGAGCACGCATCGCCTCGGCGCCCGCTTCGGATCACGCCAGGTGCTACGCGATGTGACGCTCCCGCCCTGTTATGGCGGCGAGGTGGTGGCCGTCATTGGTCCGAATGCCGCGGGCAAGTCGACGCTGTTCCGGCGCCTGGCAGGCATTCTTCCGGGGCCCGGCGAGTGCCGGTTGGAAGATGTGCGCGATGTAGATCGCGCCGTCGCCTACATGCCTCAGGACCAAACGGCAAGCGCAGTGCTGACCGTATTCGAATCCGTCCTTCTTGCGCGCAAGCAGGTCAGCGGCTGGCGTCTGGAGAGGTCCGATCTGGTGGCGGTGGACGAGGCGCTGGCAGCACTCGATTTGCGCGATCTTGCCAATGAAATCCTCTCCGAGCTGAGCGGTGGACAGCGCCAGCTCGTCGGGCTTGCTCAATGTCTCGTGCGCGAACCGCAGGTGCTGCTCCTGGACGAGCCGACCAGCGCGCTGGACATGCACCGCCAGCTGGAGGCGATGAGGCAGGTGCGCAGCCTTGCGCGTGACGACGGTATGCTCGTGCTGATCGCGCTGCATCATCTCGACCTGGCACTGAAATTCGCCGACAAGGTTGCTATCCTCTCTGATGGAACGTTGCACGATTTCGGCGCAGCCGCCGCCGTCCTGACGCCAGAAAACCTTGCCGCAACCTTTCGCATTAGGGCACGTGTCGAATTGTGTTCGCACGGTAGGCCACATCTGATCGTCGACGACGCGATCTGACGCCTACGCGTCAGGGGCTGGCCGGTCTCCGTCGTGGGGCGCGACGATGGCACCACCTTAGAATTGTCGACGGTGAAGTTTTTCGCTGTCTACACCGGAGAAAGCGGTGCAAGCGCACGCCGCGAAACCTCTTCCCACAATTGATCGGAGAGAATGCAGAAACGGGCGAGAAACAGCAGAGAGCGAAGTTCGGCCAAAGCGTCAAAAAGGGGCAGAGATTCTTTTTCGGCAACCGAAAGCGGCCGGACTCTCTCGTAACCGCCAAGGATCGAAGCGATAAGCCCATCCGGTGTCCGCGGCGCGGTCATGCCGGAGATGCCATGCCTGTGTCCCGAGATCGAGCATAAGGGGACCATGTCCGGATTCGTCGAAGTCGAAGAAGGTCACCCGGCGATCCGTCGCGCGCGCGTTCGCTGTCCACGCATCGCCATGACAGTTTCCTTGCGGCAGGCCTAACTTTGTTACCCCATGGAAGGCGGACTGCCAAGCGCGGTTGATCTTGGGGAGAAGGGCTTCGAAGGCGCGCACCGGTCGCAGGGCGTCGATCGCATCTCGCCAGATTTCGGTCGGCTGAAGCGATCGGACGTGGGTGCGGGGAAACGCCAGAGCGGCGCCATGCAGCTTTGCCAGCGCTTCGCCAAAGAGCGCCATATCGTCAGAAGACGTCGTGATGCGTGGTTGGCTGCAAGGAGGGCGTCTTCGCGAAGACGCCCTCAGCCTCACCAGTCCGACGCCGCGTCATTGTAGCCGTCACGATATCCCGAAGAGTAGCCATAGCCCGAATCATATCGGTAGCCGGAAGAATAGGGCGGCTCGTAATATCTATAGACGCGACCCCTCGGCCGATAGACCGGGTAGTCGTCATAGACATAGACAGGGGCCCGGTGCGAATTCGCGATGGCGCCCCCCGCAAGTGCGCCGACTGCGAGGCCGCCAATGATACCCGCCGCGATTGCACCATCGTCCGCGTGCGCACGTGTTGGCGACAACGAGGTCATAGCGATCAGCGCCGCGGCTCCTATCAATGCTGGCTTCTTCATATGAGTTCCTTTGTCGGAAGACGATGTTAGTCACACTGGAACGCTAGGCCTAGAGCATTGCCATAGCATTACGCAGTCTCTGCTGCGGACATTTGCCGCAACGGTCATCTGGGGTCATGCTCGCGAATGACGACTTTGGCGCATGAAAACGACAAAACTCAAGGTCGCTATCATGCTCTACAAATTCATCGACGATGAGTGGGGCGCCATCGAGTCAGTGACGAAATTTCCCAACCGGGTAGCTTTCCGCGAGTGCGCCGCGTCCTCAAATCCAATCGCCGGCTATGTCCGAGCGAACAAATTAGACGGGCGTTTTTTTGCGCTCGTAGTCGCGAGCCGGAATTGACGGCGATTCAATCGGCGGAAATCTCAGGACGATCGTGGCGCCGCCACCAGGCGTATCGTCAATCGCCACCAGCCCTTTGTGCAAAGCCATCACTTGCGCGACTATGGCCAGACCAAGTCCCGTGCCATCACTATCCTGACGGCCGCGTACGAAGGGTTGAAGTACCGCAGATCGGTCTCCCGGTGCGATTCCCGGACCGCGGTCGATTACGCGCACCGTCGCTGGAGTGTCCACCTCAACCAAAACCCGCTGACCTTCTCGGGAATGCCGCAGCGCATTGCGAATGATATTGGCGAGCGCAATCCTGATCGCCTGGTCGGACCCGTAGGTTTTGATGGACCCGCCCGGAGCCGAGAATTCGATCTCAACGCCAGAATCCAACGCGCTGGGCGCATGTTCGGCGGCGATCTGCTTCGTTGTCGCGACGAGATCGATTTCCGTTTCCTGAGCCGGCACCGAGGATAGACGCGCCAGTTGAAGAAGCATTGTTATAATCGAAGACAGTGATTGCAAGTCGGAAACGAGCGCCGTTTTCAGTGCTTTGTCGCCGACCCCCTCCAGCCGTGTCCGCGCCCGTGCCAACGGCGTGCGCAACTCGTGCGCTGCGTTGGACAGAAAGCGACGCTGTGCCGAGGTCGTCGCGTCAATGCGCTCGAGCGCCCGATTGAAAGCGCTGACCATCGGGATCAGCTCTAACGGTGCGCTCTTCTCAGGCAAGCGGATGCCCTCGCGCGTTCCGTCAATCAATTCGGCCGAGACCGCAACGCGGCGCACGGGGCGCGCGATCAACATTGGAACGATTACAATTGCAGCTAGAATTGTGCCAACGAGCACGATGAGGATAGGTATCCTTATATATGAAGTATCCTGGACTGTGCTAATAAACATCTGCCACCGACTATAGGCGGCTCCGCCGACCTCCATCAGAATCTCGCCAGCATCTGTTTGGTCAACCGCCGCCGAACGAGAGAGCCGCATTGATGTATCGTTCACTGCGTATTCAGAAAACGATGACTTCTTCTGCTCATCAGCTAAGCCTGCCAAAACCCGTATAGGCACTGGTCCGTACTGGATCACGCTCCGGCCATCGGAGACGACGTACCAAAAGCCTGAAAACTTACGTTTGAATTCTAAGAGCGTTGGCGTCACCTTGGCTGCCTTCGTACTATGCTCGTTGATGGTCAGCTCTCCGCGTTCGTCGCGACCAATTGCGGCCTTAATTGCCGTCGCAGCGTCGGAATGCGCAAAGGTGCCATCGTCGTCCATAAGACTGAACTGCAGGATCAGCACACATGACAGGATAACGGCGATCACAAGGCTCAAAAGCGCTGCGGCGATTAGCGTAATCGAGCCGCGGATGCGGTTCATCTGGTGTCGCACAAGAGGTAGCCCAGCCCGCGCAATGGCTTGATGCTCGCTAAGCAACCATTGTCGCGCAAGCGCTTTCGTAATCGTGAGATGTGCGCATCGATCGCGTTCGACTGGATTTCGTCCTCGAAGCTGTAGGCGGCCGCTTCCAGCGTATCCCGCAAAACGACTTGCCCGGATCTCCGCGCGGGCGCTTCCAGCAAGGCAAGCTCGCGCCGTGGGATGACGAGTGGCTCGCCGTCTATATAAGCCATCCTTGACGTGGAATCGAACATCAGATTGGCAACCGTTACCCTGCCTCTTTGATCCAATTGAAGCCGACGGATGACCGCCTTGGCGCGCGCAATCAGCTCGATCGGCTCGAAAGGCTTAGCCAAATAATCGTCAGCTCCGGCGTCAAGCGCGCGCGCTATGTCGTTTGGATCGTCAAGCGCAGTCAGAACGAGCACGCCGGGCCGCGGTTGCAACTGCTTCAGTCGCGCAAGTAGCTCGACGCCATCGCCGTCGGGTAAATGCCTGTCGACCACAATCAAGTCGAATTGACGCACTGAGATCGCCGCCAGAGCCTCGTCAAGCGTTATGATCTGACGGCTGGGCCGGCTCCCGGTCGGCCTGTCGCCGAGCTGCGCGCCAGAAGCCTCGAAGATCGACAATTCTTTGCCTCCGTCATCCAACTCCATGCGACTGTTCGTTAACCAAAGGAGAACCCTCTGACATTGCAGGGTAGATCGTCGGGTTTGCGAACGAACCGACGCGGCTCGCGCCACAGCCCACTCACTACCGCAATGCCGGGAGCCCAAAGAGGGGAGCCGCATCGAATACCAGAACGCCCTCTAGCCCCTGTAGAAACGAGACCATCCGCTTACTCACGAATGTCGATTGCAGACGCATTACGTGATCTGAATCAATCCTGGCTCCGGGCTGGTTCGTTCAATTCAGAGCATCATTGACGCCATTGAGAGGCAGAATAATCTCAGAAATTGAGCCGCCGGTCGGAGATGTCCTGGATGCGGCCCGGCCGTTATGGGCCTCCGCGATAGCACGCACCACAGATAGACAAAGACCAGTCCCACCCGATCATTGACAGTGCGATCTGCCGGCTCAGTCGATACCGCTTCATAGCGCCGCTAGCCGATATCCGATACCGCGAACGACGGACATCATGCCCGATGCGCCAGCCTCATCGAGCTTGCGGCGCAGATTGCTCACATGGCTGTCGACGGTGCGTTCGAGCGCATCACCATCTGTGCTCAACAGGCCTGAGTATTTACCCACAGTTACATGTAGCGGCGCAACGGCGCAGGCTCTCGTCATGTTCGCCAGATCGAATCCAGGTACGGGTATGAAGGTTAGGTTCCGCCATTTGCGATACTCATTCGGATTGCTTTGAGGGACTCTGGCGAAGGTCCTCGCCCAACAAGCTGGAAGGTTTGTGAATATGACGAAGCGGGCGGACCAGGCGGCATCACTTCTCTCACGGCGTGCTCGCAAAGCGCTTCTGACTGGCCGGTTTGCGGCGAGAGGCGGCGGCCGCCCCGCGCAGCGCGCCCGGAACATCGCTCTGATCGCTAGCGCCTACACCCGTGAAGAACTGGCGAACGAAGCTGGAAATGGACCGATCACGTTGGCTGAAATTGATGCTTGGCTCACGGCCATGGGTTTAACATTTCGAGCATCGTCCGGTGCCTAAGGCCCATACGATCGCGAGCTTCGTAATCTATCCGTAATGTGGGACGACGAAACTGACATTCGATCCGAGCAAGTTCGGCGGTCGCGCTAGCCTGCTCTGCGCGTTCGCCAAATGTAGGCCGTTCGGCAAGTGGCTCCAGCCCCGCACTTCCGAACGGCCTGCAGTGCGGCTTGATTAGTACCGTCCATTGTTTCCGGGCCGTCGCTGCTGACAGCCCGCGCGGACCATGGATCGTCTGCGACAAACGCCCCGTGAAATCATGGCGTGATCTAACAGAGTTTGATTCCGCCATTCGGAGGTTCGATCGCTCCCGCCCCAGCGAGAGCCATGAGTTGTTTGGACAAATGGCCTCGTCTGAGCAAGCAATGGCCGGTTTGTCCGACCTTACGGCTTGACGTAAGTCCAGCCCGTCTCCTGCAGTTCCATCACGCGCACGACCCCCGACTTCACGACCTCCGCTTGCCGCACAATCGGGATGTCCTTGTTCTCGGCCTTCTGCATCTTCTCCTGGGTGTTGCCGCAGGCCTTGAACGAAACTTCGGGCGTGCTCAGGGCCATCTCCTCGATGCGCGACTTTACCGGCGACGTGTCGTCACGCAGCATGTGCAGGCCCGGCCCAAACGTGACGACCTCGATCTTCACCTTCTCGCCAGCGTCCTTGTAGTATTGGGCAACGTTCGTCGCGTTGTTGAGCGCGAGATTCATCGCCGCCGGGTCATTCGTGTTCACCTGCAGGATCAAGTGATGTTCCTTCTTCGTTGCAGTGGGATCCTCCATGCGGGCAAGCGCGGAGCGCATCTGCCTTGCCGTCGTTCGCCTCGCTATGTGGTGTCTCGCAGGGCTTGCCTTATGCGCGACAGGCTGCCCTTCCGCCGGCGTCCAGTATTTCCCACCTTGCTCCGCGATCGCGAATGACGCGGAAACCAGAACGACGATCGCTCCCACAGCGGCCGCACTTGCAATATGCTGAAACCTGATCATTAAGCGCCTCCTCGAAGACAATCATGTTCACACAATCAATGGTTGGGTGTTGCGATGGCGCGCGGCCATCTGCACGCCGCGGCCATCTTCGCGCGCGCCGCGTCGAGCCCGGCGAGGGAGAACGTCCCGTCATGGGCGGTCCCGCCCCGAGGCGAGAGAAGGACGATGAACTCCCCACTATCCGGAAGCGACTGTAACAAGCGGACAACATCCCCCGCGAACGCGACGCCGGAACCGAATGCCGGCACCGCTGCTGCGACCTGCACAGCCGGATTATCATTGACGCGATAGGAAATGACCCCATCTCCGCCTTCGCGGGAGATGCCGGGTCCCGCGAGCACCAGCTCCGTCCGGCCGCCGCGACAGCGTATGGATAGCTGCATCGCGGACTCGCTGGTCCCGCTGCGTGACGATGTCGTCGCGGTCGCGATCGGCGAGTAGTCTACGGGCGAGGTCGTCTGGCTGACGATCCATTCGTCTTCGGGCGTCGGGCGACGCTGAGGCGCGATCGTGCGCGTCAATTTATCCAGACACCCCAGGCGCTCCGCGTGTTCCTTCTGGAGGCAGGAGCGAAGTTGCGTCATGGGATCCTCGGCGAACGCGATGCCGCCTGTACCTCCGAGTGCAATAAGAAGCAGGATCGCGGCGCGTTTCATTGCGATGCATGTGTTGTGCGGGGCTGACGATCCAGCCAGGCCTGCGCCGCAGGGACGCGCGTGAGACCCGGAACGGTCGCGGCGAGATTGATGGATTTCCACTTCGGATCGAAACCGGATGTCTGCAATCTGTCGATCCGGGAGAACAGATGGTCGACGAAGCGCGCGACGCGCTCAGCGCGGGTCGACTTGGCCGGCCAATTAAATGACACCAGAGCGGTCGGCACGGCGATCGTCGAAACCCGTTCGCCCTGCTTGATCAGATTGGGATAGTCGGTCGCATCGAGAGATGCGGGAAGATAGTAGTCCTCGAACTTGCTCTCGTACGGGACGGGCAGGAACTTGAAGCCTGGCTCCCACCGGCCCTTCACGAAAGCATCCACCGGCTTCGACGTAATGAAGACGACGGCCGCCATTTCACCTTTGCGCATCTGCTCGAGCGCGACCTGGTGCGGAATGAACGTTTTCTCCACCTCGATATTGAGGCGGCTGAAGATCAGCGGCCCTGAATAGGCCGCAGCGGTGCCCTGGTTGTTGAAGTTGACCTTCTTGCCGGCAAGGTCGTTCAGACTCTGAATCTCCGGCCGAACGAAGATCTGCAGCTCGGACGGGAACAGATTCATGACATACGCAATTCGTCGCTGGATGTCCGACACCTGGCTCTTGTATTCCTCGAGGGCATCGGAATTGATAATCGCCGCATCGATGCCGCGTAGATAGAGCAGGGAATTCAGGTTCTCTGTGGCCCCGCGTGTGACGACCGGAAGAACATGCAGGTTGTCTCCATCGTCAACCACGCGCGCGATCTCCGCCGCGAGGCGGATCGGCGCGCCTTCGAGGAGACCTCCGGCGAGACCGACGGTCCAGGCGTTCATGGAGATTACTTCCGGCCTCTGTTGCGGCGGCACGGGCCGGACCACGTGAGCCTTGTGGGGCCGCAAATTCAGTGGCTGCGCCGCCGCCGAGGGCTGAATGGCCAGGGGCAGGAGCAACGGGACCACGGCCGCGAGCAAGAGCAGCCGATGCAATCCTATGAGCCTTTTCATCGACGAACTCCTTTCGATCCTTGATGGCGCATGCTCTCTCGGAACAGCGCTACACATTTTGACCTAACGCGGTCCTGCGGGTTCATCCTGCGCCGGCTGCAAGGATGCTATCGGCGCAGCGCCTCCAATCGCGCCTTCGCCTCCTTGATTCCGCCGGCTTCGGCCCGCGCATAGAGATCTCGCGCTTTAGTGAGATCGCCCTGCGTCCCGTATGTTCCGAAGTTGGGAAGGACCAGCGGATCGTAGGTTTCCGCGAGCGCGAAGCTTGCTTGCGCGCTGCCGATCTCAGCGGCGCGCTCCAGCACGATCCGCGCCGCGCCGATGTTTCCCTGTTCAAGCAAGATGCTCGCGCGCGCGATCAATTTCGCCGCTTGCACCCCTTCGTTAGGATTGACCGGAGCATCGCCCTGGCTGCGCGCCGCTGTGGCCTGGTCGTGGACTGGCTTGTCTTGGACTGGCTTGTCTTGGACCGGCTTGTTTTGGACTGGCTTGTTTTGGACAGGCTGGATCTGGATTGGCCGTGCCAGCGCTGACGGCGGCTCCTCGCGCACGGCGAGGCCAGTGGTAGCCAACTGAGACGCAGCGGAGAGATCTTTCGCCGCAAGTTTGCCGTTGTCTTGACGCGCCAATGCGAGATCCCTCTCCAGCCCCTCGGCCCGCTCACGCTCACGCTGCAACAAGCGGCCCAGCTCGGCCGAGTCCCGCTCTCCGGCCTGCTTGATCCGGATGACGTCCTCGCTGGCCTTGGACGCTCGCTGGGTTTCCGCGTCGAGATCGCGACTGGCTTTTGCGAGATCCCGGGCTAGCTGCTCAGCTCGCTCGCGCTCGCTTTGCTGAGATTGCTTCAAGTCGGCGGTGTCGCTCGCCTCGGCCTTCTTGCGCTGCGCTGCTTCCTCGCTAGCTTTGGCCGCTTGAGCCTCGTATGCATAGATCTTGCTGCGTGCCATCGAGAGATCCTGCGCCAATGCATCGGCTCTCTCGTGCTCCTTCTGCGTCGAGCGTTTCTGTTCAGCGGCGCCGGCTTGTGCTGCCTGCGTCAGCTTGGCGACCTCGTCGCTCGCCTTTGCCGCAAGCGCTGTTTGAGTCTCGACATCGCGGTGCGCGGCCGCAAGCGCCTGCTCCAGCCGGCCGGTCCGATCCCGCTCCTGTTGCAGCGATTTCTGCAACTCCGCGGAGCCGCCTTCCGCTGCCTGCTTCAGCTGTGCGACCTCGTCGCCGGCCTTCGCCGCAAGCGCTGTTTGAGTCTCGACATCGCGCTGCGCGGCCGCAAGCGCCTGCTCCAGCTGGCCGGTCCGATCGCGCTCCTGTTGCAGCGATTTCTGCAACTCCACGAAGCCGCCTTCCGCTGCCTGCTTCAGCTGGATGACCTCGTCGCCGGCCTTCGCCGCAAGCGCTGTTTGAGTCTCGACATCGCGCTGCGCGGCCGCAAGCGCCTGCTCCAGCTGGCCGGTCCGATCGCGCTCCTGTTGCAGCGATTTCTGCAACTCCGCGGAGCCGCCTTCCGCTGCCTGCTTCAGCTGGATGACCTCGTCGCCGGCCTTCGCCGCAAGCGCTGTTTGAGTCTCGACGTCGCGATGCGCGGCCGCAAGCGCCTGCTCCAGCTGGCCGGTCCGATCGCGCTCCTGTTGCAGCGATTTCTGCAACTCCACGAAGCCACCTTCCGATGCCTGCTTCAGCTGGATGACCTCGTCGCCGGCCTTTGCCGCAAGCGCTGTTTGAGTCTCGACGTCGCGATGCGCGGCCGCAAGCGCCTGCTCCAGCTGGCCGGTCCGATCCCGCTCCTGTTGTAGAGAGTTCCGCAATTCCGTGCGGTCATCTTCCGCCGCCTGCTCCAGCCGGTCGGCCCGATCCCGCTCCTTTTGTAGAGATTTCAATTCCGTGCGGTCATCTTCCGCCGCCTGCTTCAGCTGGGCGACCTCGTCGCCCGCCTTTGCCGCAAGCGCTGTCTGAGCTTCGATATCGCGTCGCGCAGCCGCAAGCGCCTGTTCCAACTGGCCGGTCCGATCGCGCTCCTGTTGCAGGGATCTCTGCAACTCCACGGAGCCCCCATCCGTGACGATATTGCGTCGCGTCGCCGCAAGGTCCTGCTCCAGCCGTTCGGCCCGATCGTGCTCATGCGCGAGCTGTCGGTGCAGCAACTCGATGTCGCCCCTTGTAACGTTCAATTCGCAGGCTGGTGTTTCCGACCTAAGGAATCCCCGTTCCGGAGACCACTGCGGCTCTCCCTTGTCGGTCGTCGTTGCTTGCGCAACCTGCACCGATTCGTCGTCGCCGCGGCGTAGCGGCGATGCCAAGAACGATGCCAAGAATTCATCACGACCTGTCATCTCGTTAGAGTCGAGGTCGGCAACTGCCGCGTGGCGTGCCTCCAAGAGGCGTCGCGTTTGATTGGGGGAGGCCAGCGTGTCGGACATCCAACCGAGCGCAAGCACAACCGCCGCCATCCACGGGAGCGCGGATCGTCCAGCCGAGGGCAGGCGTCCCATCGACTTCAGCACAACCGGTGTTTGATCCGCATCGCTGCGCAATGTGTCAGCACCGTCGCGGGCGGCGTTCAAACTAGGAATAACCGTGCGCCCCATATGCAAGTACCTGTCGCAAGATGATGCGTCCCGTTCCAGATGCATCATTATGCGCGCCGCCTATGCGCAATCCTATAACTCGCATGGAGGACCCTCGCTTTCCCCCCTTGTTGCTCCAGAAGAGGTACCCCCAGGGCAAGCCCCACAAAGGCCGGTTGTGTTACTTGAGCGCGACGCGATGCACGCTATCGTTGTGGTAGTGCGCGCAAATTGACGTGCAGCAAGGTTGCCTCTTCATCGTCCTTAGGAAGATCCTGGCGGCGCTCTGCCGTGCCCGCTGAATGTGCGCCCTCGCCGCGGCATCGGGCTGATGCAGGCGCGAAGCGGGGGAGCCGACGGGGTAATCCGTAAGGGTCTGCATCTCGGGCGAATTTTATCATAGGACGTGGGTCTGCGTGTGAGACAATGCCGTCCTTGCTTCGCAGCTTCCGCACACGGTTTTGCGCGGTCGCTGCGCGTTTGTCTCATGCTGCGCCAGAGACTTCGATTGGGAGCGACAATGGCTAGTCTGTCGGATCTGCCGGTAGCGATCGTTGGGGCAGGGCCTTATGGCCTCTCCGTCGCGGCACATTTGCGCGCCAGTGGAGTGCCGTTTCGGATCTTCGGCACGCCGATGCATCGGTGGCGAGCGCAAATGCCGGTGGGCATGTTTTTGAAATCTGAAGAGCACGCCTCGAGCCTTGCCGATCCGTCCGGGCACCACACTCTACAGCAATTCTGCGCAGAAGCAGGAGAGTCCTACGCGACGGCTCCAATTCCGCTCGACACTTTCACCAGATACGCATTGTCATTTCAGCAGCGTCTCGTTCCCATGGTGGAAGACGTATTGGTGATGGCGCTCGAGAAAAGATCAGACGGGTTCGACCTGAGGCTGGCGGATGGGGAAAGCATCAGGGCGACAAATGTTGTTATCGCGACCGGCTTGTCACATGCCGAGTATATTCCGCAAGAGCTGGCGCAGTTGCCCGGAGAGTTGCGATCACACAGCAGTGTCCATCGCGACCTGAGCCACTTCAAAGGTCGCGACGTCATTGTCATCGGCGCCGGACAGTCAGCTCTCGAGACTGCGGCGCTGTTGAACGAGACTCAGGCAAGGGTGAGTCTGCTCGTACGTGGGTCTTCGATTAGCTGGAATCAGGTCCCGTCACCTGATCCGCGATCAGTCTGGCAACGAACGCGGCGGCCAGACTCGGCACTCGGAGCCGGGCTTCAAACGTGGTTCTGCGCAAATGCCCCGTTGCTGTTTTACTACCTACCTCAAAGGACGCGTCTCGACATGGTGCGGGGCAGCAGGCGGCGCGAGGCTTTGCTGGGTCCCGCCGGTGCGTGGTGGCTTCGGGAGCGTGTCCTCGGCCGTGTCCCGATCCTACTGGGCCAATCCGTGTTAGGTGCGACGATGAGAGGCGGGAGGGCGGTCGTCCATGTCAGAGGACAGGATGGGATATCGCGCGATCTCGCCGCCGACCATATCATCGCTGCGACCGGCTATCGATTTGTCGCCCATTCGCTGCCGTTCGTCGACGCGTCATTGTTGCGCGATCTGCGTTGCGTCGAGCAGGTCCCCCTGTTGTCGACCAGCTTCGAGTCTTCAATTCCGGGCCTCTATTTCACCGGGATCGCGAGCGCCTACAACTTTGGGCCGCTGATGCGCTTCCTGTGTGGATGTCAGTATACGGCCGAGCGCATCTGCCGCAGTATTAGCGAAAGGCAAGCCCCATCCCGTTCGACTTTGGCGGCGTTGATTTCAGAGCACAACGCGAACACCTCATAAGGCACCGCCCGTGACCGCTCCTGCCCCCGTACTTATCCTGAAGACCGGGAGCTATGCGATTCACCATGGGCAGCTTGGCATCATCCGAAGCCTGGGAAGGCTGGGCATTCCCGTATACACGGTTGCAGAGGATCACCTGACCCCGGCGGGCGTTTCAAGATACCTGGCAGGGAGTTTTGTCTGGCACGCTGGTGATTTACCAAGACCGCAGTTGCTTGAAGCCTTGGTCAGCATTGGCAGAAAGCTCAACAAGCCCACAATCCTCATTCCCACCGATGATCTGGCTGCCATCTTGGTCGCCGAAGAGTCTGCGACGCTGCGGCAGTGGTTCATATTTCCCGATATATCGGTCGGAATGCCGCGGATTCTCGCGAACAAGCAGATGCTGTACGCGTTCTGCCGTCAAATAGACGTGCCCTGTCCGAACATGCAGTGCCCCGAGTCGATCTCAGATGTGCACGAGTTTGCGGCATCAGCGAGATTCCCGATTGTTGTCAAACCAGCAGCGGGATGGCTCCATCCGAAGCTGAGGGTATCAATTGTTCACTCGGAACAGGAACTCGTCGATATCTGGCATAGGGCGGGGAGCTCGCAGAATCCGAACCTGCTGCTCCAGGAATACATTCCTCCTGGAACAGACTGGTTCTTCCACGGCTACTGCAATAGCGCGTCGGAGTGCCTGGCCGCTTTCACGGGAATGAAACTGCGATCCTATCCGCCACAGGCTGGAATGACTACATTGGGCAGATCCACAACCAATGACGTTCTGCTCCATCACGCCCAGACTTTGCTCAAGGCGATATCCTATGCGGGCATCATGGATCTGGACTTTCGCTTCGACGAGCGAGATCAAAAGTACAAACTTCTGGATTTCAATCCGCGCATCGGGGCCCAGTTTCGCGTGTTCGTGGACGACAATGGCCTCGACGTCGCGAGAGCGCTCTACGGTGACCTCACCGGACAGACCGTGCGACGCTCGAGACAGGTCGACGGACGAGTCTTCGTTGTAGAACCGGAGGATCTCCGTGCAAGCGTGAACTATGCCAGGCGAGGCGAATTATCGGCCTATGCCTGGTTGCATTCATTCAGGGGTCGCAAGGAGTTCGCCTGGTTCAGCTGGGATGACCCTCTGCCTTTCCTGATGGTGTGGGCTCGTATTGCGATCCGGGGCGTCGGCAAAACATTTCGGATTGGACCGTTCAAGTCCGACGCCACTCGTCGCTCGATTAGCGCGGGTCAAGGGTGCAATCCGGATGAGGCCATGCCGATTACGGGATACAGCGCGCGGTCCCGCTTGATCTCGATCTTGGGACCACTATGGCAGTATCTGGCACGGCCGTGGTCGGATTGATGGATGCCGCGGACGAGTTCGCTCGCTCCCAATGGCCGCCTTCCAGTTGCCTGCATGCTCATCGATGATGCTCCGCTTCGTCTACCGCTCTCGCAGCGATTCCTGCTTGTACCTCGCCAGCGGCGAGAGAAGGTAGCTGATGATCGTGCGCGCGCCGGTCTTGATCTCGACCGTCACTGCCATGCCGGGGCCGAGCTTGACGAGCTTGTCCTCCACCTGCATGTGGGTGCGGTCGAGTGAAATGCGCGCCGCATATTCCAGCTCCTGGCCTTTCGGCTCGCTGCTGCCTTGCGCCGTGCCCGACGCGCGGTCATTCGAGGCGCCTTGCGGCCTGTCGCGCGTGATGGCGTCGGTCGACACGCTGAGCACGTCTCCATGCAGGAGCCCATAGCGCGTGAAGTTGAACGTATCGACCTTGATCTCCGCCTTCTGTCCAGGATGGACGAACCCGATGTCGCGGTTGGAGAGCATGGCCTCGATCTCGAGCTGGCTCTCGCTCGGGACCACGATGGCGAGCGCCTGCGCCGGCGTCACCACGCCGCCCACCGTGTGAATGGCGAGCTGTTGCACGACGCCGTCGACCGGCGCAGTCAACTGCTGGAGTTTCGTGCGCCGCTCCGCCTTGACCACTTCCTGCGCAGCGCTCGCCGCCTTCTGCTCGGCTTTGGCAAGTGCGTCATAGGTCGCGCGCCGATACTCCGCGGAGGTCCTCTCTTTCGTTTCCTTCAGCAAAGCGATGGCTGCGTCGACTTCGTGCAGCCGGCTCTGCTGGAGGACGAGATCCTGCTGAAGACCGACCAGCTCCTGATACTCGGAGAGATAGACCACCTTCGAAGCCAGGGCCTTGTCGACGAGCCCCTTGCGAATATCGACGCGCTCCTGGAGCACCGGGATCGTCGCCTGGAGCTTTGCCACGCTCGCTGACGTGGTCGCGCGCTCCGCTTCCTTCTGACCCTGCTGGCGCTCGATCTCGGCAAGCTTTGCGTGCTGCTCGGAGCGCTGGCTGATCAAGAACTGGCGATGCATCTCGATCTCCGCGGCACTTGCGCTCTGCGGTGGCCGGAAGGCGGCAAGCGGATCCTGGGCGAGTGCCGCGCGCAGCCGCGCGACGTCGAGCTCTGCCGCAACGAGATCGCTTCTCTGTCGCTCCTGATCGGCTTCCGTCATCGTCGGGTCGAGCTCGATGAGGACGTCGCCGGCCTTGACGGTCTGTCCGTCGCGGACGTGGATGGCGCGGACGACGCCCGTGTCGAATGGCTGGATCAGCTTGGTGCGCCCGCCCGGCACGATCTTGCCCGTCGCGGTCGCGACGATATCGACGCTGCCCAACGACGCCCACGCCAGCGCGATGCAGAACACCGCGATGATGCTCACCCCGATCGCACGCCCGACCGGCGACGGCGGCGTTTCAGTGATCTCGAGCGCCGCCGGCAGGAACGCGATTTCGTGCTCGCGGCGGCGCGGCTCGCGTCTCGGGAACGGAACGATATTTCGACTAGCGGACGTCATGGATGCCGGCCTGCAGATAGTGGAGGTTTGCGTAACGCCCGTTCGAGCGGATCAGCTCGTCATGGCTGCCGTCCTCGACGATGCGGCCATGCTCGAGTGTGATGATCCGGTTGGCATTGCGCACGGTCGAGAGTCGATGCGCGATCACGAAAACGGTCCGTCCGGCGGAAATCCGTCTCATGTTCTGCTGGATGGCGCGCTCGCTTTCATAGTCCAGCGCGCTGGTCGCCTCGTCGAGAATGAGGATGCGCGGATCGGTGATCAGCGCGCGGGCGATCGCGACACGCTGACGTTGCCCGCCGGAGAGACTGCTGCCACGTTCGCCGACGACGGTGTCATAGCCCTCCGGCAGCTCCAGGATGAAGTCGTGAGCGCCCGCGAGCGATGCCGCCTCGATGACGCGTTCCATGGGCATGGCCGGGTCGGCGAGCGCAATGTTCTCGCGGATCGAGCGATTGAAGAGCACATTCTCCTGCAAGACCACCCCGATCTGGCGCCGAAGCCAGGTCAGATCGACCATCGCGAGGTCAACGCCGTCGACCAGCACGCGGCCACTCTCCGGTACATAGAGACGCTGGATCAGCTTGGCGATGGTGCTCTTGCCCGAGCCCGAAGAGCCTACGATGCCGATCACCTGGCCGGGCTCGACGTTGAAGGACACGTCGTGCAGCACTTCGGGACCGTCGACGCGGTAGCGGAAGGTCGCGTGCTCGAACGTGACCTTGCCGCGGATCGGCGGCAGGGCAGCGCGAGCCGGACTGAAGCTCGGCTCGGGAATGGTGTTGAGGATGTCGCCGAGACGGTCGATCGACAGACGGGCCTGGTGGAAGTCCTGCCAGATTTGCGCGAGCCGAAGCACCGGCATGCTCACCCGTCCCGCCAGCATGTTGAACGCGACGAGCTCGCCGACGGATAGGTCGCCGCCGATCACGAGCCTGGCGCCGAAGTACAGCGTTGCGGCGATGACCAGCTTGTTGATCATCTGGACCGCCTGGCTCGCCGTGTTGTTGAGGCTGAGCACGCGGAAGCTTGCGCCCACATAGCCGGCGAGCTGCTCCTCCCAGCGGCGCTGCATCTGCGGCTCGACCGCCATCGCCTTCAGTGTCTCGACGCCGGTGACGCTCTCGACCAGGAAGGCCTGGTTCTCCGAGCCGCGATTGAACTTCTCGTCAAGGCGACGGCGGAACAGCGGCGCGACACCGGCGGAAATGCCGATGTAGAACGGGAACGACGCCATGACGATCAGCGTCAGCGATGTCGAGTAGTAGAACATCACCGCGAGGAAGACGACAGTGAACAGGAGATCGACAACCAGCGTGAGCGCCGAGCTCGTCAGGAACTGACGGATGTTCTCCAGCTCGCGAACACGTGCAACCGAATCGCCGACGCGGCGCGTCTGGAAATAGGCGATCGGCAAGGCCATCAGGTGACGAAACAGCCGCGCGCCGAGCTCGACGTCGATGCGATTCGTCGTGTGCGCGAACAGATAGACGCGCAGCGTGCCGAGAACGGTCTCGAACACGGTTAGCGCCACGAGACCCATGACCAGGACGTCGAGCGTGCTCATGCTTCGATGCACGAGCACCTTGTCGATCACCACCTGGAAGAATAGCGGTGAGATGAGCGCGAAGACCTGTAGGAAGAACGACGCGGCCAGCACTTCGCCGAGCAGGCGGCGATACTTGTGGACGGCACCGATGAACCAGCCGATATCAAATCGCCGGGACAGATCCGTCAGGGCCGCACGCCGGGTCATCAGGATGATGTCGCCGTCCCAGATGGCCTCGAGCTCGGCCTGAGTCATGGATTCGGGTCGGGGAGACAACGGGCGCTGAACGAGAAGCTTGTCGTCGATGACCTTGCCCAGGATCAGGAAGCCGCCGTCGCGCAGCATGGCAATTGCCGGCAGCGGCGTGACCGAAAGCCTGCTCCAGCTCGATCTCTGGGCCCGGGCCTTGAGCCCGAACTCCCTGGCGCAGCGGAGAATTTCGGTCACACCGACCCGCGCCGCTCCCATGCGATGCCGAATTTGTTCCGGGTCGGCCGCAATGCCATGGCAGCGCAGCAATATCGCCACCGCAATGAGCCCTGACTCATCGCCGCCCGCAGGCTCAAGATCCGCCTCCTGGGAAGCCATATCGGATCGATCGGGTGACCGCGTGCGCATCATGGTATCGCGGGCACGCATGAAGACGTCCTGGGCACGCATGAAGACGTCCCGGGCGTGCGCCAAAATATTGCCAGCATGCATCACGGCATCGCCGGCACGCCGTGCCAGTTCACGCCCCGGGATACTCATGCCGGCAAGGAAATGAAGCAACCGGTGCACGAGATTCTGTGAGCCGGCCAGGATCAGACGGCCGTCCCACACTTCTTCGAACTCGGCGCGCGTCATCATGTTCGGACGCGATGCGGTTGGATGCAGCACAAGTGCCATCTCGTCATCGACCTTGCCGAGAAGCAGGAAGCCGCCATCACGGAGCGACGCGATTCCGGGCAGCGTGGTGCTCGCAAGTCGCTTCCAACGCATCGTGCGTGAGCGGACTTTGACCCCGAATTCGTGCGCACAGCGAAGCATCGCGCTGATGCCGATATCGTTGCTCCCGCAACGGTCGCGGAGCTGGTCAGGCTCGGCGTTCACGCCATGAAGGCGCAGGAACAGAGCCAGGGCTCGAAGCCCGAGGTCTGCGGCATGGGCATTTCCATTCTGGATCGCCATTTTTAACTCAACCCTTCGCGGCTACCGACCGCGTATGATGTTCCTTCTTATGCATTCACAATCGTTGACGGTGCCGCACCCAGGCGCTGAGCCTGGGTGCGGCAAGGCGCTAATGTTGCGGTCTGGCCAGCAACGATTCCTGACCCCAACCGGTCGCTTGCGACACGGCCGCCACGATCTGCCCGGAATCCACCCGGCCGGAGTTACTGGCCAGATACTGGTTCAGCAGCGCAAAGCTCTGGCTCGCCAGGGAAGCCGTGCTCGTGCCGGTCGAAGATCGAAAATCCGTCACGGAGATGGGCTGCGGCACGGAGGTCGCAACGCCGCCGCCGCCGATCAGATCTCTGATCTGGCTGAACAGCGCAGAGCCATGATCCACCGCAAGGTCCTGACCCGCCAGAGACGTTACCCTTGCGGCGATCGTGGAGGCACGATCCGTGAGATCGGTCGGCGGTGACACGGAGATCGTGCCGGTGCTAGTGACCGGGTCTTGATGCTGCCCCGACTGGACTGCCGGGACCCCTGTGCTCGTACCGGTCGGATGCGACGGATCCGCTGCAGTGGTTGTCGGCGACGTTGTAGTCGTTGCGGTCGCAGCGGGTCGGGGATCCGTCACGGTGATGGTCTGCGGCGAGGCCGTCGCAACGGCACCGCTGGTCGGGTCCTTCGCGCTGGCGGTCAGCGTGAGCGTAGCGGTCGGATGGCCGCCGCCCCTGTAGTTCGACGTCAGCGTCAGTCCGCTGTCGACCTGCGCTGCCGTCAAGGTGATGTTGTTCCCTTGGAACGTCCGGCCATCGAGCTTGTCGGTGATCGTCTCGTACTTCGGCAACCCCGTGATGTTCACGGTCACGACATCGTTGGAGTCGGTCGTTGACACCTTGGTCCCCAGGTCGACGGTACCGCCTCTGCCGGCTACATAGAGCGAGCTATCCGCGATGGTCAGGGCTGGCTTGGTCGCTGACGGCGTCGGTGTTGTTGGCGTGGTCGGCGTGGTCGGAGAGGTCGGCGTGGTGGTGCCGCCGCCCGAAACCGGCGTGGTCGGAGAGGTCGGCGGATCGATTTGGAGACCCGTGAACGTCTTCACCGCGCCCGACAGGTTCGCCGCGACACCAGACGAATCCTTGATGCTCGCGCCGCTCGGGAGATTGACCCCGGTGATGGCGAGCGCCGACGTGGTCGTGTTGGTCGACGCGACAGTCGTTTTGAAGGTGAGCGTACCCGTGCCCGAGCCACCGGCATAGGTGGCCGTGCCGCCATCATTGAGCGACAGCGTCGGCGTGCCCGTCACGGTCACGGCCTCGTTGAAGCCGAGCGACAGTGTGATCGTATCTCCGACGAGCTCGGTGCCGGTCGCCGGAGAGGCCGAGGCCTGCGTCACCGCCGGCAAGATCGGATCGATCTGGAGACCGGAGAACGTCTTCACCGCACCCGACAGGTTCGCTGCGACACCGGAAGCATCCTTGATGCTCGAACCGCTCGGAAGATTGACCCCGGTGATGGCAAGCGCCGAAGTGTTCGTGTCGGTCGATGCGACGGTCGTTTTGAAGGTGAGCGTGCTGGTGCCCGAACCACCAACATAGGTGGCCTTGCCGCCGTCATTGAGCGACAGCGTCGGCGTGCCCGTCACCGTCACGGCCTCGCTGAAGCCGAGCGACAGCGTGATGGTATCGCCGGCACGCTCGACTCCCGTCCCCGGAGAGGCCGTAGCCTGCGTCACCGCCGGCGTGACCGTTGGTGTCGTGGGCGTGGTTGGTGTCGTCGGATCGGGCTCGAGGCCGGGCGGTGGGTCTGCTTTCAATTGCGTCGCACTGAGCGAAGAATAGGAGACGGTTTGCCACTGCGTTGTCAGCTTGACGAAGTCGCCTCCCCCGACGACGGGGTTGTTGTTGACACTGGTCGAGTATTGAGCAGTGGAGTTTAGCCACCAATCGGCGCCGATCTGAGCCACCAGATTCGCGCTAGGATCGTTGGTCTTCATGTTCGCTTCAACAAAGACACCGTCGACGGTTCCGGGCGTGAATGTGCCGCGCTGTCCGGGCCAAAAATGGTCGTTGTACCCGGTTCGTGGCGCGTCCACGGATACGCTGCCATCTGACAACGTTTGCTCGCTCCATGCATATGGTCCACCGGAGAAGTCCGCCGTGTAATGGGCTCCGCCAATACCATTCTGTGCTTGGTCTTGCACCTTGACCCAGGTTCCATTGGTAAGGTGAAGATAAGTCGTGAAGTTTGCGATCTGTACAGTGTCACTCGCTGCGTTCGGGCTGACCGCTGCTCCGGCCTGGGGATAGACTACACCCCAACCTGTGACAGCCGAAAACCCCGAGGGCGCTGGGGTGAGCGTGGTAGTACCGTACAGACCCGTGTCCCAAGAAAGCCCCTCTGGGTATCCTTGGCTGTTGCCTGGCGTGTTCTGATAGATGGCTGCGTTCAAAGCGCTTGTGGACACTCGTAAGATCTCCTTTGCAGGAAGTTGTAGACGGGAATTCCACTGCCGCGCATCGCGAAGGTGCGCGACATATTGCATGCTAGCAACCTCTGGCTGCGAGCAGATTCCAACGCTTCGCAGTCTCGCGCTGCGAGCGGATTCCAACGCTTCGCAGCCTCGCGCTGCGAGCGGACTTCAAAGCAGTGGGATTATGGAAGGTGCCCCCCCAACTGCTGGCCCGGTTGGTTAATGAGCAAAAATGGCGAAAAAACTTTCAAAGTGTGATTTATACACACGTATGTAGTGCTCCATACGGCCCTATATCCGCGCCTTTGCACGTGCCCGATCGGTTAGTTCAAGGCTGGGGCGCGTCACATAGGCGAGCGCGGAGACGAAGGAGGCGGAGAGCAAACGCCGTCTTGCCGGAATGCGCCGCGACGTTCTGCAAGAAGCGCGCGCGACAACGCTACCAGTTGGCTATCGAGGACCTCAACCTCTGTGCACATTGATGAGAGCCCTGCGACGGCCAAGCGCGCTACAGTGATTGCGACGACCGCTCCGTCGCATTGAGGGAAGTGGTCTGGGGAGTTCGCCGCTCCCGTTCGACTGAGGTCACTGACGGGGGCGAGGGGGGCTCCGCAGACTGGGCGGCGGATCTGCCTGCAATTGCTGCGGACTGAGCGAAGTGAAATAGAGAGTTTTCCACTCCGTCGTTAGCTTGATGAAGTTGTTTCCTCCGACAGCGGGATTGTTGTTGACGCTGCTTGAGTATTGAGCCGTCGAGTCGCGCCACCAATCGGCGCCGATCTGGGCGACCAAATTCGCGCTGGTATCGTTGGTCTTCATTTGTGCTTCAACGTAGACACCGTCAACCGCTCCGGGCGTGAAGGTTCCGCGCACCGAGGGCCAGAAATGATCGTTGTATCCTGGTAGCGGCGCATCCACGGACACGCTGCCATCGGGCAATGTTTGTTCGCTCCATCGAGTATGTGTATCACCAGCGGAGAAGTCCGCGACGTAATGGCCTCCGTTGATGCCGCCCTGCGCCTGATCTTGCACCTTGATCCAGGTACCGATCGTGAGGTGAACGTAGGTCCTGAAGTTTGCGATCCGTACAGTACAGGTCGCCGCATTCGGACTCACCGGTGTTCCGGCCTCGGGATAGACAACGCCCCATCCAGTGACGGCCGAGAATCCAGAGGGCGCCGGCTTTAGCCTGGAAGTGCCGTAAAAGCCCTTATCCCAAGCAAGCCCCTCTGGATATCCTTCGCTGTTGCCAGGCGTATTCTGATGGATGGCTTCTGACAGCGCGGTTGGTTCAGCACACGAACGCACCAGTCTAGTCGAAGGTGATGAGGTTAGCGAGCAGGAGCCGATTCCATAAGAAGCGGTGGCGCCATCGACATCATGATCGATCGCGAAGCCATTTGGCGACCACGCCAAGAAAATGAGCCAGACAATTACACCGACAACTCGACTAACCATAGCTCAACTTCCAGGCGGAGTCCGTGCGTTAGATTCCCTCAGCCGTTCTTGCGTATCGCAAGCGAAAGATAGGGCACCGGCGCAAGATGCAATGCATCATTGAACACCTTCAACGCCTTCCCGAATGTGCGCTTCAGTTCTCCGGTGCGTCCCGACGCACTCCGCGCGTAGCCCTCGTACCACACATCAACGGGGGTCAGCATGCCGTCATATCCGGGCTTCAACAGCTCGGGCAGCCCGCCCTTGCGGTGGATGATACCCAAGATCTCATTCACGGAGCCTCCTCGAATTCCCTTGCGCAACAGATCGGTCCAGGACTCGTTGCGCAATCCGCGTGGGGAGAAGTATTGGACGAAGCGATGCGCAAGCGGATCGGGCAGATAATTTACAAACGGCAAACTGGAGGTGTGCGTTTCGACAGGAAACCAGCGAGCAGGCGTCTCGTCAATGAACAGCACCCCTCCGTTGCTTAGATGGTTCCAAAGCTGCGGGATGATCGTTTTACGTTCAGGTGGCAGAAGGTGCTCATACACAGCAGGAAGCACGATAAAATCGAACAGGCCTAGATGCTCCGGAAGGCGATCACCGGCCGGACTGCGCTCGAAGCGAACATTTGTCATCCTGTAGAAGTCGGCGCGGGCACGGGCAATGCGCAGAAACCTATCTTCAAGCTCGACGCCAACAACATCGGAAAGCGCGGGCAAAGAGCGCGTCATGATCATGGTCGAGGCACCAGATCCGCAGCCAAAATCCAACAGTCGTGCACCGACGAATGCTGATTTTGGCAGATGGGCAAATAGCGTTGCTCGCAAGTGTGCCTCTAGATACGAGCTGTCCTCGTCTCGAGAGATCTCATCGCAAAGATACCCGGGTCCCTTAACCTCCAATATTTGCGCGATCAGCTCCATTGGATATGCCGTGTCGCAGGAGGAGCGATGAATGTATATGGAAGAATCCCGCGGGTGGACGTGAATGCGACGTTTCCCGTTATTCAATTCGCTGATCTGAATACGACCGTCCGGATGATCGAAAAACATTTCCACGGTTAGGCTCCTAGTTAACAGGCATGCGCGAGGCTCACGCGCCTCTCGCAACACGCCGAATGGACTTCTCATTGCTCAGTGCTCTCATCCACGCATCACACGTCTACCAGCGATCGATAGGCTTCGATCAGATTGGCGTTGTGCTTCTCGATGGAAAACTGCTTCTCTGCTCGAATACGGCCGGCAGCGCCCATGCGTGCACGCAGCGAGGCGTCGCTCATCAGGCGGCTGACGAGCATTCGAAGTTCATCTGCATCTCCAGGCTCGAACAAGACGCCGGTCTCGCCGTCGACAACGAGTTCGGGAATGCCCCCAATTCGGCTCGCCACGACGGGTTTGCCATAAGCCATCGCTTCCAGCACCGACATTGGACAGTTCTCGTACCACTCTGAGGGTACAACGATTGCCGAGGCACCACCGATCGTCGCCTTCAGCGCTTGTCCTGACAACTGGCCAACAAACCGGGCGTTGCGGTATCGCATCTGCAAGCTACGCTCCAAAGGACCGGTCCCGGCGATCACCAGGTCCCAACTCTCAGCAGCTTCATGGGCCCGCAACAGAGTCTCGACGCCCTTCTCTCTGGAAAGCCGCCCTAAATAGAGAACATATCCATCATCCTGCGCGCTCGCGTCGAACTCGGCGGTATCCACCCCATTATAGAGCAACACGACCTGTTCCGGTCGGAACCGATGCAAAGCCGCATCACGCATGAACTGGCTCGGCGCGAGAAATCGATCCACATTTTCATAGCTGCCGAGCCAACGCTGGACTGCCGCTTCCGCGTAGAGCAGGGCGCTGGCCGCTATCCCGCCGGCACAGCGGTTCATTAGGACTTGACGGAAATCTCCGTCCAGGCACAGCGAGCAAGGGTGCCCCGCCCGCAGACGCAAATATGACGGGCAGACCGGCTTGAAGTCGTGCAGCGTCAACACGACCGGAATGCCCCGCGACTTGGCAATGCTGATGATCGACGGCGTTATCTGATGATAGACGTTGTGGCAGTGCATGACATCGGGTCGCATTTTGTCGATCAGTGCAGCAATCTTGCTGACTGCCTCCCGCGAATGAACCAAAGAAAGCGCAGATCTCAACTTCGACAGCTTTCGGCCATCTCGATAGTCCTTGTTGGAAACGAAATGGGATTCGTAAGGTGACTCACGATTCCGTTCGTCTTGCATGGAGAAATCGATCACTTGCTCGCCCGAGCGCAACAGGTAGTCGCGCTCTTGAAACATGACGACTTCCGCGCCGCCTTTGGGGAAGAAGAATTTATTGGCCATCAGTACCTTCATCAGCGCGGTCTCGTACCCAGGCCGATGTCAAATTCAATCAATCCCATACTGACTCACCCAGCGGACGCTCTACGTCCCCGAAGTTCGGCTTCACAGCTGCGTACCGCTCGGCGATATACGCGGATGGTCTGCTTCACCACGGAGTGCCAGTCATAACGTTCGGCGACCCATCGGCGAGTGCTCTCGCGCATTTCCGCCGGCCAGGGCATGCGCGCGAATGACTCCAACCGAGCGGCAAGCGCGGGCACATCGCCCAAAGGAAAATAGTGCTTCGCCTCCAATCCAATCTCCTGATGGGCGGGGAGATCGCTTGCGACCACAGGAAGCCCGTAACTCAATGCCTCCAGTAGCACGATCGGCAAACCTTCGTGAGAAGATGGCAGGACAAAAACGCCGGCATGAGCGTACAACTCGCGCAGCGCAAGGCCGGTCTGAAAGCCAGCCAAGATTGCGCCGGGGGTCGCATGGACAAGCGCCGCCACTTCCGCGGCGTAGGCGTCCGGGTGATCCGGAGCCCCAATCACCACCAGCTTCCATCCGTTCAGCTTGGCAGTTGCGTACGCCGCGATCAGATCCTTGTGCCGCTTCTCTGGCACCATGCGGCTCACCGTCAACACGTATCGACCCGGCGTCAGTCCGAATTGTTCCAGCGCCGAAGTGCTGCTTGGCAATTCCGGCAGGTCGACACCGTTGGGTATCACGTACGATTCCAGACCGTACTTGTCGCGTATGAGGTTGCGGATCGTTCGAGAAATCACAATGCGGCGGTTGCAAAACCGCATCCCACATGCCTCTCCAGTGCGCAAAACGGCCCTGGCAAATCGTCCCCATTTCTCTCGTTCATAGTCAGCGCCATGGTGCGTCACCACCACATGCAGTCCCAGCAAGCGTGCCAGCGGCACCATCAGAGAGGGCCCGATTGCCTGGATATGCAAGACTTGTGGGCGGCGCCAAGCTGCGGCCAGTACTCCCAGGAACGAGTGAACGATCGTTTCAAGGCCCCGGGATTTAGGTGACCAGATCCGCAGGTATCGCACTCCTTTCCACGCGTCGCCTCGATGACGCGGCACATAGGCGGAACGAACGACCACCTCAACATCACAGTCCAGCTCTCTCAGCATTTGGCACAAATGCTCCGCGTGAGCTTCCACTCCGCCCTGCACGCCGGGAAATCCGCGCAACCCAAGCATCATCACACGCAACATGGAATGACCTCGTGCTCACCAGCATGGTCATGCTGCTTCCAGCGAGAATGACCTGGCTGACGGTCACGTTAGGCCGCCCACCAATATTGATGCCGGGCTAAAAGGCGTTACCTGGAGGGAGTCCGGATTACCCACAAAGAGGTGTCCGCACGAGACCTGTGGTCATGGCAAATGGTCTTGGCAAACTCGCTCGCTCGATGCGATGCTCCCGCTCATCGAGATCGGGTTGTCCGTGCAGAGGTGGTCGCCGGCTCCATGAAACAGCCACTGAAGGATTTCGTGTGCCACGGGGTCAGTTGGGCTGGGCTTATGCCGGCCTTTCGCAGTCTATTTGCGGGCCGCGCCGCCATCATCATGTTCCACGAGATACAGAGAGAGTTTCGATTGGAATTGGCAACCGGGACGTCGATCTCGCTATTTGAGCATTCGCTCAGTTGGCTGCGGCGAGAAGGATGGGAGATTGTGAGCCTCGAGGAATGCCTTGAGCGAGTGTCGCGGGACGATCGATCGCGTCGCTATGCAGTGCTCACTTTCGATGACGGTTATCGAGACAATGTTTCGGTGGCGCTTCCAATCCTTGAGCGGCACAATGCGCCGTTCCTCATGTATGTACCGACTGGTGCCCCGACACGAACGCTGCAAGCGTGGTGGCTCGGACTGCGTGAACTGTTTCGCTCACGGGACGACGTTACAATCGATGCAATGGACACCCGATTCCATTGTCCTGACTTTGAGGCGAAGGTCTCCGCGTTGGCCCGAGCCGCGCAGTGGGTCCATCAGGATTATCAACGTGCGACGATGCTTGGACCAACGTTCCACAAAGCGGGTGTATCGCTGTCGGCCTTGAACGAGGCGTATTTCCTTGACGAACAGGAGATTCAGGTGCTGTCCCGTCATCCCCTCGTTTCGTTTGGCGGGCACACAACCTCGCACCCAGCGCTTAAGACATTGGATAGCGCTTCGGCGCGGGCCGAAATGGCCGACAACAAAAGATATCTGCAGGATTTGACGCAAAGGCCGGTGCGGCACTTCGCTTATCCATATGGCGACCCCAAAGCATGTGGTCCTCGCGAAGAGAATCTCGCCAGCGACGCAGGCTTTTCGACCGCGGTAACCACGCGGCCGGAGCAGCTCTGCACTCAGCATCTAAATCAGTTTGCGCTTCCTCGCCTGTTCGTTGGCGGGTTTGACTCAGAAATTGCATTTCAGGCCCGAATGAACGGCCTACAGCAGGCTGTTCACATGCTACTGCGTGATCCGCGCCACTTGATGCAACTACATTCATCTTCGTGATGCTTGGCTGCCGGTTCGCGCTATTCCATCCATTGGATTACCTCCATTGCGCTCGATCCGTGTCGATCAACTGAAATATACTCCCCCGCGGCCGGTCTCGCGGTAGCGAGTACCATTCTGGGAGGAATGGAGCGGGAATTGGTCGCGCTCCAGCTCGAGCCCAACTACTTAGCTTCTAAGGCGGTGTCAGGACACCCGGGTTGCCAAAGCGCCTGATCGCGCATTGCAGGGACCGACGTGATGAGCAGTCTGAATGTTGCCTAGTCGCGTGGCACCTCGTTTAGAACTTCGCAGACAGGCCATCTTTTGGCTCGTTGGACTAGCGGCGACGGCTGTTTATCTAAGAATATCTCCGGGAGCCCTGCTTACCGGCGACTCGCCAGGCTACATGTATTTCGATCCGGGGCGGCCGGTTGGCTATCCTCTCTTTCTCGCAGCGATCAAAAGTCTCACACACGGTTACGACCATGTGGCGACAGCTCAGATCGTAATGCTTGGGGTGAGTGCGGTTGTTGTGGCTTCGGTTGTCGCTTACACCACCCAGCGTTGGTTGATGGCCCTCATTCTCGAAATTGGATTGCTCGTTTATCCGGCCCCCTTCAGGTCAGCCCAATTGATTATGGCCGATGCTCTGTCGATGAGTCTCTACCTGATGTTCATAGCCTCACTATTCTGGTTCGGTGCTCGCCCGTCGCTGCGTCGATATGTGCCACTGTGTTTGATTGTTCTCCTCGCGATTCCCGTCCGGCCGGTCAACATTGCAATGGTTCCGGCTGCGCTCGCAGCGGGGCTCTATTTTTTTGGCTGGAGAGCAGCGATTCGATCCTCGGCGCCGATCCTTGCGGCGGTCACCCTCGGTATCTGCGTGACTCCGGCAACAAACTATCTCTTGCACGGGAGCCCTAAGTCCTTCTCACCTGTTGCCCGGGGCCTGTTTGCCAAAGCTATTTTCGGCATGCCACCAGAGACATTGGCGACGGATAATGCAGATTTGGCTTTTATTAGACAGTCTGTCCTGCCGACCAACGATTACATTCAGAATGCGCCGCCCGAATTTCGTGATCTCATGCGTCAGAGCATTGGCGAATATTTGCGGTTCGGTGTGATCATTCCCACGCTTGTTGAGCGACACGGGTTTCAGCGCGGCGAGGAGGCCGATCCAATACTTTTGAGTTATACACTCGAACATATAAGATGCGATCCCCTATACTTCATCGGGCAGATCGCTCGGGACTACGTTAATTTGGCGAGAAACTACACGTTCATAACGAGTCATAAGCGTCAACGATATCAGGAGTTCTTGGAGCGCAATCCGCCGCCACTTCCAGCGATGATCCCCGAGCGAACTGATTATACAGTTCGTCTTGTTCCAGCGGCTATCGCGGAAATGCGCATCAAAAGCTCGTATGCACCAGGTGAATCTGGGGTGGCAAAGATCGAGGCTCCGCAGGCTCGACCTCTCGCGCTCATTTTGGTAATCGATGCTATCCAGGTTTCGGCGGTGGCGTTTTCCCTGGTGAACCTTCTTCTGCTGCCGGCCCTGGCGCTGAAAAAGCGGGTCGACTCAGGTTGGGTGATTATCTGGATAGTGTCGTTGATGATTCAGATGAACATGGTGGCTACTGCGCTGGGCGAGATTGCTCTGCCACGATACATGTACCCGATATGGCCGCTGTTGTGGCTGGTATTTGTTTTGGGTGGCTCGAAGCTCTGGTCAGTCGCCGCAGCTCCGCGAATGGCTAAAGGGTCAATTTCCGACGAGCTTTTCGCGTTCAAGTCTTGAGGTTGTCGATGTTCTTAAGTGCACCAGCGGGACCGCTATACCTGCTACGGATCGAATCTGCCGAGGGCCACAGAAAACAGTTCTCCCAGCATGACGAGTCGGCCGCGGAAGCCGTTGATCTTTGTTGGGGTCCTCTCGCCCTTGGGATAGGAACGGATGACGGGGATTTCGATGATCCGATAGCCAAGTTGCCCGGCGCGAACGGTCAGATAGAATAGCAGTTCGTAGCGGCGGAAGACATCTCGGAAGGGAGCAACCCGTGGGTCCAGAAGATAGCGTGCCGAATAGCCGCGAAATCCATTGGTTGTATCGGTAAAGAAGTGGCGACCCGAGAGGCTCATCACCGGCGCGTGGATCATGCGCCCACCAATCTTTCTATCGATGGGTGTGTTGATATCCTTCCCGCCTGCTATATAGCGCGAGCCCTGGACGTAATCATAGCCATCGCGTAGCTTTTCGACGAAATCGCCAATGGCGGCGACATCGTCCTTGCCATTTCCGTCAATTGTTACGATGCCGAGGTAGCCTTGGTCGAGCGCCCAGGCGTAGGCCACACGCAGTTGCGCGCTTAGACGTCCGGGGCCTTTTTTGATGAGCAAGGCCCGAACGCCAGACTTTTTCAAAAGATCTGAATCGAGTGAGCCATCTTTGGAGCCACCATCTGCGATCACAATGTCGACGGGTGGTCTAATAGCCGCGATGCGTCCGATTTGGTGACGAATGCGTTCGCCCTCGTTGAGTACGGGAATGACAAGCACGTAGTCATGACGCTTGGGAAGAAAGTCGGAAACACTATGCTCAGGGATTTGCCTGCTGGAGGTGAGGGTAGGGTCCATTTAATAATGCTCCCGCTTAATAATGCTCCCGCGCGAATGCGATGGCGCGTTTCACGTTCTCCTGCCAATTTGACGACGATTTCATCTCAATCGAAATGGAACCGTTGTAGCCGCCGTCGGCGAGTGCCTTTGCCAGAGGCGAATGGTCGAGACCGCTTTGCCCGACCGGCGCCAATCCGGGCTCGCTGATGTGAGCGTGGACGGCGAATTCCACGGCGCGCGTCAAAACTGACGGATTCTCCCGTTCGAGAAATATCGTTCCTGTATCGATCTGCAGCCTTACGCCGGGATGATTGACGGCCGCAACTAGATCAATGGCCTCGCTCGTCGTTGTTACGAAACGGCACGCATAGACAGCCGCGTTTGGCTCAAACGACAGTGCCGTGCCTTCGGAGGCGAAGGCCGGCGCCAGCGAGGAAAAGAGCTCAACCGCAATCTGGAATGCTTCGTCGGATTCAAGCGCACCCGGATCGCGCAGTTTGGGAGCGCCGAAGACGCAGGCTCTGGCTCGGAGAACGCCGGCAACCTTTGCAATCTTGACGAGATGTTTCTGCAGGACGGACCGAGCCTCAGTTGAGGCGAAAAGATGAGCGCTGGGGACGTTGAACATGATGCCCTGGACTGCTGGGCAGATCATGCCAGCGTCGTCGAGACGGGCTTTGAAATCACGGAGGAGTTTATCATCGATCTCCCACGTTCTAAAGAAGTTGAAGGGTGCAATCTCGATTCCGCGCACGCCCAACGACAACAGCAAAGCGACGGCCGAATCGTGTTGGCCTGGAGGCCAAGCAATATTTGACACCGATAGCTGTTGCTCGGTCACGTCTTATTCCTCCGTTCGTTCGCAACAAAGTCGGCGAGCTGGCCGAGAACAGAGATGCGTGAGCAGACAAAATTGTGCGGTCCGCCAAACAGCTTCGAGTAGCGGGTCGTCAAGCAATAGTTCGGGGCAGGCAAAACCGGCGCGCCAGGATGTGAATTCGGGAAGAATGCATCCAGAATATCCGCCGTGGCGATAGGTTCTGGAAACAGATTGACCAGAGATAGGTTTTGCGACCGGATGAGATCGAGATCGTCGGCGAGGCGCATCAGCGAGTACCACTGAAAGCTGCTTGCCGGATTGATATTGTTGGTTTGATTGTCGTGGAGGAGGTCGAAAATCACGTTCTTCTTTAGGCCGGGCCCAAAGAGTGCAGGCAGGCGGACAATGCGAGTCTTTTCGAAACGACTGCTCACCCAGTTCTCCAGTTCTAGCCGATGGCACCCATAGGCATGGCTCGGCACATTGTTGATAGTGGCGTCTTCGTTCAGCGGCTGGCTAGGGTCTGGATAGACGTCAATTGTGGAAATCAGAATGAATTCTTCGGCTGTGAGCGTTTCGAGCACTGTCTTGAGCCGCTCAATACCAAGCCGGTCCGCTTCCGGATCCCTATTTGCGAGCCATTTGGTGGCAGAGACGCCGGCGCAGACAATCGTCTCGAACCGACGGCCGATAAGGTCGCCAATTGTCTTCGAATTGGCGAGGGTCCCAAAACGTCGGTCCCGTGCCAAATTGCTTCCCACAAAGCCGGTATGGCCGATCAGGGCCGAACCTTGCATGAGGCGCATCAGCGGTCCACCTCGGTGAGCAGATCAGCCGGAGCGCCGACCTGGTAGCGGCCTTCCTGATCAACGATGTTGAGTCGTTGACTGCGACGTGATAGCGGACCGCGCACTTCGCGCGCGACAAGATAACGCCGACTCGTCACCGGTGAGGCGGCAAGGATCTTGATGAGATATTCTGACAGAAAAAGAAATTGCAAGCTCATAGCGAACATCATTCCAGCTGATTGCAGTGAGAGAGTCGTCCAGCCTGGTGCGACTTCTGTTTTGAAGAAATAAATGATCAGCGCATAGACGGCGTAGAACAACGAGCCGATGCCGCTAAAGAACCCGAGGTAGGATGCGAGCCTAAGCGGTAGCGTGCTGCCGGTCATGATAAGTTCTAAGGCTGTCGAGATGCCGCGCTTCACGTCGATGCCGCCGCGCACAATTTTGGTTGTCCCCAGGACGTCAATCGTTTCGGTTGTAAATCCGGAGCCGAGTGAGTTGGCGCGGATACGAACTTCACCGTCGTTTTTGGTGGCGATGAACATGGCTGCGGGTCGCGTGAGCATGCGGAACGATGGCGGATGCTTCTCAAAATTCGCGCCGTTGAGGGCGGAGTACAGTCGACAGAATAGCCAGAACAGAAAGTTTGCGGCGACGCCGCGATCGACGATGACTCCCCCATCGGTATGGCCCAATACGAGATCCGCCCCCCTTGCGGCAGCGTCGGCAAAGCCGCTCAGGGCTCCTATCTCGAAGTCTAGAGGTGTGCAGAACAGGATGTAGTCAGAGACAGCGTGATCAATGCCTAAAAGTCGAGCCACATCATCGCGAACGGTTTCATTCAGGAAAACTATTGTGATGTCGGGGATTGTTTCGGCCACCTTTTTGAAGTCCATATTGGCCGATTCGGAGGGCTCAATGGCCACGAGCACAATTTCGACGTCGGTGAAGTGGCGCGCCAGTGTATCCGATAACAGCAACAAGCTGTCGATCGCGACAGAGCGGTCGCGAATAAGAATGATCGCAGTCACGGACGTCAGCATCACGGTCATCGCTCGTCCCCATTCGTGGGTTCACTTCACCACGTCTGATTGCGCAAGAACTCGCGCACTTCGTAGATATTGTCGATTTTGGAGCCAAGCACCGACAGAATCCGTCCATTGCCAGGATTTCTCTCGGCGAGTATCGGCCGCGCGTCGTCACGCTCTGTCGCGATCAAGACTGCCTTGATTTCGTAGATGGATCTTTCGATGCGCGCTCGCGAAAGACACGGCATGTATCGCGCGGAGTCGCGCACGATGGCGTTCGCGTTGCTCTTCACGGGTCGGAGTTTTGAGCCCTCAGGTCCGGAAATCGCCTCGTGAGGGGTATACCGAACGTGGGACAACGAGTGTAGTCCCGCGGGAGGGAAGGGCATGACGGAAAAGAATGGGCCGTCTATTACGGTGATGCCTCGGCCCTCCAATTGCATTGGGGGGACGAGCAAAACCATTTCGGTCAATTCTCTTTTGATCCGGGTTCGCAGATCGACGCCGACCGTATCGAGGGCGGCGTAAGTGCAGTTGAAGACCCACCGGGATCGCAGTGTCTCGCCGGGGAGACTTACCTCGACGAAACGATCGCCGGTCCCCGTGATCACGGCGGACGAATTCAGCCGGACGTCAATTCCCGCCGCCCTAAGGTGACCTTCCAGAACTTTTCGGATCTTGACCGAGTCAAACGCGAGTTCTGTCACGAGGAAAACCCGGTCGAGGGTTCCGCGCTCGAACAGATCGGCAATTTCGCGGGGGGCCTGCCGGCAAAACGCTCCAATGCGATGGCAGAAAACCTCAAACTGATCGGCCGAGACGCGCGATCCGCGGACCATCGCGTAATATTTCTCGAGGCCATGCGTGACCGCGTAGTCATATTCGGCCACGAAGCGTGTGAAGTTCTTACGCGATTTCAGTGCTGTGGTGTAGGAACGGGGATAATGGTAGCCGCCGTGAACGCGCGCTTGGTTTACGAAGGATGCCCGGCGGAGGAGGCCGGGTTCTCGTTCGATGAGAACGATTTGGTCAAAGCCGATCCGCCGTAATTCAAGCGCGACTTCGCATCCATAGAAGCCGCCACCGATAACGATTGCATCAAGCGCGTCGCGGCCGCGACGAGTTGCCGATGCCTTCGAACCGGCGCCACTTAACCGCTTTGATATCGGGGGTATGTCCATATCCGATGCCCCAGATAGTTCAAAAAGGGCACAGTCGCGAAAATGACAAGGACCGTCGTGATGGGGCGGACGTGCATCCGCTCCAGCAAATCAGCCATACAGATATTTGCGACAAGGCCGGCGATGGTGACGATCGAAAACTTAGTCATATTTCGCGTCGTCGGTTTCGTGCGGAAGACCCACAAGGTATTTCCCGAATAGGAAACAACGGTTCCAAGGACGAAGCCGCACATGGCTCCGACGACTTGGCCGAAACCAGCCAAGATCATGAGATACATGCCGGCCGTATAAAATAGAAAGGAGATGAAGCCGGTCACGCCAAACCCTAGCAACATCCACAGCTCAGTTTTAGTCAGCCGGTTGAGCAGCCCTGAAGCCAGCTTCGTGGCTGATAGAGTCAGTGCATTGATCCTCATGGCAATAATGCTCTTCGTTTTCGCCGACACTCAGCCCTGCATGGCCGCTTGCCTCGCAGGCGCGAGTCCTGGCCGCCGGCTTCAGGACGTGCATTGGAGCTGCCCTAAGGAAGAAACCCATGGGGAAGCCGGAGACGACTGATTGGGACGTTGGGAGCCTTCTCCAGGAGGGGTTCGTCGCATTGGTCATCAGGGTTGCTCGGCTGCGCTTGTTTGCAACCCTGCAATAATCATAGCGCAAGCGCAGCAAAGCGCCCAAACATTCAAAAGTGGTACCACCTCCAGAAAATGAGCGACCAGAGACGGTTAACCTTTAGGGCGCCCTTATCACGCAGCGCCGACGGACCTCGGCCTTCCGCGACAGAGGCAACGAAAGGTCCTGCAACTCATGCCGGCGTTTCATGCCGAAAACGCGGCAGCTTGGACCGGCTGGTGCGGTGCGCCGTACCATGTGAGCCTGGGCAATGGTGTGGCAATCGCCGCATGACGGTGATGGACAGCGGCGCTCCCTAACGAGCTAATCGGTGCACTAGATTGCCCCAGCCCATCTGTTTCCCAAGTACGACAGATCAGGCCGAGCTGAGTCTGGCACCGGTCGATCCCACACAATTGCTTGTCGAGATCGAGAAGCGGCACCGCATCTTGTGCTCGCACCTAGCCCAAGAAGCCTGGAACTTCGAGCGATAGAGACCATACGTGGATGCCTAAAATGGTGCCGCACCGCTCGGCCACCATGGCCGATTTGCGCAACTGGATTGCTCTTAGGATCGGCGTTTTCGGATACACGGTCACTTATCTTGCGGTGCACTCAGAAGTGACTGACGGTGGAAGGACGCCGAACCCTGCACCGCGCGCATTACCCCTTTTAGGGTACTTGTACTTATTGCATTTCCGGTAAGATTGCGTTGGGCGAGAACGTCGAACACCACCCCAACGTCCTGCTCGCAACAGGCGTGGAGTCGTCAGAAAAAATATCGACGTCGGATGGCAACCAACAGCGATCTGGTCAGTCTGCTGAGGATCACACGATGTTTTCAGTGATAGACAAGATGGCCTACGCTATCTCAGCGAGAAGCCGCAAGAAAAAACTCGATCAGTTCGTCCATTTCGTCGCCCCTCAGCCCCACGAAACGCTGGTAGACGTCGGAGTGAATACCGAAGAATACTCGGCAACCGACAATTACCTGGAGAAATTCTATTCCCATCCCGAAAACATTACTGCGGTAGGTTTCGGTAATTTCTCTCTTTTTAACAAGCGCTATCCCAAAATAAAAAGTCTAGAAGGTGATGGCCGTGCTCTTCCCTTTGGCGACAACTCATTTGATATAGGCTACTCCAACGCCGTGCTTGAGCATGTCGGCTCCACCCCGGCTGATCAGCTGCAGTTTCTTACCGAGTTGGCACGGGTCAGTAAACGTGGCTACCTCACCACACCCAATCGCCATTTTCCGTTTGAGATTCATACGCGTACTCTCCTTCTTCATCTTCTCCTTCCCAAGAAGGTATTTGACGCCTTTCTGGTATGCATCGGAAAAAAATGGGCAACCGGCGACTATATGCATCTTCTTTCTGAGAGGGATATCCGTTCGCTTTTCGCCAAGGCACACATTTCAAACTACACTCTAATTAAAAACAGGTTTTTTTATCTGCCCATGACCTTTACCGTAATCTGGCAAAAATGAACTTCTCTCCTTTAGCTGCAAGCGTCAGTTCTGGATGATCTGTCGTTTGATTCCTTCCCTTCGAGAAAGGAGTGATCTGAGCCCTCTTTTTCATCCAACGATGGGAAGAGTCCGGATTGATTTGAGCCTTGGTGGCTCGGTGATGCTATGGGATGGGGCGCGGAGCCATCGGCACAGCGCAGCGTCCCGTCCCGTGGCATCTTGGGAGCGTTGAATCCGGCCTAGATCGACGGCGCGAGAAACTACTGCGCCAAAGTTGGCTACGATATCACTCAGTTTGAATCAGTACCCGGCGGACGACAATAATGTATCGAAACTGGCTTCAACCATGTCCTGATGCAAAACACCGAATCCGAGAAGCTGAACTCTTGGAAAATTCAACCGATCGTTGGGCCGCACTCAGATCGATCTGCAATCATGATCATGACTTTCTCAATACGATTCGGTTAGATCGAGCGATTGGACGCGTGCGGGACGGCATGACGGACAAAGGCTGGGGAGGGCTACAGCATATCAAGCTCGCAATTCTAAGCACTTCAACTACAGGTCATCTGACGGCGGGTGTGCGGGTTGCCGCGTTAGGACGTGGACTGATGTGCGATATATACGAGCCAGCCTTTGGCCAAATGCGTCAGGAGTTGGCGGACCCAAAATCGGGCCTTCACACTTTCGCACCCAATGTCATCTTGTTTGCCGCGGATCCCTATTCGCTGTTTGGCGCCGCCGGCGCGGATACAGGCGAGGCCTCACAAATTGCGCAAGCAGCAATCGATGACCTTAAAACGCAGTGGCATCGAGCTCGAGATCTGTGGAATGGTACCATCATTCAGCAGATTCCGTTCAACCCTTTCCTGAGGTTGCTTGGGGAGAATGAGTCTTGGTTTTCAAGCTCGCCTGCATTCATCCTCCGTACCTTCCAAGAAAAGCTACGCGCCGCTGCCAAAGATGAGGGGATTGATCTGATCGATCTGGACTACTGGACTTCGAGGCACGGACTAAGTGCCTGGCATTCGGAGGCGCTTTGGCATCGAAGCAAACAGGAGGTTCATCCAATAATCACGCCTCTTTATGGCGACCTCGTCGCGCGGGTCATTGCAGCACGATATGGTAAGGCCGCCAAATGTCTGATCTTAGATTTAGACAACACGCTTTGGGGTGGCGTAATCGGTGATGACGGCCTGGAAGGCATCGTGATAGGTCAAGGATCGCCTATTGGCGAAGGATATCTTGCGTTTCAGCGATACGCCAAGCAACTGGCAAGAAGAGGTATCATTCTCGCCGTTTGCTCGAAGAATGACGATGAAGTCGCGCGTCGGCCCTTTCGTGCGCACCCAGATATGGCTCTCCGACTGGATGACATTGGATGTTTTATCGCCAATTGGAGCGATAAGGCCACGAACATTCGCAGCATTGCCAGGAAGCTCAATATTGGGATCGACACCTGCGTATTCGCAGACGACAACCCCTTCGAACGGCAACTTGTTAGGAACGAGATCCCAGACGTCTTTGTCCCGGAACTTCCTGAAGATCCATCTGATTTTTCGCGCGTCATCGCCGAGTCTGGCCACTTTGAAAGTGTGTCACTTACAAAGGAAGACCTCGCCAAAACGGAGCAATATCAGTCGAACGCCCGACGGCAGGCCCTACTCGACCAAGTTACAGATTTAGACGAATATCTATCCGCACTAAATATGACACTTAAGCAAAGTGCATTTGATGAGATGGGTCTTTCACGCATCGTGCAACTGATCAACAAGACAAACCAATTCAATCTGACAACGAAGCGCTACTCCGAACCGGAGGTTAAAAAATTGCTTTCTGACCCCAATGTAATCACACGTCAGCTTCGATTGTTGGACAAGTTTGGCGATAATGGCATTATTGCTGTGATCATAGGGTCATTCGCGCCAAAATCTAAGACACTTGTGATTGACACGTGGCTGATGAGCTGTCGAGTGCTAGGGCGCCAGGTTGAGCAGGCCACCCTTGATGTCATCGTGGATGCCGCTAAGGCGATCGGAGCCGGTGAAATAATCGGTCAATACATTCCCACAGAGCGCAATGGCATGGTCGAGGGACTCTTCGCCAAATTGGGATTCTCAAAACGACCTTGCGCTGACCCTGTGTCTAGTTGGTCTTTGAATGTGAACGCCTACGAACCAGTTCGTACCCACATCGTAATAGAGGCCTCCACGTGACAAGCGAAAATGTACTACGCGATCTAACCGAAATATTTCGAGATGTTCTCGACGACGATAAGATTATTCTTACGCCTCAAATGACGGCTGAGGACGTTACAGGCTGGGACTCGGCTAATCACATTAACATTGTCGTCTCAGCGGAGATGAGGTTCAAAATAAAAGTTAGCAACGCCGAGATCGAGAGGTTGGAAAACGTTGGAGATTTCGTCGAACTTATCCAACGTAAAATGTCCGCCCAGAAGTAGATAGGGTTCGTTCATGATTGCGTTGCGAGGCGGACTAATTGATCGGAAGGTAGGTCCAATATTATTTTGCTCACTCCTCCTCGGCGTAGCGATGATGCTGTTCGTACTGCCATTTCCGTCGCGAACCCAACTCAAGCGCATCGCAGCTATCAAAACGACAAGCGCGTCGATCGTGATAGTTGGCCCCTCAACGATCGACTATGTTTCGAAATGCGACATCGATCACCGGACAATACCAAGCATGCTTTCGGAGTTTTCTGGCCTGCAGGTGCTTGACCTTTCATTTGGCGGCCAACCGCTCAGCGACTCAATCAATTTGGCGGCCGTGAGCAGTCGGAGCTCCTCCATAACGGATGTTTTCTTACCGTTGGCGTACCCGCAGATCGATGACTGGACCACGCCTACGTACCGTGAGTTATTAATCTATAAAGCAGTTGTTCCAACTTTTCGGGTGTTTGCTGCCTCTGGTCCCGAGGATCTCTGGAATGGGCTCATTGGAGAGCCGCGCCGGCTCGAGCAGAGCTTTCGGTTTGAGGGCAAAAGCTATCCTGACTACCGTGTTCTTGCGGCCGGCGAATTCTTGCGTGAGAAGCGACTTGCGACCTGTCCGGAATTAGAAACGCATGATCCCGCCTTTACGCGCGGTTATTTTTGGTGGACTCATGTCGCAAAGACAGTCAATGGGGCCCTATACGACCTAGTAGCCGATTTGAGAGCTGAGCTCCTCGCGAGGGGCAAGCGACTCCATGTTGTCTTGTTGCCGATCAATCTCGGTCTCATTGGACGATTCGAGGAGAGTTGGGTCGTAGTTCTTAAGGACAAGCAGCGGCATCTTGTAGCCGAGATGTACAGACGCGGTATCGAAATTATCGATCTATCAAATGGCTTCGCGTCAGATGAGTTCAGCACCCAATGGTGCGCATGCATTCACCTTAACGACAAGGGCCGACTCCATCTTGCCCGGGAAATGGCAGCAGACCTGAACAGCACAGGAGCAGGTAGCAAGAGGCGAGCCGAACCCTCGCTTAGTCTCTCTTCAAATGGGGTGAGACAGTAAATGGTATTTAGTTCGTTCGTTTTTATAGTTCTTTTTCTGCCAGTTACCATTGTTGGATTCTGGCTCTTATCGACCCTTGGTCACGGTTTATCCAAGATCTGGCTCTGTCTTACATCACTCTTTTTCTATGGCTGGTGGGACATCGAATGGGTCCCCGTACTTCTGCTTTCAGTCACGTTCAACTATCTGATCGGGCATGCCATCATTTCGCGAGCGAATGCCGATCGATCTACCGGCGGACTGCTTTTGGCGGGCGTTCTCACCAACCTTGGAGCTCTCATTTATTATAAATATTTATTCTCCGTGATGCAGCTTTTTGGCGCTGAAACTTTGATGCCTATGCCGAGAGGGCTTCCATTAGGAATTTCCTTTTTTACGTTTACGCAGATGGCCTTTCTCGTTGATGTCAGTCAGGGATTTCGTGAGCGATATTCTCCGATCAACTATTTGTTGTTCGTCACGTTTTTTCCGCACCTTATTGCCGGCCCGATCGTTCATCACCGGGATCTCATGCCGCAGTTCGAAGATGACAAGAACTACTGTTTCCAGCCGACCGAATTTGCGGTCGGATTGGTTATTTTTTCTATAGGACTAGCGAAAAAGACACTGATTGCCGACAACGTAGGTAGAGTGGCAGATCAAATTTTGGATTTAGGCCGCGTTAGCACCCACATTGCCTGGGTTGGAGTGTTGGCGTACTCGATGCAGCTTTACTTCGACTTTTCCGGCTATTCCGACATGGCAATCGGCCTCGCTCGCTTGTTCGGCATCAAGTTTCCGATAAATTTTGCTTCCCCTTATAAGTCATTGAGTATCATCGAGTTTTGGCAACGATGGCATATTACGCTCACGCGTTTTTTGACCAGCTATCTTTACAACCCGATCGCATTGAGGCTGGTCCGTCGCAGAGCGACAGCCGGGCAAGCCACCTCCAAGCGAGCTTCGCAAACCGTTTCCGGTTTTCTTGAACTAATCGCTTTGCCGACTCTTATCACGATGCTGATCGCCGGCATATGGCATGGGGCGGGACTGCAATTTGTTATTTTCGGAGCGCTGCATGGATTCTATATTTCAGTCAATCACGCATGGAGAACGTTTGGTAGGAAGACATCTTGGCGTCTTCCGCAATTTGCCAAAACCATCGCAAGTGGCGCGTTGGTCTATTTGTGCGTGATAATCGCGCAAATCTTCTTTCGAGCTCACTCCGCGGGCGATGCTATTGCAGTTCTGTCTGATATGTTTTTTGTGCATGCTATCTCGGAACGGAGTTGTTGGACTGGCCTAGTGACCTGTGCTCAATCAATTTCTCTGCCAAGCCTACCATTACCGGAGCCTGTAGTATCCCCGCTCGATCTTCTCGTGGTTGCTGGGAGTATGGTCATTGCGTGGCTCGCCCCCAACACTCAACAGATCATGGCCAACTATGATCCCGTGCTTGACCTAGGTCGTCGGATCGAAGGATCGTACATAAAGGCCCAGCTCTCCTCTGGATGGGCGGTAGCTTTTGGCGTCATCCTCTTTCTGGGATTGTTCAGCATTCGAGACGGGCAGCCCTTCATCTATTTTCAGTTCTAGACTACGTTGCTTCCAGCGGCACCTTGACAGGACGCCCAGCGCAAAATCGATAGCAAACCTGCCGCCGGTTTTACGGAAGCGACCTGACGGCCATGCACTCCTAACGTGCGGAAAACTGAAAAGGGGCGGCCGGACAACTTTCTGGCTGTCCAAATATCCTGGTCTGAGCCCCGCGCTTCATCCAGCAATAGGGGAGAGTCCCGGTGACATTTGAGCGCATCAGGCTCGGTGGAGCAACGGGGCGGGCGCGGAGCCCTCGTCATAGCGCAGCGTCCCGCCCCGTTGCGGCCCAGGATCGCCGCGATTGGCGTATTCGGTCGAGTGTGAGGTTGCCCAGTGCACTGTGGTATCCGTCCGGTGAGGACCCGGGGGACCTGACCTTGCGGAGTTCCAGTGTTTAAGGTGGATGGAGCAATCCGTCGGATTTTAGCGTGTCAATCGCTTCGGCGAGGGTCAGGCCGCGATGCCGGCAGAACCATTCTCCGGTGTGACGATGCCACTGGATGTCGAAGCGATTGCGGCTAATCCAGTCGAGACGGGCGAACGGGGCGTCGAACTCTTCGCCGAGATTCTCCGGGAAGCCGGAGCGGTAGCGTTGAATGAAGCGATATTTGGTGCCGTGCCACTTTCCCAGGATATCGACGGGGTAGTTGAACTGCGTTGGCCGGATCGTGGGCAGGAAGCGGGGCTTCAGGAAGTCGTCGATCAGTTGCTGGCAGGCGGCCGCCACCGCCGATTTATCTGCCGCGGACAGACCGCTCGCTCTCATGTGTCCTCTTGGCTCACGCCGCTTCGACATGGCTCGGCACGGGCTTTTGCCAGTTCCAGGGCAGAAGCTCAGCCAGCCTCTGGATAGCATGATCGTTGATGCGCGCCAGCACGTCGGCGAGCCAAGCCTGTGGATCGATGTCGTTGAGCTTGGCGGTGGCGATGAGGGTGTAGATCGCAGCCGCACGCCGGCCGCCCTCATCGGAGCCGGCGAAGGTCCAATTTCTTCTGCCCACGGCGACAGCCCGAAGCTCGCGCTCGGCGGCATTGTTCGACATGCAAAGCCGTCCGTCATCAAGGAAGCGGGTAAATGCGTCCCAGCGGCTGAGGCAGTAATTGATCGCCTTGGTCGTGTCGTTGTTCCTGGAGAGCTTGGCGCGCTGCTCGCGCAACCACGCCTCCAGCTCGACGATTAAGGGACGGCTACGTTCCTGGCGCACACGCAGGCGTTCCTGCGGAGCAAGGCCGTTGATCTCGCGCTCGATGGCGAACAGAACGTCGATGCGCTTGACCGCCTCGGCCGCGATCGGCGCCTTGGTGAGCCGTGCCAGATCAAAGAACTTGCGCCTGCCGTGCGCCCAGCACGCGGCCTCGATGATCGGGCCGCCCTTGCGATTGGCCTCGTAGAGCCTGCCAAAGCCGGCGTAGGCGTCGGCCTGCATCAGTCCGGCATAGCCCGCCAGATGCTGCTCCGGATGCGCACCGCCACGATCCGGCGAGTAGAAGAACACGGCCGCCGGCGGATCTGGGCCGGCAAACGGACGGTCGTCGCGCACGTAGGTCCAGAGCCGGCCGGTGCGGGTCTTGCCCTTGGCCAGGACCGGCACCGTGGTGTCGTCCGCGTGGATGCGTTCGGCCGCAAAGACATGGCTCCGGATCGCATCGACCAGCGGCATCAGGGTTGCAGCGGAGGCGCCCACCCAGTCCGCGAGCGTCGACACGTCGAGGTCGATGCCTTCACGCTGGTAGACGTCGCTCTGACGATGGAGCGGCAGGTGCAGGCCGTACTTGGCGAACAGGACATGGGCCAGCAGCTTGGGCCCTGCACGCCCGCGCGCGATTGCGTGCGAGGGAGCTGGCGGCTGGGTGATCGCTTCGCAGGCCCGGCAGACGAGCTTCTCGCGCACGTGCTGGATCACTTTCCACTGGCGCGGAACGAGCTCCAGCGTCTCGGTCACGTCCTCGCCGATCTTGCGCAACCGGCTGTCGCCGCAGCATGGGCAGGTCGCCGGCACCGGATAGACAATGCGCTCCCGCGGCAGATGCTCCGGCAGCGGCCGGCGGGCTGGCTTGCGGCGCTCGAACGATGGCACCGCAATCTTCTCGGATGCCATTTGCGCCGCGGTCTCAGCTTGCGCCGCGTTCTCCTCGAGGTCGGCGAGCTGTAGCTCGAGCTGGTCCAGCAATGCGCCGCGCTCGGAGGACTGTCCGAACTGCTCGTGCCGGAGCTTCTTGATCGTGAGTTTGAGCTTCTCGATCAGCAAGCTCCCCGCCTGGGCCTCGGCTTCCGCGGCCAACCGGGCCGCTCGTTCGGCGCGCAGCATCGCCTGCAGCGTGGTCACATCGTCGGGAAGAGAATCATCAGCGCCCATCGCCGACCAGAGAATCACAAGACGCGGTCTCTGTCCGAACCGCTGATCGTGCCACCGATTCAAATCCCAGCGATCAGCCCGCCGCCCGCGGTCGCCAGGTCTGTTGCGGCATCCGCCAGTCGATGCCCTCCAGCAGGTAGCCAAGCTGGGCTGGGGTGATTGTCACCACGCCATCAGCCGACGACGGCCACAAGAAGCGACCGCGCTCCAGCCGCTTGGCGTAGAGCGACATCCCAAGCCCATCGTGCCAGAGGATCTTGATCAGCTTGCCGCTCCTGCCACGGAACACATAGAGATCGCCGCCGTGCGGGTCTCGCTTGAAGGCTTCCTGCACCAGCAAGGCCAGCGAGTTCATGCCGCGGCGCATGTCTGTATGGCCGGTCGCAATCCACACCCGGACGCCCGACGGAATGGGGATCACTGCGGCCGTCCATCTGCCAGTGCCGCGACCGCAGCCTTCAGCGTCGCCGCGTCGACCGTGCCCGTGATCCGCATCCGAGCCCCGGCAACAAACTCGATCTCGATCGACCCGCCGCTGTTGGCCGGCGCGACTGGACAAGGCGCCGGCCCTGCTTCCGCGACCACCATCGCCGGTACGAAGCCAGGTCGATGGACCGCATCCTTCGGCTCAGGCCGAAACGACCGTCGCCATCGCAGCAGCAATGAGCGCGAAACACCATACCGCCGCGCTGTTGCCGCGACCTGGCGCGGCGCCTGTAAGCTCTCCAGGACGATCCTGAGCTTCTCATCCTCGGACCAGCGTCGCCGCCGGCCTGTGTCCACTACTTCGAGCCGTTCGACTTGGGCACTGCGCCTATCACTGTCCATAAGGACAGTACTCAACAACACGCCTCATTCGGCAAGGCGGCCTTCACCGGACGGATACGCACTGTGCGGCCTGGCGTTGTTGTAGTTTTCCAGGCCGCCAGCAAGGCGCGAGGTAAGCGCTTAGCCGGAACCCTTGCTTCGGGATCTGGATAGCTGTGCGAAGAAGCCTCCGGCTTGGACGGAGGTTCGGGATGGGATTGGACAGCAAAAAGGACGTCCATTTGGACGGCTCATCGCCAGGGTCGGTGAGCCGGCTGGAGGTTCTTGAAGGGCCGTCGGGGCGCCGTGTGCGTTCGGAAGCTGAGAGAGCTCGGGCCGTCGCCGAGAGCCTGTTACTGGTGCCCAGGTATCCGAGGTGGCGCGCAAGTATGGAGCGACGCGCTGGCAGATCTACGACTGGCGACGGCGCTTTCGACAGCGAGGCCTGCTGCCGGCGTGCGAAGCGTCGCAGCCGACATTCGCGCCGCTGGTGGTGGGAGGTGCGTTGGAGGAGCGTCAGGCTCCGGCAATCAAGCTTGAGATCGCGATTGGTGATATCGTGCTGCGGACGGATACGGCCATTGATGCCGAGCAGCTGTCCCGGGTGATCCGCGTGCTGCGAGCATCACGATGATTGCGGCCGGTGCTGATCTGAAGATTTACGTTGCAACGCAGCCGATCGACTTCCGCTGTGGCCACGATGGGCTTGCGGCGAAGGTGCAGGAGATGCTTCGTCTCGACCCGTTCAGCGGCGCAGCCTTCGTGTTCCGATCGAAACGAGCGGATCGGATCAAGATTTTGGTCTGGGATCGAACGGGCCTGGTGTTGGTGCACAAACGCCTCGAAGGTTGCAAGTTCGTTTGGCCAACGATCGCGGACGGCGTGATGCGCATGTCGCCGGCGATGTTTGCGGCCTTGTTCGAGGGCCTGGATTGGAGGTTGGTCCGCCCGGAGGAAGCGCGGCGCCCGCAGGCGGCGGGATAACTGCGACAGAATGACTCGGCAGCTATTTTGAACGTGGCACGTGCGGCGCCGATGTGCTCGAAATAGCCCATGAGCATCGCGGCGCTGCGCGACGAAAACGAACGACTGAAGGCGCTTTTGGCGCAAACGAAGGCGGCTTTGAGCGAGCATCAGGGGGCACTGGCGGCGTCGGAGGAGGCCCGGCGTCGGCTGGAGATCATTCTCGGCGAATTGCGACGCGACAAGTTTGGCGCGAAGTCCGAGAAGCTGCGACCAGATCAGTATCACTTGCCGCTCGAAGACGTGGAGATCGCGCAAGGCATCCTGGACGCGGCGCAGGAGAGAGCCGAGACGGTGATCCAGGGCCGATCGCGGAGCGTGACGGATCAAGGCTCTCATCGCAATCGCGGCTGCTTGCCTGCCCACTTGCCGCGGGTGGAGCGGGTTATCGAGCCTGCGAGCACGCTCTGCCCGTGCGGTTGCGGCACCATGACGAAGATCGGCGAGGACGTCAGCAAGCGCCTCGACGTGATCCCGGCGCAATGGCGTGTGCTGGTCACGCGCCGCCCGAAATTGTCAACGGCGCGCGGAATCTCCTCAGAAGTGGCGCCGCAAAATTCCCCAGCTTGGCGGGATGGCGATCAGCCGTCGACGTGATCGGCAACTCCGTTTTTCGGTGGCCGGCCCCCGGCGTTTCAGGGTCGGCGGAATGTGTTTTGCGGTTGCCTGCGTCTTGTGGCGGATTGTCTCGGGGACAAGATCGGCGTGTTCGCGTAGGCGATAGCTCGAGCCCTCGATTTGAATGACGACAGCGTGATGAAGGAGACGATCGAGGAGCGCGGTCGCGACGACGGAATCGCCGAAGATCTCTCCCCACTCCGCGAAGCCGCGGTTCGAGGTCAGGATCATCGCGCCTTTTTCATACCGGGCGTTGACGAGCTGGAAGAACAAGTTGCCACCGCCGGGAGTGACCGGTAGGTAGCCGATTTCGTCGACGATGAGCAGCGCAAAACGGCAGTAGTAGCGGATCCGCTCGCGCAGAGCGCCGTCACGTTCGGCCTTGGCGAGCGAGGCAACGATATCAGCGAGAGAGCTGAAGTAGACGCTGCGCCCAGCTTTGACAGCCTCAACACCGAGGGCCAGGCTCAGATGGGTCTTGCCGGTTCCTGGTGGCCCGATGAGGTGGATGGCTTCGGCGCGATTAATGAACTGCAATCCGGCGAGCGCCAGGACGCGGTTTTTGTCGAGCGAAGGCTGGAAGGCGAAGTCAAAGCCGGCGAGAGTTTTGATCGCCGACAACTTGGCCATCTGGACCGCCATTTTAACGCGGCGGTTTTCGCGCATCGTGAGTTCTTCGGTAAGCAAGGCGTCGATGGCATCGACGGCGCCCATTTCGCCGCGTTCGATACCGCGCAGGGTAGTATCAAGGATTTCCAGCGCACGCGGCATTTTCAGGCCGACGAGACTGGTCTTGATCCGCTCGACGACGGAGGAAGCACTCATCACACGACCTCCTGGGTTGCCAGGCGGCGGCCGACGGCCGCGTAGAAGTCCAGCGAACGACGAACGGCGTGGCACCGGCGCGCGTGAGAGTGATTGGTTCCGGATTGCCTGAGCGGCGTCGGCCGAAGCTGGCGAGCTTGCGATGCGCAGGATCGAGCCGCTTTTGGCCGCGCTCTTCGAGCGGAGCATGGCTTGCCACCAGAACGCTGCCCTCGAAGATACGGATTTCGTCGGCGAGGACATGGACGTCGAAGACCCGCCGACGCGTGGTATCAGGCACGCTGTAGAGATTGCCGCCGACGCTCACCATGCCTTCATGCGAGGCCCGCCGCTCCAGACGCAACACCGCCCGATACGGCGCGCTCGGTAAGGCTTGCAGTGACGCCCTTTCCTCGGCGAAAGCCTCGTTGACGACCCGACGCGTTGTGGCATGCACCCGAGGATTGGCGACCGTATCCAGCCAATGGCGGAGCTGGCCGTTGAGGTCCTCGAGATTGCCGAAGACGCCGCCGAGGAAGAAGTCCTCGCGGATATAGCGGAACGGCCGCTCGACCTTGCCCTTGGTCTTGGCCCGATAGGGCCGGCAGGCGCGTGGCTGGAAGCCATAATGGCGAGCGAGATCGACGAGGGCGCGGTTGTAGACCACGAGCCCCTCGGCGTCCTCGCCGAGGACAGCGGTCTTCATCCGGTCGTAGAGGATCTCGCGCGGAACGCCGCCGATCGCCTCCAGAGCGGCAATATGACAGCGAAGAACGGTTTGCAAATCTTGATGGACAACGAAGCGCGCCCAGATCAGCCGTGAGTAGCCGAGCACCATCGAGAACAGCCAGACGATGCGCTTGACCCCTGGCTCATCGACGAACTCGACCTCGAACCTGGCGAAGTCGACTTGCGCCTGCTCACCCGCTGGCGTTTCAAAACGGACTTCGAAGCCCGCCGGCCGGGAAGGCCGCAGCTCCCGCACGCGATCGCGGACGACGCTGTAGCCGCCAGCGAAGCCGCGTTCCTTGAGCTCACGCCATAGCCGCACAGCCGTGAGCGCGGGATAGGCCGCCAGTCGTTCGCGCAAATAGGTTTGGAAGTGATCGACGATTCCCGGCCTTGGTGCCCGCTTTTCGTAGACCGGCGGCTCCAACCCTTTGGCGATGTAGGCCCTGACTGTCTTTCGGTCGACACCAAGCTGCCGGGCGATAGCGCTGACCGACAGACCTTGGCGATGCAAATCCAAGATCATGACAAGTTCCCCAAGTTTGATCACCGCGCCCTCCCTCCCGCCTGCAGGAGGAGCGTCAGCGATTCGGCGCGCCGGCCGACCGTCCAGGGCATGCCCTGGACGGTCGGCCGTCACGAAAACTGGGGAATTTTCAAATGCCATAGGTGGGGAGAATAACTCCGCCACTCACAGAAATACATCTGTCGCCGCTGCTCCGGCCCTGTCGTGCAGGCACACGCACCGGAGCATGTCGTGCCCAGCGGGCTGCCGACCGAAGCGGCCATTGCGCACGTGATCGTCTCCAAGTTTGGCGACCATACGCCATTTTACCGTCAGGCCGAGATCTATGCGCGCCAGGGAATCCGGCTTGATCGGGCGACACTGGGCAACTGGTCCGGCCGAGCCTGCTTCCATCTTCAACCGATCGCGGACCACATGCGCCGCCGCCTGGCCATGGCGGATCGCCTGTTCATGGACGAAACCACGGCGCCGGTACTCGATCCCGGGCGCGGCCAAACGAAGAAAGGCTACTTCTGGGCGGTTGTCTCCGATGACCGCGGCCACAGCGGCCCAAGTCCGCCGATCGTGCTGTTCCGATATGCCCCCGGTCGCAGCGGTGCCTTCGCTGAGAAGTTCCTGGATGGCTTCAGCGGACGCTTCCTGCAATGCGATGCCTATGAGGGTTATGACCGACTGACCGAAGCCGCTCGACGGCAAGGGCCATGGACGCTCGTGCATTGCTGGAGTCACTTGCGCCGACGCTTTGTCAAGTTGGCCCGCAACAGCAAATCGCCGATCGCCGAGGCCGCCGTTCGGCACATCGCACAGCTTTACGCCATCGAAGCCATGGTGCGCGGCTCGTCGCCGGACATCCGGTTGGTTGCGCGCAAGGAGCACTCGCTGCCCATGGTAGCCGCGTTAAAGCCGTGGTTCGAGAAACAGCTGTCAATGATCTCCAGCGCTTCGACGCTCGCCTAGGACATCCGCTATGCGCTCAATCATTGGCAGGGACTGACCCGCTTCCTCGAAGACGGCCGTCTCGAGCTCGACACCAACCCGGTCGAGAACGCCATCCGGCCAGTCTGCTTGACAAGGAAAAATGCTCTCTTCGCCGGTCATGAAATCGGGGCAGAAAACTGGGCCTTGCTGGCGTCGATCGTCGCTACCTGCAAGCTCAACGGCGTCAACCCGGCTGCCTACATCACCGAAACACTCGAGGCGATCATCGACGGCCATCCCCATAGCAGGATCGAAGACCTCATGCCGTGGCGATTCCGCAAAACGTCAAGCCAGCCTCAATAGGGCCCCGGCTGAGCGCTTACGGCCATGCACTCCTGACGTGCGGAAAACTGAAAAGGGGCGGCCGGACAACTTTCTGGCTGTCCAAATATCCTGGTCTGAGCCCCGCGCTTCATCCAGCAATAGGGGAGAGTCCCGGTGACATTTGAGCGCATCAGGCTCGGTGGAGCAACGGGGCGGGCGCGGAGCCCTCGTCATAGCGCAGCGTCCCGCCCCGTTGCGGCCCAGGATCGCCGCGATTGGCGTATTCGGTCGAGTGTGAGGTTGCCCAGTGCACTGTGCGGCCTGGCGTTGTTGTAGTCGTCTTTCCAGGCCGCCAGCAAGGCGCGAGCCTGTGCCAGCGAGGTGAACAGCGTCTCATTGAGAAGTTCGTCGCGCAGGCGGGCGTTGAAACTCTCGATGAAGGCATTCTGGGTCGGCTTGCCGGGCGCGATGTAGTGCCAATCGATCTGCCTTTCGCGTCGGCCGTCAGCAAATGCATCCGACAGGAAGTCGAGGCTCCAGCGCTGGTTGGCTCCCTGCGGGATCGAAAGCGGCGCCCTGGTGCCGAGCGCCCGTGGTCCACCACACCGGCGGACTTGAAGCCGTTCCTCGCGATAGAGACACCGGAACTACGTACGAGAGCATCGTCGGCTCGCCGGCCGCGATAGCGCACCGATGCGCGATCTGCGCCAAGGACTTTGCACGCCCGCCGCTCGCTCACCTCGAACGTAGTCCGCAGATGAGCGACGGGCCTCTCGTCTCGCGACGGGCGTCACCATTTTTTTTGACGCAACGTCCTTGAGCATGGCGTTGTCGAGCATCGCCTCGGCCAACAGCTTCTTCAGCTTGGCGTTCTCGTCCTCCAATGCCTTGAGCCGCTTGGCGTCGGGACACTTCCAAGCCGCCATACCTCGCCTTCCACTTATAGAACGTGGCGCTGGAGATCCCGTGTTTACGGCAAGCATCGGCCGTTGCTGCTCCGGCTTCCTGCTCCCGCAGAACCCCAATGATCTGCTCATCTGTGAACCGACTTGGCTTCATGGTCCATCCCTTCCCAGGTGACGGACTCCACTCATTTTTGGAGGAGTTTGCGGGGCTCAGACCACCCCGGTTGAGCGCTTACGGCATTTCTTGGTAACGTCATCGACGATGTTGAGGATGCGGAGAATGCGAAGCTGATCGGGAGGCCGTCCAGCGACGGGCCGGTCGCAAGGGCTTGGAGACCCGGCCCCCGATCCTGGGGAAGGCCAAGCCCAACGCACGCTGGTCGCTGGACTTCGTCACGACCAGTTCGCCAACGGGCGGCGCCTCGGTCGTCATCATTTTTCTGAAGCGATATCCTCAGCATCGCGTTGTCGAGCATCGCCTCGGCCAGCAGCTTCTTCAGCTGGGCGTTCTCCTCCTCGAAGTCGCCTGGCGTCCGAGACATCGAGACCGCCATACTTGGCCTTCCATTCGTAGAATGTCGCGCTGATCCCGTATTTGCGGCAGAGATCAGCCGTCTTCGCCCCCGGTCTCCTGCTCCCGCAAAACCCTTACGATCTGCTCTTCCGTAAACCGAAACCGACTTGCCTTCATGTCTATCCCCCAGCGGGTGACGGACTCTACCCATTTTTGGGACTCAGGTCAGAAGGTTTGGGCCGCGTCCGAAGTAAGCGTCGGTCCGGTGAGACTAGCGATGCCCGCAGGTAGCACGGAATCGCGGTAAGCGATGAGAAGGTCAGCGCGCCAATCAAGCCCCGAGGATCGTGCAATACCCCTTCAACAAACGAGAAGAATACGGTCCCAATCGGGAAAAACACAAGCAGCATGAAGTAGTCTCTTTCAGGGGAAGTGGAGGCGTTTACGCGCTGAAGACCTCTTACGATGACAATCAGGAACCACATTGCCAACGAGGTCAGGCCGACGATTCCTGTATCTATCAGGACATTGAGGTACCCGTTGTGCACAGCTATGCTTTTCATGCCGAGGGTGAGAATGGGTCTCAAGGCATCAATCCCCAAGGGATCCATGGTTGCGGCAAAGTAGCCGAATCCTAGTACCGGCCGCTCCCAAGCGGCGTCAAGCGCGATGCTCCAGATTTCCGTGCGTCCAGTGAAGGTCATGTCTTTCCCGACCAACGCTACAAGGTCGTCGGCAAACAACTGGAAGACCGTATACACTATGAGGGTCGCGGCAATAATCAGCAGCGCTAGAACGATTGATTGACCAGCGGTAACTCTTACCAGCCAGTAGTAGAGGAGCAATCCGCACACGGTGAAAAATGCGCCAGCCGAACTGGCAAACACGAGGCAGGCGATCGCAGCGGCAGTGTATATAACCCACAGCACAAGGGGTGCGCCGACGGGGCGCCGGAAGCACAAGAAGGTGAAGGTGCTGAGGCTCGCAGCTTCGCCCAGCTGATTCTTATGACTGAAGACTCCTCGCCATACCCCAACACGGATGTCGTCGAAGATATCGCCCACTTGATGCGTTCCGTACTTCGGAAACGCAATTGCCATCACGACGCTGGAGAGGATCACAAAGATCATTACCTTGATCACCACATTGCAATAAACGTCTATCTCCAAAAGCGAGCAGATGGCAGCGGTGGCGAAAATAAACAAAATCAGAGTGGAGGCGGCTTTGAAGGTGTTATACGGATCAATGGACCAAGCGGTGGAAGCAAGGCAGACCAACGGAAAAACGAGGATCACGGCCGGAATGCCAAAAGACAGGTCGCCATGGTACATTGCGGCAATTGCGATGCACAAAAGCGGAATTGCCACCTGAAGGTAATACACGAGTTTTGTCGTCTCTTCTTGATTGTCGATCGGTAGAGAGGGATCGATGCCCTCGACCAAGAAGACGAACGGATAGGTATATACGAGCAGGAGGAGGACAAACAGCAGTGCGGCGAGTTTCAGGTAGATTGCCCCGGATATTTGCTGGCTCCGGTCCGAATGAGTCAGAGACTGCATGGTGCTGTTCTCACAATAGCCCACTCAAAAAAGTGCTGTAACTTTCGAGCATGCGGTCGACGCCAAAATTCGCGGTGACCAATTTTGACGCTGCACGGCCGAACGATTCTCGCTTGAGCGGGTCGCTCATCATCTCGATTGAGTTCACCAGGGCCACCGTATCTCCAACCGGGAACAGGAATCCGGTCTCTCCAGGGCGTACGATTTCGGGGAGGCCGCCGACGTTGCTGACAACGACTGGCAGGCCCATCGCCATCATTTCCAATACGGAAAGCGGTGCCGCTTCGTAGAGACTACAGAGGACGCCAACGTCAAACGCGCTTGTGTAGGGGCACACATCGAGCTGGTGTCCAGCAAAGACGATATGCTCCGACAGTCCGCTTTCTCTGGCATACTGCGCAACGGTCGCTTGCGTAGGGCCACTCCCCACGAGCAGCGCTTTCACCTGACGTCCTTGAGTTCGGAGGACCTGCATGGCGTCGATCAGCTGACAATGATTTTTCTCAGGACTAAAGCGAGCGCACATGCCGATCACATAATCGTCTGGTGTAAATCCCAGCAGCGAGCGGGTCCGATCTCTCCATTCAATGACTGAACGAGGGGAGAACCGACGCTGGTCCACACCATTGCGAATGACGATTGAACGGGGAGGGGTAAATCCTCGATCTTCCCAGAGCTTGCGTTGGTTTTGGGAAACATAGACCAATGCGTCCGCACGGGCGGCGACATAGCGATAGATGGGATCGAATACGCGCTCCCTAATTGTCCGCAGGTACGCCTTGTGGAGTATTGCTACGAGTTTGGCATTTGACTTCGCCAGATGCCGTGAAACGGTCGCAAAAAGCAGCGGCCTCTCGTCGATCGCGACCATTAGCTGCGGACTGTGGGCTCGGATCAGGCGTGTGACGTTCAACAGCGTGCCAATGTCGTAAATCCGATTTCCATGGCAGATTTCGGCGGGGTTTTGGCGAAGCAGCGTCGGGTCGCCGCCTGTGAGGCTCACCATCGTGCAGACGTGTCCATGGGTCGCCAGTGAATTCGCAAGTTGCAAGGTATGGAGTTCGGCGCCCCCCGGGACCAGACCATTGATCATGAACATGATCCGCATAGGTCTATCGTCCTGCCTGCCACTATCACGCGGTGCAATGCCATTGCTCCCGTCCGTGACCAGCTCAGTATCTCCGAGCTGCAGTGAGCTCGATGCCATTAGCTGAGCTGAGGTGGTGCCTGAAGGACTGAATACGGCGGTGTGCATGACGATGTCATTTGTATTCGATGAGGCGCGCCTGGCGGCCTAGGAAGCGCTCATGCATGAACTTGACCTGCCCCCAACTCTCGGGGAAAGCGGACACCAGCTGGAACAGCGCCGACAATGAGCGCCTGCTCAGCGGTCCGGGGGTGCGTAACGTCTGGCGCAGCCACCTCAGAGGGTAGATGAGCCAGGAGGCCCAGCCCCAGGGGCCCAGCACCACTCCGAACGCCAGGCAGGCTAGGGGAAGCCATACACCCCACAACCACGCTCGGAGGCATCCCCAGCGCTGGGATGGGGTTCTGAACAGATAAGCGTGTTGCGCGAAGCCGTAGCCAGTCCGCACCGCCCGCCACCACCACTGGCCAAAGCGCATCATGGCTGCATCATGCAACGCCATTTCGGCATCCAGCCGCCATACGCGCCATCCGGTGGCGCGTAGCCGCTTGCACAGCTCCGGTTCTTCGCCCGAAGTCAAATCTGCCCGATACCTGCCTGCCCTCTCGAAGGCGTCAACGCGCATCAAAGCGTTGCCCCCGCAGGCATGAGTCTCTCCCACCGGTCTGTCCCATTCGATGTCGCATACTCTGTTGTAAATCGATCGCTCCGGATAACGTTCGCGCAGTCGACCACAGACGACTGCCACGTCACGGTGCGAATCGAGGAAAGCTACCGCTTTCTCGATCCAGCCCGCGACAATTTCGCAGTCACCGTCGACAAACTGTATGTAGGAGAGATCGGGCGCCAACTGGCGCAAGTGTTCGAACCCCTCGTTGCGAGCGCGCGCAGCCGTAAAGGGAATTCGGCCGTCGAGTTCCACCACATCAATACCGGCGCCCCGCGCCAACGCCACCGAACTGTCGGTGGATCCCGAATCCACGTATACCGCCGGCGTCCCGATCGCCATCACCGACCCTAGGCATTGCGCCAAACGATCGCCCTCGTTGCGCCCGATCGCGACCACAGCAACCTTCCCACCTGTCACGTTCATGCGAGACACGAGCCCATCTCGAGATGGCGTGCCTGGAGCCGGAGACTGTCCAGCGCGTAAACCAGCTGTCTGCTCTTGAACGGGCGACCGATGAGTGTCATCGGCGCGCACACTGGAGTCCGCATTGGAAGGCTCCAGGATGGAAAAGATTTTGTGCCACGCACTCCGTACCGAGATCATGGCGCCGCGGGTATTCGCCGGCATGCAACGGGACATCACTCTCATTCATCCGCTCCCGCAATGGAAAGCCGCGGCATGAATAGCCTGGCGACCATCTCGCGGTCTTGAGAAGTAACCAGCATAAACCAAGCCGACACGGCGAAGCTGATCGCGAAAATCACGCCCTCGAAGAGGGTGAACAACACCGTTCGGTCATCGAACGGTCGCAGCAACAGATCCGTCGCACCCGCGACGGCGACGGCCCATACGACTGGCTTTATTGCAGCCAGCTTGACGGTCTTGATACCAAACACGGACCTTACGATTGCGTACCTGGTCACATTAATCATCAACAATGAAATGAAGCCGGCCACCGCTGCCCCAATCTGTCCATGGCTGGGAATCAGCGCAAAACACAGAACAACCGAGACCAGCAATCCAATCCCCAAAAGTCCCGTCTCCCGTAGGTGCAGGCCGGTCATCGAAAGGGCAAAACCGCTGCACCCGAACATCGTCTGCACAAGCATTCTGGCGGCGACGATCGACACGACCGACGCATCCACCGCGAACGTCGGTCCAAGCACGAGGTCGATACGATCACCCCAGAAGACAATCGCGGCAAATACCGGCGCCGAAAACAATGTCGTCAAGCGGAGGTTTTCTGCCAGGAGCATCTCCATTCCGGCGACGTCGTTGTTTCGATAACACAGAGCAATGCGAGCACCCAGGGTCTGCCCGACGGCCAATCCCAGAAGGCCAATGAGTTGCGCCACCATGACCACGGCGCCGTACTGCCCAACGTCCGCCGCCGATCCGAAGTGGCCGAGGAAGAGCGAGTCGGTCGAACGGATATACGTTGTGAAAACGAGCGATGCGGCCAGACTGGGAGAGTAGCGCAGAACGGACAACCCGTCGGCCAAGTCAAACCCCCCGGTTGAATTCGCAGGTGCCAGCTCTCTCCGGGCTCGTACCGCCAACATAATCCATGACAAGACGTATGAGACAGATGTGCCCACCACCACCGCCCACAAACGCCAGCCAAGGACAAACAGCGCTATCATCACCAGAGCCCTGAACGTCGGCTGCAGAACATAGCTTGCCAGAATGCTGGGATCTGGCTTCAAAACTCCACGATATGCGCCGCCCAGCACAGCCAGGTCCGTGGCAAATGGGAGAGCAATGAGCGTTACGAGCAAGATGTTGGCGAACTCGGGATAGCGGTAGATAGATTGCTCGACATAGGTGCCCAACCCCAGTGCAGCCAATACAGCCGGAGCGATCCCGAGCACGAAAGCAGCCGAACGAAAGCCCGTTAGTTGTGCTAATCGGGTCGAATGCGGTCCAGATCCCAGATGTCGTTGCAATGCGAGATCGAGGCCCAGAGGGCTGACAATTCCAAGAACATCAAAAATATTGCGGGCCACACTGACCACGCCGTACTGGGAGGCGCCAATGAATCGTGCGACTAATATGCCGACAGTGAAGCTCAGCACCTGGTTGTAAATCATCGCCAAGGCGTAGAAAGGCGTGCCTTGTGCAAAATGGCGCCAGGGAGTCTTCCCGTTCAGTCGATTTGCGTCCATGAATGGATACCATGTAGGCCGGTGTTGGTCGAAGTGGAGGGCCGCGCGAAGCTCCGCGACACGCTCGCCTGGAACAGGTCCGGGTCTCTTCTATCCACCACGCGTGAGACGCGCGCACCGGTGCTCGGGTCCTCTCAGTAATTCAAGTCTGCCTTGTTCAGCGTAATGCCGAGCATGAGGTCATCCATGCTGTTACACGCTTCTAGCGCACGCGCGACGACGCTCACTTTCGTACGCCCCCACTCGACAACAAGGATGAACGAATCCAACAGATGCGCTGCGGCGCGAACGTCTGCAAACGGCGCGAGGGGCGGCAGATCGACAATAACGTATTCGTAGGTCTCACGAAGAGACTGAAGCAATCGATCGAGCTTCTCCGATCCCAGAATGTCGCTTGCGTAAGGTGTTCGAGAGTCATTGCCAACTGGTAGAAAGACCAGCTGCGACGCCGCGTCAGTCCAGGTCGTTTCAGACACAGAAGCCGCCCCTGCCATGACATCCAAAATGCCAAATGTGGCCGTCGGAGCTAGTGCGGTCGAGAGTGATCGATTTCGCAAATTGCAGTCGACCAGAACAACGCGAGATCCCGCATGTGCCAGAAGCAGTGCCAAGGCCGCTGCAACGGTGGACGTTCCCGCGGCGGCTTGTGTCGAGGTGATGCCAATCACCTGCTTTCTCTTGCCGCTTCGGTTGGTCGAATCGATGGCTAACTTGATCTCGAGAAACGACTCGGTGAATCGAGACTCAGGTGCATCCGTAATTGTCCAAATTGGACTCTCGGCACGTACGATGCTGCGCGATTTCGGACGGCTCGGTGACGGTGGGCTGGACAAAGCGCGCTTTGCCCGGCGCTCGGCATCCAGCGCTGGCGTGACAACGGACTGCGGGCCAATTCGCATCGAGCTGATTTGGCTGTGGAGGCTGCCCAAATTCACCGGACGCTTCTCAGCAAGGTCCGAGAGAACCGTTGTCAGCTTTCTCCAGGCGGCCTGGGGCTTGACCTTTGGAACAACTGCAATGCACGGTACTTGAAGCTCTCTCCAGACCTGGCCGCTGGTACGGATGCCCCGATACGAGAGATCGCGCAGGATCCCGATAGCGATGCCGAGAAACAAGCCTGCCACGGTCGATATTCCAAGCACGACTAGGCCTTTTGGAGAACTGGCCCTTAAGGGAGGCAGGGCCTCGGTAATTAGACGTGCCTCGAACACCGGCAAGGATTGTTGTTGTACGGCGTCCATTTGACGCAGAGCGTGACGAAAATTATCAAGAGCGCTCGTGGATTGCTCCGCGGCGGCGACCAATTCGCGAAGCTCACCTTGCCTCCGCGTCGTCGATTGCGATCTCGCCGCACCTGGATCGACGGCATCCGCAGAGTCCGCCATGTCCTTCCTGTTCTTATAATAATCCTCCAATGCCTTTTGGGCAGATGATGCCTGATTGGTCAATTCGTTCAATCGATCCTTGATCCATGTCTCATCGCGGAAAGTGGACTTGTATTTCGCGTCCATTTGACGCCCGATATATGTTTCCGCTACGGTGTTTAAGATCTGCGCCGCTCGCTCAGCGTCGATGGACTCGAAGCTAACCTCGACGAGGTATGTGAGGCCGACGCGCTTGACCGAAAGCTTGCGCTGGAAAACCTCAAGTGCATAGCGTATCGCGATTGCTTCCGTTTCCGGTTTGCGCCAACCGAGCAATCTGGCTATCGAGTTGCGGATACCAATTTGTCCGGCGAATTCGGGGTCCTTTGCTAGATCAAGTTTGCGTATGACGTCGCGAGCGATACTTTCGGATTTTATGATGCCGATCTGACTTTCCACGATCGTTGAGACCGACGCGGTGTCTCCAAGCGGCGCTTTCGACTCGATGACGAGATCCGCTTCGGCCGTGAACTTCGGTGTCGCAACAATAAGGTAGAGGACGGCGATCCCCCACATTGCCAAACACGTCAACGAAATGATCGAGACGCGCCGCCATAAGAAATCCGCAACGTCAGCCACAGACACGACCGGCAGACGATGGTCAGGCGCCATTGCGTCTTGATTTATCGAAGTCTCTATTCGCTTGGGAGTCTGGAGCATGTTCTGGTACCAGCGTTAATGGTTGCGAGTCCGAGGCTTCGTACGTGAGATCATACGGAGCGTCCCGTGGGGTGACTGATGCCCAGGTTCGATGACGTTCCGCGATTTACGAGTTCGACGCCGGTTAGCCGGAGGTGCAGCAGAAAGAAGGGCGTCAATAAGCATTCCAGTACACCTTTCTGGAGAACAGGGTCATGATCATGATTTTGAGATCCAGAAGGAGGGACCAGTTGTCGATGTAGTACAGGTCGTGCTCCACGCGACGCTGCATCTTCTCGAGAGTGTCGGTGTCACCGCGGTACCCGTTGACCTGAGCCCAACCGGTAATGCCGGGCTTCACATTGTGGCGACGGGAAAACGACGAAATCAGCTCGGCGAACACCTCGTTTTGCGCGGTTGCATGTGGGCGGGGCCCGACGATCGACATGTCCCCGATCAGCACATTGAACAACTGCGGAAGTTCGTCGATATTGGTGTGACGCAAGAAGTGTCCCAAACGGGTCACGCGTGGATCGTGTCTGGTGACGGGACTGAAATTGTCGCCATCCTCCATCACAGTCATCGTGCGGAATTTCAACACACGGATTGGCTCGTTGTTGTAGCCATGCCGTTTCTGGCGAAATAGCACGGGCCCGCTGGAGTCGAGCTTGATTGCAATCGGCACGATGACGAAAAGGGGGCTGACTACGATGAGGCCGGCGACTGCAGCGGCGATGTCGAATGCTCGCTTGATTGCTCGCTGAAAAGGAGTAAGGGCGGACTGGAAGATCCGCATCGTCACCATGTTGCCGAACTGGGCAATCCGCGACTTGGACATCAAATCGATCAATCCGACGGGGACGACGTGGACGTCAACCGGAAGGTCTGACAGGGCGCTCGCAAGTGTGAGAGCCGACGAAACATCTTGTTGCGAGGTCAAGATGACGATGTCGTCGGCTCGGAGCGGGCGGCAATCCGCGACCAGTCGACGGGCATCAGGCAGCATTTGGACAGCACCAGGCCGCATCTGCGCTGAGGAGCGAGCGCGAACGGTGGGAAAGTCGAATGAGCGAATGGTCCGAATCCCGCTAGCCATTGTCCGAGCGGAAAAATGCAGGCAGTGATCCGGTTCTCCAACGAGGATCACGCGCCTGGTATCGATCTGACCCGACGAGAGGGCAGGTAGTAGGAACGAGAGCCATAGTGTCCGTGCGCAGATCACCGCGAGAACGGCGCTCGCAACTTGGACCATGACGATAGCGCGCGAATAGTCTTCTGAGATTTCCAGAAGGAATGTCGCCGACAGGAAGAGAGAGAATGCGAGGAGAACGGCCGTAACACCGCCCCATAGGTACACATGGCGGAGCTGCGTCTGGATCCGGGAATATTGCCCGAGCCCTACGGAAACGATCAGCTCCAACGTGGCGATCAGAAGTGATTCCGCGACATATTTGGCGAGATCCGGTAGGTCCTGAAAGATCAACCAATGGTAGAGGATGGCGGCGAAAAAGGCCGCAATTGCTACCAGCAGGAATTCAGTGGCTGCGGCCAATACGAACAGGGCGGCCGATCGGTTCCTACCGACGCCTGCTGGGACTGCCGTGCAACCGTCGACCGAATGTGCCGGGAGCGTGGTAGAGGCCGGCAAATTGGTAAAGGACGCATGATTCATAGCACTCAGCCACCCATCGCTTCGGCTGAATCAGTACATTCCCAATCTGTGGATGAGAAAGGCAATAAATGGGTAGCTACGATGTAGGTAACTACGATGGTCCATTGAGCCGCGGCGGTGCAGGACTAAAGTTCGAGCAGCAATCCGCTTGAATGCCGACGGGTGCGACGGAGTGTGCGACCTGATGATCGGTAAGGCGCTGAAACGACCCAGTGCAAATGAGAGAATCGAGCACGTGCCTAGCGGATCTGCCGTCCGGACCGTCATTTGGAGGTCAGGGATGTTGACGTGTTGGTGTTCGCGGGGGCAGATTTGAAGGAGTTCATCTGGTGACCACGTTCCATATCGATGTCGTCGGCAGCATCCTGAATCGTTGCATCAGATGGGGCCTGGTGGCCGTTGGCCTGACAGTTTCCGTCACCCAAGCCAAGGCCGAATATCGAGTAAGCGTTGGAGATACCCTGGAGGTTGCAGTGGCGGGTGCGCCGGAACTTAGGCATCGTGCTGCCGTCCAAATAGACGGGAATGTTTCGTTGCCACTGGTCGGAACGATTGCAGTAGCCGGTCTGCCTTTGTCGCAGATCCGAGCCAAAATCGGGGCCGCGCTGGTCAGCAAGGTGCTTCGTCAGAGGACGCCTGACGGTCGTGAGGTTGCGATCGTGATAGACGCGGATGAGGTCACGACGACCGTGGCAGAATACCGGCCGATTTACGTAAACGGAGACGTGTCAAAGCCAGGCGAGTATCCTTATCGTCCGTCCATGACGGCACGCCAACTCGTCGCTGTGGCAGGTGGCTACGACATCATGCGTATCAGAATGAACAACCCGTATCTCGAGTCTGCGGACTTGAGAAGCGAGTATGGATCGCTTTGGACTGAATTCGCCAAAGAACAGGCACGTATGTGGCGCATCAAGAATGAGCTCGGAGAGGGGGAGCAGATCAGTTCGGGCTCCCTGATGGAAGCGCCCTTAGCTCGATCGGCGATTTCGGAAATCGTTAATGCAGAAACAGAATATCTGAAGACCAAGCAGAGTGATTATCAACAGGAAAAAACGTACTTGCAGCGCGGCATTCGACAGGCAGACGACGAGGTCCGCGTGCTGTCAGAGCAGCAGAAGAAGGATGAAGAGGGTCTTCAGGCAGATGTTGAAGAGCTGCAAAAGACGACCGAGCTGTTCAGCAAAGGTTCGTTGATCAGCCCTCGCGTTACCGATGCGCGTCGCGCGGTGCTGCTGTCATCAACCCGGAAGCTGCAAACCTCTGCGCAGCTGCTGCAGGTCAAGAAGCAGCAGGACGAGTTCGTCAGAAAGCTGGCGAAGCTCGATGACCAGCGGCGGCTCGACCTGCTCCGTGAGCTGCAAGATACCAGCGTAAGGCTCAATCAAATTCGTGAAAAGCTGCAGAGCGTTGGCGAGAAGCTTCAGTACACTGCGATGGTTCGATCACAACTCGTGCGAGGAGCCGGCAGCCACACGGAGATTGCCATCATCAGAAAGGGCGATAAGGGGCAGGAACGGATCATCGCAAGCGAAGATACCGAGCTGCAGCCGGGTGATGCCGTGGAGGTCAGCCTCCAATACCAGGATGGTCCTGCCCTCCCTCCCCGAAGGCTAGGCAGTTCAGATGTTCGATCAGGGACAGGCCCGACCGATGCAACCGCAGGCGATTCGGTGCGCGTCGGGCAGAGATGATAAGGGCCGCCGTAATTCGGAACGGGAAGCTGCGGCGTCGATGACAATCTCTTCAACAGCAACGAGGCCTCGCTGGAACGGGACCCGACCATTGCATCTTTACCCAGTGCTAAATTCGAGGCGATATAGAGCATCGTGAAGATTCTGGTTACGGGTGGCGCCGGCTATATCGGGAGTCACACCTGCAAAGTATTGGCACGCCGTGGACTGGAGCCGGTTGTCTACGACAACCTGTCGCGCGGAAATCGTTGGGCCGCGAGATACGGCATGTTCGAATTTGGCGACATCGGGGACGCCGCCCGGGTGCGTTCGGTGCTCGAAAAGTATCGTCCATCGGCTCTGATACATTTCGCCGCCTATGCCTACGTTGGCGAATCCGTCGCGAGTCCACTGCTCTATTATCGCAACAATATCGGCGAAACCGCCTCGCTGCTTCAGGCCTGGATCGACTTCAGGCCAACGCCGGTGGTGTTCTCCTCGAGCTGCGCGACCTATGGCGTACCCGATCAGCTTCCGATCTCGGAGGATCACCCACAACAGCCGATCAATCCTTATGGCTATTCGAAGCTGGTGGTTGAGCGGATGCTTGGGGATCTCGACGCGGCCCACGGCCTTCGTTCGGTTTCGCTGCGCTACTTCAATGCGGCGGGTGCTGACCCCGAAGCAGAAATCGGTGAAGCTCACGAACCGGAAACCCATTTGATCCCGTTGGTCCTCGCCGCCGCCCGCGACGGCACGGCGATCAAAGTGTTCGGGAATGACTACGACACAGCGGACGGAACTTGCATCCGCGATTACGTCCATGTGCTTGATATTGCCGACGCGCATGTGAGGGCACTCGAGTATCTCATCGGAGGCGGAGCCACCTGCGCAATCAATTTGGCCAATGAGCGGGGCTACTCGGTACTGGAAGTCGTGGCGACAGCTGAACGCGTCACGGGCAAATCAATCCAGGTCGAGCTTGTGCCGAGACGGACTGGCGATCCCGCAGTCCTGATCGGCGCTCTGGAAAAGGCACGAACCCTGCTCGGCTGGAAGCCGGAGCGATCTGACCTGGAGGTTCAGATTCGCGACGCGTGGAAATGGATGACGCGACAATCTTGAGCGCTCGATGGCCCGCCCCGGCGGACGGCGTCAGCTGCGACGCAGTCCATCAGAGGTAGCTCATAAAGCCACGCCTCGTGGGCGCAACTTGCAGGTAATGTGGTGTCGCATTGCACAGAGGCAGTTGAGCGTAAGCGGAAGGTGTCCGAGATGATCTTGGTGACCGGAGGTGCCGGCTATATCGGGTCCCACGTCTGCATCGCGTTGCTGGACGCCGGGCTCGACGTCGTCGCGGTCGACAATCTCTCCAACAGCAACAAGGCCTCGCTCGAACGGGCGCAATCCATCTGCGGGCGAACGCTCGTCTTTCGCCACGCAGATATCCGGAATGAAGAGGCGATCTACGACACACTTCGCGCCTGCGGAGTGACTGCTGTCATTCACCTCGCAGGGCTGAAGGCCGTCGGCGATTCCAACGTCCGGCCCATGACGTATTACGAGAACAACGTCCTGGGAACGATGCGGCTTGTATCGGCCATGAAGAGGGCGAATGTGAAGACGCTCGTCTTCAGCTCGTCGGCGACCGTCTATGGGATACCCAGATACTTGCCGCTCGACGAAAAGCATCCCCTCGGTCCGACCAATCCCTACGGCCGCACGAAGCTCGTTATCGAAGAGATGCTGAAGGATCTCTGCAGGTCGGGCGACGATTGGCGGATCGGCAATCTGCGCTACTTCAATCCGGTTGGTGCGCACGAAAGCGGGCTGATCGGAGAAGACCCGCTGGGTGTTCCCAACAACCTGCTTCCGTTTGTGGCGCAGGTAGCGATTGGACGGCGGGAGAAGCTGCAGATCTGGGGAAACGACTACGACACGCCTGATGGCACCGGAGTCCGCGACTTCATTCACGTGGTCGATCTCGCATCTGGGCATTTGAGTGCCTTGCGCCACCTCAGTCAGCCCGGTGTGCTCACAGTCAACCTTGGCACGGGCAACGGCAGCAGCGTTCTGGAGGTCGTTCGCACATTCGAGGCGGTGAGTGGGAGAACAGTCCCCTATGAGATCGGAGAGCGCCGGGCCGGTGATGTCGCCGTCTGCTACGCCGATCCGACATTCGCGATGGAAGCATTGGGCTGGAAATCGACCCGATCATTGCAGCAGATGTGTGCGGACCATTGGCGTTGGCAACTGCAGAACCCCGGCGGCTACCTTGGTAGCCAGCTTCCGAAAGTCCGGCAGCGGTCGAGGCATTTTCGTCGTCACGCCTGAGTGAGTGCGCCTGAGGTATTCGAACGGGCGCCGAAGGGTCTGACCGCATGAGCGGGTTCGGGGCGAGCCACTGCGGCAAGCATACCGCCCATCAGAGGTAGCTCGTAATGTCTCAAAATCTCCAAGCCGCAGAGCGCGGCTGCAGGTAAGATGCATTCGCGTGGGGATTTGCGATGCCACACTATCGTGCATTCGTTCTGGACGAACACGGCCAGTTGGGGGGTGTGGTCAACCTTCACTGCCCGGACGATGCGTCCGCAACCGAGCGTGCCGGGCGCTTAGCGGACGGTCACGAGGTTCAGCTCTGGCGACTGGTCGCCGAGCTCAAATTTGACGATCCGCGGCACCGACCCAAGCGGCGGCGGGGTGCCCGCGCACCGATGCACTAATCGATCGACGCTGGCGTGCGTTCGTCCCGCCAGCGGATCGCGCGTCTTTGACGGCTTCCGCATCGACCGCGACATCATCGAATCCGAAACACAACGGATCGCCAAGAACCGCGATGGCGATTGCACAAGCCGAAAGCAGAAGCGGGTAAGAGCGGCTGTGGCTTGCATACCGCACCGGCAGCCGAGCTCGGCGTCCGCTGTTTCGTCGCATGATGGTGCTGCCGATCGCCCATTTCCAGACTCGTCGCGTCGGCAAGTCGGTTGCACGCGTCCGCGAGCTCGAAAACGTCCGCCAGTCCCACGCGATCAAGCGTGCTATTCACGCAAGAGCAGCGACGGACGTCCTGCCAGGCGCCTGGAAGTCAGGGAAGTCGGAGAAAGTGTCGGTGCGCCACGCCGCGACGAACTCGTTCGCCGCGACGGCAGTTGTTTCCAAGTGGCCGGGTCCTTGCCCTTATTTGTACGGCCGTACCGCCGCGCGAGTCCCTCGATCCATGCCGCCCTTGCGGAGTAGACCGTCGATAGGGGGTACCGCGACGCGGTTAGACTGCGGGACCAATGGAGCCGGGTCGTTGATCTGCTCCATCTCGGAGACCACCTCGAGAGGCTTCGCGATTCCTCTGCCCGGATCGACGGCTGTGAGCGTGCGACCACCTGTCGCTCGTACCTGCGACCCATGGTTCATTCCCCAAATCGCCGCTTGGGTCCGGTTCTGAACCCGGATCTTGCGTAGGATCGCCTTGACGTGGACCTTCACGGTGGCCTCGGCGATATCGATCTTTCGGGCAATGCATTTGTTGGAATCACCCTCGATAAGGCAGGATAGAATTGCCTTTTCGCGCGGAGACAGCTGTGGCGAGATTGCGTCCTCTGCAGCGACGAGGATCGCGTGTTCATTTTCGCCGGACTGCGTCGCTTCGCGCTCGCGTTCGCGATTGCCGTCAAGAGCGAACGACAGGAAGGCGGGCGGGAACACGGTTTCGCCCATCGTCACGAGCTCGACCGACTTGATGAATGAGTCGCAGGAATTGACGTTGACGAAGTAGCCGTTGGCGCCTGCACGAAATGCAGCAGCGAGTTCGACTGGCCGATAGTTGTCCGAGACGATCGCGATGCGCGCGTCCGGATATCGATCCTTCACATATCCGATTTGCTCTATCGCGAGATCGAAATCATCGCCGGTGTGGACGATGAGAAACATCAGTTGCTCTGCTTGAAGTGAGCTCGGCAATTCCTCGGGGCTCGACGCCGATACCGGGATGCGAAAATTTGCCGCGTGGAGTATTCTAGCAATGCCTTCTCTAATCAAAACGTTCTTTCCAATAAGAACGGTCTCGCAAGATTGCCGCCTCCGCATTTTACCCTCCAGCCTACTACGCAATGACACAACAGCAACGGGCGGTTGAACTCAATTTGGTTTCTCGAAGGACGAGCCAATCCTTGTTGTTCGTTTGGTCGTTCTCTTCGGTTTGTAGTCTTCAAAAATATCGAGTTACTTCGGTCGTGATCCTCCTCATTTTGCGCAATGTCATGGATTTCGATCAATCCATCTTGCTTAACCTTTTATAAATGTTAGATGCGAATTTCCGATCGCCCTATATATCGTTCGTTATAGGAGGGCGCTTGCATATACCCGGATGGTTACGGTGGTTAAAAACCGCTTCTAGCGCAGTCTCTGCGTGAATTAGGTCGGAGTGTTCATTCGACGTTGAAAAACCTTTCGGTGACTTTCTTCGTCGATGCTACGTTTGCGCGAATACATTTTCCAAGTGAGTTAACGTCGCGGCGCATATCGCGAGTTGAGGAAATTCGAGGCTCTTCGCCGTTGATAGCTACGCCGTCGTGTGTGCGCGCTTAGCCTGATCACCGGACTCTTACGGGGAAGCCTGCATCGCAAATTGGCAACGAGAGTCGGGAAACGAGCAGAGCAGTGTGCCGATTAGCCCTAACTATCGCTAGCCCTAAGTATTGCCCTGCGACACCAACCTTGCTTTGTTAATGGAAATTTCGGATGATTCTATTAATAGTAGTTGAAATAGGAGTGGGCGCACGGAGTTTATGTTCGGGGGCGACATACTGAGGAACGCCCGATGCGACGTACTAGTGTAGTCATTGCAGACCGGCATCCGGTGGTTTTGCAGGGCCTGAGCAACGTGCTCGGCGCGGCAGCCGATTTCAATATCGTTGCATCTTGCAGCGACGCCGCGAGCTGCATCGAGGCGATCCGGAACTTGGCGCCCGATATCGCGATTGTCGATCCCGCAATGCCTGAGCTTGCCGCGCTGAGAATTCTTTCGGCCATCAATTCAGAAAATCGTTCGACTCATTTGGTGTTTTTCGCCGCGAGTGAAGATTGCGAACTGGTGCTCTCGGCGACGCCCGTGACCTGTAGCATCGTCCTCAAGGACACGGCGCCTGAAGCGCTGGTGCAGTCCTTGCGGCACATCGCCAACGGTCACAACCTGCTGCCGTCCTCCCAATCCGGTTCGATCGTGTCGCATGAGCAGGGGACGAATTCGGAGAGCGCGCTGACGGCGCTGACAGACCGCGAGCGTCAGATCATGCGTCTGGTCTCCGAGGGATTGTCGAACAAGGAAATCGGGCGGCGGCTGAACATCGCCGACGGCACCATCAAGGTGCACCTGCACAACATCTTTCAGAAGCTTGAAATCAGCAATCGGACGGTGCTCGCGGCCCTCGCCATCGCGCAACACGATCGCGCGACGGTCACGCGGGAGAAGGCTCCGCCGGATTAAGTCCGGCAAGCGGAGCGCGCCGAGGACTCCCCCACCATCATTCTTGGTTGGTTCTCGCGGCGTGACGGGCAGGGGGCGGTTGATGGGCGCGCCAGCCCCGGCGGAAACGTCCTCGTGGGGCTGGTTGACCACCGCGAGTTCGATGTCCGGGAAGCTTAGGGGGTAGTCCGTCGGGACTGGTGTCTGATCCAGAATCGCAGCCAACGCATCGCGAGGGAAGTGTATTTTGTTCGTCATCTGCAGCCCTGGGTCGATCTCGGTTCGTCCGTTGTCTGGTAAAAGAAGTCGCGGACGAGAACGAACGGCTCCAGATGCGATCGCAGAGATGTGCCGACTGGACCTCGACACATCCGGAGCGGCGGCCCTGACCCTCCCTGCTGCCCCCTAGTGGTCAGGGCCGTTCCTCTGCGGACGGCATGCCGGCAGGACTGAAACTCTGTGGCTGAGTTGAAAGCGAGTACGCGGGCGCATCTTGATGTCCCTTCAGTTTCACCGTGCCGTCGAGGACATGGAAATTTGGAGCGCAAGCGACGACGGCTTCTCCTTTGTGATCACGTATGAGAGTCCTGCCGGTGCCGGCTTTCATGGACGTGCGGGCTACGTGGCGTCGTGGCGGCCGCTTTATCAGAGCCGCAGCGCGATCAAGATCGGCGGTTCGGCGTTTGCGACGTTCACGGAAGCGGAGGAGGCCTGCAACACCATGCTCGAGCATCTGAAGGGGCCCACGTCGTCAAAATGAAGTGCATACGCTGCAGAGTAGAGGGGAGCATGTCTTTGAAATCGAACCTCGGAAATGAAGAGCCCCGTCGCGGGCTGCCAATCGGGGCGCTGTAGTGGTTATCACTGCTCTTCTTCGGCTCGCCGCGTGGCTGCTTGCGGCCGCCGTCACTTTCGTAACGCTCGGGCCTCAGGACCTTCGGCCTCACCCCGTTCTCGGACAACACGGCGATCACGCGTTCGCCTTCCTTATGGTCGGGATTGCCTTCGGCCTCGCCTATCCGCAGCGGCGCTGGACCGTTGCAGTGGTCGCCGTTGCTCTGATCGGCCTGCTCGAGATCATGCAACTATGGGTGCCGGGGCGGCATGCGAGGTTTGAGGATTTTGTGGTCGATGCGCTCTCGGCTTGCATCGGCTTGGCGCTGTCCGCCGCGGCCGATCGGATGATGGCGCAATTGGGCCAAGATCCCGGCGCCGTGACACGCCAACGCCCTTAGTTGGCAGGTTGATCAGCGATGATCAGGCGGTGTTACCGGCGTCGACCGTCACCACGGTGCCTGTGATGTTCCGGCCGCATTCGCCGAGAAGATATTCGACCACGGAAGCAACGTCGTCGGCTTCGGGCAGACGGCGCAACGCGCTGCGGCCGGCAATGCGTCGGCGGCCTTCGTCGTCCAGGGACCTGGTCAATTCTGTGTCGATGAAGCCGGGCGCGATCGCGTTCACGGTGATGCCGACCCTGCCGACTTCTCGGGCCAGCGAACGGGTGAAGCCGGCAAGCGCGGCCTTGGATGCGGCATACACGGACAGGCCGCTGTAGCCGGTCGAGGCGACGATGGAGGAAATGTTGACGATTCGTCCCGCGCCGTCGGCCATCATATGGCGGGCCACGTATTTGGTCAGGATGATCGGCGACAGCACGTTCAGGCGAATCAAGGCTTCGATCTCGGAATTGTGCATGGTGGCCAGCAGCCCATCGGTACCGAGTCCGGCATTGTTGACCAGGCCGTAGATCGGGCCGAATTCGTTGCGCACTGATTTTGCGAAGAGCGGGATCGCATCAGTGACCGCAAGATCGCAGGCGCGGAAATGCAGGCGCCCTTGTGCTTCGCGGACTGCAGCCGCAAGCTCCCCGCTCTCGCGGCGCGCTACCGCGACCACGTTGTAGTCCCCGGATGCGGCGAGCCTGCGCGCAATGGCAAGACCGATACCGCGGCTGCCGCCGGTGACGAGGACGTTACGCATCGGTGCGCGCCAGTTTTCCCGCTGCGGTGACGTCGAGCCGCTCGACGAAGCGGATCACCGCAGGCACCTTCCATGCAGCAAGGCAGTCCTTGCACTGGTTGAGAATCTCGGTGCGGATCGCCTCTTGGCGCTCCCTGTCGGTGCCGGCGGCGAGGACGACATCGGCGACCACGATGGCGCCGGTGATCGGGCTGCTGCGCGATCGTGCGCGCGACAACTGGACGGAGGCGTGCCGGTTGATCACGGCCTCGATCTCCTCGGGATGGACCTTCAGCCCGCCGATGTTGATGATGCCGCTGCGCCGGCCGACAAAGTAGCAACGCTCGCCGCGCAGCTCGACCATGTCGCCAGTGTCGACGAAGCCTTCGGCGTCGGTGAGCGACGGCGCATCCGCGCCGACATAGGCGAGCGCGGTTCGGTGTGAGCGGATCCGGAGCGAGCCGTCGACGATCTTCATCTCGACGCCCTCGCGGCTTTGTCCAATCAAATCGGCGGGAAAGCCCTCGCGCGCGTCGTCCACCGCGAAACCGACGCCGGCCTCGGTCGAAGCATAGGCATGGCCGATCGATGCATGCGGAAACGTTCGGGCCAAGCCGTCGAGCAACGCCTGGTCGGCGATTTCGCCGGACAGGCGGACGTAGCGCGGCGAGAAGTTTGTGGCCGCGCAGCTCATCAAAAGCTTGCGCCAATGCGATGGCGTGCCGGAAATGTGGGTGACGCCGGCCGCCCGCAGCCGTGCCACGTGGTCCGCGATCGCTTCTCCAGACTCCGACAGCACCATCGATCCGCCGCCGATGACGGCGCGCAGGAAGATCTGGAGGCCGCCGTAGCGGCGGATATCGTAGAACGTCGCCCAGGTCGCGCTCCGGTGGCGCGCGGGCCCCTCGGCGATGATCGCACCGGCCAGCCCATCGAGCGTATGCCGGACGATCTTCGGCAGCCCGGACGTCCCCGAGGTCAGCATCAGCCACTCGGTGGCGCGCTGGGTTTCCCATTCCACGTTTGACCGTTCGGGCAGGCCGGCGGCGACGATCAAATATGAGCCAGCAGCGCATTGTTGCAGCGGCCGATCGGTGACGATGGCATCGATCTCGGCACCCGCAAGCAGGGCCTGGATGCGATCCGGATCGAGGTCGGGCGGGCACAGAAGCATGCAGCGGACGACGCCGTCGAGCTCGATCATCGCCAGCGCGGACAGCAGCTGTCTCGACGTCGCAAGCAGCACCGAACGGCCGGATAGTTCGCGGGATTCGCCCGTCAGGCAGCTGTACCGGTGGATGTCGGTGAGCGAGATGCTATGCCTTGCATCGGAAATCGTGCGGCCCTTCAGCTCCGGGCCGAGATATCGGCGCAGCGAGAAGATCTCAGGCGGGGACATTCTCGTAGGCTCTGACGAACTCACCGACGGTCGACGGGAAGGCGGCTGCGTCTGCGATGGTGAAGGGATCGACGCCAAGCTGATCCTCCAACCGAGCGACCAGGATCGCGAATGCCAGCGAGTCGAACCCCGTCTCCTGCAGCGACAGATCGTCCTGGAGCGGCGGAAGCGTGACCTTTTGTTCTTCGGCAATCTGTTGCATCGCCGAGAAAATGCTCGATCTGACCGACATGGAAACACCTCACCTCTCACGAAACGAACGTGCTAAAATCTGATCTCATCGGCGACGATGCGTGCGTAGACTGCCTGGTCGATCGGACGGTAGTCGCCGGTTGCCGGATCGCGCAGGAATAGCGGATCGTTGACAACGGAGGGATCGATTCCCTCACGGATGAGCCGCTGCTTGTTCTGCTTGAATGTCTCGGTGGCGTCGAGCGCCCCACAGACCCTGACGAAGACCGGAAGCGCATAGGCCGGGAGCCGGCGCGACAGATGTTTCGTGAAGGTTTCGAAATCGAAACCCTCGTCGACGACCAAAGCCGCCATGCCGGCGCGGCCGTCAGCCGCCGGCACGGCGATCCCGTAGGTCGAGGCGTCGACGACACCGGGGCAGTCCCTGATCGCGTCGTTTACCTCGCTGGTCGCGACATTCTCGCCCTTCCAGCGGAAAGTATCGCCGATCCGGTCGATGAAGTGGAAGTAGCCGTGCTCGTCGCGCAGCATCAGATCGCCGGTGCGGAACCAGGCATCACCATCGGCAAAGACATCGCGCAGAATCTTCTTCTCGGTCTCGGCGGGATCCGTGTAGCCCTCGAAAGGGCCACCGCCGCGATCGACGCTGTCGATGCATCCGATAGCCTCGCCCGTTTCGCCGGGGGCGCACGCGATGCAGAGCCCCGCGTCGCTGCGGACCGGGCTGCCGCTGTCGGCATCGACCTTGACGATCGAGGCGGGAAAGCGATGCGCCAGCACGGGAGGAATCCGGCCGATCGCGCCGGGTTTTCCTTCGACGTTGAACAACGAAAAATTGCCTTCCGTCGCCGCATAGAATTCGAGGATCTGTGGAATCGCGAACCGCGCGGCGAAGGTCTCCCAGATGTCGCCGCGCAATCCATTGCCGACGGCGAGCCGCAGCCTGTGTTCGGTCTCTTTTGAGGACGTCGGCGTCTTGAGCAGGTATCGGCAGAGCTCTCCGATATATTGGAGGACGGTGCAGTCGAAGCGCACGACGTCGTCCCAGAAGTTCCGTGCGGAAAATTTCTCCGCGACCACGACCGAGCCGCCCGCGTGAAGCATGCTGCAGGGTGCCACGACACCGCCGACTGAATGATGGAGCGGCAGGCAATCGTAGAGGCGGTCGTCGACGGAAGCATCCATCAGACCGGCAAACCATCCGCCCCAGCTGAGAATCCGGCGATGACTGACGTTCGCCGCCTTCGGCAGCCCGGTGGTGCCCGACGTGTAGATGAGGAGCGCGCGTCCGTTGATCGTGACATCGCCGCGTTCGGTGGAAGACAGTGGGCTGATGTCTTGGGCGGCGAGCGCCACGTCCAGATCGGCGGCCGTATCACGGCTACCGAGCCTCCAGACTTGCGGCACGCAGTTGAGGTGCCGTCGTGCGGTCTCGAACGCATTCACGCAGTCTGCGGCGAGGATCACGTGATCGGCACGCGCGACTTCGATGCAATGGGCGAGCGATCGGCCGATCAGCCTTGTGTTGATGAGCGCTACCGTCCCACCCGCGCTGCTGATGCCGAGCCAACAGGCGAGGTAGTCCGGGTGGTTCTGCATCAGCAGGCAGACCGTGCGGCCGGTACGGATGCCCTGGCCCCGCGCCCAGCGCGCATATCGGTTGATCCGAGCAGCAAGCTCTCCGTAGCTGATGGATTGATCGTCCGAAAGCAACGCGAGGCGACCGGGCTGCCGCTGCGCCCATTCCTGCACGACGTCGGCGAACAACCTGTGTGGATCGGCCTCGACCCGCGAAGTCAGCGCGATGGCGTTCAGCCAGGTCTTGGCGGTGGAGGGTCTAAGCCGCGGAGCGCTGCTTCTGGTCGTGGGCTCGATCACAGCTGATTTTACGACCCGACCACGCAGTTGAATTGAATCGAAGCCTGCTCGGTTATCGAGGAAGCATCTCTGTCCAACTGACTTCATCCTGCTCCCGGTCCGAGCTGATTGAGAATCATCGTCTCCATCGTCTTCACCGATTGGAAATTCTCGGGTGTGATCACCGGTTGGGGAAGAGTGAGATCGAACTCGGATTCGACCTTGAGCATCAGCTCGACCATGCTCATCGAGTTCAGCCCGATATCCACGAGCCGCGATTCCGGGTGGACAACCGCAGTGATCGCGTTCTGCTCGAGGATACTCCTGACCACGGATAGAACACGGTCCTGCACGCTCGCGGTACGACCTTGCATTGCGACTGCACCCTCGCTGACCTGCACGATCATTGTCGAGGCGACGATACCTGACTGCAGATCAGGCCAGTAGTTCTCCTTCGAGGTACCTCGCTGAGGTTCGGGTGCGCTTCGGCATCCACCTTTGCGCAGCCGACTCCGCAAGGTAGGTCGGCTAGATTGCCCATTCCGCCAGGAAGGGCGTCTCGACGTGGTTCGGGTCGCGCCCGACCACCAAAGGGGAGGCGTTGGCCATGAACGTGCAGGAAGCCCAGTTCCGCAATTTCGCCCCGGAAAGCGGCCGAGTGCCATGCCCTCACGACACCTTCTCGTTCCAGCAGAGGACGGCGGCGGTGGCGGAGGCCGCGGCGTCGGAAGCCGAAGCAGTCGACCGCGAGGCGCGCTTCCCGCGGAAGGCCATCGACGCGGCGCGCAGGGAGAGGCTTCTGGGAGCACAGATCCCGATCGCATTCGGCGGCGAGGGCGCATCGCTCTTCGAGGTGACCGACATGTGCTACGCGCTCGGCCGCGCCTGCGCCTCGACCGGAATGATCTTCGCGATGCATCAGACCAAGATCGCCTGCCTGGTTCGCCACGGCGTAGGCAGCACCTGGCATGAAAGCTTCATGCGCCGTGTTGCAGCCGAACAATTGCTGCTGGCGTCGTCGACCACGGAAGGTCAGAACGGCGGAAACATACGCTTCAGCACTGCCGCGGTAGAGCGCTCGGGGGTCGAGATCTCGCTGGTGCGCGACGCAACGGTAATTTCCTACGGTGCGGAGGCAGACGGCATCGTCACCATCGCGCGCCGAGCGGACGACGCCGCCGGATCCGATCAGGTGTTGCTGGCCATCACGCGGGACGACTACACGCTTGAACCGACCCTCGCATGGGAGACGCTTGGCATGCGTGGAACCTGCAGTGCCGGTTTCAAGCTGAACTTCAGGGGCTCCGCGGACCAGATATTCCCCGTAGCCTACGAGAGGATCCATGCGCAGACGATGACGCCCGTCGCCCACTTGTGCTGGTCATCGGTCTGGGCGGGAATCGCGGCCGCTGCGGTGGATCGCGCGCAGCTGTTCGTCCGCAAGGCCGCGCGAGGGGCCGGCGGCAACATGCCTCCCGGCGCGGCGCATTTCACCTCCGCCAGGATGACGCTGACGAAACTGCGTGCCATCATCGCCGCCAACCTCGAGTCCTATGCGGCCCGACAACGAGACGAGCGCGCATTGTCGTCCGTCGACTTCCAGTCCTCGATCAATCTTCTCAAGGTGGAGGCCTCTGAACTCGCGGTCACGGCCGTCATGCATGCGATGCGCGCCTGCGGCCTCTCAGGCTACCGCAACGACACCGACGTCAGCGTCGGCCGCCATCTCCGCGACGTGCTTTCCGCTCCGATCATGATCAACAACGACCGCATCCTCGCCAGCATGGGGACCACCACGCTGATGAGCGCCGTCCCGGCGTCTCTGCGCGATTGATATTTCTCCTCGACGGAGGGAGCTTGAATGAACGTGGCCAGGTTTGCAGCACAGACGAAATCCTCTTCGCGTCCGTCCGACCCGCTGGACTATCTCACCGATTTGCTGTTCCACGAGATGGGCTCTCCGGGGGTCTATGGCCGCACCGCGCTCTATGAAGACGTCGTAGAGCGGCTTGCAGTGCTGATCTCGCGGTATCGCGAGGCGGACACCGAAGTGATGCGCTTCCCCCCCGTCATGAATCGCGCGCAACTCGAGAAGTCGGGCTATCTGAAGAGCTTTCCGAACCTCCTTGGTTGCGTCTGCGGCCTGCACGGCACGGAGAGTGAAATCCACGCCGCGGTCAGCCGCTTCGACGCCGGCGGCGACTGGACCACGTCGCTTTCACCGGCCGACCTCGTGCTGTCGCCGGCCGCCTGCTATCCGGTTTATCCAATTGCAGCGAGCCGCGGACCCGTACCGGCGGGCGGCTGGCGCTTCGACGTGGCCGCCGATTGCTTCCGTCGCGAGCCCTCGCATCATCTCGACCGGCTGCAGTCCTTCAGGATGCGCGAATTCGTCAGCATCGGCAGCCCCGACCAAGCTTCCGCGTTCCGGGAGCGCTGGATCGTGCGGGCACAGGAGATTGCCCGCGATCTCGGACTGACCTTCAGGGTCGACTACGCCAGCGATCCGTTCTTTGGCCGGGTCGGCCAGATGATGGCGGTGAGTCAAAAGCAGCAGTCGCTGAAATTCGAATTGCTGGTGCCTCTGCGCTCCGAGGAGCGCCCCACCGCTTGCATGAGCTTCAACTATCACCGCGAACATTTTGGCGCCACCTGGGGCATCCTGGATGCGGCCGGCGAGCCGGCACATACCGCCTGCGTGGCATTCGGAATGGACCGTCTCGCCGTCGCCATGTTCCACACCCATGGCGGAAACACTGCGCGCTGGCCGACCGCGGTACGGGACCTGCTCGGTTTCCCGAGGAACGGCCAGTAGGCGGCGTTGGAATTGGAGGACGCGCGATGCGCCAAGGACATCCCGAGATCTCCCGGGATCGAAGAGCCAAAGGGCCCGCCTCCATGAGAAGAGAGACCATCGCCGTCCACGGCGGCTTCAAAGACGATCCGGTCACCAAGGCGGTCGCCGTGCCGATCTACCAGACGGCCTCGTACGCTTTCGACAGCGCCGATCATGGAGCCGCGCTCTTCAACCTTGAAGTGGACGGCTTCCGCTACACGCGGATCGGCAATCCGACCAATGCGGTGCTCGAGAGTCGCGTCGCCGCCCTGGAAGGCGGCATCGAGGCACTCAGCGTGGCCTGTGGTCAGGCCGCGGTGAACTATGCGGTGGCCAATATCGCGGAGATGGGCACCAACATCGTCTCGGTCCCGCAGCTCTACGGAACCACGCATACGCTGTTCGCGCACATCCTGCCGAGGCAAGGCACTACCGTCCGGTTTTCAGAAGACGACCAGCCTGCGAGCCTAGAACGATTGATCGACGCCGATACGCGGGCGGTGTTCTGCGAGAGCGTCGGAAATCCGGCCGGAAATGTCTGCGACATCGAAGCGATGGCCGACGTCGCGCACAGGCATGGCGTCCCGCTGATCGTCGACAACACGGTGCCGACACCGATCCTGCTCAGGCCGATCGAATATGGCGCAGACATCGTGGTGGAGTCGCTGACGAAATTCATGGGCGGACACGGCACTACGCTCGGTGGAGTTATCGTCGACAGCGGCCGCTTCCCATGGGCGGAGCATCGCCGCCGCTTCCGGATGATGAACGAACCAGAGCAATCATATCACGGGCTCGTCTTTACCGAGCGCTACGGGGCCGCTGCTTACATTGCGCGTTGCCGCGCCGTCTCCCAGAGGACCACGGGCGCCGTCCTGGCACCGATGAATGCTTTCCTGCTGCTCCAGGGCATTGAAACCGTCGCGCTGCGGATCGAGCGGCACGTCGATAATGGCGAGAAGGTCGCGCGGTTCTTGCGCGACGACCGCCGTGTCGGGTGGGTGAATTATGCGGGCTTTGAGGATAGTCCCTATTTCGCGCTGACACAGAAGTATCTAGGTGGCCGTGCGTGTTCACTGCTGACCTTTGGCGTGGCAGGAGGCTTCGAGGCGGGTAAGCGATTCTACGACGCGCTGAAGCTCTGCAAGCGGCTGGTCAATATTGGCGACGCGAAATCGCTCGCCTGCCACCCCGCATCGACCACGCACCGGCAAATGTCGCCCGAAGAGCAGGACAAGGCCGGCGTACGGCCCGAGATGATCAGGCTGAGCGTCGGAATCGAGCACATCGACGACATCATCACGGATCTCGACCAGGCGCTATGCGCTGCGAATTGATGTTGCGTCAACCATGAAGGCATTCCGATGCCAGTACTAATCGATATCGACTCCGACGACCATCACCTCTTCTTGCGAGCGCGGAGTGGAGGCCGCGCTGCTATTGCATCGCCGCCAAATCGGGTGGAGTGCCTCGACATCGGGCTCATCAACAACATGTCGGATGCTGCCTTGATGTCGACCGAGCGCCAGCTGTTTGACCTGCTCGATGCGGCGGCCGGACGACTTTTGGTCAGGCTGCATTTCTATACGATGGAGGCGACCCCCCGTTCGGAATGGGGCCGCGATTACGTGCGTCGATACTACCGTGGCGTCGGCGATTTGCTGAACAGGAGGCTGGACGGGGTAATCGTGACGGGCGCCGAACCTAGAGCCGCCAGCCTCACGGACGAGCCATATTGGGCCACCTTCGTCCAGATCGCCGAATGGGCCAGAGAGAATACCGTGTCGTCGGTGTTTTCCTGTCTGGCCGTCCATGCTGCCGTTCTGCACATGGACGGCGTTGCGCGCCACAAGCTGCCCGCAAAATGCTTCGGTGTCTTCGCTCAGACAAAGAAGAGACATCATCCCCTGATGCAAGACGTGCCGAAGACCTTCAGAATACCGCACGCCCGATGGAACGAGGTGCAGGAGCGAGAACTCGCGAACTGCGGATATTCGGTTCTCACCTGGTCGGGCGAGGCTGGGGTCGACTGCTTCATCAAGCAGCAGAAGAAGAGCCTTTTCGTCCATTTCCAGGGCCATCCGGAATACGAAACCCAGAGCCTGCTGGGCGAACATAGAAGAGACATGGGCCGCTTCCTCCGGGGCGAGAACGAAGTCTGTCCGACGATACCGAGCGGTTATTTCGACGCAGAGGCGGAACAGATACTGACCGCTTTCCGACAGAAAGCCCTTTCCGACAGACACCCGGAGCTTTTCGCCGACTTTCCGGCCGATCAGTTGGCGAAGGACCTGAACAACGTCTGGCGTCTGCCGGCCAAGCGCATATACCGCAACTGGTTGCTGTACATGATGTCGCAGCAAGCTGGGCGCGCAAAACCGTTGGGGGCGCGAGAAGCGGCTCTCTCCGCAGCCGGAATTCCGGCGGATGGTCATGGACGCAAATTGGTTGCGGCTCGATCCGCTCGCTTGGCGCGCTCGCCAAACCCGATGACCAAGCAGCGGCTCGGACATTATGAGTGAGAGTTCAGTTCGGACCATGATCCGATGCCGCGAGATAGGAATAGCCGATCTGGACGCCATCGCCGACCTTTTGGCACGCGGCTTTCCAGTCCGAACGCGCAACTACTGGATGGACGGACTCCGGCGCATGTCCGTGCGGGAGGTACCCGAAGGCTTTACGCGCTTCGGCTACATGCTCGAGCATGACGGGACGCTCGTCGGCGCTCTGCTGTTGATCCACACCGCGCGGAACGATAACGGCTGTACCTCGATCCGCTGCAATCTCTCCAGCTGGTATGTGGAACCTGCCTTTCGCAGCTACGCGCCCATGCTGACCAAGGTCGCGCAGCGCCACAAGGACGTCACCTACGTCAATATCAGTCCGGCACAATGGACTTGGCGAGCCATCGAGGCGCAGGGATTCCGCCGCTATTGCGTCGGTTTGTTCTACTCCTTTCCAGCGGTGTCGCGTCCGCTCAAGGATATGCGCGTCGAAGTCGTCCGGCAGGACGCGCAGGCGGTCGCCGGCTTGTCCGAGGCTGACGTCGCGCTGCTTGCACGTCACGCGGCCTACGGCTGCGTCAGCCTGGTATGCCGCGCCGGAGATGGCCGCGCCTTTCCGTTCGTCCTGCAGTCGATGCGAATCCGCGGGATCGCGCTTCTCGCCATGCAGTTGATCTATTGCACCGATGTGGCCGACTACGTCGCCTGCGCCGGCGCCATCGGCCGCTTCCTGCTCTGGCGCGGCCGGATCTGCGTCGCTCTCGACGCCAACGGCCGCATGAAGGGCCTGGTCGGGCTCTACAGGGAACGGCGCAAATACTTCAAGGGTCCGCAGCGCCCACGGCTTGCCGACCTGTCGGATTCTGAGCTGGTGATCTACGGACCATAACTCAGTCGTCCCAGAATGGAGGTTCGCCATGGTTCCCGACACCAAGTCCGTCAGCCATTCGAGGACATGGACATTCTTCCGAGGCGAGTGGCACGAGGGCAACGTGCCGATCATGGGGCCACGCACCCACGGGCTCTGGCTCGCTTCGACCATCTTCGACGGCGCGCGCGCCTTCGAAGGCGTTATGCCCGACCTCGATCGTCATTGCGCCCGCGTCAATCAATCGGCCGTCAACTTCGGGCTCAAACCGATCGTCGATCTCGGCACGTGGCTCGGACTGGCGCGTGAAGGTGTCGCCCGTTTCCCGGCCAACGCCGAACTCTACATCCGCCCGATGTACTGGCCGCAGAACGGCATCGGCGGCGGTGTGCTGTTCGATCCGGAAACGACGGATTGGTGCCTTTGCATCTACGAATCGCCGATCCCGGCGCCTGTCGGCACGGCGATTACACTGTCACCGTTCCGCAGACCGACCGCCGAATGCGCGCCGGCCGATGTCAAGGCTTCCTGTCTCTATCCGAACAGTTCCCGCGCGCTCAAGGAGGCGGCCTCGCGGGGCTTCCAGAATTGCCTGATGCTGGACATGCTCGGTAACGTCGCGGAGTTCGGCAATTCCAACGTGTTCATGGCGAAAGCGGGCGTTGTCTACACGCCGGCGCCGAATGGCACCTTCCTGAACGGAATCACGCGGCAGCGTGTGATCGAACTTTTGCGCGGCGACGGCATCACGGTGATGGAGGCAACGCTGCGCTATGCCGATTTCGTCACTGCGGACGAGATCTTTTCGACCGGCAATTTCGCCAAGGTCGCGCCCGTGATCCGGATAGACGACCGGCAACTCGCGCCCGGGCGCTTTTATGCGCGTGCACGAAAGCTATACTGGGATTTCGCACACGGAGTGAAGCTCGCGGCGTGAGAGCTCCTCGCTGACCTTTTGACGGTGCAATAGGACTTGCGAGCTTCTCCGGGACCCATCAGGATAGGCGCGCGACCGCAAGCAATTCCCAACCGGAAAATCACGATGCGAACACTCCTTCAGCTCTGTGCCGCCCTGGCCTGTTTCTCAGCAGCGATGATTCTGAGCTCGTCCGACGTGAATGCGGTGTTCTGGCGTGGCCTGACCGCGCCAACCGACATCGACTATCACGGCTTCACCATCATCAAGGAGCCTCCGCCAAGCCCGTGTCAGTGGATACGGGTCAACGGCTATTATGTCCGTCAGTGCGTGTACTAGACGGCCGCAGTCGCATTTGATGTAGATCCCGCGGATCGCTAGGCCACCTCCTCGAGGTCGAGGGTGGCCGGCTGGATGCTGCCGAGTAAGGATGGGATGACGAGCGCAGCCGCGTCTCGCCGCCACGCGTGATTCCGACGAGTTGGGCATGGTGCGCTCAGCAAGTCCGGTCGAGCGGAGTCAGGAAGCAGCTTCCATTCAGCGTCGGATGCTGCCGAAACTGCAAAGCGTTTTTCCTCGTCCACACTTCACGGTTTCAGCATGTTTGCCGAGCAAACACCCGTTGGCGCATGCGACAATGCTTCGATCTTTGCCGCCTACATCGCAAAAAGCAGGATTGCGGCGATCGAGCCTAGCGCGACGAGGCTGTTGCGGTCCTTGAGGGCGAAGATGATGGGATCGTCATCCATCGCGCGCCGATGAGCCAAGATCAGGATCCTACTCAGCCAGTACATCAAGATCGGGCAGATCAGCCACAAGACATCCGGACGACGATACAGCCGATGAACGGTGTCCGAAGAAATGTAGAGTGCAAATACAGTGACCGCGTTGAACGCTGCTCCGGCCGCTACTGCGGCGATAACGCTGAGATCCGACTTGCGGTAATCGCGGTTGGTCGGATCTGGCAGTTCGCCATCAAGCCGAGTAGCCAACTCGATATACCGCTTGATCAGAGCAAGCGACGTGAAGATGAGTATGGAAAACCCGAGCAGCCATTCGGACAGCGGCACCGTAACTGCTGCTGCGCCGCCGACCACGCGGCTCGTATACAGCAGCGCAAGTGCGATGACATCGATCAGCAACTTACGCTTCAACCAAAACGAATAGGCTGTCGTCAGCAAAAGATAGAAGGCCAGAACGGCGGCAAATTCACCCGGCAGAGGGATGGCAAGCCCACTTGCGGCAAGCAGCAATAGCACGGCCATGTACAGTGCGGCTGCCGTTGGGACTGTTCCTGCCGCGAGTGGACGTGCCTTCTTGGTCGGATGCTTCCGGTCGGCATCGAGGTCTACCAGATCGTTTAGGATGTAAATGGCGGAAGCCGCGAGCGAGAAGGCGACAAAGGCCGTGAGCGCGGCGATCATCGAGGGAAGGGCGAATTTCTGAGCCGTAACCAGCGGCACAAAGACAAGCGCGTTCTTGGCCCACTGATGCATTCGGAGGAGCTTGATCCAGGAGCGGAACTCCCGACCGGTGGATTTCGACAAAATCGCTGCGCCGCCCAGTTCGCCAAGTTTGGCCCGAACGGCAGCAGAGGGACGGGCGGCCAGTCGCTGCCGGGCAGCCTCCCAGATCGGATAATCTGCAGCCCCGTGGCCGATGTAATCGAATCCGCCGCGTCCAAACGTTTCAATTATAACCTGCGCCTTGGCGGGCTGCGAAAGATTTTCGGATGCGCTGCAAGCGATGATCCCAGCGAACAGACCCAGATGGTCGGTCACGGCACGGGCATATATCTCGCCGTTCTCTGATATCAGATAGACCGGCGTGCCCGACGCAGCTGCTTCGCGGATGAAGCTCAGCACCTGCTCGTCAAATGGAAGCTGCGAGACGTCGAGCGGGGTTGTGCTGGAGATGTGGGACTTGAGAGCAGCCTTGCCGCGCAACAGCGCCTTCATGAACTTGCGCGGTTCGGATGGCTCTCGGCCAAAATGGGCAAAGATTGATTCGACAAAGAGATTCGATCCGACAAGAGCCCCGTCGAGATCCACCACTAGGGGCGTCTTCAGCATTAACTCAGAGGGAGAGTTCAGCTTCGGTCCCATCGTTTTTTATCCCCGCAGCGCGGCGAAACTGCTAGCTTTCCGAATGTGCGTGAATGGGCCGCACAGATCCGCTCTATGAAATCTTCGTTTCAGAAATCCGGTTCATTGGTCGCAATCGTGTTCCGTATCTTATTGAAACAACGTTAATTTTCTAGGGTGCTGTGGTCGATGTTAGTCAGAACATTGGAGTTAGTCCGAACAGCGAAACGGACGAGGTACGCGCGCTACATCCTCGAGGGACTGACAGTCATCCTTGTCTTCATGACCGGCTGGTTCTCCCGTTGGGGAGCCTGGCGAGATAGGGGTCTTCTCGATTTCGACGCGTTTTACATCGTCGCCCAAAGGGTTTGGCTCGGGGACCCCGCGCAGGCCTACCGTTTTGACCGACTCGTCCAGATGCAGATGGATGCCTCCGGTGGCAAGTTCAGTTTCATGCCGTGGACGTATCCACCGCAGTTCGATCTGCTGGTCGCACCCTTAGCGCTCGTGCCGGTCGGAACTGCATACTTCCTTTTTAGCGCCGCCACACTCGGGTTTTATCTGCTGACGCTAAGGGCGGTTGCGAAGAGTTATTTCGCGCTGGTCGTGATTCTGCTTTCGCCGGCCCTGCTCATTAACCTTATGTGCGGCCAGAACGGTTTTCTGACCGGGGGCCTTATCGGCCTTGCGTGCCTTACCATCGAACGGCGGCAGGTTGCGGCCGGACTAAGTCTTGGTGCGATGATCATCAAGCCGCACCTTGCGATTGCCTTCGCGGTTTATGCGTTACTCGCACGCCGCTGGATTACCGTCATTACGGCAACGACAGTAATCCTTTCGAGTTCGATCCTCTGCACGTTGTTGCTGGGGCCGCAGATCTGGAGCGCGTTTCTAGGGAGCGTGAACGATTCCGCCACTTATCTCGGGCGCGGAGCCTACCCTCTGTTTCGAATGATTTCCGTCTATGCAATGCTGCGAACGGCCGGCTTTTCCGCCTCGCTGGCATTTCTGAGCCAAGTCGTCGTTGCCGTGTTCGCCCTCTCAATTGTCGCCCGCGCGATCTACCGCCGGCTACCGGCGCACTGGTGTCTGGGCCTGGCGGCCGTCGCCTCGGTGTTGATCAGCCCATATGCCTATGACTACGATCTGACAATCCTTGGCGTAGGCATGGCCCTCTTGCTGCCCGATCTCACCCGTCTCGCAAGCGCGCGCGAGCGCGCCGCAATTTACAGCATGACGCTCCTGGCAGGATCTTACACCTGGTTCCAGATCTTGCGAGCGTGCGTGCAGTACGGAACGGGCGTGATTGACTACCCCGTCCCCTCGTTCGGCGGCTTCCCGCTTCTCGTTCTTCTCTGGCTCACAGTTCGAGTTTTGTTGCGAGGCGCAGGCGAGCAGGCCGCAGTTCAAACTGTGAGCACTGAAGGGGATTTGGTAGATTCCATAGGAGCAGCTCTTCGCGGCCGGCAATAGGGATCGTCACCGCTGCCCATCGGCCAGCGCTACGTGGCTCGCGGGCAATCATTCGGAACAGCGTCACGCGCGGCAGCGCGGCGAATGGGCTCGCTGCGGCGAGATAGGGTCGGAAGTCGGCCCGCGCGCCCAGCAGCGATCTTGCAACCTCTTTCCGAGCCGCGTCGGGTTCGGGCTGAGGTAAAGACGTTCTCGACCGAAAAGGGGCAACCGGACGAGAGTGCCGTCCAGGCGTTATTGTTATCAGTTCACCCGATAGGGTTAGCTTCGTCTCCATTGCCCTTAGTCACATCGGCTCGCTCTGAGTATTCCGGAATGCGATCAAACACGAGTTTTGCGTATCTCATCTTTCTGGCGCTCAGGGATGCTGATAACCTCTTGGGCATTCTTCTGCATTTTGATTGTGCGGCTTAATGTTTGCGCGGACCATGGAACTGGCCCAATCGTCAGACGCGAAACGGGCGATGTACACGCGTTTGACGCTCATCGCCCTCAGCATCGTACTAGTCCTGAAGGTATGTTGGTTTTCCCGCCTCGGTCTGGGCGAAAACCGGGAACTGGTCGATTTCGATGCCTTTCACATCGCCGCCCAAAGGGTTTGGTTGGGGGACATTGATCAAGCCTACCAAGCCCTGAAATTCGCGGAGATGCAAAGGCAGGCGAACGCAGGCGCGGGCATTTTCATGCCTTGGACTTACCCGCCCCAGTTTGACCTTATGGTTGCGCCTTTGGCTTTTTTGCCGGTCGGATTAGCCTATCTTGCGTTTACGGCGACGACGCTGGGGTTTTATCTGCTGACCTTGCGATCGATCGCCGGCAGCTACTTCGCGCTGCTCTTGGTGGTGCTATTTCCCGCGCTTGCCGTTACGGTCAGCTCTGGCCAGAACGGGTTTCTCACCGGCGGTCTCATGGGCTTGGCGTGCGTAGCATTCTCGAACCGGCAGGTTGTCGCGGGATTGGCCTTGGGGAGCATGGTGATTAAGCCGCATCTCGCCGTCGCATTAGCGGGTTACACTCTGCTTACTCGTCGATGGATGATCGCCCTTGTCGCCGGGACGGTTGTCTTGGCAAGTTCCCTGGCTGCAACCGTTCTCCTCGGTCCTGGGATCTGGAGCGCCTTTCTCGAAGGTGTCCGCGAATCCGGAATCCTTTTGGAAAGGGGCGTTTATCCACTTCATCGGATGATCTCGCCTTATGCGGCTCTTCGCAGCGCCGGATTGCTGTCGTGGGCTGCCCTTGCGGCGCAGGGTACGGTCGTAACTCTCAGTGTCGCAGCAATCGTGTTTGCGATCAGGTCCGGCTTCGCGCCTCGCTCGACGCTTGGTCTTGTCGCGATGGTTTCGGTGTTAACAAGCCCTTATGCGTATGATTACGATCTACCGGTCCTCGGTATCGGATTGGCACTGCTGTTGCCCGAAATCGTGCAGTTTGGGAGCGAACGCGAAAGAGCGACGATCTACGGTCTGATCTTCCTCGCGGGGATCTCTGGTTTGCTGCAAGCATATCGACTGCAACTGCAGGACGGGAGCGATTACCACGAGCACAGATTGCTCTCGATCAGCGGCGTCGCGCTCGTCTTAGCGGTTCTTCTTGTGTTCAGAATTCTGCTGCGCAGCCACCGTTTGAACGTTGCAAAGATCGCGGCGACAGTCACACCGAGCTGAGGCACGGTTGCGATGGGCCGGCGCATTAAGAATTAAGAGGTGCAGGACACTGATGGATTGGACATAAAAAGCTGAGATCGTCCCGAGCATCCCAAGGATGCGATACCAGAACTGATGGGGCAGCGTGTGCAACGTTCTCGAACGGAAAGCGGCGAATCAATCAAATTTCATCTAAGACCCTGAGGACATTCCTGCCAACAAATCCTTAGGACGCCTGTAAGTCGCGAGTTTTCAAATCCCGTCTTTGCGCATGGCCAGGAGCAAGGAACTGTGACTGATATCCGCGCGGTAAAGAGCATGTTTCGAACGGGCAAGTCGCAGGTCGCGCATCAAGCGATATCGCCCGACATCAACCACCGCAAAACCGTTGATCGCCTTCGGCTGTGGCTGCCATTCATATTCGGCGGCGTCGAGTATCTGGCCCTACTACGCCATGGCAACAAGTTGCTCCTCGATTCGGATGTCTATCTGCATTTCGCGGTCGGTCAATGGATCATTGATCATCGCGCTTTCCCGCATGCCGACCCGTTTTCGTTCACCATGACAGGAACGAACTGGATAACGAGCGCGTGGCTGTCGGAGCTGTTGTTTCTGGCTGCATTCAGGCTGGCGGGGTGGGCCGGGCCGGTGACGTTGGCAGCACTGGCTGTCGGGACGGCGTTCTTTTTGCTTACGCGGTTGCTGCTTCGGGCGTTGCCGCCAATCCCCGTGTCGATCCTGGTCGGATGCGCCATGGTCGTGACGACAAGTCACTTGCATGCACGTCCTCATGTGCTTGTGCTTCCAGTGATGGTCCTGTGGGCCAATGCCATCGTCGAGGCCGCAGAGCAGCGCCGTGCGCCCTCGCTAGCATACTTGGTCTTGATGTGCCTGTGGGCCAATCTCCACGGAAGCTTTACGCTTGGGTTGGCGCTCATTCCACCGTTCGCAGCAGAGGCGCTTTGGACGGCTGACAGATCCGCGCGAGCAAGATTGGCGTTTCAATGGTTTCGGTTTGGGGTTCTTGCGCTCGGGGCGGCCTGCATTACTCCCTACGGCCCGGAGTCGATCCTTGTCACGTTTAGGCTCTTTGGCCTCGGTCACGTTCTCTCAGCCATCGGCGAGTGGCAACCGCAAGATTTTGGCGTGTTCAATCCGTTTGAGGTCAGCCTCTTGGCCGGAATGGCCTACATTCTCTATAGCGGGTTCAAGCTTCCCCCCTTGCGGATTGTTTTATTGCTTGCCGTCATTCACCAGACCCTTGCCCATCTACGCTATATCGATGTCATGGCAATGGTAGCGCCGTTTTTTATTGCCCGCCCGCTGGCCCAGCACCTCTCGGGACGCCTGCAGCAGAACGATCTCTCAATGACCGCACCGACGCGGCGGTGGTCCATCGCATTTGCGGTAGCGTTGCTTGGCCTAACTAGTTTTGTTGGCAGGATGGTTGATTTCAGCCCGGCCCCGTCTCCGTCGGCTGCTCTGGAGACCATCAAGGAGGCGAAATCCAGTCGAATTTTTAACGATTACCCTTTTGGGAGCTATTTGATCTACAGGGGCATCCCGCCGTTTATCGATTCTCGTGCCGAACTGTATGGAGCCGAATTCATCACGCGGTATCGACGCGCAGTTGGGCTACAAGATGTAAGCGATCTTCTCCGGGTGCTTGATGAATATCAAATTACTGCAACTCTGCTGACCCCGACCACCCCGGCTGTCGCCTTGTTCGATCGAATGGAGGGATGGGAGCGGGTGTACGCTGATGACATTGCGGTGGTGCATCTATATCGCGGGAATAGGGATCCCAAAATCAGTCCCGGGAGGGACGTGCGCGGCCAAGCAACTTCGCCCCCAGTAACATCCGAAGTGCGATGAAGGATTGCTGCCGCCTGTCGCGACTGCGAGAAGGTGAGCCGGGCGCCGACACCGTTCCATGTCATCCCCCCAAGGAAGCCCGAACCTAGGTCTATACGCGCGAACAGTCCGTCAAACTGTCCCGCGGGCATGACCTGGCCAAGGCGTTCAACCACATCCTCAAGCACCGGGCGAGCTTCGGGCTATTCCTGGAGGACGGGCGCGTCCAAGAATGCCGCCGAAAGGGGAGCTGCGAGACATTGCTCGTGTTCTGCGGGGCCGATCGTGGCGGACGACGCAACAAGCTCCATCACGTAACCACCATCACCAAGGTCGCGGGGGACCTCGGTGAAGAAGAGGATTGGCTGCGCAACATCGCCCTAGAAATGGAGATCGGCGCCTGACGGGCGTTGGTGAGACGGTATCCGGATGTCGCGACTTCGGAATTGAACGCCTGATCGAGCTCATCCAAATTCACAGACAACAATCCGGAGTTGCTTGATCGTTGACCAACAACCAACTGACCCCGCGGCCTACGCCGGATGCGCACATCGCCGCCGCGTTCGCGCGACTAAGTAATCGTTCATTAACCTTACTGCGGCGCTCCGCAAGAGTACGGATAAGCCAGATCGGGCGCAGCATGCGACGGCAAGAATGTCTTCATCGCAAGCTGTCAGGCAGGCAATTTTTCGGCGTGCCGGGTGGGTTGTAAAACGCACGACGATCGCGCGCGCCGCGAGCGAGAACAAGCCGGCAGCTTGTTGATTTTGCGAATGTTATTGTTCGATCCGAGAGTCTCGCTTCAGCAAATCGGACTGGCTTGAGCAAGCAATTGGCCCGCCTGTGATCAGGCAACGCATAGCCTCCGAACCGCCGTCAGCATGTCTCGTTGCGCCTGTGCTTGCTCTCCCGGATTAGCCCGAATGCGCCATCGCCGCCTGAGGCTCAACGGCTAATATCGAAAGTACCCCGTTGGCACCCGCTTCGTCTGCCGCGGATGTGTAGATAAATCATCCAGGAAGGGATTTCTCCGATGTTGAAGTACTATTTTGAACAGTTGAAGCGTGTACGCGCGGACCAGGACGGCGTGGTGTCGTTCGAGTACGTGATCGTTGCGGCTTGTGTCGTCGCGGCAGTGCTTTTTGCGTTCGGTCCTACCGGTAGTGGGGTTATGGGGCAGGCACTGAGTAAGTCGATCGCCTCGATCGTCGCCAAGCTTCCGACCTAAGCCCCGGGCGGGACGGCACAGTGATCCCGGGTTCGTCTATCGCGGGATTAATCGTGTAAAAGAGGATTTCCCCGATGATGCAGTATTATATTCAGACCCGAGAAGCATTGAAGCGTTTACGCGCGGACCAGGACGGCGTGGTGTCGTTCGAGTACGTGATCGTTGCGGCTTGTGTCGTCGCGGCAGTGCTTTTTGCGTTCGGTGCTACTGGTAGTGGAGTTATGGGGCAGGCGCTGAGTACCGCGATTGCCTCGATCGTCGGCAAGCTTCCTACCTGATCGCAGGACTTCCAGATCAGGGGGGTATTCAGTGCCCCCCACTTTTCTTTAGGCATGCACCGACGCGTTGAAGCGTCGGCGCATAAACAAGGACGGCGTGGTGTCCGTGATCGTCACGGCCTGTGTCGTCGCCAGAGTGACCGCCGCGTTCAACACTGGTCCATCGAGAACGCGCCGAGACTGCGATGAACACGATCGGGACCGCTGGCAGGACTGCCGTCGGAAGTTGAGACGGCCGGCTGGCCCGGGGCATTGTGATCTACCACGGCCATTTCTGAGGCAATGTATTTTGTATTTGATGTCTTGGGCTTTGAGGCGTGTATGCGATGAGTTGGATTGTTCCCATTGCCTCGATTCTCGAAATCCTGTTGTTGCTCTATGTCGCAACGATCGATATCGCGACGCGATTGATCAGCAATGAGATTTGTCTGGCGCTGGCGCTCCTCGGGATCGCGGGTCAATTGGCCAGCCCGATGCAGGTTGCCCAATCGGTGATCGCCGCCGCGATCCTCTTCCTGCCGCTGTTCATCGCTTACACGCGCGGATGGATCGGCGGTGGCGATGTCAAGTTGCTGGTTGCCTTGGCGATTGGTCTCCCGTTGACCGGCGTGATTCAGTTGCTGACCATAACTGCGCTGGCCGGCGGCGGTCTTGCCCTGGTGCATCTGATGATGCGCCACCTGCCATATCCCAGGCTAGCGCCCGCCGGATCGTCGCTCGCACGCCGCGTTTACGCGGTGGAGCGTTGGCGCCATTTGCGACACGCACCGCTACCTTACGGGGTTGCCATAGCGTCCGGTGGTATCTGGACCATTTTCAGTCGAGGATTTTGACATGTCAGCCGCTTTGCGTATCTCGATCATCATGGTGCTGTTGCTCGCAGCCACGGCGTTCGGGCTCATTGCCTACAACATGAACCTGCCGAAACAGATCCCGGTAGAGATCACGGAGAAGGGGCCGGGGCCGGCGCCCGCAACGATGGTCGGGTATTTTGTTGCGGCGCGTCCGTTATCGAAGGGTACGTTGGCCCGTGAAGAAGATTTCACGGTACGCTCGGTTTCGCCAGAACATGTACCAGCGGGGGCGATCCTCGAAACGCCGGACTCGAAGCTCGGACTTCCCGGTTCTCTGGTTCGCAAGTTCGTCGATGCTGGCAGTCCCATCACTTTGCAAGACATCTTGCGCCCGCGGGATAGGGGTTTCCTCGCCAGCGTCCTGGCGCCGGATAGCCGCGCCATCAGCGTCAAGGTTGACGAGGAATCCGGCGTCTCGGGCCTCATCCGGCCGGGTGATCATGTGGATGTCGTGCTGACCCAGGTGTTCGAGAAGGCAGACCCCGCGCGTCGCGCCCTGAGCGAAACCGTCCTACGCAACGTTCGAATCATTGCGATCGATCAGGAGATTGCGCAAGGCGGGCGACCCATCAGCGCCTCGGCAGGCAGGCTACCGCAGACTGTGTCGTTGGAGCTTACGCCGGAGCAGGTCAAGAAAGTCACAGTTGCAAAACAGCTCGGAACGCTTTCCTTCGCCGTACGGGCAGCAGTCGATCAGTGGGACAAGGCGGACACTGGCGCGATGTCCAGCTGCGATGTGTCTCCCGAACTCGCCCGCCAGAATGCGCTCGCCGGCCAAAGAACGGCGGTATCGGTTCATTCGGGTGGTGAGGTCAGGCAGTACACGGTCAGGAGACAAGCTTCAGAAGACGGCGACGTTGCGGTCAGCTGCGATGGTTCGTCGGAGGTCGTCCGCCAGACTGCAACGGCGGTGGGTTACAAATTGCCGGAGAAACGCTGATGAACGTGGCCGTAGTCAGTCCTGCTGAAATTACATCTGAAGCGACATCTGTTGTCGCGCGCGACCGGATCGTCTGTTTCGTCAATGACGATCTCAGTGCCGGTGCGCTGCGCAAGGGTCTCGAAGGCAGCAACTTATCGATCCGGCGTGGCACGATCCGCAATGCCATACGGATGCTCGAAACCGACACCGAGCTGTTCGCGTTGGTGACGGACATCAGTGGAATTGATGATCCCTTCACCGAACTCGAAAGGTTGGCCAGCGTTTGCCCGCCGGATGTGCGGGTGGCTCTGATCGGTGACAACAGGGAGATCACGTTCTACCGCGCGCTGATGGAGCTCGGCCTGACCGAGTACCTTCCGAGGCCGATCACGCGGGAGATGGTGTTGGACCAGCTGCGCCCGAAGCTGCTCGGCGACGCGGCCGCTGGCCAAATCGATCGCGGCGGGCACGTGATCTCGATCTGCGGTGCGCAAGGAGGCGCCGGAGCAACCAGCATCGCGATCAATCTGGCGCTGCAGCTGGCCGAGACGACCAAGGCCAAGGTCGCGTTGCTCGATCTTCATCTGCAAGGCGGCGAAGCGGCCGTGATGTTGGGCGTTCAGCCTGGACCGGGACTGCGGATCGCCCTGGAAAACCCGATGCGGGCGGACACGTTGTTCCTGGAGCGCGCGGCCATTGAGGTGAACGAGCGGGTTTGCCTGATTTCCGCCGATGAGGACCTCGATGCGCAGCTCGACATCACTGAAGCGGGGGTGAGGCACGTGCTGGGTCTGCTCCGTCAACGGTTCAACTATATCGTTGTCGATGTACCGGTCCCGTTTCCGCCATCCATTCATCCCGTGATCAATCTTTCTCGTCACGCCTTGGTGCTGCTGGAGGCCGAAGTGACCGGACTTCGTAACGCCCATGCACTCCGCGCCGCCGTCACCAACATCGCCGGTCAAGACCGGGTCTTTACTTTGCTCAACCGTGCCGATCGTGCAGGAGGCCTTCACTGGGCCGCGATTGTCAAAGCGTTGGGCGCAGAACCAGACATGGTGATTCCCGATCTCGGGAAGGGGATGACGGAAGCGGTCAATCTCGGAATTCCTGCTGTCAAGCACGTCAGGAAATTGAGGCGTCACCTCGCGCCGATTGTACGGGAGATCAGCGGTGTCGGCGCCGAGCGGAAAGGTTGGCTGAGGAGGTTGCTCCGGCGATGAAAAAATTTGGTAGGCGCGAAGACGACCAGCCAGTTCCTTTGCGTCCATTGACGCCAGGGGTGCCTGAATCCGCGACAAGCTTGCGTACGTCTACGCCAAGCGCGACTGCATCCGCGCCAGGCGCGCCTGCATCTCCACCACATGTGCCCGCATCTACGCCGAGCCGCGACGAGCCTGTGATCCATCATCCCGAGATGTCGGCTTCGCTGCGTGAACGAGTCATCGAGCAGATCGAGCCATCGGTGGCGGCAACCGTCTCGCGCGAAGTTCTTCGGCGGCAGATCGAGGAAATCATCCACGGGATCGCCAACCAGGAACGGCTCGAACTGTCGGGTCGCGAGCAGCTCTTGCTGGCGGACGAGATTGCCGACGACATGACCGGCTACGGCCCGCTTCGACCGCTCCTGCTGGATCAATCGATCAACGATATCATGGTCAACGGGCCCAGTAATATCTATATCGAGCGATACGGCAAGCTGGAACGGGTCGCGGTACGATTCCGCGACAATGATCACATCGCATCCGTCGCACAGAAGATTGCCTCGCAAGTTGGGCGGCGCGTTGACGAATCCAGTCCGATGGTGGATTGCCGCTTGCCGGACGGCAGCCGGGTCAACATCATCCTGCCGCCGCTGGCGATTCATAGTCCCTGCATTTCCATTCGAAAATTTCCAAGCCGCCGTTTGAATATCGCCGGGATGATCGAAAACGGCTCAATGAACGCAGCCATGGGACAATTGCTGGAGATTGCCGCCCGATCCCGGCTCAATGTTCTGGTCTCCGGCGGTACCGGTTCCGGCAAGACCACGCTGTTGAACGCCATGAGCCAATTCATCGATCACAGCGAACGCATTGTCACCATCGAGGATGCGGCAGAGCTGCAGCTTCAGCAGCCGCACGTGATCAGCCTGGAGACCCGGCCTCCCAGCCTCGAAGGCACGGGGCAGGTGACCCAACGCGATCTGCTGGTGAATGCCCTGCGCATGCGTCCTGATCGGATCGTCGTAGGCGAGGTGCGCAGCGCCGAAGCATTTGACATGCTGCAAGCCATGAACACCGGCCATGATGGCTCGATCTCCACCGTGCACGCCAATAGCACGCGCGACGCCCTGACCCGCATCGAGAACATGGTGCAGATGGGACAGGTCAATCTGCCGTCGCGGGCAATTCGGGCTCAGATCGTCGCTGCATTGGACATCATCGTGCATGTCGAACGCATGCGGGATGGACAGCGCCGCATCGTCCAGATCAGCGAGGTGATCGGCCTGGAAGGCGAAGTGATCACCACCAACGACATCGCGGCGTTCGAGTACCAAGAGGAGGACGTGCACGGGCGGATATCGGGCACCTACAAGTCCACCCACGCAATCCCGAAATTCAAGAGCCGCCTTGTCTATTTTGGGCTTGATCGAGCCTGGGCCGAGGCCATGAGGCAAATATGATACCGACGTATTGGATCGTCATTAATCTGGTGCTCCTGATGTGCGCGGGAGCCACGACGTTGTGGCTCGACGGTCGAGAAAAACGCATGGATCGTCAGCTAACGACAGCTCTACGAGCCTCATCTGCCTCGAGGCTGCCCTCCATTCGTCGCTCAGAGACCGGATCCAGCGGACTGCTTCTCCACCGCTTGGCCAATTACAGGGCTGAGGTCGTTTATGCTTGTCACCCGGCCTATGTGCTCCTTGCCGGGCTCATCGCCGCACAAGCAGTGTTTCTTGCCAATTACCTGCTGGAATTTTCCGTTCTCTACGTGTCTATCGCGGCTGTAATTGTCGCCATCATGGTGGTGCGAGGTCTGTTCGGATGGCAGGAACGTCGTTTCGCCAACCAACTTTTTCGACAGCTCCCTGACACGATCCAGCTGGTGACGAGTACTGTTCGTTCAGGGTTGCCGGTGAACGAAGCATTTCGCACCATCGCCCGCGAGATGCCGCAACCAACAGCCGGGCAGTTTGCGATCGTATGCAGTGAATTGAGCGTAGGGAGACCTCCGGAGGAGGCTGTAGAGGCTATCTATCAGCGAACGCAAGTGGCGGAGTATGGGATTTTTGCGGTGACACTTGCGGTCCAGTTGAAGTCGGGCGGCAGCCTGGCCGAAACCTTGCAGACCCTGGGAGAGACGGTGAGTCAGCGTGTTGCGCTGGCTGCTCGCGCGAAGGCTCTGGCGGCAGAGGTGATCTTTTCCTCACGCGCACTTTCATGCATGCCCCTCATTGTAGGCGGGCTGCTGTACTTGATCAGTCCGCGGTCAATCGATCTCCTGTTTTATGATCCGACCGGAAACATGCTGCTGGCCTACGCGGTCGGCTCAGTGATTAGCGGGCACTTCGTGATACGCTGGCTGATCAGAAGGGAGACGACACTATGACGTCCGGTCTCGGCTTCGTCGCCCTCGCTATAGCGGCCGCGACTGCGGTCGCCCTGTTGATCATACGAGAAGTACACGTTCGTGCATTGGAGATGCGGGCGTCAAACGCCGTGATCGGCGTTCCGGAGGGGTCAACACGCTCCCAGGACATGGTTGGTTGGCTTTCGTCCCTCGGCATGCGGTATCGGCGCTTCTATGCCGAAGAAAATCTCGAACAGCTGCGAGCGATCCTTCAATCATCAGGTTTCAATCATCACCGAAGCTTGCCGATCTGGCTCGGTATCAAGATCGTCAGCATGTTCCTGTTCCCGGTCAACGCCTTCTTGATTGCGCAGCTGTCGGGCAGGGCTCCGATGGATGTGCTGGTCTTCACGCTTTGTGGCGTGGTGATCGGAATCATGGGGCCGCGATTGATATTGTCGGTGCTCAGACGTCGCTTTGATGCGGCCATTCGGTTGGGCACGCCGGATACCATCGATCTGCTGGTCGTGTGCAGTGAAGCCGGAATGGGCCTCGAGAGCGGGTTGCAGCGCGTGGCGCACGAAATGAACGAGACCAATCCGGCCATGGCCGGGGTCTTGAACGGTCTTCTCGATGATCTCCGGGTGTTGCCAAATCGCAGCGACGCGTTCGAGAAATTGGCAGCGACATCGGAGGGACTTCGCCGCTTCGGCACCATGATCAGCCAGAGCCTGCAATACGGAACGCCGTTGAGCCAGGCTCTGCGCACCATTGCTGCCGACCTTCGGCGCGAACGTATTACCAAGCTGGAGGAAAGAGCACACAAGCTGGGTGCCAAGCTGACGGTCCCGATGGTGTTGTTCCTGCTTCCATCCATGTTCATCATTCTCGGTGCAAGCCCGTTTCTGCACCTCATTCGTACGTTCGAGCACTTGAGATAACAGCCATGACCACGGTTCGCGCCTGGCGAGAGAGGCTTAAGAGCCGTACAGACGCGTTCATAGCGGATCGACGCGGCGCCGTCTCGTTCGAGATGGTTTTCGTCTACGGTCTCATGATGTTCAGCCTGTTTCTGCCGCTGGCCGACGTTGCTATCGCTGGCTTCAGGTACATATCCGCCTGGGAGGCGTTACGCGGCTTCGGGCAATTGATCCAATACGCTCCGCCACCTAACCTTGCGGACCCGTCGAGCGTGTCAAGTTGGTCGACAAGCGCGCGCGCCAAGGCTGATCCCAGTTACCCCATCCCCAGTATTCAGCTCATTTGCGGCGATAGCAACGCTGTCTGCTCCTCAACCAACACGGCGTCGCCCAAATATTATTTGTACACGACGACAGTCACCATGGCGCCGCTGGTGCTGAGATCGGTGTTGTGTACGAGTACCAATACCAATCCTTGTACGTTCACGCTGTCTTACTCGGAACGGTTTCAATAGGATTATTCCCATGCGTAACCTACTGCGTAGCCGTCGAGGTTCGGTCGCATTCGGAACCGTCATCGCGCTCGTGCCGCTGATCGGAGTGGTTGCACTCGGGGGCGAGGCGGGATCGTGGTACGTCACCAGGCAGCACGCCCAGAACGCCGCTGATGCCGCAGCCCTTTCGGGCGCCTTCTGGCTGGCATGCAAAAACTCCGGCAGCAGCCTTTGTGAGCCAAATCCAGCACAGGACTATATCTCTCGCGGGAAAGAATTTGCCGCACAGAATAGTTTCTGCAACTCCGGCGACGTGTCCTATCCAGGCTCCACCTGTCCCAGTTCGCTTGCGAAAAATACGTCACGGAGTGTGCAGATCGATCGAGGGACCTATGACGTTGCTGCCAACACTTGGACCGGCTCGGCGAGCGGCAGTGACGTTCGTGCCGTTGTTGGCCAGCAACAGCCAGCCTACCTGGCGGCAGTACTTGGTTGGTCGACTGTCAACATAAGTGCTACGGCCGTTGCCCGAGTCGGGAAGCCGAAAGACGTATGTACGCTGGCCCTTGCGCGGTCGCCGTCAAACAGCTCAGCACTTACACTGGCCGGCAGTCTTAGCGTTACCGGAAATGGTTGCGAGATGATGTCGGACGACACCGTCAAGTATGCCAGCACTCCGTCTTTCACCGGTTCGGGGTGGGCCATTGGTGCTGCAAATGGCTGTGTCAACTCGGGGAGCTGCGATCCTGGTGTACCATACAATTATTCTATGCCCCCTGCGGCGAATCCGCTCCAGGCACTGGATACTGCATCGTTCAACAGCAGGACTGGCAACGACAAGCCACTCACAACGATAACGTGCCCCACTTCGCCACCGCCACCCGCTGGTACAAGCAGGTGTTATTCGGTGGCCCCGAACAGCAGTGGCGCGTACGGAAATCTAACGGTGACGACCGGAGATTGGGTGAATTTTGCACCAGGAACATACTTTTTCTATAATGCAGCGATAAAGATCAATGGCGGAACCGTCACCTGCACCACCTGCACAAGCTGGGCCAGCACGGGTCTAGGCGTAACGCTCGTATTGCTGGGGGATTCGAGCATTTCCATCACGGGCGGGACGGTTAGCCTTTCCGCCCCGAAGACCAACACGACATCCTCCGCTCTGAACGGCGTTTTGATCGACGATCAGGCACCAAACAAGAGCAACAATGCAGTCACGATCAATGGCAGTGGGACGGTTTCCCTCGGCGGCGCGATGTACCTTCCCAACGTCGATGTCACGTGGAGCGGAACGACCGCCAATACCAATACCAACTGTTCAGAGGTGATCGCCAATAGTGTGACAATGAGCGGAGGTGCGTATATGAGCACGCAGAACTGCCTGCCAAACACCGTTCCTTTCACCCAGGTTGTCATTTTGGTGCACTGATGAGGAAGCTCGATCAGCGCGGGACCGCGGCGCTGGAATTTTCCCTGGTCGCCCTGCCGTGGTTCCTGCTGATGTTCGCCATCTTCGATCTCGGTCGATATGCGATCACCATGCAATCGCTGCGCAAGCTCGCGAGTGCAGGCGCCCGGGCAATGATAATCCAATGCTACTCGCCGGCCGTCACTGGTTTGACACCTGGCACGTCACCCTCGAGTTGTACCGGTACATACCTTTCTGCTGCGCAGATGCAAGCTGCCGCTCCGTTCCTGTACGGCGGCGGTCTCACGCCTACACTGAGCATATCGTCGGGAGGCTCTGCACTTACCGTTACGGCATCTCAGCCGGGCTTCACAATGCTGACGCCGGTCATCTGGGGCACAGCCTTCAATGGGCCGAGCGCGTCCACCCAGGTCCCGTTCTAGCGCCGTTCCAGCCCCCTGCACTTAGGGGATTATCCGGGCGAGGCGCATGCGCTGGAGGCGGCGTATGGCGTTGCGCGCCGGCATCTCGATCGCGAAATAAGTGCCGGTTGAGATGAGAAACGTTGTCCCCACCAGCAGCACGTAAACGGACATTGGCCAGGTGTCAGGCCTGGATTTGAGCGCAAGGATGAACAGGGCATACACGATGATGTGCGTCATGTAGATCGAGTAGGAAATGACGCCGAGAAAGTGTAACGGCCTCGATCCCAGCAGGCGCGATGTAGCCGAAGCTGGATCTGTCGCCGCGAGCACCACGAACGGAAAGAGGAATACCAGCGCCTGCGAGTGGATGCGGCCGCAGTACCACAGGACGAGAATGGCAACGAAGCCTAGCCAGATCGGGGTGGAGAACGTCGTGCAGAACGTATGGAGCCCGTCCCGCTTCTCAAAGCTCGCGAAGACGATCCATCCGGCCGTGAAGCCGAAAAGTCCACGGAGCAGGTTTAGCCAATAGCTCCACTGGCTCTTCGCGACATAGAGCTCCGGGTTTGTCAGGCGTTCGTCGTAATACTCCATGAACAGGCGGTAGGAAACGGCCGACAGCACGACGAGGCAGAGCAGCTTGATCGGCGTCGAGCGCGGCGCATTTTGAAGCAGTAGCAAGGGAAACAGCAGGACGTAGCAAAACCATTCGACAGAGATAGACCACGCCGGAGGATTCCAATGCACACAGGAGCCCACCACCGGCCAGCAGTTCAGCATCAGCGCCTGTAACAGGAAATCGGAGAAGGCTGTTCTGGTCGGATAGGTTACCGGATCGATCACCAGCGGCCAGATGTAGAACGCTCCGGCAATGATGAGTGTCAGGACGTACAAAGGGTAAATCCTGGCAACGCGAGCCATCAGGTAACTTGAAAACTGAAAATTCTCTCGGCTGTAAACGTAGGACAGCGTGAAGCCGCTGAGGCAAAAGAATAAATCAACCGCAGCATTCTGCCATAAGAAGAAGAGGTGGGCATCGAAGGGCAACAGCGGCCGGAAGTGCGCCAAGGCAACGGTCGTCGCCGCCACTCCGCGAAGCCCTGTTAGCGCCCTCAGCTCTGGCCGCGGTATAGGGCTGCCCTGACCGATCTGGTGACTTTCCAACCTGCCGTCCCTTTCGTGCTCGAAATGGGAATCATCACCAGACTAGCACCACCGAACAACCGAGCCGTCGGTTCGGCGCGACAAGGCAGCCTTCCCGAGCGGAGGGTAGGGGTGTTTTTACACCCATTTTACGCGGCGGTTGATCGGCCGTCAGGTCGCCAGCGGTCGAGCCGCGCCGACGGCCAGCACCACTGCGGGAGCCGCCGCACTGACTGTGATGGCCCCAAGCGGGCTTCACCATGATGCCGATCTGGGGCACGGCACTCGATGGGCCGAGTGCGGCCACCAAAATTCCGGTCTAGCGGGAATCAGTGTCCTCAAAAGTCATAAGCGGCCAAAACAGGCCCCCCGTTGTCCGAACAGACTTACCGGAGAACCGATAGGGAACTTGCCCAGTAGCGGAGCAACAGCGGGAACTCATCTGCGGTTCCACTGCAGAATGGTTCCAGCGACCTAGAGAAGTGGTGCTCACGGGCAACATCGCGAAGTTTTCTCTGCCGTTCCCGCACTGCAGTAAGTGTCTCTTCTTGCAAGTAGACGGCATGAGGGATGATGATGTTGCAAATACGAAGTAACGATTTGTTCTGAGACAGATTGTAGGCTCTGCGACGTGGTGCGTGGAGGGAGCTTTTAAGGGACATCGAGTGCGTGGATCTGCGGGATAGGCGTGGATCGCAGCTGGGGGAACTCGAATGGGTGGCGGTTGTGTTGCGGGTAATAAGGTAGGGAAGTCCCTCGCTTGCGGCGTGATGGCTCTTGGCGCGGCGCTCGCCCTGTTTGGGTCCGCTGACCGCGCGGCGGCAGCAGACCGGGGCGCCTCCTCCGGCGGCGTGTTCGTCAGCGAGATGAATGACGTCCAGCGGGTCAAGGTGGTGGTCAACAAGTCACGCACCTTCAGGGTCGATGCCCCGTTCGCGACCATTGTCGCGGGCTCGCCTGACATCGTCGACGTGAAGTCGCTGAGCGATCACCTGATCTACGTTCAGGGCAAGCAGACCGGCACCACCAACGTCATCCTGTTCGACTCGTCGATGAAGCAGATCGGGATCCTCGACGTCGAGGTCGTGCTCGATACCAGCAATCTGCAGCAGAACATCCGAGCGAGCACCGGCGCCCAGGGCATTCGGGTCTCCTCCTCCGAGGGCCAGGTCGTGCTGAGCGGAACGGCACCGGATGCCGTCGCCGCCGAGCGGGCTATGTCGATTGCCACCGGCAGCGTTCCCAAAGGGGGCGTCGTCGTCGTCAACGCCATGAGTGTCGCGTCGCCGCAGCAGGTGATGCTCGAGGTGCGCTTCCTCGAGGTCAGCCGGGAAGCAGGCCGTGACCTCGGCGTGAAACTGTTTGCCGCGAACGCCAATGGCACCAACGTTGCGAATTCGGGACTAGGCGGGGTCGCAGCGGCAGGCCGATCACCGATTGGCGGTATCAATACCACCAACGGTCCTCTCGGTGCTGGCGGGGGCGCTGTCGGTTCTCCCCCGACGGGAAGCCTTCCGCTCCTCGGAACTGTGGGGACACTCATTGGTTCGGCGGGCGGTGTAGCTCCCACCCCGTTCGGAAGCTTGTTGACCAGCATCATCCGAACCAGCAATGGCGGCTCGGTGGACTTGTTGATCTCGGCGCTGGAAACCAAAGGGTTGGCGCGCCGACTTGCGGAGCCGAATTTGACCACGCTGTCCGGCGATGCTGCCCGCTTCCTCGCCGGCGGTGAATTCCCGGTGCCGATCCCCAACACGACGACGAACGGTTTTCCGACCGTGACGATCGACTACAAGAAGTTCGGTGTTGAGCTGGCGTTCGTGCCCACCGTTCTGTCGCGCGGCGTGATCAATCTTCGGGTCGAGCCATCAGTCAGTGAGCTCGATTTCTCCAATGCGGTAACGATCCAGGGGACGACGGTTCCAGCGTTGACACGCCGCGACGCCCGCACAACGGTCGAGTTGCGCGACGGTCAGAGCTTTGCCATTGCTGGCCTGCTGCAGACCCGCAACCGCCAGGACGTTTCGCAATTGCCTTGGATTGGTTCGGTGCCTGTGCTTGGAACGTTGTTCAGCAGCAAGTCGTACCAGCAGCAGGAAACGGATCTCGTCATTATCGTGACGCCGCGCCTGGTCGCGCCGGCGGCACCGGGTCAGAAACTAGCATCGCCGCTCGACTCCCGCCTGCCGGCCAACGACGTCGATTTCTTCCTCAACGGCCAGATGGAAGTCCGCAAGCGTTACGACGACTACGTCAATTCCGGCGGCGACGTGAAGGGGCCGTATGGGCACATTATCGCGCCGGACGTTCGCGAGGCCGCGCCCCCAGCGGCTCCTGTCGCCGCACAACCCGTCGTCAAAACCCTCAACTGAGGACGCGAGACATGACCAAGCGTTACCTGGTACTCCTCGCGGTCCTGCCCCTGGGCGGCTGCTATGGCCTTTACGGCCATGATGAGGTCGACCGCTACTTCCAGCGCTCCGACACCATCACCATGAGCGCTGGCGATGCCAAAGAGGTCAACGCTGTCACCCACACCATCCATCCCTGGCCGCGCTATGTCGGCAACCGCAGGCTCGCCTACGACGCGCGACGTACAAGCGCCGCGGTGAACCGCTACACCACAACGACACGGCCGGTGGATCAGCTGCCCAACATCGGCCTTGGGGGAGACGCCATGGGCCAACCGCCACCGAGCAACCAGAATATCAACATCAGCGGAACGGGGGCAGGAGCGCCTGCAGTCGCGGTTCCGGTCGGCGGGGCCACGGCTAGGTAAAGACCGATGTCAGCCTCGAAGCGAAAAGCGCATTTGCCGCTGGGGCGGGGGCTGCAGGGGTGGAGAAATGCGGTGCGTATTTCTGGCGCTGACTTGTTGCCGTGTGGCCACAGGTCTGGCTGCCGGTTCATGGTAAGTAATTCAGCGATGATATTTCATTGAGTCCGCTGGAGTCGGGCGGGGGACAAGATTCATGCGGCGTGTGATTCTAATGCTGACCTGTTGCTGGTTAGGGATCGGCCTTGCGGCGTGCGACTACACCGTGAGGGAGGCCGCCATGGTGGCCCCCGTGGACCCGCCGGGCGGCGACCCCGTGCAAGAGCCGACCGACGTCAAATATTACCCCTCGGACGAGCCGGTGCGGCTCGGGCTCGAACATTACAACCGCGGCAATTACGGGCTCGCCCAGCGCTATTTCAAGGACGCCGTCGAAAAATCGCCGAAGGACGTGACGGCGTGGATTGGATTGGCGGCGAGTTATGACAAGATTCGTCGTTTTGATCTCGCCGACCAGGCATATGCGCAAGCGATCCGCCTCGGGGGCGTAACCGTTCAAATCTTGAATGATCAAGGATATTCGTACATGCTGCGCGGCAATCTGAGTGCAGCGCGGCGGAAGTTCGAGCAGGCCTATTCGCTCGATCCAGGCAACCCGGTCATCGCCAACAACCTGGAGCTTCTCAATGGCAGCCGGCGGTTCATTGAAAGACCGCCGAACAACCAGCCATCAGCAAACTAGTCCAGACACGGATTTAATTCATATTTTACGAGGGCCGAAGGCCGCCCCTTGCGGCCGGGGAACTTTAACATATCCTAAACATTGCTGGAGCAAGCTACGCTGCATGGTATCTGACGTATGGCACGTCGTCTCATGAACCGTCTCTTCAAGTTGCAAATCCTGGGACCATCTGCGCTTTTTGCCGCCACCCTTTGCGCCGAATTGTCTGCAAGGGCGCTTGAATACGCCCCCCGCTCCGAACTTCTCTGGTTCATCAATGTCCGAATCTTCGGCATCTTTCAGCGAAGCCACACCACGTTGAGCTACTTCGTCGCGATGGATGGGTTTCAGTTGTTCGGGCTTGCCCTTCCGATCTTCCTGCTTGCCTGCCTTGGGCTCGCAGCCAAATCCAGGCTCCCGTTCACGCTCGCAACGCACTTGAGTGCGGCATATGCGGGCTTCTTGGTCTTCTCCTGGCAGGCTGGCGTGCCCACCGCCAAGCAGGCATCGCTTGTACCCCTCGCGGTCCCATCCGGTGCCGGCCTGTACCTATTGGCGACCATTTTAGGGACGTGCGTGCTGTCCTTTGCGGTCACGCACCTGCTCTATTTCCGCGCCGTGGGGCAGGAAATCAGAGCTCTGTTAAATTGGGTCGGGCCGACACGAGTTGGTCGAGGCGGAGCAGAGGTTAAATAACGGTCGCGCTACTGGCGCCGCGTTTGAATACCGCGCCGACTGTCGTGCGCTCTGCTCCCCACCGCAGCGCCAGTCCTCCTCACCTGTCCTCCCTCGCGGTTGTGACGGCGTTACGGTCACCCTTGTTCTGCGTCTCCGCTGTCAATGGCGGAGAAGGCTTCTGCGCGATATCCGGGTCGGCGCGACCGCAACCGGCCTCAGTGCAAATAAGGCCGATATAGTCCTTCGTATCCCCACCAAAGCCATAGATTTTGACCAGGTGACCGGCGTCCGCCACGGAAACATTGGAGCGGTGGACGACTTGGCCGTCTGGGGCATAGGCCGTCATCAAGACTTGGCCGGGGCTGATCGCACGTATGGTGAAGGTGCGATCGGTTTCAGGTCTGACTTCCACAACGCCGTCGGCCGAGACCGAAAACCTGTTCACCGACTGCTGAAACATAAAGGTCCGCGTCTGCCCGGTCTGAATCTGGATCGTGTCGGCCCCAACAATCTCCTGCGGCGGCTGAGCGTTCGTAGTGCTGATGCTTCCGACGAGTAGGGTAGCGCTGATCGCGCTGAGAAATAAAATACGCATTGTGCTCTACCTCTGCTTAGGGGCAATTTACGATAAAGCTCCAATGCTAGGATGCTACTTGGGGATGGCCACAAATTCAATCACGAAAAGAGCCCCAAATGACGGTGATCGCCAACAACCTCGAGCTTCTCAACGGCAGTCGCAGGTTCATCGAAAGGCCGCCGAACAATCCGCCATAGCTTGCCGCGTGTCGTCAATTGGGCCCGATCACGACATCGGCGCGATTGCTGCCGTTTCGGGTAATGACGATGACGCCGTTGCGAATGGTAAATCTCGCGCCAAGCAGTTTACGCACCTTATCCGTGATTGGAGAAGGGAAGGGGATGGTTTCTCCCGCGACGGGATCGCCGACCTTGATCGAGTCAGTCGCGGAGCCCGCAACTGGCGCCGGCTTGATATAGTCGCGGATCAGCTGAAGCTCTTCGCGCGATAGGGCGAGGTCAGGACGATTCTCAGCCGGCGGCTTGGGCGCATCGCCTGGCTTGTCGCGCGCCTCATTGGCGCTTGCGATCTGATCGAGCCTCGCTACCCGCAGCTTGAGCGCGATGATCTCGCGTTGCAGCGTAGCGATCTCCGCTTTGAGCGACGTGACCTGCGTGAAGACAATGGTCGCGCAAACGCAACTCACGATGACGAGGACGCTCAGCAACGCGAGTAACCAGCGCTCGATGTTTCCCATCGAGCCGCCGGTCGCCTCGGGGAGTTGATCGAGCAGGAGGTGCCCGCGCCAGATGCGGCGTCCCCGCAGCATCCAATTCGCAATTGCGCTCACACGTCCGGATTTCCCCATCCCGGAACCGAAGTGCGCGGATGACAAGCCAGGGGCCTCTTGGGGCGGGTGAATGATGGGCGCACCGTTGCTGGGCTCGGTGTGTGGCCGCGGCTCTCGGCCCTCGGCGACGCGATCATCCTCCATCTCGTGATTAAGTCGGCCGGTATCCATTCTCGATGGAGCCATCTATCAGCTTCAGCGGTTGTTCCGCCCGGGGCGTCGAATCAGACGGTCGTTCTGCACGCTGCGCGCTTGTGCGTCGACGCCGCCGGATCCGTAAATCGTTTCAGCATGGACGTGGATGCAAACCGTGCCGACAAGCGAGCTCCATGTCAATTGAGGACAAGGACACCAGCATTGGACCGGGATATCCGAGGCACAGATCGTTTCCTTGCGCCCTGTTTTCGCGTTCGCGAACCCGTGAACAGATTTCGTTCGCCCGCGCCAGGACGAAACAAATGACCTCGGATTGAAACCACTTTCCAGCAACCACGAAGTCACGGAAAAACATGGCCGACCTACGATCTGGGCTGTTTCTAACTCGGAGAGCCAACAATGCGGTCTCACCAAAGTCTAGTCGCGCCAGTCGTCATTCTGTGCTGCTCGGCTCTGAGCATCGTCACGCTTGTGATGGTCGGGGCGTGGTGAGTCCCGGGCCATATGTCCATGCGTGAAGAATTCACATCTCTTGCCTTTTTGGCGGTTACGCTCGCGGGCGTCGTTCTGCTCAGCTCCGGTCTGCTCGCACTGATCATTGTGGGCTAGAGAGCGTTTTCCAGCGAAGTGGACACCGGTTCGCGTGAAGAAAACGCGTCAAAACTAAAGTCTAGAGCACCCGTTCCGATTCAATCGGAACGGAAACGGCTTTAGGGCGCGGCCGGACGCACGCTGCTGGTGCTACCGAGGAGTGATATCCGAGGCGGTGACCAACTCCTTGCCGATCTGCGCCAGCGTTTCGCTCTGAACGCGAACTTCGCGTCTTCGCGCGCTCACAGCTCTCCTGCGCGACTTTCGAGAGCTGGTCTTGAGGAGAGACTGTCTGCCCAAAAGCGTATCGCATGACGCAGCTCCAGCGCGTGGATGGCGAAATCGCGACTTTCAAACCTGCGCCTGACGTGATGCTCGTCGATCCGAGTGTCTACCCTCTTGCTCTCGATCGCCAGTTCATTCTTGGCTGGCTTCAAAAGAGAAGGCTCTCGCAATCAGTCAGAAGTGATGTCGCGATGTTCGATGTCCGGCTGGAGCCTGGCTTGAAAATTGTTGGTCAATTGCCGCGGTCTGTCGCTTGGGTTCGTAGCGCTCCACAAGCTTCAGAAGACGCATTTTGATGAAGGGATCGGCTTGCTCTGCGAGATCACGCAATATTTTCGCGCGCTGCTTGTTAAATTCATCGTCCAACACGGTCGTCCCCATACAAAGAATGATACCGCAATTGGGTTAGTATAGCGCCCCATGGTTCTTGAGGAAGCCCCCAAGACGCCGCCGAGAGGCCGCGCGGCACCAGGTGCCTGCGGACACGCGGATTCCTGCGTCAGCGGCTGGCAGCTCTGTCCAGAAACTCCAGCAGGGATGGCGCCGCGTCGTCGAGCTCGACGAAGCGGCGGCGAATCTCATCGGCGATGTCCGCAGTCACGTCTCGCGACCATCCCTCTATCGGATTGAAGGCAACGATGCGGATGGGATGTTCGTATTGGCCCTCGATCAGGTGCCGCACCAGCGTGGCGCGATTCGCGTCCTCTTCGGCAGTCTCGCACCAGGCACACCCGAGCCGGCCGCCGAAGTCTTCAAGCACGAGGTAGACGTCACTGTTGGCTGGCACATGCGGCACGATCGAGGGTGAGCGACTCATGGGGCCTCCGCCGGAAAGAGTAGGCTTCGCTTGATGCGGGGAACTCTGAGCCTTTGCGGTGAGAAAGCCATGGATATAAAGAGTTAGCCGTGGCCGATGCCGCGCATTGCGCTGCAACAGATCGGATGCTCTTCCGGTGCCGAATGGCCTGGAGCCTCATCCGGAGAAGTGTGAAGCGGTTTTCGACACCCTCCTGCCGGGCGAGCCTGACCAGTCGCCGGACGTCCTGTTCGGTCAATTGCTTTGGCTTCGGTGCTTTCATGGCGCGCGAGCGCCAGTTGGCCGGTGAGCCCAGTGGCCAAAACTTGAAAAACGGGTGTCCGCCGCGCGTGGACGTGATCCCGCCTGCCATCGAAGACAGGTCCGTAGCACATTGAAATCATTATAGAATCCGACTGGCCCGGCCAGCCGTAGCCAGATTCAACCATTCGGACTTTCCTGCCGCCGGCCTTTGCCGAGTGCAATCCTTATCGCTCCCTATCCCTCGTATTGGTCCGGTCCCATCGCCCAGGGCGATTGATCGTGGCCGAAAGCGTAGTTGCGGTTCGTCAGCGCCGGATTGCGGTTGACCATCGGCCGCATGAACATCGGGTGGGTCGCGCTGCGTACCTCGTGCTCGACGGTGAAGAGACGCTTGCCGCTGTCGAGATCGACGATGTCGCAAAACCGGTACTGGTACTGGTTGTCCTCGCGCGAGATCAGGTTGCGCGCCGATAGCCGTCGGTAAGGACCGGAGAAATCGGTGATGTACATCTGCACATGGTGGCCGTCGTAGTCCGGCTGGGGGCGGTCGGTCTCGCGGAACAAGAGATGCTGGCCGCGGCCGGCCTTCACCGCGGCAACCTGGCCGTCGCCGTTCCGCAAGCTGGCGGGCATGCCCATGATCTCGCGATAGAAGGCGCAAATTCCAGGTGTAGATCCGGCCGGCACCTCGAATTCGACATAGGGGATGCCGAGCGCGATGCGCCCGAAGCGCGCCGCATCCGGCTCATGGCAGCGCAGGCGATTGCCCCACGGACAGGTCGCCTCGACATAGTCGTTGTGCTCGGCGAACGCGAACGCCGTGCCCTCGAGCTTTTTGGCGACCGATGCCAATCGGGCCAGCAGCGCCTCACGGCCCGCGATGACCAGCCCGACATGACCGCGCAACACCTGCGGCTTGCCGCTCGGCAAGTGAAACTGGCTCCGACCGGCATTGATCCACATGTTGGTCTCGGACACCATCAGATAGGGATCGCGGGTGAGCCCAAGTCCCGCGACGTAGAATAAGGTGGCGAGGCGCTGGTCCGGGACCTGGACGTTGACGTGCTCGAGATGAATCGCGTTGCCGAGATCTTCAGCAGATCGATCGAACTGTTGAGGCATGGATGCGGCTCTGGGTAGGGATGACGGACAGGCCATACTAATGCGGAACGTCGACCAGTCTAACCATTGGGCGATCACTTCTGCTGGCCGAGGCTGGCGGTTGCCACCTTGCCGTGGCAACCGTTCCCTGTAATCTGACAAGAAACACAAGGGAAGAAATCGATGGGGGGAGTTCTGGAGGGCGTGCGCGTCCTCGATTTCGGGCGCTATATCGCGGGGCCGTATTGCGCGACATTGCTGGCCGAGTTCGGCGCCGAAGTCATTCGCGTGGAAAAGCGCGATGGCAGCGAAGATCGCTTCGTGGCGCCGGTCGGCGAAGGCGGTGAAGGCGCGCTGTTTCTACAGATCAACCGCAACAAGAAGTGCATCACGCTCGATCCGATGAAGCCGGAAGGGCAGGAGGTGATGCGCCGTCTTGTCGCGACCGCGGACGTGGTCGTCGCCAACCTGCCGCCACAGACTCTGCGCGCGATGAAGCTCGACTACGACGCCCTCAAGGCGATCAAGCCGGACATCATCCTGACGACGGCAACTGCGTTCGGCGGGCCGGGGCCCTGGTCCGACCGCGTTGGCTTCGACGGTGTCGGGCAGGTCATGTCGGGATCGGTGTACATGACGGGCGCCGGCGATCCACCTTACCGGGCCGCCGTGAACTGGGTTGATTTTGGAACTGCGTTGCATTGCGCGTTCGGAACGCTTGCCGCGCTGATCGAGCGCGGCAAATCCGGGCGCGGCCAGGTCGTCGAGGGCGCATTGCTTGCCACCGCGCTCTCCTTCACCAATGCAACGCTGATCGAACAGGCGGTGATTAACGTCAACCGCGTTCCGACTGGCAATCTCGGCCAGACCGCCGCGCCGGCCGACATCTACCGCACCAAAGACGGCTGGGTGCTGTGCCAGGTCACGGGTCATCCGCTGTTCGTTCGCTGGGCGAGGCTCATGGGTGAGGAAGACAAATGGCTCGGCGATCCGCGCTTTGCCGACGATATCAAGCGCGGCGACAATGGCCCCATCATCAGCGAGCGGATGGCGCGCTGGTGCGCCGAGCGCACCACGCAGGAGGCGGTCGACACGCTGGGACGTGCGATGATTCCAGCCGGCCCCGTCCTGAGCCCGCAACAGGCGCTGGATCATCCGCATATTCGCGCCACCGGCTTCATGCAGGACGTCGATTATCCGGGCTTGCCGAAACCCGCGCCGGTGGTACGAGCCGCCGTCCGGTTGTCGGAAACGCCGGGCGAGATCGCGACGCGTCCGCCGACGCTCGGCGAGCATACGGATGTCGTCCTGACCGAACTCGGCTATGACGCGGCCGCGATTGCGGCGCTCCGGCGAGGCGGCATCATTTAGCGGGTACGGCCATCCATTGCGTCCAAAGCGGGATGAGTTTTGGTTGAATCGGTGCGATGCCGAGGATTCACCTCTCCCGGAGGGAGAGGTCGGATCGCATCGACAGATGCGATCCGGATGAGGGTTACAGTCTCAATAAGTGCTGCGGCCCTCACCCGGATTGCTTCGCAATCCGACCTCTCCCCGCTGGGGAGAGGTGCCCCACGCGACTGATCGGACTTAATCTCATCACGCTTTAGGATACAAAAACGCTGGCGCCGCGATCTGCGCAACTGACGCGCTCGCGGAAGAAGCCGAAGAGTTCACGGCCGATTCCTACATGCGCGGTGGAGAGATCGGCTTGCGCGCAGGCTCGCGCGTCCCACTCGCTCGGGGCGACGAGCACGTCAAGCTGACCGGTGACGGCGTCGAGCCGAATGAGGTCGCCATCGCGAATCCGCGCAATCGCACCGCCATCCGCCGCTTCAGGGGTGACGTGAATGGCTGCAGGAACCTTGCCCGAGGCGCCCGAAAGCCGCCCATCTGTGACAAGCGCGACCCTCAGTCCGCGATCCTGAAGCACGCCAAGGAGCGGCATCAGCTTGTGCAACTCCGGCATGCCGTTTGCTTTCGGACCCTGGAAGCGTACCACCGCGACCACATCACCCGTGAGCTCACCCGCAGCGAAGCTCCGTTGCAGATCCTCCTGGGAATGGAAGACGCGAGCCGGCGCTTCGATGACGTGGCGTTGCGGTGCGACCGCAGATGTCTTGACGACCGCGCGTCCGAGATTGCCCGTCAGAAGCTGAAGGCCGCCGGCTGCTTGGAACGGATCAGCGATCCCGCGCAGCACGGCGGAATCGCCGCTTCCAGCCGGTCCGTCGCGCCACGTCAACGTGCCGTCGGCCTCGAGCAGCGGCTCCTGCAGGTACGCATCGAGTCCGGCGCCGCAGACGGTCAAGACGTCGCGGTGCAGGAGCCCGGCAGCAAGCAATTCCCGGATCAAGAAGCTCATTCCGCCGGCGGCATGAAAATGGTTCACGTCTGCGGAGCCGTTGGGATAGATCCGCGCGATCAGTGGCGTCACCTGCGCGAGGTCGGCAAAGTCGTCCCACGTAAGGGCGAGGCCGGCCGCCGCAGCCATGGCGACCAGATGCAGCGTCAGATTGGTCGAGCCGCCAGTGGCGTGCAGCCCCACGATGCCGTTGACGAAGGCGCGCTCGTCGAGCACGTGGCCAATCGGGATGGGTTGGTTGCCGAGCGAGGTGATGTCCAATGCTCGCTCGGTCGCCGCGCGAGTCAGCGCATCGCGCAAAGGCGTGTTGGGGTTCACGAAAGATGAGCCCGGAAGCTGCAGGCCCATGATCTCCATCAGCATCTGGTTGGTGTTGGCCGTCCCGTAAAACGTGCACGTCCCCGCGCCGTGGTAGGCCTTCGCCTCTGCTTCCAGCAGAGCTTCGCGGCCCAGCTTTCCTTCCGCGTAGGCCTGCCGGATTTTCGCTTTTTCGCTGTTGGCCAGGCCCGAGGTCATCGGTCCCGACGGAATGAAGACCGCAGGCAAATGTCCGAACGAGAGCGCGCCGATAACAAGTCCCGGCACGATTTTGTCGCAAATGCCGAGAAACACCGCGGCGTCGAAGGTTTGATGCGACAGCGCGATCGCGGTGGACAAGGCGATGACCTCGCGCGAGAACAGCGAGAGCTCCATTCCCGCCTCGCCTTGCGTGATGCCGTCGCACATCGCCGGAACGCCGCCTGCGACCTGGGCAACACCACCCGCTGCACGCGCAGCCTGTCGGATGAGTTCAGGGAAACGCTCGTAGGGCTGGTGGGCCGAGAGCATATCGTTGTAGGCCGTGACAATTCCGAGGCTGGGGACATGGCCATCCTGCATCAGCTTCTTGTCGTGCCCCCCGCAAGCCGCGAAGGCGTGGGCCTGGTTGGCGCATCCCAGTCGCCGCCGCACTGGCGTGCTCGCCGCGTTCGCAATGCGGTCGAGATAGCGTGCTCGGCTGTCGTGACTGCGCCGAGCGATGCGATCCGTCACTTCGGCGACCCGCGCATTGATCCTTGCTTCGATCGTCATACAAGCCTCCTGTTTGCGGACTGAGCATCGATTGCGCGCTGCTCGGCAATCATGGACCGTCCTCCATCCATGTTCGGCCGTCGCGCTCGATCAGTGCGACGGCCGCGGAGGGGCCCCAGCTGCCGGCAACATAGGGGCGCGGGATTTCGTTCATCTGGCTCCACGCCTGACGGATCGGGTCAATCCAGCGCCATGCCGCCTCGACTTCGTCCCGGCGCATGAACAAGGTCGCGTCTCCGCGGACCACATCCATCAACAGCCGTTCGTAAGCGTCCGGTACCGAGACGTCGAATGCTTCGGCAAAGCTCATGTCGAGGGGGACATATTGCAACCGCATGCCGCCCGGCCCGGGCTCCTTGATCATGAGCCAGAGCTTGATTCCCTCGTCGGGCTGCAGGCGGATCACGAGCCGCGTCTGAACGGCTTTTCCCGAATTCGAATTGAAGATCGAATGCGGAACTTTCCTGAAGGTCACGACGATCTCGGAACTGCGTTGCTGCAGTCGCTTTCCGGTGCGCAGGTAGAAGGGAACGCCGGTCCAGCGCCAATTGGCAACGGCTGCCTTGAGCGCAACGAAAGTTTCGGTCGCGCTTGGGCGATCGGTGATCTCTTCCGCATAACCCGGAACCGCGACCCCATCGCATGCGCCGGCGCGGTATTGACCCGGCACGGTCAGCAATGCCGCGTTTGTTTCGTCGATCCGTTCGAGCGATTTCAGGATCTTGAGCTTCTCGTCGCGCACGGCGTCGGCTTCGAGCGAATGTGGCGGCTCCATCGCCACCAGACAGAGCAGCTGGAGGAGATGGTTCTGCACCATGTCGCGCAGGGCGCCGGACTTGTCGTAGTAAGTGCCGCGTTCCTCCACGCCGATGGATTCAGCGACCGTAATTTGCACATGGTCGATGTGAGCGGCATTCCACAGCGGTTCGAACAACGCATTGGCGAACCGTAGCGCCATCAAATTCTGCACCGTCTCCTTGCCGAGATAGTGATCGATCCGGTAGACGCGTTCCTCCGGGAAAATCATGCCGATGGTTTGATTGAGCCGGATTGCGGACTCGAGATCCTTGCCGATCGGCTTCTCGATAACGATGCGGGAATCGCCTTTTGAAAGACCGTAGTGACCCAGCCGTTCGCAGATCGGTCCGAACAGATGCGGTGCCGTCGCCAGATAATGGACCTGAATGCGTTCCGCGTAGGCCGACAAGGCGGCTGCGAGTTCGGGCCAACCATTCTCACTCTCTGCATCGGCAGCCATGTAGGAGATGCGGCCCAGGAAGCGATCGAGTTCGGGTCCGGCGGTTTCCGATGCCGGCACATATTTCATGATCGCCGCTCGCACCATGGCGAGGAAATCATCCCGCCGCATTGCGCCGCGCGCGACGCCGAAAATAGTCGCTTCCTCCGGTAGCTGGCCGGCAAAATCGCGACGAAACAGCGCCGGCAACAGCTTGCGGCACGCCAGATCGCCCGTCGCTCCGAAGACGGTCAGGACGAAGGGAGCCACGGGAATCACGCGGCTGGTCATAGGCGAAGCCTTTTCAATTGGAGCCCCTCTGATGTGGCCCGTTGCGTCCGTCACTCTGTCAAGCATGGCATGGCTCCGTACTCGCATCGATCTCGGTGGTGGTCGGCAGGTCGGCACCATCGCGGGAAACCGTGATGGCGGCGGCAGCCGCTGCGTAAGCAAGCAACTCGCGGATTGCGGGCAGGTCGAGCGCCGCGATGGACTCGGGATGGAGCCTGCCGGTTTTCGCAAGCTGCGCAAGCAGTGCGGCGTGGAATGTGTCGCCGGCGCCCACGGTGTCGCGCACGACCACGGAACGACCCGGCACTGAAACGCTGCCAGCGGCGGAAAAGGCGGTTGCCCCCTTCGCTCCCTCGGTCACCACCACGAGGCGCGCGCCACACTTGAGCCAATAGGCGGCCGCATCGGCAATTGAGACACGACCGCCCCACGCGAGGCGAATATCCTCGTCGCTCGCCTTGATCATCGTGGCCGTCCGGTAAAAACGTTCCGCGGCAACTGCCCAGCTTTGCATATCGCTGACGACGGTCGGACGGACGTTCGCGTCGACGCTGATGACGCGGCGTGCACGCTCGCGCTCGGCGAGAGCAGCAAATGTGGTGCCGACCGGCTCGACAGCCATGGAAAAGGAACCGAAAGTCAAAGCCTGAACGTCGTCCGGCAACATGCCGGGCAGGTCTTTGAGCTGAAGCGACCGATCTGCCGCCCCATCGCCATGGAAAGCGTAGTTCGGTTGACCGTCGTCGGTCGTCGCTACGATCGAGATCGTGGACGGCCTGTCGGTGCGCACGAGAAAGCTGTCATCAACGCCTTCGCCAGCCAGCCTGTCCGCGAGGAACGCGCCGAAGTGATCGCGCGAGATGCCGCTCAGGAAGGCCGTTCGCACGCCAAGCCGAGCGAGACCGATCGCGACATTGAAGGGAGAGCCACCGGCAACGGCACGGGCCGACATTTCGGACCGGCCGGACCTGGTCACAAACAGATCGATCAGGGCTTCGCCACAGACAAGGATCACGACGTCACCCTTGTTCATCGCGACAAGCCTCGAGTCTGTCAGGGACTTGCGGGAAGAAGGATCCGTACCACGCACGATAATGCGCTCGGAGTGGAGAACCATGCCGTCGATCATGCTCAATCCTTGAAGAGAACGTCGTGATCGCGAGCGAACGCTGCGAGCAGCGGCAAGGCCGCACCGCCGATCGCGCGTGCATCACGCCCGATCGAGCCTTCCACCACCACGGCATCGGTGAGGCCCTGCCGGTCCATGCGGGCCCAATATTCGTTTGTGCGCTCGACGAGACGACGGCGCACATCGAGCGGAAAGGCTCCGTCGATGATGACGGCTTCAAAGTCGATCACAGCCAGCAATGCGGCGATGGCCTGCGCCAGGGCCTCGGCCGCTCCCGCAACCCACGCATCGAGCGGCTCCTCGAAACTCGACCAATCGTCGGGCGAGAGCCAGATATCGGTGCCGCGTCGACCGGCGGCGATCAGTTGTCGCTCCAGCTGATAGATGGAGGCAGTGCGGATCAATTGCTGAAGGCTCGACTCACCATGTTCGTCCCGTCGCATGATCGGCATGGAGCCAAGCGCGCCGGCGTTGCCGCTGCGGCCGGGGAAGAGGCTTCCGTTCAGAACGATACCGCCGCCGATGAAGGCGCCAATGTAGAAGTAGGCGAAATCCCGGTACGCTGCGCCGGCACCGAAGGTGAGTTCGGCCGCACAGGCCGAAGTCGCGTCGTTGCAGACGTGCACCGGCCAAGCGCCGAAGCGGCGCGAGAGTTCAGCTGCTACGTCGAAGTCACGCCACTTGCCGAGCACGCCGGGTGGCGTTTGCAGATCGGCTTCCCAGTTCCACAACTCGAACGGCATCGCGACACCAATGCCGCTGATCCGGCCATGCTGGGCTTCAGGCAATTCGGCGAGAAGATCCGGCATCTCGCGCTCGGCAAATGCCATGATGTCTTCTGGCACGGGGAATGAATAGATCGCGCGGCGTCTGGCGCGGATTCCGGCGGTGAAGTCCATCAACACCAGATCGGAGCTGCGCCGGCCGATCATCAGACCGAGACCAAAAGCGCCGGCCGGGTTGAGCGAGTAGGGAACGGAAGGTTGGCCGATGCGGCCTCGCTGCGGTTCGCCTGCGAGCACCAGGCCATCGGCTTCCAACCGATTGATGATCACCGTCGTCGTTTGGGTCGAAAGACCAGTCAGGCGCGCGATCTCGACTTTGGCGAGACTGCGATGGCGCCGGATAAGGGAGAGGATCAGGCGCTCATTATACAGCCTCATACCCGTCTGGGTGCTGCCGCGGCTCCCGCCCGGCAGGGCCACCGTCGGGTTGGTTGCTCCGACCGGTGTTGTTTCGTCCATCCTCGGCTCCGCAAACGCCTTGGTCGTTTGCCATCACGACAGTTTGGTTGACCCATTCCAAATGGCAGTCGGCCTACAATGAACGCAGTTGCCGGTCGGTGTCAATTAATAAGTCGG